>DFXM01000008.1:62333-69545 GCA_002381695.1 Clostridium sp. UBA4108 | reverse complement strand
TTTAAGCCTATTTGTATAATGTAGAAACAAAAGACAGCTTTAGCCGTGATAATAATTCCTTCCATTAGTTTTAAGAGATTCTTTCATATTCTGAAGAAATTATCACTTAGCACCATAATGAGGATCCATTTACACAGCTTGCTGTCTTTCTCACTGGCTATACCAGTAATTATGCCACTTATTCCCGTTTATTTAAATTGCTTTTCAATTTATTTATTAACCAACCTTATTTCCAAGGCCTCTAATCTTTTTGATTGCCCTTCAGTGCCAGCAGTTTCACCATCTCTTCTCCACTCCTGCCATCCGAGGCCTTCTACATAAATTCGATATTCTACGCTATATCCTGGAGCATTTTCTAGCTTAATTTCTATCCCTTCAATTCTTTTACTTAGGCCTACAGTACCACTTAATTCTCCATTTTGCTTCCAATCTTGCCACCCAATATCCTGTATATGAGTCCTATAGAGTACATTAGCGTCTTTAAGGTCATTATTTATGGTAAGCATTATACTCTCTAATCTCTTACTCTGATCTGTAGTTCCACTTAATTCTCCATTATATTTCCATCCTTGCCAGCCTATATCTTGAAGATGACCTTGATATGCTATTCCTTTAACATTAATATCTGAAGCCGGTAAAGCAAAGTGACTATATAAATTCTTTAATCTCTCTCTAACCCTTTGGGTGTTGTTTTTAATATCTCTATAAGAAAAATGTATACTTCCTTTTACATTTGAGTAATTCCTATTTAGATTAATTTGCTGATCCATCTCCACAGCTACAGTTTGTCTATAGATAGCTTGTCCAATATATAATTTTACCTTAGTACCTTCAACTTCATTACTCCACCATGGAACAAGTTTAGCATAATCCGCTATATTATAGCCAATTTGCCAATAGATTTGTGGCGCTACATAATCAAGCCAACCATTTTTTATCCAAGTTCTAGTGTCTGCATATATATCATGGTAACTTTGTCCTCCCTTAGTGTCAGAACCTGTTGGATCACTTGACTTGTTTTTCCATATTCCTCTTGGACTTATTCCAAATTCTACTTTAGGTTTTATACTTTTTACAGTTTCATATACAGACTTAACCATCTGATTTACACTATCTCTTCTAAAGTCCCCAATGTTTTTTCCACCACCATATAATGCATAGGCAGAACTGTCATCAATCTTTGAACCTGGATAAAAGTAATCATCAAAATGTATTCCATCTACATCATAATTTCTAACTATCTCTGCTACAGTATCCACTATATGTTGTCTAACCGCTGGTAATCCCGGATTGTAATATAATTTTTTCTCATACTCCATCACAGTATATGGATTTAGTCTAGCAAAATGATTAGGAGCTAATTTATTTAAATCTGTGCCACTAGTGGTTATTCTATACGGATTTAACCATCCATGCACCTCTATTCCTCTTTTATGAGCTTCTTCTATTATGAACTCTAATGGGTCATAACCAGGATCTTTTCCCTGTACACCTGTTAATACATCTGACCAAGGATTTATATTGGATTTATATAGAGCATCTGCCGTAGGTCTTACTTGAATCATTATGGCATTAAGCCCTGTATCTTTTACCTGTTCTAATATTTGTATAATCTCATTTTTTTGTAACTGTTCATTGTTCCGTGACCCTACGCTTGGCCAGTCTTGGTTATAAATCGTAGTTACCCATACCCCTCTCATTTCCTTACTCTCACTTGCTTCAACCTCTATCATACTTCCAATGAGTATAATGAAGCAGCATAAAAATGTACATACTATTCTCTTCATATTCTCCTCCTTCATATCAAGAACCTCTTACATATTATTCCCTATTCACATATATTTTCTATATTATACAACATTAAATAGAACATTGAAAGAAAGTATTCCCTACATCAAAACAAAGCCAAATAAAAAAACTTTGTTCATTATAATTAATGCCAAAGTTTTTAACTAATTAAATGTCATAATAACATATAATTCTGTTTTTAATTAAATTTTATTTACACTTCTTATCTATTCCTTCATACAAATACTCTAGATGTTCCACGTCAATCCTCTCATTATTCAACTTATCCATTCTATCCTTAGCTTTATCTAGAACTTCTCTTGCTTCTTCATAATCTCTATGCTTTATGCAGTTGCTAGCATACTCTAACAGATAGTCTATTTTTACTACAATCTCCGCTAAATCTTCCCTATCTTCATTAACTAATTTTAATATTAATCCATATATCTTAGGAGAAGTATCTTCTCTTACCTTATTTAATAATTGATTATTTCTGCTATTTTTCTTCGCCATAATACACCCTCTTATCTAATTATATTTATCTTGTAGTTTTCCACCATAAATCATTTTAATCCTCTTAATCATTTGACGAATATATGATTAAATTGTTTATGGAAATATTTTACATTTACCTTTATAATAATTTTATACTTTCCAATGCCATAGTATAGTTTTAATTCAATATTGAAATGAACTGCAACATTATTATTTTTAATATCATTGCATTTCTTCATTAATTAGGACAAGCTATGAAGCATTTATAACAAAGGAGTTGATATTATGTTAAACTTACTACATTCTCCCTATCTGATGATTTTTTTAAGTTATTTATTTATAGCTGTAGAGATTTTCTTCATTTTAAGATTAGTATCAAGAAAGCTTCTAAATACTGATATTATTTATAGTGTACACAATTCTATATCCAAAAATATTATACTTAGAATTCTATTTATGCTTCTCATTGTGACCCCTGCTATAGCCTTAGAACTTTGGAAATATAATATTAATATAGAAACTTATACTGTATTAAAATCATTTAATGTATCTAATCTTGAATCTCCCAATATTTATTTCTATCAACTATGTATTTTATCATCCTTTTACATTTTTTCAGGCTTTCTATGGATTTGCAGTGACCTGCTTAAAGGAATCTCTTACTTAGATATAACTGTAGATGGAGTTATATTAGATGGAAACTTAGTTAAATGGATTAATATCCATGACTTCGACTTAGATGAAGATACTCTAATTCTAAATTATGAGAAACAACTATTTAATATTTCATGGACAAGCTCCATAGCCATAGAAATTTCTTCTCATGACAAATATTTTATTGAAACACTACTTTATAATAACATACATGGTGATACATTGTATTCTAATATCTGTTAAAGTTCATAGTTATATAACGCCCTTCCTATTTATCAATAATTATTAGCTCTGTTTTAATATAGTTTTAAGATCAACACTATATTAAAATAGAGCTATTTTATCTCCCATAGTTAATAAAATTACTGTTAATGTTTTCATTTTATAGTGATATACTATATATAGATTTCAATAATGTAGAAATTTAACTACAACTTATATATTATTTTTTAGGAGTATGATATGAATATTAGAAGTGTTATATTTTTCTCTATAAGCCTTGGTATAATCTTTTTATTTAAATTTCTTTATTCTCAAAACAATGACTTAAAAGTATCTAAAGCTCAGATAAACACTAGAAAAACCTTAGATAACTTTAATATAATTCATCTCTCTGACTTACATACTAAGTCCTTTGGCAAAGATAATAGGGTTCTTGTAAATATGGTTAAAAACCACTGTCCAGATATAATTGTTATAACTGGCGATATACTTGATAGAAGATTTTTCGACTTAGCTTACCTAGAAAACATAGGTAAAGAACTGATGAAAATAGCCCCAGTATATTATGTTACTGGTAATCATGAGTGGTTTGCTAATAAACAAGACGAAATTAAAAAAGCTTTAATAGGTTGTGGAGTAGAAGTTTTAAATGGAAATATAATTAAGCTTTCAAATGGAAAATATCCTATATTAATAAGTGGAATTGACGATATAAAATATAGTAATATACGGCTAGATGAGGTTCTAAAAGAATTTTCTCAACATGATGGTTATAAAATCTTTCTTTCTCATCAACCTGAGGTATTCAAAAGCTATTGGAAATATAATATGGATTTAGTACTATGTGGTCATGCTCATGGTGGACAAATTAGACTTCCTTTCATAGGTGGATTAATTGCACCCAATCAAGGTTTCTTTCCAAAATATTATGAAGGGATATATTCTATGAATAGTACTAACATGATAGTAAGCAGAGGGCTTGGAAATAGTACTTTTCCTTTTAGAATATTTAATAAACCTGAAATTGTATTTATTCAGATAAAGCTAAAGAGTTAATAAATGAAAAGACTCCAAAAGGGTTTTAAGGAGGTTATTCTATGACGGAAAGAAATATTAAATTTATATATATTTTGTCCATCTTATGTTGCAGTATTTTTTATGTTGTTTCTCAATTTACTTCTCTAAGCTACCTATATACAACACTATTAAAAATTATTCTTTTTGCTTTTATACCTGCTTTATATTTTACGTTTATCTCTAAAACTAGCATGTTAGAAACTTTGAAAATTAGGACAGATAAAAAACATTTATTTCTAGGCTTCGTTTTAGGATTAAGTGTATTTTCTATTATATTGCTTGCTTACTTTATTCTAAAGTCTTATATTGACTTAGACTTAATTTCTAAAGATTTAATGACCTCTTCAGGTGTCACTCCTATGACCTTTCCCTTTGTAGCCTTATATATTACCTTTGTAAACTCCTTTTTAGAGGAATATTTCTTCAGAGGGTTTATCTTTCTAACCTTGTATGATAAGGGCTATAATATTATCTCCTATGTGTTTTCAGCACTATTATTTGCTATATATCATGTAGCTATTTTTAAATCTTGGTTCGATCTTAGCTTAACCCTATTAGCTCTCTTAGGACTATTCCTAGGAGGTATTATCTTTAACTACATAAATACAAAAACAAAGAGTATTAGCAATTCATGGTTAGTACATATCTTCGCAGATATATCCATTATGATTATAGGAGTAATAATGTTTTATTTTTAGTATTGATTTTATACAAGGCTTTGTTTTAATATAGTGTTAATTTTAGAACTACCTATTATTGCGAAGCAAACCATTTGCAGGANNAATATGTAGTTCATTATCAATACTATATTAAAACTTATGCCACTTTTAAACTTTGCTATCCTTCTTCTCTAGACATTTTTCTGGTTCTAGTTTTATAAGTTGCCACTGACCCTTCTCATCCCTTTTATACTGAGCTACTTCAATATCATAATCATTGGTAAGCTTATAAAACTCTATATAATAATCCCCTCCATCAGTTCCCTTGAAGTAAACCTTCTTTACATAATCATCTTCCTCAGTTTTACCTCTTTCTTTAACCAATTTACACCAATTTCCATATTTGATATCAACCACGGCTTCTCCTATATAATCCCATCTATGATATGGTGCGCATAAATAATCCTCTCCATATAAATCCACATGTGAGATTCTATATCCTTCTCCTTCCTTAGCTATATAAACATATCCGTAATAATAAGCAAAATTTCCTATGCCTTCCTCAGAGCCTTTTATAGTCTCAATTTCTATAAAATATGCTTTGTCATTGGGATATTTCTCATTAGCAGGTACTTCCTTTAACCTTATTAAATTAATATGCAGTATGTTTTTAAAGGAATCTAAATAATCTTTATACCTTAACTTCTCTTTATAGGAAGAAGATAAAAAATTATAGGCTATTGGATAAGGAATCTTTACATTTCCTATGGTCCCACATCCAGCATTCTTACCTTTTTCATAATTTGATGCTTCTCTTAGAATACTAAAATAGTTAATTATTAATTCCTCTGGATCCTTGACCATATCCAATGGGATAGTTATATCATTTATTTTTTTGTTATTATAACTATCAAGAAAATCCCAAGTTATTTTTTTATCATTTATAATAGGAAGTTTAGAAGGTCGAAAATATTTTTCTTCATTTATTTCTGATGTATTTTCATTAGGCTTTTCTTCATGAGATTCTTCATAATTTAACACTGCTCCCATAACAAAAGTAGATTTATTATTATCTCCAACATAACCTATATAAATTACAATTAAAAATAATAAAATCACTTCTATGCCAACTATAACAGTAAATACATCTTCATTTTTCCAATCTTTAAAATTCATTTACTTCTACCTACTCCATAATACTTCTAGTAAAGTATATTGAATAATAACTTAATAAATTCCTCTAACCAGTATCTTTACAGCTTTCACACTTATAAATTGTTGATTCCTTCAAAGTTGAACTTTGAGCTCTTACTTTTGCTAATATTCTCTCCAGTGATTCCTTCTTTACTTGAACCATGGAAATTCCACTCCTTTTCATTTAAATATCCCTCAAATTTATTTCCAAATAAGGTTTCTGGTCTTAAATACTTTTCATAAACAGTACCTAGCCACTGTTTCGATTTTTTATCAATAACGCTTTTAAAATCCTCAAGAGAAAAACCTTCCTTAGCTCTAGCCCTTATAAGCAGTCTAGTTTTCTTAGAATCTACTTTAAAATTACTTTCACACTTTTCATTAAGATAGGTGACAACTTGACTATATATATTATCTTTATCTTTAATAGAAGAATCCTTTAATAGATTAATCTTTGTTTGGTCAACCTTAACCAACCCATCAGTACACTTTTCATCATCCCTTACTATTAAATCTGTACTAGGGGTAGTACATGTTTCACCCTCTGATGATGGCATATCATCCTCTTTAGTCCCTTTAATAGATACCTCATTACCCATTAGCAGTTTTTCATAGTTCTCCTCATGGATATAAACATATAAAAAAGTTCCCTTAATGTCCCTTTCCACATGTCTAATTAAAAGATTACCTAGATTTCCCTGAAACATCCTCTTTAGCTTCTGTTTTTGAGCATTAAAAAGTCGCTCCTCTGCATTTGCAGCGAAGCCTTCTTCTCTATGCTCCTTAACCTTGCAGTCCTTAACCAAAATAGGTAAATCCTCAATAATCTTCTTATAGCTCACTAAATAACAACACCTATTCTCTTTCTCCAGAAATTTTTTCTTCATAGCGCCGATTTCTTTGAAATCGATGAACCATCTAAGTATCAACAAATCATCAGTACTTAATCCTAATTCCATAGAACCTTCTTGGCTAAAACCTAAAATATTATACTTCATACCCATCCTCCTATTTGCATACATTTCACTTTCCTTCGGAGCTAAAAAATATTTTCTTGATGGCTTTGTTTTAAACGATTGTTGATATTAGAACTATATATTATTGCGAAGCAAACCATTTGCAG
>DFXM01000008.1:51455-62225 GCA_002381695.1 Clostridium sp. UBA4108 | reverse complement strand
CTTCTACCTTATATATACAAGTGACTAAGGCTTAGGGCTAATAAAAATTTAAAAAAATTCTTTTATTCTAATATAGTTCTGATTTTCAAGCTACATATTAAGATCGAGCAATAGAAAAAACTTTGTGCTAATTAGCTCATTATACTAAATCACTTAATTTAATTAGTCTATCTATTACATTTAAAACATTAAGGTGAAATTGTGGATAATATGTTTATTAATATGAAAGAAGATGAAGTAAACACTAACTATGGTTGAGTAGATGATTGGTTTGTTTTAAAAAACACAAAGGGAAGATTATATCATAGTGATTCTTAAAATCATCCTGATATATCCCCCCTTATACGAATAAAACTCCTATGATAAGCTGTATACAAATGTATTGTCACAGCATAATAACTAATTTCTTAACCAACCTTTTAGATTTCAAGAAACATAGTAAGTAAAATTCTTTTTTCCTTACCTGATGTAATGAAACTTTATAGACTAACTTAATTTAATTATATGTTATTTTTTTCTTAATTTCAAGATATTTAACAATGTTTTAATATTGCGCCTTTTATATTCAAAGTCTCTATAAAATAAAAGGCTTTGCTTCGCAATAATATATAANNAACAAACATTTAAAACAAAGATAAATAAAAAAGCTCAACTTATGTTGAGCTCAAAGGAAAGAGATTATTAACGTTTCATAATCAGGAAACATTATTACAATATTATATTACCATAAATATACACTTTGTAAATTTTGGTTTTATGATACTCTCCCCATCATCTATCAGTTAATCAAATAACTGTATAATTTCTAAGTTTTTTATTTAGACTTTGTTTTAATNNAACCATTTAAAACAAAGCTTTTACTTTAACGGAGCAATCACTCTATCCAAAATTCCATTTAGCTCTGCAATAGCAGTTCCAAAATTAGTTATAGGTATTTTATTTTCTCTACATCTTTCTATTCTAGATAATACCTCTGCTCTATTAAGCATACATGCTCCACAGTGTATTACTACTCTATATTCATTTAAGTTAGTAGGAAAATCTTTTCCAGTAAAATTTTCTATTTGTATTTCTCCATATTTCTCTCTTATCCATTTAGGTAACTTTTCTCTAGCAATATCACCTTTTAGTGAATGATGGGTACAGGCTTCTGCTATTAGCACCTTATCTCCTGACTTCAAAGTACTTATTACTTTAGCCCCTGTAATAAACTCCTCAAGTTCACCTTTATATCTTGACATGAGAATTGAAAAAGAGGTTAAGGGTATTGACTTCTCCAATTTAGAGTTCACTATGCCAAATACTTGGGAATCTGTTATAACTAAATCTGGCTTTCCATTTAATATCCTCAATCCTTCTTCTAAATTATCTAAAGTTACAGTTATGGGTATAGCCTTATGATCTAGTAGATCCCTAATAATCTGTACCTGCGGAAGAATAAGCCTTCCCTTCGGCGCCTGAATATCCTGAGGAGCTACTAATAAAACCCTATAACCTGGCTTAACTATATCACCTAAAATGCTCTCTCTTTCATAATCGCTAGGCACATTACTAATTAAAAGTTTCTTAAGTTCCTCTATATTTTTTCTATTCTTAGCACTAATATCTATAAAGTTTATATTAAAGCTCTTTTTAAGCTCCTGAAGTTTTTCTTCAATGATGTATTCATTAGCCGCAACATCACTTTTATTTATTACTCCTATCACTGGTATATTTCTCTTTTTTAAAAGTCCATACCACTGTAGTTCTAAAGATAAATCATTACTTTTCTCAATTAAATCCTCAAAAGAAAAAATTAAAAGTGCTATATCTGTCTTAGCTACCACCTCTTTAGTTCTTTCTATTCTAAGTTCACCAATATGGCCCACATCATCAATTCCAGCAGTATCTATAATTACTACTGGTCCTATTGGTAATAGCTCCATAGCTTTATATACTGGATCTGTGGTAGTTCCTTTCACCTCTGATACTAAAGCTATATTTTGATTAGTGATACTATTTATAACACTGGATTTACCTGCATTCCTCTTTCCAAATATACCTATATGAAGTCTATTAGCTCTTGGTGTATCCATCATAGTTTTTCCCACACTTTCTAAAACCTTAAATCTCTTTCACCATTTTTAATTCTTTCTACTCTCTCTCTTGCTACTTCTCTAGCTTTTTCATTTGGTATAGTACATAAGTTATCCTTTATTATCTTTTCTCCTAATTCTCTTGTTCTATCTGTTCCATAATCTTCAATAAATTCCTGCAAGGTTAATAACGCATTACTTAGGCATACATTATTAATCTGTCCGCTTTTGGCTAATTCCATAAATCTATCTCCAGTTCTACCTTCTCTATAGCAAGCTGTGCAATAACTTGGAACATAGCCACTTTCCATAAGACTTTCAAGAATTTCTATAGGTGATCGCTGATCTCCAACTTCAAACTGTGGTTTTTCATCTACAAATTTTTCATGCTCTGCATATCCACCAACACCGGTACAAGAACCAGAACTAACCTGTGAAATTCCTAGGGCTATTATTTCATCTCTCAATCCTACTTCCTCTCTAGTTGATAAAATCATTCCGGCATATGGTACTGCAAGTCTTAACACTGCTACTACCTTTTTAAAATCTTCATCATTAACTAAATGTGGGTAGTCCTTTAAACTTACATTTTCAGCTGCTCTAAGTCTTGGTACTGAAATAGTATGAGGACCTACGCCTGTAGATTTCTCTAATTCTTCGGCATGCATAAGCATAGCTATGGTTTCATACTTATGATCGTATAGTCCATAAAGTACCCCAATACCTACATCATCAATTCCCGCTTCTCTTGCTCTATGCATAGCAGTAGTGTGATAATTATAATTGTGTTTAGGCCCATTAGGATGCATTCTCTCATAGGTTTCCTTATGGTATGTCTCTTGGAAAAGTATATAGGTTCCTATTTCAGCTTCTTTTAATCTTCTATAATCCTCTACTGAAGTTGCAGCTATATTCACATTAATTCTTCTGATAGCACCATTATCAAATTTTAGTGAATAGATTTCTTTTATGCATTCTAACACATATTCAAGAGGAGTATTCACTGGATCTTCTCCTACTTCAAGGGCAATTCTCTTATGTCCAAGGCTCTCAAGAACTCTTACTTCATCCTTTAATTCCTCCATGCTGAGCTTTCTTCTTTTTAATTCCTCATTACAGTGCTTATATCCACAATATACACAATTGTTAACACAATAATTACCAACATATAATGGAGCAAACATAACTATACGCTTTCCATATATAGTTTCTTTTACTTCTCTAGCGGTTTTGAACATATCCTTTAAAATATCTTCATCCTCTACAGAAAGAAGTATTGCCGCCTCTCTGTGAGTAAGACCTTTAGCAAGTTTAGCTTTATCTAATATACTATTTACCACGTTTCTGTCTTTTGCTAACTCTTTACCTTCCTCTATACAGTTAATTATCTCGCTATTAATTATAAAATCCTCAGCACTATATTCTCTCATTTTATTAAATCCCCCTATTATTAGTAATAATTCTTCCTAAAGAATAAATAAAGTCTTCCAATTCACGTCTCTCTTCCCTCGACATATACCTTTCAATAATTTCGTTAATTAATAATTTATTTTCCATATTTCTCAACTACTTCTTAGTAATAGCAGCTTTCACTGATACTCCACTTAATTTTCCAAGCTTTCCAGTCATGGCTGATATGTCATCTACTGATCCATCTGCTATAATGGATATAACACTCAATTCTTTCTCCTTATAAGGTATTCCCATTCTACCTACAATAATCTCATTAAATTCATGCAGTATATCATTTACTTCTCTTGCCATTGTTATTTCTTCTATAATTATTCCTATCACCGCAATTCTCTTTTCCACAACTACATCCTCCTGTAATAATTTGTAACGACCCCTGGGGTCATTCCATAAAATGTAATTACCCCAGAGGTCGTTACATTTATTTACAATAAAAAACACCAGCACAAAGTGTTGGTGTAATAATCTTGCATTAGTTTAGTATGTAAAGCATAAATCACCATACTAAGCTATAAATAACTAAGCCTATGGTTATTCTACCATAGGAATGCTATATATCCACCACCCTTTTGTTTAGAAACTCCTTACAATTAGGTTTTCATATATTTTTTGAATATATTTAATCTCGATTATGGGATTTAATTCTCATAATAAAGATTATGTATAATCTCATTTTACTACTGGAATATTATTTAGTAAATAGATAATTTTCTGTCAATTCCCTATTGTATTTTTCATATTTAAGTATTTTTTATTTTGACTTTGTTTTAAATACTTGCCGATTTAGAACTATATATTATTGCGNNTTGCGAAGCAAACCATTTGCAGGAACCTTAGTAAATCAAGCTTTCGAAACGATTTGTGAGTAATAATATATAGTTCTAAAATCAATACTATATTAAAACAAAGTCTTATTTTTATTTTTGCTATGAATTTCCACATATATTTCTATAAAATTAAAGCAAACTAATTTTAATAATGTTTTTATTTCTATAGCTGAATTTAGGAGGTCAAAAATGAGAAGCGTTAAATTTAGTTTAAAATTTATTTGTTTTCTACTTCTTATCCATAGTTTTTTTATATTTTCATCTATTCCTGCTTATGGTATACCGACTTCGACTAAGGAATTGTCATCTAGTGAAAAAATCATTTATTTGACTTTTGATGATGGGCCCAGTGTAGTTACTGATAAAATTTTGGATATATTAAAAGAATATGATGTGAAAGCAACCTTTTTTATAATAGGTAATCAAATTGAAGGCTTTGAGCCAACCATAAAGAGAATTCAAGATGAAGGGCATAATATTGGACTTCATAGCTATACTCATAACTTTAAAACTATATATTCTAGTAGAAAAAAATTCATTACTGAAATGAAGAAATGTCAAGATGAACTCTATGACATAACAGGAGTAAGATATAATGTAATAAGATTTCCTGGCGGTAGCACAAAACGCTTAAGTGAAGAATTTTTAGATCAGCTTCATAGTGAAAAATTTAAGATATATGATTGGAATGCCTATATGTCTGATGGTCTTAATTATAAAACCAGTCCCCATAAATTATATAAAGAAGCTACTTCAACCACAGTATCAAAATACCCTATAGTATTATTAATGCACTGTGACTATACTCATAAAAATACCTGTATAGCACTACCTGATATAATTAAATACTATAAAAATTTAGGTTTTGAATTTAAGATTATCACTGAGGAAACTCCTGAATTATATTTTCCTATAAAAGTACAAAAATAAAAGAGTATTAAGCTCTTTTATTTTTAATTTACTAACATTTATTGAATTGTTATACTAAAATAAAATACATTATCTAAGGAGGATTAAAAAAATGAATTCTCATCAAATTGATTTTAATTTATACGGTGATGATATGCAATTCGTAGAAATCGAGCTAGATCCATGGGAAACCGTCATTGCAGAGGCTGGAGCTATGATGATGATGGATAATAGCATAACTATGGAAACTATATTTGGAGATGGCAGCTCAAATAATGGTGATAATGGAGGTCTCTGGGGCAAACTAGGTGGTGCTGCTAAGAGAGTTATTACTGGTGAAAGTCTGTTTATGACCGCCTTTACCAACAGTGGAATGGCAAAAGAAAAAGTCGCCTTTGCTTCCCCATATCCTGGAAAAATCATTCCTATGAACCTTTCTATGTATGGTAATAAAATAATATGTCAAAAAGATGCTTTTTTATGCGCAGCTAAGGGTGTCAGTGTAGGGATTGACTTTAAGCGAAAACTTGGTACTGGTTTCTTTGGTGGAGAAGGTTTTATACTTCAAAAGCTTGAAGGTGATGGAATTGCCTTTGTTCATGCAGGTGGGACTATAATAAAGAAACAATTAGCTCCTGGGCAAACCTTAAAAATAGACACTGGTTGCTTAGTTGCCATGACTCAACACATTCATTATGATATTCAATTTGTAGGTGGAATTAAAAACACCTTATTTGGTGGAGAAGGAATTTTCTTTGCTACTTTAACTGGCCCTGGCGAAGTTTGGATTCAAAGCTTACCATTTAGCAGACTTGCATCAAAGGTATTTGCCGCAGCACCTATGTCTGGCGGAAAATATGGCAAAGATGAAGGAAGTATCTTAGGTGGACTTGGAAATTTATTTGAGCGCTAAGTAATATCTTTAGTATTTCTCTTCAAATAGTTATGTCCTTAATTATTATATTGGCTTTGTTTTAAACGAGTGTTGATTTTAGAACTACATATTATTGCGATCAAACCATCTGCAGGAAGATTAGATTTACTTAAATGTGGCCTTAGTAAATCAAGCTTTCGAAACAGTTTGTGAGTAATAATATGTAATCCATTATCAACACTATATTAAAACAAATCATTATATTTTTAATACTATCTTTTTAATTTACCTTGCTTTACTTTTTTCTCATGAATTTCTTCAATTTCTTTAGGCTCTATTCCTGCCATAACTTCTATTTCTTCCATACCCCTATACTGTGAAAGCATATTTTTTGTTACCTCAACAGCTTCTTCATGCATTCCCTTTGGTAATTTTTTCATAATTTTCTCCTCTCTGCAATGAGACATATTCAAAAAAATAACTAATCAGTATTCTTGTCTATTTTATTACATATGTCTAAAATTAAGCTTCATATTTATTATTGCTGAAATTAGAAAAATTATTTATTAAATAAATTTTTTATTTGTATTACTATAAATGGAACTAATGATAAACCATATATAGTACAATATTGTTTCCAAGTAAGGCTAGCCACTTCAAAAATTCCATGTAATCCCGGCAATAATAATACTAGATTTAAAAATACTAATCCTGTACCAAAAGCTATCCATAAATATCTATTTGAGAAGAACTTAGCATCTTTGGATCTACTATTGAATCCATGAATTAGTCTAGATAGGCATAGTGTACCAAAAGCCATAGTACTTCCTACCATATTATCTCCAGTTTTCATTCCTATGTGGAAAGCAGTCATTGAAGCTATTGCTATTAGTAATCCTTCAAATAAGATAGTAAGTCCAAATTTCTTAGTTAATATTGGAGAATTTATATCTCTAGGCGCTTCTTTCATAATCTCATCACTATGATGCTCAATTCCTAGAGCTATAGCTGGAAGGCTATCTGTAAGTAAGTTTATAAACAATAGGTGCACTGCTGCAAAAGGCACTGGTAATGCTAATAAGGATGCATATGATACTGATAATACTGCACCTGTATTTCCTGAAAGCAAGAACTTAATAGAATTTTTAATATGGGCATATATATTTCTTCCATTAGATATAGCTTTTACAATAGTAACAAAGTTATCATCAGTAAGTACCATAGATGCAGCATCCTTAGCTACTTCTGTACCTGTAATTCCCATGGCAACTCCTATATCAGCTTGCTTAAGTGCAGGAGCATCATTAACACCATCGCCAGTCATAGCTACAACATTTCCTTTTTCCTGCCACGCTCTAACTATTCTAATCTTATGTTCTGGAGAAACTCTTGCATATACTGATATACCCTCTACTTTTTCCCTAAGTTCCTCATCGCTTAATCCATCTATTTCCGCTCCCTCTACTGCCATGCTGCCTTCTTGTAATATACCTATTTGCTTAGCAATAGCTGAAGCCGTTATCTTATGGTCTCCAGTTATCATAACTGGTCTGATTCCAGCCTTTATACAATCTTCCACCGCCTTAGCTGACTCTTCTCTTGGAGGGTCCATCATAGCAATTAATCCCATAAACACTAAATCATTTTCATCTTCTAATCCAATATTTTTTACTTCTTCCATTCTCTTAAAGGCAAATGCTAAAACTCTAAGACCAGCTTTAGAAAACTTTTCGTTTATTTTCTCAATTTGTTTTCTATCTTCTTTAGTTATCTCTCTAATGCCAGTTTCATCTTCTATTTTTATTACTCTATCAATAATTACATCAAGAGCACCCTTAGTAAATAACAGATTTTTCCCACCTATTTTATGAGTTGTACTCATAAGCTTTCTATCTGAATCAAAGGGTATTTCACTTAATCTTGGATATTCCTCTCTAATCTTTAATTCATCTAGTATATATATATCTGCTAAATTTACTAGTGCAACTTCCGTTGGATCACCCATCTCCTTGCCATCTAGCGTTACTGAGTCATTACATAATATACTCATTAATAATAAATTGTTTTCAAGCTCAATGGATCTATTTAATTCATCATGATTAATTTCTTTACCATCTACATATAATTTTTTAACAGTCATTTTATTTTGAGTTAGTGTTCCTGTTTTATCTGAACAGATTACAGAAACGCTACCTAATCCTTCTACTGCTTGAAGCTTTCTTATGATAGCATTTTCCTTAGCCATCTTTTGAGTACCTAATGCTAGAACTATAGTAACTATAGATCCTAATGCCTCTGGAATAGCTGCTACTGCAAGAGCTACAGCAAACATGAAGGAGTCAATAAATTCACTTCCTCTATATACATTTAATAAGAAAATTCCTGCACTGATAAACAATATTATAATGGCAAGGGTTTTACTAAATTTATCTAAATTAATCTGTAGTGGGGTTTTCTTTTCTTTAGTATTTTCTAAAAGCTCTGCAATTTTACCAATTTCAGTAGTCATACCTATATTAGTAACAAGAATCTTCGCTCTACCATAGGTTACAAGGCTCCCAGAGAATACCATGTTCTTTCTATCTCCAATGGGTACATTATCTTCCCTTATTACGTCTTGAATCTTTATAACACTTTCTGCTTCTCCTGTTAGAGAACTTTCATTCACTTGAAGGCTATAATTTTCAAGTATTCTACCATCTGCAGCCACAAAATCACCTGCATCTAAAAATAAAATATCACCCACTATCAACTCCTTTGATGGAATTTCTAGCCTCTCACCATTTCTGAATACCTTAGCTATGGGCGAAGACATTGCCTTTAAACTATTTAGTGATTTTTCTGCCTTAACATGCTGTACGGTTCCCAAGATGGCATTTAGAATTACTACAACAAATATAACTATTGCACTTTCAATATGTCCTAAAAATATAGATATAGTAGCAGCTCCAATAAGTATTAATACTAACAGATCCTTAAACTGCTCTAAAAATACTTTAAATACTGTTTTTTTAGCCTTCTCTTCTAGTTCATTATAACCATATTCACTTCTTCTTCTTTCTACATCCTCTTTGGTTAATCCATTATCTGATGTAGTTAATGACTTCATTAATTCTTCTTTAGATTTTTTATAAACTTGTTTCATTTTCAAACTCCTCCCAATAATTGATAACAAAAAAAACAAGCCCTTTAATATAATCCCCAAATTTCATGAAGATTATATTAAAAGTCTTGTAACCTTTTAAGGTATATAGTACCAGGAACTTGCGTCGCCGTAGTGTTGATACTACATTTATTACTACTCCCTTTTAATATAGAAGTATCTACTATTAACTTAAGCATATGTTATTATAAATCAATGGATAAGTCAATGAACTTTTTATATATTTTTTAAGAATTTTAATACACATTTATAAATAATGTATAATATTTCATATTTATGATTTTATTTGAAATCATCTTCCTCCATGTTATAATATAGATATATTTTAAAGGAGGTTTATGCTATGCCTTTAGGATTAATGTATTCTATAATTCCTATATTTACAGTACTAACTTGTATATCTATAATCTCTGTATGTTTCTGGGCCATTCGAGCTCTCAGAGTTTATATTGATAAAAATACAAGAAACTTTAAATAAATTGCGAAGTAATTTATTTAGTGAAGTGCAACCAGAGATTGCAGAGAGTTGACTTCGTCAGAGAAAAATATTTTTTTCAAGCAAAAAAACTCTTTACGAATGTAGTGAGTACTTCTCTGTGAACGAAGTGAACACTTCTCTGTGCCTATGGCACAATTCTCTGCGACAGTAAGTCGCAATTCACTAAATAAAGTGATTCACACTTTATGTCTACTGCGTATTATTTCCACCCATAATCAGATCCATAAATCCAATATTTAATTCCTTAGTAAGTCCTTCTAGTTTATTAAATTGCTCCTCTGCACCTTTTGCAGTAACATACCCCTTAGATGCTAAAATTATCCCATCTAAGCTATTCATATACCTATTGTGAATAAAATTAGCTTCCTCACTATGCTCAAGTAAATTAGCTCTTTCCCTTAAAGCCATAAGTTTATTTATATTCTCATCCACTGCTTTATTTTCTTTTATTTCATCTATGGCCTTATATGCTTCTGAGGATATATTTTTTACTTCTTTAGTGTAAGCGAAGTCTGTTTTATATCTATTTATCTCGTAACTTATAGGTTTCTTTGCAATAAATATATTATATGCAGATATCCCCACTGTTAAAATAAGAATTATAGCTATAATCGCTTTAAAAATTCCCTTTAAAAATTTTATAGCTAACATTAATAACCCTACTCCAACTAACAATAATAAAATATTGTCCATAGTAAATCCACTCATATCAATTCACCTCTCCATTTTTTTGTATTATATCACATATTAATGTTAAACTCTTGAGTTTTATTCATAAAATTTGAAATACATTTAGGCATATATTAGAAATAATTAGTCAGTCTACTTGTATATTTGATTAGTTATTTCTCTTCTGATGCCTTACAACAAGGTACAGTATCAACCTGTGATTTCCTTAAATATAAGACTTTGTTTTAAATGTTTGTTGATATTAGAACTACATATTATTGCGA
>DFXM01000008.1:48226-51361 GCA_002381695.1 Clostridium sp. UBA4108 | reverse complement strand
CTTTCGAAACGGTTTGTAAGTAATAATATGTAGTTCATTATCAACACTATATTAAAACAAAGCCATATATAAATAAAAGTAAAAGCAAGGCTTTTTACGGGGGAGTATTGCCTTGCTTTTAGTAAGTTTTTATTTATCATATGAAAAGTTATTTTATTAACACATCTAAAAAATTAGACAATTAAACTGGTCAATTATATATTAGTTTTTAACATCTCTCTTTACAAATATAGCAAAAGATATTGCAACTAATATTACAGCTAATATAGCTAACTGTATTGCTCCCATATTAGGATTTAATATAATATTATACTGCTCCTTAAGCATATTCACATAATATGGACTCATATGGAAAGATGATAAATTCATATATGGCAATATAGTTTTAGAAACCCATGTCATTTTTAAATTTGCCATAACCAAAGTAGCTGGTGAAGCACCTAAATACATCACAATAGTTAATCCTACAGCTAGTGCCGTATTTTTAATTATAGTAGATATAGCAAAGGCTAAAGCTATTATAAATATTAAGCTGATACTTGAAAATAAAAGCTTAGGTATAATAGATATCAGATAACTCTTCTCTACTATAGCACCGCCACTATATGCTAGAATTTTTGTGGAAAATCCACCAAAACCATATAAGAGTCCACTTGAAAATATAACTAGTAGTACAGTGGAAATAAGAGTTGTGTATCCTATAATAAATACTGCTGATAATTTTGAGAAAAGTATTTTCCATCTTGTCACTGGTCTTATCATAAGAAGTCTTATAGTTCCAGTGGAGTATTCAGATGAAACAATTCCTCCAGCTATTATAACGCATAGTATTATAGCTACTGATACATATATAAGATATATGGTATCTACAGAGCTTCTTGCATCCTTATGAAAATCAATCTGCGGTACATTGGTTTCTAAACTATACCAATCTAAAGCTATGCTTTCACTTATTTTCTGTTGGTTTTCCTCATAGGTTTTCTTATAGCTTTCATATGTAACTCCTTTAGATATTTGATACATATATTGTTGATTAAATTCTTCTTCACTTAAAACAGGTTGTCCCTTTGAATCAATCTTATAAGCTAAATCTTTAATAGTTAAGTTTCTCCAATCTCCATTGTCATAAGGAATTTTATTATCATATCTGTATTGAGTAGCCTGTAATCGCTCCTCTGTCATTGCCAATTGTAGTTTACTACTCTCTATAGCTTTTCCTAGCTCTTTATTTTGTGGCTCATTTTTAAGCTGTTCTTCCATAACTACTATTTCTTTTTTCTGCTGCTCAATTGATTCTTTAGATAATGCTATACTACTGTCTAAAAATTTAATATAATCATTCTTTATTATTGCTTCCTCTATGGATGTCTTTTCTTTATTTACCTTGTCTAGAGTTCCCTGAAGTTCTTCCTTGGGCATTTCAAAATATCTAGTAACATCCTCTTCAGCTAATGAATAGGAATGAGTTAATATAGTCTCTTTGTCATAACCCTCTAACATAGCTTCAATAGCTATACTCTCTGTCTCTTTTTCAACCCATTGACTTGCACTCTCAGATCTCCAATCCTCGTAGGATATCTTATTATCTATTAATAGGTTGTACTGCTTCTTTTCTGCCTCATAATAACGTTTCTGAAGCATATCTCCTTTTTTATTACTATTTTCAATGCTCTGCATATTCATATCTAAATAAGAAATTTGATTTTTATAATTTTCTATATACCAATCATCATTTCCCAACTGTTGTAAAAATTTCACTCCAAAGGGTAGTAGTAAGCTTAAAAGTAGTATCAAAATCACTATAACCTTAACGCTGACTTTTTTATATTGTTTTATTAATTCATTTTTTATAAGTCCATTTACTTTTCCCATTTTCCTTCTCCTTTAACTAAGATATTTGCCCTTTTGACCCATTAGTTATCTCCATGAATTCATCCTCAAGGGTTTTTGATACAATAGATATCTCATATACTGAAATATCCTTTTCGGTTAAATACCTATTTATCTTAGCTATTTCTTCACGAGAACATCGCAATCTTAGTTTACCTTGGTACTCTTCCATTATTATGTTATTATCATTAGCTTTTATAATTTCTATTACTTTGTTTACCTCATTTACATCTAAAGAATAGGTATTGATATCTGATTTATTGTCTTTAATGTCTTTTAAGGTTTTAATATCTATTATTTTTCCACTATCTATAATCCCAAATCTGTCACACATTAGCTCCATCTCACTTAAAAGGTGACTTGAAACTAGTACTGCTAACCCTTCTTTTTCAGCCAAATATCTAAGGTTATCCCTTAACTCTTTTATCCCCATAGGATCTAGACCGTTAGTAGGCTCATCGAGGATAAGTAGTTTTGGTTTATGTAATAATGCTTGGGCTACTCCAAGTCTTTGTCTCATTCCTAAAGAATATTTTTTAACCTTATCATCAATACGATTTTCAAGCTTAACTATTTTAACTACTTCATCTATCCTTTCTTTTGAAACCTTTCCATGCATCCTTCCATAAATCTCAAGATTATCACGTCCTGATAAATATCCATACATCTCAGGATTCTCTATAATACCACCTACATGCTTTAATGCTCTTTCAAAATTATTCTTAACATTACTTCCATTGATGAAAACTTCACCTTCATCTATGCTTAAAAGTCCTGTAATCATCTTAATTGTAGTGGTTTTACCGGCTCCATTTGGTCCTAAAAATCCAAATATTTCACCGGAATTTACTGCAAAACTTACATTATCAACAATTTTTCGTTTTCCTAAAGTTTTACTAACATTTTTCAGCTCTAATACTACTGCCATCTTTTCACCTCATAGTTTTTATTACTTTGTATCCATATAGTTTCTGTTGTTTTACAGATTCATATTTTTTATTACTAAAGTCATTATATAGTAACAAATTTGATTTTATAAGGGATTTAAGAGTACTTTAAGAAAGTCTTAAGGAAATCGTAAGAATTGATTCTGACATAAAAAGTTTTGTATTAAACTTGAACAGAAGTGTCTCTAATAAAATGAATAAATTTAATTATATAGATTGTAATAATGAAACTACATTATACAAATAGGCTTAAATATAAAATTAATTAGAACTTCACATTATTCCTGTTCAACCGTTT
>DFXM01000008.1:23826-48172 GCA_002381695.1 Clostridium sp. UBA4108 | reverse complement strand
TAATATGAAGTTCAATTTAAATGATTTATAAAAGAAAAGCCTATTTGTATAATGTAGGAACTTAATTATGACTTATATATTAACATTACTTCTATAAAACTCATTAATAGTTAAATATATGTAGTTTGAAGCATAAATTTATAGAAATTGATGTAAATATATTCATTTACATTTTTCCTTAAATTCTTAAGAGAAATAAAATACTATCTGTAGTAAATTAACTTTTTTATAAATAATTATAAAGATTTTGATAAAAAGTAAATGTGTCTATTTACTATTCCCCTTACTACAATGGAAGTATACTAATTTTAAAAAGGGGTGTTTTTATGAAGAAAAAATTAATTTCCATCTTAGCATCTTTAGCCTTGGTTACAACAGTTTCATTGAATTATGTAAACACTAATGCTTCTCCAGCTCCTACAAAAAATAAATCTGCTATTTTACAGGAATTCAAAAAGCTTAGTGATGGAAAAGATAGTTCCTATTTTGAAAACGACAATGGAATGCAGTTATTTGTTACCGGAGTTTTATCAAAGGAAACTAATGCTTCTTTTGATAGCGTTATTAAATTTTTAGATGATAATATTTCTTTATTTGATATGAAGAATTTAAATAATGGATTTAGCCCTATTAAAATAGAAAAAGATAATCTTGGATTTACCCATATGAAATTACAACAAACCTTTAATGGAAAATTAGTTTATGGAAAGACTATAACTATTCATTTTGACAAGGATGGAGTTATAAGTGGAATGACAGGCACTCTTGAAAATAGAATAAATAGTGTAGTTAAAAAAAGCAATACTCCACTAAATGAAAAAGCTGCTATAGAAAAAGCTAAACTTTCAAAAAGTTTTACTGAGTTGAGTGAAACTCCTGTAGCTAAAAAATATGTATATTTTAATGGACAAGCTGCCTATGAAGTATATAAAGTTAATATCGTATATGAACAGCCAGAAATAGGTAGTTGGGAAATTTTCGTTGACGTATACAGTGGAGATATTATCGATAGTATAAGTAAATTAAGAGGTGATGGTGCTACTACAGGCACAGGTGTTGCTGTCAATGGAACTTCTAGATCTTTAAATGTATATCAATCTGGTAGTCAATATCAACTAAAAGATGTAAGTAAACCCATGACTGGAACTATTAAGACCTATACTGCTAATAATAAAAATACTGAAACAGGCACCTTAGTTACAAGTTCTACGACCACCTTTACTGATAAAGCTGCTGTAAGTGCTCATAGCTATGCTGAAGTTGTTTATAACTTCTATAAAAATTTATTTAACAGAAATAGTATAGATGGAAATGGTATGTCTATAGATTCAGTTGTTCACTATGGTTCAAAATATAACAATGCTTATTGGAATGGATATAAGATGATTTATGGTGATGGTGATGGATCTGTTTTTAAAGCACTTTCTGGAGATCTAGATGTAGTAGCTCATGAAATGACTCATGGAGTAACAGAATCAAGTGCTAATTTAGTATATGCTAATCAACCAGGGGCACTAAATGAATCCATGTCAGATGTTTTAGGAGTCCTAGTACAAACCTATGACAAATATAATGTTAAAAATGGGGGCCAATGGAGCTTTAATTCATCAGATTGGGTAGTAGGCGATGAAGTTTATACTCCTAATACACCAGGTGATGCATTAAGAAGTTTAGCTAATCCAACACTTTATAATCAACCTGCTCATATGACTAACTATAAAAATCTTCCCAATACTCAAGCTGGAGACTGGGGAGGAGTTCACACTAATTCTGGAATACCAAATAAAGCTGCATTTCTTGTTGCACAATCTATAGGATGTGAAAAAGCTGCTAATATATATTATAGAGCATTGACTGTTTATTTTAACTCTAACACGAATTTTTCACAAGCTAGATTGGGTCTAGTACAAGCTGCAAAAGATTTATATGGTGTTAACTCAACAGAAGCTCAAGCTGTAATGAATTCATTTACTTCAGTAGGAATTAATTAACACCTAATTATTAAGAAATAAATTATCTTTAGAAATAGCTGACTCAAAATGATTAAAAATCATTTTGAGTCACATCCTCTTTTTACTACAAATAGCTATATTGTAGAAATTAAATTAATTAGAACTTCATATTATTACTGCTCAACCGNNTAAGACTATATTCAAGCAAAAATCTAAAAGACAACAACTCGCTTTACTTGAACAGGTTGTCTTTCTTAACGCTTTTTGCTTTCACATAGCCTAAGTAAATCTAAGGTTCCTGCAAATGGTATTCACAGCAATAATATGAAGTTCAATTTCAATATTTCATAAAATAAAAACCTATTTATATAATGTAGTTTCATTATTGAAATCTATATATTTAAATTCAAATTTATGATATGCCTATTTATATAACGTAGAAACTTAATTGTAACTTATATATTAAGCTTTTATTCTAACTCTAAGAGGAATGTCTAATTCTTCTGATAGTTTTTTACACTCTTCAATTTCACCTTCAGAAAGAGGCTCATCCACTACTGAGAAGTGTACCTCCTTAATATCTCTCTTTGCTTCTTTTGAGAATTTTAATAATGCCTCAAAAGATTTCTCACCGAATTTGGGAGAACATATCTCAGCATATCTTTCTTTTGTAGGTGCATTTAAACTGATAGAAACAACATCAACCAAACCCTTTAGCATGGAAGCTGTAGGTTTATTGTGTAAAAGATCTGATAATCCATTAGTATTAATTCTTATCTTAATAGGACTTATGGACCGTATATATTTACAAATCTCTATAACCTGATCTATCCTAACTAGCGGTTCACCATAACCACAGAAAACCACTTCATTAAACTCTAATAAATTATATTTCTTTAATGCCTCTATAACCTCTAAAGTTGTAGGCTCATGCTCTAACCATAAGCTTTCACTTCCATCAACGCTGTCTCCTTCTTCTCTGATGCAAAAACTGCATCTGCATGGACATCTATTGGTTATATTAACATAAAGCCCATTTTCCACAGTATATAGTATAGTCAAAACTCTCACCTTCCCGTTATTTATTTAAGTTATTTATAAGTTAATTTTCTAGTGATAAGGTTGATGAATTTTTTATATGAATCTTATCTAATGCATATGACATTATTACAAATATTATTGCACTGCCTATTGGTTGAATGGCATCAAAAGCTAAAGTTGCAAACATAGCAAGAAAGCTGCCAGTCATAAATCCACCAAATACACCATATCCTAATAATCCAACAATACCTGCTAGTATAGTTGCAACAATATTTCTCTTAGTCAAAATCTTATTATTAGTAGAAGTAAAAAATACTACTAATACTGGCTTAATAAGCATAGTAGGTATTACCCATACCATAGCCCCAGATAATATATCTGCGAAACCTGCTCCTATGGCTGCAGCTGCCATGGCATAGGGCATAGGTAAAATACATGCTGCTAAATATATAAAAGCATCTCCTATATGAATATATCCTTGATTAATTCCAGTTGGTACATGGAATATAGTGGTGGCTACACATATAAAAGCTGCAAATAGTGCAGTTAATACTAAAAGTTTCAGTTTCTTTGAATTATTATTCATCATAAAATCAGCTCCTTTAAAAATGGTTCGAATATTATTCCCTCTCTAGGTTCTGTATTAAAATTACAAGTATAGTTAATTGATTTATGTATAAAGTCACATGCCTTTTCTAAAGCCTGCTTAAGCTCTGCACCATTTAAAACCATTCCACAAATAATTGAAGATAAAATATCTCCTGTACCACAATAAGACTTATGATTATAAGGAGCTTTAACTATAAAGCTCTTATCTTCCTCTTTGTCATAAGCTAAGTTCCAAATTTCATCGCCTTTTACTATTCCTGTTATAACAACCTTTTTAGGACCCATATTAGAAATATCTATAGCACACTGAGTTAAAAACTCCATAGTAAACTCCTCTGGATTATATTTTTTTCCTGTTAGAATACAGCATTCTGTAATGTTAGGCGTTACTAGGTCCGCTAGACTCACTAAATCCTTAAGCTTATTACACATTGCTTCAGTATAGGTGGCATATATTAAGCCATCGTCAGCCATTACAGGATCTACTACTACTAGCGATTCTGGATGCTTGTTTATAAAGTCCATAACTATATCAATTTGCTGCTCTGATCCTAAAAAACCACTATATATACAATCAAAGTTTATTTGAAGATTATTCCAAACATCTTCATACTTGGGCATTTCTTCAGTTAAATCTAAAAAAGAAAATTTATCATATCCAGTATGACAAGATAATATGGCTGTAGGAAAAGGACAACTTTGTATTCCCAATACTGAGATTATAGGAATTGCAACAGTTAAAGAACATCTTCCTAATCCTGACATATCATTTATAATTACTGCATTTTTAATTGATGTCATAAATTCACCGCCTATTTGTATCGATACGCTTACTTTATTTAAATATGTTGAATATTTAAAAGCTTCTATAATTTGATTATTACACGAATTTACCTAGAGGTCAATACACTTTAACAATTTTTACTTTATCATATTTTGTACCCATACACTTTTGCATTTCAATTGAAATTTAGTTATTTACAACAAATTAACTATTTTATTATGTACTTAATAGTAAAGAAAAAACTCTTCTTTACCCATTTATGTTATAATTAACTTGTAATATTTTATATAAATTCTATTTTATATAAAATCAAATTTAAGTTTAATTTTAGATTGTTCCTGATTTTAAGCTGCACTTTAAAATTTAATTAGGAGGATTCTTATGTCTATATTGAAACATGATACTAAATTAGGGTGTGCTACTATTGTAAGTAATGATATATTGGGGATTGGCAAAGTAGTTCCTGGTGATATATTCTTTCCTAAATTTATAGTAATTGATAATAGTGATATCTTAGATATGACTGCAATGGATCTTCATAATACTCAAAAACTTCAAAATAAACTAGGAGAAAAACAAAATTCTTGGCATTTTTCTGTTGATGACAAAAATATTGTACAATCTATTGATAGTTATTGGTTAACCTTAAATACAGGTAATCCGCTAGACGACAGAGAAAGTATCTCCATAAAAATATGCCAATTTAAAGATAAAGCTAGAGCAAAATTAGCTGAGTATAATGTTATTGCTTTAATACATGAATTGGCTAAGGTCCATGTGTTAGATGTGATTAACTGCATAAAAAAACATGAGGATTATTCGTGTAAATCTCAACCTGAAGTTATATTGTCTAGTGAAAATAGCTGGAGTGAATTCTTAGAGAGGGTATATCATTATGATCCTAATGATAATAAAGCTCATAGTGATTTTTTTTCCAATATCTCTAAAGATATTGACGATACAAAGGATACAATGATTTTTAATGAAAAAATATATTTAACAGATAAAAAGATTCTTGTAAAACATATTTGCTGGGCACTACTAGGATGTATTGCCTTCTCTATGTTTTACATTTTCATAAATCCTAAGATAGATGGAAGTGTCATTACAATTTTTATACTATTTGAGATAATTTTTGTTGCCTTCTCTGCTTTTCAATTTAGTTCTGTATCTAATAATAAGATATATATTTCTGAAAGTGGTATAGGCTTTAAATCTATTGGAAGTGATGTACCTGATTTAACCTATAACTGGAATACCATAGAGTTAATATCCATTGGCGAAGTTCAGGTTGACACTAGAAATACCGCTACCTTTTATGGTATCCAAATTTTCTATACTGAAACTTCCTCCTATGGTAGCAATCTCACCTTTGAATCTTTCTCTGTTAAACATCTCATTAATTATGAGGAACTACTTGAAGATGTAATTAAAATGTGTAAAAAGCACGATGTAAAATATAAAGACTACAGAAAAAAATAACCTTTCTAAATTATTTTATGTTATTGAAAAATGTATTGAATTAATCCTTATTGAAATTGACTTACAATATTATTGCTACGAATACCATTTGCAGGAAGATTATATTCGTAGTAATAATATGTAAGCTAATTTCATAATGATATGAATTTAGTACATTTTTATGCCTTTTTTGGTAATATTCCATTAATAAATTATTCACTAGGTTGACAACAAATTGACATATTCATGCTTCATACTTAATTATAATGCTACGGCATGTTTAAAAAATAATTATAAATAGGAGGTTTGTCATGCTAAAGGTTGAAAATCTTGTAAAATCTTATGGAAACCAGACCGTATTAAAAGACTTGTCCTTCACACTTGAGGAAGGTGAAATATTAGGATTATTAGGTCCTAATGGTGCTGGCAAATCAACCACCATGAATATTTTAACAGGCTACATATCTGCTTCTAGTGGAAATGTGTTCATAGATGGACATGACATAGTTGATGAAGGAGACAAGATAAAAGGAAAGATAGGATATCTTCCTGAGCTTCCCCCTTTATATACAGATATGACGGTGGAAGAATATTTGCACTTTGTTTGCGAATTAAAGAAAGTTCCTAAAAAAGAGATTAAAGAAACACTGGATGAAGTCATGGAATCTGTAAACATTCTAAATGTCCGTGGACGACTTATTAAAAATCTATCCAAAGGATACAAGCAACGTGTTGGTATCGCTCAAGCTATAATCGGAAATCCTGAAATTATAATTTTTGATGAACCCACAGTTGGCCTAGATCCAAAAGAAATTGTTGAAATAAGAAAGCTCATTCGAAATATAGGTAAAAATAGGACGGTAATTCTTAGCTCACACATACTTTCTGAAGTGGAAGAAATATGTCATAAGCTCCTTATTATAAATAAAGGCGAAATGGTTGCCATGGGTACTAAGGACGAATTGCAGAAAAAACTCTCTGAAGGAAATAAAATAGTAATTCGTGTTAAGGGTGATGACTCCCCTATAATAAATGTACTTAAGTCCATCCCATCTTTATCTGATTTTACCCCATTAGGTAGCCTAGAAGAAGGGTGCCTAGATTTTGAAATTGAAGTAAAAGAGAACCAAGATATTAGAGAAGAACTATTCTTTAAACTTAGTAAGAACAAGCTTCCCCTTCTAATGCTTCATAAAAACAATCTTGACCTTGAAAACCTATTTTTACAAATTACTAAGTAAAGGAGAGAAAAATTTTTATGCATGTTTTATTTAAAAAAGAACTTAAAAGCTATTTTAAAGGCCCTATGGCTTATATATTTTTAGCAGTTTTTTTATTTTTTACTGGACTATATTTTGTATCTTATAACTTACTTTACAATAACTCTTCTTTTAACTATGTGTTATATGATTTAGTTATAATATTTTTATTTATGGTACCAATATTCACAATGAGGTTATTATCTGAAGAAAAGAAAAATAAAACGGATCAACTTCTATTCACCTCACCCCAAAGTATAAGTTCAATTGTATGTGGAAAATATTTTGCTGCAGTTACATTATTTTTACTAGGAACCTTATGCACCATAATATATCCTATAATTTTGAGTTTCTTCGGAAGCATATCTCTATCTGAACTTGTCTCTAGTTACTTAGGGTTTATTCTTTTAGGCAGTTCTTTAATCTCTCTAGGCTTATTTATTTCCAGCCTTACTGAGAACCAAATTGCCTCTGCAGTAGCTACTCTTGGTACCTTACTTGTGATTTGGTTCTTAGAGCCAATATCTTCTACATTACCTCAAGACTCTACTTCTGGACTTATATTCATAATAGTTTTAATTTCTATAGTTGGTCTTTTGATATTTAAATCAACTAAAAATTATGTTATTTCTATTTCTATAGCAGTGATAAGTTCAACGGTTAGTATTGTTTTATTCTTTATAAATAAAATATGGTTTGAAGGTATTATAACTAATGTACTTCAATGGTTCTCATTAATAAGTAAAAACCAAAATTTTGCTCAAGGTATTATTTCTTTAACCTATGTTTTTTATTATCTATCATTTATTTTTGTAATGATATTTTTGACTATTAAGACCATAGAAAAAAGAAAATGGAGTTAAGGAGGTAGTATAATGAATACTGATAATGATAAAATAAATATTAATGATAATCCATCTCCTGAAAAAAAGAAATCAAAGAAGTCTAAGGTTTTTCTTAAAGATATGAGCAAAAATATTAAAACTTCTTTTAAAACAAAGCAAAGTAAACATGGCTCTCTTGTAAGTGCCACCACTATAATATTGTTAGCAATTATAATTATTTCAAATTTAATGCTTACGAAACTTGATATAAAGTTTGACTTAACAAAGAATAAAATATATTCTTTAACTGAAGATACAAATAAATTGCTGAAAGGCCTAACTAGCGACATAAATATTATAACTGTTATGGAAACTGGAAATAAAAACAGCGATATTGAGGAAATTCTTTCAAAATATAAATCAACTTCAGATAAAATAAAAATTAAGAATGTAGATCCTGTAGTAAGTCCAGCAGCTGTTAAGCAATACTCAAAAGATGGTAGTGAGATTTCCTCTGGCAGTGTAATAGTAGATTCTGGAAATAGGTTCAAGGTTATAAATCAATACGATCTTTATGAAATAGATTACTCTACTGGTCAAATAAAAGGTATAAAGGCTGAGCAAAAGCTAACCTCTGCCATTGAATATGTGACTACAGACAATCTACCTAAGGCTTATATCTTAAGTGGTCATAATGAACCTGAATTGCCTAGTGAGATTCAAGATGCTCTTAGCAATGAAAACTATGAAATTGTAGATTTAGATTTATTTAATGGGGAAGAGTGGAAATATGGAAAAGATGATGTACTAATTGTTAATTCTCCTCAAAGAGATTTGTCCTCAGATGAATTAGGTATATTACAAAATTACTTAAGTGATGGTGGAAAAACTTTCATGGCTATGGGATATGTAAATGAAACTCTACCTAACTTTTCTACTCTTCTTGCTCATTATGGAATATCTATAGATAATAGATTAGTCATAGAAGGAGATAACTCTATGGTTTATAAATTACCTAGTAATATTATTCCGGATTATGGCAATCATAGTATTGTAAGTCCTCTTATAACTTCTGGACTGCCAGTATTATCACCAACTTCTCAATATATAAAAACAGAAGACCTAACTCGTTCTTCGTTAAATATAGAGTCACTTTTAACTACTAGTAATTCTGCTTATGCTAAATCTGGATTAGAAATTAATACCTTTGAAAAAGAAGCTGGGGATGTAGATGGACCTTTTAATCTAGCTGTAGCTGTCACAGAAAAAATAGAAAACAGCGATAAATTAACTGAGTTGGTTGTGGTATCTTCTAGCGACATTCTTGACTCTCAGTCCATATCATTAACTAAGGGTGGTAATTTAGACTTCTTTATGAACTCCATAGGCTGGTTAAGTCAGCGTGAAGATAAAATTACCATAAGAGCTAAAGATATTTCACCTGATATTATCACTGTAAATCAAGGTCAGGTTTATACCTTAGCATTACTTTCTATGTTTATAATACCAACAATTATTATTGCTTCTGGTGCTATAGTGTGGTATAAACGTAGACATCTATAGATATACAAGGAGGTATCCAATGAAAAAGCAAACCTTACTGCTATTGAGTTTATTAGGACTACTTATAATAATTGGCTGGACTTATTTTCTTACCCTAAAATACAAGGCTCCTAAAACCTCTGATGAAACTCAAGAAACACCAGCTTCTATATCCGTACTTACCTTTGATTATACTAAAATTAATGCCATTGATTATATTGAGGGTGATAACACCCTCTCTCTTGAAAAGAAAGATGATAAGTGGATTGCAAAAAATGTAGATCACCCATTAAAGCAAGACATTATAACTGGTGCCTTAAGCACTTTTTCTACATTACCTGCCACTAAAGTTGTCAGTGAGAAGGCTGATGATATTTCACAATATGGACTAACTAATCCCTTAAAAAAAATTTCTTTTACTTTAAATGATAACTCTAAAAGAGAGCTTTTAATTGGAAATCAAATTTTAGATGGAAATAGTTATTATGTAAAATTGGGAGATGAAGATAAAATATATGCAGCTTCTTCTGAAAACATAAATGATATGTTTTTACTTTTATCAAATGTACGAGATATCACTGTTTTAACCTCTAATTTAGATGTTAACGATGTAAATCGTATTTCTATTAAATATTCAAATGGTGAAACTATAGACAGCACTCTTAAAAATGGAATATGGACAGTTAAATCTCCCCAAGCAAATAATCTACTTGTAGATTTAACATATATAACTGATTTAATTGGAGAATTGACAGGATTATCTGTTATAGATGTAGTTGATAAAAGCACTGATAATTTGGATAAATATGGACTGAACATTCCTTTTGCAGAGATTATTATTTCAGATAGCAGTAATTCCTACACCATGGAACTTGGAACTTTAGGCGATGATATTACTGGCTTTACATTTAAAAATGATAATAACATCTATACCATGTATACAACCTATGCAAAAGAAATATATAATGAAACCTATGACTATTTAAATAAGACTCCTTTTGGTTTAGAGGAAACAGATATAACTAGTGTATCTATTTCAACTAAGGAATTAGGAACTAAAATCTTAACTTTAAACCATGTTGAAACTCCACCAGTAAATGGGAATGAAGCAACTATCACCACCACTTACACACTAAATGATAAAGCTATAGAAAAAGATACTATTTCACCCTTCTTAGATGGATTGAACTCTCTTTCTATAAAAACACAAATAGCTGAAGAAGTATCTACTTCTGCTCCTCTAATTACTTTGAATATTAAAGGAAAAGCTAATGTTGAAGCTAAATTTTATACCTATGATGCCAATACAGATTTTTACTACCTAGAACTAAATGGTAGCAGAGGCTTCTTAATGGATAAACTTTTAGTAGATAGTTGTATAGAAAAACTTAAATAGCTAATAATTTTTTTAACATAACAGGCCTATGAAAGTGGAGACTCGCTCTCTTTCATAGGCCTTCCCCTTTATAGTTTCATATAATATTTCTTCACATGTTAGTTAATACTAATCTAAAGAATATATGCGGAGGTGTTATAATGAAGTTTAAATATATACGGTTCATAGCAATGATGTCCTTATTAATGGTATTCAGTAATTTTCATACAGTTTTAGCCTCAAAAGATGTAAATTCTATTAACTATTATAGTAATGATTTTCATATTCAAGATGATTCATTAAATTTATTAGTAAATCATATCTATACCAAAGGTGAAGACTTAATAATAGATGGATATTTTTACAATTCTACTGACAAAATCTTAAGTGAAGTTTCCAATCTATATTTACAACTTGAGGATAAATTTAACGTAATTTTTGGAAAAAATCTCTTTGAATCAATTCCTATAGATGGTGAAATATTACCTTTTCAAGAAAGAAAAGTCTTATTAATCCTTGACAAGGAGAAGTATAATTTAACTGGAAAATCCTTGTCAAAAATAAAATGGAAATATAAATGCGATTATAAATAAACATTGAAATAAGCCTGAATATTATTATCCTGAACTGATTTCAGGGTAGTAATATTGCAGGCCATTCTCAAAATTATTTTAGTAACCTTCTATAGCTATATAAATTTCTTTATTAGCTTTAATTATTTCTATTTCTGATTTCCTTTTGAATCTTTTTTAAGGCTTTTTTAGAACCTCTTTCAATGTCTCTCTCAAGCTTTCTTTCAGTATAACTTACAAATAAGGTGTTTAAGTCATATCCTTTTGGATATAATTCTTCCGCTTTTAACTCTAATTTCACTCTATTTGTAGGTACTTCAATGAACTCTTTCTTGTAGAAAATCATTACCTTATTAAATTTATCTTCTGGTTTATACACTATCCCACTATCATTATAATCCAAGAGCAATACCTTATCTCCTACATTAAATTCAATAGGTTTGTTATCTAACAATAGCTCCTCAATATTCTCTATTTTCTTTTTAACTTTACTTTCTTTAACCATTTGGAGGTTATATTCCTTGTTATCTATATATCCCTTTGCTCTTTCAAGTATGGAATCTCTTATACCCATTTTTTTAGATATCCATAGAGCATTACTCTCTCCAGACCTACCTATTACTAACTTATACAATGGCTCTAGAGTATTATTTTCAAACTGCATTGCTGCATTTTCGAAGTCCTCATGACTTTGAGAAAAATTCTTTATCTCTCCATAATGGGTGGTAGCTACAGTTATGCACCCCTTATGATAAAATTCCTCTAAGATAGCTATAGCAAGACCTGCTCCCTCATTAGGCTCCGTTCCACTCCCTATCTCATCACACAATATTAAGCTTGATTTATTGCTGGTATTAATTATTTCAGCTAAATTCTTCATATGAGATGAGAAGGTGCTCAAGGAGTTTTCTATACTCTGATTATCTCCTATATCCACAAATACCTTTTCAAATATAGACATATCAGTGCCTTCTTTGGCTGTAATATGAAACCCACTTTGAATTGCTAAAGTTAGAATACCTACGGTTTTTAATACTATAGTTTTCCCTCCAGCATTAGGTCCTGTTATGATTAAAGATCTGTATTCTTCACCTATGGTAAAATCTAGTGGTACTATATCGCCTTTTAGAAGTGGATGTTTCCCCTTAACTATATTTATATATCCATGAGTATTTATTTTAGGTTTTATACCATCATTAGCTTTACTATATTTTGCTTTAGCAAAAATCATATCATATTCGGCTATTACTTCTACATTTATTTTAACTTCTCTAAGTTTTTCAAAGATAAGATTAGTTAAATAAGCTAGTATCTTATATTCCTCAACAGCTTCTTCCGATTTCAATATTGATAACTCTGTTGTGTATTTTGATATAGTAATAGGTTCTATAAATACAGTAGATCCTTTAGATGATGCTTCCACAATAGTTCCTTCTACTTGATTTTTATATGATGCTTTTATGGGTATAGTAAACCTATCTTTCCTTTTACTAATAAAGAATTCCTGTATATAATTTTTATTTGAACTACTCTGTAAGAATTTCTCTAACTTTTCCTGTATCTTATCCTCAGTATTGTCTATCTGCCTTCTTATTCTTTTTAATTCTTTACTAGCATTAGAATCAACCCTAGAACCACTTATAGAGATTTCTATTTCTTCCTCTATACTTCTGAATTCAGTTATAGATTCACCATAGCTACCTAAGGTTGGAGCATAGTAGGCTTTATCTTTCATAAAATCTTTTATTTTTCTACATCCTCTTAAGAAATTACAAATAGTAGTAAGTTCTTCTGGCTGAGCTATAACACCCTTCTCAATACTATCTATACTATTTTTTATATTAAATATCCCCTCTAATGGAATATGACTAACCATATCTAGGATTACTCTTCCCTCACTGGTTTCACTTAATCTTTTATCTACTAACTTTAAATTACTAGTTGGCTGTAATTTATCAATTAATTCCTTTCCTAAACTGCTTACACAATAAGACTTTATCATTTCCTTTAATTCATTATATTGTAATTTTTCAAATGTATTTATATTCAAGTTTCTTCTCTCCTTCTATAGAAATTAAATTTTTAAAATAATCACTTGGTCATTCTATGAAGATACCTAAGATAGATCTCTTAAGGTATTTGAAATAAAACAATAGTACAATTACTATTTATCTCTTGAATATAACTAAACAAAAAAAGCCATGGATACTCCACAGCTTAAAATTCATACCTAACACACCTAAATAGTAAAACTATTCAGAGGCATTCTAACAAAGATAGTCAAAACTATCTCCATATATTCACAGGGTACTCTTTAGCTAATTGTATCTTCATAGATTAATTTAAATAAATCCATAACAAATAAAGGTATATTTATACCCCATTTAAAGATTTATTTAATTATTAAATTTATCTATTTAGATACTAACACGCTCATAAAGCACCTCATTTATTTTTATTGAAATCTATCTTAATTTAAATGTTATTATAAAATATATTAAATGTCAAATCTAATTTTTTCTGCTGACCCTTATATATTTCATAAAATTCTCTACTTCTTCTATATTCACACATCCAGTTTTTTCATTACAACTATTGGACATACCACAGGCATTACTAAGCTTTAAGATATCTTCCATATGATAATTATTTAAAAATCCATAAGCAAAACCTGCTATAGATGCATCCCCTGAGCCTACAGTATTCTCTATTTCGATAGTTGGAATTTCCACCTCATATACATTGTCCCTATTTACAAGTATCATACCCTCAGCTCCTAGGGATACACATACGTTTGTAGCCCCTTGATCTAATAAAAGTGCAGCCCCTTTTACTGCATCTTTCTTAGATTTTATATCCATATTAGTTAAAGCCTTCAACTCATCTGTATTTGGTTTTATTAAAAAGGGATTACTCTTTAATGCAATCTTCAGAGAGTTTCCACTGGTATCTAAAATAAATTTAATACCGCGCTCTTTACATAGATAACCTATTTTTAAATAATAATCTTCTGGAATTCCTTGTAGAAAGCTTCCAGATGCCACTAGTATAGAGGTATGTTCTAATAATTCCATTAATCTCTCTTCAAATCTTATTAAATCTTCTTCTGATATAATAGGTCCTTTTTCTAATATTTCAGTACTTCTACCACTATTGTCCACTATATTTAAGCACACTCTAGTCTCTCCTTGAATTTCCGTAAATCTAGTCTGTACTCCTAGCTTTAATAACTCTTCTTTTATATATGCTCCATTATGTCCACCTAAAAAACCTACACATACCACACTTTCACCTAGAGTTTTACAAACTTTAGCTACATTTATTCCCTTTCCCCCTGGAGTGGATATCACTTTTTTTGCCCTTTGTACTCCACCTATATTAATGTTGTCCACATTATATAGCTTGTCTACAGCTGGATTAAAAGTTATTATAGTAATCATAGTTTTTACCTATGCCCTGTTTTCGCTTTTACACATTTTTATTTTCTCAGCTACTACTTCATACATAGCTTTTTTAGCTGGTATAAAATAATGACGCGGATCTGAGGCTTCTGGATGCTCCTTAAAATAATCCTTAATAGCTGCTGAAAATGGAATTTTAAGCTCTGTAGCTATATTAACCTTGGTAATTCCTAATGAAATAGCTTTTTGAACCGAATCATATGGAACTCCTGACGCTCCATGAAGAACTAATGGTACCTCTACTAATGCCCTTGTTTCTTCTAATATTGTATAATTAAGCTTTGGTTCACTTTTATATAGTCCATGAGCAGTTCCTATGGCTATAGCTAATGAATCTACCCCTGTCCTCTCAATAAAGATTTTCGCTTCTTCAGGATCTGTTAAAAAGGCATTTTTTTCATCCACCTCTAAATCATCCTCTATTCCCCCTAATTTCCCAAGTTCAGCTTCCACGGTGGCTCCATAGCCATGAGCAAAATCTACTACATCTTTTACTATTTCTATATTTTTCTCAAAGTTATATTTAGAAGCATCTATCATAACTGACCTACATCCAAGCCTTATAATTTCCTTAATATCCTCTACATTTTCATGATGATCTAAATGAAAGGCTATAGGTACATTAACTTTATTAGATGCAGCCTCAATTATAGCTAATAAGTATTCCTTCTCTGCATAAGAAACTGTGGAAGGTGTAGCTGCCAATATCACTGGAGATTTTAAATCTTCTGCAGCCTGTAACACTGTTTGTATAGTCTCCAAATTGTGTATATTAAAGGCTGGTACTGCATACCCCTCCTTTTGAGCCTTAATTAACATATCTTTTGTAGATTGTAATGCCATAATTTATCCCCCTTTTATAATATTTATTTTTCTTTATGTTATTTATGATATGGATAAATATTTACTCCCTTTACAACTCTGTTAACTTCTCCTGTTGGGCATGGATTATCAGGTGTTATCCCCAATGAACATGATTTATAGAAAGATAGTAGTTGCCCAAATATTAAATGCTGTAAGGGTAAATATATTTCACTATCTAAACTATATTCTCTGCTCTCTAATTCAATGTGGTAATCCACACCTTTTTTAACCTCTTCTGGTATAGAATTACCTATAATAAATATCTTGTTTCCTTTTCTTTCAGGCATCATTTCCTTAATCAAATCTATGTCATATGCTCTTGAATATGAATTGTCTGATAAATAAAACACTGTTACTGTTCTTGAATTTATTACAGACTTTGGACCATGTCTAAATCCAAGAGGAGTATCATACCCAGCATTAACTTGCCCTGCCGTTAATTCTAATACCTTTAATGCACTTTCTCTCGCTATTCCCCTTAAGGCATTGCCTCCCAAGTAAACAATCCTTTCGAAACTGTCCTTTGATTTCTCCATTATTTCCTTGCAATTTTTCTTTATAAATTCCTCCACATTTAACCCTAGCTTTTCAACATCTTTCTTTAAGTTTTCTAATTGATTTATACGGAATATGGCCATACAGCTTAATACCATGGTTGAAAAACTACTTGTCATGGCAAAGCTTCTATCATTGCATTTTTCTGGCATAAGTAGTAGTAAATTCTTCTTATTACCAACACACTTCTTACTTAGTTCTCCATCTTTATTACACGTAATAACTATTTGGTATAGATTATGGATTAGCTTTTCTGCTAAATTTACAGCTCCTACACTTTCAGGAGAATTCCCTGATCTTGCAAAAGAGATCAATAATGTAGGTATATCACTAACTAAATAATTCTCTGGAGATGCAACTATATCTGTAGTTGCTATGTCCTCTACTTTAAGCCCCAGTAATTTTGTTAGATGTGGAGAAACAACTTCCCCAGCAAAAGCTGAACTTCCAGCCCCAGTCAATATAATTCGCTTATTAGGAAGTTTTAAAAAATTCTCTATAAATTTTGATATACTTTCCCTATTTCTTTCTAAGCTATCCAATATTTCATTCCATACCTCTGGTTGCTGATTTATCTCCTCTCCTGTAAAAATCCCCTTTTTACTTTCAAGTTCTTTTTTGTTAATACCTAATATCGCTTCCATAATTCCCTCCATTACAATTGTTAATATAATGTCACTAGTTATATTATATTAATATATAGATTTAAAGTCCAAAGTAATCTGAAAATTATGGCCTATTTTATGGATATCCAAGTTCAATATTAATTTTTTACGAGATAATATGTTTAAAATATGTAACTATGGTATAATTTGCTGATACCTCGAAAAAAATCTCTTTTTTTGTAGTATTTTTTTCATGAATAAACGTATTATATGTATATAGGATTTTTATTTTTTTATTTGATGATTACCACTATAAAACCTTTTCTTCAATGTGGAGATAACTTGGTGCACAGTCGTCGATAAACTTTCCTGAGCTTTAATTGGATACAATATTCCTAATATAGTATCCTTAGGAAGCTATTAACTATATAACTACTTACAAGGAGGAAGGAAATGAAAAATAAATTTATTACAACCGTAGCTATAATGCTTACTATTACATCATCTTCAATATTTTTTGGATGTTCTGCCTCCAAAAATCAATCGGTTTTAGGAAGTATTAATTCTGAAGTTGAAGATAAGTCCGTAATTAATATTACTCCAGCTATCCAAGAGGAAAGTGAAGTTATGGATGACATTGATATGGATAACTTTACACCTGAGGACAACGAGAACAATGCCTCAACTGAAAGCTATAATAGCAGTACAAATAATTTTGATAAAGTTAATAATAATCCTGAAGTACCATCTAAGATAGCTGCCTCTAATTTAAATAACACTAAAATAAGCTGGTGGTTTATGCCTAATAAAACACATGCTACTCCTGAGGTTAACACTAAAATTGGGTTTGATTTAGCTAAATATGATGCTCTTTATATTGGAGACACAAGCAAAAAAATATTATATCTAACCTTTGATGAGGGTTATGAAAATGGATATACTCCTAAAATTCTTGATACTTTAAAAGCTAATGATGTGAAAGCAATCTTTTTTGTAACTTCACCTTATCTTAAAGATAATCCAGATATAATTAAAAGAATGGTTGATGAGGGCCATATTGTTGGAAATCATTCAAATCATCATCCTTCTATGCCTAGTGTTACTCATAGTGAGGAAGGTTTTAATAAAGAGTTTACTGATGTGGAAAACAAATTCAAGGAAATTACTGGAAAAGAGATTCCTAGATTTTTTAGACCTCCTATGGGGGAATACTCTGAGAAGAGCTTAGCAATGACTAAAAATCTTGGTTATAAAACTATATTTTGGAGCTTTGCATATCATGATTGGGATGTTAATAATCAACCTGATCCTGCTAAAGCAAAAACCACTATATTAAATGGACTTCATCCTGGGGCAGTTCTTCTTATACATGCAGTATCAAAGACTAATACAGATATACTTGATGATGTAATTAAACAAGCCAAAGCAGAAGGTTATGAATTTCAATTACTACCTTAAATTAATGTGTTTTAAATAATTCATATTAAAATTAATGCTAAATATAAATTATAGATTATTACCCTATAAATGTCTTTCAGGGCAATAATCTATAATTAATTTTTACATTTATTTCAGTATTAAGTCTATTTATTTAGCATTTCCATTATCTTTTTAGCAATTTCTTCACTATCTATATTATCATCTACATCAATTCTTATAATTTGACTTTTACCCTTTGCTTCCCCAGTAAGATATAAAATCTCCCCTGTTCCTTCATCTACTTTTCTCAACACTTGAGCTCTATCACCTTTTCTCACTGTAACGGTTCCACCTTCTTGAACCTTTATTTTCTTAGTTTCCTGTAATTCTATAACTTGTCCTATTTTAACCATATTTATTTTCCCTCCAATTAAATCCTATGGGTTTATTATATATGTATTATATTTAATTTTCTATAATTAAAGCTAAGAGATTTTTATCATATTTTAAAACTTAGCTCTATTTCAATATTTAATTCACATCTCTAAAATAAAATTAAAACTGGACTACAAATCATTATATCAAAATTAATTCGCAGTCCAGCTTCAACTATTATTTAGACTTTATTTCAAGCCACATATCATCATACAATTTTATTTTATCGCCTAAATCAATAAAAGATTCGCTTTTATCCATAATTTCATCTGCTGGATAAGCTACAGGATTTGACTTTGTTTTCTCATCTAATAATTCTAATGCAGCACTATTAGGTGTAGAATAATTTATATAATCTATATTTTGCTTAGCATTCTCAGCATCTAACATAAAATTAATAAATTGTTCAGCTTCTTTTTTATTCTCTGCATCAGAAGGTATACACATACCGTCTACCCATCTATTTGTTCCTGTTTTAGGTATAGCATAAGCTAAATTTTCATCTTGTGCCATTAAAGTTAGTGCATCGCCTGAGTATACTATACCCATAGCACCTTCCCCGCCTAACATTCTATCTTTTATATCGTCATTACCATAAGCAAGCACTAATGGTTTCTGTTTTATTAATTCTTCTTTTGCTTTAGTTAACTCACTTTCATTAGTAGTATTTTGAGAATATCCTAATCTCATTAATGATATTGCCATGGTATCCCTTACAGAGTCTAGCATAAATATTTGCCCTTTATATTTTTCATTCCAAAGAATATCCCAACTATCTATTGGCTCATCTACCATAGTTTTATTATACAGTATTCCAAAAGTTCCCCAAAAATATGGAACTGAATATTCATCTGTTGGATCATAGCTTTGGTTTTTAAATTTCTCATCTATGTTTTTATAATTAGGTATGTTAGCATAATCTATTTTTTGAATTAGTCCTTCATTCTTCATCTTCTCTATCATATAATCTGATGGAAATACTAAATCATATTTTGAACCACCACTTTTTACTTTTTGATACATTATTTCATTAGTATCATATTTTTCATATACCACATCTATTCCAGTTTCTTTTTCAAATTTAGTTATAAGCTCTTCATCAATATAGTCTCCTACGTTATACACATTAAGGACATCTGAAGATGATTTAGAGCCGCATCCTGTAAATAGAGATACTGTGATTATAGCTGCAACTCCTAAGGAAATATATTTTTTTACACTTTTCAAAATTAACCACCTCACAAATTTTTATTATTTATTAACTAGCTGCTTCCTATTAGCTAGTAGCAATAAAATTAATACCGCAACAAACATCAATGTAGACAATGCGTTTATTTCAGGCTTTATTCCTCTTCTTGCCATAGAATATACCTCAATAGAAAGATTAGAAACTCCACTTCCAGTATTAAAAAAACTGATAACAAAGTCATCTATAGACATAGTAAATGCTATTAAAAAGCCTGATATTATACCTGGTTTTATCTGAGGTAATATAACTTTTCTTAAAGCATACATAGGTTTTGCACCTAGATCCATAGCTGCATCCTCAATATTAGAAGGCAATTGCTTAAGTTTTGGCAATACTGATAATATAACATAAGGTATATCAAAGGTAATATGTGCAAGCAGCATAGTAATTAAACCTAGTTTTGCATTGATGAACACAAAAAGTGTCATTAATGCTACTGCTGTAACTATATCTGGATTTAAAACAGGTAGATAATTCACATTTAACATTATGGCTTTTTTTGCTCCAGTCATCTTATGTATTCCTATAGCACTTATAGTTCCTATGATTGTAGCTATAATAGATGCCACCACTGCTACAAATACAGTAGTTCTTAAAGCAGATAAAATAGCCTGATTATGAAAAAGCTGGGCATACCATTTAGTGGTAAAACCTTCCCATTTTGCCATGGATTTCGAATCATTAAAAGAAAATAAAACCATTGCAAATATAGGAGCATATAAAAATACAAACACTAAAATCATATATATATTTGAGGTTATCTTCTTTACCACATTAATCCACCACCCTTTTCCTCTGAGCCATCTGAAAATTTAGATGTTAAGGCCATAGAGATTAATATAAGTATCATCATTACTATGGATATGGCAGAACCAAAATTCCAATCTCCTACCACAGTAAACTGTTGTTCTATTAAGTTACCAAGTAACATATATTGTCCTCCACCAAGAAGCCTTGAAATTACAAAGGTTGAAACTGCTGGCATAAATACCATGGTTATTCCTGAAACAACTCCTGGTATACTTAATGGAAAAGTTACTTTAGTAAATACCTTCGTACTACTAGCTCCTAAATCATGTGCAGCATTTATCAAATCTTGGTCTATTTTTAATAAGGAAGTGTATATAGGTAGTACCATAAAAGGTAAAAAATTATATACCATACCTAAAAGTACTGCTGTATTTGTATATAGAATATTAATAGAGTTTAATCCTATAGCAGTTAATAATGTATTTAATAACCCATTTTTCCCTAGTATTGCCATCCATGCATAGGTTCTTAATAAGAAATTCATCCACATTGGAAGTATGAATAACATTATTAATATTCCTTTTTTATGCTCTGGCTTCCTTGAAATTATATAGGCTATTGGATATCCAAAGATTACGCATAAAACTGTTGATAAAAATGCAAGCCATATTGAACGTCCGAATACTTTTATGTAAAGGGGATCCATTAACTTTTGAAAATTACTTAGAGAAAATACAACTTCTCCTCCAACTTTTTCAGTTATACTAAAAAATACTATTAATAGTAGTGGTATTATTATAAATAACGCACTCCATACCACATATGGATATGCAAAATAAGACTTCTTTTTCATTACTCATCACCTGATTTTCTCATGATATGAATATCTTCTGGATATATATCCATGCCTATTTCTGTACCTACCTTAGCATTTTTAGTATTCTGAAGTATCCAGCTACGCCCGTTCTCTTCTAGCTCTAACTCATAGTGAACCCCTTTAAAAACTGAAGATTTTACAATGCCTTTTAAATCAGCACCTTCAGCATCTACCATTGTAATATCCTCTGGCCTTATAACTACATCTATATCCTGATTTTTCTCAAAACCTTTATCAACACACTCAAATTCTCTTCCACAAAATTTCACTTTAAAATCCTCAAGCATTACTCCATCAAATATATTACTTTCACCTATAAATCTAGCTACAAATTTATTTATAGGTTCGTTATATATATCCTCTGGGGTACCCATCTGTTGAATTACACCCTTATTCATTACCACCACTGTATCAGACATGGTTAATGCCTCTTCTTGATCGTGAGTTACAAATATAAATGTTATTCCTAATTGTTTCTGAATCTTTTTAAGTTCTATTTGCATCTCTTTTCTTAACTTTAAATCCAATGCCCCTAGTGGTTCATCTAAAAGTAATACCTTGGGCTCATTGACAATAGCTCTAGCTATAGCTACTCTTTGCTGCTGCCCTCCACTTAAGGATTCAATTTTTCTCTTTTCAAACCCCTCTAATGCAACTAACTTTAAAACCTCTTTAACCTTTATGTCAATTTTATCCTTAGAAGTTTTTTTTATCTTTAATCCAAAAGCTATATTCTCATAAACATTCATATGAGGAAATAAGGCATACTTCTGAAATACTGTATTTATCTGTCTTTCATAGGATGGGAGATTATTTATTTTTTTATTTTCAAATATAACTTCCCCTTCATCACAAGTTTCAAATCCTGCTAGAATCTTTAATGTGGTAGTCTTTCCACATCCGCTTGGTCCTAACAAGGTAACGAATTCGTTCTTTCTTATATTTAAACTAATATTATCTAAGACCTTTAGCTCTTCAAATTGCTTAGATATATTTTTAATTTCAATTATGTTTTCCATGAAAGTAACACCTCTTTTTCCTTAAAATGACGGTGGAGTACTCACCCATATAACCTTTGCCTCTGTCTTGCCTGGATTTGATATGTAGTGGTTAGCCTTAGGCTTAAAGTAAAAGCTCTCACCCTTTTTTATCTTATATACTTTGTCCCCTAAATGGAGATTTATTGTACCTGCCAGTACATATCCAAATTCTTCACCTTCATGGGGCTCTTCCTCTTTATATTGTCCTTGTGGATGTAATATAAGCATTATAGGTTCCATATCATTTTTCTGTGCATCTGGAACTAGCCACTTCAGCTTGTATTTTAACTCTTCATCCTCTTTCTCAAACATATCATCATCTGTAAATTTAACTCTCTCATTGGGCTCTTCACTAAAGAATTCATTTAAATTAGTTCCTAAACTTTGAAGAATATCCATAAGAGTTGCTATGGATGGCGACGTTAAATCATTTTCAATTTGAGATATAAATCCTTTAGATAACTCACACCTATTTGCAAGTTCTTCCTGTGTTAACTGTTTTTCAATTCTCAGTCTTCTAATTTTTTCTCCTATTTGCATTACATCACCCCCTATTTAATAGTGTATTATATCTAAACTATAGGTTTATATTTACTAAACAAACAATCTTATTTTATAGTTTTTTTCTAAAAAAATCAATAGGTTTTTGAAAAATTTTATATATTTAATAAAATAAATATTTCTAATAAATATATGTGTTTATCAAGGTTTATAGTCTACCTGTTTATAATAAAATTTTTGATGTTTAGTAATACTAATTATATATTTGTTTACTTAAACTAATAATAAAATAAAATGTATTTATATTATTTTTTCGTTTTTTATTGAATCCTTTGAATAAAGCCTTGAAATGTTTTTAATAGTGAAATTTTAGTTTAGTAATACTTAACTTTTTTAAAATAATTGTAAAAAAATAAGAAGATTTGTAAACCCTCTTATCTTTAACATTTATCCACTTTATATTAATATCAGTCTAAATTTCATTATTCTCTATGGATAACATCTTGAAAAAAATTAAATTATATAAGATATAGTATGTTCATTTCTCTTAGGTGCTTTTGGCTGCTCACAATCCTTATATCCAAGTGCTATTGCATAGTAAGGTCTATATCCTTCCTTCAACCATAGCTCTTCTGCTTCCTTCATATTGAAGAAATATTCTACAAGTCCATTCCACAATGAGCCAATGCCTAGGCTTTCAGCGGCTATTAGCATATTTTGAATAGCTGCACTACAGTCCGATAGTGGTGAATAAGCTCCTTGTCTTCCTGATACAATTACGATTGTTGGTGCGTTATAAAATATATTTCTATTTTTATGACCTAACTTCTCCACCCAATCTATACCTGAATTTCTCATACCTTCATTAGATATTGCACTAATTTTGTTTAATAAATCTTTATTCTGAATCACAGTAAAATGCCAAGGCTGATCATTGTGTCCACTAGGCGCATAAAGTCCAGCTTCAAGTATGGCATCTAACTCTTCCTTCTTTAATTGTTCACTCTTAAATTTTCTTATACTTCTTCTCTCTTTTATCACTCTTAAAACTTCATTAGTCATTTTATAATTCCTTTCCACTGAATTTCATTTAATTTTTAAATATTGATATCCAATTTCATAATTGGCTTTATTTTAAACGAGTGTTGGTTTTAGAACTACATATTATTGC
>DFXM01000008.1:11862-23791 GCA_002381695.1 Clostridium sp. UBA4108 | reverse complement strand
TAGTTCATTATCAACACTATCTTAAAACAAAGCCTCATAATTAAATGTATGCTATCTTAATTTATATAATATATTTTAAAATACTATTAAATTATAGTATATTCTCCTTCGCTAGTGCTATGGCTGAAATCTCTTTATTGTTGTATAAGCTAATTTTCATAGATAGATTAAATGGCTCAAATTTACATCTATATTTATCTAGCTGATTCTGCCCGCAAGAGTTCGTTCCTAGACCATTTTGTTTATAATCTAAATTTAGAACTATATAATCTCTCTCTTTTAAATCTATAGTATGTTTAGCTTTTTCTAAATCAATAGTTTCATAATACATAGCACTGAAATTTAACTTATCCTCAGCTACTGCCATAAGTCCCATTCCCCTATCATTAGTGAGGGATACCCATTTTACTTCTGTCCTGTTGCCATTCTCTTGTGGCTTAACATAATTAGTAAATAATTCGTCTACAGTATTTTTATAAACCCCTATTAAATTACATTCTTTAGAATCTACATAACTCTCTCCTGGGCCTTTACCATACCACTGTACCTTATATAAATCCTTGTTTATATTTACCTTTACTCCTATTCTTGGTAACATCTTAGGAGCATTTTCTATTTTACCTGCTGGAATCCCCTTTACTGCAAATAAAATATCTCCTGATGGATAAATCTTATATTCATAATTAGAACTATAATACCAAGCAGAATTAGTAGTTCCATTCATGGTAGCTACATTAATCACTATATAGTTTTCCATTACTTCATAACTAAAATCCTCTACCACTTCATGCCATAAATGTACAAAGTATTTCTTATAGTAGTCTTCTAAAAGATACATATCATTGTCAATAGGAGCTCTCCAAAAATTTAATGCTGGCCCTTCATTAATAACCCTATACCCATATCTATAGCCTTCAATTAAACGTCCCTTAACCTTATCGAAGATCACTTTAAATTCTTCACCAATTACAATTAATTTATATCCTTGATTTTCAACCTTTAAATATCCAGTCTTTTTTACATACACTTCTTCACATTGAACAGGTATCTTAAATTGAGCAGTAGCAAGTTCATACCCAGACTTAGCCCATGGTGTATCTATATTTAGTTTATAACTTATATTAAGATAATAATCTGTTCCCTTTTCTACGTGAAATTCTTTATTATATCTTATATTTATATCTTTAGTGTCTCTTCCTTTTATTCCCTTTATGTCTATTGTTCCACTCTCTAAAATAGTATCATCTTTTACCACAGAATAAATTAAATCTAAATGATCTAAAGTAGAGAAATCATATCTATTTATTATTCTAATCAAACCATTTTTTATATCTATTGCTTTGGTTTCCACGGGTTCAATAACCTTTTTATACTCCAGTAGTCCTGGTGATGGCGTTCTATCTGGCATGATTAATCCATCCACGCAAAAATTACCATTAGTTGGATCATCTCCAAAATCTCCACCATACTTATAGTAAACTCTTCCATCTACATGAGTCTCCTGTATTCCATGGTCAAACCACTCCCATACAAAACCACCCTGTAACTTATCGTAAGCATAAAATAATTCTTGATATTCCTTTAAATTTCCTGGACCATTTCCCATGGCATGACAATATTCACATAATATATGAGGCTTTTTACTATTCTTCACTATTTTATCCATTAGTAGTCTCTTAGAATCCTCATGTTCAAGCCAAGTATACATGGTGGAATACACATCCACACACTCAGCTTCAAAGTCTCCCTCATAATGTATAAGTCTTGTTGCATCCATTTCTCTACATCTTCTAGCCATAGCCCTAAAATTATGACCAAAAGAAGACTCATTACCCAAGGACCACATGATTATACAAGGATGGTTCTTATCTCTCACAATCATTCTTTCAAGCCTACTTACATAAGCCCTTTCCCAAGAAGCATCATCACTTATCTTATTATACTCTCCTGTAAGCTCAAAGCCGTGACATTCTAAATCCGCCTCATCAATTACATACATTCCATATTCATCACATAATTCATATAGCCATCTTGAATTAGGATAGTGAGCTGTTCTTATAGCATTGATATTATGCTGTTTCATGAGTATAATATCCTGTTCTATTTCTTCCTTAGCTACCACTCTACCATTTATAGGGCTATAATCATGTCTATTTACACCTTTAAATTTAATAGCTACTCCATTTACTGTAAATACTTGACCTTTAAGTTCAATCTTTCTAAAACCTACTTTGTGTGGTATTACCTCCACTATATTGCCATTTCTTTTCAAGGTAATTAAAAGTGTATATACATTTGGAGTTTCAGCAGTCCATTTAAGAGGAGATTTTATAAGTTTGTTAAAGCTTATATCCTCAGAACATACCTTTTCTTCTTCATATAATATGGTTGCTCCATTTTTATGAATCAATTCATATTCTATGGTAAGCCCTAAACTTTCTATATTATCTGCTCTCAATTTAGTATTAATAACCAAAATCCCATCTATATATTCTTTATCTAAATCTGCAACTATAGTTATATCTTCTATTCCAATTCTAGGCTCTATATAAAGTTCTACATCTCTAAATATACCACTTAACCACCACATATCTTGATCTTCAAGGTATGTCCCATCGCTCCACTGATATACTCTAACTGTACATTGATTTTCTCCATTTCTTAAAAACTCAGTTATATCAAACTCACTTTCATTCCTTGCACCCTTGCTATAGCCCACTTCTTCTCCATTGATCCACAGGTTAAATGCAGAATCCACCCCATTAAATCTTAATATAATTCTCTCTTTTAACCATTCTTTTGATACATAAAAACTTCTCTTATATATCCCTGTAGGGTTTGCAGTAGGTACAAAAGGAGGATTTATCGGAAAGTTATACCATAAATCTGAGTAATGCATTTTTCCATATCCCTGAAGCTGCCAGTTACCAGGTACTATAATATCATCCCATTCCTCAATATTAAATTCTTCCTTAAAGAATCCTTCAGGAGAGTATTCTGGAGCTTCTAAAAAAAGAAATTTCCACTGTCCATTTAAGCACTTATGTCCATGAGTATACTTTACTTCATTAGTCATTGCTTTCTCTTTAGAAGGAAATTTATTAAAACCTCCTCTTTTGCTCAATCTATTTACACCGTCTATAGTAATATCTTCCCACTGTTTAAAATTCCTCATAATACTCCCCCTATATTTAATACTAAATTTTATTTGCAATTTTATTCATTATTATGAAAATTGCTATCTAAATCCAATTATATAATTTATATAGATAAAATAGAATAACTTATCATCATATTTTAAAACATTTCTAGTTGCAAAATAAGATATCCTTAAACTATATTTATATTTTATGAATTACTATTATGAAAGCTCTTATAATATTCCTTAGATAGCTATTAATTGTAAAATTATGTATCATTATAATCTACGTAAAATTTTTTTCATTAAAATATTCCATAAAAATACCTATATGAAACGTATATCAATTAGAGGAGGAGAAAGGCATGATTAAAATTAATACTGAAAAATATATTTTGCGTCTAGCTACTGGAGATGTTAATGCACTAAAAGCCCTATATGATTGCTTTCATAGAGAGGTATATTGTCTTTCATTAATCATATTAAAAGATAAAGAACTAGCTGAAGATAGCTCTCAAGAGGTATTTCTAAAATTGCTAACTAAGGCTAATACTTTTCGTAAAGGAGAGAACCCTAAGGCATGGATATTAGGAATAACTCGAAATGTTGCTATCGATACTTTAAGAAAAAGAAAAAATTTAATATATACCGACTTTATGTCAAAATATGGTCAAGAAAGTAATACCCTCATAGATGATACAAATATTGATGAAATCATATGTTATAAGCTAGATATTGAGCAAGCTTTAGAGTACTTAGATGCTTCCAGTAGAGAAATTGTGCTATTGCATTTATTATCTGGAGTAAAATTCAGAGAAATCAGCGAAATACTAGATATACCTATGGGAACTGTAACTTGGAGATATCAAGCTGCTATTAAAAATTTAAAAAAAATACTTAATGGAGGAAATATGAATTATGAATATATGGTCAGAAAAGAAAATTGAAAAAGCTCTTATTAAATATAGCAAAGAAACACCTAATTATTGGAATAAGATACAAGAAAATTTACCTCAAAAAGAAATTGAAAATAAAATGTATTTCAAAATTCCGAACCTAAGTAAAAATTTTTTTAAATATGCCCTTTGCTGCACTTTAGCAATAATAATTCTGTTTTCTGGAATTCTATTACCTACTAATCTTAAAAGAAATACTCTACAAGATAGTAATTTAAGCAAAAAAAATGGTGTAAATAATAAATCCAGTAATCTATTTACTATTACTGCCTATGCTGCTGAACACAATGGTCCTGAAGCAATGGACATAACTAAGACTAAAACCCTAACCTTAACTGCCAATACAAAAGTAGAAATGCCCTTTGGTAAAATACAAAGAGGAGCTCTTAATACCTTCACTTATGATAATGGAGAGGCTTACAAAGGTTATGAATCTAGCTATGATTTTGATGGTGGATTTATTGTATCAGGTGACAATGTAGAAAGTATAACTTATTCATCATCCAATGGAACTTTAGAATATTTTGATGTAGATAAATATTTACTTATGCTATCACAAGGTGAAATCTATGTATGTTCCATAGACTTAATGTCTCATAATATAACTGGTATGAGCTTAGACGAATTACGCGAAGAGTTTTTTAAACTTTGGAATTCAGGAACTTTTGATGAATATAAAAATAAGTATTTTAAGGATAAGCCTCTTACTTTAGACGATTATGGACTTCATTTTGAAACTAAAGATGGAGATAATGGAAAATTTATAGCCACTAAAATTAATATTAGAAGCAAGGCTGATTATGAAGAGAGCTCTTCTAAATATGAAATAAAAGGAAGTTCTGTAGTAGCTAAAGCAGGGTCTCCCGTTTCTTGGATTCCTTCTGAGAAAGCCTTTGATATGGTAATGGCTTATGGTGAATTAAATTATGAAGATCTCATTGGAGACACTGTTACCATAATCACAAAATTTAAAAATGGAGAAACCAAAACTCAAACAATAGACCTATCTTTTGACAAAGACGGTAATCTTATTGGCGAATTAAAATAATCTAGATTATATTTATATAATCTAGACCTATAGTGGCAGTGAATTGTGACCCAGGCGCAGAGAAGTGTTTCCTTCGCTCACAGTGAATTACTCATGTTGTTCACAGAGAGTTACTTACTACCTTCAGAAAGAGATTTACTTTCTCTCTGACGAAGTCAACCCTCTGCGCTAAAGGCGCACTTCACTGCAACCGTAGGTTGCAATTCACTGGCGAAGCCAATTCACTATGCCTCTGGAATACTTCTCTGCGACCATAGGTCGCAATTCACTAAATAAATTACCCCATGACTTATTTAAAATATACCTTTCCATCTTCCATTTTATCAATTATAGCTAAGGATTCTACCCTAACTCCCTTTTCTTCTAATACTTTTCTTCCCTCTTGAAAGCCTTTCTCTATAACTATGCCAATTCCAACTATATCTACTTCCGCTTGTGCTGCTATATCCAGTAATCCACTTGCTGCACATCCTTTAGCTAAGAAATCATCTATAACTAAAATCTTCTCACCCTTTTTTAAGAAATTTTTTCCTACTCTAACCTTGTAATCTTTATTCTTTGTATAAGAATGAACTTCACTCTCATATACTTCTTTATCTAAATTTAAACTCTCTGTCTTCTTTCCAAAAACCACTGGAATATAGTCAAAGTATTGAGAAACTATAGCCGCAACTCCTATTCCTGAAGCTTCTATTGTAAGAATTTTATCGACCTTCTCCTCTTTAAATCTTTCTTTAAATTCTTTTCCTATTTCATTTAAAAGCTTAATATCCATTTGATGATTTAAAAAACTATCCACCTTCAATATGTTTCCTTCTCTCACATTTCCATCTCTAGTAATTCTATTTTTTAAAATTTCCATTATAATTTTCCCCCTTAAATTTATATAATATAAGCCATCCTTCTAGATAACTTTTAAAATAGTCTCTAATTATCACACTAAATAATATAATCCCTATATGGTTTCATTATTTTTAAAAAGTTACAAAAAAGTTCCTAAGCAGATTTTGCTTAGGAACATGTAATCAAATTTATAAATATTAACATATATACTCTATACTTATTATATAGTTTTAAATTAAAATAAATATATTATGTCTTAATTATCTATAAAAAATGAAGCTAATTACACATTCGTAGCGAGGAAGTTTACGGCCCCCCGTAGAAACGCCTAACCCCTATTGTTAAGCATATACAAATAATATTTAATTATTTTTCTATCACTTTATTTCAAAATTCCTCAATTATCCACTGGCAAAGAATTAATCTCCCCATTATTTCCTATGGCATATCTCCCTATTTCATATCTATAGCTAAACCCATTGCTATCCTTAGCTGTAATATATATTATCACCATATCATTAACCTTACAAGATATAGAATAATTCTCTAGAGCAACAGGGCATATATTAGATTTTTATTAATTTTATTAATTTATAATACAATAACAAGCAAAGATAATCCAATATAGTCGAAATGGTGGTTATTTATATAAAAAAGCTATATACTTATAATGAATATTAAACTATTTCTAACACCATTCTAGTTACTTAGGTATATACTGAAGCTTTATATTAATGATTCAAAATTATTTTTTGTAATTAATCAGCTATATTCTGTATTCCAAGTGTTTATATTGTAGACATTTATGTCGTTTTTGAGATAATATATAATAAGATTGTCTTATTATATATTTTATTTACACTTAGATTTTGAAAATAAATCAACTGATTATGTCATTAAAATAATAATTCAAAATTTACAGGAAATATTTATTTTTATATTAACACATTGGTGGTGAGTTTGTGAAAAATTTCATATGTAATATTGATACTTATAAGCCTATTGGAAAAAAGCAAATAGAATCTTTAGGAATTAACTCTATTGATGATTTATATTACAATAGTAAAAATATTGCCAAATTAAGTTTATCAATAAAAGAAAATAATAAAGATGTTTGGATTAAGCTACCCTTTTCTAATAATCTGGAAGAAGAGCTATCAATTTCAAAAATATTCCTATCATTTGATTGTAATAAACTAAAGAAATATGCCTTTGATAATATAATCTCTATTCCTAGGATTTTTAATCTTAATACTCAAAGAACTTCCACTATGCTTAGAGCTGTCAATAGTTTAAGAGATGAAAATATTATTTATCGCATAGAAGGACCTTTCACAGTAATAACTTCTTTATTAGAATTGTCTTCAGCTCTTAAATTCTTAAAAGACCAGCAAAGCAATTTTAATCAGTTATTACATTCTATTGAGGAACTCATAATTCAATATGCTACATTAGCTTATAGAAATGGTGCTAAAATATTATCTATTGGTGACCCTGTGGCTACTATAGATGTAATAGGACTTGAAATCTTTAACACTGTATATAAATATAGTTTAATAAGAATACTTAAATCTATAGAAACAAAGTGTCCCAAAGCTATTATTCATTTATGCGGTAAGCTAACTAATGACTTATTAGAAACCTCCTCTGCTAACATAACTACATATAAATTTTCAGAGGAACTTACCTATGGGGAATCACTGCTTAAATACTATAATCTTAATCCAATTAAAAGAATTATAGGCTATAGGTGTATGAAAAATACAATTGGCTATCATAATGAAATATATATTATTGATAACTTTTATAATAATCTATTAGAAAAAACTATCTCATAGTTTAAGTAAAACCTATACATATTCTCTACTTAAATCTAATAAAATAGCTTTTTATAGCTAATTCAATACTATTCTTATTCATAAATCAAATTAGACATCTTGAAGAAATGACTAGTCAATATACGAAGTATGCTGACTAGTTATTTTTTGAAGATGCCTTAGTTCCCTTGATTATAATTTATAACTTCTATAATATTATTTACAATTTTACTAATTTCCTTATCATTGATTACTTCAATAGTAGCATATTTATCATAAAGCTCTCTTCTTTCTTTATATAAGTTATAGATCTTATCTTTTCCACCTTTTAAGAGAGGTCTAGTATCTACTTCTACATCTCCAAGAATCAACTTTAAAGGTCTATTTATAAAAACTATATGAAATTCTTTAAAATACGTCATATTATCTTCTCTTTTAACTACCCCGCCACCAGATGCTATAACTACATTTTCAAATCCACTTAAATCTCTACAAGCTCTAGTTTCTTCATGTCTAAAATTATCCTCTCCCTGAGAAAATAATTCTTCTATGGTACTATTACTATTCTCTTCTATATACTTGTCCATATCTATAAACTCTATAGAAAGTTTTTTAGCGAGTTCTTTTCCTATAGAACTTTTGCCGCATCCGGGCATACCTATCAATATTATTTTCATTTATTATTTCTCCCTATAAGTAAATTACAAAACAATTTATTAGAACCCTGTAATAATCTACATTATATATATTCATTCTAATTTTTCTCTAAGTTCTTTAAATATTACTTCTCCTAACTCATCATCAATAGTTATGTCATTCCAGATTTCTTCTGCTTTTAACCCTTGACCTACCAACATATATAGCCCTTCCACAACCTGCAATCCTAATACCTTAGCTCGTTTTAAAAATACGGTTTCCAGTGGATTATATACTATATCTACTGCAGTGTTAAACTTTCTAAGTACGGTATCACTGACAGCTATGGTTTCTATCTTTGGGTACATGCCACAAGGAGTTGTATTTACTATTATATCTCCCTGTGCTATACTCTCTAGTTCCTTGTAATCAATGATATTATATTCTTTAAAGGAATTTTGTGCACTTTCCACATCTCTTGATACGATTGTTACTTTTCCACAACTATCTTTTAAAAATTGTGCGACAGCCTTAGCTGCTCCCCCTGCCCCTAGTACAAAACAGCTCTTTCCTTGAATCTGAACACACTCTCTCTTCAGCATCTTACCAAATCCATAATAATCTGTATTATATCCTAAAGCTTTTCCATTTTTGATTAAAATAGTATTCACTGCACCAATAGCTTTAGCTTCTGGAGATATATAATCCAATTGATTAATTACGTCTTCCTTGTAGGGGATTGTTACATTTGCACCTTTAACTCCAAGAATCTTTAAACTTTCTATTACCTTCTTAAAATCCTCTCTTTTTACAGAAAAAAGGTTATATGTTCCCCTTATATTTAACTCTTCAAAAACTCTATTATGTATAACTGGAGACAAGCTATGTGCTAATTTTTCTCCTATTAATCCAAAACATTCCATGCTATCACTTCTCCAATACCTGTCTTTGATACTCCTTACTAACATCCATGATTTCTTGCAAAAATTTCTCGCAGAATTTACCAAGATTTTTATTTTTCAACCTTTGAAGATTTTTCTCAATAACTTCTTTTTCCCTAGCTTCATTGAATATAGAAATATTATTTTCCTTCTTATATTGTGCTACCTTAAGTACTATTTCCATTCTATCTTCAAAAAGACTTATAATTTCCCTATCTATTCTATCAATATTTTCTCTTAATTCTTTAATATCTTCCAATTCACTACTCCTCCTATATAAGCTTATAAATGATATTCCCTTTCTAAGGGGAATATACTTCTTTATATTATATATAATTTTCAATAATAAAACTACATAATACAAATAGACATTCTTATAATTTATTTAAGTTGAACTTTATATTATTGCTGTGAATACCATTTGCAGGAACCTTAGATTTACTTAGGTTTTATACACCATTGATCTAAACTGTGTATTATTACGAATGTATCTATTTGTAGAAGTAATATATAACGTTCTTCTATTTAAAACATCAATTAGACTAGCCTTCCTTTACCATGTTATACTTGTGTGGGATCAAAATAGAATTAAATAAAGGGGGCGATTTTTATGGTGAACAAAATAAGTGTAAAAAATGTAAAGGCAGATGCTGAAGAGCATTTTAGAAAGGGCGAATACTACTGTTCAGAAGCAATAGTATCATCTATTAAGAAAAACTTTGAAATTGATATGCCAGATGAAATGATTGCTATGGCATCAGGATTTCCAGTAGGTATTGGTAAATCAAAGTGTACTTGTGGAGCAGTTACTGGAGCTGTGTTGTGTCTTGGATATTTCTTTGGAAGAACTAAGGGAAGTAATCCTCAAGACCCTAGAAGTGTAAAGGCATTAGAATTAGCTTATGAGCTTCAAGATACTTTTAGACAAAGACACAAGTGTCTATGTTGTAGTGTTCAAACAAAAGGAATGGACATGGCATCCGGTGAACACAAAGCTCAATGTATAAAATTCACAGGTGAAATGGCAGAAAAAGCTGCTGAAATCATAGTTAGAGAATTAAACATTGAAAATATTGATGGATAAGGTAGGGTAATTCTATGGTTGAATTTATAAAAAAAATACCATTGCCTATAGCTGGAGTTATGTTATCTCTAGCAGCGCTAGGAAATCTTTTGGTTTCCTATGGACTTATATATAAGAATTTTTTAGGATTATTATCAGCAATAATTCTACTATTACTTACCTTTAAAATTTCTCTTTGCACTAAAGGTGTCATAGAAGAGTTGAATAATCCTGTAATTGCTAGTGTGTTTCCTACTTACTCAATGGGAATCATGCTTTTATCTGTGTATTTTAAGGATATGTCTTTTAGTCTTGCACGTACCATATGGATTATTGGTGTTTTGATTCATATTGGTCTTATATTATTCTATACAATGAAATTTGTATCAGGATTTAACATTAAAAAGTTATTTCCAAGTACCTTTGTTGTATATGTAGGAATAGGTGCAGCAGGAATAACAGCTCCAGCTTTTAAACTTGCTAATATAGGACAAATCTTCTTTTGGTTTTCCTTTATATCCTTTATCATTCTATTGCCTATTTTACTTTATAGGACAATCGTGGTAAAAGGTATTCCAGAACCAGCACTTCCTACTACAGTAATCTTCGCTGCTCCAGCTAGTCTTTGCTTAGCAGCATACTTAAACTCTTTCAGCGATAAAAATATATACATTGTGGGATTCTTAGCTGTGTTATCACTGATATTATACTTAGGAGTTTTACTATATCTACCAAAGCTTCTAAAGTTAAAATTTTACCCAAGCTTTGCTGCTTTCACTTTCCCAATGGTAATTAGTGCAATTGCAATGAAAGGTACTAATGGATTCTTAATTAAAGCAGAAAAAGGTATAGAACTTTTAAAATATGTTGTGAAATTCCAAGAGATAATTGCAGTGTTAATCGTAACTTATGTATTAATAAAATACATAGCATTTTTAACTCAGAAGAAACCAGTACAAGCTAATACACCTGTTACAAAATAAAATTAAGTACCCGAAAATATTATTTTCGGGTACTCTTTTTACATATAATATACTATTCAGTAATCTCTCTTTCAAAGATTATTTCATATTCTGTAGGTTTTCCATGAGCATTATAATACATAGGAACAATCTGTACTAATCTCCAACCATTTTTTGCATGATTATCTATAGTTTTATGATGTTCAGCTTCAATAAAAAATCCTCCCAGTGTTGTCGATACATATTTATATTCATACATAGTCATCCCTCCAACAAATTATTATTTATTAGGTAATCTCGGTATTTACTATGATTTTCATCAGGTTCTAATTTTTCTATCTTAACTTTAATTATACCATTTATTCAGAAAATTTAAACAATATAAGCTCTAGTCCCTTAATTTTATAGCCAAATCTATTTGTATAATATAGAAATTCAATTACAACTTATATATATAAGTTGCAATAAAGATAATTCATATTACAAGTATATTTAATAAACTGTTGAAATTGAGCTTCATATTA
>DFXM01000008.1:1626-11773 GCA_002381695.1 Clostridium sp. UBA4108 | reverse complement strand
CTTTATTACAACTTATATATTATAAATTTTTATTCAACCTTACAATTTCATTTCCTATAATCTTCTTATCTAATCTCTCAAATAATAATTCAAAATCACCAATACTATTTCCCCCTTCTATTTCTATACACTTCCATCCATCTTCAGTATATCCTAGCCATGACTTAATTTTTTCTGAAGAGAATGGTAGGAATGGATTTAATAAATTAGCGATATTTATTATGGCAAATATACAATTAAAAATGGTGTTACTACAACTATTTTCATTATTTACCCTTATCCACGGAGTTTTTTCATCAAAATATTTATTCATACTCCTGATAAATTTGAAGATTTCCTCTATAGCTATTTTTAAATCTCCCTTTTCAACATATTCTCCAACTCTTATATATAATTCCTTTATATTATTGAGAATTTTTTCTTCTGGTCTTCCTTTTGGAATAGAACTATTAAAATACTTCTTCACAAAAACTAAAGTTCTATTTACAAGATTCCCATAAGCTCCTAATAACTCGCTATTATTGCTATTTACAAATTCTCTCCAAGAAAAATCTGTATCTCTTTTCTCTGGCCCATTTATTATAAAAAAGTATCTTAAGGCATCAACATCATACCTTTCAATTATATCTGGAATCCAAAGGGCCCAATTATTGCTGGTGGATATTTTCTTTCCTTCAAGAGTTACATATTCACTTGAAATAATTCTATCTGGTAACTTTTTATGATCTATTCCATCTAACAATGCTGGCAATATTATAGAATGAAAAGGAATATTATCCTTCCCATGAATATAGTAAGATACACTATTGTCATCCCAAAACTCTTCCCAATTTCTATTATTTTCTTCTCCCCATTTTTTGCTTAGTGTAAAATAACCCAGCACAGCATCTATCCAAACATAGATTTTTTTATCTTCATAACCTTCAATTGGTACATCTATACCCCATGATAAATCTCTTGAAATTGCTCTATCTTTCAATCCTTCATTTAAATATCTTTCAGTATTATTAATAGCATTTACTCTCCACTTAGTTTTTGAAATTTTTAAATGACTTCTTAACTCCTTTTCAAATTTAGATAGAGCAAAATATAATTGTTTTGTCCCTTTAACCACTGGCTCATTACCACAAAGTTTACATTTTCTCTTTGATAACTCTAGTGGATCTAATAAACTAGAACAGTTATCACATTGATCTCCTCTAGCAATACTTTGGCAATTTGGACATATCCCTTCCACATATCTATCTGGTAAGAATTGGCTACAATGTTCACAATAGAGCTGTTCTACTTCCTTTTCATAGATTAATCCTTTCTCATATAAACTTTTAACTATATCTTGAACCCGTTGTTTATGGTAATCGTCATCTGTTCTTGAGTAATAATCATATGAAAATCCTAACTTATCAAAGCAATGTTTAAACTCATCATGATATTTATCTGTGATATCCTTTGGTGATACATTTTCAGTTTTAGCCCTTAAGGCTATTGGTGTTCCATGACAATCACTGCCTGAAACATACAGCACCTTATCTCCCTTTGTTCTATAATATCTAGCTATAACATCTCCTGGTAATAATGCTGATATATGGCCTATATGCAAAGATCCATTAGCATAAGGCCAAGCTCCTCCAATTAAAATATTCATCTTAACTACCTCCTGATTTTTCACTCTAATTATTCTCTTTTTTCTAAAGGTAAGGTTATTATCTAACCTTTAAATTAATTTAGTTTAAGACAAATAAAAAAACTTCCATTCCTAAGAGAATTTATCTCTAGGAACGAAAGTTATATCCGTGTTACCATCCTAATTTACCTATACTTTACAGCATAAGCCTCTTCAAGTACGTCATAAAACTTTATGATTATACTCTATCACTATAACGGGTGAATCCGTTGCAGCCTAAATTTAAAATCTCGGTGCAAAGCTCCAAGGCCATTTTCTCTTCAATATCCTTTGCTCCCTCTCACCATTTGGAGCTCTCTGTAAAAGTATTCTTAAAGGTACTTTCCTTTTCACGGCATTTATTTGTATTGTATATGATTATATACCTTTCTGTTACTTTGTCAATATAATAAAAAAATTTATATGTTATGTTCTTATTATTTTTAACTTGATACCATATGCTTCATTTATAGTTAATCACAAATAAAAAACATCTAGAAATCTAGATGTTTTTTAGGTTATCTTTTCAATTAAATTTACAAACGCCTCTTCACTTTTCTTTTCAAGATATAAATTCAAAAGCTGTTGGGTACTCATATCTTTTAATCCTTTGCACCCATGAATTATAATATCTCCTACCATATCTTTAAATTCATCTTTATTAGCTTCTAATGACTTTATCATTTTAAGGGTTACATCCTCTACTAACTCATCTATTAAGCCCACTCTAAGGGATTCATTAAATTTTATAGCATACTCTTGTTCTTCATCACTAAGTCCAGATAAATCATTAGCCAATAGCTTATTAATTGTAATCATAAGTATCTCTCCTTTTTGAAAGTACATTTACTTAAACTATACTATTAAACTAATTAATTTAAAAGACACTTTAATTTATTCCTTGAAAATACTCTATTCCTATTGCAGCTCGTACTTCTTTTAAGGTTTGAGTTGCTACCTCTCTCCCCTTCTCACTACCACTCCTAAGTATCTTATATACACTAGGTATATCTTTTGCAAACTCTTCTCTTCTTTTTCTTATAGGTTCTAATTCTGCTTGTAAAACCTCATTTAAATATTTTTTTATCTTCATGTCTCCTAAGCCGCCTCTTTTATAATGACTCTTCATTTCTTCTAAGGTTGATATATCCTTACAAAAGGCATCTAAATACATAAACACTGGATTATTCTCTACTTCTCCTGGGTCTTCAACCCTTAAATGATTAGGATCAGTAAACATCTTCATTACTTTCTCTCTTATAGTGTCCTCATCATCTGATAAATATATTGCATTATTTAAAGACTTGCTCATTTTAGCTTTTCCATCTATGCCTGGTAATCTACAACAGATGCTCCCTTCTGGCAACATAACTTTTGGTTCTACTAGTATTTCTCCATATAATTGATTAAAGGCTCTTACAATTTCCCTAGTTTGCTCAATCATTGGTAATTGGTCATCACCTACGGGAACAACAGTAGCTTTAAAGGCAGTTATATCCGCTGCTTGGCTTACAGGATAAATAAAGAAGCCAGCTGGTATGCTTCTATTAAAATCTCTTTGTTTAATCTCATCCTTTACAGTTGGATTTCGCTTCAACCTAGATACCGTAACTAAATTCAAATAATGCATAGTTAATTCATTTAGCTCCGTTATTTGTGATTGCACAGCTATTGTTGATTTATTAGGGTCAATTCCAACTGCTAAATAATCTAGCGCCACCTCTATTAAACTCTGTCTTATCTTTTCTGAATTTTTCGCATTATCCGTAAGAGCTTGTTGATCTGCAATTAATACATAGGTTTCATACTGCCCTGTATTTTGTAATTGAACTCTATTTCTTAAAGAGCCCACATAATGGCCTAAATGTAATCTTCCTGTTGGTCTATCTCCCGTTAACATTATATCTTTCTTCATATTAAATTCCCCCCTCAAGTTATTCTTTTAAAGAATAATTTACCCTTCTTAAAGATAGAGCTACCACCTTATATAAGAAAATTCCAGCTACTAAATTTATCCCTGCTGCTGGTAGCACTACTATTGTAAATAGAGCCGTAATTTCTGCTGGTAAACCCACTATTGCTTGTGCTGATAACAAGAATATCATCCCACTTATAATCGTACCTATAAGCAGTATTACAGAAGCTATTATATAATTTTGTTTTTCTTCACTTAACTTATTCACAGCTTTTATTTTTATAAGAAAAATCATCAACAGATACGCACAGTTTACTGTTATTAACTTATCTATAAGGTTAGGAATTTGTCCTCCTGGAAATTTTGTAGTCATGGCAGTAAAAATTCCAGTTGTTATACCTGCCACTAGAGAAATTTTATAATCTTCCTTATTTAGTATTACTATTATAAATAGCATTGAAAGTGCAAAATCAGGTTGCATAGGAAGTCCTAAAGCTGGAGTAATTTGATGCAATAATGCACCTATAGCTAAAAGTAATCCATTCATTGTTAACTTTCTTATTTTATTATTTGTATTCATATCCATTCTCCTCCTAAAATTTTTAACATTTTTCCATTGACTAACTTCATCTTTTTCTAAGCTATACTTTCATGCCATATTACTCACCTCCTTGATTTCCTTGTTATTTTATAATGTATTTTATCCTCCCAAAACACTTGGATTTTTAGTATTTAAAGGATATTTAAAAAACAAAAAACTCCGTCCTAAATCAATAGGACGGAGATTATCCGCGATACCACCTAAATTGCATCATATGTATAAAATAAACTAAGTTATTTAAGCTTTACTAACTTAAGGTTTAATGCATTATAAAGAAAAAATCTCTTTATTTAACTTAATACATAAAAAAATAGTACAAGTCAAAATCATAATACCTTAAGTACTAAAAGTTTATACACATACTATATGCCACTCAACTTCAAGTACTAACATACTCTATCTGCTATAACGTGCAGCCCACGATAACCAGTACTCTCCAAAAGATTTCCCTTTACTCCTCTAAGGTCCATTCATTAAACTTTTTCATGCCAGGATTCCACCATCCCCAGCTCTCTTTAACGAAGCTAAATTTAATTACTACTCCTCTTCAATGGATTAACTTTTATTCTATTAATAATATAATATTCACTATTTTGTAAAATGTCAACTATTATTAAATTTTTATTTAACTCTTATCCTAATATTTTAATTGGAGAAAATATTAAAATAAGAAGTAAAGAATCTTTCTATATGATTATTTACCTTATAAATCTTCTTAAAATATACTTATAATTTTCTAAAATTTTTTATTAAAACTATTGACATTCACGCTACGTGAACCTGTATTATAAACCTATCAGGAGGTGAGAACATGGAATATACAATACAGAAAATTGGAAGATTAGCAGGTATAAGCACTAGAACTCTTCGATATTATGATGAAATAGGAATTCTTAAGCCGGCAAGAATTAACTCCTCAGGATATCGTATATATGGTCAGGCTGAAGTGGATAGATTACAACAGATTCTCTTTTACAAAGAATTAGGAATAAGCCTAGAGGATATAAAAGATATTATAACTGCAGAATCTTTTGATGGACTTGAGGCATTAAAAGATCATCGTGAAAAGCTTCTTGATAAAAGAAAACAACTTAATTTGTTAATAGCTAACGTGAATAAAACCATAGCTTTAACAGAGGGGAGGATTACAATGACTAATAAAGAAAAATTTGAAGGATTTAAACAAAAGATGATAGATGACAATGAAGTGAAATATGGTGAGGAAATAAGAGAAAAATACGGTAATAACACAATTAATAAATCTAATAAAAAATTTAAAAACATGTCTGAGGATCAATTTAAAGAATTTGAGGCATTAGGAGTGGAGGTGCTTGAAACCTTAAAGGAAGCCTTTAAAACAGGTGATCCATCAAGTGAACTTGCACAAAGAACAGCAGACTTACATCGTAAGTGGTTATGCTTCACTTGGGATAGTTATAGCAAAGAGGCACATGCTGGCCTTGCTCAAATGTATGTAGCTGATGAGAGATTTACTGCATTCTACGATAAACATCAACCTGGTGGGGCTGAATTTTTAAGAGATGCTATTCTTATATATACTGGCATGAATAACTGAGATAAATAAAAGCACAGAGCTATAGATTTAATCCATAGCTCCATGCTTTTATTTATCTCTTACCTTATGTATATTACAAATCTTACACTGATGATATTTTCCAAACCTTTCTATACATTCCTGGAGGTCTAGGTTAAGCTGCGAAGTTAATTCTACCTCTTCTTCCCACCATAGATTTTTAACCATCACCGATTTATTCTTTTTATCTTTTATAATTTCTATTCTTGCCACAAATCTATCCCCATTTAATACTGGAAGCACATAATATCCATATTTTCTTTCAGCTACAGGAGTATAAATCTCCCACTTGTATTCAAAGTCAAATAATTCCTTTATAAGCTTTCTATCCCACAGCATATTGTCTAGGGGTGCAATAAGTTCTGTACGTGGCATTAGATACTTATCTTTTATTACAGTGTTTAAGAGTTTTCCATCTCCTTTATTCATATATAGGGGTTCTTCTATACCCTCAACCTGTATTTCCACAATTTCTCCACCTTCTAAGAGATTTCGAAATGCCTCTATGCGTTCCTTTGACTTCAATCCATTTATTCCAAGCCATCCATCTGAAGCCTTGTTCCACAATAACCCTATTGATCCTATTCTCCTAGCTACATGCCAAGCATAATATTTACTGTCCTCTTTATTTGGCTCTTCAGCATTTAATAATTTAGAAGGTATGTGATTTTCAACAAAGTCATAGTATCTCTTTGTATTCTTTTTATGATGAATAATAAGCTCTCCTTGAAAATACAAGATTTCTAATGCAGCTCTTGAAAGGGAAGTTGGTGCCCAAGCCCAATCAATCTTTTCTTTGTAAGCAATATCACTAGAACATAATGGACCTTTCTCTTTAATCATACTCTTAACATCATCAACAACAGCTTCGATATCCTCTCTACTCCTTTTCCATTCTTTAGCTCTATCCCTATTGCGTTTAAAAAACGGCCAGTCATTAACAGAGTATATAGACATATTTTTATCAAAATGGTCAATGAGTTTTCGTTCTTCATATAAAAGCTTATATAGCATTTGTGGCGTAAAATCCTTCACTCTTGATTGAAGTACTAATTCTGGATTTTTTCCACATACATCTATGGGATCAAACTGAATACACCCAGCCTGTTTAATATAATCACATACTCCCTTTTCTCCTTGAAAAGAGTATTCACCTATAAGCCCTTGCTTAAGTAAAATAAATTTTCTTGCCTGATTTTTTGTTATATGTTTTACATTCATAATAACCCTCTAATTTAAATTTTTATTCTCTCATCTATATATTCAATGATTCAATCATATCCATATTTTATAATTGAAATTCCTTTAAAAGTTCCAGTGCCTTTTCTACATAATCTGAATGTACTTGAATTTCCACTATATCAAGAGGCGATATCATATTTATAAGATGTTCTCCTTTAATAAAATACGGTATTTCCTCTGAATCGAATAATCCCTTTATTAAAGGTATTAGATAATAATTATTAGTTTCTCCTACAGTAACAAGCTCTACTTTAAGTTCTTCTTCTTTTTTATCTTTTTTCTTAAACATATCCTCAACTCCTTATTATAATGAAGTTCACCCTTAAGTAACATTATATAATTATTTTTTCTTTGTCCTTTGATATTAATAAACTCTAATAATTTTCTCTATATCATTATCTGTATAATTTAACAAGTTCATCACCTCATAATTAACTTAATATTCTGATATTTAATGGTATGGCTTTATTTTAAATGGTTGTTGATTTTAGAACTACATATTATTATCAACACTATATTAAAACAAAGCCAATGATAAAATATCATTACTGAAGCTACATTTTTCTATTTATAACCAATATGAGAGTAGATAGTATTTTACCCTTCTACTCTCATATATTCTTAAACTACTTTAAATTTCTTCATATAGTTATCTAAATACTACTTTTTAAATTTCATAAACCAACTTCCAAAGTCTACCCTCTCTAATTCAATTCCGCGTTCAGCTGTAATAGTCATATACTTATTAACCTTATATCCAAATCCATAATACTCTGCTGACCCACCATCTTTATACTTCACAAGAGGAATAGCAAAAGCAGGTGGCTTATTATCTTTTGCCAATGAATAATCAGTGGTAAAGGCTATAATCCATGCACACAATAAAATCCCTAAGATAATTTTAGTTTTTCTTTTCATAATTACTCCTCCTCTTAAGCATATTATATTGAGACTACCTATAGCAAAAAGTTAATTTCCTTTATCAGAATTACTATAGTATAAATTCCTCTAAAGATATTATACCATTATCTTTAATCTCAGCACATACAATCCACGGCATTATATGTTTTATTCTATCAAATTCACTATATCCAAAATCACTATTATAATGATTCATAATTGTACATAGTGCAGTACCATGAGTTCCTATTACAATATTATCTTCACTACTTTCCTCTAGTATTCTTCTTAGTGCATTTATATTTCTCTCTTGCACTTCTCTTAAACTCTCACCATCTTGCAATTTATATTCAAAGTCCTCCCATTGTTTTTTAGAAAAATTATAGAAGTCTTCAATCCATTCATTGCCTACTTTTCTCTCTCTTAGTTCCTCCATAACTCTAATCTCTAAATTTACTTCATCTGCAAAAGTTTTTATTGTATCTACAGCCCTTTTATATGGACTAGAATAAACCTTCGTAATATTTTTATCCACTAAAAATTCCATAACCTTTTTACTATCTTCTACACCCTCTGATGTAAGGGGTCTCGTTAAATCATCATGTATTGAAATATCTGGTTTAGCATGTCTAATAAAATATATCTTACCCATTTCTTTTCTCCTCAATAATTTTATGTCTAAGAACAATAGAATCATTTATATATATTATAATTTTTAATAACTACTATATATTAAAATCAACTTGTTCAATTATCTTCTTAACTTAATCTCTCTCATACCTTATTTTACCACAAATCGCATGGTAATCCAATAAAATTGACAGATATATGAACTATATGTGTTTCTATAATTCATATATCTGTCGATTTAAGCTTTTTAATATCATAATCTATATTTTAATGTCAGATTTATGTTCTATACTATGACTTAAAAATTCCCTAATTTCGATTTTGACTTCCTCACATTGAATAAGATTTCCCGCTATAGAGCTTTTATTATATTTATGGCTTTGTATTAATAGTACAGGTGCTTTATAGTTTCCTTCTTCATCTTGTACTATCTTTATTGCCTCTCTTGCTCCAGCATTCTCATTTCCTATAATGATAAAAAACTTCTTAACCTTTCTATATTCTTCATAAAGCTTTTCATTTGTAAATACCCCTTGAGACCTCTCTCTCCAAGCAAAATAAAGTGCTGGTGGCGCCCCACTATATACTGGAATAACAAAAATACATATATCACTTTCAATGATACTGCTATAAATCATGTTTATATGATCATTCTTAGGACAACCTTTTTGGGGAATAAAACACTCATAATTACAGCCTACACAAGGTTCTATTTTTAAACTTTTTAACTCCAACTTTTTTGAAATTATCCTATTATTTAATTCATCTATTATAAAATTTGAAATTTTTTCACAATTTCCACTATCTTTTCTCCCACTAAAAGATAAAATTATAGCTTTCGTTATATTATTCCCCATCATATATAAATTCTCCTTGCTCCAATATCCATCTAACTCCTTCCAGCACATTATCTGCTACAAAATCCGCTTCATATTCACTCCATGTGTGCCTATATTCTCTAAGACTCTCTTGTCCACATCCAGTAAGGACTAAAATCCCTTTAGCTCCTATATTCTTAGCCATAACAATATCACTGATCCCCATATCACCAATTACAAAACTTTTTTCTAGGTCAATATCTAACTCCTTTTGAGCCTGTTCAATTAATCCTTTTAACGGTTTCTTACATAAGCATTTATCTCCCTTTACATGAGGACAGCAATATACTCCATCTAAAATTGCTCCCTCTTTAAGTAGCTCTATTTTTAATTCCTCAACCTTATTATTAAAATCTTCTAAAGTTAAATACCCTTTACCTATACGACTCTGATTAGTAGTAACTATAGCCAAAATATTATTTTCATTTAATAACCTTATGGCTTCTGGTGCAAATGAGTAAAATGAAAAATTGCTGGCATCATCCATCCCGCTTCCTCCTAAGGTCCCCTGCATATCAATAAAAACCGCACTTCTCATAACTAATCCCTCACTTAACCTTTATTCAAATTTACTGCTTGAAAAATAATATATCCTATGAGTATTATACATTATTTTACATGTGAACACTTACTTTTTCTTTCCTATGTACAATAAGAGTACTATAAAAATTTGGGAATTTGTTTTAAACGATTGTTGATTTCAGAACTATATATTATTGCGAAG
>DFXM01000008.1:0-1553 GCA_002381695.1 Clostridium sp. UBA4108 | reverse complement strand
ACTATGCTAAAACAAAGCCAAAATTTTTAGTAACTATTGACAGATTTATTTTTTCGTAATATGATATATACTAATTTAATACTTTACTACGATGACAAGAAGAGTAACTTTAGTGAAAATTCTCAGCGAGTGGGTGTAGGTGAAAGTCCCATAATGAAAGCTTTAGTGAAGAACATCTTTGAGTACCTAACCAAAATCTTTTTGAAAGTAGGCTTAGGCGGAATAATACCGTTAAAAATTCAGCAGTATTTTATTGTACTGTTAATGAGTGAGCTTTTCAGCTAATTTGGGTGGTATCGCGGAATTTTACCTTTCGTCCCTTTATTTATTAAAGGGATGAGAGGTTTTTTTTATTTAATAATAGTTAGGAGGATTTATTATGTGTGAAACTACTTTTGTACCAAAGGATTATTGTCCTAGTTTAAATCTTATTGAAACAGAAATAGCAATAAAAAAAATTAAGGATTTTTTTGAAGTAAATCTATCGGAAGCTTTAACTCTAACTAGAGTTTCTGCACCTATATTTGTAAAGGGTGGAAAAGGTATTAATGATAATCTCAGTGGCATTGAAAGGGTTGTGAACTTTGATGCCTTAGATATAAAAGATGAAAAAGTTGAAGTTGTACAATCTTTAGCTAAATGGAAGAGGATGGCGCTGCAAAGGTATAAATTTTTACCTAGTACAGGGCTCTATACAGACATGAATGCCATAAGAAGAGATGAAACTTTAGACAATCTCCATTCTATGTATGTAGACCAATGGGATTGGGAAAAAATCATATTAAAAGAACAGCGCAATAAAGCTACCCTTAAGACTGTAGTAAAAAAAATCTATGACGTCTTTAAGGTTACTGAACAATATCTACACTTAACTTATCGTAATTTAAAACCTATATTACCTGATGAAATTACCTTTATTACTTCTCAAGAACTTGAGGACCTATATCCTAATTTATGCCCAAAAGAGAGAGAAAATAAGATTGCTAAAAAGTATGGTGCTGTGTTTATTATGGAGATTGGTGGAATCTTAAATTCAGGTGAAAGACATGATGGACGCTCCCCCGACTATGACGATTGGAGCTTAAATGGAGATATCGTCTTTTGGTATCCAGTATTAGAAAGAGCCTTTGAAGTATCTTCTATGGGCATCAGAGTTGATGAATATGCATTAGATGCTCAACTAGAAGTATCCGACTGTACTGATAGAAAAAGCTTAGAATATCATCAATCTGTATTAAATAAGCAGCTTCCATACACCATTGGCGGTGGTATTGGACAATCAAGAATTTGTATGTTTTTCCTTAAAAAAGCTCATGTAGGAGAAGTTCAATCTTCTGTATGGACAGATGAAATTATTAAGGATTGTGAAGAAAATAATATTGCATTACTTTAATAAATTTGGCTTTGTTTTAAATGATTGTTGATTTTAGAACTATATATTATTGCGAAGCAATCCATTTGCAGGAAGCTTAGATTTACTTAGGTCCCATGACAGGAAAAAGCGTTAAGAAATACAACCTGTTCGAGGGAAGCGAGTTGTTGCCTTTTAGCTT
>DFXM01000011.1:17189-87750 GCA_002381695.1 Clostridium sp. UBA4108 | reverse complement strand
CTAATAATGACGAAGTTCTTATATAAATTTTGCAAAAGCAAGAAATACAAGAAAATGAGATGGCGAGGAGCGGAGTTTACTATAGTAAATGAGCACCGTAGGCATTGAAATTGACGAAGTAATTCGAAGCTTGTGTGAAATTTAAGTTTACTATGTAATTTTGAGAGAATATCTCAAATGGGCGATGATATATAGCTTTGATAATATATATAAGATATCCGTAAAGTCAACAACGTAAAGGTATTTTATTATCGCAAAACTAAGTATTTATTTATCTGGTAATTATGTCTTGAAGGTAACACCCGTACCCATGCCGAACACGAAGGTTAAGCTTCAATGAGCCAAAAGTACTGCAGGGGAAGCTCTGTGGGAGGATAGGTTGTTGCCAGGTAGTTTGGTTCACTAGCTCAGTCGGTAGAGCACATGACTTTTAATCATGGTGTCCGGGGTTCGATTCCCCGGTGAGCCACCAAAACATCTCAGTTTTGAGGTGTTTTTTTTATTTATAATAATTTTTATTAAATTTAATGTTTTATTGAGTGACAAAAATAATCAATTCTTCATAATATATCTTAGGACTAAGAAATAGATTGGGAAATATCTTCCTAAATTTTATATAAAAGGAGAATATCACATGAATAATGAGCAATTACTAGAGAGTTTATTAAGTGATCCAGAGATTATCAAACTTTTAACTACTCTTAAAGATAACGCTAATGATAATGCTAGATATAATAAAATAGAAGATGAAAGATCTAGCTATTACGATCGTCCAAGGCCATGTCACCATGATCCATGTAAATGTCACCATGAATGTAGATGTAATGATGACAATGGTTTTGATTTCATAATCATAATAATAATATTATTCTTCTTCTGTGGCGGATTTGGATTTGGCGGATTTTTCTGTTAATTTCTAAGTAAATTTCCATAAACATTATATCTATAAATAAAGTGTATCCCCATGAAAAACCATGGGGATTATTTTTATGAAATTTTAAGTTTTGTAGAAAAATTTATGTAAATAAATTAAAATAATATTATATAAATTATTTAAGGGGGATGAAAATGGGAAGAGTAGATAAGGCTTTGAATTTAATGAGAGATACTTTAGAAGAAGGTGAAGAGATTTTATGTTATGTTGATGGTGCGTTTGAGACTACTATTAACAATAAAAAGAATGTGAAAACAGGAGTATTAGCAGCAACTAGTAAAAAGATACGATTTTGTGGTAAAAGATTATTCCATGTATATGATGATACAATAGAATATAAAAATATATATAAAGTAGAGCTTTCAGAAGAAAGCTTAGGATATAGAATTTTTATTAATGGTAAGTTACAATCGTATTTTATGAAATTCATAATTAGTGAAGATGTACATAAATTCATTAATATAGTTAATGAGAAAAAGAAAAAATAAAGTTAATATAATCAGTTAAGGAGGCCTTATTTAGAGTTCTTTAATTTTTTATGTATATAATAGATGCATTTAGTAAATATTATTTAATATAATCTGGTAAAAATACGTTTTGTGGCTACACCCGTTCCCATGTCGAACACGATGGTTAAGTACAAAACGGCCTATAGTACTATAGAAACTCTATGGAAGGATTAGGAGATTGCCAGTTTATATTACTAAGGATAAGACTTCTTATGCTAAACATGCATAAGAAGTTTATTTTAATGAGTATATTGAAATTGTAATATAAGACTTTACATAGCTGAAGATGGACTTTAGATAATTATAAAAAACCACTCTAAATAGAGTGGTTTATATTTTTTGAAACTCTTTTTTTAATTATAAAAAATGATAAAAGAGTAAGGATTTCAGCTATGGGAATGGTTAGCCATACTCCTCTTATCCCTAAGAATGAGGGTAGTATGAATATTAGAGTTGATACAAAAACTAGTCCTCTAAGTACAGAAAGAATTAAGGAAGCCTTTGATTTTTCAATGGCTTGAAAATATCCTATATTTATTATATTTACACCTACTAAGATTAAGCCAAAGAAATAAATATTAATTCCTTGAACAGTTATATTTAGTAGTTCTCCTCTATCCTTACTAAATAGGGAAACTAGTATTTCTGGAGCTATTAGACCAATGGATAAAAATATTACTCCTAATGTAAAAGAAATTATAGTTGCTTTCTTCAAAAAAGACCTAACTCTTTTATGGTTATTTGCTCCATAATTTACGCTAATTAAAGGTTGAATTCCTTGAGAAACTCCATTAAATACCGCGGTAAATATTAGAACTATATTTGTTATTATTCCATAGGCTGATACACCAATATCTCCTAAAATATTAAATATAGATATATTAAATATAAATATTATAAAGCCACTAGAAAGCTCGGTTATAAAACTAGGAGAACCAATTCTTAATAACTTTTTTAAGGTTTTAAAACAAAAGGTTTTAGGAATAAATTTCATAGTATTATTTCTTCTTAAAAAATGAAGAAGAAGTATTAAGATACCAACCATTTGAGCAATAGAAGTGGCTAGTGCAGCTCCTTTCATACCCATATCTAGAGGAACCATAAATATGTAATCTAGAATGATATTTGTAAGATTTGAAAATATTATCGCTATCATGGATAGCTTTGGTGCTTTATCGCAGCGTACAAATACATTTAATATACCAATAAATATAAAGGCCCAGTTAAAGAATAATAGTGTACTTAGATAATCTTTAACCATGGAAAAGGTATTATCTGATGCACCGAAAAAATAGCAGATAGGTTCTATAAAAAGCATTGATAAGATGAAAATAAATATGCATATAGCTATTCCACCGACTATAGAGGAGGTAAATATTTCATCTACTTTTTTAAAGTTATTTTCTCCTATGCATATTGCAAAGGTCGTTGCTCCACCAACCCCTAAGGTTAAGGCTATAGCATTAAAAATGTTATACATTGGAAGAGAGATATTTAATGACGCAAGTCCCAAGTCACCTAATATTCTTCCTATAAAAATTGTATCAATTAATATGCAAACCGATAAGCCAACCATTCCTGCCACACAAGGGAGCATAAATTTTAATAATAGCTTAATTTCCTTTTCTTTAAGTAAATCTAATTTTTTACTCAAATAAATCCCCCTTTCAAATTGAAGTCGCATACTTTACTATTCTATCACAAGGAGATTTTATTCTCTATAGAAAAAATTTCTATAATTTATAATAATGGCACATGATATATTATAAAAATGTGAAGAATATATAGGTGATATCATAAATTATATATTCATAATAATGATATGATTTGGGTATATTGTAAAATGTAATAAATTATTAAGATATTAATATGAAAAAATGTTTATAATTAAATAAGATAAGATATAAAAATAGGTATAGAAATAGGTGTGAAGAATAATGAGAAATTATATAAAAATTCATATAAAAAAAGTAGCAATAGGTGTATTAGTAATATTTTTAATCTTTGCTCTTTATGGATTAAAACAAAGAGCCAGTATAAATATTAATAGTATGGGAAGTAAAAAAAATAATATAGAAATATTTTATAAAGAAGAAATAAAGATTTATAGTAATAAATATAATCTAGATCCTAATATGGTGGCGGCAGTTATAAAAGCTGAAAGTGGGTTTGATAAAGAGGTTATATCTCATGTTGGAGCTATAGGCTTAATGCAAATTATGCCAGATACTGGGGATTGGGTAGCTAAGAAAATTGGTATGGATAATTTTAATGTAGATATGCTATATGATGTCAATACAAATATAGAAATTGGGTGTTGGTATTTAAGTTACCTAAAAGAAGAATTCAAAGAGGAAGATTTAGTGCTGGCCGCTTATAATGGTGGGCCTGGAAATGTAACTAAATGGTTAGGTGATGAAAGGTATTCAAGGGATGGCGCTACTCTTCACTATATACCATTTAATGAAACAAAGGAATATGTAGGAAGAGTTCAGGAAAATTATAAACTTTATAAGACATTAAAACTATTGCAATAAATTATTTTCAACTGTTTTGGGGGATAGGGATGGGATATATAAGATTAGAGATTATCACAAAGGATAAAATTGGGATAACTTTAAAAATACTTCAAGAGCTCTATGAAAAAGAAGTGAGTTTAACATCATTAGAGGTATTTCCAGAAAAAGTTTGTATTAAAATTGAGGAAATTCATAGAGATAAAAAAGAAAATATAATTGAAGAAATATATAAAATAGAGGATATAAAAAAGATTAAAGAAGTAGAATTACTATCCTATGAAGAAGGAGAGAGAAAACTCTTAGCTGTCCTTGATTCAGTGGAGGATGGTATTATTTCTTTGGATAGATTTTTGAAGGTACAGACAATAAATAGTTATGCAGAAAACTTCTTAGGCGTAGAAAAACAAGAGGTAATAGATTTACCAATAGTATCATTATTTAGAGATGAGAAGGAATTAATTGATTGTATATTAAATCATAAGAAGCAAGACAATGTTGAACTCAATAACCCTTATGGAAATAAAGATAGGAAACATATGATATCTTGGAGAGGAATTTTTGATGATAACAACAACCTTATAGGTGGTGTTATATCCATTAAAGACATAAATAAAGCCTTAAAAATGGTAAGTGTTATCAAAGGTGATGAAGAAGAAGCTTTTAAACATATAGCTGGAAATAGTAAAGCTATCATGGGCTGTAAAAAGCTTTCAGCTATTGTAGCAAAATCTAATTCCACAGTACTTATTAGGGGAGAGAGTGGAACAGGAAAAGAACTTTTTGCAACGGCTATTCATAATATAAGTGAAAGAAGAATGGAACCCTTTATTGCTATAAATTGTGCTGCATTGCCAGAAAACCTAATAGAAAGTGAGCTATTTGGTCATGAAAAGGGAAGTTTTACAGGCGCATTTTCTACAAAGGAAGGAATTTTTAAAAGAGCTCATGGAGGAACTTTATTCTTGGACGAGATTGGAGAATTACCGATAACTTTGCAGGCTAAGATATTAAGAGTAATACAGGAAGGTGTATTCACAAAGGTAGGAGGAACTAAAGAAGAACGGATAGATGTTAGAATAATAGGAGCTACTAATAGAAATCTTGAAGAAATGATAAAAAATAAAACTTTTAGACAAGATTTGTACTATCGGCTAAATGTAATTCCTATATTTATTCCACCTTTAAGGGAAAGAAGAGAAGATATTTCTCCTTTAGTTTTTTATTTTATACGTAAATTTAACAAGAGTCTAAAGAAAAATATTAAAGGCATGGAAGAAGGATTTATGCAAAAATTAATGCAATACGAATTAAAAGGAAATGCTAGAGAGCTTCAAAATATAATGGAAAGGGCTATGCTTCTCTGTGAGGGTGAAATGTTAAGAGGAGAAGAGCTGTTTTTTAATGAAGAGTACAACATAGAAAATATAATAAAAGAAGAAAAAACACAACAAACCTTAGAAGAAACTCTTAATGAAGTAGAAAAAAGAGAAATTGAAAAAGTATTAGAAGAAGGTAAGTCTATAAGAAAGACTGCCAAGCTATTGGGAATTTCTCATACTACTTTAATAAATAAGATGAGAAAACATAATATAAATGTAAATATATTGAACCAAATGTAAAATAAATGAACCATTTTNNAAAATGGTTCATTTATTTTACAACAATGTATAACACTGTGGATTATAAGTATAAAATTAACTGGCATGGAAAATGCTTATATAATATATAAAAAGTAATAAATATAATATTGAAGATATAATATTTGAAAGGTAGTGTATTATGGATAAACATAGTTTAGAACAAAGTGGATTTTCTACAAAAGCTATTCATGGAGGTGCTGTAAAAGATCAATTTGGCGCATTGGCTACTCCAATCCATCAGACAGCAACTTTTATATTCGATTCTGCAGAACAAGGTGGAAATAGATTTGCTCTTAAAGAAGAAGGTTATATTTATTCAAGACTTGGAAATCCAACTACAACAGTGCTTGAAGAGAAGCTTGCATTATTAGAGGGTGGAGAAGGTTGTGTATCAATGAGCTCAGGAATGGGAGCAGTTTCCTCAACTATATGGTCAGCTGTACAAGCTGGGGATCACATAGTTGCAGCTAAAACTCTATATGGATGTACATATGCTTATCTTAGTCATGGTATTACTAAGTTTGGAGTAGAAGTAACCTTTGTTGATACAAAGAATCCTGAAAATGTTAAAATGGCTATGAGAGAGAATACTAAGGTAGTATATATTGAAAGTCCAGCTAATCCTAATTTAGATATAGCTGATATAGAAGAGATATCAAAGATCGCCCATGAATTTAATAAAGAGTGTCTAGTAGTTGTGGACAATACATTTAGCACCCCATATATAACCAGACCAATAGAGTTAGGAGCTGATGTGGTAATCCACTCAGGAACTAAATTCTTAAATGGACATGGAGATGTAGTTTGTGGATTTGTAATAGGGAAAAATGAGTTTATTCAGAAGGTTAGATTATTTGGAGTAAAGGATATGACAGGAGCTTGTATGAGCCCTTTTGATGCATATCTAGTTATAAGAGGAATGAAAACTCTTCCAATAAGGATGGAAAAACATTGCAGTAATGCTATAAAAGTAGCGAGTTTTTTAGAAATGCATCCAGCTGTTGATAAGGTATATTACCCAGGACTTAAGAGTTTTGAGCAATATGAAGTTGCAAAAAAACAAATGTCATTACCAGGAGCAATAATAGCTTTTGAAATAAAAGGAAATTATGAAGATGGAAAGACTGTAATAAATAATACACATTTGTGTAGTTTAGCAGTTAGTTTAGGAGACTGTGAAACTTTAATTCAACATCCTGCTTCAATGACACATTCACCATATACAAGAGAAGAAAGAATAGACGCTGGAATAGAAGATAATCTTATAAGAATTGCAGTAGGATTAGAGAATCCAGAAGATATCATAAAAGATTTGAATAATGCCCTAAATTTAATTTTATAATAAAATAATATACTCATTAAACACAGAAGGAAAGGTCGCTTAATAGCAATCTTTTCTTTTTTTTGTTATGTTTTAAATCCTTGTAGATTTGATCTTCAATATTTTATTATAAGAAAGCTTAAAAAATGGCTTTGATTTAAATGGTTTTTGATTTTAGAACTACATTTTAAGACAAAGACTAAAAAATAAATTTACTATAAGTCAAAACTGGTTATAATAATTACAAAAAATGTATAGAATTATAAAAGATGTATAAATTATAATTGCAGGAGAGAGAAAGATGATTAATGACCTATTTACATTGTATCAAGAGTTAGAACAAAGAAAGTATGTTAAATACACGATTATAGTCTTTATAAGTTATTTGAGTATTTATGGTATAATGACTGTCATTCTAAAAAGTTTTAATTATAGTGGATATGAACTTATGTTATCAATGATAATTGGAGGACAGATAACTCTATATGTTGCCTTAGATATGATATTATTTGTGTTGAGCTTTAAAAGGTTAATAGAAATAAATTTACCACCTATATTAGCTATTTTTGCAATGATTAAATATATTCAAATTCCTACTATAATAATCCTTATGATTGTAAAATCAAAAAAAGCGAAATTAGGAAAAAAAGAAATAGAAAACATAAATAATTTTATTACTACTACTGTAGAAGAGATAGATTAATTTTTTTGAAATTCATCATCGTAAGTAAAGAACTATATAATTTGGTATTTTAATTAAGGTAAAATAAAAGATTTCTTTATTAAATAGTGATATGAGTCTTCCACATCCATAGGAAGACTCATATCACTATTTTTTTAGTGGATCACAATAAGGTGAAAACCACCCCTGAGGAAATTGACAAAGAGGGCAAGAGATAGGGGCTTCCATACCTTCGGCAATGTAACCACAATTTAAACACTTCCAGAGAGTTGGAGTTTTAGATTTATATAGAGTATCACTAAGTAATTTGTCATATAAGGTACGAAATCTTAAATCATGATTCGCCTCTACTTCAATAAGTTCTTTATAAAAGTCTGCAATTTCAATAAATCCTTCATTTCTAGCAATCTGTTCATATTCTTTATAAATGGTGTTAACTTCAGCTGTTTCTCCCATAAAGGAGTTCATTAAATTTTCCTCTGTAGATTTAACTTGGTCAAGAAATCTCCAATAAACTTCTCGTGAATGGGCAAATTCATTAAAAGCTATTTGTTCAAATACTTGAGCAATATATTCATGACCTTCTTTTCTAGCCTTTTCAGCATACATAGTATATTTTCCTCTTGCTTTAGATTCTCCTGAAAAGGTTCTCTTTAAAATTTTTTCTGTTTCACTTCCTTGAAGCTTCATAAGAATCTCCTTTAAATAGTACTTATTATATTATATACGTTTTTTTTAGAAGGGTTACATATATTGATGTTCTCAAAGGTGATAGCCTATTATGATAAATAACGACTATTTTATATGAGGATAATTAAGAAAAATTAATATAATTTAAATACTTTACTAAGAGAAAGTAAAGCTATTTTATCTATATAAAATTGTAAAAAAAGTAGTATTATACCAATATTCTTTATGATAAGATTAATAATATAAAAAGGGGGAGAGAAAATGGGGAACATTCTACTAAAAAATATTTCATATGTGATTACTATGGATGAAAAGGATAATATATATAAGAATAAAGATATATTTATAGAAGGAAATAGGATAAAAGATGTAGGAGATGATTTGAAACCAAAAGAAAAATACAATGAAATAGATTGCAGTAAACTGGTTGCTTTACCTGGTTTTGTAAACACTCATCATCATTTATATCAGACCATGTTTAGGGGAATAAAGGAAGTTCAAAATATGCCCTTATTTCCATGGTTAAGAGGATTATATGAATTCTGGAAGCATATAGACTCAGAGGTAGTATATTATGGAGCTATGGTTGGAATAAGTGAGCTACTAAGAACTGGATGCACTACAACCACAGACCACCATTATATATTTCCTAAAAATTCTTCTATTAATTTAATAGATACTCAAATTAAAGCTGCTAAAGATATAGGTATTAGATTTCATGCAACAAGAGGATCTATGAGTCTTGGCAGAGACCAAGGAGGACTTCCACCAAGCAGTGTTGTACAGGCAGAAGAGGATATATTATTAGATTCTGAGAGACTTATAGAAAAATATCATGATAAAGAAGAGTTGGGTATGACCAAAATAGCATTGGCCCCCTGTTCACCATTTTCTGTTACAAAGGAGCTTTTGTGGCAGACTAAAGAACTAGCAAGGAAAAAAGGGGTAATGATGCATACTCATTTGTGTGAGACTCAAGATGAAGAAAAGTTTTGTATAGATATGTATGGGAAAACACCAGTGGAGCTTATGGAAAGTTTAGAATGGGTAGGAAAAGATGTGTGGTTCGCTCATGGTATATATATAAATGATATGGAAATGAAAGCTATTAAGGGAGCTGGAATTGCGCATTGTCCGAGCTCTAATATGAAATTAGGAAGCGGTATATGTAGAACTAGTGAACTTATTAAGGCTGGAATTCCTGTAGGGATAGCGGTGGACGGTAGTGCATCTAATGATGGTTCTAACATGTGGGAAGAGGTTAAAAGAGCTTATTTATTAAATCATTTAAAATATGGAGATAGCGGTTTAACAGCCTATGAAATTTTAAAGATGGCAACTAAGGGCGGTGCTAACGTTTTAGGAAGAAACGATATTGGAGAGATTGCTAAAGAGAAGGGGGCAGATATAATACTATTAGATTTGCAGGATATAGCATATTCAGGGTGTCATGATCCAATAATTTCAATAGTTTGTTGTGGAAACTCTAATCTTGTAAAGCATACCATAGTTAATGGAAATATAGTAGTTAAGGATGGAATAATTATCACTGTAGACAGTAATGAGATTGGAAGTGTGGCTCATAAAATAGCTGAAAACATAGTAGCAAAGGAACGAAATTTAAAGAATAATTATTGAATTTAGTGGATAACCTAAAGCTTGAGAGGAGGAGAAGCAATGAGCCATATTAAAAACAACAAAAAAGAAGATGGAAAGTTTAAGAAGAAAAATATAAAGCATGATCCTCAAGCTGAAAGTGCAAGAGCTGTATTTGAAGAACCAAAAGTTAAGAAACATGATATGAAGGATTTTGAAATTTAACAAATTAGTGTTAATAAGCCATCTATAGAAATATCATAGATGGCTTTATCACCAAAAAAAAGATTTTTATATAGTGCTTTTATGCTATAATAAATATTAATATCAGATATTTTAGTTTAGAAGCAGCACTATAGCAAGAGGGAATGTAGATGTACATTGTAAAATATGGACTAATTTTTTTCACTAATAGATATAAAGAAGATATACTTGTGTTTAATAGGTTGAATGACTTAAGAAAGTTTATAAGCATTGTAGGAAAAAAGAACTTAATTGATAAAGAAAAGAAAATTATGGACAACATAGTACAAAGTTTAGAGAAGTATCAAACCATGGATTTAAAAAGAAGTAGAGATATGTTTGATGAGCAATTAATTGAACAAATAATTGTTGGAAATTGCATATTTGATGCAATACATATGCAAGGATTTTACATACTTGTTTTAGATAGAGTTACAGATCCCTTTATCAATGAATACGTATAATTACGTCAATTAAGCAAATATCAATAATATGTGAAATAGGAAATAGTATTTTAAAATGCTATTTTCTATTTTATTATAGGGTTTATTTTAATATATAAGTTGTAATAAAGATAATTCATATTATAAGTATATTTAATAAATTGTTGAAATTGAGCTTCATATCAATTAATTTGTAATGTAGTTTCATTAGTATAATCTATATATGATATTTTTATTAAAACAGAGCTAGAGAATTAGAAGTTAAGATTTTAATGGAGTATATTTCATATTATTAACAGTATTTACAAATGGAAAAATCTTAGCAAATTATGTTATTATAGGATTAACTTATAAAGTTTCTTTTTTAAGAAGGAAATAGCATGTTTCTGTAGAAAGATAATTTATAATGTAAGTAAGGAGGAATAGTTTTGATAAGAAAAAGTAGAAAAATGAGAAGTACTGTATATAGTTTAGTTTTAGTTTTGATGCTTACGTTTTTGTTACCATTTTATAATATGACCGTTTCAGCTGAAACCCATTCGTCAAAGGTAGAGAAGGAATTAAAAACTCTGATAAGTGATTATGGTGAGGAGAATGTGGTTTTTGAAGATGGTATTTATGCCTATGTAAATGAAGAGATATCTACTTCAAATATTTTATCAGAAGAGAAGATAACGTGGACTTCTAAAGATGAAAGTATTCTAAAAGTAGAAGATCAAAGTACTTTAGTAGGTATAAAAGAGGGAACTACTTTTTTAATAGGAGAAGTTAATGGTAAATATCATATACAAGAGGTGTATGTTGCTCCTAGTAAAAAGGAAATAGCTTTGTTTAATGTTAATAATATAGATAATGATGTAGCTAGCATAAATGATATTGCAAGTGCGGAAACTATAAAAAGCAATATTTTACAATATTCTTCACAGTATGTTGTATACATAGATCCAGGCCATGGTGGAACTGACCCAGGAGCACTTGGAAATGGATTAAAAGAGAAGGATTTGACTTTGAGTATTTCACTTAAGGTGAAGAGACTTCTTGAAGCTTCAGGAGTAAAGGTTATAATGAGTAGAGAAACAGATAGATATGTTTCATTACAGGAAAGAAGTAACCAAGCTAATAGCTCAAATACTCATGTTTTTGTTTCTATACATATAAATTCAGTGAACGGAGCTCCAACAGCAAATGGAATTGAAACATATTATTATAAGGGCATAGATAAGGCACTGGCAGATTCTATTCATCCAAGTATAATAAGTACTACTGGTGCTACCAATAGAAAAGTTAAGTATGCCAATCATCATGTAACTAGAGAAACTATAATGCCTGCTTCTTTAGTAGAGTGTGGATTTATTAGCAATGCTGCTGAAGCAAGTAAGATGAATAATAACAATTACCAAGAACTTTTAGCAAGTGGTGTGGTAAATGGAACTGTATCTTACTTACAAAAAAATGTTGTATTAGAACCAGAAAAGCCAGAGGGAATATTTGATTCTGAAAGGATTTTTGGGAATGATAGATATGAAACCTCATATAAAGTTTTTGAAAAAGGATGGACAAGTTCTCAAAATTTAGTTATTGTTTCTGGATTAGATTATCCAGATGCACTTTGTGCAGCTCCTTTAGCAGGAAAATATGATGCACCAATAGTGCTTTCTAAAAATGCGTCCTTAAAGAATCAACAAGATTTATTGAATTTAATTAAAACTAAGGGAGTAAAAAATGTATTTATTGTAGGTGGATCAGGAGTAATTCCTACTACTGTAGAACAAGAACTTTCTGAATTAGGAATTACCCATAAAAGACTTGGTGGAAATAATAGATATGAAACCTCCGTTGCTATAGCAGATGAAGTTGGAGTTACTGGGGATATAGCAGTAACCTATGGAATGGGATTTGCTGATGGAATATCATTCTCACCAATAGCAGCTAAGAAGAGAATTCCTATTTTATTAGTAAATACTAATTCTATACCTAAAGAAACAAGTGATTTTTTAAATCGTGTAGATGAAAGTAAAACTTATGTTATAGGTGGTAGTGGAATTATTAGTGATAATATAGTTAGTAGTCTCACTAATTCGTATAGATTAGGTGGAATAGATAGATATGCAACTAATAAAGAGATTTTTGATAGATTTAAAGGTGAAATGACACTTAGTGATATGTTCATTGCATCAGGACTAGATTATCCAGATGCGTTAGCAGCTTCGGCTCTAGCTGGAAAGAAAGAAACATTTGTAATTTTAAGTCATCCATCTTCAGCTTCTTCTTATACCAAAGAAATGGTAAATGGCAATAAGGATAATTTAAAGAATTTTTATATTTTAGGTGGAAATCAAATTTTATCAAATAAAATATTAGATGCACTAGGAATAAAATATTAAAATTTAAAAAAACGCTAAGCAAAATTTTGCTTAGCGTTTTTTTTAATACAGTGTTGATTTTTAGGATTATAATATATTAAAATATAGCCTTTTATAAAAATTAACAGGTGTATGTAGAAATACCTTGGGTAAACTAAGTATAGAAGAGAGGAGAAGGTAGCTTATGAAAAAGGTATTTTTATATATTATTTTATTTTCTTATTTACCAGCAGCTAGTATTATGATACCCAAATATAATGAATTACATGATAGTCCTAAAATTGCCCCACCTATTATGGTAGGAGCTTTTAAAGAAAACTTTCAAGATGAGGTAAAGATAGTGAACCAACCGCTATCCTATGAAAGTGAGTATATATCTATAAATAGCAATAGGCCTGTAGTAATGTTGAATGGTTCAAAGGATATAGAAAATAAAATCAACTCTAAAATCCAAGGAGATATAGATAAATTTATAGATAAAATTAGAACTCAAGCAGAGCAGGATGCCAAATACAATAAAGCAAATGGTTATGATGTTGTAAAATACATAGCAAATTCCGACTATAAGGTAACTTATAATAAAGGCAATATATTGAGTATAATTGTAGATTTATATAGCTATACTGGTGGAGCTCATGGGAATACTACAAGAATTTCATATAATTTTGATTTAAATACAGGCAATATTGGAACTATAAGGGATTTTGTTGGACAGGATGTAAACTATAATGAAAAAATAATAAACTATATAAAAAATGAAATAAATAAAAATCCTAATATGTATTTTAAGGAAGCTATTACTTCTCTAAATGCAATTCCGTATAATCAAAGCTTTTATTTAACAGATTCAGGTATAGTTATATATTTTCAAGAGTATGCCATAGCACCTTATGTAGCAGGTATTTCAGAATTCAAAATTCCATTTACAATTTTTCAATATGGATTAAATAAAAATGTAAACATAGTCAGGGAACCAATAGAAATAAAAGAACAGACATATAATAAGAGTGAGAATGGATTTAAAGAATACTTATCTTATCCGGTTATAGAAAATGTAGAAGATAAGCTTATTGAGAAGAAGATAAATACTTTAGTAAAGAATGATGTACTTAATTTTGCTAATAAAGCTAAAGAAGATAAAAACATAAAATCAGTCTTTACTACATTCAACACCTATCAGCAAAGTGAAAATATATTATCAATAGTGTTAACACATTCAGCCAATGATGCAGAAGGTATTACTAATATTTCCTTTGATAAGGGATATACCATAGATTTAAATACAGGAAAGGTTTATAAACTTAATGAATTATTTAAGCCAGGAGTGGACTATATATCAATTATAAATAAATATATAAAAAATGAAATAAATAATTTAGAAAATAACCTAGGAATGAAAAACATATATAAATTTCAAACTATAAGCCCCAGCACTGAATATTATTTACAGGATGGAAATTTAGTAATAACCTTTCCTTCAGGCGAAATAGCTCCTAAGGAATATTATAAGCCTACATTTAATATTCCATTGAAAAATTTAGAACCTTACATTATAGAAAATTTATTATAAAAATAAACTGGCTAATAATTTATCATATATAAATTATTAGCCAGTTTATATTTTTATGGCTTAAGGAATAAAACACTAAAATTTCTAATATAAATAAAAGAACAATACTATAATATTGTGAGGTAGATAATGTATAGTTTTAAAAATAGTATCATAGTTAATAGGGAGATAGAAAAAGTATTTGAATTTTTTAAAAACTTTAAAGAGCTATCATTAAATTGTATGGATATATTGTCAATAGAATGCATAACAAAAGGTGAAATTAGAGAGGGAAGTAAATTCGTAAACTATGTATATACTGGAGAAAACAAAGCCTCCTTTGAAAGTGAGATATTGAGTTGTATAGACAATAAATCCTTGTGTTATAAGACAAAACGTTGTGGAGTAGAGGTAATATATGAGTATAACTTCATAGAGCAATTAGATAGTACTGAAATAAATCTAATAGTAGATGTAGATGTGTATAACTATCCAAAAGAACTGGCAGATGAAATATTTAATATAATAAAGGAGGAGGATAAAGAGCACATAGAGAAAATAAAAATGAGAATTGAGGAAAATAAGTAACAAAATCAGTTTAAGTTTAATATTATACTAGTGAATTACTGCAATTTTGGAGGAAGAGTATGCAGGACAGAACTAATCTTAACATAATAGGACCAGATGTTAATGAATTTAGAGGTGACATTGATTATAGGCTTCTAGCAACCCAAACTCCCTATTGTTATTTACGTGCTTCTTCATCTGGCACAGGAACATTTAGAGTTGATAGAAAGTTTTTAGAATTTGTCAGAGGCATGAGAGATGTAGGGATACTCACAGGTGCTTACCACTATGCATTACCATCGGCAGACTTTACAACAGCAGACCAACAATGTGACGATTTTATAGCCCTTTTGCAACAGGGCTATGGAGCTGGTAACTACGGAGACCTCTTCCCAGTAATAGATGTAGAAGCACCACTAGATAAGTCTATATCTACTGATACATTACTTGACTGGGTTGATAGATTTAGAAAAAGATTTGAGAGACGAACTAGAAGAAAAATGATGATATATACAGGAGCATTTTTTATTGAATTATATAATAATTTTTACCACACAAGTAAGGGATTTATTTTATCAGATATGCCTTTATGGATAGCTATGTATGTAGAGATACCAGTTAATCCACCATATCCAAGAGATGCAGGCGGATGGACTAGATGGAGAATGTGGCAATTCACAGAAAGTGGAACTATTCCGGGTGTAAATCCACCAGTGGATTTAAACTATGGACCAACTAATTTGGATTTCTTGACACCACCTAGACCTGTAAGAAATCTTAGAGCAGTACCAACAAAGAATAGTATTAAAATAACGTGGACACCAAATACTGATGTGGATTTGAATGGATACAATGTATTTTTGAATTCTAATTATGCAGGTTCAATTAGTAAACATGCAAGTTCTCATGAGATTAGATTAGCACAAACTCCAAAAGCCAATGAAAGATATGAGGTAGCGATGGAAGCCTATGATACAGATGGTGATTTTTCAACAACTAGAGCAAAGACCACTGTAGTATTTACAGGTAGATATAGCGATGAACGTGAAGAAGATTACGACTATGACCATTTATATCAGCAGTATTATGAACCTGAAATTTCCTATAAAGACCCAGTAGATTTATTAGAGGAAAACTTTATAAGGCAAAAATATAGAATAGACACTTCTACAGAGAATAGGCAGAGGTATAATGATGAAAATATAGAAATTAATCATAAAAACTCTAGCAAAAAGTATTTAATGGAATGGGATAATGACAATGATGAGTTTGATGATATTGCCTTTATGAATGAAATTGAATATGAAAATATAGAAAGAAGCACTAGAGAAGAGCCAAAATACACTATGGATTTTTATGATATACATCAGGATGATGACAACGAAGATGAAGTATATCATAAGGCTATACATCAGGGCGATGACAGGGAAGATGAAGTATATCATAAGGTTATGCATCAGGGTGATAATAGGGAAGATGAAGTATATCATAAGGTTATAAATCATGGTGATGGCAGGGAAGATGAAGTATATCATAAGGCTATAAATCAGGGTGATGACAGGGAAGACGAAGTATATCATAAGATTATACATGAAGATAGCTCTTATGAGGGTAATAGGCGCAGAATAGAAAATCGAGATAACATGAAAAATAAATCTAGTAAAGATAAGCATAAACATTATAAATGTGAATATGTTGAAGAAAATATGCACCCATATTGGCAGGAGTTAGAATATCAATGGAAAAAAGACTGTAAATATAATAAAAAAGAGCATAAAAAGCATAAAAATAAGAAGCATCATAGATATTAAAAATATGCAAAAGAGAAGGCAAAATTTTTGCCTTCTCTTTTATGATTTGCTTTGCAATAATATGTAGTTCTAATGTGAATAAACATTTAAAACAAAGCCTATGATTTATACTTAGAAATAAAGATATATTAAAAAATATATAGTTTCCTAGATTTTATATTTATTTATTTTCAGTGGAAACATCCTCAGAAGAGGGCTCATTATACTGTGGTTCATCTGCTGTGTCATTCTTAATCACATCAGTTTTAATAGTGTATTGGAAAGAATGACTATTGCCAGAACCATTAGGAGCTTCATATTTCTTTATATCAGGAAATATAACTCCTTCATAATTTTTATAACCGTTACTATAATGGTTAGTTAAAGCTAATTCATTCTCTTCTTCTAAAACTGTCTCTAAATCAAAATCATTTAAAAATTTCTTTGAAATTTCCTTAGTATTGTTATTGGAAATAGCATTAATAACATTATCTACTATTACAACTGTACCAACTACAGCAAGAGCATTAACTATTAATTTTTTAAGCTTCATGAAAACCAATCCTTTCATTAATATTTAGTTTAATATTTAGTTTGTGTTTAATCAATAAAAATATGTCTATGTTATTTTCATTATTAGTAAATTACATAAAAGTATTTCAATATAGTGAAGCAATTGAAATAATTACATTAAGTATATACGTTGCAATTGATTTTCTAAATTATACAAATAGAGTTTATTATAAAATATACTTAAGGCATCTGAAAATAATATAAAGTTCAATTTTAATCCTCTAATGTTTTCATCTTTCTTGAAATATCCTCAAATATATACATATTAGTTTGTAATTGATTTAAATTTTTACTAAGATTTAGCTTTTTATCCATTAAAGCAGTTAACATATCATATTCTTTAGTATTTAGCTTATCCAAAAGAAGTTTTTGATCATTAGGAGTTAAGGATTCATATTTTAATATAATTTCATCCAAAAACTCAATTAAGTTATTTGAAAGTGAACTAGATCTTTTAGCATAGTTTCTTTTACATACGAAAAAACCAACTACTACAAATATTATAAAAATAATTCCATTATACATACAAATTCACCTTTTTCATATAAATTTACTTAAGCATAAACCATAAAGTGCTTAAAGATAATAGTATCACAAATACTCCAAAAGAAAAATGAATATGTTTATAATTTACACATTATACAAAGGTATGCTTTAAATGGTTTACTTCCTAATAATATGTAGTTAATTATTAGCAATATATTAGAACAAAGTAAAATTTTAAAACATGCTAAATAGCATTTTTATAGCAACGGCTAAAGACATGGTTACAAATAAGGGCTTTATAACCTTAGCACCTTGTTTTATGGCAAGTTTTGTGCCTAAGCGAGCACCAAAAATCATACATATTCCAATGGGAATACCTATTAAATAAGCAATTTTACCGCTAAAGGCAAAGGTGATTAGTGCAATGATATTACTTACAAAATTTAAAACTTTTGTATTAGCAGTAGCTTTTAAAAAATCTAGCTTCAAGATTTTAATAATACCAAATACCAAAAAGGAGCCTGTACCAGGTCCGAAAAAGCCATCGTAAAATCCTAAAGAGAAAGCTAATATAATGGATAATACAGTTGTTTTTTGTGTAAGACCATGAAAATTATCCACTTCACCAATAGTTTTAGAGAAAATAGTATAAATTCCTATACATAATACTAGAACTAGCACAAAGGGTTGAAGAAAAGTATCGTCTAAAAGCAATACAGATTTAACCCCAAGGAAAGATCCTATTATTGTGAAAGGAATGGTCCTTTTTAAAAAATCTCCATTACAATAGCCTGACTTCATAAATTTTAGTGAGCTTGTAAAAGAAGCCATAGTAGAAGTAAATTTATTGGTTCCAAGTACCATATGAGGAGAAAGTCCAGCCATCATATAGGCAGGTACTGTTATAATTCCTCCACCCCCTGCTATAGAATCAACAAAGGCACCAATAAAGCCTGCAATACATAGAAAAGTTAACATAAAAAAACTCATAGGAACCTCCAATATATAAAACTATTTTTAATCATTACCCTAATTATAAATGTAAACCACAAAATGTTAAATAGGTTTATTAGTATAATGAATAAATATTAATATAATGAAGGTAAAATCATATATGGATAAATTCTATGGAATACTATATAATAGTTAAGGTGTAATTAGAGATAATTTTATGTGTAAAACAGTTGGGAGAGAATAGAGTGCGTAAGAGAAAAGAATATGAATTTTATATAGAGTCAACGGAATTTCCAGGGAAGGGAATTGCTTTTTATGAAGGGGAAAAGGTAGCTATAAAGAATACTATTCCTGGACAGAAGGTAAGAGCAAGAGTTACTAAGAAGAATTCCAATGGAATAGAAGCTAAACTTATAGAGGTGTTAGAGGATGTAGATTATAAGGTTTCACCTCAATGTGAACTTTTTGGAGTGTGCGGAGGATGCAGTCAAGGAGATTTAGAACTTGAAACTCAATTAAAGTTTAAAGAGATGCAGGTTAAGAAATTATTTGAGGATAAACATATTGAGGGTTATGAATACTTAGGTATAGAGAGCAGCCCGGTTCACTATGAATATAGAAATAAAATGGAGTTTACCTTTGGAGATTTCGAAAAGGGTGGAGAGTTAACCCTAGGAATGCACGCAAAGGGAAAAAGCTTTGCCATAGTTTCAGTGGATAAGTGCCAAATAGTAGATGAGGATTTTAGAGCTATAGTTAAAGAAACTCTAGATCATTTCAGAGGAGAAGAATTGCCTTATTATAAAGTATTAAAGCATGAAGGATATTTAAGAAATTTAGTAGTAAGAAAGGCTATAAATACAGGAGAAATTCTTGTTAATATAGTTACTACAACTCAAGTATCCTATGATTTTACTGCATTTGCTGAGACGCTTAAAAGATTAACTTTACAAGGTAAAATTACAGGAATAATTCATACCCTAAATGATTCCTTATCAGATGTGGTTCAAGCAGATTCCATAGAGGTTTTATATGGAAGAGAATATATAATTGAAAACCTCTTAGGATTAAACTTTAAAATAAATCCTTTTGCCTTTTTCCAAACCAACACTAAGGGAGCAGAGAAGCTGTACTCTATAGTTAGAGATTTCATAGGGGATTCAGATAACAAAACAGTGTTTGACTTATACTGTGGAACAGGTACCATAGGTCAAATAGTAGCTCCTAAAGCTGAAAAGGTTATAGGAATAGAATTAATAGAAGAAGCAGTAGAAGCTGCTAAGGAAAATGCCAAGCTAAATGGCTTAGAAAACTGTCACTTCATAGCTGGAGATGTAGCAGAAACCATAAAAAATGTAACAGAGAGTCCAGACATAATAATTCTAGATCCTCCAAGACCAGGAGTACACCCAGTAGCATTAGATTATGTTATAAAGTTCAATGCTAAAGAAATAGTGTATGTATCCTGTAATCCTAAAACACTGGTTAATGACTTAGAGGTATTAATAGAGAATGGATATGTGGTGGAGAAGGTTAAGGTAATGGATATGTTTCCGCATACGCCGCATGTTGAAGTCGTAACACTGCTCCAAGGTCTAGATACGTAAGATAGAATTATTATTAAGAGACAGATGGCAACACTCCTATAAAATGTGATTTAACGGTTGTATTTTATTAGAGTTTTGCCAATGGGTCTCTTTTTTCATGCAAAAAAGGTGCTGATTTTTTATCATCAACACCAGATATTATAAAACCATTATTTCCAGTTTCTAGGCAGATCAATTGTATCCGTAAGAACATAGATTAATTAAATTATCCATATCTAAAACTTCAATACCATTCCTAGATGTACTTACAATACCCATAGCACGTAATTTTTTCAATACACGAGCTACTTCTAATCGTGTTTCTCCAATAATTTCACCTATTTCAGATTGAGTAAGTCGGATTCCTTTTCCCTGCAAATAGCTAGTATAAATATAAAGAAAATTACAGGTTTTAATAAAGCCTGTATTGTAGGATAGATTAATTGATTCAAACATAAAAAGATTAGAGTGACGAATGCAGTAGTCAGTCATAGCCATATGAAAATCAGGATTTTCTAACATTGCCTTATGGAATACTCTCGGAATTATTCTAATAGCTAGTACATCTGTTATGGCAGTTAGAACCAAAGCATCAGATTCGATTTTATACTCATTATCAGTGGATCTACATAAGGAATATGGAAGAATAGAATTCTTACCATGAAAACAAATGGTTTTTATAGCCCCTTCCTCATGAGTAAGTGATAGCTTAAAAATACCATTAAGCGTAAAATAAAGATATAAGTTTGGATTAATTGATGTGATCTCATATCCTTTTTTTAAATTACATTCTTCGCCCAAGCTGTGTAATAGTGATTCAAATTTACTGAAATGATTTTCAAAATAATATTGTGGAAATCTCATCTTTGGAACCTCCCGATTAGACTATATAATTGGAATAATGCAAGTTTTAAAACAATGTATATTTATGAAACATACCAATAATTAAGTATTTTCAATACTTCTATTTATGAGACCTATGATATCATCAGAAGATTTTTTCGTCAAATAACATTTTTATACACTGTGTATCATTTGATATAGAGAACATTTTTAATATTCAATATAATTTAGCTATAAAGTTACTTTATTATATCCAACAAATAAGAGTCTCATTAAGGCTGAGGAGAAAAATTATGATATTTCTTTTAAGCTTAAGAAACTTTTAGCACCAGGTGCAAGTAAAAATTAAGGACTTAGTTTTAATTTTAGAGAAGTTTAAACTGAGGAACAAATTATAAGGAGTGATTTTCTTAATGGCAGGTATCTCGTTATTAGTATTAGTGGGGGCTATAACATTAGGCGTTGCCTTTGGAAAGAATATAGGTATTATCTCTCTAGCAGCAGCCATGGTATTAGGCTTTTTTGGAGGAGTTACAGGTAGTGCAATTGTCGCTGGTTTTCCAACAGGACTATTTTTAAATTTAACAGGAATGTTTTTCTTTTTCTCAATTGCCCAAAGTAATGGTTCATTAGAATTATTTTCTAAAAAGATGTTTCAAAAGATTTCATCCTTAGCAAAGTTTTATCCTCTTATGGTATTCTTAGTGTGTTTGTGTATAACCATAGTTGACCCAGGTGGACTGACAGTTTACACAGTTATGCCTCTAATCACAATGAGTATTGGATCTTATATGGGATATAACCCTGTTATGATTGGTATCCTTGCAGTCGGTGGAGCAAATGCAGGTATGATGACACCTGTAGGCGTATTTGGTAATACTGTCAATATTATTGTTTCAAATGCTGGATATCCAGATTATACATTCCCTATATTATTTAATGGAATGATTATGCATACCATTGTATCTATAGTGATTTATGTATTATATAAAGGGTGGAAAATCAAGGATAATGGACTTGATAATACTTCAACTAATAATGTTTTTGAAGATATAAAGCCATTTAATACTAAGCAAAAAATTACCTTAGTAGTTCTTGTTTGTATGATATTAAGCATCATGTTATTAAAAACCCATGCAGGGCTTACTGCCTTCGTATTTAGTTTAGTATTACTTCTAGCAAACTGTGCCGATGAAAAAGCAGCCTTTGCAGGTACACCCTGGGAAGCGATATTCCTATGTGTTGGTATCGGATGTTTACTGAATGTAGTTGATATTTTAGGTGGCTTAACATTAATGGCAGATTTATTTGCATCGATCGCTACAAGATGGACTGCAGCACCTATTTTAGGATTTACATCTTCAGTAATGTCATTTTTCTCTTTAGCTATTGCGGGACCTATACCTACACTAATTCCTACAGTTGCTCAGGTAAATGCAAGTATCGGAAATGTATTCCATCCATTAGAATTAATCAGTGCAATTATAAATGGTGGATTTACTGCTACTATAAGTCCTTTATCCATGGGTGGAGCTATGATTTTAGCAGCTTACGACCAACTTTTTAAACCTGATGTTTCTGAGAAAAACAAAGTCTTTAGAACATTACTTTTATCTGCTATTACTATTTCAATTATCGCTGCAATATTAGCGAATACAGGTATATATAGAATTCTAATAAACAAATAGTACTAAAATCAAAGGAGGAATTTATTATGGATAGAAAAATTTTAGAAGGAATCATTGATATGCACGTTCACTGTGGACCATCTATAGCTAGTAGAGAGCTAGATGCAGCAGATATGCTAAAGGAATCTGAAGCAGCAGGATATGCAGGATTTTTAGTAAAGGATCATTACTTCCCAAGTATGCTTGGAACTAAAATGGTAGAAAAGCATTTAGGAAATGGAACATGTAAGGTATATGGAAGTATGTGTTTAAATAATTCCATAGGACTTTTCAACCTAAAGGCATTAGATACTGCAAGACAAATGGATGCAAAAATAGTATACTTCCCAACTGTTTCAACAAAGAAGCACATAGATGATCACCAAAGCAAAGGATTCGTTGGTGGTGGAAAATCAAGGATTTCTGAAAATCCAGTTTCTTATGTTGATGAAGATGGAAATATGGAGCCAGCTGCTATTGAATGTTTAAAATATATGGCAGAGCATGACATGGTTTTAGGAACAGGTCATGGTACACTTTGGGAAGTTGACCACTTAGTTAAAAAAGCAGTGGAATTAGGAGTTAAGAGAATCTTAGTAAATCACCCACACTATAATGTTGGTGCATCCTATGAAGATATGAAGAGATGGACAGATTTAGGTGCTTATATTGAATTAAATGTATGTGTTTTTGTTGGTGGTTCAAAGATTGGAAATGTTGAAGATGCTATTTTCAAAAAAATTATGGATACTGTAGGCGTTGATCGTATTATTATGGATACAGATTTAGGACAAGTTAACAATGGTTCTCCAGTAGAAGGTATGTTTAATTATATTAATTTATTAGAAAGAGAATTTGGTGTTACAGAAGAAGAAATTAATACAATGACAAAGGTTAATCCAGTTAAATTATTTAATCTTTAATATTAATATAGAGCCTTTTATTTTTAAAATAGATATTAGTTAGTAGTACAGGCGACAAGCTTTATATATGTAGATTTATTATTTTTAATATAAAATATATTTAATTAATGGAGGTAATGAAAATGGCAAGAATAGAATCAGGAAATTGGAACAATTTACCTTGGCAAGAGGTAAGAGAAGGAATAACAAGAGTAGTTTTTGGTATGGGTGCAGATAATATTAACTGTACACTTAACAGAGTTGAAAATGGAAATGAAGTAAATCCACATTCACATCCAGACAATGAACAAGTTGCATTACTTTTAGAAGGAGAATGTGACTACTATGTTGATGGAGTAGCATATAGATTAACACCTGGTTCATGGGTAACTGTTCCAAAGGGAGTAGAACACTACATTCATGTGTATGATAGCTCAGTTCCATGTATGCAAATGGATATTTTCTATCCAATAAGACCAGAGTACATTGAATCTTATAGCAAATATTTAGAAGAAAATAAATAATAATTCAATGTTGCTGAGCTGGTTTTATAATTAGCTCAGCAATATTAATAATAAGCAGACTTTAGATAATATATTATATAAAGGGATAGGAGCTATTTTATGAAAATGCGCAACTTAGTTAAGGAAAAACTAGAAGATGGAGGATATGTTCTAGGAGCCTTTGTTGCATCTGGTTCACCTAGCAATGCAGAAATCCTAGGAATTAATAATCTTGATTTCATTTTAATTGATATGGAACATGCACAAACAAATATGGAAACTATGGTGGATATGATTAGAGCATCTGAACTATACGAAATGGCACCTTTAGTTCGTGTTTATGATCCAGCCGATGGACCAATGATGGCACGGATGTTAGATGTAGGTGTACATGGTTTAATGATTCCCATGGTTGAAACTCCAGAACATGCAAAATATATTATAGATAATGTTAAGATTGCACCCCTTGGAAAAAGAGGCATAGGGGCAGGTCGTGGTCCTCGTTGGGGATGGTACCAAGATTATAACAAGGGAGAATGTAATGAGAATACTTATGTTATAATGCAATGTGAAACAAGAAAAGGTGTTGAAAATATTGATGAAATATGTGCAACACCGGGTCTTGACTGTATATTTATAGGAACAGCTGATTTATCCCAGGATATGGGATGTTTTGGAGATATGAAAAATCCTGAACTTACAGAAGCTATAGATAGGGTATTGAAAAGTTGCGAAAAACACAATATTGTTCCTGGTATCGTTACAGGTTCACAAGAAGAAGCAACAATGAGAATTAAACAAGGATTTAAATTTGTAACTATTATGAATGATCTTGGATTTTTTAGAGCACAAAGTAAAAATCTAATTGATAATGTTAGAAAAAGTATTTCTGAATAAACGTATTTTAAGCAGTATGAATATAATTTTGCAGAAGATAGATAATAGGTTTAAATAATTTTAATAAAGGACATCTGACAATATGGTTAGGTGTCTTTTATTATGCTAAATGTCAAAGGTTGCGATCAAATTATCTAGATAACTTACGAAGATCAGAAGGATAAATATAATACCATATTGAAAGGTATTATAAGATAGAATATCTTATAAGTATTTGAAGGTTTTATTGCTTACAATTTTGATACAAAGAGTATTAGAATGTATTAGCAAATATTAATATAATTCTTTCCTAAATACAGTGAATAATATGATGGATGAGAATGAAAAGTTCAAAAAATGTGATAGAATTGCTAGAACTTCAGAAATATACCTTGTCACCAAGGGGTACTAGATACCTACGACATCATTATTATCCTCTCAAGGCATGTTGAGGTGGTTGTTCAGCTTACGAAGAGCGTAGCGATGAAATAAGCTGTTTACAACCACCCATGCAAGGGTTTCCCAAGAAGACGAGAGTAGCGAAGTTTGATTGGCAAGAACCTACTGCTGAGGCAATTGTTCAGCTTACGAAGAGCGTAGCGATGAAATAAGCTGTTTACAAGCGGATAATAGGTAAAATATATGTATTATGTTGTAGCTTTAGTAGCATTTTTATTAATTATATTGCCATTAGAATGGGTATACGGTCAAATAGGTGTTATTGTAGTAGGTATCTTAAATATTTTCAATAGCTTAGAAACTATTGAGAAAAAAATTACAGTTAAAAATAAGAAAACTTTCTGCTTAGGGTTAATAATTATTATAGCAACTATATGTAATATTATATTTAGATAAATATAATAAAATTAAGTATATTGGTATATAAATTTTTGAATATATTATCAAGTATTTGCATAGTATCGTTGGTACAGTTCCACTGGATAAGAGTAGTATTTTACTACTCTTATTCTTATATAAATAAAATTATAAAACCCAAAAGGAAATAAATGATGTAAACTGTCAGGTAGTTTTGAATAAGCCATATCTCAGTATGCCACAAGAATACTTAGGTTTAATTAGAATAACCAGTGATGTGGGCACTTTTAATCAAAATTAATATTGTAATCAAGGTGGCTGTGGAAGTGTTTATGATGAAAGAGGAATTTTGATTTTGTAAAGAAAATATAATATACCATGGGGGAGTGGCTACGGTGATAATGTTTCAACCAATTGGATACAGAGAATATAAAAAACATTTTGAATTAGAATTAAAAAAATTCCACACGAGCTAATTGAACGAGGAGATTTCAAAATATATTTCAATGATGATGAAGCACATAGATTAGCCAAGCTAGAAAGCGGTAGAAATAAAGAATGGGATTATATTGGGTATGTAATTCAATATTGTTTACAAGATGAGTATATTAAACATTTAAAGAAATTAAATAATATTGATGAATCTCTTTGGGAGATAACCAAACCATTAACAGTTCCTATAGCTGATACAGCCAATATTAACATTGCTATGATTGACAGTGCTTGTGAAGTTGGGTTCTACTATAATAAAGCCAATAAATTAAGTAAAGCACCAATGCCAATAGAAGAAATAAGAAAAATGCAAATACTTCAGCATTATAGTAACTGGGACCCAGAAGGATTAATAGAAATGTGTGCACCTAGATATGAGTATTATTATGAAATCCATCAAATATGGAATAGAGTAGACAAAAATACTTCAACAGAAGAGTTAGCAACAATTATAGAAGAAGTTACGGAGAAGGTATTTGGTAATAAGTATTTTAAAAAAGGAACTAACATTTTAGAAATTGCAAAGAAGATAGATTCATTCATAATTAATTAAATGAGGTAAGATTATGTTAACAACACCACTAGGTAATCTAATCATTCAAAAAAATGGGATTGAGATGGACTATAGAACAATTCCACAGTCATTAACAGTTATTGAAGCATCTAATTATTATGTGGATGCTAGATATTTAATACTTGTAGATACAACAACTATTAAAACAGGTGACGTAATTAGGTGTTTTATAGATTGTGAAAATATTGAAACAAGCATTAATGGTGGAGAATATCTAGTTCTTTTAGATTTTTATAAAGACAATTTATTATTAAGATTAGGTGGATATGAAATTTTATATCATGACTATCCAGAGAAAATGTATGCATTTGATTTTAGCTATATGAATAATGGTTTGAAAGCAGAATTTATTGATACTCAAAATGTTGAAAAATTTAGATTAGCTATCTCCTGGATGGATTTAACAGGAGATAGAGATGAGAATGCAACGTGGTATGGTTCAGATCCATTAATGTGTGATGAATAGTTAATAATGTCTAAAATAGTTAGCTGATAAATATAAAGAATGGAAGTGCTAGATCATGAGGGTATCAAATGAAAAGTATAGTATCACTATTGAAGTTGATAACACGTACACATTGGATTCAGTTGACAATAGATATTATAGTAAGGTGTTTAAACTTAATGAAGATATAGACAGATCTTACATGAAGACTTTTAGTATAAGTGTTGCTTATGAAGATAAAGAGATAAATGGAGAAAAGAATTTTATTAGTGACAATTGGTTATTAAAAAAAGAGTGAATTGGCGCAAATCCGCATGAAATCTATATATTTATATAAATATATAAATATAACAATAAAAGAATATAAGTAACAATGAGCACCTTTATATAATATCCTAGTAATAATGAAATGAGATTTTAGTAATTCCACAAGTCTAAACTTCTTGTCCGTGGGGGGATGATAGATATAAATAGCGACAAGGAGTAGTTTTTACGGAGTTGTAAGATTATATATTATTAAGTTATTTAGAAGGTGAATGAGTATGGCAACGAGACCGCAAATTTTACGTGCAGGAGATACAGTTGGAATAGTTACCTTAGGGAGTCCATTATCTGCAAATTCCATTAATAGAGGTATACAGACGCTTGAAGATATGGGCTTTAATGTAGTTTTAGGAAAATACGTATATTCTTATAGTGGATATATTGCAGCCACAGAGGAGCAGAGGGCCTCTGATTTGATGGAAATGTTTGAAAACCCTGAGGTGAAGGCTATTATACCCTCAAGGGGTGGAGTAGGTGTTGCAGGCATTATACCATATCTTGATTACTCTGTTATCGCACAGAATCCTAAAATTGTCACAGGGTATAGTGATATAACAATTTTATTAAATGTTTTGTATATGTGGGCTAACTTAATTACTTTTCATAGTCTTCTTTTAATAGACTTTAGACCGACTACTCCTGAATACAACTTCGATCAGTTTTTCACTGCTACGTCTACACTTACCTCACCAAGGGAACTTGAAAATCCTCCTGGAATGCCTCTAATAAGCAGAGTCCCTGGAAATGTAACGGGAGCTATAGTAGGAGGTAACCTTACATCTTTTGTAGATAATCTTGGCACCCCATTTGAAGTTGATACTAGAGGAAAGATAATATTAATCGAAGAAGTTCATGAGCCTATTAATACAGTTTATAGGTATATAAACCATCTAATATTAGCAGGTAAATTTAAGGAGTGTGCAGGAATCATTATGGGTGAATGTACGAATTGCACCATAGCATATGATAAGTCATATGAAGATTTAATTAATGAAGTTATAATGCCATTGAATAAACCTCTTATGACAAATTTAGCATCAGGCCATGGCACATACAAGATGGCTATACCTATAGGTGCTCAAGCTAACCTTGATACTTATAACAATACATTGACAATACTTGAACCAACAGTGAGTATATAAAAAACAGAAGGTTTTTGGATTCTTATGTAATGAGGTAATTATTTTATCCCATAAGATTATTTATGTTTATTCATGGAATAAATCATTTACTTTTTCATATCAAATTCTGATGGCATCACTATATACACATCAATACCGACAATTCTGATTTAGCGTCACAACTGAAAAAATGAGGGATTTATAGAATGCCGTATTATTCATAACCGAATTTTACGGTTTCTTTACGCCACATTTTAAAAAAATGTACAAGAAATTTTATGCCCTTTTTTGCCGAAAAGTTCTTCTCAAAATACCATTGTTTATGCGTTTACGTAGGTGTATAATAATATTATAGAAAATTTATAAAAATACTGACCATAAGGTGTAAAGGAGATGGAAATTATGTTAACCTTACAAGTATTTAAAATTAAAGATGGAGTAGAAAAAAGTTGGGATGATGTTGATTTTGAAACAGAGGTTGAAGTAGTTACAATTATTGAAGGCGAAACAAAGGAAGAATGCGAATCAAAAGTAGTAGAAGAAGGTTTTGGAGATGCAGATATATATGGATGGAGTTACGATGAAACTATCTGATATAAAAACCCTTCAAGAAGTTGCTAGAGAAACTGACATCCCAGTAAGAACCCTTCAAGATAGATTAGTTCTTAAGAGCTTAAATATGATTGAAGGAGAAGATTATAGAAAGCTAGGGGCAAGACAACCTACTTTATTAAGTCCACAGGGAGTAGAAAAAATATTAAATAATAAACAAAACTAAAGCCATGAACTCTAATTAAAGGGTCCATGGCTTATTTTTTTGCGTATTTTGTCGGAAAGTTCTTTTTAAAATCCCTTGATTCCATAGTCGATAACGACTATAACAAAAGCATAGATAGTCAATACAGACTAAAATATTATAGGGGGAGTATTAAGATGAGAGAAGAATTATTAAGGCTAATAAAATTATGTGAGGAAAATAGTGATTTAAATTTAAGAATAACTTGTATACCTGTTTTCGGAAATAAAGGAGAATTTATAACATTTAAGTTTTTCTTAGATAGCTATAAAGAATGTGACCAAGTAGGAAAAGATATCTGGGTTGTAAAAAGCGATTTTCAACAGAAAGATGAATCTATAGAGAACATAATTAAAGAATCTTGTAAATGTGAACCTGAAGATATATTTGAAAATAACTATGATGTTAATTGCAAATGTAACTGTGATCTATATAGTAAAGAGGAGGCAGAAGATATTTATTATTCTAGAACACTCCAAGAAATAAAAGAAAGATTAAATTTTATAAAAAATAAAATTGATAAAGATAGTAAAATAGACTATCTTAAAGAAGAAATAGCTAAATTAGAGGAAGAAATAGCTAAATTACAAGAAATATAAATATATAGAATATTATATTTGAGGTGATTTTGCATGAAATATAATAATGATCATGGATTTCCACCATCATTAAAATTTAAAAGAGAAGGTTCTGGAACTCCACCACCGCTAAAATTTAAGAGTGAGGGTATAGGAACAATGCCACCACTATAAGAGTAGTATTTTGCTGCTCTTATTTTTATGCAAGAATTTACAAAAATATAAACGCATAGTATAATAAAATAAGAACAAATGTTCTATAAAATTCTATATAATTATAGAAAATGGAGTGAAAATAATGAACTGTAAAAATTGTATTTACACTAAATGCCTAATGAGAACAGAAAAAGAGTTTGAGGTCTGTCCAGTACAGGTTGCAAAAGAACAATGGGAACAAAAGCATGAGAAATCTAAAACGGTTATTAAGTCTTAATTTAAATAAAAAACAAAGCTAAAGCCATGAACTACACATCTAAGTGCAATTCATGGCTTTTTATTTTTGTCGGAAATAATATTATGAAATAGGCTCTCTCGCCTCTATGTTAGTTACTTTTGTGTTTACTCCATCAGTAATTACAGTAACTATATAAATTCTATAGGGCGGTTTATGTGAATTAGTATATGTTGCTATATAAAATTTGATTTCATATTCCCCAGTTGATAATTTATTTACTGATAGAACAGTTGAGCTTTCTTCATCAAAATCACAAGCAGGGATATTCTGCTCTTTAAATGCATCCTGTATGTAAGGATAAAATACACGAATAAGTAAAGCACGCTCAGGAGTTTTGAGAGGTTGCTTATTTTCAGTATTAGATTTATAGATATTAGAGTAATTATTAGATGTTATAGCCGATACTGGAGTAACATATATACAACATAACATTAAAGTTAAAGCTAAGAATAGTATATTTAGTTTTTTAATCATTATATCACCTCAATATTATGGTTCGTAATATAAAAAAGATTATTCATATATTTTTATTAATAATAAAAACAAGGAAATGATATAAAATAGTCCATTAAATAAAACTAAAGCCACAAACTCTAATTAAAGGGTTCATGGCTTAATTCTATTGGAAAACTAAGACCTCTCTATGCTGGTAATATTTACGGATTTACCATCTGTAATTATAGTAACAATATAGATACCGTAAGGGGGTCCACCACTTTGAGTAGTAGATGTATTAGCATATAGCTCAATTTTAAACTCTCTATTTGGTAATGGAGTTATTGAAGTAATAATTGAAGTATCTAAATTAACTTGATTAGCAGATATGCCTTTTGTCTTAAAAGCATCATATAAATAAGGTTCAAGAAAAGCAATGATGACATCATCCTTAACAGTTTTACCAGGTGGTTGATATGCAGTATCGTATTTATACATACTAGAAATACTATTTGCATATACTGGATTAATATGTGTAAAATATGAAACTAATATTAATACTGAAAATAATATACTTAAATTTTTAACCATAATATCACCTCAATATTATGATTCGTAATATAAAAAAGATTATTCATATATTTTTATTAATAGTGAAAACAAGGAAATGATATAAAATAGTCCATTAAATAGAATAAAGCCACAAACCCTAATTAAAGGGTTCATGGCTTTTCATCTTTAGAAGATTCGAAAGTCATTAAATAGTATATTTATAGAATTATTATTTAGATTGATTTTTAATAAAGGTGTTAATTGCTTGTCACTATAGTAATACCATTAAGAAGCAATACCTATATAATTGTTTCTTAATTTATTATATGAATCAACTATATAGTGTGAGAGTATATTAGAATCACTAAAAATAGCTCTATTATGAAGATATATCTAGCTAATAAAAGAATATCATATCGAATAATAATTGATAGCTAGGAGTTTATAAATAGTAAAAAGTAAGGATCTAATATACTGAAAAATAATTCTTTGTTTATTATATGATATAATTTAAAGTAATGATACCGAATATCATATGAAAATTATAGGGGATACAGTATCTTAAATAGATTAAAGCTATGAGTCCTAATTAAAGATCTCATAGCTTTTCATCTTTGGAAGATTTGGAATTTATAAATAACGATTTACTATAATCATATCCACATTTTTAAAATCTTAAACAAAGGAATTTACAATTCTATATGGAATATACGTGTTTAAAGATGGGTTTAAATGGAGGGATAAAAAAATGGAGTGTATAAGAGAAGAAATATTAACCCTAGAAAATGAATTGGTAAAATCAGAAGTGAGAAAATCATCAGAGAAGATAAAAGAACTATTAACAGATGATTATGTAGAGTATTGCAGTTTAGGAAATGAGTATCATTATAAGAGAGGGGATATATTTCAAGAACAGAATGATAACACTATTTCAAATTGGGAAATCATTGATTTTAATATCAAAGAATTATCAAATGATTGTATATTAGCACTATATAAGATAATAAAGCATAATAATGCGGATGAAAAGAAAAAGTATTCTCTTCGAAGTTCAATATGGAAATATACTAATGGAAAATGGAAAATGTTTTTCCATCAAGGAACTTTATCATTTGAATCTGAAATAAAAAAAGGTCAGGAGACCCACTCTCATTAAAGGTTAGAAGAGATAATCAATACTTTATTGTAATAAATGCAATCTAACACAATAAAAAGATTAAAGAGGACTTGATTAAAGGTTCTCTATTTTATGGTAGTGATGTCATCAATTTTCCAACAGTGTACACATTTTATAACTTTTTATAATATGTACATAAACCCTATATTATCCCCGAATTTACTCACTATCAAAAGCACGTTGTTTTTACCATGGATGGAGCAGATTTTAAGAACAAAACCATTCATGAACGAGTGCGAGTTTTAGTCGCAGTCGGAACGTAGAGTAGGTAAAGCTGATCTCCATAATATAGGAATATTTTTAAAGGCGTGGCTATTCTTTGAGTGGTCATGTTTTTTGCGGCACTATTGCCGGATGTTACGCTTTAAGGTGCTAAAAGTTTAGGCGTTATTCCGGTCTGGGCGCAGAACCGTTTTTCATCTAATATAGTAAGCAGGAAGTGATTACGGTACAACAAACAATGGAACAGCTTTATAATGGGAAAATTTATCCCAACGAACAAACAAAGGTACTTATTAAGGGGCATAGGCACAGATAATAGCTGATGAAATTGTACTGGCTGAACTTATTTACACCTAAAGAATCCGCCATACTGACTCCAAAATTAGTACGGCGAATTGCATGTGTAGATTATCTTGCGAATCTCGAAAAGGTATAAATTTAAGATGTTGGTAGTTCAATCCTCATTTTGCTTATCAGAATTGAATTTTTTTCAACTTTAAGTTTTCGGTATATTAATATAAGAAATATTACACAAATTGCTAATACTGCTGTTGTTATAACGCTTGCTTCAATTCCGTATGTGCCGCCATTTAAAATATTTTCACTTCCCGTGCTAAAATCAAAGATTGCAGTTGGCTTTTTGTCAGAGCCACTTAAATTAAGTCCAAAAATATTAAACAGACAGAAATTCCAAAATGTGTGCATACCACAAGCTATCCATATATTTTTTCCATTGATAATGAGCAACGAAAATATGATTGAAACTAAAAGTAAGTTAATTATTCCCATAAAACTATAAATGAAATTTCCACTGAAAAGCGAAGGAAAATGTGGTGCTGCGAAGGCTAATGAACTAATTAAAATAGCGATTGGAATCGAAACCTTTTTTGAAAGGGATGTCATCAAAAAGCCTCTGCATAGTGTTTCTTCCATCGCACCTTGAATAATAAAAGCACCTAAGAACGCAAAGATAATCGGATAATCAATATTTTGTAAAACGCCGCTATATGTAATGTTACCTGTTAGTAGAATCAAGCCAATAGATACAGCCAACAAAACAACACCAACTAATATGCCTTTTAGATAGCCGAAAACCTTACCGTTAAATCCCATCGATTTCAGCGAACGCTTTTCAATTAGCTTGCAGTAAAGCATAGCGACTACCATAAATACCCCATAGCCATAATACTTCATCAACGTCATAGCTCGAAGATCTAACATTTCACCTTGTAATACATTATATCCCATTATGTAATGAGCGATGATAGCTACGCCTTCCGATAATATCCCTGATACAAAAAAGATAAGCACGAATGCTAACACTTTTTTAATTACAAATAAAATAGGCGGGACATCTTCTTTTGCATTAAACGGACTAATCAAGTTTAAAAATTTTTTCATTTTCAATCTCCTTAAAATTTATAATGGAGGAAAACCGTTTGTGGAAAGATATATTATCATTACGATTATATCGACAAGCAATAATACGCCGACCGCTATACCGACAATTTTTAATGCAAGAAAAACAGCATCACGGGTGGTATTTTGGGATTTTGTAGAATTCATTTCAAGTGTGTCGTCTTCTACTTTAGGTTCTGGCTTTTGCCCTTTAACAAGGTCGTCAATGGATAAATTAAAGAATTTAGACAGCAATATTAATTTTTCCATTTCAGGCGTGGTTTCATCAAGTTCCCATTTTGATATGGTTTGTCTCGAAACATTAATCTGTCCGCCAAGCTCATCTTGTGATATGTTTTTTCCTTTTCGTAACCCTAATAGATTTTCTCCAAAACTCATCTTCTCACCTCGCCTTTATTGTATAATTATATATTAATTGTTTCTACCAGCTGCACATTGAACGTTGTCAACTAAAGTTAACATCGGTGTTAAAGTGGCTTTGCAACTGCATTTTTTCTTTTGTGGATTATATAAATAATATCCACTATAAATATTTTGCCGTAGCGCAGGAGATTCCTTTTTTACTCTATTATAGCAATGATTTCATGTGTTCCAAAGTTCGATTGCTATTTTTATTTAGATGAGCTTATAAAACTTAAAAAAGAAAATCAACAGTTAAAAATGGAAAATGATATTTTAAAGCAAGTGGCGTTGATAATGGAATATGTAGGTGTGTTTTATATTCCCTTAGACCATAGGTTTAGGGGAATTTTTATAAGGGGGATATATTGTGTACGCGAAAATATATTATATACTTATCTTACAATGAAATACTAACAAAAAGTACAAATTTGTATTCAGCTTTGAGATTTATTAAAAAATATTGTAAGATAACCTAATCTAAAGCGTCTTATAAGTAGGAGGTGAAAAAGTGACAGAATTCGAAGAAATTTACAATAATTATTTCAAAGATGTTTTTTTATTTGCATATAGTCTATGTAAAGATAGATATATAGCAGAGGATATTACTTCTGAAACATTTGTAAAGGCAATAAAATCTTTGGAAAATTTTAGAGGAGATTGCGATATTCGTGTATGGCTATGTCAAATAGCAAGAAATTGTCATTCATCCTATTTACGGAAGAACAAAAAAATTATTATAACAGATACTATACCAGAAGAAAAAGATGATATTGATATAGAAAAAATAGTATCCTTATCAGAGGAAACCATGAAAATTCATGAAATTCTCCATAATCTACAGGAACCATATAAAGAAGTATTTTCTTTGAGGTTTTTTGGAGAGCTGAGCTTTAAACAAATAGGAGATTTATTCAGGAAAACAGATAATTGGGCCTGCGTTACTTATCACCGAGCTAGGAATAAAATCAAAGATGAAATGGAGGGATTTAGATGAAAGTAACCTGTAATGTCATTAAAGATATTTTACCTTTATATGTTGAAAATATCGCCAGTGATGATTCATGTACTGTTGTAGAAGAACATCTTATTTCATGTACTAAGTGTAAAGAAGAGTTAGATGCGATGAAATCACATAAAACTCCACCAATAGATATAGATATATCTCCCCTTAAAAAGATAAAATCAACCATACGCAAAAAAAGATTACAAGCAATTCTTTCTTCCATTATGATTACTCTTGTAATTTGTTTTGTTACAATAGCTTTTTTAACTGCACCAGAGTACCTTCCCTATAAGGAAGGTTTAGTATCTTTTGTTGAAAGTGATAATGGAACAATACTTGCTTTATTCAGTGACGAAGTATCAGGATATGATATTAATGTATATCCCTCACAAAGGGGTGAGGGCAATGTATACCATATAAGTACATGGAATAATATTTGGAATAGAAATATTAGCAAAGTCACCTCAAATGTTGCAATCTTAAATCCTAATGGTGAGGCTATAGATGCTGTATATTATTACACCACTGATGGTAATTTGGATAGTCTAATATACGGCGAAGATCAACAGCCTACCGGAGGCGTGGTTACATTACCAAGACTGTTTTTAACATACTACTTATTAGTTGCCATAACATTAACTACTATATGTATATTAATACTAGCCATGTTTCGTAGATATAAAAGGATAACAAATGCTACAAGAAAAATTATATTTCTGCCTATATCATATATTTTAGGGCATCTTTTAATTAAAGGATTTACCACTACATCATATTCAGCAACACGGGACTTTTATGCTATATTATTGGTCATGATACCTTTATATATTGTTTTTCTTTTTACTTTTAACATAATTATTGAGCATAAAAGAAATAAATTTAAATGGAAAAATAGCTAGTGTAAGGGATATACTGACAACACAGCAGAAAAAGAAAGGAGTGTGGATACTGTCGGACTTCAGAGGAAAATCACTGTGTTTTTAAGGAAGACATTGTCAATGAGGTTGCAAAAAAATGCGTAAGGCAGATGGTTTCATTCTTGCTATTCCTACATATTATGCAGGAATAGCAGGAACAATGAAGGCTTTTCTGGACAGAGTATTCTATACAAGTTCAGATTATTTCAAATATAAAGTTGCAACTTCTATTTCAGTTGTAAGACGTGCCGGTGGTGTAGATGTAGTACACCAGCTAAATAACTATCTGAACTCAGCCCAGACAGTCATGCCACCGTCTCAATACTGGACAGTAGCATATGGTTTGGAAAAAGGAGAAGTACATCAGGACGAAGAAGGTATTCAGACCATTCATAAAAATGCTAGATCAATGGCTTGGCTACTTAAGACAATTTACGCAGGAAAAGAAAAAATACCTGATCCTATAGAAGAACACCATGTTATGACAAATTTTATACGATAATAAACCAGAAAGGAAAATAATTGTGAAAGAAGATTTTTACACATTAAGCAATAACTATAAAATTCCAAATATAGGATTTGGTACATTCCGTACACCTAGTGGAGAAGAAACAGAGCAATCGTATTAAATGCAATTAAGGCAGAATATAGGCATATTGACTGTGCAGCTGCTTATGGAAATGAAAAAAGTGTTGGTGAAGCCATACGTAAATCCGGTGTGGCACGCGAAGAATTATTTGTAACAAGTAAGCTGTGGAATGATGACAAAGGATATGAAAAGACGTTAGCAGCTTTTAATCGAACTTTAGAGGATTTACAGCTTGATTATCTGGATTTATACCTTATCCACTGGCCTATTGCAAAAGCATCCAGTATTGAAGGAATTTGCGGATCAATACAAAAAAACGTAGCTCAGCTTAGTCTGCGCTGGATTATTCAAAAGGGAATTGTGCCATTGCCAAAGTCTGTTACACCGGAGAGAATTAAAAACAATCTTCAGGTATTTGACTTTGAAATCAGTGCACAAGATGTTGAGAAGATTGATAGACTAACCGATTGTGGAAGTTCAGGGCTTCATCCAGATAAAGTAGATTTCTAAGGTTATCTGATATCTATCACTGTTAAGAAAATTATTCCTTTGAATAAATGAATATGAAGAACATGAATAGAGTGCATTTCTTGAACAAGGGATTGCACTCTATTCATGTAAAATTTTAACATTTGTCTCTGCTAATGCATCTATCATCTTTAATGGAGCACCTACTCCTAAAAAACCTGCTGTCATAATTTTCATTCCATCTTTAATATTAAAGTCACAGATGAAAATATAATGAAGTTTAATGTATAGGTGAATTCAATTAAGTCATAACTTTATATTTAAAATTCAAATTAGACTGCTTTAAGTGTAAAAGATATAATAAAGAGGATTGGATGTACGGAGGGGAATTATGGGTACTAACATAAATATTATTTCGGGATTTTTAGGTTGTGGAAAGACAACATTTTTAAATAAGGTAATTCCAAATATGCAAGGAAGCAATGCTTTAATCGAAAATGAATTTGGCAATATTGGTATTGATGGAGATTTAATACAGCATAGTCTTCCAATTAAAGAGATTTATTCTGGATGTATTTGTTGTACTGTCACAGAAAATTTTAAAAAAGCATTAGAAGAGTTAGTCTTAGGGTATAAACCAGATAATATATTTATTGAGCCTTCTGGTGTAGGTAGTTTATCAGATATACTAAAGGTTTGTAATAAGGTTTCCTTAAATTCAGCCTTAAACATAAGGATTAAGGATGTAATCACCATTGTAGATGTAAATTCCTTCAATGATTACAGTGAGAACTTTGGAAGTTTTTATTTAGACCAAATCGAAAATGCTCAGATGATTTTTTTAAGTCATTTTGAGAATCTAGTGGATAGTGAAGTTGAAGAGATTATCGGGAAAATAAGTTTAATAAATCCAAAGGCTACAATTTTTAAAGAGCCATGGATTTCTTTATCAGGGGAAGAAATTGTTGAAACAATAAACAGTATGGAATCTTATGAGATTGAGTTAAAGGATAGGCCTGCTTTTCTGACAGCTAATAAGATGTTTGAAACTTTTTCTATAGATAAGCTAAGGGCTTTTTCAGAGGAAGAGATAGATAAAATATTACTTTCTTTAAATCAGCAGGAGTATGGTTTTATTGTAAGAGCTAAGGGAATTGTTCAGCTTTCTACAAAGAAACTGGTTTACTTTGATTATACTCCACACCATTATAATTGGGAGTATTTAGAAACAGTAAAAACCACAAAAGTAACCATAATTGGTAGTAACTTAGATAAGAAAAAAATAGTAGAAATTTTCTATTAATAAATTGGAGGAGTACCATGGGGAAAATAATTGATTATAAATGTACATATGGCAACGAACAGGAAATTAGCAAAGAAATTATTGAGAAAAACAATTTAAAATTTCCAGATACTTTTAAAAATTGGGATAGTATGGTGATACTTGCCAAGGAGCTTAAGGAATATTATAAGTCCAATGTTTGTATACTACCCTTCTGTCATACTGTGGAAGGAGAGGCACTAGGGGGAAAAGTTAATCTTGGAGATGAGAACATAGGGCCAAGAGCAAAGGAATATATTTGCACAACTATAGAAGAATTGTTGGCTTTACCTAAAATTGATTTTTCAAAAGGAAGAATTTCTGAAGTTTTAAAGGCTTGTAAGTATTTGAGAGATCAAGGTGAAAATGTGGTTTTAAATGTTTCGGGACCATTTACAATAATGAATGTGTTAATTGAACCAACGGTGGTTTTCAAAACCTTTAGAAAGAATCCAGAGTTAATTAAGGAAGTTTTTAATAAGTTTCAACATGAAATAATTGAATTTATAGAAGAAGCACAAAAAGCGGGGGTAAACATAATTAGCTATGCTGATTCTTCTGGGGGAGTTAATATTCTTGGACCAAAATTTGCAGAACAAGTAGTGAAAATGTTTACTTATCCTTTATTAAAAACAGTGGATAAAATCATAGATGAAGAAATGCTAATAGTACTTTGTCCAAAAACTACTTTTTCTTTACTAGGAACTGATAAAGCAGTGTGGAAGGATGTTTCCTTAGGAGCACCTTCAAACTATGAAGAAGGCTGCATAAAGGCTATTGGACTAGTAAAATTTGTTGGACAAACATGCATGAAAAATAAAGACTTTCAGTTGAAAGATGGGGTTATTAAAACTATTGAATTGCTTTAAAAATCATTTTAAAGATACATAAAATGGATAAGGGGATGGTAGTATATGCACAAGGATGATAAAATGACACCACTTGAAAGGTTAACTGCCTTTATGACAGGAAAACCTATGGATAGAATACTTGCAATGCCTGTAGTTTGCTCTATGTCTGGACTAGCATTAGGAATGACCCACAAAGAGAAAAGAAGTAGTGCATTAAATGAAGCTAAAGCGCAGATAGCTTGTTATGAAAGGTTTGGAAACGATTTATTATTGGTTGAATATGGGTTGCATGGGATAGGTATTGCATTAGGTAGCAAGATGAATGATCCAGAGGAATCTGTACCAGCAATTATGAGTTATGTTTTAGAGGATTTAAATGATATAGATAAGCTTGATATGTCAAAATTAGAACTAAAAAATGATAAAGCTTTCCAATTACATATTGAGACTGCAGAAATATTAATTGATAAATTAGGAAAAGAGGTTCCAACGGGGGTTTTAATATCTGGTCCTTTTACTGCAGCAGCAAGTATTTATAAAACAGAAAATTTTTTAAGAGCAACTAGAAAAAATCCAGAAAAGGCACATGAGTTAATTAAATTTTGTACAGAAGCATTAAAGATGATATGTAGAGAATTTATAAAACGAGGAGTTCTTATATTGTTATGTGATCCAATTGCATCAGGAACAATTCTTAATAGAAAACAATATTTAGAATTTGTATTACCTTATACTATAGATTTAATGAAGGATATTCATGAGGCAAAAGGCTTAGTTTGCTATCATATTTGTGGAGATACAACATCAATAGTAGGGGACATGGTAAAGTCCGGCTGCGATATGTTAAGTATAGATAATAGAGTTGATTTAGCTTATACAAAGCAAGAAGTAGGAGATAAAGTTCCAATTCTAGGCAATGTAGACCCAGTAGAAGTTCTAATTTTAGGAAGTACACAAGAGGTAGATTCTGCAGTAAAAACCTGTATGCAAAAGGCTTATGATAGTCCTTGCGGCTATATTTTAGCATCGGGTTGCGACCTTTCTGGAAGTGTTCCTTTAGAGAACATTGATCAATTTATGGCCTCTGCAAGAAAATATGGAAAGTGGCCAATAGATCCGAAAAATTTCATGTAAAATATATGCTTAAAAAATTTTGTAATTAAAATGGAGGAAAAATAATGGCAGCATCTAAAGAACAGTTAGTAAAAAGATTATCCGATGGCGTATTAGAAATGGAAGAAGAAGAGGTAATAGAAGCCTGTGAGGAATATGTAGAGGCAAATTATACAGTTTTTGATGGTATTATGGAGGGACTTGTAGATGGTATGAACCGTGCAAGTCAATTATATGAAGAGGAAGAATATTTCGTAACAGATGTATTACTATGCTCAGATGCAATGTATGAAGGGCTATCAATATTAAGACCTCATCTTCCTATAGAAGAAGAAGGAAACAGCAAACCAAAGGGAGTTATTGGAGTTGTAGAAGGAGACACCCATGACATAGGAAAGAATCTAGTAAAGATTATGATGGAGACGGCTGGTTTTGAAATGATTGATTTAGGAAGGGATGTTCCACTTAAAAGTTTTGTAGACAAAGCTAGAGAAGTTAACGCTTCTTTTGTATGCATGTCAACCTTAATGACAACAACTATGTCAGGAATGGGAAAAGTTATTGAATTATTAAAGGAAGCAGGAATTAGAGAGCAAGTTAAAGTCCTTATAGGTGGAGGACCAATTTCTCAAAAATTTGCAGATACCATTGGTGCAGATGGGTATACTTCTAATGCAGTGGAGGCAGTAAAGCTAGCCAAAAAAATGCTTAATATAGCTTAGAAAGAAGGATGTAATATGATATCTCCAAGAGAACGATTAAATATGGTTTTCAACAGAGAACAGGTTGATAGAGTTCCATGTATTTGTCCTGGTGGCATGATGAATATGGTTACAACAGAAATAATTGAAGACCTTGGAATAGATTTTTCAAAGGCTCATAGTAGTGCGCAAACCATGGCTGATTTAGCTGCCGCAGTATATGAAAAGGGCTGTTTTGAAAATTACGGAGTTCCTTTTTGTATGACTATTGAATCTGAAGAGTTTGGAGCAACAGTGAATATGGGGACAAACATCTATGAACCTCATGTTGCGGAGTATGCAATAGCTTCAGTAAAGGAATGGAGTAGACTTCGTGAGATTAATTTTCAACAGGGAAGAGCTAAAGTAGTTATTGATGCAATTAAATTATTAAAAGCAAAGGGAAGTAATGTTCCTATTATAGGGAATTTAACAGGACCAATAAGCACTGCTAGTTCTGTTGTGGAACCTGTAGTATTTTATAAAGAGCTCAGGAAAAATAATGAAGAAGCTCATAAATATCTTGATTATGTTACTAATCAATTAATTCTGTTTGCAAAGAAGCAAATAGAAGCAGGGGCAGATATAATTGCTATTTCTGACCCTAGTGGAACTGGTGAAATCTTAGGACCAAAGCTATTTGAAGAATTTGCTGTAAAATATATTAATAAGCTTATTGATGGTATTCAAGAAGTAAAGGGAAAAACCATTGTACACATATGTGGTCAAATGAAAAATGTGTATAAAGAGGTAAATAAAATAAAAAGTGATGTTCTAAGCTTTGACTCCATTGTTAGTATGAATGAAGCACGAAAGAATTTAGGCGACAGATTACTTATGGGGAATGTAAGTACTTATGCAATTGAATTTGGAGAGCCTAAGAAGATTTCTGATTTGACTAAAAAATGTGTTAAAGATGGAGTGAATATAATTTCTCCTGCCTGTGGACTTGGAATGAAATCTCCTCTTACAAATGTTAAAGCAATGCTTGAGACTTTAAAAAAGGAGATGCTATAGAAATGCCTAAGATTTTTATTAAGCAGTTAGGTAAGCATTTTGAGTATGTTCCAAAGAAAAACTTACTACAGCTTTTATTAGAAAATGATATTTTTGTAGACAATCCTTGTAATGGGAATGGTTCTTGTGGGAAATGTAAGGTAAGAGTGTTGGAAGGAAATCTTCCTCCTCTTTCGCAAACGGAAAGAAAACTATTGAAAGAAGATGAAATAGACACAGGCATAAGACTTTCCTGCTTGGTAGTACCAGAAGAAGATATTACAATTGAAATTCTGCAAAAAGAAAGAAAGCATAAAATACTTACTACTGGATATGTACCTGAATTTAAGTTTAATCCTGCCCTTTGTAAAAAAAACTTTGAAATAAAAATGCCTACGTTAGAAACTCAAAGTCCTTTTGAAGATTCTTTATGTGAGGCCCTTGGGTCTAAAAAGGTCAGCTGGAAGTTACTAAGAGATTATGAAAGCAGCTATGGAGCTGTAACTGGAGTATTTAATCACAGTGAGTTAATTGCCCTTGAAGCAGGGGATACTACTGAGTTTCTTTATGGCGTTGCCATTGATATTGGAACTACAACGGTGATTGCAGCATTAATTGATATGAACAATGGTGAGGAATTAGCTACAGCTTCAAGAATTAATCCCCAAAAGAAGTTTGGGTTAGATGTTTTAACTAGAATAACCTATGAATTAGAGCATCCAGAGAGTTCAAAAGAAGAATTACAGAAAACTATTGTAGATGCTATTAATGAGATGATTGAAGAGTTATGTAGTGAGGGAAAAGTAAAAAAAGAAAGTATTTATGAAATTTCTATTGCGGCAAACTGTACCATGTTACATTTTCTTTTAGGGATTGATGCAACATCAATTGGAAAGTCTCCATATGCTCCCGTATTTACAAAGGCAAAAAATATATCAGCAAGTGACATTGGTATAAAGGCTGCTAAGTGTGCAAGAGTTTATTGCCTTCCTTCTGTATCCTCTTACATTGGAGCTGATATAGTTGCAGGCGCCTATGTTTGTGAATTGCATAAATCTGATGAAAATATACTATTTATAGATATTGGAACCAATGGAGAGATAGTTTTGTCTAAGAGGGGAAGATTACTTTCCTGTTCTTGTGCAGCAGGACCAGCACTAGAAGGAATGAATATAAGTTCAGGGATGAGAGCAGCAGAGGGTGCTGTTGAAGATGTAGTGATCACTGAAAATGGAATAGACCTTAAGGTTATAGGAGAGGAAGATCCTATAGGTATATGTGGAAGTGGGATACTAGCAGCAGTGAAAGAACTTCTTAGAACAGGAATTGTAAAAAAGGATGGAGCATTTATAAAAAAAGAAAAGCTAGAAGAATCTGATTATCGCTATCCCATGATACAATTGAATGGGAAAAAAAGAGAATTTCTTTTAAAAAGTACTCCAGAACAGCTATTGATAACTCAAGGGGATGTTCGTCAGGTACAATTAGCAAAAGGAGCTCTTCTTTCAGGGTTTTACGCCTTGTTAAAACAGGCTAGACTTGATATGAGTGAATTAGATAAGGTGATGATAGCTGGACAATTTGGGGCTCACCTACCAGCAGATAGCCTTGTAGGAACAGGAATTTTGCCAGAAGAGGTAAAGGATAAACTAGTATATGTAGGGAATTCTTCTAAAACTGGAGCATATATGGCACTTATGTCTGTTGAAGTTAAGAAAGAAATAGAGGACTTAGCAGGTGAAATGGAATACATGGAACTTGGAGCCTCAGAGGGGTACGAAAAATTATTCTCACAATGTCTTATATTTGGAGATAAATAAGAAATCCTATAACCCAATTAATTTAGAAGAAAAATATTGTGTAACCCTATAGAAGAGAGCAGATACCAACAAAGTATCAGCTCTTATTCTATAGGAAATTATAAATTTACAAAGAAACAGAAAACTGATATTTATCGCAGAGTTTTACTTTGCTTCATCAATCTTTTTAATGGTATCTTCACGAATAGCTTGTCTTAAAGATTTCAAATAATCGGAGAACGCAACTTTATCATCTGCGTAGGTTAAATTGAGTTCGAATTCTTTCGGAATCCAAGTAGACAAGTCAGAGAAATTGTGCTGAATCAACGCTTCAAGGCCATCAATGGCTTTATAAATTTGAGCTTCAGCTGTTTTACGCTCTGCCATTTCCTCATAAAGTTCTCGCATTTCTACTGCATATTCCTTCGATAAGGAACGAACCCAACTATACAGAAGGTTTTCTTCGGTTTGCTCGTGGGCTTGGTTCTTTTCAAAAGTAGGAATATCTCCAGTAAAACATTCTCCTAAGTCGTGAATAATGCACATTCTGATAACCTTATCCATATCAGCTTCGGGGAACTCATCCCTCATAAAGAAAGCCATCAATGTCATCATCCAACTATGTTCTGCAACACTCTCGTGTCTGCCTTCGGAAGTATAGCAATGGCGAGTTGTATCTTTCAGCTTTTCAGCGACCAATAATGCATCCAATAATTTTCTTGCTTCCATATTCATTCCTCCCTATAAATTCTGATTTATATAATAAATAATTGTTTATATCTATACGGCTTAAACCGTATTTACTATATCATAAATTAATATAAAAGTGAATTATTATCCTTGAGCCGATATAGAAATACGGTGGAGATTTTTGTACTTGAAAAGTGATATTCAAAATACTCCTTGATAAAAACATTAGATGAATAAGAAAAAAGCAAGCTAAAACAGGCGATTTTTCAAGGCCCGTAAATAAGTGCATTTTTTACTACAGAAAGTATTGAACAGAAAAATAAGAAAATACATATAAAGGAAATAACCAGAATCCATTTATTATTTGTTTTTTTGTACAAATAAAAACTTGCTATTGCAAAAAACAAAGGGAATCCATATTTCATAATCATAACTATCAAAACAAAAAAGTATAATATCAGTGTCCATAAAGCTTCATCAGTATTTTTTTCAGTATAAAATACACAAATTAAAAACGCAATAACGCTAAGAATAATGCAGTACAGCAAAATATTTCTACACTTCTTATGTATTCCTTTTAGATAATCTACATTTCTTTCTTCAATAGGATTAATTTCAATTAATGTATTCATATTTTTCAACTCTTTTTTACAATAAACACATTTATCAACATGCTCACTAACCAATTTTTCACTTTCATTGCTAAGCATACCTTCAATATAATTTGGTAACAAATCTTGAATAATTTCACAAGATAGATTTTCTTTCATAACTGTAACTCCCCCCTTACCTAGAGAAAAATTCTTATTATTAAGAAAAAACGCCATAATAAGAAGAGTATTTGAAATATAAGCCATATTACCAGAAATGAGACAACAACATTAGGCCAAAATGCATTTTCTTTTTCAGAAATAGTCTTTCTCCAGAGGATAGCTACGAATATTCCAAATAGAGGTAAGAAGTATAGGCATATATAGAGGGGTAATATTGATATTGTTTCTAATATTGAATAGCTACGCATTGATCTGTAAGAATCTGAAAACACAGCTATGCCTATTAAAAGGGCTCCAAGCACAATAACTGTAATTAAGCCAAAAATTAACTTCCTTTTTAATATTTTTATAGAGATGGCTTCATTTTTAATCGTTTGTCCGTTTTTTTCTCCAATTTCATAAAGTTTTTTATATTCACTTTGGCAAGAGCTACATTGGCTTAAATGTTCTTTTACATATATATTAGTTTTTTCACTTGCAATTCCATCAAAATATATAGGTAATAAATCTTTTATTATGCTACATGATAAATCACTATTCATTTTGCATCCTCCTTATAATTTTTGATTTTCCCCTAAAAAAAGTAACTCTAGCCCAATTTTCCGTTTTGTTAAGTATTTCTCCAATCTCTCTAAAGCTCAAGTCTCCTGTAAATCTAAGGTACATAACTTCCCTAGTAGTAGCATCTAGGGATTGTATCAGTTTATAAATTTCTTTCTTGCTTTCTGATGAAATAATTAATTCTTCTGTAGAGCATGTACTGATTTCTATATTCTCATCAAGGGTCGTTATTTTAGTAATTTCGTTACAAGAAATTAGTGATTTTAACATTTATATTCGGTAAATATTAGTATAATTTATATATTAGCTCAAAATACGGTTGTTTCAAGAGTATCTGTTAACATTATTATTGTATACTCATCTTTTTCGTCAGATGCTAAATATGATGGATTATTTTAAAATAACTTACCCTATGTTATAATTTTCAATATAGATAAAGCGTTAAAGAGGTGGCCACTTGGCTAAGCAATATACCAGAAAAATGATTCGTGAGGTATTTATAAAGATGCTGAATGAGCGTCCAATTAGCAAAATCACAGTTAAGTATATTGCTACAGCATGTGAGATCAACAGAAATACTTTTTATTATTACTACACAGATGTATATGCACTTCTGTCAGAGATCTTCCAAACAGTATATAAGGGACGGTTCATAATTATATCTTAAGTAAATTTAGATTATAGAACTAAACCCACCAATAAAAGGCTGCGAAGAATCATTACTCCATGCAATAGCAAAAATGTCCCCACAAAAAATAGTCCACGTATCTTGTGACCCAGCAACCCTTGCAAGAGATTTAAGAATATTAAATGACTTAGGATGCAAAACACTATAAGTACAACCAGTAGATATGTTTTCTCAGACAAGTCATACTGAGACGGTGGTGCTTTTATGCAAATCTAATTAGGAAAAGTCAGTAGAATCAAGGGGTTATCGACATTTCTTACCCAATTGTATTTAAAAAAGTATATCTATTTTTAATTTAAAAATCTTTATAAAATCTTCAGAAAGATTTTATAAGATGCTCTTTGAAAGGAGCAAAGGAAAGGTAATATAGGGGGAATATGGAATATATGGCTAAGATACTTGTTGTCGATGATGAAGAAAGAATTCTTAAGTTAATAAGGAATATCCTGATTCAGGATGGTCATACGGTGACGTCATGCTTGAGCTTTGATGAGGTCGAAGAGAATAAACTACCATGGTTTAATATGATTCTGCTGGATGTAATGATGCCGGGAACAGATGGCTTTGATGCTTGCAGGAGAATTCGTGACAAGGTGGATTGCCCGATTATGTTTATTACTGCTAAGACGGAGGAAGTAGACATTGTATATGGATTTGGCCTAGGTGCGGATGACTATATCAAAAAGCCCTTTGGCATGGAAGAACTGAAAGCAAGGGTAAGCGCCCATCTAAGAAGAGAAAGTCGTGAGCACCGTGCATTACTGCAGTCAGGAGATATTCAATTTGATTTACAGGGAATGAAACTAATGGTCAGAAATGACAGTATAAATCTGACGAAAGGTGAATACCAGATATGCGAATATCTTGCAAGACACAGAGGACAGGTATTTTCGAGAGAACAGATATATGAAGCTGTATTCGGATATGATGGAGAAAGTAATGACAATACAATTGTAACCCATATCAAGAATATTAGGATTAAGCTGGATGATGCCGGAGTTTCGGCAATACAGACAGTCTGGGGGATTGGATATAAGTGGGAAATATAAAGAATAGAAAGAGACGCCAGACAACGCTCATGTCTATTGTAATGAAAGCAGTGTATGGTATTGGATTTGGTATTTTAGGGTTAGCACTGTGCATACTCATATTTCTGATTATTGTCGCGGAAAAACAACTTTTTACAAGTGAAGTATTAGTTAATATTGAGCTAGCAATTGTGATTGGATACCTATGCTTTGTAATAGTTCTAACATTTCTAATTGCATTTTTGACGGCCAGAAAATTGAGAAAAAGAGGTCAATCCATTTTAGAAGCAACAGAAAAAATTAAAGCTAATGATTTAGATTTTGATATCAACTCTAGTGGAGTTAAAGAAATCGATCAGATACTAGATAGCATGGATGATATGCGTCTGGCATTGAAAGAGGCTCTGGAAACACAGTGGCGTTTGGAACAAAATCGTAAAGAGCAGATTTCGGCTCTTGCACATGATTTTAAGACACCAATTACAGTTTTGAAAGGTAACATAGATTTACTACAGGTTAGTAAATTAGACCATGTTATTAAAGATTATGTTGAAGATGCGAAGGTCAGTCTAGAACAGATAGAGATGTATCTGACTCAGCTTCTGGAGATGACGCATGCGAATAGAGGCTATGTTGTAAATAAGGAGAAAATTAATCTTAATGAAATGCTTGATGAAGCGGTTACAATGTTAACACGGATAGCGGATGAAAAAGAAATTACAATTTTCACTGAAAATGAAAAAGAGAATATTTTCATTTCAGCAGACTTAAATCTATTAAAACGAGTGTTTAATAACTTGATATCAAATGCGCTGGATTATACTCCGCAAAAAGGTACTATAAACATAATTCTTACTTTTGAAGAAAGTAAAGCAGTTATTTGTATTACAGATTCTGGCTGTGGTTTTAGTCCAAATGCTATAAAGCATGGTGCGGAACAATTCTACATGGATGACACCAGCAGAGGCAGAAAGAATCATTATGGTTTAGGATTATACATTGCAGATTCAATTATAAAACAGCATAATGGAGCAATGCAGCTTGCAAATGATGAATTGACCAGAGGAGCAAAGATAATAATTCAGATTCCCCTAATGAAAGAATAATAAATAATTGAATGATTACTTTTCCGAAAATAGGATGAGGGATAAATTAAAAAAAATAGTAAAAATATTAAAGAAAGTATTGTTAGTATTACTAGGACTTTTGCTGATCTTCTTGCTTGGTACTACAATTTGGAATAAGGTTGTTTGCATGCAAGAGGATAAAGGATTAAGCCGTGTGGGCACAGATGTGAATGTTAATGGCACAAATATAAGGGTGTCAGTTACTGGTGAGGGCAAAAAAACTATAGTATTACTTAGTGGAATGGGAACAGCCAGTCCAATAATTGATTTTAAGCCGCTTGCTGATAATTTAAGTAAACATTATAAGGTGGTAACATTGGAATATGCAGGATATGGTTTAAGTGATGATTCAAATAAAGAGCGAACGAATGAGGCTATTGTAGAAGAAATAAGAGGTACATTACGTCAATTAAAAATTGAACCACCTTATATATTAGCACCTCATTCAATTTCAGGAATATACTGCCTGCAATATATGAAAAATTATCCAGAAGAAGTAGAAGCCATGATTGGTATAGATTCTTCTATACCAAATCAGGCAAAGTATCAAAGTGACTTTGCAATTTCAAACGGATTATATTATCTGGGAAGATTTATGGATTTAACAGGCCTTACACGACTATCGTATCTCTCAGGAGTAGATTATCTTCAAGATATGGAATCAAGTGGAAATTATTCTAAAGAAGATATGAAAAATGTCTCCGCTTTATTTAATAGAAAATCCATTACAAAAGCACAGCTTAGTGAAAACAGGCTTTTTATGGAGAATTGTAAAGCACTTTATGATGTTAAATATCCTGATAACATACCTGTACTGTTCTTATTAAGTGATGATTCATGCAAGGTATATAGAGAGGAATTAGCAAAGCAAGGATATAATGCAACCTGGGACGGATTACATGAAGAAGTAATCTCAAATCCTGATATTCAAAAGATAGTGTATTTGAAAGGTGAGCATTATTTACATTGGAGACAGTCAGAAGCAATTGCTGACATAGCGGATGATTTTTTACAAGGTAAGTATTAGATCTGGAATGAAATCTCATTCTATCTGGTGACATTGATTATGATGATGGATTATTTAAAAATAACTTACCCTATGTTATAATTTTCAATATAGATAAAGCATTAAGGAGGTGGCGACTTGGCACAGCAATATACCAGAAAAATGATTCGTGAGGTATTCATAAAGATGCTGAATGAGCGTCCAATTAGCAAAATCACAGTTAAGGATATTGCTAAAGCATGTGAGATCAACAGAAATACTTTTTATTATTACTACACAGATGTATATGCACTTCTGTCAGAGATCTTCCAAACAGAACTTCAGACAGTCATTGATGAATATAATGATACACTTTCCTGGGAGGAGAGTTTTATTGTGGCTGCTAAATTTGCTTTAGAAAACAAAACAGCCATTTATCATGTATATAATTCCATGCAGAGGGAAGAATTAGTGAACTATATATACAATGTAGCAGGAAATGTTATGATTCGGTATGTTGAAAGAGTAAGAGATGGTATCTCAGCATCTTCAGGAGATAAAAAACTGATTGCCTCCTTTTATCAATGTGCCCTCACTGAAATGGTACTACGCTGGATTGCTGCCGGAATGAAGGAGGACCCTGATACTATCATTAAACGAATCGGGTATCTCTTCGATGGAAACATCGAATTGTCCCTTAAGCGAAGTGCTGGTTTAAATGATACCTAGTAAAAAGTAATAGGAGATTTCTTTTTACTAGACATTTTGACCTCAATGCCTAAAAATTAGATAAATAAACTGCGGTGTTCGAATTTCGAACACCGCAGTTTATTTATCTAATGAAAAGGGTATAAAAAAACTATATCATAGATTTATAGAGATCTTACAGATAATAAGTATCCACAGAGTTAAAGAAGGACTTATCATTTATTACATCACGTAGGCATACTAATAGAGTGGACATAGAAAGACTCTAAATATAATAGTAGGATTCAGAAAACTATTAAAAAATTAAGAAAGAGGGAGATAATAATGAAATTAAAAACACATGATGATAGACTTACGCTTACAAATGGAACTTATCATTCTTTAGTAAATGCAAGAAAGCCTAAAGGAATTGAAGATAAAAAAGCTTATTTAATTGGTACAGGAATTGGTGCTTTGGCTGCTGGTTGTTTTTTAATTCGTGATGCTCATATGGATGGTAGCAAGATTACCTTCTTAGAACAATTAGATATTCCTGGTGGATCTTTAGACGGTCAAGTTCGTCAGAATGCGGGATATGTAGCACGTGGCGGACGTGAAATGGGTCATTGTTTTGAAGTTTTATGGAGCTTGTTTAGCTCATTACCATCTACAGAAGATCCTAATATGACTGTTTTAGATCATTTTTATTATACAAACTACGATGATCCAAACTTTAGTAATTGTCGTATTACTAAAAACCAAGGTGAACGTTATGACAATGGAAAATTCAATTTGGGTCAAGACTTAGCAAAAGAATTAGCTGCTTTTGTAAATATGCAAGATGAAGAACTTGAAGATAAAACTATTGAAGATATTTTTTCAGAAGAACTTTTAAACACTGATTTCTGGACATACTGGAGAACAATGTTTGCGTTTGAGAACTGGCATAGTGCTTTAGAGATGAAATTATATATGAATCGTTTTATCCACCATGTTGGGGGATTACCAACTCTTTCAGCTCTACAATTTTCAAAACATGACCAATATACTTCATTTGTAAAACCTATGGTTAAATATTTACAAGACCATGGTGCTAAATTTGAATATGGAGTTAATGTTGATAATGTTGAATTCTCAATTTCAGATGATAAAAAGGTTGCAAAGAAAATAGTTGCGACAGATAAAACTGGAAAAGATATTTCTATTGATTTAACAGAAAACGACTTAGTATTTATTACTAACGGTTCTATGACTGAAGGTTCAGGGTATGGTGATGACAATACTCCTGCACCATTTAATAGAGAACCAGAAGGATGTTGGAAGTTATGGAGAAATATAGCAGCTCAATCAGATGAATTTGGAAGACCAGATAAATTCTGTACAGATACAGAAAAATCAAATTGGGAATCTTGTACAGTAACTTGTCATGATGAACGTGTTCCTGAATACATTGAAAAAATCACAAAACGTTCACCATATGGCGGACGTACTGTAACAGGTGGGATAGTTTCAGCTCTTGATTCTTCATGGTTGATGAGTTGGACAATAAACCGTCAAGAACAATATTATGGACAACCAGAAAAAGATGTTGTAGTTTGGGTATATGGTTTATTCTCTGATGTTCCTGGAGATTATATTAAAAAACCTATGAGAGATTGTACTGGTAAGGAAATTACAAAAGAATGGTTATATCATATAGGTGTTCCTACAGATAAAATTGAAGAATTAGCAGGATCATGTAGTGCAGTTCCTGTTATGATGCCATATATTACATCTCAATTTATGCCTCGTGCAGCTGGAGATCGTCCATATGTTGTACCAAAGAATGGAGTAAACTTTGCTTTCCTTGGACAATTTGCTGAAACATTAGATGATCCAGGCCGTGATACTGTATTTACTATAGAATACTCAGGACGTACAGCTATGGAAGCAGTATATGTTTTAACTGGAGTTGAAAAAGGAGTTCCTGAGGTATTTGGTTCAAGATATGATATCCGCTATTTATTAAATGCAGGTGTATGTCTATTAGATGGAGAAAAACCAAAACTTGATTTACCACCAATGACTAAACGTAAAATTTTAAAACAAGTAGCAGGAACAGACATTGAAAAATTATTAAAAGAATATGGAATTGTTTAATGACATTTACAATTAGATAATTTGATTAAAATCCCGAATTTTTTAAAAATCGGGATTTTAATTTATATGTAGTTATTATTTATTTTCAAATGCCTAGAACATCATGCAAAGGAGATAAACTTCTGTGAAAAAGCAAATAAATCTTAAGCAAGCTTATATTCCTACTATAGGAGAAATGCAAAGTTGGTATGAAGATGATTTACGCAAAGAAGCCTTAAAATCATCAGAATGCGAGAATAATAAAAAAATAGAAGAACAAAGGGCGTTTTTTAAGGCTTTTCGAAAATTTGAAGAAAGGAATTATGAAATTTCTCTAGATTCTAAAAAAAATAATGTTTATTACGAAAAATATAAAGCTTATGTGGAAGAAGAAACAGAAAACAAGGGTAAAAAGATACAAGAAATTGAAAACTCAATTGAATATGAAAAATTTTTCCTTCGTTGGGAAAGGAGAGTCAATAGCGAAAGTAATAATTACAGTCATTATGGCAGTAATTCAGCTACAAGATATCGAGTTGATTGCATAAAAAAATTAGAAAAAGAATTAGAGACAATTCTAGAAAACTCTCCGGAAGCATGGGAATTTTATTATAAACGTCAATTGATAAGCGATATAGAAACCCAACATCAGCAGCGTTTGGTAACTGTACCTTATGTAGTTAAAGCAAAACAAAAAGTAATAGATTCGTTGAATTTAGGTGTTCCTGTATATATTGTAGGACATTTAGGAAGCGGTAAAACACAATTAGCAACTGAAGCAGCCCTAGATTTTACTATTCAAAATAGAATACAAAGAGAATTAGAAGATAAAATGGAGGATTGGTTTTCTAGAAATCCAAATGCTACAGAAAGTGATGCTATTGAAAAATTTGGAGAATTTAATGAAGAAAGAAAGCTTCACTATAAAAATATATTAACTAATGGAAGTAAAGAGGAAATAGAATCTTTACAGCCGCTGTTTATATCTGGCTCCCACAATTTAACTTATGAAGATATGTTTGTAGAGAAAACTTTATCCCTCAAACACAGTTTCTCCAAAGGATCTTTTGCGGATTATCTGAACATGATTATAGGAGATTTTTATGAGTGGATGGATGAGCACAGAACTAGACTCGAGAAGATGACTGATGAAGAGCAGTTACAGCTTAAGATTCAAATATGGAAAAGCTTTTCTGATTTATTGGTAGCAAGTAATAGTGCTTTTGGTACTGAAATCAAAAAAATAGAAAGAGAAATTTTGATTGCAGTAAAAGAAGGTCGCCCTGTAATCGTAGACGAATTAAATACAATTGCCATGCAAAACTTAATTGCTTTAAATGATATACTGCAACGTCATGCGGGAGATACAGCTTATGTCACAGGAGTTGGTCCTGTTTTGATTAAGCCTGGATTTGGATTTATTGGTACAGGAAACCTGTCAAGTCAAATGGTTAATTATGAAGGAACCAACGAGTTAAATCCAGCATTTAAATCACGTTTCGTAACCATTGAATATAATTATGTACCTCAAAAGACAATTGGTTCTTTAGAAGACCAAGAGTTCCCAGAAAGAAATGAACTTTTTAGAATAATAATAGCACGATTAGCTGATAAAAATGGAAATATCCATCTTCCTAATTCTAAAAGAACATTAGAAGAATTGTTTAGATTTTCTCAATTGTGCAGAGTTACTCAAAATGTTTTTATGGGTAAATGGAAAGATGATGAAGCCCAAAAAGATTGCGGAATGGATGAACTAGAACTGAGGGAGTCTGTATTATCAATTCGTAATATTTTGCATGTTTTAAATAATTGGAATGGAGGGGAAGAAAAAGACTTAAGTAAAGCCTTGTGGGATGGTTTTATTAGTTCGATCACTTATCCTGACGACCAAAACTATATTCTCTCGCAAGCAGTGCGGTTTGGATTTTTCCCTATGGGAGAAGGATGGAATATTGAGATAAAAGGCATAGGGGAAGCAACCACAACCTATGATGAAATTCGTACCCGTCCATATCACTATGTTCGCCCATTAACAGAAACTTTAAGCTATTTAGATGTAGTTCATCTGATATTTGGGAAAGGAACTCCAAGAAAAACTTTGCCAAAAGGACTAAAAGAAACTTTTGAAGCTGATATTGATGATTCATCGCAAATTGATGCAAAAGAATATCAAAAACTAGACCAACAATTATCTCATTTAGAGCATTCAAAAGATTTACTTGAATACTTAGAAGCTAATGGAGAAGAAAAATGAAAATGAATTTGTCGGTAGAGGTCAAGGATTTTAAGAGTCAAATTAAAGAGCTAAGAGAAAAACTGAATGAATGCCAATCAAATGGAATTTTAGATGAAGGTTTTAAAGAGCAATTAAACAAACTTTTAAAAATAGAAGAAGAGTTATTGACTGATTTAATTCCCTATTACCGAGTTTATGCAAATGATATCCAAAAGACTTCAATGAGGATAAATCCGATAAAGCAATTGGGAGCTTTTAGTTTTGAAAGTTTTTTACAAACTACATTGAGGATTAATAAAAATCTTTTTATTACAAGTAGTATAGATAGAAAAGTTCAATTTTTTTATATAGACATTGCAGATGATTTTTCTGATTATAATCAAATTGAAGGAGAGTGGAGTCCTCCTATTAAAGAAATAAAAGAGACAATTTCATTTATATATAAATTGAATGACAAAGAAATTTTACTTTTGGGAGTAAGAGGGGGATGCTATCTACTTTCAAGCGATAATTTTCATAAGCTGCCTAATGTCAATGGGGAGATTAAAGTTAAAAGGGTTAAAGCAAATCATGATTTTAATGGATTTGGAAGATGTTTAGCAATTAGAGATGGTTTATTTGTAGTGGAAAATGGAGATGAAAAGCTAAATTTATTTGAAATAATAAAAGAAAATGATGAATACCGTTTGGTTTTTCATAAAGATATGTATTGCACTATTCCAAATTGGACTGCACTAGAAAAAATAAATGATGATTATTTTGTAGTTGGAACAAAGATGGGAAATTTATATTTTATCAAATATGAGAACAGACAACTTACTATTACAGAAAAAATTAATTTTCTAAATGATGAAATAAGGGAAATTAGATGTTTAGAGGATGAAAATGGTAATAAGAATTCCCTTATAGTGGCAGGCAATAACGGGCATCTTAAGATATTTCCTTTATATGAAGATTCAAAAGTTATAAATATAGAATTGAATGATTTCAAAGGTAATTTGTTTCATGTTCAATCTAAAAGTGGCACAGCTATAGTTTTAAGTGAAGATGGAATCATATACTTGCTTGAAGAAAATTTTGGAAGTTGGTATCTAAATGAAGATACAACCATTAAAGATATATTTTTTACTAATGTCCTTAAATTAGATGTTTCAAAATATCTGCTGATGGATATAGAAGGTAAATTAAATCTGCTGCACATTAATCGGATTGATACACCAAAAGACTTGTGGAATCTGCCACTGTATTAATAGGAGGGATGGGTATGTTTGACTTTGATGAACAAACACTAATTGAAGAATCTAAAAAACATTGCGAAGAATTTCTACAAAAAGAACAACGCTCATTAGCCACATTTACAGGAGATTCTAGCTTGATGTATATTCCTGATTCAAAACTACAAAGATTTCTATTAGACTCTTCCAAAGGGGCTTTGTACTTACCCTTGGAAAGTTTTCTAGATAGAAATTTAGATGACAATCAAATTATGTGGCATATCTATTATGAGCTAGCCTTATATCCTGATTGGAAAAAGCAAACTAAAAAATATCTGAATAGAAAAAAACATTGGCAGAAAGAAATTGATCACATGACAAGCTATATTGTGGCTAGGATAAAAAAAGAAGGACTAGAAAATGACTGTGCATATAGGCCTAAAGTTATTTCTAATTATGTGAGAAAAGAAATTTTTGATTTGCTGCATTTATTGGATAAGCAGACATCATTTCTAAGAGTTTTGCAGATGTGTCCTATATATAGGGATGAAGAAAACTTTAGAAAAATTGTTTCATATATGAAAAAAACAGGTAAGACCATTGAGTCAATTTCTCAAATGCCTAGACATAGAGCTTTTGCAAATAGCTTTTTTATTATTGAATTATATAAGATAGAGCCTAAAATTGAAGAATGTGCTGAAAATCCATTCGATAGAAAAATTTTTAATCAGCCTTTTTTTGATTTTATCCATTATGAATTAATTAGACAGATAAATAATAATCAAGGAATTATAGAGAGAGATCCATTCATTGGTTCTTTCATCTATCCAACTTTTCAGCAATTATGGAAACAAGAAATTGATGAAATGATGTTTTATAAATCAAAAGAACAGAAAGAAGAGCAGGTTAAAGGAAGTGAAAATCCTTTTGAACAGTCAAAGACAGATGAGATACCCGATTCACTAGAATCTACTCAAGAAGAAGTGGAAAAGATTTTAGAAGAAATGATGGATCAACAAGACCAAATAAGTACGAGTATAGAAAATGCCATGCAAGGCAAGGCAGATTTAGAGGCCTATGGGATTAGTCAATCAGATCAACAATTGTTTGAATTTTATTCAAATAAAATGAAATTGGAAAGAGAACAAATGCGTCAATTTTGGAAAAAGTTAATAGGAGACGCAAAAAAAGAAGTAAGTGTAAAAAAAGATGGTCAAATAAAAGGAAAGCTAGATGTGGATAGTTTTACTAATTTTTATCCAGATTTTGTAGAAGCTGAAAAAAAGGGAAATTATAAAAATCTTCCGATTTTCAATAGATACTTATTAGAGACTAGGGCAGATATACTACCTGAAAGAATAGAGATTTCTTTTGTGATAGATAACTCAGGATCAATGAATCCGTCAAAAATTGAGGCGGCAAGAAAAGCTTTGGCAGTGACCTTGTTATCCATAGATGATTTTAATAGATATTTGAAAAGTAATGCAGAGCAATTGAATCAAAAGGTAGAAGTTGTAAGTGAAACTTGGTTTTTTGGCAGTAAGTATTATAATGTTAAAGAATTTAACCATAAAAATGTGAAAGAAAAAGAGAAAAGCGATATAATTCGCTCAATCGTAAAGCTAAATGCAACAGATGGAGCAACAGATGATGCAAGCTGCCTTAGGGAAATATCTAATAGAATTACGTCCCTACAGGAAAGTGAACTTAGAAAGGGAAAACAAATAAAGATAGTCTTTGAAGTTACAGATGGTGCATCAAGTTTTTCAGGATCATCAAAAGAAGCTGTACAAGAATTATTATCTAAAAATGTTGAAGTCTATGCTTTTGAAATAGGAAAAAATAGCGAAACAAATGAAAAAATCTTTAACTTCGTATGGAATGAAGGATACAAACAACCACACGGAGTAAGTATTGGTGAACAAGTGGAAAAACTGCCAAAAGAACTGCTAAAAGCAGTAAGAAAAAATATGCAGTCTATTTTTAATAATTAGTCTTAGAATCTTCTAATTCCAGTTTTCTTTTCTCCTTATATTCCATATATAGTGCAATGTCTGGTTTAGGAGCACATAGCGAAGAAGTACTATCTAAAGAAGATTCATTAATTTAACGTGTCCTAGACGCTCTTTTTATTTGATAAAATCACCTAATTTTATTGTAAGAAGATGACTTGGATGTTATAGTGGATATAGAATATTATCTATATTTGTAAAAAAATGTTTGTATTTTTGAAAAGTTAGTAATTAGTGAATTTGATTCTCAGCATTCTTATGCTAACATATCGCTATTTTTGAGATAAATTAAGTCAACAAAAATAATTTATATTATGAGGTGAACCTATGAAAAAGACAAGATTCTTTATGTTTGCCGTCGCATTAATCATGCTGTCAACATTGGTTGCCTGTTCAAACAGCACCGCGACGGTTGATGCAGCCACGCCTTCAGAGCAATTTCCAGAGCAATCAACGGGGCAGATTTACCTGTATGGAGAACAGCATGGTGTTGAAAAAATATTGGAAAAAGAATTCTCGTTATGGCGTGAATACTACAATAACAAGAATATGCGGCATTTATTTATTGAGTCTCCCTACTATTCTGCAGAGTTTTTAAACTTGTGGATGCAGTCGGATAGCGACGATATTCTGGAGGAAATATATAAGGATTGGGAAGGTACAGCATCAAACAATCCTTATACTAAGGAATTTTATAAGAAAATAAAAAGCCAGTGCCCCGAAACTATTTTTCATGGTACGGATGTGGGTCACCAGTACGATACTACTGGACCACGATTTTCGAAGTATCTTGAAGAAAATAATTTGAAAAGCTCCCAGCAATATTTATTGACACAAGAAGCCATTGAGCAAGGCAAGTATTATTACGAACATTCTGATGATGTATACCGCGAAAACAAGATGGTGGAGAACTTTATCCGCGAATTTGACAAACTAAAGGGCGAGAACATTATGGGGATTTACGGCGGAGCTCATACGGATTTTGGCGATATGGACTATATGACTAAGTCTGTTCCATGTATGGCAAACCAACTAAAGAAACGTTACGGCGACGCCATTTATTCGGAGGACTTAGCTTGGTTAGCGAAAGAGATTGAACCGCTCAGAATGGATACAATCACAGTGAACAAAAAAGATTACAAGGCGTCCTATTTCGGAAAACAAGATTTGACAGGATTCAAAGATTACGCATGCCGGGAATTTTGGCGCTTGGAAAATGCTTATGACGATTTCAAGGATAAGAAGAAAACAGGTGATGTACTGCCTCATGACGATTATCCGATGCTGATAGAAACAGGACAAGTTTTTGTTATAGACTATACAAAAACAGACGGTTCTGTAGGAAGAGTATACTACCGTTCCGACGGGTATGTCTGGAATGGTCTGCCGTCAACAGAAGGGTTTATGATGAAATAAGCCGTAAATTCAAATGTATATAAAGGGTTCCTAATAAAAAGTAATAGTTTGCCACAAAAGATTGCGATCTTGAAGGAAAAAATCAGCAAAAATCGGAACCCTAAAGCTCATTTTAAAGTAGTATTGACATAGACACTGGTGTCGTTTATAATTAAAAACGACACCAGTGTCTATTTTAATTATGAATATGAAATGGGCAAATATAATTATAAAGTTATGGGGGAAGGTAATATGTCTCCAAAGGTAAATGATCAATATAAAAAGGGTAAAACACAAGAAATACTTGAAGCTGCAAAGAGAGTGTTTATAAAAAAAGGTTATATTCAAGCGACAATGCAGGATATTATAGTTGAAGCAAGGATCTCAAGGGGTGCTATGTATTCTTACTTCAATAATATTGAGCATGTATTTGAGGAACTTCTTAAGCTAGAAGATGAAAAGGATATTATTTATTTTGAAAGAGAGGAGCAATCCTCTTTTTGGAAACAATTAATAGATTGGATTAGATTGCAAAAACAAAATATTGAATCGGACAATAATGTACTCTTACTTTGCAAAACAGAATTCTTTTTAACAAAGTATCGGGAGTCAAACAAAACAAGAAATCCCTATGTTATAAAGCGATATGAGAGATTGGTATCTTCAATCACGCATTTTATAGAAAAAGGAATTAAAAAAAAGGAATTTCATCCTTGTAAATCATCCGAATCAATAGCTCTATATATGGTTTCGTTTTTTGATGGATTAATGCTAGATACCCTTAATTCAGGGATAGAGATAACAAAGGCAGATGAACAGATTGATGTTTTAATTTTTACATTAGAAAATATACTTCACCCGATTATATAATATTAAGGAGTGTTTTTATGTTATTTGAATCTACGAGAATAATTTTAAGGAAAATGACAGCACAAGATACAGAGACCTATCATAAATGGAGAAATGATATAGAGGTTATGCAGACCACTGCTCCGCTTTTAGATGTTTATCAGATTGAAGAAACAGAAGAATTTGTCAATCAGGTTATTTTAGGATCCCAATCTTCAAAGAGCTATATAATAGTCGAGAAAGAATCTAAGAAACCAATCGGAATTACTTCTTTAATCAATATTGATTATAAAAATCGTAATGCTGAATTTATTATTGACATTGGAGATAAAGAGGCATGGGGTAAGGGCTATGGAGCAGAGGCAATGAAATTGCTTCTTGATTTAGGCTTTTTAGAGATGAATTTACACAGAATATCGCTAAGAGTTTTTTCCTTTAATAGTAGAGCTATAAAGCTATACGAGAAATTAGGCTTTCAACAGGAAGGAAGATCACGAGAAAGTATCTTCCGTCATGGAAAATGGTATGATATCATTCATATGTCAATTATGCAGAGTGAATACGCAGAAAAGATGAGAGAGAAGTAAAAAATAGTGTAAAAAATTTTATACTAACGATTAATTAAGAGGAGGATACATTATGAAAATTTCAAAGAGTGATGCTTTGATATGGTTTGATTTTTTTGCCCAATTACCTGAGGATGAGGGGCTTAGTGTAAAACATGAGGAAATCATTTATGCTACCTTAGCACAAATTGAGGCAGTCATCGATGATAGAAATGATAAATTAATGTCAGAAATTAAAGGTTTAAAGACTTTAGAAAATAGAACTTTTTTTGTGGGAAATGAAAATAAATTCTCAAAGGGATGTCGTTCTTGTCTTTTAGGAACTGGATTAAGTGCAATTAGAAAAACCAACAAATGTAACTTAGTGTGTAAGTTCTGTTATAATTATGGACAACTAGACGATATTCCGCCCATTGGAGAAGGTATGTGGGAAATTGGGGGAACTAAATTTTATGAGAAGGATATTGATTTACTTCTTTCCATCCACCAGAGACCTACAGGCATTTCCTACGTTTATTTAGAGCCCTTCATGGAAATTGAAAAATACTATACCGTTATAAAGAAATTTAATGATGCAGGAATTCATCAACATCTATACACCAATGGAACTTTAGCTACAGAGGAAACTTTAAAGGCACTAGGAGAAGCTGGTCTTGATGAGATACGTTTTAACCTTGGTGCTTCTAATTGTTCAGATAAAGTTATTGAGAATATTGGAATTGCGAAAAAATATATTAAAAATGTAGGTATTGAAACTCCAATGACTCCTGAGTTCTTTGAAGGATTTTTTAAGAAAAAGCAAGCTATTTTAGATACAAAACTGGATTTTATCAATTGTGCAGAATTACACTTAAATGAGAACAACATAGACAACTACTCTGAGGATAACATGTATATTTCAAGACATGGCTATATATCTCCAACCTGGAGCAGGGAATTAACCTTTAAATTCATGAAAATAGCTGATGAAGAGCAGTGGGATTTGGCAGTTCATGATTGCTCAAACCATACAAAATTTGCTAGGGGACTAAATTTAAGTAGCAAAGAGGGAAAATGGTTTGGAGCTAATGATTATGCCTGTGAGTTCGATAGAATTCCCTATGAAGCATTTTTCCCAATACTAAATGATGACAATTTCCAATTCTTAAGTGAAGAAGAATTGCCTGAGGATTATAAACCAGAATTGATGAGTTTTTAGAGTGTGTTATGAGTTATAAGTGTTGCATCTCATATTCAGTAGTTTTTTGATTTCATGAAGTAAAATAAATACCATTAAGTGTAAGGTGTTAATGTACAAAAAATTTAGATATATAAGGAGTTATTAATTTATGAATGATTTAGATGCATTAATAAAGTTTGCAATGGAATTACAATCAATAGCTCAAAATGGTTTAACATATACAAAAGATCCGTTTGATAAAGAGCGTTTTGAGAGAGTAAGGGAAATATCAGCACAAATAGTAAGTATGAAAACAGGATTTCCGATTGAAAAGGTTAAAGATTTGTTTTGTAATGAAACTGGCTATCAGACACCTAAAATAGAAACACGAGCGGCAATATTCAACGAAAACAAAATTTTGCTTGTAAAAGAGCAAGATAAATGGTCACTCCCAGGTGGTTGGGTTGATTACAATGAGTCAATCTCTTCGAATACAATTAAAGAAGTAAAAGAAGAAGCGGGTTTAGACATTATTCCTTTAAGGATTATTGCAATACAGGATAGAAATAAACACAATTTTCCGAAATTTGCTTATGGAATTTGCAAAGTGTTTGTTCTTTGTTCTGTAATAAGTGGTAGTTTTCAATCAAATAATGAAACAACTGAAAGTAATTTCTTTTCTCTTGATAATTTGCCTATCATAGATGAAAATAAAAATGTTTATGATCAAATCCAAATGTGTTTTGATGCACATAAGAATGAAAAATGGGAGGTTATATTTGATTAGTCATATTGTTGTAATTGCTTGAAGAACGGAAATCCTTGAGTAGATAATAAAGATGGCATTAGATTTTATAAAAGTAGATTGGAGATGTAATTATGGGAAATACTGATAAGTTTGAAATCATAGCTAATAGATATGACACTGCTGAAAGAATCCAAATTGCTAAGGTATCATCAGATGCCATTCACGAATATTTAGTTGACACCAAAAGTAAGAAGGCTATTGATTTTGGGTGTGGAACTGGACTTGTAGGAATGAACTTGTTAAATGATTTTGATTCTATGGTTTTTCTGGATACATCACAAAACATGATTAATGAAGTAAATCAAAAGATTTCTAAGTTTAATGTTCAGAATGCAGATACATTATGCTTTGATTTTGAAAAGGAAGGTCAATGGGATTTAAATACTGACTATATTTTTATGGTTCAGGTTCTACTCCATATTAAAGATGTTGAGTTAGTTCTATCAAGATTATATGAGGTTCTAAATCCAGGAGGACATTTACTAATTGTAGATTTTAATAAAAATGAAGAAATAGTTTCAGATATGGTTCATAACGGATTTGATCAAGTAAAGCTAGCTGATATTATGACTAAAATTGGGTACAGGGATATTGAGTCTAAAACTTTTTATACTGGAAGTAAAATATTCATGGGCCAGGATGCATCTATGTTTATTCTTGATGCTCGAAAATAGATTCTAAGATAGAAATTTTTAATCCTGCTGATAGAATTGAAAATAGAAAATTACAAACCCCCTTACTTAAAGGGGGTACATCTTTGCGCAAAATCAGTAATTTCGCGTATTTATCATAGAGTAATGGGGTTGAGTTTTGCAGATTTAGCGATGTGAAAGTGCGGATGCGGAAATCCGAAAATGAAGGTTACTGACACTGATTTTTGAACAGGAGTTGAGGAAATGAATGATATTTTTATGTGTGGACAAAATTTCGGTGCTATAACAAATAGTATAAAATCAGACTTACATAAGCATTGGCTGTTACAGCTATTTATTAGCGCTGATGAAAAACTAATAATTAACGTAGAGGGTCAAAGAATAAATTGCCGGGCCATAGCTGTCAATGTGAATACAATGCATGAGTTTTATTCTGAAAATTTAATTCATTTTACAATGTTAGTAGATCCAACAACTCAATTAGGGAAATTTATGCGAAGATACTTACTAAAAGATAATCCCTATTATATTATTCCTGAGGATAGAGCAGTCGAATTACAAATGCATCTATTAAATGCAATTAATTATAAAAAAAGCCACAACTATTCGGTGTTAATAAAAAATGTTGTCAGTTATTTCGATAACTATACACCAATTGAAATTGATCAAAGAATAGAGATGTTATTAAGAATGATAGATACCTGTGATTGCGATGAGACACTTCATCAGGTGAAATATATCGCAAAAGCAATGTCCATATCAGAAAGCAGGCTCTCACATCTTTTCAAAGAAGAAACTGGTATTCCACTGAAAAGCTATATTGTTCTTCATAAACTACAAAGAGTATACCAAAAGATATTTGACGGTGAAAGTATTACAGATGCAGCAATAGCATCAGGATTTAACTCATCGTCACATTTTGCTTTTATCAATAAAAAAATGACCGGTATGTCAGCAAGGGATATTATCACAGATAGCAGATTTTTGAAAGTAAGTCTATAAATAAATTTGTATAATATGATTATCAAGATATAAGGAGGTCATATTATGAAAGAGTATTTACAAGCCACATCTATGTTGGATTATGACAGTAATGTGATACAGCAGTTAGTTAAAAACAGGAAATGGAAATATAAAGATGAGTTTCAAAAGATACTTGAGATATATAATTTTGTTAGGGATGAAATAAAATTTGGCTATAATGTTGACGACACCATAAAAGCAAGTAGAGTTTTAGAAGACGGTTATGGGCAGTGTAATACTAAAGGTACTTTATTTATGGCTCTGCTTAGAGCTGTTGGTATCCCATGTCGAATTCACGGGTTTACTATCGACAAAACTCTCCAGAAAGGCGCTATGACAGGCTTAATGTATAGTGTTGCTCCTCAAAATATTGTCCATAGTTGGGTGGAGATTTTTTTTGAAGGAAACTGGTTAAATATAGAGGGATTCATACTTGATGTTCCTTATTTAAACAAACTCCAAGAAAAGTTTTCTGAATGTAATGGAAGCTTCTGTGGATACGGTGTAGCAACTAATGATTTTAAAAAACCACAAATCCATTGGAATAAAAATCATACCTATATACAAAAGGAGGGAATCAGTCAGGATTATGGAACATTTAACTCTCCGGATGAATTCTTCAGGAAGCATAGTCAGGAATTGTCCCCATTAAAGAAATGGCTTTATCAGAATATTGGTAGAAAGCTTATGAATCAAAACGTGTCTAAAATTAGAGGAGACGTAAAATGATATGAAAATTAAACATGTTTCTCTGAAAGATTACCTGATTTAAACTCAAAAAACCATGAGTCTTTTTAAGAAAGGCAACTCTCGCCAAGGAAGTACTGGGTCCTGACCACATCATTACTATTCTTGGAGGGTAATAGTTCAGCGGGAAAGTGCCATGCTGATAGAGGGGAAGTCGAGGGTTTATAAGGATTCATTTTATATCTAAAACTTCTTTTGTAACTTGACCACATTGTTACTATGAGATATAATCAATGTTAATAATATTATTAATATTCTTGATATTTGCGGGGGGACTACATAGTAGTTGAGAAGGTAAAACCTGACCCTTTGAACCTGTTGGTTAATACCGACGTAGGGAAGCAAATCACATACGAAATTTGTATATGATTAGGGTGCTTCTCTGTGTAGTGAAGTACCCTATTATTATTTAACATAGGGTTATTAGGCATCTGAAAATAAATAATAAATCAAAGATGGGAAGTATTTTTTGAAGATGCCTTAAGTATAAAAATGAATATAATTAACATTTGCGGGGGGACTACAAGTAGTTGAGAAGGTAAAACCTGACCCTTTGAACCTGTTGGCTAATACTGACGTAGGGAAGCAAATCACATACAAAATTTGTATATGATTAGGGTGCTTCTCCGTATAGAGAAGTACCCTAATTTATTATATATACATAAAGGAAAAAAGGAGGAATTTCAATGAAAAAGGTACTTAGTATTGCAGGATCAGATTGCAGTGGAGGTGCTGGAATACAAGCTGATTTAAAGACATTTTCTGCCCATGGGGTGTTTGGAATGAGTGTAATTGTTTCAGTGGTAGCAGAGAATACAAGCCGTGTCATCGATATACAGGATGTTACCCCAGATATGATTGAGAGGCAGATTGACGCCATATTTGAAGATATGGAGGTTGACGCTGTGAAAATTGGTATGCTGTCTACACAACCTTGCATGGAAGCAGTAGCAAGAAAGCTGGAGCAATATAAACCATACAATGTTGTAATTGATCCTGTCATGTATGCGAAAAATGGTTGCCCTCTTATGAATCCTAATTCCATAGACACGCTGATCAAGGTTGTACTACCCTATGCTGATTTACTTACGCCTAATATTCCAGAGGCTGAGAAGATATCAAATATTAAGATAAGTAGTGCAGAAGATATGAAAACAGCGGCAAAGATTATTTATGATATGGGGTGCAAAAACGTTCTTGTCAAAGGTGGTCATGCTATTGGGGATGCACTGGATATTCTATATGATGGTAAAGAGTTTTATTATTTTGAAACCCAGCGTATAAATACAAAAAATACTCATGGGACAGGTTGTACTTTCTCTTCGGCTATTACTTCCAATCTTGCACTAGGTATGACCATGTCTATTGCTGTAAAGCAGGCTAAAAAATATATTACAACAGCAATTGAGCATTCATTAAATATAGGTAAAGGTAATGGGCCAACACATCATTTTTATGATTTATATAAAAATGGTTTAAATATATAAGTTTTAATAGTGAAACTACACAATACAAATAAGCTTTTTATATAGCAAAACAACAAGTGCTAAATTACCGAAATAATGCTGTCGGGATATGGGAATGCATATGATGATAGAGGAATTTTGATTTTATAAAGATAATATAGTACAATTTTAACATAATATACCATTGAAGAGTGTTTACGTTGATAGTATTTCAATCAATTGGAGACAGAGACTATAAAAACATTTTAAATTAAAATAAAAAAAGTTCCATATGAGCTAAATTAATTAAATGAGGTAAGATTATGTCAACAACACCACTAGGTAATCTAATAATTCAAAAAAATGGGATTGAGTAAGGATTATTTACTTCTATAAGAGTTGGAAACGCAGATTGTTTGGGCAAAGATATGTCCTGTTATAGTAAAATTCTAAATAAATAAGGGAAAATGGGTATATGGTCAATATATAGCACATACTGAAATGGATACTATTGAGCAAATAGATTTCAATTTAATTAAAGACACATCAGATTTCCTTAGTGAATTTATAAATTCTCTTATAATTTAATAAAATATTTTGAAATAAGTATTGAGTAATATTAAAAATAAAGGCTTATCTACAAGGAAAATTACTAGGATGATAAGAAGTATAAGTGCTAACAAAGCATTATATAAGTTCAGCTGTATATCAAAATGATGATATGTTGGGAGATGAAACCTTATGAATGAAGTATTTTCTATGACCGCCATCCAGCTTATTCGAGAGATACGAGGAAAGCGTTTAGGGATAGAGGAGATTACACGTGCTTATCTTAAGCGTATTGAAAAATATGACGGGGTGGATGGGTTAAACGCAGTAGCTGAGATTAATGAAAGTGCATTAAATATAGCAAGACAGATGGATAATCAAAAATCAGCATTTAACAGGCCGATACACGGACTTCCCATACTTGTGAAGGACAACATAGATGTAGCAGGTCTCCATACTACAGTAGGAAGTCTTGCACTTGCTGATAATTTAGCCCAATGTGACGCACAAATTATATCAAACTTACGGCAAAATGGTGCGATTATACTCGGTAAAACCAATATGACGGAATTTGCAAACTATACTAGTGCCAACATGCCTAGTGGTTATAGCTCACGTGGTGGTCAGGTGAAAAATGCTTATAATCGTGAGAAAAGTCCTGGTGGGTCAAGTTCTGGTTCGGCTGTCGCAATGTCAGCAGGTTTTTGTAGTGCCGCTATTGGTACTGATACTTCTTTTTCCATTATAGGTTGTGCTACGGAAAATGGCGTGACAGGATTGAAACCAGCTCACGGATCCTTATCTTTTCAAGGTATTCTTCCTCTTGCTAGAACACTTGACAGTGCGGGGCCAATAACTCGAGATATGGCAGATGCACTACTGATTTATTCATGTATGCGTGAAAAACCATTACCATCAATCAATTCAAAGGAACCTAAAAGTATGCGCGTAGCTGTAAATAACTTTGATAAGGATCAAGTTTCTCAAGCACAACTTGCAAGGTATGAATGTGTGTTTGATGGGTTGCGGCAGGATGGCGTTCACATAGATGAAGTCACCCATGCACATGTACTATGCCAGAGCGATGTGATGCATTTTGAATTCCAACATGACTTGGAAGATTATCTCGCCAATTCAAATGCAAAGCATCGTACGCTTAAAGAAATTATCTATGTTTATGAAAATAATCCTGAGCATATGATGAAATATGGGAACTCGTTCCTACGCAGTGCTTTGGATGATACCTCTGGAAAAGTTGACAATATGACGTATTTAGCTGCGTTAAGTGAACGTGTAAGGCTTCGTACTCAAATACTTGAAAGCTTATGTGGATTCGATGCTTGTGTGATGACTGGTCCAACAAACATTATGCATTTCTGTGGTCTGCCATCGTTGGCAATACGGCTTGGGATGGGCGATGATGGAATGCCTCGTGGCATGATACTTTATGGTGCAGATGAGATGCGCCTTCTTGCAGCTGCATTAACACTGGAAAAATATTGCGCACCAGTTTTGATGCCAAATTTGTAATTCAAGTTTTTTCAGGATTTAAAACCTGCATATAAGTATTACAAGAAGCTTTTAAAGTTACTCATGTTCCCTCAGACTTAGAGTTTGGGGGAATTTTTGCTTTAGGGGACGTACTTTTACGAAGAACTGAGGATATTTGCGCTAAGGTATGGGTTTTGCGTATTTGTTTATGATGATAGAAGGAAATGATCATAGCATTCTAAACATGAGTCAGTTAGGTAATGGGGATAGGGACAGCATAAGGATTAATCTCCTATTTCATATTCATGTAATATTTAGTATAATATTCCTAGAGACTATTAAGACGATTTCTGTAATAGAATAATACTATAATAAAGGTGGAATTTATGATGAGTAATAAAATAGCATATGAAAAAATATATCCAGTTGATTATGAGATACTAACAAGGATAATGACTTCTGCATTTAATGAAGATACGTCAATGCATACTGACTTGAAAGAGGACGGCCCTGCAGGATATAATGATGGCAGTCTACTTAAAAAACTTAATGAACATGAAAACTTTGAAAATTATAAAATAATTTATAAGAATAATATTATTGGTGCTTATACTGTTGAAATCATGCAGAACAATGAATATACTTTGGAAATGTTATTTATTGACCCGGATTACAGAGAAAAGCACTTGGGAGCTATGGTATGGAAAGATATAGAACAAAAATATGCAGATGCAAAAAAATGGACTGTTGAAACTCCCGAATATTCAAAAAGAAACCATCACTTTTACACTAAAAAATGTGGTTTTATATTTTATAGAGAAAACATTTATGATAATGGTGCTAAATCTTTCATTTTCAAGAAAGAAAAATAATATTTTATACTATATAAGTTGTAATAAAGTTTCTACATTATA
>DFXM01000011.1:0-17112 GCA_002381695.1 Clostridium sp. UBA4108 | reverse complement strand
CAACAATTTATTAAACATACTTATAATATGAATTATCTTTATTACAGCTTATATATTAGTAAAAAATCAGAGAGATTTACGGTATTATGGTTAATACGTAATGTTCTTATAAGCGGCGTAAGTTTAATCTTACGTGGCTTTTGATATATAGGATAACTTTCGTATTCATGTAATGTTCGATATTTTTTCTTAAAGACTATTAAGACGACTTTGTATTTTGTTGTGAAATAAGGTTATTTACAAGGTTTGGGAAGTTTATTGGATAAAGTGAAGCGTGTTAAATTTGCAATGGTTAGATATTCTAAGTTAACTTTCTATTTAACCAATATATAAATAGAACTTTATCGAGGTGATAATATTGAAGAATAAAGAAAAATGGTCTAATTACTTATGGCTGGCACTGGTTTCATTTATGTGCTTTTTTCTAGAACTTTTTTCACTGTTTGTTATAGAAAAGATGCTGTTTAAGAATTCTATTAGTGATTATACAGTTATTGAAAAAAGTATTCATTCTATTTTGACAGCAGGGCTATGGGCTATTTCTATTGTAGTAATAGTTTATTTTTCACGAAAAGTCTATAACTATCCAGAACAAAGAAAAAATGATGATAAGATATGTCCAAGAGAATGGTTAGTAACGTTCTTATGTTTTAGTGGTTGTAAACTAATTACATTCATTGATTGGCATACATTAAAAATAATTGGAGAATTTCAAAAAAAGGAGCCTATTCAATTTCTGACTCAGTACGTATACTATGTCTTTGAAGTGGCCTTAGTATTACTTATAATTATTTTTGGACAAAAAGCATTTGAAACATTATTAAAAAAGAAAACACAGATTCCCTTTGGTGGAATAGTATTAGCCCTTACATGGGGAGCTGTACATTTTATTTCTAGAGGGATAGATTCTTGGAACGGAATTTCATGTATGATATTTTCTATTTTGAGCGGAATAATGTATTTGAAACTAAAAAGAAAAATAGCATATGCCTATATCTTTATCGCATTAGGTTATTTGTTATAAACAAATTTCAATTTATCTAATTAAAGTAAAGATTATAGGCGTAGATGCATACGATACTTGCAAAAAGGTTATTAAGTATATTATAGAGAATAGGAAATAGATTAGAGCCATGGATTGCACTTAGGTGTGGTCTATGGCTTATTTTTTGTCGAAAAATTCTTTTGAATTAATAGGAACTAACTTTAATGTTTTATCGTATAAATTATAAACTGAAAAGGTGGGATAATTTTGAAATTGCAAAAAGTATTGATCATTTTTATTTCAGTATTTTTGCTTATAGTAGTAGGTTGTTCAAATGGTATTGAGAATAAAGGAAATATGATTGGTGTTGAAAAGCGAGTTGGCGAAGAAGATAAATATGAACACTACAATGACATAACTGATAGCGAAGAAGTGAAAAAGGTAAAGGATATTCTAGATAACATTACTTGGAAAGATGGAGCAGTTAACATGGTATCTCCTCCTCACTATAAATTTTATTTTGAAGACGATAATGGAAAAACAAGTGAGATAGTTTATGAATTGTGGATAAGTCCTGATAAGGGTAAAGTAGAACTTGTGATTGATAGTGAGACTAAGTTTGTTAAGATTAGTGAACCTGTGTCAGTAGAGTTATTTAAACTGATTACAGGAAACGAATTGGATTCTAATTAAAAATAATGATAATGTTAAATCTTTAGTTTATTATGAATCAATAACAGATAATGCAGCTCTTAGAACACTATTTAATAGATCGGTTGTAAATACTTCAACTGGTACTGTTAAGAAATTTATACAAATTAGCTTGGGTAAACTTGTTCCATTAGGAATATTGACCAAGAAGCCTACACTTCTATAGGTGAAGGTAATTCACAAAAAAATAGTGATGTTGTAACCATCACTATTTCAGTTCATATTAAATTTCCATTCTTGATTTATTTCCTAATACTATTCTTCATATATAGATTCAAATCTTTCCCTATCTCTAACAATTTGATTTTCTAATGCTTCTTTATACTTTGAATAGAGACTCTCTCTTGATATTTTTGTTTGTAAATTTAATTCTTGATTAGAATTTGCACCAGAAACTAACAAAGTTCCATCTGGCTGACCATATGCTGAAAATATATATGTTTTACCTTCAACTGGTAAAACATCACCTTCATATACAAAAATAGTTTTTTTATCGCTACTTGTCCCACCCACTTTTGAAATTTCAATATTTGAGACTAAGTTACCTTTTATATTTTCAACAACCTTCAATGAATAATTAGTATATGGACTTTTATATTCTTTCGAACCTGACTCTGTTTCTACGACTACAGGTTTTTTATATTCTACACCATCGTTTTTTAAAACCTCACCAACAAATACATAATCTGCATCTCCAATCAATTCTTCAAGATTATTTACATTAATCGCATAAGAAGCACATATTTTTGTAATTGGTAAATTTTCATTATTTTTAGCTGATGTTTTAGCATACCCATAAGAAGCAACACCTAATATTGCAACTGTCATACATAGTGTACCGATAATCTTTTTAAAATTTTTATTCACTCTAAATACCCCCGTTTTAAAATTTTAATACTTTTTATATGCAGCATCATAAGAATCTTTATCATTTTGAGTTAAAGATGAAGTGGAAATACTATATGCATACATAATATCACTACTTGTGCTATGACCTAAACCTAAGGCATGTCCTAATTCATGAGTAGCTACTCTTGTTGTTTGTGTACTGCCTTGTTTGTCAAGATTGTATGTGTTCATTTCGATATAACCACTAGAATAAGTTGTCGCATTTACTGAGCTTATATCGTATATATCATATACATATACATCTTGCACTACACTGGCTGAATCTTGTCTAATTACTCCTGGCTTATAATCTTCCCATTTAGCAACACCTGCTTTTATATTGGACATATACTTACTGTTTCCGTCATAATCTAAATGTTTGCCTGAATCCACCAAATCCCAAGAATTAAGATATGCTTGTGCATATGCTGGAAGTGAACTTGAAAATAAAATAGTTCCTCCTAATACTAAGCTAAATAAAATTTTTCTCTTTTTCATTTTAAACTCTCCTTTATTAATAAAATTTTTTAGAACTAATTTTTAGTTCTAAAACTATTACCAAGAACAAAGTATTAAAACAACATAAATTTAACCTTTATAGTACTGTCGGATATTTTTTAGTATGGGAGTAATATTATTAGGAATAATGATGATCTGAAAACTTTAATCGTAGTATTTATTGAATCATAATACAATATGTTGAAAATTTTACATTTAAGTAATAAATACTAAGTAATAGGTAATAAATGATATATTATGAAGTATGAAGACGTAATAAATGCGTGAAATGAGGTAATAAGTGCTATATTAGATATTAACAAACAAAACCAAAGCCATGAACCTCAAGAAGTTCATGGCTTTTTTATTTTGCTGAGAATAATGTTATGAAATAGGTCCTCTTGCCTCTATGCTAGTTACTTTTGTGCTTACTCCATCAGTAACTACAGTAACTACATAAATTCCGTAGGACGGCTTATTTGGATCAGTAGATATTCCTATATAAAATTTAACTTCATACTCCGCAGTTGATAATTTATTTACAGATAAAACAGTTGATAGGCGTTCATCAAAACCATAATTAAGTATATTCTGCTCTTTAAATGCATTCTGTATATGAGGATAAAACACACGAATAAGTAAATCACCCTCAGGAGTTTTAAGAGGTTGCCTGTTTTCATTATTAGACTTATAGATATTAAAGTAATTATTAGATGTTATAGCCGATACTGGAGTAACATATATACAACATAACATTAAAATTAAAGCTAAGAATAATATATTTAGTTTTCTAATCATCATATCACCTCAATATTATAGTTTGTAATGTAAGAAAAAATATACAATGAAATAAAGCTAAAGCCATAAGCTCTAATTAGAGGGTTCATGGTTTATATTAAATAAGAAATAAGGATTTATAAATATGCTAGAAGATATTTTTATAAGCAAAATAATACAAATAAATACTTGATATTACAAATTTACAAATATACAATATATATGTATAAATTAACAAAGGGGGATAAAAAATGAAAAATAAATTAAAATTAATATTAGTGTGTATGCTAATGTGTTTTTTCGCTTTAGGAGGATTAAACAATATTAGTGAGGTTTATGCTGCGGAAAATCCAAATGATTATGTGATTGGTGTAAATAATTTAAATAATACTCCAGAAAATAGTGCTAAAGTTGGAGATATTCTTAAACTTCCTGAAAAAGGTTGGAAAAGATATGATGATGCAGATAATAAGATAACATATATTGATTCATGGAGAAAATTTCCAAATCCTAACTGCTATAATAATACACAAGCTTATTCTTCTGCTAATGGAACTATAAAATTTAAGTTTTATGGGACAAAATTAAGATTATTAGGAACTTCATATAATGATCGTTCAACTAATATTCAAATAAAGATAGATGATGTTTTAGTTGGGACATTTTCACAAAATAGCATAACTACAATATATATGAAATTAGATTATGAAAAAACAGATCTTATAAAAAAAATTCATACTTGTGAAATAATAAATGGTTCTGGTACAGCTTTATTAGATGCTATAGACATAGATTCAGATGGCTATTTAATTTCAGATGAAGATACTCAATCAATATCATTAAATAAATCATCACTAAATCTACTAGAAGGTAATTCAGAGAAATTAACAGCTACAGTAAAACCAGATGATGCTGTAAATAAGAATGTAACATGGACATCAAGTGATGAAAGTATAGCTACAGTAGATGAAAATGGAAATGTGAAAGCTATAAAAGAAGGACAAGCAACTATAACAGCCACAATAGAAGGAACAGACATAAAAGCTGACTGCATAGTTACAGTTACAAAGAAAGAAACTCCAGTAGATCCAGAGGAACCGACAGGAGATGGGAACTTATATATAGAAATGGTAGATGGAAATATAAAACAAGCTAAAGACATTGATGTAAATAATTTTATTAAATGGTTTAAAAATAGAGATTTAGATAAGACAGAAAGTCCAATATACAAAATAAAAAATGCAAAAGGAAATGTTGAATATCTAGTACATGATAAAATAGTTGGATTTGAAATAAGAGAATATTAATAGGAAATAGATTAGGTCATGGGTTCTTTAATTTAAGCCCATGGCTTTTTTATTTTGCCGAATAAGAGCAAAAATTTATTGGTACAATCTCATCGTTGTCATTCTGACACAAAATTAAAGGACTTTAGATTTAGAGAGGTAATTTATATATAGTCATTGCTAAATATTTGAATATTTGTAATTATATGATATATAATTAAATTAATTAAAGATTATGTTTTATTAGAGGGGGATATAATGAATAAATTTATAAATACTCAATTCAGTTGGTGGTTATTGATTATTGCAATAGTTGGTGATTTTGTTGTACCTTATATATTGGCTAATTTCTACAAAGGATATAGTCATAAAACAATGGTTATGAGTTCATTAGGAAATCCTAGTAGTCCTGTACGAATATATTATAATATTTGGCTTGTATTATTAGGTATATTTTTGATAATAAGTTCTGCTAACTTATATCAGCAATATTCTTCTTGTTCTAAGAATTTAAGTATAACAGTTTTTGTTTTTATTACTATCTTTGCTATTGGCGCAGGGATTTTATCAGGCCTTTTTAGTGTTAATGAAAGTAAAGAAATAGAAAATATTGCTTCAAAAATTCATGGGATTGGTTCGGCTTTAGGATTTATGGCACTTTTATTCGTACCTTTACTCCTAAGTATTTTATCATTTAAAATGAAAGATTGGACAACTGCTATTATTTGCTTAGTATCGTTTACTTTGGCGTTAATTTTTTTTGTATTATTTATTATGTCAGATAAATCAAATTTTCAATATACAATTATAGCAAATGAAGGTATTTGGCAACGTTTGGCCTTATTGCTTATGTATATACCATTGGGGTATATAGCAATATCAAAAATCTTAGATTATATAAAAAAATAATATTATAATATGTCCATATATAGCTTAATATAGAATACTACATTACTTCATCCGTTGAATGAGTAATTCACGCAAAAATTCTTGCTTGAATTACTCATTCGCTTTTCTCTTTGAAATTGTATGCTAGTAACAATAAAAGAAAAGGAGATTTGCATAATGAGTACACTTTTAGAAGCAAAAGAAGTAACAAAAGTATATAAAAAAGGGCAGCAACCAAGTTTGGACAAAGTATCTTTCAGCGTTGCTGAAGGCGAATTTATAGGTATTATGGGGGCATCGGGTTCTGGAAAAACCACATTACTCAATGTATTATCCACCATTGATATCCCTACAAGTGGTGATATTTTGATAAATAAAGTGAATTTGAGCAGCCTCAGTGATACGGAGGCTGCCGATTTCCGCAGAGATAATCTAGGCTTCATTTTTCAGGAGTACTTTTTGCTAGATAGCCTTACAATTGCTGAGAACATTTCTGTGCCACTTACACTTCAAAAACTACCACCCAAAAAGATAGAAAGCATGGTTAGAAATTTGGCAGAACGATTTGGCATTGCATCTCAGTTAAACAAATACCCAAGCGAATTATCTGGAGGACAAAGGCAACGGGCTTCTGCTGCAAGAGCCATTGTGAAGAAACCAAGTATTTTATTTGCTGATGAACCCACCGGAGCTTTAGATTCTAATTCTGCAACTGATTTGCTAAACACCTTATATGAAGCTAATCAAGAAATGAAAACTACTATTTTAATGGTGACACACGATGCTTATGCCGCAAGTTTCGCAAAACGCATCTTGATTTTCAAGGATGGTCATATTATCAATGAATTGATTAACAAAGAAAATAACAGGCGTAACTTTTATGAGTCCATTATTGAAGAAGTAGCCAAGTTAGATACGCAGAGATAGGAGGTTAAATCAATGAATGTTTTTTCCATGGCAATTAAAAATCTTAAGAAGAATTTCTCTTTCTATGCTCTTTATTTAATTTCGGTTTCTTTTGTAATTACTGTTTTTTTTGCTTTTACCTCGTTTTCTATGAATGAAGTAATGCTTGAAAAAATATCCACAGACGGACGAGTGGAAACCATGAGCAACACCATTTCTATTTTTTTGATGGCATTTGTTGTCTTTTATATGACCTATTCTAATCGTTTCTTTTTGCGACGACGTACAAAAGAACTCGGAATTTACGCTCTGATTGGTTATCGTAAATCCACCGTATTATCATTACTTACTTTTGAGAATGTTCTAGTCTGCGGGGGTGGATTTGTTATAGGACTACTGCTAGGGTCAATCATGCATAAAGGGATTGTTTTAGGCATTACAGCTCTCCTGAAGCTGTCAATTGATGGTTCTCAAATTCCTTTTTTTAATGTAAACGCAATTATCAGAACAACCTGTTTTATATTGTTGGTTATTATTGTTTTAGCGGTATCAAATGGAAGATTTCTTTTCAAGACTTCTCTTATGAATTTGGTAAGGTTTGAAAAAAGTGCGGAAAGAAAAATGAAAATTAGAAAAATACCTGCTTTTTTAGGGTTTGTTATGATATTTTCAGGGTATGCTTTGGCGTTAGATATTCTGCGTGGGACTAAATCACTTTGGAGAAGCATTGGTTTTTCCCCCATAGGATTATTAACTATGCTGCTGGTTGTATTGGGTACAGCGCTTTTTATCTCATCTTTTCTTCCCTACATTATGTGTAAAAGTAAAAAAAACAAGCGAACCTTTTATACAGAAACAAAAATTATAACTACACCTAATTTTATCTATCGTATTCGCTCAAATTCCAAAACATTGATTATGCTTACGCTGCTATCTGCTGCAACATTAACTGTTTCATGCGTTATGGCTCTTACTCTGTATTATCCCATTGCTGCTGTTTCTCGTATCGCTCCGTCAGAAATCGAGTTTAGGATTGAGAAAGAAAACCAAATAAATGATGTGAAACAAATCATTGGTCAATATGATTCCTCAAATGATAAAATATCTTTCATACGCACTGATATCTTCAAGGTCACATCTTCTGCTAAAGAACTTCCTGTTGAATATGGTGTCGGAACAGCAAAGGGCGATGCTAATAATGAAAATATTTTAAGGGAAGCAGGATTTGAGTGTATTTCTTTTTCAGATTATAAATCGCTATTAGAAGCTCAAGGCAGATCGGATGTATTAAAACAACTTACTGAGCTAAATGACGACGAAGGTATTTTAGTAAAATACCAGCCAAATAGTGATGGCAGCAGTGAAGTCGGAAAAGACTATCTATTACTTATTGGGGATAATGTTCTGACACTTACAGTAAAGGCAACAACACTAAACAATACCATTTCCTTTGCAAACAGCATCGGAACACTTATTGTCAGTGACCATGTATATGAGGAAATCAAGCAGTCTGAACCTCCTATAACAAGTATTCTAAGCATTAACGGTAAAGTTGTTGAAGATAATGAGGAACTGTATGATGAAATTAATAATTTTCTCAACAGCAGCCCTTATTTGCAGGGTCATTCCTATAGAATAAATAATTTATTTTCAATGAATAGCTCAACATTTTTATTGGTAGGCTTTCTTGTGGTTCTTTTCTTTATTGCAGCAGGAAGTATCCTGTATTTCAATAATATTACAGCCATTACAGATTCTAAATCTGATTATGAAATTCTTCAGAAAATGGGGTTTACAGATAAGAAAGTCAAAAAGATTATCAGAAAGCAAGTATTGATTTTTTTCAGTATTCCATTTTTACTTGGTTTATTGGATAGCATTTTCGCTACTTTGGTCTATAAGTCTGGACTAATGCAAAAATTGCTTGGCAGCGCATTTGTTCAATATATACCTGTTGTTATTGCAATAGTATTAACTGCAGCAATTTACTTTATATACTACATGCTTACCATTCGCACTTGCTATAAAACAGTACTGAAAGGATGATGATAACTCAATTGCCGCACAAATGGTGTTGGGCAATTGGGCATACTTTATTTATTTACCTAAAAATGCTATAATCAAAAAATACAAAATTTCAAAGGAGGGTAACGCATGAAGCATTTGGTTATTAAATTTCTGTTTTTAATAAATCATATTCTATTTATCCTTCATATGGGTTGGCTTATAAATATCAGAACAGATCTAAATTTGAAAGACATTGTTCTTTTATTAATTTCATCAATTATCCTTATTGATGTTTCATATATCAATTCCTGCAATATTAGAGAAAATAAAATTCTTTCATCATTTTGCGGATTGTTAGCATTGAATAGTTGGTATGTGCTTTTGTCATTTGAAATGGCACAAATTACAGCCTTTGTTTTTACTGCATTGAGTCCAATCATATGGTATGCTTCTATAAGATTTATATTTATATTTTTATTTCAAGGAAGCGGATACAAATTTCGTAAAATAACAGAATTACTGTTGCTGGTGTGTTGTATCAGTTCGATTATAGGCTTAGCTATTTCAGATATTGCATTTGCCTATACCTATGGAATACAGTTTTTAGTGAGTTTAGGATGTTTTTTGTTTATTATTATCTATCATCGAAAACGAACATTATTTTTTTTGAAAAGCGAAAAAAAGTATATTATTCTTTCGATTTTAATAAGTGTAATTTGTTTTACTGCATACTATTTCGCAACTATAAATGTTCCTGACCACATAGGAAATTTCGGCATATACTTACCTGTTATTCTATTTTTTATAAGCGTTCACGGAATATCACTGAAAGAGCATTCAGGTCAACCTCTCTCTACTATATTTAGCAAAAAGCAATCCTTACTTATATTCTTTATAGCTGTTGCGGCTATCGGATTAGTAGTATCTTGCTTGAAGGGCAGCTATGGTGAATTTATTATAGGCATGAATCTGTTTTTTGTGTTGGTATTCCTTTGTAATATCATATTAGGTCAAAATTTGAAAAAAGGCGATAACTTAGTTATTAAAGAAAGTGAGTATAATTCTGCGTTAAAACAATTACAGCAGGAAGAAAATTTAAAAACTGAATTTGCTAATTTCCTGCACGATGATGTTTTGCAAGATTTACTCTCAATAAAAAATATGATGGGGAAAGCACAACGCCCCGATGTACAGGAAATCATTACTCACACCCTTGAGAATTTGAACATTTTGATTAGAAATCAAATGCAGGATTATCATCCGGTGATTTTGAAGAATTTGACTACAAAAGAGAACTATCAAAATCTGATTGAATCCATTTCTTTGTCGTTTCCTCAACGCAACATTTTTACGACATTTGAATGTTCTGACACTTTCTTTTTGGTAGAACCATATGATACACTGACATATCGCCTAATCAAAGAACTGGTAACGAATGTGTATAAACATTCAGATGGAAATCGTGTTTGGATAACACTATTACAAGAAAGAGGCATCATAAAACTAAATGTTAGTGATAACGGAACAACAAAAGTAAATTGTATAGATTCTGTTGACATTACAAAACACAAGGGTATTTTTTCAATTAAGGAACAGGTCAAAACCATGGAAGGCTTTGTCACTATTTCTGATAATATACCACACGGAATTTGCATACAAATCACACTTCCAATGAAGGGAGATGATTCTTATAAATATTTTGTTAGTAGATGACCACACTCTTTTTGCTAAAAGCTTATCTATCGCTTTGGAAGATTACCATGAAATTGAGCAGTTATATACAACCCAAGACATTCACTCATTGGATAAGATAGTGAATGAAAAGAATATTGATATTGTTTTAATGGATATTAATCTTGGGAAACTTAGCCATGCAGACGGCTTGGAATTGGCATCTGCATTATTAAATGCTAATCCTGATGTGAAGATAATCATCCTTACAGGATATGACCTTCCTGTTTATAGACATGAAGCAAAGAAAATAGGGGTTAGCGGATTTCTTAACAAAAGTATTAGTCCAGAAAATCTGATTGCATCATTACTTCGTGTTTATAGTGGGAGTACTTGCTTTCCATATGAGGAAAATACCGTAATGATTGAAGAGTTAACCAGCGTTGAAAAGATAATACTGCAACTTATTTGTAACAGCAAAAAACGCAAGGACATTGCACAAGAATTATATATAAGCGAAAGAACTCTATCAAATCATTTACAGCATATCTTTGATAAGTTAGGTGTTTCGTCATCAGTAGAAGCTGTTACAAAGGCTATTCAGTTAGGATATATTCCGCCTATATGCTGAAGTCAATATGTATCTGCCTGCCCCTAATGGGTAGGCATTTTTTTTGTATATTGAATATATAATAGCAGAATCAGGACTACCTGTTTCTGAAGACTCTCCCTCTTGTAAAAATTCCAATATATCAAGATGAAGTTCCAGCTATGCCTTATTGGATGTTAAAAAAGTAATATAAATAGAAAAAAGTATTGAGCAAATCCCAGCTCAATACTTTTTTCTATTTAATATATTTAAATTTCAATGATCTCTTTTTGTCTTCCTAAAATATAGCTTACATCACTATTAAAAATATTAACTGCTAATTTTCATTGATATCATTGATTGATAAAGCTCTTGGGCATATTTGTTTAGAAGACTGACTGTATTTCTCATATCGCTTTCTGTAGAATCTGGATTAAGTGCACAAATACGCAGAACTTTTTTGCCGTTTAGTTCTGTAGTAAATACGCCTGCATAGCCATTATCAATGATTGCTTTAGAGATGTTTTGATTAAGTTCATCTATTTGTTTTTCCGTTAAGTTGGAGGGTGCAAAACGGAAATTTACTATGGCAAGTTGTGCATGAGAAATGATCTCCCAATTTCTTTTCTTTTTCAATTCATCCTCTGCCCACTCTGCAAGCTGGAATCCATGTTCTATTGCATCGCTAATAGCGTCAGATCCCATCACTTGAAGTGTAAACCACAATTTGAGACCACGAGTTGGTCTTGTGAGTTCTATTCCCATATCTCCATAGTTCACTTGATCTTCTTTTGCTTCTAAATCTTTCAAGTATTCTGGATTTGCATTGAAACTATTAATCAAATTTGATTTATCTTTTACTAATATCATGCCGCAGCCGTAGGTTTGAAATAGCCACTTGTGCGCATCCCAACTGATGCTGTCTGCCTCTTCAATTCCTTTAAGCATATGTTTATATTTCTTTGATAATAAGACAGAAGCTCCATATGCACCATCAACATGCATCCATATGCCATAATTTTGACATAAAGAAGATATTTTTTGAAGCGGGTCAATGCTTCCAGTATTAGTAGTTCCAGCACTTGCAATTACAACAAATGGAATGAGCCCATTTGCTATATCTTTTTCAATGGCAGCTTTTAATTGCTTTACATCCATTCGAAACCAAGGATCAGTAGGTATTTTTCTGATTCTACTGTTTGGAATTCCTATAGTTCTCAAACCTTTCGCTACAGAACTATGAGTTTGATTTGAAACGTAGGCAACACCTAAGTGCCAGTTTTCTTCTTTCAATATGGAATCACGGGCAGCAGTCAGTGCTGTCATATTTGCCATGGAACCTCCAGATACAAATAGTCCTCCAGCTTTTTCTGTATAACCTGCTTGAGAACAGAGCCAACTAATCAATTCCTGCTCGATACAACTTGCTGCAGGACTTACCGCCCAGCTTGCAGCATGAATGTTGTAAGCAGTTGTCATAACATCACCAAACCAGGATAGCATAGATGCAGGTCCTGGAACAAAACCAAAAAATCGTGGATGATTTGCACGGGCCCTATATTTATAGACGTCTTCCATCATTTCGGTTGCAACTGTATTTATAGGGCATCCTTTAGCAGGTATGCCAATTTTTTTCAGCTTTGCAATTTGGTTTTCATCAGGTTGTTGCATAATACTTTGAGAAGGTAAATCCCGTATATCATCACAAAATACTTGAATAAAATCCTCCATTGCATGCTGTAATTCATTATTTAATGCCATTTTTTCTTTATTCATCTTATCGTCACCTTACATATTTAGTATATTGGAAATGTCAAAGTAAAATTTGACATTTCTCATTAATCATAGTATCATGTAGCCGTATATTTGTAAAATTCATAGATTTCATAATATATATTAAAAAAATTAATAGGTGATAAAAAATGGAATTTAGAAACATTGCAACTTTTTTGAGGGTAGCAGCAACAAGAAATTTTTCAAAGGCGGCAGAGCAGCTGGGTTACTCTCAGTCCACCGTCACAATTCAGATGCAGCAATTGGAGAAAGAGCTTGGGACACAACTTTTTGAAAGAGTTGGCAAACAAGTGAACTTGACAGAGCGAGGAGAGGCATTTATTCTTCATGCCAATGAAATAATGAGAGTCACAAATGCAGCCAGAACCTTTGCATCTAATGCTGATCTAACAACTGGGACCCTTCGCATTGGAGGAGTAGAATCTCTATGTACAGCTATACTTCCAGAACTATTGCTGCAATTTCATCGCGTTTATCCTAAGGTAGAGACTGTTATAAAAACTGCTAAGACAGAAGAATTGATAAATATGATTAAATGCAATGACATAGACCTACTCTTTACATTAGATCAAAAGGTATACGGTTCGGAGTGGGTTCGAGCAATGCAGAAAGATGAAGATATTGTTTTCGTGACTTCAAGCCGACATTCTTTTATAGATGGACAAAAGATTGACCTGCAAGATATTATAAAAGAGCCATTCATATTGACGGAAAAGGGTGGAAGTTACTGCTACGAATTGGAAAGGATGCTTGCCGCACAGGAGATGGAGATTAGACCTGTGCTGGAAATCGGAAATACTGAAACCATAATCCATCTGCTTGAAGAAGGCGTAGGAGTTTCTTTTCTGCCTTTATTTTCCGTAAAAAAGGCAATTAAGCATGGCACGTTATCAAGGATTCAAACAGATATCCCTACCATTCAGATGTGTAGTCAGCTCCTTTATCATAAGAACAAATGGGTGACTCCACAAATGCAGGCATTTATTAAAATAGTTCAAGATTTTTATAGAAAAGAATAATATCTAGAACAAAAATTATCAATGAACGAAATTAAAGCCATAAACTCTAATTAAAGAGTTCATGGCTTTTTATCTTTATAAGATTCGGAAGTCAATAAATAATGCATTTATAGAATTATTATTTAGACTGATTTTTAATAAAGGAGTTGTTTGCTTGTCACTATAGTAATACCCTTAAGAAGCAATACCTATATAATTGTTTCTTAATTTATTATATGAAGCAACTATATATAGTGTGAGAGTATATTAGAATCACCAAAAATAGCTCTATTATGAAGATATATCTAGCTAATAAAAGAATATCATATTGAATAATAGTTAATAGCTAGGAGTTTATAAATAGTAAAAAGTAAGGATCTAATATACTGAAAAATAATTCTTTGTTTATAATATGATATAATTCAAGATAATGATACCCAATATCATATGAAAATTATAGTGAAATATAGTGTATTAGATAAATTAAAAAGAGCTATGAATTTTATTTAAGTTTATAACAATGGCAATGATAGAATAATTAATGCAATTACAGGAAACTATAACTTCGAAGTATAAAATACGGAGGTGCTAGTTTTGTTTGAACATAAAAAACAATTGTTACATGAAGTAAAGGTTGAAAGACCTAATCCACAATATGCAGTATTAATGCAAGAGCAATTAGGTGGAGGAAATGGAGAAGTAAAAGCAGCAATGCAATATATTTCTCAGAGTTTTAGAATAAAAGACCCTGAAATAAAAGATTTATTTTTAGATATTGGTGCTGAAGAATTAAGTCATATGGAGATGGTAGCGCAAACAATAAATTTACTAAATGGCCATGATGTAGATAATGAAAAGGTTACAAGTGGTGAAATACAAACTCATGTACAGTGCGGACTATCACCTGTACTAATTAATTCATCAGGAGCACCATGGACAGCAGATTATGTAACGGTTACTGGTGATTTAGTTGCAGATTTATTATCTAATATAGCATCTGAACAAAGAGCAAAAGTTGTGTATGAGTACTTATATCGCCAAATTGAGGATAAGGAAGTAAGAGCAACAATTGATTTTTTACTTAATAGAGAAGAAGCTCATAATGCTTTGTTTAGGGAGGCATTAAATAAAGTTCAGAATAGTGGTTCTAATAAAGATTTTGGAGTTACAGAGGATTCTAAACTTTACTTTGATTTATCTAGTCCAGGACCAAATCATGAGGCACCTAATCCAACTCCTCCTTCATTTGAAAATCCAAGAAGATAATTAAGAGGTTACCAGTGTGCTAGATTTTCAAATTATAATTTAAATAAAAATATAATAATAAAAGAATCCTGGAAATAGGGTTCTTTTTATATATACAAAGAGAAATTATATAAGTAATATACATGTTAATTGTCACCTCCACATATATAGTTTTCCCAAGGCCAAGGTTGTTCTACCCAGCATATAGGATTTTCTATATAAGCTGAACCAAAGTTAGTAAGGGGACCATATTTTTCCTCATATTCCCTAAATAAATTACCTAGAATATCGGATATTACTCTATAATCTTCCACAGCTTCTTTATTACAAGGGAAGTTATCAAGATATAAATTAAGATCTATAGCATAAAATTGATACATTTTTATTGTATTTAATAAATTATCTCTATCCACAATATCACCTCTTAGCATTTACTTTCTTCATCTTCATAGTAAGGCATATAAAGATCTCTAAAAATCGTGCCTTTTCTTAAAGCTATATTTACAGGGAATAAATTTTCATATTTTTGAGGTAATACATAGGCTCTAGCGTATTGCATCTTTCTATATTCACACTTATCACAATCGCAATGATTACTTTTTTGAGACATCAGTTTTAGCCTCCTTTAATTTTATATAGCTGATAACATATTATGTAAAATAGTAATAATTTGTGACAAAATATGAATATAATTCGAAATGTTTGTTACAATATGTAAAAATATGAGTATAGGTTTAAACTATGGTTGAGTATGGCTTTTTTCATTCTTTCTTCAGGAGTCAACTCCGCTTCAGCCTTTTTCTTACCCCAATGTGAATGTGTGGTGTTTTTTGTTTTGTCCTATGATTAAAGTGTGAATTAGATAATGAAATTTGTTCTTTAAAAATTAAATAATACGGTATTAACAAAGAGTGTTATAATTAGTTCATAATTGTATTAAATTGTTTGTTGACTATTTACATAATAGGAGGTATTGACTTGAAGAAGAATAAAGATAATGACCTTTCCAAATATCTTGTCATTGGAATGATAATTGGTTTATTGGTAGGTGCTGTTTTTTCGATAATTATGAGAAATAACACTTTCTTCGCAATAAGTGGCACAGGCTTTGGTCTATTATTTGGTTTACTAATTGCAGATATTATATGGTGTCTAAAGAATTGGACAAAAGGATCATAATGTGAAGTACCATAAATTTAAATTTGCAGGATATATTAAATTAACTTTAAGGAAATAATTTTAATTAACATGAAAATAAAATTAAAAATTATATTTATAGAAATACCACTTATTCAAAAGAATAAGCGGTATTTTTGCTTCACAATTCAAAAATAGGATGAGATAAAAAGTAAGTGTAATCTTTGAAAACTGAATAATGCGGTGTTTTAGAGAAGAAAATTTACACCTCAGGAGTTTTTGCGAAGGAAATGAGCTTACTAAAGACATAATAAGGAAACAATGAAAGTGATATAATCAATTTGTATGAGAATTGAAATAGTAGAAGAAATAAATGCCATTTTAAGAATAAAAGAAGAGTTAGAAAAAGACACAATTATAAGTTTAATATAGCGTCGATATTTTTTAAGGTGTAATACCTTATTAGAAATAATTAAAAATGGATAAGCGGTGATTAAGTGAAAGAGAAGATATTATTTTTGAAGTATTATGATATAACCGTAGGATTAATAAGTGTAGAAAATAACATACCAAAACAATTAGAAATATTAAGGCCAGATTTATTCTTTGATAGACATAGAAAAAATATTTTGTTTGGTGATGAGCTAATAGAGTGGATAAAAGATAGAGTAAGGCCAAATGCACAGATTGGATTAAATAAAATTTTAAAATCACTTGCTATAGATGATAGTG
>DFXM01000014.1 GCA_002381695.1 Clostridium sp. UBA4108 | reverse complement strand
TAACTCGTTTTTTTGTTGTTTTATTATCGCCTCTCAGCGACAAGATTTATATTAACATAATTATTCACTGCCAATTTAGCATAATTGATTATTTACTAAAATTATACTCCATTTGTACGAGTATACTAAAAAATACTTATTTATACTTCTATTGATACACATGGACTAGTATACGTAATCTAAATAAAATGCTAAGCATTTTATTTAGATAAGTGCAACCAGCTATTGCAGAGAAAATCTCACTTTATTCGCAGTGAAATGCAGTAAACTGCACCGCTAACACTTCACTGTAGCTCGCTACACTTCTCTAACAAGCAGAGCGAATACTTCACTACAACCTATGATTACACTACACTAAATAAATTACTTCGTAATTTACTATTTATTTGTCCTATAAAATATATTATGATCTCTCCATCTTCCATTTATATATAAATAGTCTTTACATATTCCTATTTCAGTAAATTTACATGCTTTTAATACACCTTTTGATTTTTCATTTTCCACTAAAGTAGATGCTTCTATTCTATGAAGGCCTAGATCTTCAAAGGCATATTGAAGAACTAACGATACAGCTTCTTTCATATAACCATTTCCTTGATACTTCTCATCAATAGAATAACCTATAAAACCATTTTTAAATACTCCATATACTATATTATATATTCTTATCCTACCTATTAGCTTACTATCCTTATATATTCCAAAATGAGCTCCTTCGCCCTTGAGAAATTGTTTGTAATTTTCTATAAGTGACTGTCTTTGTATTTCTAAATCATAAAAATTTTCATCCCTATGTGGCTCAAACTTAGAAAGATACCTTTTATTCCTTTGGTAGTAGTCTAAAAGTTTTTCACAATCATCTCCGATTAAAACCTTAATACTTATCTCTTTACCTTGAATACAAAGGTCTTTCATAATAAAATTTTTATCATAATCTTCTTCTACAATTCCAAACATTAAGGAGCTTTCATATTTATTTCCATTAATAATATTATTCGATATATATCCTTCTAATTGAAATCCTATATTAGTAAAGGGTGTTAAACTTATTTTTTCCTCACATATTATATTTACTTTATGCATATGTTCATTCTTTATAAGAGTATCAAGTATTACCTTAAGTGTTTCCTCTAATAGAATAACTCCTTCTTTTCCGCTCTTGTAAAATTTTAATCTAATTAATGAACTTTTATTTATGTTATCTAAATTTAAAATATAAAATCTACCAATAGTAATACCTACTGAATCTCTTATAATATATTCTCCATTATTTTCATTTAAACTACTAATTGTTACTATTTTTTCTTTACTCATTTTTTTTACCTACCTCAGCTAAAACGTACTTTTTCTTTTTATAGATTATAGTAATGAATATTATAGATGTCATTAAGCTCATTGGTATAATATAAAATGCACTTGTTGTTCCTATTATATCGTTAAGCCTTCCAATTATTAAATTCATTATCATGTTTACAAAGCTTGAAAATGTTATTACTACACCAGTCACATATGAACTATTTTCTTTAAATACTTTACCTATAGTTAATACTACTGTAGGGAATGTTATAGCAAAAAATAGTCCAGATATACATACTAAAATTAAAGCTCCATCTCCAATTATTAGAGCTACTGTGAAAAATAATACAGCTACGAAGAGCGATATCAATACAGATTTGAAGTATCCTTTTTTTTCGGCAATGAAACCTCCAACCAATCTACCTATTGTAAATAAAAATAGAAACGCCGTTAAATACATAGAACTTTTAGCTGAGCTAAAATTATAACTTTGCTGAAGAAAATTAGTTAGCCAATTTGTTGTACTCATCTCTGCAAAAACATAAGTTCCTAATGCCATACCATATAAATATACATACTTATCTTTAAATACATCTCTATTATTAAATTTTTTTACTTCATCAGTTCTCTTAACTACTGGTATATCTATAAATAAGAAATATATTAGTACAAATATAAATGCAATAGCTATTCCTATATATATATTCCTCCATGAACTACCTGAGGCTATTATTGTACCTGATATAAATGAGGCTAAAGTAGCGCCAATTCCAAAACAGCAGTGGGTTATATTCATTATTACAGCTTGAAAAGAAGCAAATATAATAGGTATTAATGTATTTATACTTATTGATATGAAGGAGATTCCTATGTTCATTATGAACATGCCAATTATCAATCCCATAAAATTCTTTGATGCATATATTGTTAAAAGTGATATAATAGTTAAGAAAAATACTTTCCTTTGACCTATTCTTTCACATAATGCTCCACCAAAATATGTAAATATAATATATCCTAATGAACATACAGCAAGCATAATTCCTATACTAGTATTGCTTACATGAAAATCTTCTATAAATAAAGGTGTTAATACCCCTTTTGTCGTATCTGCTATAGCACTCAGTGCCATTATTCCAAATATGAATATAATCATATAAGTATTATTTCTCCTCTTTACCAAACTACCACCCCTTCAACAAAAAATATTATATCATACTATAACTCTAAACTATTCATAATAGTATTATTTTATATCCGAAAATAAGTATATTTATCGACAATTCATTTAATACTTTTAGTACTTATTATATTTTGATATACTAAGCATTATAAGTATATAGAAGGATGATGATATATGAATAAAAATAACATAAGCAAATTAAACTTATTTTTTATGGGCCTACAAAATAGGTTTTCTGAGAACTTAACTATATTTAATCATATTACTGTTGAATATAGTTCAGGCCTTAAAACTTTTAAAGGAACTGCTAGTTTAAATAATGATAAGTTAGACTATAATTTTAAAGGCGTTACAAAGAAATTAACTATAAAAGAGCTCTTTGATAGTATCTTAAAAGAGTGTGAAAGCTATGAGTCAGTTTCAATTACCTATAATGAGCGTGGAGAAACTCTTATCATAATTGGCGATAATAAAAATGTTACTATGAAAAATATTACCAACAGTACTTCTGATCAAGACACTGTTTCTAATAATAAAACTGATATATCTCATGTTAATACTACCTCTACACTTCTTAATAGGGATTATTACATAAAAGTTGGCAAAGCTGATAGTCTACTTAAAGAAATTGGTATAATGAGCAAAGATGGTAAAATAAAAAATGATAAGGTGAGAAAATATAATCAAATAGATCACTACGTTGAGCTCCTTGAGGGTATATTGGACGAACTACCAAGAAATACTATCATAAATATATTAGATTGTGGCTGTGGAAAATCTTATCTCTCTTTTGTTCTTAATTACTACCTAACAGAAGTTAAAAAGAGAAAATGCCATTTCATAGGTTTAGATTATTCTGAACAGGTTATCGAAAGTTCTAAAACTATGGCTAATAACCTAGGATATAGAAATATGGAATTTCACGCTATAGATATAAAGGACTATTCTCCCTCAAAAAAAATTCATGTAGTTATATCTCTTCATGCTTGTGACACAGCTACAGATATGGCTTTAGCTTTAGGAATTAGGGTAGAGTCCGATGTAATTATTGCTGTCCCTTGTTGCCATAGGGAAATGTTGAGTCAATATTCCTATTCTCCATTTAAATCTATATTAAAACATGGGGTGTTTAAGACTAGAATGGCAGATATTCTAACAGATGGAATGCGAAGCTTAATGTTAGAGGCTAAAGGATATGATGTATCAGTTGTGGAGTATATATCACCTCTTGAAACACCAAAAAATTTGATGATTAGAGCTATAAAAAGTAGAGATGAAGACGAAAACGCAATGGATGAATATATAGATCTAATGTCAAAATTAGGTTCATATCCCTCATTATACTGTTTTCTTAATGAGTGGTAATACTATGGATCTCAGATATATTTATCTTTGTGATCCTCTACATTTTAAAATGTAGATTTTAAAATAATATTTCTTTATACCAAAAACCCGCAGCATAAGGCTACGGGTTTTATTATAGCTTTAATATTTTCTTTTCGCTTTCCCTCTTTAAGCTTTCTTTAATTAAATCTTTAATTACTTCCCCTCCAATTATCATTCCTGCCACTGGAGGTACGAAAGAGTTACTTGCTGGTATTTGACGTTTAATTGCACATTTTTTTGATCCACCAGTACATACACAACCTGTTTTGCAAGTCACTACATCCTCTTGCTTTGGCTTCTGAGGAATTTCCTCTGAATATAGCACCTTGCAGTTTTTTATTTCTCTTTTCCTAAGTTCATATCTCATTACCTTCGCAAGTGGACATACCTTAGTGTCATAGATATCTGCAATTCTAAACTGAGTTGGGTCAAGCTTATTTCCCGTTCCCATACAACTAATTATTTCTATATTTTTTTCTTTACAATATTCAATTAGGGCTATCTTAGATGATACCGTATCTATTGCATCAACAACATAGTCTACATCATCTGTTATAATCTCCCCAATATTATCTTTTGTAACAAATATCTCATGAGTTATAACCTCACATTTAGGATTTATTTCTAAAATCCTTTCTTTCATTACCTGAACCTTACTTTTCCCTAAAGTTTTAAAAGTAGCATGAATTTGTCTGTTTATATTGGTTAAGCATATAGCATCATCATCTATTAAAACAAGCTTTCCGATAGCTCCTCTTGTCAATGCTTCTACTGTAAAGCTTCCAACTCCACCTATTCCAAATACTACAACCTTGCTATCTTTTAGTATATCTAAAGATTCTTTACCAATTAAAAGCTCTGATCTTGAAAATGCATGTTGAGCCATAATTTTCACTCCTTTAAACTATGTTAATTTTTAGTTTCTATTTTCTCTAATTTCAAATCTCCAATAAATTTAAATTTACCTTTTTTACAATGATAATACCCCATTATAGCTGTTAACAATCCTGCTCCTGCACCCATACAAATATCTGTCATAGTGTCTATTAAGCTGTTAAGTTGTGAATCTAATCCAAATAACTGATCTCCTGCAAACTCCCATATCTCCCAAATTCCTGCTCCAGCCGTTGAAAAAACAAATATAAATAATGCAATAAAAAGAGGTGAAAGCTTTTCATATATATCTCCTTCTATAGCTACCTTTAAAACAAGAACTGCAGCTAATCCAATAATAATTCCTGATGAAAAGTGAAGAAATAAATCCCACCAAGGAAAAATTTCATAAAACTCGTACATTCTTCCCAAAACCATTGATAGAAATATGAAAAGCTGAACTACAAAATCCGCTGTATTTGAAAGTCTTATCCTTATCACTCTAAAAAATACATCCGGAACTAATGATACAAAAATTACTAATAGCGCATTTAAAAAATATATCGAATTGTTATTAATAAAATAGTATATAAATAAAATTCCCATTATTAATCTCATTAAATTTTTAAAAACGTCATTATATTTTAGATTTTTACTTAATCTCATGTAATTCTCATCCTTTTTAAATTTAACTTCTTACATTATACTCATATTGAAAATAACATGCAACAGTACGCTCCTTTTCTAATTCATTTAAGAGATTTAGCATCTCTTCTTTATTATGTTTATTTTTTTCTACTTCATATTCTTTTATAATTGGCAATAATAATTCTTCTTTTACTAAATGTTCCTCAAGTTCTGTTCTTAAAGTATTAAACAGTTTATGAACTTTAAAAAGTTCTTCCTTCGTGACCTTTACCAAATATAATTGAAATATTGGAAAATACACTAATTATAATAAGAAATATTACTGCACTTCAAAAATCAATTGAAATTTAAAAGGAATGAGGCTTTTTAATATTCCACCTCATTCCTTCTTACTCATTTTTTATATCTCTAATAACCCTTTTTATTCGTTACTTTTGGTTTTCCCTTGTATTTTCTATCCCTTTTTCTCTTTCTTAATCAATCTTTTTATTCTTAGTAAGAGATTTTTTTATTGGGGCACCTATATTAATTCATGAACAAATATTCCACTTCTTAATTTTGGTTCAAACCAAGTAGATTTTGGTGGCATTACTTCCCCTGCATCTGCAATATTCATAAGCTCTACTATGCTTGTTGGATACATTGAAAATGCAATCTTCATTCCTTCTGCTACTCTTCTTTCAAGCTCTTTCAGTCCTCTTATTCCACCTACAAAATCTATCCTATCACTAGTTCTAGGATCTTCTATTCCAAGAATAGGTTGTAATAAGTTAGTTTGAAGAATTGAAACATCTAAGCTCTTAACTGGATCTTTCGCATCAAAAGTTCCTTCTTTAGCAGTAAGTTTATACCATTTCTCATCTAAATACATTCCAAAGTTTCCTTTGTTTTCAGGACGATATTCACCGTCTCCCATATACTCTTCCACTTTAAACTTATCTACTATTTTATTCATAAACTCTTCACTTGAGTTCCCATTTAGATCCTGAACTACTCTGTTATAATCCATTACATATAGGTCATCTGCTGGGAATATAACGGATAAGAAGAAATTGAATTCCTCTTCTCCTGTATAGTTTGGATTCTGTTCTCTTCTCATTTTTCCAACTCTTACAGCTGAAGCTGCTCTATGGTGCCCATCTGCTATATAAAGATATTGTACACCTTTGAATTGCTCTTCTAATTTTTCTATATCATCCTTACATCTTATAACCCATACAATATGAGATATTCCATCTTCTGAAACAAAGTTATACTCTGGCTCATCTTGAGTCCATTTATTAACGATTTTATCTATCTCACTAACATTCTTATATGTTAAGAAGATTGGACCTGTGTTGGCATTACAGTAATCAACATGATTAACTCTATCTTGTTCTTTCTCTGCTCTAGTATGCTCATGTTTTTTTATTATGTTATTCATGTAATCATCGATAGATGTACATCCTACTATACCAGTTTGAGTTCTTCCATTCATTACTTGTCTATATATATACATTTTAGGCTCATCATCTTGTATGTATGTGCCTTCCGTTCTCATATTATCTAGATTTTTTCTAGCAGTTTTATAAACTATTTCATCATATTGATTTATATTTTTATCTAAATCAATTTGTGCTTTATCCACATGTAAAAATGAATACGGATTTCCATCAACCATTTCTCTAGCTTCTTCTGTATTCATAACATCATATGGAAGTGCAGCAACTTTATCTACTAGTTCTTTTGTTGGTCTTATCCCCTTAAATGGTCTTACTATTGCCATAATGTTTCCTCCTACTAACTATTAGTTAAAAAACTTTAGTATAGTTTGTATAATTTCTTCACCAATTCTAGTTTGAGCTTCTACTGTAGCTGCTCCTATATGAGGTGTAACTGATACCCTTGAATGATTAATAAGAGCTTCATTTTTTGTTGGTTCTTCAATAAATACATCTATTCCAGCTCCAGCTAATTTACCACTATTTAAAGCTTCTAGTAAAGCTTCTTCATCAACTACTCCACCTCTTGCACAATTGATTAGTGTAGCTCCGTCTTTCATCATTTCTATTTGAGCTTTTCCTATAGTTGCTCCTTGCTCTTTAATAAATGGTATATGAAGTGAAACATAGTCTGCTTTTGGCAATAATTCTTCTATTGTGCAGAACTCATAATTTTCATATCCATCCATTTTACCCATTATATCGGTGTATATAACTTTCATTCCTAATGCTTCTGCTCTCTTTGCAAGTTCTCTTGCAATTCTTCCAAAGCCTATTAATCCTAAAGTTTTTCCACCTATCTCTGTTCCCTCATATAACTTCTTTTGCCATTTTCCAGCTCTCATTGTAACGTTTGCATCCCCTATAAATCTTGCAATACTAAACATATGTGCTAGTGCAAGCTCTGCTACAGATGCACTACTAGAATTTGGAGTATTACGTACTGCTATGCCTTTGCTTTCAGCATATTTTACATCTATATTATCTACACCTACTCCACCACGGATTACTAATTTTAGTCTTCCAGTTTCGCATGCTTTATCTATAATAGGTTGTCTAACCTTTGTTGCACTTCTAACTACAACAACATCAAACTCTTGTAATGCTTCCCCTAATTCTTCTGGTGCGTAAAATTTTTCAATAACCTCAAATCCTTTTTCTTTTAAAGTACTAACTGCACTTTGTTCCATCCCATCTGTAACTAATACTCTAACCATAATTATCCCCCTATCTATTTATAACTTTAAACTTCTAATTCTTAATATAAAAAGGGGTTTATCCCCTTCTTATATAAGCAACCTTATTCAAGTCCTAATATTTCATTTATAACTTTTAGTAATTCTTCTATCTCTGCTGGAGTAGTTTCAGCCATATGTGCTATTCTAAATGTTTTATCTTTTAATTTACCATATCCATTAGATATTTGGTAACCTCTTTCTCCCAATGCTTTATTTAAAGCTGCTATATCTATATTTCTAGTATTCTTTATGTTTGTTAATGTATTAGACATATATTTCTCATCAGGTAAAATTTCGAAATATTTTCTTGCCCATGCTCTAACTAATTCAGCACCAGCTATATGTCTTGCAAATCTATTTTCAAGTCCTTCTTGATTTATTATTTTATCAAGTTGATATTCTAGTGCAAACATATGAGATAATGATGGTGTTGATGGATATTGATAATCTTTCTTTTGTATATATTCATATAATCCTAAAAGATCTAGATAAATTCCTCTATAAGGAACTTCTTTAGCTCTTTCTATAGCCTTTTTAGAAAATGTACAAGCTGACATTCCTGGAGGAAGTCCTATAGCTTTTTGTGTTGAAGTTATACATATGTCAACTCCCCACTCATCTGTCTTAAGCTCTGTACCTGCTGCTGAACTTACAGTATCTAAGCAAAATACTACTTCAGGATATTTAGCAACTACTTTGCTAATCTCATCTAATGGATTCATTACGCCTGTAGATGTTTCATTATGAGTTACAGTTATCAAATCATACTTTCCTGTAGCTAAAACCTCATCTACTTGTTCTGGTGTAGTAGGAGTTCCCCACTCAACTTCAAATAAATCTGCAGGAACATTATTTGCAACTGCCATTTCATACCATCTCTTACCAAAAGCGCCTACTGCAAATATAGCTGCTCTTTTAGCTGTGCATGAACGAACAGCACCTTCCATTAATCCACTGCCTGAAGTTGTTGAAAGTAAAATTTCCTCTTTAGTGTTAAATATAACTCTCATATATTCACTAATTTGCTTTTGTATTCTAGAAGCTTCTTTACTTCTGTGCCCAATCATTGGCATAGCCATTTTTTCTAGAACATCTGGTGCAACCTCCACTGGACCTGGTATAAATAATTTTTTATGCATAATCCACCCTCCAAATAAGTAAAATTATATTTAATAAGATTTTAACCACCTTTATTGTAGCATTATGTGAAGATTTTCTCAACTTAAAATATTTTTAATATTGTAAATAATTAAACTTTTAGTGTAGCACATTTTAATTTCATCTGATATCATAAATACGACTCCTTAGTTTATATTCTTCATCTATATTTTCTCTCTTTATGACTTTTATACTGCACTTGCTAATTTCATTCTTTACATAAAAACACCATGAAAAACTTAATTTTCATGGTGTTTTTATTATTGTTCTAAAATTGATTCTGTTTCTCTACAGTATTTAGTAATTAAACACTGTCCCAAATTCCTCGGACATTTTTTACACATGCAATTCTCAGCTTTTCCATCACATTTAGATGAAATGTACTCTGGACACTTCTGACAATTATACACAACTATACTCATGACATATCTCCTAAAACATGTTTTTATTTTTCACTATTATACTTACATCTTTCTCTGTGATTTTCCATTATATCACTTAATATATCTCTTGTACTATTTGGGGTATATGTTATAGCGTTAGCACCAGCTTGAATAGTTTCCCTTATAGTTTCATTCGTCGGACCTCCTGTTGCAATAATAGGAAAGTCTGGATGTTTTTCTCTTATTTTTCTTACAATTTCAGCAGTTCTATTTGCTCCCGAAACGTTTAATATAGTTGTACCTGCTTCTATTCTACCTTCTATATCTTCATATTCCGATACTATTGTTACTATTATAGGGACATCTATTGTTTCTCTCATAGCCCTTATAACTTCATTTGGAGTAGACGAATTAACTACAACACCCATTGCTCCTTTAAACTCAGCATCAAGAGCTAGGTTTATAACTCTCTTACCTGTTGTTATTGCTCCTCCAACTCCACAAAAAATAGGTACATCTGAAGCTAATATTAAAGCTTCTGTAATTATTGGTTGTGGTGTAAATGGATATACTGCTATAACAGCATCTGCATTAGTGTTCCTTATAACCGCCACATCTGTCGAAAAAACAAAGGACTTTAGTCTCTTCCCAAAAATTATTATTCCGCTAGCATCTCTTATTGCTGTAGGTAATTCAATCATATGACTTCTTAATAATCCTTTAAATTCTGGTACATACTTTCTCATATTTTTACCTCCTCTATTATTGCTTGTACAGTATAGTTAAATAATAAAACAACTGCTATAATATACATAAATAATTTCTTAAATATTAATACATTAATTAAATATACACTTGTATATGTTTATTGTAAATATAAAATAAAGGAGTTGGTACTATAAATAAATTAATAAAAAATTTTCCTACCCCTTATTTATTATTTTTGTGTTTTAGCATAATTTTATTACTAAGTTCACTTTACTTTAATAGCATTTCCGAAATAATTTATGGTTTAAAATCAATAATTTTATCACCCGATATATTAATAACTGATTATATGGAAATCGGTGGCATTGGCGCTACCTTCACCAATTGTGCACTTATCATAATTATATATATAATAATGCTAATAAATTTAAAAGTAAAGCCAAGTGGAACTATTATTGCTGGACTATTTACTGTAAGTGGTTTTTCATTATTTGGAAAAAACATTTTTAATATTTGGCCTATAATATTTGGTATTTGGCTTTACTCAAAATATCAAAAGCAATGTTTTAAAAACTATATAGTTATAGCCCTATTTGGTACTACACTTTCTCCTGTTTTTATTCAACTAGTATCAAATGGTAAATATTCATTATTTTTATCATTTTTACTTGGGTCATTGCTCAGTACCTTTATAGGATTCTTGTTACCTCCAGTTGCATCTTATTGCATAAAACTTCATCAAGGCTATAACCTTTATAATGTAGGATTGGCTGCTGGCCTCTTAGGAACTCTTCTTATGTCTGTACTCAGAGCATTTGGTATAGATTTTAGTAGTATATTAATCTGGTCATCTGGAAATAATACTTCCTTTACTATACTATTTTCATCTATATTTATATTTATGATTATATTAGGCTTTTATTATAATAATAAAAGTTTTAAAAATATGAAAAATTTAACTAAATACTCCGGAAGATTGATAACTGATTTCTATATGCTCTTTGGAGGTGGATGTACATTAATTAATATGGGGATGTTAGGACTATTCTCAACTTTACTTGTTTTAGTAATTAGAGGAGACTTGAATGGCCCAACTCTTGGTGGTATATTCACTATTGTTGGTTTTGGTGCCTTTGGTAAACATATAAAAAACATACTTCCTATAATGTTAGGAGTGGTTTTGTGTACCTTCTTTAATATTTGGGGTATAAATTCTCCTAATGTGATATTAAGCTTATTATTTAGTACAACATTAGCTCCAGTAGCAGGTAGCTTTGGTTTTACATGGGGCGTAATTGCAGGATTTTTACATGCCTGTTTAGTAATGAATATAGGCTATTTACATGGCGGACTAATACTATATAATAACGGTTTCTCTGGGGGCTTAGTATGTATGCTTTTAATTCCACTGATAACCTCTCTTAGAAAGGAATTTTAAAAAATGAAACATCTACGACAAAGAAATATAAAAATACTTAATGAGTTAATGAATTACTTACTTAAAATAGAATGTCACAATATAGATATCCATTTTGAAGAAAATAAAGAAAATACACAAATTAATATTAAATGCATAAATAAAAATATAGATGAAAATATCATTTGTGAACTTAACAGATTTCTAACAGTTCCTAGAAGAACCGACATGGAGGAGTATTATTGGGGACTTAATGGATATGATGATTCAGATAATGAATTATTCCTTGTTGGAATGATGACAGATGATGTAAATATATCCTATACAGATAATTCTAAACTTGAGATTAAATTATTGAGAATAAATTATTGAGAATAAATAAATAAAAATCAAAGTTTCTTGCATACTATAGCTAGTATAATTCAATTTAGTAAATAAAATTATGAGCAAGGATTACAATAACACCTTAATTTTAAATTTTCACCTATATATTATTATTTAAAATTGTGATTATTGTAACTTGCTATATTTTCTAATTATCGAATTTTTAACTAGTAAATTTCTTATTAGAAATATTTGAATTTCTTAACTTAATAAGCTCATCTCTCTTAGTACTCTTTCTACAATCTTTTTTCCAACTTTATCTTCCCTCATCTGAGGAATTGCTTCATTAATAGGTTCCCATGATATACCTTCGACTTCAGAAGATTTATTTATATCTCCATCCACATATTTAGCCATAAAGGTAATCATTAGTAGTTCTTTTTCTTTTATACAATCACTTCCCAAATACTTTACATTCTTAATTGTTATCCCTGTTTCTTCCTTAACTTCTCTGTGTACTGTTTCCTCTAAGGTTTCACCTACTCCAACATATCCTGAAACTAATACCTTTGAATCTTTAAATATGTAACTCTGCTTTAATAATAAAATTTTATCTTCCTTTATTATAGCTACAACTATACAGGGTTTAGGTATATCAAAATACATTATATCATCATGCTTACAATAAGGTACTCCCCCTTCATCCCAACTATATTTTTCAATTAACTTTCTTCCACACAAAGGACAGAAATTATACTTCAAATTATCCCCTCATTTCAAATGTATTAAATTATAACCTATTATTTAATATGAAGATTTTATTAGATTAAATTTATAATAGTATATCAATACTATTTTTTAATGTAATGAAATTTTCACCTACGTCACATCCATAAGCAAAAATATCTACTCCATTTTCCTTAGCAAACCTCAATGCATCTCCAAAATCTCTATCCATCTCATCATTAGGTGAAAATGTCTTAATGTCATTCATTTGTATTACAAATATAACACCAGCGCCTCTTCCACTATTTTTAACCTCAACAAGCTCTAATAAATGTTTTCTTCCTCGCTCCGTAGGTGCATCTGGAAACATACTATGTCCATTTTTTTCTAAGGTAACTCCTTTAACTTCTAAATAATATTCTTTTCCTTCATCATTGGAAATTTTAAAATCAAATCTACTATTTCCAAAGGTCTTTTCTCTTAATATGTTATTATACTTTGATAATGCCTTAATCTCCTTATTTCTAAGAGCTTCCTCTACTACTTTATTAGGAACTTGAGAATCTATGTTTATAAGCTTATCATCTTTATATCCTGCAATTAAGCTAAATCTAGTTTTTCTGTGTTCACCACTTTCATATCTCAAAACTACTTTACAACCTGGTATTAATATTTCTCTACATCTACCTGTATTAGGTACATGTACCAATTCTTCTTTTCCTTCTATTAATACATATCCTTGAAATCTATTCGGTCTTCTAATAAATTCTACCACTGTAGTATCTTTATCAAATATCATAAAATCACCTCTAAATAAAACACCCAATAGCGATAATATAACTACTGAATACTTTGATTTTTATCCACATATATAACATTAGTGTGTTTAACTTATCCACTTTTTATTATAATATGTTAATAATTATATACAAGTTATTTGTTCTTTAATTCTTCATATTGTTACTCTACTTATGTGCCTAAATTATATACATATTTTTAAACTAATGCTATAATACAACCTATGAATAACTATATTTTAGTATAAATTTGATAATATATAAATAAAAAGGGTGATAAGTTTGACACAAATTATGAGTATATTAATATTTGTAATATTAGCGATCCTTGTTGTTATTGATTATTTTAAGGAAAGAAAAGTTTATAGATTGGTTGCATTAATCCCTATATCATTTGCAATCTTTCTTCAAACACCATTATCAACCACTCTTGACAAGACTGTTAGAAATATAATATCAATGATATTAGTTGCAGTTATGTGTGTTATTTTTTATTTGATTATGAAAGATGAGAAAAATAAGCAACCAGATAAACAAACTAAAAAGTAACACATAAAAAAAGCACTTCATTTAGAAGTGCTTTTGGTGGCTCACCGGGGAATCGAACCCCGGACACCATGATTAAAAGTCATGTGCTCTACCGACTGAGCTAGTGAACCATATATATGCCTCCAAGCGTTAACTTGGAGGCAATATTTACTTGGCGACCACTTACCC
>DFXM01000006.1:125734-129769 GCA_002381695.1 Clostridium sp. UBA4108 | reverse complement strand
GAAAACTTGATTTACTAAGTCTCTATTCAAGTAAAAAACTAAAAGACAACAACTCGCTTCACTCGAACAGCTTGTCTTTCTTAACGCTTTTTACTTTTATAGAAACTAAGTAAATCTAAGATTCCTGCAAATGGTATTCACAGGAACAATATGAAGTTCAATTTAAATAGTTTATAAAAGAAAAGCCTATTTGCATTATGTAGTTTCATTATTACAATCTATATATCTTATTATTTAAATTATAATGTACAATGGCTGACACCATTATGTCAGCCATTGTGTATAAGTTCTAGTTAATTTAATTTTTATAATAGGAAGCTGTTTTAATATGTAGTTCTAAAATCAACAATCATTTAAAATAAAGCATAATAAATATAATGTTACAACTAATTTACAATTTTGGAACAATTAATGAATATAGTTCCTATATAATGAATATAAAAGGAAACTGAGAAACAGGGGGATAAAATTATGATCAATAAAAGAAGAAAAAAGAAATTAAGGCTAAAGATTAAAAACTTGATATTTTTTATAATAATAGTATCAGGGGTTTATGGTGTATATAATAACTTTACAAAGGGATATAACGTAGAAACAGCTAAAATAGAAAAATCCAAGAAAAATGAATCAAAAGTAAAAATACCACCAGAGATATTTAAATCAGAAGATCCAACAGTTAAAGGATTACTTAATTTATCTTTAAAGTATCCAGCTGCGAAAAAAATTTTAAGTAATTTAGATGCTTATCCATCAGAATTATTAGAATTAGCAGCTGAAAAGGAGGAGACTATAGAATTTGTCTCTAACTATCCAGAGAATACATCTTCTTTATCTAAGGAAAAGATATCTATTAAAAAAGATTATGAAAAAGGGGAAATTCCATTATTTATGCAATGGGATGAAAGATGGGGATATGATAAATACGGAAATGATTTTATGGCTATTAATGGCTGTGGACCTACGGCACTGGCTATGGTTGTGGTAGGACTTACTGGAGATATAGACGTAAATCCTAAGGTTGTAGCAGATTATAGTAGAGAAAATGGATATTTAGTAGATGAAGTGGGCTCTAGTTGGACCCTTATGTCAGAAGGAGCAAAACATTTTGGTGTGGAAGGTAAAGAATTATCATTAAATCCATCGATTATTAAATCTACTTTAAAAAAAGGAACCCCTATTATAGCAAGTATGAAATCAGGGAATTTTACAAAGAAAGGACATTTTATTGTTTTAACAGGAATTACGGAAGATGGAAAAATAATAGTTAATGATTCAGATAGTAAAATAAGAAGTGAAAAGCAATGGGATATAGATGTTTTTATGAATGAAACAGCAAATCTATGGAAATTTGAAAAAGCCTAATGAAATATGGCTATGGAACATAAATATTCCACATTCTGCTGATAGAACATATTTAGAGAAGTACAATCCGTGGTTGCTATTCACTAATAAAGTATCATAAAGTTAAGAAAAGTAAAAATTAGTTATATACATATATTGACAAACTATTTCAAACCATTTACAATATAGAAAATACATTAAATGCTATGACGGAGACAGTAAGTGTTTATTGAAGGTCACAGAGAGTCGGAAATGGTGAGAGCCGATACTAGTAGAAAAACATCTGAAAATCCCTCCTGAGTTGTAACCCGAAATCACTAGAGAATTCTAGGTTAGTAGGGGTTATCGGTTTCCTACCGTTAATAAGGGCGCATATGTTGGTATGTCGTAATAGGTGGTATAACGAAATTTAGGCTTTCGTCCTGTTATAGGGATGAGAGCTTTTTTTGTACCACAAAAATCAGAAATTAACCTCAGGAGGTGGTATCAATGATTGATGATGACATTAGCGATATTTTTTATATAGAGACTGCAAGTATTAATAATTTTAGGAGTGATGAATATGAAGTATAACCCAGAAGTTCCAAGAGCCCGCTATGACAAATCTGGAAATAGAGAGTGGGAACGACTAGAAAAGGATAGATTAGGAGAACTATTATATCATGTACATCTTGATATACTAAAACGTTATATCTCTGATTCAGATAATGTTATTGAATTAGGAGCAGGTGCAGGAAGATTCACAAAAGATATTGTAAATATGTCCAAGTCCTTAGTTACGTCTGATTTATCCCTAGTCCAAATTGAAATCAACAAAAAAAAATGGAGGAACTGGGATTCGTTGATAAAGTTCAAGATTTCAAAATTTTGGACATAACTAATTTGGAAGGCATCGCAGATAATACTTATGATGTTGTTGTATGTATTGGAGGACCTATTAACTATTTATTTGATAAGGAAGAGAATGCGATAAACGAAATGCTGAGAATACTTAAATCCCAGGGCAAGTTGATTCTTGGGTCAATGTCATTAATAGGTGCATTAGTGTACTATTTTGATGGGATAATATATGAAAAAGGTATGTTCGGAATTGATGCGACAGAATGGCTTTTTACAACTGGGATGCAAGATGAAGAGCATTATCCAGTAGAAAATAAGCATTATGTACACATGATGACAAGCAAGGATCTCGATGCTTTGTTCCAGGGAAAACCGGTTAAAATACTGGAAAAGAGTTCTGCGGGTTTGTTTATGCATTCACAAGAAGAAACTTTATCCAAAGCAAAACAAGATAATGAATTATGGGAAATCCTAATAAGAAAAGAGATTGAATTTACTAAATTACCAGGGACATTAGACTGCGGGATGAACATTATTTATGTAATCGAAAAGCTATAGGTATAGTATAACGTTGATTTAAATATCTTAATGTAGCACTAGCTAAGATATATAGGGATTATGGAATTTCTCTGTAATGACTTGCAATAAGAAGTGAAGAAACTATTTAAATTTGATTTTAGAAATTCTTCTTTTTGAGCAGATAAAATTCTCGTAAGCTTGTCAGGACGACAAGCTAGCGAACCTGAGACAGGACGTCGAATGTGAGCGTTAGAGAATTTTAGCTGTGCAAAAGATTAGAATTTCTTAATCAAATTTATTGCTTCAAACTCTTATGCAAGCCATGAAGGAGAAATTTCATTATCAACACTATATTAAAAGAAAGCTAAATATATAAATAATTAGGAGGATTTTATGGAATTAATAGCTTATAAAACCGTAAAAGAATTTTGGTCTGAAAATAAAAATCTATTATTGGAACGTGAGGCACTTAATCAATTAATTATTACTAATGCTGTACAGCAGTTAGAGAAGTGCACCTCAAAGGAGTGCTTATTTGGAGTTGTGCATGATGAATTTAATGTGGTTACCTTAGTATTTTGCTATGTGGTACCTTTTAATCTTGTTATCTATGTACCTACACAGGAGAGAAATGTAGAGAGTATTCATAGGTTAGTAGATTATTTGGTGAAAGAAGATATAGCTATTAGAGGAGTTAATGGAAATAGAGCGGTGGTGGATGTCTTTAACGAGTATTACAGTAGCAACACTGGATTTCAGTTAGAAGAACACTTCTCAATGGATATTATGGAGCTTAGAAAAGTAAAGGAAAATCAGCTAGTTAAGGGATATTTTAGAAAGGCTACTTTGGCTGATTTGGAACTTCTTGTGAAGTGGCATATGTTAAGTACTATAGAGATGGATAATACTGAATCAAAATATGAGGAAGTAAAGCTTAGAATAGAAATACAAATAGGACAAGGGGATGTATTTGTTTACGAAAATCAAGAGCATATACCTGTATCCACAGCTTCGGGAGTAAGAAAGTTACAAAGAGGAATTACTGTAGGCCGTGTTTATACCCCTAAGGATCAACGTTGCAAAGGGTACTCTACAGCTTGCATGGATGGATTAAGCAGGCATTATTTAGAGCAGGGTAATGAATATTGCACCCTATTTGTAGAGAAGAAGAATCCATTTTCTAATAGGGTTTATCAGAAAGTAGGTTATGTAATCCTTGAAGATAATTATGACTATCGTGTGAAATTGTAGATAGGTTGTAATTAAAATTTTGGCTTTGTTTCAATATAGTATTGATAACGAACTACATATTATTACTCACAAACCGTTTCGAAA
>DFXM01000006.1:121887-125706 GCA_002381695.1 Clostridium sp. UBA4108 | reverse complement strand
TAATATGTAGTTCTAAAATCAAGAACTATTTAAAACAAAGCCAAAATTTAATAATAGAAATTTAAAGATATTAGTACCATATTTAGTTAAGTATATTATGTAATATTTAGTTAAATATGGTACAATATTTTTCAGGGATAATTTGTAACTATAAAGTATGATTTGTATAAATATTGATAAGATAAATCTTAGAGTAATTATATTATTAAAATTAAACCCAATTTATATATTTGAGGAGGAATTTAATTATGATTATTATTAAAAGAGCAGAAGTTGAAGATTATAAAATTATCACTGAAATTAAGATGTTAGCTTATAATGATGAAACACGCAGATTTGGACCTGGAAGAGATGGAGGGCCTTTTGGCTATGACTCAGAAGAGGAAACACAGCGTTTGATTAAAAAGTATTTATTCTATAAGATTATGCTTGATAATAAGATAATTGGATCATTCTGGTTATATGGAGAAGATGACAAATCGTATGAATTAGAAGATCTATGCATCTACCCAGAATATCATAATAAGGGATTTGGTTTTGAAGCTTTAAGGTTAATGGAAAGATTACATCCACAGACAAGGACATGGAGGCTAGCAACTCCACATTATAGTGTGAAAAATCAATACTTATATGAAAAATTTGGTTATAGAAAAACTGGACAAAGCGAAGATGGGTTCTTATTTTTTTATGAAAAGTTAATTAGTTAGGTATAAATAGTATATTTAATGAATCTATTGAGGAGACCATGTTAAGAGAGATTAAAGAAGAATTAAATATTGATTTAGAGATTGATAAGCTTATTTCAATTTTTAGTTCACCTAAATGGAATATTGAATTATCAAATGGTGATAAAACCCAACAAGTATTATTCTTTTTCCTTTTAAAAGGAGAGTTTGAAGAATAGAATATCAGACTTCAAGAGGAGGAGATATATGAATATAAATTCTTCGATTTAAATAGTATTCCAGAGGATACAATGGAATGTTGTAAAGAAAAGGTTAAATGCTTACTGGAATTTAAAGGAACAACTATTCTTAGATAACGGAATGGAAAATGGAACATTTTAGCACCATATTACTTAACCAGTGAGTATTATGGTGTTTTATTCTACTATAAGGCTAGTTATAATAGATGAAGTAATTACATATATGGAATGCTATTTTATAAGCATATAAAGTGTAATAATGAAACTACATAATATTGTGGAGGAATATCCTCAAGGAAGGAATATTACAATGAAGATTGATCGCTTACTAGGTATAATAATGGTGCTTTTAAATAATGATAAAGCAAGATCAAAGGATTTAGCCGAAAAATTTGAAGTATCCATACGTACCATATATAGAGATATAGAAGATTTGTGTAAAGCTGGCATACCAATAGTAACCTATCAAGGTGGAAATGGGGGCATTGGTATTTCAGAGGGTTATAAGCTTGATAAAAATGTTTTGACCATAGAGGAGCTTGATAATATAATGATAGGCTTAAAAAGCATAGAAAGTATATCACATGATACTAATATTAAGCTGCTGCTGGAAAAGCTTATGCCAAAGGAAGAGGATATTATATCAGTTAGTAATAACATTTTTATAGATTTATCTTCATTTTATAAAACAAGTCTTTCACATAAAATAACCATATTGAGAAAAGCAATTCTGGATAAAAATGAAGTAACTTTTCAATACTTCTCTTCTAAAGGGATGTCTGAAAGGTGCATAGAGCCCTATTTTATTACCTTTAAGTGGTCTGCATGGTATGTTTTTGGCTATTGTAAATTGCGAAAGGATTTTAGACTTTTTAAGCTTAATAGAATGGATGGTGTTAAGGAAAGTGATGTAAAGTTTATCACTCGTCATATTCCAAATGAATTAACTGAATTAGATAACTATTTTAGCAAGGATGAAAAGATTATTACCATGCTTATAGACCCTTCTATGGAATATGAAATAGTGGAAAGCTATGGAGTGAATTCATACGAAATCACAGAGGACAATCGTATTAAGTTCCATTTGCATTATACTAATCATGATTTTGCTATGAAGTTTATATTGGGTTTAGGTGATAAGGTAGAGGTTCTATCACCTAGATACATAATAGATGAGTTAAAGGCCTGTGCAGAAAATATTCTAAATAAGTATAAGGCATCTTCAAAAAATAAATAAGTCAGAATGCTCGTCTATTTTGAGTCATACTGCGTCAACAGAACCCTTAGATAGCTCTACTATCTGTGGAACCTGTTTCCTTGTCTAACTCAAAATATACTTCCCATCTTTGACTTATTATTTATTTTCAGATGCCTAAATGAACATGACATACTGTTGGCAAGTTCACTATGGTATTATATAGAAAAAAGATAGAGAGGATGTTTTTCTATGACAAAAGAGTTACTTATGAAGGCTGGAGAGATAATGGAGAAAGCAGAGGTTGCTACAATTTCATCCATTGATAAAGACGGGTATCCAAGAACTGCTACAATTTCAAATTTAAAAACCGAAGGAATAAATGTTGCATGGTTTTCGACAGGTACAAGTTCCAATAAAACTAAGAATTTTCAAAGGAATCCTAAGGCTAGTATTTGCTATTGTGTGGACCATGATAATGTTACCTTAAATGGTGAGGTTACCATTGTAGAAGATAAAAACATAAAGGCAGAACTTTGGCAGGATTGGTTTATAGAACATTTTCCACTTGGAATTGACGATCCTGAATACTGTATATTAAAATTTGAAACAAAATATATTCAAGTTTGGATTGATAATATATTTGAGGATTTAAAATTTCTTAACTAGAAGTTTTTTAATAAATAGATTGTACTAATGAAACTTTATAATACAAATAGGCCTTTCTTTTAGAACTTATTTTATGAAGGAGAATTTTCTTTCAATAAAATACTTTTAGAATATGGAGGAAATCGTATATGGATAAGCAAATGATTGGAATGTGTGGTGCCTATTGTGGCGTATGTGAATGGAAGGAAAAAACAAACTGTCCAGGCTGTCAAGGATGTGAAAGTAAACCCTTTTGGGGGGAATGTTCAATTGCAAAATGTTCCATTGATAAAGGATATAATCACTGCGGACATTGCTCACAGTTACCATGTGAAAAGCTACAAGAGGCTTTTAACAATAAAGAACACGGAGATAATGGGGAGCGCTTAATCAATTTGAAAAATTGGAAAAGTGGTAAAGAGACTTATTTAGAATTAAGAACCCTTAGCTCAGATAAATAGCGATATAAATTAAAAGAAGTAGATATAAGGAAGATGTTTACTTCTTTTAATATATAGATTGTAGTAATGAAATTACATAATGCAGAAACTTAATTACAACTTATATATATTAACGAACAGTGGTCTTATAGTTATTCATAATTTGTACTAGGGGGTAATTAATTGAAATATGAATGGATTGATGAATATAATCTTTCTAAAAGAGGTGTAAAAAAGGACTTTAAACAGGAATGGGGCTGGCATAGGTATTTAGTTGGTGAAAAAATGTTTTGTGCTATATGTACTCACAAAAGTAAAAGACCTATTGTTACCCTAAAGTGTGAGCCATCATTTGGTAGTATGTTAAGAGAAAACTATGATGAAATAATTGAAGGATATTACATGAATAAATCTCATTGGAATTCTGTCTTTTTAGATGGTAATGTTCCAGATAGTGTAATTAAACAAATGATTGATATGTCATATAAATTGGTTTTGGGTTCTTTAACAAAAAGAATGCAAAAAGAAATAAATGGATAAGAAATATGTTTGAATCAAGATGTGAATTAATGTTTAAAATAGATTTAAATTAAGGCTTTGTTTTAGCATAG
>DFXM01000006.1:92519-121783 GCA_002381695.1 Clostridium sp. UBA4108 | reverse complement strand
AAGCTGCTTCGCAATAATATATGGTTCTAAAATCAACAATCGTTTAAAAGAAAGCCTTAATTAAAAGAAAATTAAAAATAACTATACCATATTTAACTAAACATATTAATGTATATTTAGTTAAATATGGTATAATTTTTAGAGAATAAATTTTAGCTGTAAAATATACATATGTAAACTTAGGAGGGAAGGGCATGGAATATTTTGATATCTTAAATAAAGATGGAAGTATAAGTGGTAAAATAGCACCTAAAGGTGTGGACTTACCAGAAGGACAGTATTATGTAGGGGCACATGGGTATATACATAACTCAAAGGGAGAGTTCTTAATTCAAAAGAGAGCTGATACAAAGGAGTTTTTGCCAGGTGGATGGGATATACATATGGGACATGTTATTGCTGGGGAAACAAGTGAAGAAGCTATAATTAGAGAAATACATGAAGAGTTAGGAATACAAATAGAGAAGCCAACCTTGATAAAAAGGGTAGTATGGGAAGAATATAATCATTTTATTGATGTCTTCGCAATATGTAAGGATATTGATGTTTCTCAAGTTACAATACAAAAATCTGAGGTTCAAGAGGTGAAATATATTTCAAAAGTTGAAATGCTTGAACTAACAAGGAATATGTATTATAGGCCAGAAGAATACAGAATTGCTATGGAAGATTATATAAAGAAGCTATAGAGTATAATCAGTATATTTAGTATGATAAAATTAGTATTATAAGACACAAGAAAAGGTGATGAAAACTATGAATAGCGATATAAAGGATAAAATAGAAAGAATAGTAGAAGAAGACTTTTTTCGGGCACTGGTAGTATGGGAAGAGTCAGTAAGAGCAACCCACGATTTTTTAACAGAAGAGGATATTCAAGCCATAAAGCCTTTGGTTGAGAAAGCATTTTATTCTACAGAAGAGTTAGTTGGTATAAGAGATAGTAATAATGAGGTTGTGGCTTTTATGGGGATGGAGAAGGAAAAAGTGGAAATGCTATTTATACACCCTTCCTGCAGAGGAAAAGGTATTGGAAAGAAATTAATAAACTATGCTATAAATGAATATAATGCAAAATATGTAGATGTAAATGAGCAGAATGAACAAGCAGAGGCTTTTTATAAACATATAGGATGTACTGTAATTGACAGATCTGAAACCGATGGTATGGGTAATCCATTTCCTATATTACATATGAAGATACCCTATGATAGGAGGAAGTAATTACATGCAGGGATATAATATCATTTTGGTTTATAATATGTCCTTAGATAAAGTGTTGATGTGCAAGCGTAAAAAGAATCCCTATAAAGGGCTTAATAATTTAGTAGGTGGTAAGATAGATAGCGGAGAAGAGGGTTTTGATGCAGCCTATAGAGAGTTATATGAGGAAACCGGAATATCAAAGCAGAATATAACATTGCATCATTTCATAGATTTTACCTATTATTTATCAGATTGTTACTTAGAGACATATGTAGGGAAACTTAAAAATGAAGTTACCCTCATAGAAGAAGAAAATAAACTATTTTGGACAGAGTTAGACCAGAATTTTTTTGATATGAAAATCTATGCAGGAGAAGGAAACATAGGGCATATTATTGAACAAGTTAATATATATAAGGATGTTCTTTTAAATGACTAATAAATTTATAGACTTTACATAGAAAGTTTAATGAGTCATAAATTATTTTAATTGGATTATGACTCATTAAACTCTTTGTTATATTTTACATGGTTTACTTGAATTATGGTGAAAGTTACGTCGGTTAATAAAAGTGTAGAATATGACTATTACTGAAAAAATAATATTACCTATGAAGGGTTGACTAAGATAAATAACTGCTTGATTTATACTAATAATTGAGAAGATTATAGAGTAGATAATCATAGTCCAATATCCCCATTTTTTCAAATTAAGGTATCCATAGGCCATAATTATAGAAAATAATGCAACAAATATCTTTACTGCTATTTCAGGTAAATAAGGAACTCCAAATCTTATATTTATTCCGATGTCTTGTTTAACGCCTAAGGTTAGAAGTAATATAATTGCTCCAAAAATATAGAAATAACCAATAAGGGTTATACCGAAAGGTCTTTTCATATCTATAACAACCTCCAAGATATTAAATCTTTCTTATTATATGAAATTATACATAAATTATATACATATTTCAAATATTTGGAATAAAAAAGATGATTTGGAGTGATTACAATAAGTTTATGGAAAATATGAAATGAAAATATAATTACAAATTAATTTATGATAGGTGTGTATAGTAATGATTTTAAAAACAGAACGCTTAATACTTAGAAATTTTAAAGATGATGATTTTAATTTCTTTTATAAATATAGAAATGATGCCGAGTGTGCTAAATATCAAGGATGGAGTAATACTTCTAAAGAGTATTTAAAGACCTTCCTTACATGCCGAGGCCTAGTGAAGAGTTCGTCCGATTACAGTGAAGTGTACCATTCGGTGCAGTGAATAGATTTAATAGTGAATTGATAGAAAGATAATTTATATAGGGGGAAATATATATGGTTTGGTCAGTTTTTCAGTATGAGAATAGTTTTGTTACAACTACAAGAGAGGAGATTAATGGAGTTCCATGTTTAAAGTTTAAACCTAAAGGTTATAAAGGATTATTACCGACAGTAATAAATTATCATGGATCCCATTCTAGCAAAGATTTCAAGAGATTTGAAGCAATAACAATTGCTAGTCATGGATATCAAGTGATTGTACCTGATGCTCTATACCATGGTGATAGAGATTCTATAAATCAGGCAGCTCTAAAAGATATGGATAAATATTTATGGGAGATAATACTTCAAAGTGTAAAGGAATCTAAAAAGTTTATAGAGGAAATTGTTGATAACCATGAAGCTGATCCTAAAAGGATTGGAATTATAGGTGATTCCATGGGAACAATTACTGCTGGAGGGATTTTTATTGATAATCCTAACTTGAAATGTCTCGTTGGAATCAATGGAACTTTTGCATGGCAAGAAGCCATTAAAAGAAATCATTTACCAGCAGCAGCTAGCCAAGATGATAAAGAGTTAATAGAATACTATGATCCTATGAGAAATGGAGATAAGATAAAAGAGAGAGCTGTTTTAATTTTACATGGTGAAGAAGATACTACATTACCAATTGACAGTCAAAGGCTATTTTTTAATAAAATACTTCCACTATACATTAAAAAGCCAGAGAATTTTGAATTTATAGAAGCCTCACAAGTAAATCATCGGATAAGCACAGGAATGTTAGAAAAGGCTGTAATGTGGTTTAAAGAGCATTTATAAAAACATTAATAAGGATATTATAGTTAGTTATCATTAGTTTAAATCAAGTGTCGGATAAAAATAATCTACATAATAGAAATGAGGTATATCAATGAAAACATTAATTTTTTTAGCTAAAGGCTTTGAAACCATGGAGTTCAGTGTATTTGTAGATATTATGGGATGGGGTAGAAATGATTATGGTTATGATGTTCCAGTAGTAACTTGTGGATTTCAAAAGCAAGTTATGAGCACCTTTAACATTCCTGTAATAGTGGATAAAACCATAGATGAAATTAATGTTGATGAATATGATGCATTGGCTATTCCAGGCGGTTTTGAAGAGTTCGGATTTTATGAAGAAGCTTATGATGAACGGTTTTTAAACCTCATAAGAGAATTTGACCTAAGGGGGAAGATTATTGCTACTATTTGTGTTGCAGCTTTACCAGTAGGCAAAAGTGGAGTGTTAGAAAATCGTAGGGCTACTACCTATCATTTAAAAGGTGGATATAGACAAAGACAGTTAAAGGAATTTCATGTTGATGTGGTAAATGAACCCGTTGTAGTTGATAGAAATATCATTACTTCATATTGTCCAGAAACTGCACCTCATGTTGCCTTTAAACTTTTAGAGATGCTAACTTCTAAAGAGGAAATGGAAGTTGTGAAAGGTGATATGGGATTTTAAATACTATCTTAGATTTTAATCTTAAAAACATATGAATTTATATAAGGGAAGCCGTTTTTGAAGTGGCTTCCCTTAATTTACTTCACTCTATGCTCTTTTGTTATCTATCTATGCTTCCTTTTTAATTATTTCAATTAAAGTTTTAAAAGTTTTACTTTGAAATTTCTCTTTATGAAAAACAATATGATTCACATTACTTAGCTCAAAATCATTAACACATACCTCTGAAATTTCCCCTTTGCTTAATTCATCTTTAACCAATATCTCAGGTAATACACTTATTCCTAAATTTTGCTTTACCCCTTGGATTAAAGCTTGAGAATTGACACTGGTCCATTCAGGACTTACTGATATGTTATGTAATAATAAGGCGCTATCAAAGGTATCACGAATAGCACTACCTTCCTCTCGTAGTAGCAATCTTTCCTTTATTAATTCATGAATAGTTATAGATTTTTGTGAAGCAAATTTGTGACCTGAAGAACAGATTGCAACTAATTTGTAAGATGAAAATGGAATTTTAATTAATTGGTCATTACAAATAATCCCTTCCAGCAAAGCTATATCAATTTCATTAGCAAGTAATTTATTTTCTATTTCTCTAGCATTATCAATGATAATTTTAGTTGAAGTATTCTTGCAAATTGCTTCAAATTCTTTTATTATTCTAGGCAATATAAAGTTAGCAATAGTTATGCTTGATCCAATTTTAATAGTTGCAATAATTTCTAATTCCTTAACATTTTTTTCTAAATTATCATATAGCTCCAATAACTTTATTGTTTCTATAAGAAATAGTTTTCCAGTTTCATTTAAATAAAGCTTTCTTGAAATTCTATCAAACAAGCACACATCTAAATGACATTCTAATTCATTAATTGCATTAGACACTGCTGGTTGTGTCATAAACATTTTTTCAGCGGCTCTTGTAATATTTTCTTCCTCACATACAGTTTTAAAAATACGCAAATGTCTTAAGTTCATATACATCCTCTTTTCATTACTAATTAGTTATGATTATTATAATATTATATTATTTTACTTATTATATTTCCACATTATATAATAAAGAAAGTGAGAATTTATATGACAAGGAGAATTTTATTGTTATGAAATTTAGAAGTTTATCCCTTTATTTTTTGCTTTTTAGAATCAATTTTTCTATAAGCGCCTTTACCTTTGGGGGAGGGTATGTTGTTATACCAATGATGAAAAAATACTTTGTAAATAATCTGAAGTTAATTAGTGAAGAGGAACTAATGGATATGGCTGCAATTTCACAGTCAACCCCTGGAGCTATTGCTGTTAATATAGCTGTATTAGTAGGTTATCGTATTGCTGGACTTACAGGTGCAATTATCAGTTGTATTGGAACAATTGTTCCACCCTTAATTATTTTAACTATCATATCTTCCTTTTATAGTGTATTTAGAGACAATAGAATTATTTCTTCAATATTAAAAGGAATGGAAGCTGGCGTTGTTGCTGTTATTGTGGATTTAGTCATTGATATGAGTATAGGAATTTTAAAAGAAAGGAATTGGCTATTAACGGCAATGGTTCCTTGTTCTTTTTTTCTTAGCTTCTTCTTAAATATTAACGTAGTTTTAATTATTATTTCCTGTGCTTTTCTATGCTTTGTACAAACTTATTTAAGAAGTAGAAAGGGAAGAAAAAAATATGATTAAAAGTATTATTACATTACTTATAAGTTTTTTACAAATTGGTTTGTTTAGTATCGGAGGAGGATATGCAACAATTCCTTTAATAAAGGAACAAGTAGTGGATATTCATCACTGGTTAACTGTTCAAGAATTTACGGATATTATTACAATCTCACAGATGACACCTGGTCCCTTGGCGGTTAATACTGCAACTTTTGTTGGGTTACGGATATTGGGAATATTAGGAGCTATATTGGCTACCTTAGGATGTATTTTATCTGGGTTCCTTATCTCCATATATTTATATAAACTCTTTAATAAGCATAAAGATACAGAGGTGGCTGGAAATATTTTAAAAGGATTACGAGCCTCATCTATAGGATTAATTGCTTCTTCTGCATCTACTATTCTTTTAATTTCCTTTTGTGGTACATCATCTATACATCTTAAAACTATGACTTTAAATAGTATTGCTATTATTATATTTATAATTTCTCTAGTTGCCTTGAGAAAATTTAAAATGAATCCAATACTTGTTATTACCATAACAGGCATTGTAGGTTTAATTTTTTATTAACTATAAGACTATAGAACTCCACCATTATTATTAAAGATAATAAAGAAATAGTTGCAAAGGAAACTATTTCTATGATATAACTAAATTAGTTGCAAAGGAAACTAATGAGGAGTGATAAAATGGAGCCAATCTCTAAACTTAATGCAGCAATTTATAGAAATATGCAGAGTATAGTAAATTATAAACTTAAGGATTTATCAATAAGAAGTGGTCAGCATGACTTCCTTTACGTTATTTCCAATAATGAAGGAATATCTCAGAAAGAGTTAAGTGAACATTTGTATATTGGAAAATCTACTACGGCAAAGGCTGTGAAAAACCTACTTACAAATGGATACATTAAAAAAGAAAAGGATGAAAATGATAAGAGATATGACCGCTTGTACTTAACTGAAAAAGGAAAAGAAGTTGCACCACAAATTCAAAAAATATTTTCTGAAATAATAGATATAGTTATAAAGAATTTATCCTCTGAAGAAGCAGAACAAACAATGATACTTTTGAAAAAGATTCTTAGTAATGTTTATGAAGAGAAAAATAAAATGAATGCTAATTTAGAGTAAATACTATAATTAAGACATAAAAATCTAATTCAGATAGGAATTAATCCTAAGGAGCGTATTGGATTAGCAAATTCTACTTTTTATATTGGATTTGATGGTGGGATTGGAGTAGGCTCAGTTATTGCAGGGAGTCTTGCGTCTTCTATAGGCTATAGTAGAATGTATCTTTCATCCATAGTATTTATAATAATAGCGAGTATTCTTTATTATTTAATTGTAAGAAGGACAATACATGCTAAAACAAGTAAATAAATATATTAATTAGGAGGTAATGTGATGAATTTTTGCTGGATAACATTAAATGTAAACAATATGGAGGAATCTTTAAAGTTTTATAATGAGCTACTGGGAGTTAAAATTTTAGAGAGATTTAGCTCTGGTGAAGAAATGGAAATTGCTATGCTTGGAGAGGAAGATAAACCTAAAATTGAGTTAATCTACAATAGGAGTAATGTGGTAGAAAATCAAACTAAGGGCATTTCTATTGGCTTTGAAGTGGATTCATTGGAAGGCGCAATGAACTATGTTAAAAGTAAGAATATTCCTATTATAAGAGGACCAATTTCACCTTCTCCAAAGGTTAGTTTTTTCTTTATTCATGATCCAAATGGTATTGAGATTCAACTAGTTGAACATAAGTAAAGTAAACAGATTTAAAAAGGTATAAACTGATTGTTTTCCTGTATTACAATTAGACCATAGAATTTTTGTGAAACCACTAGTTTCGCTGGGCCGTCATTCCATTGCTGAGGAATGACGGTTTTTGATTTTATTCAATGAAGAGCATCGCTTCACTTATGAAATACAAGGACGCATCTGCAAGATTAACAGTGTCTTACTTTATTAAAGTAGCTTGATGTGGTAAAATCACTATAATAGAAAATTTTTACAACACAAAACTACAATAAAAATATTGTAGCACATGAAATTTATACTTTGTTTAGGAGGATACCATGAAAAATGCATATGTAAAATTCATTTTTGCCATGCTTATCTTTGGAAGCATTGGCTTGTTCGTTAAATTAATTCCCCTTCCAAGCACTGAAATTGTATCAGTACGTACCATTATTGGAAGCATATTTTTATTGGCAATACTTTTATCCACTCGAAGACGGATGAATAAGGCTTTACTGCTACGAAATTTCCCAATACTTATGTTGTCTGGTGCATTTTTGGGATTTGGGTGGGTGTTTCTTTTTGAAGCCTATCGCTATACTACAGTGAGTATTGCGACTCTCGTTTATTATTGTGCTCCCCTTATGGTATTTTTAATTTCCTCCATTCTTTTTAATGAAAAATTGTCACGTAACAAAATTGTAGGAATTATAGCTGCAGCCATAGGAATGTTGCTTATAAATGGTGTTGGCATTGATGGTACTGATCCTATGCGGGGACTGATTTGTGCTTTGGTGGCAGCGGTGCTGTATGCAGCACTTATGATACTTAATAAATTTATAAAAGGTTTAGATGGATTAGAAATAACCCTTGTTCAAGTAACTGTTAGTGCAGTGATTATGATGTTTTATGTGCTTATTACACATAAAGGGCCATGGGTATTTCCCCATGGCATTGGAATGGTAGCCCTTTTAATAGTTGGTGTGCTTCACACAGGAATTGCATGTTATTTATATTTCTCGTCTATGCAAGAACTTCCAGTACAATCCATATCCTTTTTCAGTTATATCGATCCACTATCAGCATTGCTGTTTTCAGCTGTTTTTCTAAGTGAAAGGTTATCCTTTATACAGATATTAGGCGCTATTTTAATATTAGGTGGTGCTGCTTTTGGAGAGATATATAAAGTAAAAGATACGAGTGTTGAAGTATGATAAAATATGTTTGATAGTGTTTTAACTAGAACAATAGGTTAAAATATAAAGTAAGAATGTATAAGAATATTTATATAGTGAGTGAATAGCTCACTATTTTCTTATGGAGGTGATAATTTGAAGGAATTTAGAATTCTTTTAATTGAAGATGAAAAACAGATGGCAATGTTTATTGAAATGGAGCTTATCCATGAAGGGTATATAGTTGATATAGCATATGATGGAAGAGAAGGCTTGAAAAAAGCAGAAAATAAGGAATTTGATTTAATTCTTCTTGATATTATGATACCAAATTTAAATGGAATTGAAGTTTGTAGAAGAGTAAGACAATTTTCTCAAGTACCTATAATAATGTTAACTGCTAAAAGTGATATACCTGATAAAGTTCTAGGACTTGATTCTGGGGCCAATGATTATTTAACTAAGCCATTTGCTATAGAAGAATTATTAGCAAGAATTAGAGTATATAAAAGAAAAGAACCTTTAAGTGATAAACCTGATGAAATTAAAGTAGGTAATATTATTATGAATAACAAATCACATCAGGTGTGGAAAGATGAAAGGGAAATTGAACTTACAAAAAAAGAGTATGAACTTTTAGAAATGCTTTTAATTAATAAAAATATTGTTCTTACAAGAGAACAGTTGATTGAAAGTGTATGGGGTTATGATTATGTAGGATATACTAATGTGGTAGATGTATTTATAAGATATTTACGAAGCAAAATTGATGAAGATTTTGAAGATAAATCTATAACCACTATAAGAGGTATAGGCTATGTTATTAAAGGTGATTAATTATGAATTTTAAAATTATTAAAGGTGCAAAAATATCATTAAAGATAACAGTAATGTATGCTTTTATGTTTTCTTTAGTATTACTTATACTTGATGCTTCAATTTTATATGGAATAAAGTATTATTTTTATAATCAGGCCAATAAACAGATAGAAGATATTAAATTAATAATATCAAATGAAGTTATAAATGAAAATAATAATATTAACTTATCAGATAAGGGAATTCTTGATAATCTTCCTTATCAAGAAGATATATCTATAGGTATATTACGGGAAAATGGAGAAATATTAAATTTATCAAATAGATTTGAACATAATATTACAATCAAAGAACCTTATGATAAGATGATACATTTAGAAGGAAAAGATAAAGATCTAATATATACAAATATTAAAGTTGCAAGTAAAGAGTACGGTAATATATATCTTCAAATAGTAAAAGATATGGACAATGAATATGAGCTTATGAGGATTTTATTTGGTTTTATGGCTGTAGCTGATTTTATAGGTATTATTGCATCTATTGTAATGGGGTATATTGTAAGTAAAAAAATGCTAACACCCATTGATTATATAACAAGAACTGCTGAGAATATAAGTATTAATAACTTAAAGGAGAGAATAGAAGTAAAGGGGCCTGATGATGAATTAAAAAGACTTGGTAATACTTTTAATAAAATGATAGATAGGCTTCAAGGAGCTTTTAACAGTCAGATTCAGTTTGTATCAGATGCTTCCCATGAACTTAGGACTCCTATTGCAGTTATTCAAGGATATGCTAATTTACTTGATAGATGGGGTAAGGATGATAGAGAAGCTTTAGAAAAATCAATCTATGGGATTAAATTAGAAGCTGATAATATGGCTAATTTAGTTGAAAAGTTATTATTTCTTGCTAAAGGTGATAGTGGTAAACAAGAAATAGAAAAAAGAGAATTTTGGCTTAATTCTTTAATTAGTGATGTAGTTGAAGAAAGCAAACTCATAGATAAAAATCATATAATATCAAATAATAGCAATGATGATGTTAAGGTATTTGCGGACTATAAAATGATAAAACAAATGCTAAGAATATTTATTGACAACAGTATGAAATTTACACCAGAGAATGGGAAAATAATTATAAGTACAGAACTGCATAATGAAATTGTAAAAATAATAGTTAGTGACACAGGCATAGGAATACCAAAAGGTGAATTTGAAAACATATTCCATAGATTCTATATTGTAGATGAGTCTAGATTCAGAGAAAAAGGAGGAACTGGACTTGGATTATCTATAGCCAAGTGGATTGTAGATGTACATCAAGGAATAATAGATGTAGAAAGTGAAGAGGAAGAGGGGACAAGGATAATTATAACATTACCTATAATTAAATAACTTAATTAGTGAAACTTTAAAAATGAGAATGTAAAAGAAAAACATTCTCATTTTTTATTTTTGGCACTGTTTTAATATGATGTTCTAAAAATCAACATTGAATTAAAACAGAGACCTATGTTTAAATTTATTCTATAAATTATTAATATAAATCTAAATATTTTTTAATCAAAATTTAATCAAAAAGGTTGATAATATAAAACGTGACAAAATCAAACGAAATTTATTTTATAGTGAGGGAGATGGATATGGATATTTTGACAAATTTTATAAATTTTATAATTCATATTGATAAATACTTAGTTTTGATAGTACAGCAGTATGGAGTACTAACTTATGCCATTTTATTTTCAATTGTATTTCTTGAAACAGGAGTAGTTATTGCACCTTTTTTACCAGGTGATTCAATGTTATTTGCAGCTGGAGCAGTTGCAGCAATAGGATCTATTGATATATTTATATTACTAATTATAATTTGGTTAGCTGCAATTCCTGGCGATACAGTAAATTATCATATAGGAAAATCAATTGGGAGTAAAGTGTTAGGAAAAGAAGATTTAAAATATATAAATAAGGATTATTTGAAAAAAGCCCAAGGTTTTTATGAGAAGCATGGTTCAATGACTATAGTCTTAGGGAGATTTATTCCTATTATTAGAACATTTGTGCCATTTGTAGCAGGTATTGGAGAAATGAAATATTCGAAGTTTATATTTTATAATATACTTGGAGGAAGTTTATGGGTAGGCTTATTCTTAGGTGGCGGATATTTCTTTGGTAATCTACCCCTTATAAAAAATAATTTTTCTTATGTATTAGTTTCTATAATAATAATTTCACTACTACCTGCAGTAATAGTTTTTATAAAAGAAAAAATAAAAGGAAATAGGGAGATAATATAGAGAGATATAACAAGGTAAATACAAGATTATAAAGAGATAGAAAAGAGTTAGGATTATTACATTGACAGTATATGAAGAATATGGTATACTTTTAGAACAATTTAAAATGCCCATGAGGGAGTAATTAGCGTACAATTGTACGTGGCAAGTCAACATACTGACCAATCTTGGTCTGGCTTGTCTTAAATAATGAGACTCATGTATAGCAGTTTATAAGCTATACATAGTCTCTTTTATTTCGTTAAAAAGACTCAAGTATAGCTTGTATTTAGGCTGTACTTGGGTCTTTTTAATTTGTGCAGAATAAAGATTGGGGGAGTAAAAATGAACATTTTTATGGAGGAAAAACAAGAAACGCTTAAGCGGCTTTGTGTTGATGAAAACATAGGGCTAAGTACTGAACAAGTTGTAGAGAGTGCAAAGAAAAATGGAACAAATACTTTTACAAAGGAGAAACCAATATCTCTGGTAAGACGAATTTGGGAAGCTGCCAGTGAGCCAATGATTATCATGTTGATTTCAGCAGCTGTCATTGCTCTTGCTGTAAACATTACTCTTGCTGTTACTGGTGGTGAAGCAGATTTTCTAGAGTGTGTGGGTATTTTTGTTGCTATTTCACTATCTGTAGTCATTACAGTTATTATGGAAGGGAAGAGCGCAAAAGCCTTCGAAGCATTAAGTAAAATCAATGAAGACACATTGGTTAAGGTTATAAGAAATGGAGAAACTCAATTGATTCCCCAGAAAGATGTGGTTGTTGGTGACATTATATGCATTGAAACAGGAGACAAGTTGCCTGCAGATGGACGTTTACTGGAAAGTGCATCTCTTAATGTTGATGAATCTTCTCTAACTGGTGAAAGTGTTCCAGTAGAAAAGGATGCAGATGCTATCTTTAATAATGAGAAAACACCCTTGGCAGAACGAAGTAATATGTTGTATTCAGGATGTTTTATTACCTGTGGTCATGGAAAAATGGTTGTTACCAGTGTGGGTGATAATACGGAGTTTGGAAAGATAGCAAAAGAATTGTCATCTACTGAAAAGACCAGTACTCCGTTACAAGAAAAATTAGCTAAGCTGGGAAAGTTGATTACTATCCTTGGAGCTACTGCTGCAGCTATTGTATTTATTATCCAAGTTATTATTTTTATTGCAAATGGAACGGCATCTATAGATACAATCTCAGAAGCCTTTATTACAAGTATTGTTCTGATTGTTGCCGCTGTGCCAGAAGGATTACCAACTATTGTTGCGGTTTCTCTTTCAATCAATATTATTAAAATGTCAAAGCAAAATGCATTAGTAAAAAAAATGATTGCATGTGAAACTGTTGGATGTATTAATGTAATCTGTTCTGATAAGACGGGAACTTTAACAGAAAACCGTATGACTGTAACAAATATTTATACAGAAGGCAGCATCATAAAACCTCAAGATATGCACAGTTTGGAAATGCTACAAAACTTTTGTACAAATAGTACAGCTGATGTAAAGTTTGAGAAAAAACAACCTCAATTTATTGGCAATCCTACTGAGTGTGCCTTACTTGTAGCAGCACATAAAGCTGGTTATGACTATAAGGAATTCCGTAACAATGCTAACATTGTATACACTTTTCCATTTTCTTCTGAAACAAAAAATATGACAACTATCACAAAGGAAGAAAATAAATACATAGCATACTCAAAAGGAAGTCCTGAGAAGATATTGGCTATGTGTAATATTGGAGATATAGAAGCAAAAGAAATTGAATCGAAAATCATTGATTTCCAGGAAAAAGCCTGTCGTGTTATTGCTTTTGCACATAAAGAAATTTCTAGCATCTCTAATATTGATAATAGTCGAGAAGATATTGAAAGTGGTATGATTTATGATGGATTTGTTGCCATTAATGATCCATTACGTGAAGATGTTTTTGTTGCAGTTGAGCATTGTCGCAACGCAGGAATTGACTTAAAAATGCTTACTGGTGATAATATTATCACTGCAAAATCTATTGCTAATGAATTAAATATTCTAGATGAAAATCATATTGCTGTAGAAGCAAAGACATTGGAAAATATCTCTGATGAGGAATTAGCTGACTTGCTTCCTAAAATACGTGTTATTGCAAGAAGTACACCTATCATTAAAATGCGAGTGGTAAACGCACTAAAAGCAAAAGGCAATGTAGTAGCTGTTACAGGTGATGGTATTAATGATGCACCTGCCATCAAAAATGCTGATGTTGGTGTAGCAATGGGGATATCTGGTACAGAAGTTTCCAAAGAAGCCAGTGATATTGTCTTATTAGATGATTCTTTCTCTACAATTGTGAAAGCAGTTCAGTGGGGGCGTGGTATATACGAAAACTTCCAGCGTTTCATACAGTTTCAACTTACAGTAAATCTATCATCTGTAGTTGTTGTGCTATTTTCTATTTTAGCTGGCTTTAAATCACCATTTACTGCATTGCAGCTTTTATGGATTAACATTATTATGGATGGACCTCCAGCACTGACTCTTGGATTAGAGCCAATTCGTGAAGATTTAATGAATAGGCAGCCAACAAAAAGAAATTCAAGTATTGTGTCTAAAGGAATGCTTTCGAGAATTGTATTTAATGGTTTGTTTATTTCAGCAGTATTTATGTCACAGCACACATGGAATTTTTTAGGCGGAACAGAAGAACAAATGGATACTATTTTATTTACTCTTTTTGTGGTATTTCAGTTGTTCAATGCATTTAACAGTCGAGAATTAACCAATACAAGTGTATTTAAAAATTATGCTAATAATAAACTGATGTTGCTTGTATTTGCAATTACATTTAGTCTACAAATAATTATTACACAATTTGGTGGTGCATTCTTTGGTACTGTTCCTCTTCCATTTATGATGTGGATGAAAATTATAAGTATAGCATTCACTGTTATTCTTGCATCTGAATTTTTTAAATTAATTAAAAGGATCATGTACAAATAGCAATACTAGAATGAGAATACTCTCTATAAAATTAGTTTTAGAATACTGTATTATTCGCAATGAATATACAGTATTTTTTTACGTCACAAGATAAATAAAAGAGATATCAATAATAAATATATCATATTAGATTGAAGAAATCTTTATAAGAGAATTAAAAAAGAGATGTCACATTGATAAGTATACAAATATTATTAAGAATGAAATAAATTTAGAGATTTGATTTTACAAAAATTATAAAATGTATCCGTAGTTAGTTGATATAATATGCTATAATTTCCTTAAGCTTACATTGAAATGTATTAAAAATTCAAGTGTTCATAGGAGGAATGTAATGGATAATATATCTAATATTGATAATATCCCCAAGGAATATATGTATGACCCTGATTTCCAATCTAAAATGAAAACAATATTAATAGGTGATGCACTGGGCTGTGAAAAAATTTATGTAAACATGGATTATGTAAAGCCAGGTGGTAAAAGTGTAAAGTATCATTCTCATTCAAAACAGGAGGAATTTTTTCTAATAATGAAGGGGACAGGTATAGTGAGAATAGATGGGGAAGAAATACTAGTAAAGCCAGGAGATGTGATTTCAAAACCTGCTGGTAAGGATATAGCACATCAGTTTATAAATAATAGTTCAGAAATATTGCAAATACTTGATGTAGGTACCCGTGATAAAGATGATATTGCTACATATCCTGATGAGAATATGATTTTTATAAGAAATAAAAAATTAGTTTTTAGTATTGATGATAACATTGAGAATTGGACTTCAGAGCCTAATGAATAATATAAATAAGATAGGTAAAAATCAAATAAAATAAAATGTGGGCTTTCCTTAATTGGATTATTACTTACCTTATCAGGAATAGCGGAGGTTGAAAATGATAATTAAAGATTTTACGAATAAGGAATGGACGTGCAAATGTATAGGATGTTCAATTGGAAATGGAGAGATAGTGCCACCTGGAGGTATAATAGCTGATACGGAAAATTTTGTCCTTCATCAAGATCCAGAGGTGCCGATAAGAGGTTTTTTAATAATTGCTTCTAAGAGACATATAAAATCTATATCAGAGCTATCACTAGAGGAATCCACCGAACTTTTTGAATTAGTATACAGAGCACGATTAGCAATGAAAAATGCAGTAAATATTAACGAAGTTACTATTATTCAAGAAGAACGATCAGGACATTTTCATATATGGTTATTACCCAAATATGAATGGATGACTGATAAATTCGACAACTCACTAAGTAGTATAAGAGAGATAATGAACTATTCCAAAGAAAATCTTAAAACGAAAGATAATATAGAAGAAATATTATTGGTTGTAAGTGAGCTAAAGGGTGCTTTCAAAATATAAAATAAATAATTTATTTATTTGACGAAGGTAATAAGGCACTTATAATAAACATATAGCACATAAAGCATCGAAAAAAATTCGATGCTTTTAAATTTTTATGTAACGAAAAGTATAATTTATGGATATATGCTATGTGGAGGTGAGTAAATGCAGGACATCGAACAGTTATATAAAGAATATGCAAAGCAGGTTTATAAGTATTTGTTTAGTATTTGTCATAGTGAACATATCGCAGAGGAACTTACACAAGAAACCTTTCTCCGTGCAATTAAATCAATAAAAACCTATGATGGAACGTGTAAAATTTATGTATGGCTCTGTCAAATAGCTAAACATATATGGTATCAAGAGCTTGCTAAAAAAACTAAAGCACAGATTACAGAATTAGATCAAGAAATTCCCTCGGTAGAATATTCTGTGGAAGAAAACATAATATTACGTGATGAAAAAATGAGTTTATTTAAGGAGTTGCATTTATTAGATGAACCCATGCGTGAAGTGATGTACCTGCGGCTGACAGGGGAGTTTAATTTCCGTGAAATTGGAGAGATTCTCGGAAAAGATGAAACTTGGGCGCGAGTAACTTTTTATAGAGGTAAACAGAAAATTATGAAAGGAAGAGTTCAATGAAATGTGATATTATTAGAGATTTATTACCATCGTATATTGAAGGACTCACTAGCAAAAGTAGCAATGAAGAAATTAACAAGCATTTAGAAAGCTGTAAAGAATGTGAAACTTTTTATAAAGAAATGAATGGTGAGATAGAAGAAGAATTACCTGTTGCAGATGTACAGGAATTAGATTATTTAAAAAAAGTACGAAGAGAAAATATACGTGAAGTATTAATTGGGGTTGGGATAGTAATTGCTGTATTCCTTGCTCTAATAAGTATATTTGCAGCTGGATTTTCAGTATCATCAAAAGATGTAAATATGACATATCAGTTAGAAGACAATAGTTTAGAAATTAATTTGAAATTAAAGAAGAGACAAGATTTAATCTGGTCAGAGGAAAGCAATTTTGTTTATGATGATAATCATAATATTATTGGAACTGAAGTACGCTATGTACTTATGCGAACATTCAATAATCCTTTTAATGATAAAGGTCCAAGTTGCACTTTAAAGACAGAAATACCAAATCAAGATTTACAAGATGGATATACGCATAAAGTAATTATTGAATATGAAGATAAAGATGTGACATTTGTAAATGGGAAATTAGTTGAGTAATTTTAGGATCACTATGGCATAATCATTGCTAGTTAAATATTATCTACAGTAATCTAACAGGACTAAATATAACCATATTTAGTCCTGTTTTGATTTTATTTAATAATTTGTGGAAAGAAAATTTTTACAACTAAATTATTGACCGGGTAGTCTGTTTATGATACACTCTTTATATAACAGACCCAGTGGTCTATTTTAGGAGGTTATTATGAAGCAAAAAGAAAAAAGTGAAATCAGCAAGGAAAAAATATTGAATGCTGCCATAGTGGAGTTCGGAACAAAGAGCTACGATAATGCATCTCTTAACAATATATGTAATGATAACAATATTTCAAAGGGGCTTATTTACCACAATTTTAAAAATAAAGATGAATTATACCTCTGTTGTGTTAAGGAATGTTTTGATGAACTTACAAGTTTTCTTAGTGAGGCAGATTACAATTCACAAGATGCTAGTGAAAATATAAAAAAATTACTTAATTTAAGATATCAATTTTTTCGTGAAAACACTTATTACAGCAATATATTCTTTAATACTATTTTACAGCCACCAATACATTTAAAAGAAAATATCAAAGAAATAAGAAAGAGCTTTGATGGTTTTAATATAAATCATTATGAAACTGCGTTAAATGGCATTACACTTCGAAATGGTATAACGAAAGATGAAGCAATGGAGTATTTTTTTATTTTCCAAGAAATGTTTAATGGATATTTTCAAAGCAAAGTTTATGAAAGTTTAGATTTTAATTCATTAATTGAAGCCCATGAAGTAAAGTTATCGAAAATACTCAATATCATGCTTTATGGTATTGTAAAGGAGGATGCAGAATGATACTTTTAATACTTAGGTTGATAGTTGCAATTGTTATTGCATTTCTTATTGGTAAACTTGTAGGAAAAATTAAATTACCTGCTATTTTAGGTTGGTTATTAATAGGAATGATTTTAGGACCTCATGCACTTTCACTTGTTAACAATGAGCTATTGAATGCTCAGTGGTATGAAACTATGATCCATATTTTAGAGTGTGCTGTAGGTCTTTTAATAGGTACAGAACTGGTATGGAATAAAATTAAAAGTTCAGGAAAACAAATTATGGTCACAACATTGACACAATCTCTAGGTACATTTTTTGTTGTCAGTTTAATTTTTGGAGTTGTGTTCTATTTTACAAATGTTCCACTTTATCTTGCGTTTATCTTTGGCGGTATCGCACTTGCAACAGCTCCTGCGCCAGCACTTTCCATTGTGCGTGAGTTTAATACAGATGGACCTGTCACTAAAACACTAATACCAATGGCAGCACTTGACGATATGGTTGGTGTGGTTGTGTTTTTTTCAACTATATCTATTATTTCTGCAAAACTTTCCGAACAAAAGTTACCAGGCTATATGATTGTACTTGTGGTCTTATTACCTATAGTTATCGGCATTGTCACAGGACTACTTGCAGGTGTTGTTTTGAAAAAAGAAAGAAAGTCTCTTAGTACCATTTTACTATTGATTGCAACTCTCCTCATAGCATCAGGAGTTGGATTTGTATTTAATAACATTATTCTGCCAAAGCCTGTTCTTAATTTTATGATTATCGGCATGGCGTTTTCTGCAACATTTTCCAATATGGTTTCGGAGGAACGATTAAATCAAATTATGCATTCCTTTAATCCAATCCTTGGTATTTCTATGATTGTGGTTATCTTAAATCTTGGTGCACCTCTTGATTATCATTTGATTATGGGTGCAGGAGTGTTTACTGCTATCTACATTATTGCAAGGGCAATTGGAAAATATTGGGGTACTTACTTCGGTGCAAGTATTACTTCTTCACCAAAAACAGTAAAGAAATTTTTAGGACTTACATTGTTACCTCATTCTGGTGTGTCCCTTGTGTTCACGGGCATTGCCGTTTCAGTTTTAGCTGGCCCTGCACCAGAATGTGCAGAAATCATTCAAGGCACAATTGCGGCAGCGGCAGTAATTAATGAGATAATTGCTGTTGTTATCGCTAAAAAAGGTTTTGAGTGGGCAGGAGAACTTAACAAAAAAGATGAAATTAGCAATGAGAACAATGAGCAGGCACTACTAGGGTAGTGATGGAGACCAAATTGATTTTAGCATCACCAAATAGTTATATATAATTCTTTTCATAAAGAATTGATTGAAATTGCAGCGAAGAACACTGCAATTTCAGATATTCTAACTACATCATATAAGGAGGAGAGTAAAAAATGCAGTACAAAGCAATTTTCTTTGATAGAGATAATACTTTAACTCATTATAATCCTGAAAAAATTAAGTGGCGTAATGAAATAATTGAAAGCTGGTCTGGAAAGAGGTTTGAAATTGATTATAACAAAACCATGAGTTTATTTCATATTGCTAATTATCCAAAAGATGGTCTCAAAACTATGGAAGAAGAAACAGAGTTTTGGAAACGGTATTATTATCAATTGCTTATTGGTGAAAGCATTAAAGAAGATTTAGAAAAACGTGCTACTGTTTTATTTAATGAACTATGGTGTAACAATGATAGAGTATTGTTTGATGAAGTAATTGATTATTTCAAAAATCGTGGTTATAAAATGGGAGTAATTAGTAATACAAGCCCATCGTTACAATTAACACTTGAACAGTTGGATTTAGGAAAATATTTTGATAGTTACACTTGTTCAGATATAGTTGGAGTAGAAAAACCTCATCCAATTATTTATAATACAGCACTGTCTTCTCTTGGAGTAAAAGCAGAGGAGTGTATTTATGTAGATGACTATGATATTGAAGCTGATGGAGCAAGGAACTTAGGATTTACTTCTTTTCATATTGATAGAGAGAATGTAAGCAACGGTAAGTGGAGAATTACTTGTCTTAAAGATATAATTAATTATGTTGAACAAGAAAGATTAGTATAATCATTATATACAAAAATATTAAAAATGACATTGAATTTGATGCTTCAATGTCTTTTTATTTAGGCGCTGTTAAAGAATAGTGTTGATATTATAACCATATAAAAAGAAGTCCAGTAACTGGGCTTCTTTAGCTCGTTATATGGGAAGATTGCGTATTAGTTTTGGTGGCGAAAATGCTTATACTGTTCTTAAAATACCAAATTCAGTTAATAAATTCTGAAACCTACATTTTTCATGGTCCATCACAGGAAAAAGCGTATTGTATAAACAATGTTGTAAAACATCTGCATCTTTTAATACTTCATCAAATGCAGAATGAGTAGTCGCCTTTGAACTGTGGTTGCGAATAGCTGAACATATTAAATCAGTTTCATTATCAGTTGTCAATGACAACTCCTCAAGAATTTGACGTGCCAAAACTGCACCGTGCTCAGCATGATTTTCAGTATTCATAGCTTTGTAAGAGTGTAAATCATGTAACATACCAGCCATGGTCGCCAATTCAACATCTTGATTTCTTTTTAGAGCAATCATAGCACATGCTTGCGAAACTCCATAAAGATGGAGATACCCACACCTTCTTTCTTGAGTGTCTTTCATATTTAATAGAATATCATCAATATACTTTCGAAGTCTTTCAATGCGATTTTCCATATCTTCAGCACGTCCATTATGTAAATACTTTTGAGTTTTTTCAATATGGTTTTCCATGTCTTCCTCCGCCCATTATATAAATTTTCTAACTTCACAGTTTAATCTTAAGTTCACAATATAATACAATTGTTACCTAACCTGATTATACACAACATGAATAATTATGTATATACAAAGGCATCTTCATTTTCAACACTATTCTTTAACATAACCTTTATTTAAAGAATAATCTCCATATATACATGTATTTGGTATAATATTACTTATGAATATTGAGTAAAAGGTGTAAAGATGGCAAACAATGAATGACTTTAAAAATATTTGCTCTATACACAATTGAGGAGTTAGATTTATTGAGAGGTAATGATATTATGAAAACACTAATTATTAATGGTTCACCAAGGAAAAATGGAGATTCTATGACTATAGTCAACGAAATGATAAAGTACCTTAAGGGTGAAATAAAAATCGTAGATACATACTTTGATAATATTAGTCCATGCATTGACTGCAGGTATTGTTGGGAAAATGATGGATGTTCAATCAATGATGAAATGCAGGAAGTATATAAACTTCTTGATGAAGTAGACAATATTATATTAGCTTCGCCCTTATATTTTTCTGAACTTACAGGTAAACTTTTGAGTTTTGCCAGTAGGTTACAGTACTTTTTTGTTTTAAGGTGCATACGGAAAGATACCAAATTCAATCTAAAAAGGAAAAATGCTGTACTTGTTATAACCGGTGGAGGGGATGGTAATCCAGAATCAGCAATAAAGAGGGCAAGTATCATTTTTAGACATATTAATGCAGAATCAATTGGAAGTATTCTATCTTTAGCAACCAATCATATACCTGCAAAAGAGGATGTTGAGGCCTTAAGGAAAGCTCGCGAATTGGCATTAACATTGAATGAGTTGAGTAAGTTGTAGCTATGTGGTGAGAGTATCTTTGTTATAAAATTTAAGAATAAATAATTATAATGTTGAGGAAATGAGGAAAATAAAAATAGGGTGCTGGTAGCACCCTATAGTATACAAACAATTTACTTTTAGATAGTTTTAAATTAATCCCAATTAATAAATACCACAGGTTTAATTAAATCTGCTGGTTTTTTATCCATTACATGGAATGCTTCTTCAATTTTATCGAATCCATAATATCTATGAGTGATTAATTTAGTTGTGTCAACACGGTTATAATGTACTACATTAAGAAGTTTTTGAATTCTTAATGCGCCACCAGGGCAAAATCCACCACGGATATCCTTATTGCTCATGCCAAGTCCCCAAAGATAAGCAGGCATACTTAATGTATCTTTCACATCAAAGAAATTTACATTGGCAATTATACCGCCTTCTTTTGTCATAGCAACAGCTTGAGCAAAACTATCTTGATTTCCTCCAGCAACAATAACAGAGTCAACGCCACCTTTTACAAGTCCTAGAATCTGTTGAACAATATCTCCTTCTTTGTAGCTTATAACATCTGTTGCACCGTACTCTTTTGCAATTTCAATGCAATTTGGTCTAGTACCTACAACAATAATTCTTCCAGCTCCTTTTAATTTAGCTCCAGCTACTGCCATAAGTCCAACAGGGCCGATACCCAATACAACAACTGTATCTCCAAAACCAATTTCTGCGAGTTCTACACCGTGAAATCCTGTAGACATCATATCAACAGTCATAAGAGCTGCTTCTGGTGCCATGCCTTCAGGTAATAAAACTAAATTGGAGTCTGCGTGGTTTACATGAAAATACTCTGCAAATACACCATCTTTAGAAGATAAAAATTTAAAGCTTCCCATTAATCCAGTATCATGAGCATTGTATTTTCCCTGCACACCTAAAGCAAGCCAATCAGGAGTACCAGCAGGAACAACCACAATATCACCTACTTTAAAACGAGTAACCATACTACCTACTTCTACAATTTCTCCAATAGCTTCATGACCTAATATTAAATCTTTCTTTTCACTAGATCCACCATGCAAAACATGCACATCAGAAGAACATGGAGCAACTGCGATAGGACGTAAAATTGCATCCAAAGGTCCTGCTACAGGCTTATCCTTTTCTAGCCATCCTGGCTGATTTACCGCTTTCATTCCAAAACCTTTCATAAAGTACACCTCCTAAAATTGTATCTTATGTGTTTAAATAGTAACTTGTTTCTTTGATTAAATTATATCATGACCATATTGATAGTAATACAGATATGACACTTTATTAATAGTTTTCACACAATGTACATGTGTATAGATATATCATAAATGATATTTGTAGTTATATAAAAAAAGGCCAATAAAGAACAGGTATTAGAATTATTTGTAATTAAGATTGCAATATATGGTATAATTTTCTTGAGCTATAATTTGTAATAATTAGATAATACATAGCAAGCATACAAATTAATTTAGGCATTTGAAGGAGAATTATCTTATGGAAACAGAATTGTATGAAAGAATATTGGGAACCGAATTGAAATATGTGAAATGTTTTTCAGATTATATTGAAGAAAAGAAGAGTATAAATTTCAAAGATGACAAACTGGTTGATATGTATATGCATAATTTCATTTTTCTGAAAGAAGTAATGGAAAAGGATGAATTAAGGATTTTTATTGAAAAGAAACTTGAAGAAGCACAGAAAGAGAAGAGGAAACATCTGCATATCATGATGAATTATGCCATGAAATGCCATGATCTAAAGGATATGCTTCCTAAGCCAGAGATTACAGAATACTGTTTTATGGCTATTACGCCAAAAGAGTTCAATAAATTGAAAATGAAGAATGATTGCTTTGTTCTAAAAGCAGATAATCCCAAAACACTTAGTGATGGAAATATAGTGGATATAGAAGCCAATAAAGCTGCTATGGGAGAAGATTTTGCTAGAAAAAGAAGCAACAGGAAGATGGAAGTTTACAAAAACGATCCTAATTTAAATCTTTATGTATGTTATAAAGGAAAGGAGCCTGTAGGTAAATGTGAGCTGTTTATAAAAGATGGTATTGCAAAGATTGAGGATTTTGATATTATTGAGGAATATCAGAAGCAAGGCTATGGCACTTCAATGCTGAGAAAATTACTAGAGGAATCCTCCTGTGAAGCCGCTGATATAGGCTACTTAATTACAGATAATTTCGATACGGCCAAAGATATGTACAAAAAATGTGGCTTCTCTACACTGGGTGTTAAAACATCAATCTTATTTCAGCTATAGGAACAGCACTAAAATTTCTCTATATTCTTAAAAATACATAAATCTTGTAGTGGTATAGATTCATGGAATGTAGTTGCAAATAACTACATTGGAGGTTTTAAATATGGAAAGTTTAGTTAGTTTTCATACAGCAGCACGAAGATATTGTATAGATTTAATATACCTTAAAATAATAAGAATGGAGCAGATAAATGGATATTATACAAGGGGCAAAAAAACATGTAGAAATTGTAACAAGACTTGCATTAATGCTTTGGCCTGAAAATTCCTTTGAGGAGCTTTTTCAGGAGTTTTCAAATATGATTGAAGATGAAAATAGTGCTTTGTTTTTAATAAAGGACAATGATAGATTTATAGGTTTTGCACAATGTCAACTTAGATTTGATTATGTTGAAGGCACTGAAAGTAGTCCAGTTGGATATCTTGAAGGTATATATATACTAGAGGATTATAGGAAAAAAGGTATGGGAAGAAAGCTAGTAGCTGAATGCGAACAGTGGTCAAAGGCAAGGGGATGTAGTGAATTTGCTAGTGATGTGGAGCTAGGTAATATAGAAAGCTACCATTTTCATATAGGGATTGGTTTCAAAGAAGAAAATCGTGTGATTTGCTTTGCTAAGAAAATTTAAATAGTTTATAGAAGAAAAGCCTATTTGTATTATGTAGTTTCATTATTACAATCTATATAATATAATTAATTCACAATTGTATAATTAAGCCAATTAAATAGAGTAAAGGACAAGTCTAAAATTGTTCTTTATATTTATTGTTCATTATAAACAGTAATTTAAAACAAAGCCAAATTATAAAATAAGTAAGATTTTCTGATGAAGAGGAATTTTAATACGGAGGAATATAGAAATGGAAAATATAGTAGTGACGAGAATGGAAGAAAATATGCTAGAAGAAAGCGTTGATTTATTTATTTCAACTTTTTCAAGAGAACCTTGGAATGATGTATATGAATCAAGAGAACAGGTAAGAGAATTTTTTAAGAATCATTTTGCTAATAATTATTTTTTAGGGTATGTGATCAGCATTAATGGAAAAATACAGGGGTTAAGTATTGGTATGAAAAAACCTTGGATAAAAGGATTAGAATACTATATAGATGAATTTTGTATAAATTATAGTTTACAAGGAAAAGGTATTGGGAGTAAGTTTATTAAAGAAATTGAGATAGATATTAGAAAAGAAGGATTAAATGGAATAATATTAAATACAGAAAAAGAACTTCCATCCTTTCAATTTTATAAAAAGAATGGTTTTGAATGTTTTGGAGATTTAGTCATAATGGGAAAATAACTTAATGATAATATAAAAAAGGGCAATCGTTACTTATCCCTTTAATTTAGTAGTTGTTATTATTATGCTGTAAGTTCAATGTACTCTTATATAACGAACTAAAGAAGCCTTATATTAGGCTTTTTTTTTAATATTGTTACAATATCAACACTATTCTTTAACATAGCCTATTTTAAAATATGGAATAGCATATTTATTTAAAATAAGGGCGATTAATAAGTAATTTTTCTATTAGTTTATTTAGCAATTAATATTTAACTAAATATGGTATAATTATAATAAAATGTATTGTTGAATTCTAAAACACTATTAAACTATGGGGGTATAGTTATGAAAAAATTCACCAAGGTTTTTTCTTTAATTTTGATGGCTTTTCTTACATTTACTTTAGCAGGTTGTAATGCGAAAGACAATGATGAGATAGAGGCTCAAAATGCTATAAAAGACTTTTTAAATATATACTATACAGTTGATAAGAATGACATTGAGAGTTACAAAATAATAACTTTTGGTTTTAAGCCAGAGGAACGAAAGAATTGGGACGATGAATATGAAAAGAACTTAGAAAGATTTAAGCCTCTTTTAACTGATAAAGCATATAAGGAATTAATTGCAACTAGGATGTCATATGGAAGAATCAGAGAACCTTATGATAAAAAGGTTTATGTGACAGTAAAAGATATAAAACTTGAAAAGTATTATGAAGAGAACGATGAAAATAAAGAACAGTCAATGCTTGTATATTATTATGATATAGAACTGACTGAAACACCTATTTCAGGAAACGAAATAAAAAGTGTTAATGAGAAAAAACAAATAACAGTGTTAAAGATAGATGACAGTTGGAAAGTGGATTATATTGATATTAGATAATTTCGTATAAGTTACTACATTTTATTAAGTTTGAAAAATACTAAAGGGATTATTTTATCTTAATACCGTATTATTTAGGTAATGATATGCTCCCCTTATAGTAGACAGATTAAAAAATAAAAATCTGTCTACTATAAGGGGAGTATTTTTATTTAGTGAACTGTTCGTGTTACTCGCAGGGAAGGACAACTTATAGTTGTAGTGATAAAATTATGAAAAATATGATATAATTTCCATATACATTTAGTTAAAGTCATAATTTTATAAATGGGGTGGATTTTATGCGTATTGAGAGAAATGCTAAAATTGATGTAAATGAATTAAATAATCTTTTAAAAACTATGGGCTGGGGGTTAAATTCATCAAAAAAGTTGGATGAAGCATTGAAATTGTCTTGGGGATGGATCACTGTAAGAGACGATTCGAATAGGCTTATAGGTTTTGTTCAGATACTTTCTGATGGCATTAAACATGCTTATATACTAAGATTACTTGTACATAGAGATTACCAAGGTAAAGGAATCGGTACAAAGATAATGGAGAATTTAATGGAATTTCTTGAGGAAAATAATTTAAGTCCAGTGCTGTTAACGAAGCCTTCAGAAGAATCCTTTTATTCTAAATTTGGGTTAGCAAGAAGCAGTAAGGGCTTTATTTCTTTGTTTAAATGGTAGTAATGATTTTTCAATAGATTAGTTATAAGATAATTTATAAACTTAAAATACCCTTATTATGTAATAAGGATAATATGGCAGTAAATCAAAGTTATAAATTATAGGAAAAACGGGGATTAGGTATGGGGACGTATATTTCTAAATTAATTGAAACTAATAATTTAATAATAAAAGATGCAGTTATGGATGAATGTGATCAGTTACAGTATATTTGTAGTACGTGGACAGATAAGCTCTTATTAGAGGGAGATGAGTTTGAAGAAAATTATATTTTTAAATGTTTAACAGATGGAGATTTACCACCAGTGGAAGATGCAAGTAAGGAAAGATATTGTTTAAAATCCATTTATTCAAAGGAGAATAATAGTATCGTAGGATTTATTGATGTCTATCATGGCTATCCTAATTTACAAACCCTTTGGATAAGTATATTTGTATTAAATAGAGATATTCAAAGCAACGGCTTTGGTCAACAGGTGATAAAAGCTTTAACAAAGGATGCAGTGGGGACAAATTACAATAAAATAGGTTTAGCTGTGCATCTTAAGAATTGGAAAGCACTAAGGTTTTGGACGAAAGCAGGGTTTGATAAAATCACGGGAATTTATGGAGATAAAGATTTTGGACAAGCTACCTATGCATTAATTGGATTGGAGAAAAATATTAGGTAAATCAAATATAGAGATTATCTATTTTATAGATAAGTTGGAGGATGATAACTATGACATTTGATAATTTATATGATATTGCAAAAAACACATTAAATCCTAGAGAACTTTCGAAAAATTCTTATGCTGGTTCTGTGGCAGCAGCGATTCTGAGTGAAAGTGGGAAAGTTTATACTGGTGTATGTATAGACACGCCTTGTTCCATGGGATTTTGTGCAGAACATGCTGCTATTGCTGCAATGATTACTGCTGGGGAAAATAGGATAGTTAAAGTGATTGCAGTTTATGAAGATGGAACAATAATTCCACCTTGTGGAAGATGTAGAGAATTTATTTGCCAAATTCATGATGACAACCATAAATGCGAGGTAATGCTGGAAAAAGATACAGTGGTTACTATGAATGAATTATTACCACATCGTTGGGAGTAGATTTCCTATAAGGTAAGGCTATATAAAATATAGCATATAAAAATTAGGAGGAAATAATATGGGGATCTCATTAAGACAAGTAACAAAAGAAAACTGGTATGAATGTACTAATCTAGAGGTGCATAAAGAACAAGAAGGAATTGTAGCACCCAATTATAACTCAATTATTGTAAGTTTTTTATGGGAAAGTTGGAATGCAAAATGTATTTATAATGATGATATATTGATTGGATTTCTTTTATATGGAGTTGAAGAAGATACGAGGAAACCAATGCTACTTAGATATATGATTGATAAAAAGTTTCAAGGTAAAGGGTTAGGAAAAAAAGCAATATTAAAGCTACTTGACTTAATAAAGATAGAATATGGCAATGTAAAATTTTACACAACAGTTTCTTCAAAGAATATAGTTGCTGAGAATTTATATAAAAGTGTTGGCTTTGAAAGAACTGGTGAAATAATGTGGGATGAAAATGTAATGGAAATACAATTATAAATAAATTTATAATTGAAATATCATTTAAAGATACTATACAAGAAAGATAAAATGCTCTAAATTCTATAATTAAGGGGGCTTATTAGGATGGATAAAATTAAAAAGTATGAATTTAGAAGGGTTTCATATGAGGACGTTGAGGATATGCTTACATGGAAATACGAAGGGATTTATTCATTTTTCGATAACGATTTTTCAGAAGGTAAAATAAATTATATTAAAAGTTTTCCTACAGATGATAGTGTATATGCAATTTATAATAAAAAAGATGAGCTAGTGGGTAATTGTGCCCTTTATCTTAATGATAAGGTTACTTTTTCAATTCAAATGAGACCAAATTTAACAAGTCAAGGTATGGGTAGAGAATTTTTAGAATCCTTTTTATCCTTTGCTAAGGAAAAATATAATTTGAAAAGTATAGGTCTTTCTGTACTTAAATTTAATGAAAGAGCTGTAAGACTTTATAAAAATTTAGACTTTAAAATTGTTAATGAATTTATTGGTAAAACAGTTAAAGGTGAAATGGAATTTATAACTATGGAAAAAGAGTTATAGCTATTACTTAGATAATTACATAGCAATATATTTTAAATAAAATACCGTATTATTCTAAAGTGTACCCTTTGTCAAGGACATTTTATAAAAGGCCATATTAAAATAAAAGATGATTTCTATATTGAACAGGAGTCATCTTTTTTAAGTTCCACTGACATCTATGGTTATTATAGTAATCTATGTATTCATC
>DFXM01000006.1:91066-92360 GCA_002381695.1 Clostridium sp. UBA4108 | reverse complement strand
AATAAGCCTTCTGGCCATTCCTATAAAATAGATAAGTTATATCTGTTAGTAATACTTTGCCAGGTGCTTGTTGTTTAAATTCTCTATTTAGTAGGTTTGGTAAGACTTTATGTTCTTTTGCTGCCTTCATCATTCTTCTATAAGGATTTGATTTTCTATGAGGGCAAACAATATCATATTTTTTCATTATAATTCTAATTCGTTTTAAATTGTAGTTAATGTTAAACTCATTTTTAAGTGTCATTTTAATTTGCCTAGTACCCTTTTTACGATTTTTAAAATTAAACGCTACTAAAATATTTTTATAACTTCCTAAATCATTTTCTTCCTGTTTATTACGCGTAGCGATAGAGTTAGGAGAGTAGTAATTATAGTATCCAGAGCGTGAAACTCCAGCAGCTCTACATAAATAACTTAACATATTTCTTAAATTATGCTTTTCAATAATAGAATTTATAAGTATAAACTTCTCTTGCGCTAGCAATTTTACATCTTTTTTCTCATCCTCCTTTCTAGTACTTCTAACTTTTTTAGTAGTTCATTCTCAGCTTGTAGCAATTTTACTTTAGCTTGAAGTTTTTCATATTTTTCTTCTAGGGATAATTTTTTTCATTCGGTCTACCGCTATTAAACTTACGTGTATCTTGTAATCGTGTGGCTCCGCCTGATTTGTATATTGCACGCCACCTTTTTCCACATGCACGTATTCTTTCTCCGCCTAATAATTTAATATCAAAATCACATTCTGCAAATATTATTGATGGCGGTTTCCCTGATGAATTCTCGGTTATAAAAATTTGTTTGAATTCATCAGTATATGTTATGGATTTATTACTTACTCTTTTAACATATTTATTTTTAGATAATAATTCTAATTCCTCAGGTGAAAATAATTTATTGCTCATCAACTGCACCTCTTCTAAAATATATAATATTATTATAAATGAAAACCCAATAGAGTGGACTTTTTTTAATGTCTACTCCATTGGGTACATTTTATTCGCAATGGATATACGGTATTTTTATATTTCTCAAGTAAAGCATTAAAAAATACTCTACCAAGATTATGAAATAGTTAGGTGCTCAACTAGAATAATATGGTATAATTTTCTTTAATAGTAATAATTAAGAAGTATAATATATTGCCATAGGATAATAAAACATTAAAATAGGAGAATTTCACATGGATACAATCATATCCCTTTGTCTAAGATTTTCATAATATATAAGTTCCAATTAAGTTTATGCATTATACAAATAGCTATATTATAAAAATTAAATAGAACTTCATATT
>DFXM01000006.1:79293-91032 GCA_002381695.1 Clostridium sp. UBA4108 | reverse complement strand
CAGCAATAATATGAAGTTCAATTCAAATAAACTATAAAAGAAAAGCCTATTTGTATCATGTAGTTTCATTATTGAAACTTATATAATCAAATGGAGGGTTTAAGGTGAACATTAAGAATAGAAAATATAAGGTAATTGATTATGTTAGAATACCTTTTAAAATAGACCCCTTTATGGTAATAGCTATAGTTATTTTACGACTTTTGGTAGCTCTAGTTCCAAGTCTGATGGTGCTGGCAACCTCATCATTTATAGACACATCTATGGATATTTTTCAAAATGGTGAAGTATATAGGATTTATATAAGCTTATTTTCAATCATAGCATTGGTGGGATTTGCTTGGACATCCTCCATGTTATTATCCTTTGTAAATTTAAGGCTTCATATTAAGGTAAATGAAGGTTTTTATCCAGCAGTGGTGAAAAAGCGAAATCGTCTTTCTTATGTCTATGTAGAGAATAACGATACTTGGGAACTTATTACCAGAGTTGGAGAAGATACTTCTGAAAGAATACTAAAAGGACTAGACAACCTATTAGATATTATAGAGTATGTAGTGAAAATCACTAGTCTTATAATGCTTATTGCTGCTCATGTATGGTGGGTGGCTATCGCCATTGTGATGATTGCTATACCACTATTATCATTATCCTTTAAGAGCGGAGTAGTTAATTACGAGGCATTTACAGAAGCAGAAAAGTATAGAAGAAGAGCAGATTATTTAAAAGAAGTTCTTTCTTCAAGAGAAAATGTAGAGGAAAGAGTCTTATTTGGATATGCCAAAGCCATAGATGAAATGTGGTTTGAAAGGTATGAAACAGCACGTAAAATTGAGTTTAATGTAGAGAAGAAAATTTTTATTAAAACAAAAACCGCAAGCATCATAACGGTATTTTTGTCCATGGCCATTGCGCTGGTACTTTTAACGCCTGTAGCTAGTGGGGCTATTACTGTTGGGATGTATATGAGTTTGATTACAGCCTCTTTTAATCTAGTACAACATATGTCTTGGGAATTAGCTATGGTTATGCAGGAGTATACAAAAAACAAATTATATCTAAAGGAGTTAACTACATTTTCAGCTTTAGAGGAGATAGAAGAAGCGGATGAACTTCCAGAGGTATGGGATAGGCATAAACCTTTTGAAAATATAGAGCTTAAAGATATACATTTTACCTATCCAGGAACTAATGAGAAAATTCTAAATGGCCTTTCTATGAAATTAGAAAAGGACAAGCAATATGCCTTTGTGGGAAGAAATGGTGCTGGAAAAACAACCATTACAAAACTTCTTACAGGATTATACGACAATTATGAAGGGGATATATTAATAAATGGAAAGAACTTAAGAACTCTTACACAAAAGCAATTAAAGGGATGTTTTTCTGTGGTGTATCAAGATTTTGCTAAATACCATGTGTCTCTTAAGGATAATGTTATGTTAGGAAGTAGTGGAGTTACTTATAGTGAGGAAGAAGAGAAAATCTTAGTAGAAGCTGCCCTAACTACTATTGAGATGAATGAAGAAGTAGAAAAACTGCCCAAAGGAATGGATACTGATTTAGGAAAGCTTACAGAAAATAGTATGGATTTATCTGGTGGTCAATGGCAGAGGATTGCCATTGCGAGAACATTGGTAAGCAATGCTCCTGTATGTATTTTGGATGAACCTACTGCTGCTATTGATCCAATAAGTGAAAGTAAGGTATATAAAATGTTTGGAAAGGCAAGTAAGGAGAAATTAACTATTCTTATAACTCATAGACTTGGAGCTGCTAGGATTGCAGACGAAATATTAGTAATAGATCATGGAATTGTGGCAGAAAAAGGTAGCCATGAAGAGTTGGTGAATAAAAAGGGAATTTATGCTGAAATGTTCGAATCTCAAAGGAGATGGTACAATGAATAATAAAAGTGAAAAAAACATATCAGTATGGACTATGCTAGTAAAGCTCCTTCCACAAGTTGCTTGTGTTTCACCAGGGTTATTTATACTAACATACCTATTCTTTGCTCTTAACGGAATTTCTTTTGCTGCCGCCACTCTATGTATGCAAAAACTTTTTGATAAAGTGACAGACCTTGCAGTTAATAGAGGTACTTTAAAAGGAGTAATCTTTGCATTAATACTTTTATTCATAGTAAAAATATTAGAAGAAGTCTTCAGTGGTATTGCTAATTTCATTGGTGAAACCTATGACCCAAGAGCTGTTGGAAAGCTTTCTCGAAGTGTTAATTTAAAGATGGATAGATTGGACCCAATTTCCTTTGAAAATACAGAGGTTCTAGACCATATTAATAAATCCTATACGGGAATAAGGTTGGCTATAAACTTTATGAATACTATTATGGATGTTATGCTATTTTATCTGCCATATTTTTTATTCATGGGTATATATCTTTTTAAATTGAAACCAATTTTAGCCTTATCCTTACCCTTAGTATTTTTTCCTGTAGTATTTAGCCAGTTAATAAGGGTAAGAGTTTTTGCAAATCTGGAAGATAATTCAGCCCCCCTTAGAAGAAAGGCAAAGTACTATGAAAACTGTTTAGCAGGTAGGGAATATCTAAAGGAAACTCGTATATTAGGTGCTTCTCCTTATTTTATGAGACTATTTAAAGAAGCTCTCAGTGAGATGAACAAATTGAAATGGAAGGCAGATGTGAAGACAAATCTAATAGAGCTTAGTATGAAGCTTATCTCTCTTATGGGATATGTAGTTATCTTATGGATGTTGTTTCATGCCTTGATGAAGAGAGAGATTACTATAGGAGCTTTTGCTGCAGTGTTCGCTTCAGTTGATAGCATGTTCAGCATGATGGAAGGTGTTGTCTGCGGAAGGCTAGGATATTATGCAAAGAACTTCGGAAAAATACAAAACTATTTAAGGTTTTTAGATCTTCCTGAGAGAGGTGGAGATGAAAAGATAGAGGATAGTACTCTTCATGGAGATATTGTTTTAGAAGAGGTGAGTTTTTCTTATCCATTATCAGAGAATAATGCAGTGGAAAAGGTTAATTTAAGGATTCATAAGGGAGAGACAATTGCAGTTGTAGGGGAAAATGGATCTGGTAAATCCACTTTAATGCGGTTAATTACAGGAATTTATCTTCCAAGCAGTGGCAGAGTTCTTCATAATGATAAGGCCACAAGGGATCTTCCACCTAAGGCTTTGTTTAATGGAATCTCAGGAGTATTTCAAAAATTTCAGAGGTATCAGCTTACTTTATCAAACAATATTACTATAAGTGAAATGTATAATAAATTAAAATCGGAAGAGCATATGAAAACTGCTACAAATCAAGCTGGAATTCAGGTTGACTCTAAAGATTTTCCAAAGGGATATGACACCATGCTATCTAGGGAATTTGAAGGAGTAGATTTATCAGGAGGTCAGTGGCAGAAGGTAGCAATAGCTAGGGGTTTTTATAGAAAGCATGAACTAATAATATTAGATGAGCCCACTTCAGCTATTGATCCAATAGAAGAGACAAAAATATATGAGAGGTTTGCTGAAATTGCAAAAGATAAAACAGCAGTTATAGTAACTCATAGACTAGGCTCTGTGAAATTTGCTGATAGAATTGTTGTCATGAAGAAAGGTAAGATTGTGGGAATAGGGAATCATGAGTACTTACTAGCTACTTGTTCTATATATAGGGATATGTGGCATTCACAGGCGCAGCATTATAGGACAGATAATATGGTAGGAGTTTAGTTTTATAAATAAATGATAGCGTTTAAAATGAAAAATATAATTGGGCTTTTAAAAAATCATATAGTAGAAAATTTAAATATAAAGGGGAAGTTTAATATGTATAATGAAAGAGAGCAATTAAAAATTGATTTGAAAAGAATTAAAGATAATGAATACAATCTTAGGGAAGATGAAAAGGTAATGAATTATCTTGACTTAATGCTTAAATATATTGGTGATACTGATCCAAAATTAAGGGATGATCTAATATATACTACCTTTGTTAATTGGATTGAAGAAAAAGAATATTTTACTAATGAAGAACTAATTAGTCTATTAAATAGAATATTAAGTGAGGATTTTGCTTTTTATAATATTGGATATGAGAATGATGATTCAGTATTAAGAAGAAGTTTTTCAATACTTCTAGTAAATCCAATTCTATGTGTACATTTAGATAGAAATTTCTTAGATGAAGATATGATAATAAAGACAAAAGATTGTTTAATTAGATATTTTAATGAAGAAAAAGATTTACGTGGATATGATAGCAAAAAAGGCTGGATACATGCTTTAGCACATGCAGCAGATGGAATACACATATTAGTAAACTGTGAAGGAATTACTGAAGATATCTGTAAAGAAGTTTTATTTGCTATAGAAAATAGATTATGTGAAGGAAAAGAGTTTTTTAGTGCTGAAGAAGATGAACGGTTAATTACTATAATCTATTATGATATTATAGTGGACAAGTTATTAAGCGATGAATATATCTGTAATTGGATTGAAGGGTTTGGTAAAGTTCTTGAAATTACGGATAGACCTACTAGATTCAAGGCTAGAACAAATGTGAAAAATCTTATACGTAGCCTTTATTTTAGAATGTTGCATCTTGAAAACAATGAAGAAATTTCAAAAACTATACTTAAATTAGAAAGAAAACTAAACTTATACCTAGATTAATATTTCAAGATATTAATTTAAATTTAAGTGTTAGGTATCTAAAGACTTTACTAGTATATAATTGCCTATAAATTGTCAAAACAAATAAAATATACAGAGAATGTGTTATAATATATATAAATACGTAGTAATTTGAAAAATTACTATGTATAACCAAATCGGCTACAGTTTATAAAGGGATTAGTATAAAATCAGTCGGTGTACAAGCAAGTACATTAGATATTATAAGGAGGTGGATAATATTATGGATATTATTATTCTACTAGGAATGGTCTTAGGAATTATGGCTATTGCAATGGGAACTAAAAAACATGATAAAAGATTTAAATATGTGGGAACAGCCTTAATTATATTATGTTCAATTTATATAGTTCCACAGTTTATTGGAGGATTCATAGATGGCTGGGTATCAGCTGCTTTGATACCTTAATTTACTAAGAACATATTCAAACAAAAGCTAAAAGACAACAACTTTTTATGCTTAAACAAGTTGTTGTTTTTTAGCTTTTTTCATATAGTCTAAGTAAATCTGAGATTCCTTAAAATTTCATTTAAAGTAATAAAAAGTAATATGCTTCCTAGAAGAACATAACGCTATCTAGGGAGCATATTTATTTTAAACCATAAATATTATCTGTATCTATTATATTAGTAAAGTCATTGAATGAAATATTAGAAATCCACCAATTAACCCCATAACTGTTGGAGCAATAATTAATGACCATTTTGTTATTTGCTTTTTAAAAAAAGTATATATACTATCGAATCTTTGTTGTTTTTTAATGTATAAAATATATAAGGCTATCAAAGGAGAAGTGTAGATGAAATTATAAACTACTAATATAAAAAACACTTCTATGAAAGAGAGACTATGATTAAGTAAAATAGCTAAAAATGCAAAATAAGGTAATGCTGTAGTTAATTCTGAAATTGTTGCAATTGTACCTAAAGCAATTAACGATATAGGCGTCACTGATTTAATTTTTGAAGCTACTTGTCTTTCATCATTATTCTGAGCATTGTTAGGATTTAGTAATTCAACTTGTTTATGAATAGATTCTATCTTCTTGTTTTGTAGAAAATAAAAGACTCCCATAAGAAAACCTATTCCTAGTATGAATTCAAGAATATAAATACTTTGTCCATATTTATTCATAATGGAAGCCATAAATTTCTCAATGATGGCTACCAAACCATAGTAGGCTAGAAACCCTCCTATAAAATTTACTATGCCTGTAGTTAAAGTAAAATATAATATGTGTTTTGACTTTTTAACCATCCCTTGCAAAACAAATTGTTGAGTTATGGCAAAAGGGTTTAAGCTATCTGCAGTACTGGTTAAAATTGTTGGAATTAGTAAACTGAACATTAATAAAATCCTCCTCTTAATAAAAAAATAAAGCCTAGGAGTTAATAAATTAACTCCTAGGCTTTTATCCCACCGTGTACACAAATGAAATTGTGCGTTCTCCCTCGGACCAGCTAATATTTCTATTACGGAACCCTAGAGAACTATAAATATTTAATTAATAATAGTCTATCACTTATTATAGAAATTCTCAATAAATATATAGATTTTAATAATGAAACTACATTATATAAATAGTCTTAAATATAAAATTAGATTAATTAGAACTTCATATTATTGCCGCTCAACCGTTTCGAAGCCTTGATTTACTAGGACTATATTCAAGCAAAAAGCTNNTTCCTGCAAATGGTATTCACAACAATAATATGAAGTTCAATTTAAATAGTTTATAAAATAAAAGTCTATTTGTATAATGTAGAAGCTTAATTACAACTTATATATATGTTAAATAACAGAGCTAAAGTGAGTTTTTAGCTTGAACACCTTAGAATTATAGCTTAAAATTGTAGCATACTTGTTAATTGTTAGGAAATTTACAACAATATACTATAATTTTAAAGAAGATGAAAATATGGAGGGTGTGTCAATGAAACAAATTAAAAACATAGCAATTTTAATATTTGAGGATGTAGAAATTCTTGATTTTTGTGGTCCTCTGGAGGTGTTTTCTATTGCAGGTCGTGATACAGATCTAAATGTTTATACAGTGGCAGAAAAAACAACGCCAATTCTAACCTATAATAAATTAAGTGTAAATCCACACTATAGCATTTTTCATTGTCCTGAGCCAGATATTATTTTAATTCCCGGTGGAAAAGGATCGAGAAAAGAAATGAACAATCCTGTTATTATTAATTGGATTAAATCAGTATCAAAAGATGCAGAACTAGTTCTTTCTGTTTGTACAGGCGCTTTTTTATTGGCAAAGGCTGGTTTACTTGATAATTTAGAAATAACCACTCACCATTTATCCTTAGAGGTTTTAAAAGAAATTGCTCCTCCAAGTGCAAAAATTAGAGAAGGGGCTAGATTTATAGATAATGGGAAAATTGTATTATCTGCAGGAATATCCGCTGGAATAGATATGTCCTTATATATTCTAGAAAGAATCCTTGGAAAAGAAACGGCCTTGAAAACAGCAACTATTATGGAATATGATTGGAATCCTGAACATGGTATTAAATTAGTATAAAACTTATAAATGTAAAATATTATAAATTTATTTGAGGTGCTTTATGGATTTAATGAATTATTTTGATTTTCAACAACTTATAAACGGTTCTCTTGGTAAGTATTATGAAGGTAGATGGGCTTACTTTAGTGAAGTAATAAACATTATAAAAGATAATGAAGGTATTAATAAAGTACTAGAGTTAGGTCCAGCCTTTCAAACTATAGTAAAGAATTGCGATATTATGGTTAAACCTGATAATGATGTGTGGGGAAGACCTGAAGGGAATATCTCCAAAGAATATGAACATGATGCTACAGTGACTCCTTGGCCAATAAAGGATAAACAGTATGATTTGTTCATTGCATTACAAGTCTGGGAACATTTAGATGGACATCAAAAAGAGGCATTTAAGGAGGTTATGAGAACCTCTAAAATGGCTATATTAAGTTTCCCTTATTTATGGGATTGTCCAAAAGATAATGCTAATTATCCTGAGCATCATATGATTGATGAGAAGATAATTTCGGAATGGACTCTAAATGTAAAGCCTGTTAAGGTAATTAAGATACCTAGAACTGGTGACAGAGTATCTAAAGGCCCGAGAATAATTTATTTTTGGAAATTTTAAAATAGAAGTAGTGTTATGGTTAAATGACAAAAAATTAAAATATATAGTTATTTCTACCACAAGGAAATATTCAATCATTATTTGAGCTAAGATATCAGATGTTTTCAAAATATATTTTTAGAAATAATAATATAATTCACATAATCAAAAGATTATTCATATTTTGAAGTATGTAGGAAGATATTTAGGAGGAATATATTTTGTATTACAATAATGATTTAGGAAGATTTAAGTCCTTTAGAGCTCAGTCCTTAGAGGATTTACTAGTAGAGGCAATGAAAGATGAAAGACATGATAGAGTGAAATATCAGATGATGATGAAAATGACTAATGACCCTATGGTAAAAAAACAGATAAAATTCGCTTATGATGATGAGGTAAAGCATTATGAAATGTTTCAAAAAATATATTATGAACTTACAGGAGAGAAGATAGATATTCCAATACCAACTAATATTGAACAATATGGTACACTTATGGAAGCGGTTCAGAGTAGTATTGAAGGAGAAAGTGAAGCTGTAGAACTTTATAGAAAAATTTATTCAATGCTAATAAATAGACAAATGAGAGATGAGTTATTTGAGATTATTACAGATGAGCAAGAACACTTTGGAAGATTCATTTATTTATATTCAATGTTAAAGGATATGAGATAATAAAAAATACATTTTAGGACGAGTAACTGTGATTGCTACACCTAATCTACATTTTAATGGATAATATAAAGAAGCTTTAAATTTATACAAAAGAATTTTTAAAGGAGGTACAATATGATAAATATAGATAATCTTTTAGATTTCGTTAAACCATACTATGAAAATAAAGATATAATGCACAATTTATCTCACATAGATAGGGTATTAAAATATGTTGAAAAGTTATTAAAGACATGCGACTATGATGTAGATATGGAAGTTTTAACATATGCTGCATATTTTCATGGCTTTATTTATAGTAATGAAAAAAATGTAGTTCACTGGCTAAAAGCACAAGGAGTCTCCAGTGATGCCATAGATAGAGTTATTAAGGCCTCCTGGGAATCACAGAAGGATGAGGAAGCTATCACATTGGAGGGTAAAATTCTTCATGATGCACATATGATTGAAGGGGGAAAAACCTATCTAATTGTCAAATCATTAATAGTTGGGTCTGTTAGAGGACAAACATTAGAACAAACTATTAAATATATAGAAGATAATATATTAGGTAAAGGGGTTTGCTATATGCCAGAAGCACAGGCTGTTTATTTAAAGCAGCAAGAATTTGCAAAGGAATTTATTTATGACTTAAAGGAAGGGTTAAAATAATTTAAATATATAGGAATTATGAAAATTCTCTTCCATGGCTTGCAATAAGAGTTTAAAGCAATAAATTTGATTAAGAAATTCTAATCTTTTGCTCAGCTAAAATTCTCTAACGCTCACATTCGACGTCCTGTCTCAGGTTCGCTAGCTTGTCGTCCTGACAAGCTTACGAGAATTTTATCTATTCAAAAGAAGAATTTCTAAAATCAAATTTAAATAACTTCTTCACTTCTTCTTGCAAGTCATTGCAGAGAATTTTCATAATTCTAGTAAAGTAAAGCAATATTTTTTTGTAGTTTATATAAAAGATTTATTAACTGAAGAGGAAAGAATTCTGTCTAGATCCTCAAAGCTACTATAGCCTTGTGATATTATGGTTCCTTTATTGCCTTCTACTGAAATAACTGTTGGAAAGCTTGCTACATTTAATGAGGCTACCATTTCAAATTTTTTTAAAGTCTCTTGAGTTAAGGCTTCTGAGAGAAATTCCTTCTCAAATTCAGCTCTAGATATATTAAAACTTTTAGCTATTTCAGCATATACCTCTAGTTTGTTCATATCCTTTCCTTCAACGAAAAGGGCTTCTTGAATTTTCTTAAGAAAATTAAAGGCTGCTTCCTTCTTCATTTTTTGGATTAAAACCACGGCTTTTGCCCCAGGAAAGCTATCTAAAACTACAGAAGTGCTCTCTAATATATTTTTATTGAATCCTTCTCCAAAGTTCTTACCAGTTAATTGCTCTATTTTCACATTGTGACCTTTTATATAATTACCTAAACTGTGGTTCATGGTTTTAACATTATCACCGGTCCACATTCCTCCAGGTAAAATGTTAAAATCATAAACATCTTTATATTTTTCTTGTATTTTAGTTATCACATCACTAAAACCATAGCACCATCCACACATAGTATCCATAACGTAATATATTTTAGTTTTCATATTTTATTCCTCCTAAGTTTTAACCTATTTGTATACTGGTCATGGACATAGAACCATGCTGTATACCACTATATATAAAATTGACTTTATCCCATTGTTCCTGCAAGGCAGCTATATAAAGCAATGGAAGATAATGTTCTTTAGTAGGTACGGATAATTTAGCAATTTCCCCTAGACCTTCATAGGATATGAGTTTATGATGCGTTCTATTCTTTACAGCATCTGAAATATAATTATCAAATTCACTGGCCCAATTAAATGGAGTTGAATTCATTTCATAATTCATCTTGCCTAGATTATGCACTATATTTCCGCTAGCTATTATTAATATACCTTTTTCTCTAAGGGTAGATAGTTTTTTACCGAGGTTATAATGATAATTTTCATCACCCAATCGGTTTAAGCTCATTTGAAATACGGGGATATCTGCTTTAGGATACATATGGGTTAGTATACTCCAAGCACCATGATCTAAACCCCATTCTTCAGTGAGCATAACATTGTCATCCTTAAGTTCTTCAGCTGCTATTTCAGCATATTTTTTAGCTCCAGTTGGATTATATTTAAGATTGTATAGCTCTTTAGGAAACCCATAAAAATCGTAAATCTGATTAGGCGCATCAGAAGCTGTAATAAAGGTACCATTGGTTTCCCAATGAGCAGAAATTACTAAAATTGCTTCTGGCTTTGGTATATTTTCAGTCCATTTACTAATAGCTTCTGTGTATGAATTATTTAACAGTGCATTCATAGGACTTCCATGTGAAATAAATAGTACAGGCATTTTTTTATTCATTTTTAAGCACCTCCAAGTAAATTAATAACACAATGTAAACCTTCTGCGAAAAAACTTAGTTTCGCTTCTAGTTTCTGTAATTAATGCTATTTTCATAAATAATCATTCTTTGAATTTAATTTTATTTTACGCTCAAGCTGTAACCATAACAGTTACAACTGGGATAAAAAAATAATGTCGACATCTTCAGGTAATTAGTATAGCTACATGATTATTAAAAAAGTTGAATAAATTCTATTCAATCTTTTTTAATAGCCCTTCAACAATATCCTTCATTGTAACATTTCTTAGCACATCCTCCATGGCATCTTGCGCTTTAAGTAATATAACTTCTAGCACAAATTGAATGTTAGCACCTATAGGACATTTGGGATTTGGTTCTTCATGGATTTGAAAAAGCTGACCTTCTTCCACTACATCTACTGCCTTATATATACTGAGTAGAGTAATATTTTCTATAGGCTTTAAAAGATATGCTCCTCCGGTTCCAGGACTTACATTAACTAATTCAGCCTTTTTCAACATTCCAGTAACTCTTCGAATAATTACCGGATTCGTATTTACACTGCCAGCAATCCATTCTGAAGTACATAGTTTCTCTTTTTCTATAGATAGTATTGATAATATATGAACTGCAACAGAAAATCTACTACTTATCTTCATCTTTAACTCCTCCTGTTGTAACCATTATAGTTACAACGAGAAGAATTGTCAATAGAGTAAAAAAATATACTTATATAACCCATAATCTATAGGGTATAAGGATTATTTCAAATTATGTTATACTAATAGGAGTTTATAATAATTGGCTTTGTTTTAATATAGTGTTGATAATGAATTACATATTATTACTCACAAACCGTT
>DFXM01000006.1:77776-79251 GCA_002381695.1 Clostridium sp. UBA4108 | reverse complement strand
AACAAACATTTAAAACAAAGCCCAATAATTAAGGAGCATATGTTAATGGAGGTGCTTTATGATAATAAGAGAAATAGAAGAAAAAGATAATGAGCAAGTAGAGTTACTTATTAGAAGTTGTTTATTAGAATTTGGAGCAAATAAACCTGGGTGTGCTTGGTCTGATCCTAATTTACGATATTTTTATCAAGTATATCAAGAGGAAAAATCTAAATATTGGGTTGTTGAAGAAGATAACAAAATAGTAGCTGGTTGTGGTATTGGACCACTAACTGATACAGAAAATATATGTGAATTACAGAAGATGTATTCTCTAAAAGAAGTAAGAGGTACTGGAATTGCAAATGAATTAATGAAAATTTCTTTAGAATTTGCAAAAAAACATTATAAACAATGTTACCTAGAGACCTTTAGTAATATGGTTGCAGCCAATAAATTCTATAAAAATCACGGATTTATTCAATTAGAAAAACCTTTGATTGAAACTGAACATTATGCTTGCGATGTATGGTACATAAAAGCATTATAATTTCATCGAAATTAGGACAATTTATACAAACACTTCATTAAAGAATTTATTATCAACCCTATATTAAAACAAAGTCAATATATAAAAAGGCTGTCAATTCAATGGAAGTTGGCAGCCTTTTGTATTATAACTTATTTAATATGCTAGTATTAATTTCTTTTTTATATATTTATAGGTATTTGGATGAAATATCTCATATGTAGAACAGAGTTTATCAATAAGACAAACCACAATACTTTCTCTATATATAGGCGGAATAGGAGTAAGTGGAAACATATGTCTTTGAATAATGTTACATTCTATTTTATTTAAATCTCTAACCTGCATTGCATTATTAAGTGCAAAACCTGGATGCCTGAAGCCATGAAATTTATGGGAAGGATCTTTTATATGCCAATCATATAAAAAATAATCATGTAACATTGCACCCATAATTAAACTTTGATAATCACAGTTGATACGGAGTGCCTTTATTGTAAGGAAGCTATAATAGGCAACGGCTATACTATGATGTAAACAAGAAGTTTTTCCGTGTTGAATGTATGTGGACATATTTAGTATGGAAGTATTTTCAGTAAGCTTATGAATACATTCATTAAAAAAATGGATATCTTCCTCATTTAGCACAATTAATCACTCCTAACTCTTTATGTAAACAAGCAAAACTTTATTTCAGTTTATTTTCAGTGTCCTAAAATAAACTTTGGAATAAATATTATTTATATTATATTTGAGTATTATACTACAGATACAGAAGTTATATTCATTACTCTAGGTTAAGCTTTGGAATAACCCAATATTCTATGGTTACAAACATAGGGATGGAAATTAAGAAAGCTATTATATTAATATAAAAAAGCTTTATTTTGAAGTATATAAGTTGCAATAATGAAACTACATAATACAAATAGGCATTTTTATAATCTATTTAAATTGAACTTCATAT
>DFXM01000006.1:77088-77644 GCA_002381695.1 Clostridium sp. UBA4108 | reverse complement strand
AACTTAATTGCAATTTATATATTCTAATTTCCTAATTTAAGCATCTCAAATATATTCTTATTATAGCATACTATGGATATAGTATAATTTGTTTAAATACTAAATTCACATCTGTAGGAATTGTACTTTATGCATAGAGAATTGTCCAAGAAAAGCTATTTTAGGGTTATATGAAATGAAATAAGCTATAAATATCTAACTGGATTATGTGTTCAAATTCTAAAACATTCAGGAGCATTTTATTTTTCATAGCATAGAATAATATTGGATATTATTATCCAATATTATTCTAAGGAGTTTTTTCATATGATAGATGATAACAGTAATGAAACTATTGATTATGTTAATATAAATTACTCCCCAAACTATGATTATTACAGCTATGGTCAAGGTCCAAGATCAAGTCCAAGGGCATGTCCGCCAGGTCCGCCACTAAGCGGTAGACCACCATGCCCACCGCGTCCAACCAGTCCACCATATCCAACGAGTCCGCCACATCCAACCTGTACGCCGCATCCAACCTGTAGGCCTTGCCCAACAGGCCCAACAGGCCCAA
>DFXM01000006.1:61348-77048 GCA_002381695.1 Clostridium sp. UBA4108 | reverse complement strand
CAGGACCAACGGGACCAACAGGACGAACAGGGGCAACAGGACCAACGGGACCAACAGGGGCAACAGGCCCAACAGGACCAACAGGGGCAACAGGCCCAACAGGACGAACAGGACCAACGGGACCAACTGGACCAACAGGACCAACGGGACCAACAGGGCGAACAGGACCAACTGGCCCAACAGGAAGAGTATTAAGTTTTGCAGATTTTTTTGCACTGATGCCTCCTAATAATGCAACAGCAGTTGCCCCCGGTGCAGACGTAAGTTTCCCACAGAATGGACCTGCTAGTGGTGGTATTATTGTCCGTACTGGTCAAAGCACATTTAACTTATCTGTAATTGGAACTTATCAGGTATTCTTTCAAGTGAGTGTGAACGAACCAGGCCAATTGATTTTAACCCTCAATGGAATTGAATTAGCCTATACGGTGGTGGGGCGATCAACAGGAACATCTCAAATAGTTGGAATGGCTCTTGTGAATACTACAGTAATAAATTCAATACTCACTGTACGAAACCCTATTGGCAATTTCAATGCATTGACCATAACTCCTTTTGCTGGAGGGACAAGATCAGTTTCAGCACATCTCGTTATTACGCAAATGGCATAGATGGAAACAGAATGTTATACTAAAGTTAATATGGCCACAGTTCATTTTGTAAGCTTATTCATTAGGAAGGGTAGCAATTTAAGATTAGTAGAGTATAGGTCGCGAAAAGACCTTGAGGGGGATTAGTTCAGTCTATATCCCTCTCTTTATTTAGAGAAGGGCAACCGAAGGTTGAAGAGAAGTACGCCGGAGGCGTAGAGAAATGGCTTCGCCAGAGAAGGGCAACCTTCGGTTGAAGAGAAGTACGCCGAAGGCGTAGAGAATCGCTTTGCTAGAGAAGGGCAACTTGCAGTTGCAGAGAAATACGCCAGAGGCGTAGAGAATCGCTTCGCTAGAGAAGGGCAACCTTCGGTTGCAGGGAAGTATGCCGAGGGCATAGAGAAGTGGCTTTGATTAGAAGAGGGATTCAACTTTGAAATTCCAAGTGAATTCCCATGGAAGGTGACTTTTATAAAAGATGTGCAGAGTGGAGGGCTCCAGATGTAGAAATTGGATTGGAGCTATTTCATTGTGTAAGAGAGTATATTCAAGGATAAAATTGAAATATAAGCTAAAAAATAACTAGTCAAGCTGCGGGTCTAGTTGACTAGTTATCTTTGTTAAGATGCCTAATGTTCAAGCTAAACAATAAAATTTTGGATTATTTTCTCAAGGTTATTAGAAATGTGTGTAAGTTCAGTCATGGAAGCAGTGATTTCTTCAAGAGAAGATACCTGCTCTTCTGCACTTGATGCTACTTCTTCAGCAGCGGATGCGTTACTCTCAATTATATTAACAATATTTTCAATGGATTCCTTCACCGCAGTGGTATTAGTATTAATGGTTTGGGCTTGTGCGGCAACCTGATTGATTTTATTTGAAACTTCAAAAACAGTATTTTTTATATTATTAAAAGAGTTCTCTGTTAGTCTTAGAGATGTCTCCTGATCACTTATGGATGTTTCAGCAGTACTACTTTCAGTAACGGCATGGCTTATGTAAACTTGTACTGATGTAATTAAGCTAGAGATTTGATCAGTGGATTCTTTAGACAAATCAGCAAGTTTTCGTACTTCATTAGCTACCACCGTGAATCCTTTACCGGCTTCACCAGCTCTTGCTGCTTCTATTGAGGCATTTAATGCTAATAGGTTAATTTGCTCAGTGATACCAGTGATAAATGCTACCACCTTACCAATTTCATTAGACTTTACTGATAAATTGTGAACTGCTTCTGCAACACTCTTTGTTGATTTACTACTATCCATCATTTTTTCGTTTTGATATTGTAGATTTTTCATGGCTTCATTGATAATTTCCGTTGCATTATTTCCTAATTTGCTTATATTTTCGGTGTTTGATGTTATTTGACTTATATTTTCTGAAACTTCTTTTACAAGATTATCACATTCTTTGGCGAATTCATTTTGCTCTGCAGCACTTTGTGATACATTAAAAATTGTAACAGAGACTTCTTCACTAGTTTTACTAATTTCTTCTGAAGCCTCCATGATACCTTTAGATGAATCCATCACTAGGACAGTTGTTTCTTTAGCATCGGATATTAAGGCTTTGATATTTCCAATAAAGGTATTGAATCTTTTGGTTAAATCACCAAGCTCATCTTTTTTATAAACAGTGCCTTGAATAGTTAAATCACCTTTTTCTGCTCTTTCAATTAAATTAATAAATTGATTAATAAATTTTCTAATATCCTTATAAGTAGATAAGGTCAAAATTGTTAGAATAAATATAAGTAAAATACTTATTCCTAATACTAAGATTAAACTTTGCTTGAATTTAGATACCGCTAAATTAGAGCCATTAATTAGTTCCTCAACACCCTTGTTAGACTTGTCCTGTATTTCCTCAACAAATAAATCAAGGTCTTCTGTGGGAGCTCTATCAATACCTTTAACAAGCTTATCTACCTTCTGAAAACTACTAACATCCTTTGCATCATAACTTTTTATTGCTTCAGAATATTTGCTGAATAACTCTAAATGGGACTTTTGAAACTTGTCAATCAAAGTAACATCCATACCCTTATTAATCATTTCTTCCTTTACTAGGATTAAGTCTTTTTCTATAGATTCGTGTTCTTTTATAAAAGCATTATAATACTTATCGAAGGATTCAGGATCATTTCCTCTAAGTAGGGTGTTTTTCCATTCCTGTACTTGTTTCTTAAAATCCACCTCTATCTTTCTTGTATCATCTACAATCTTAATATATTCAGCAGTTTCAAGTACTGCTCTTTTATTGTCTGTACTTAAATTCTCAAATGAATTCCAGGAGAAAACACCTATACCAACAGTAATTATAATAGTAACTACTACTAGAAGATATAGTCGAACTTGAATTTTATTATTTCTGTTTATTTTCACTTCTTTTTTCACTCACGTCACCTCTAATTATATAAATATGAAATAGTTCTAATATTTAATGTTGAAGTTCATTCTCTATAAGTATAGCAAATAAACCATTGAAGTAATTAATGCTTAGGTTAAGTATATGTTAAAACTAACTATATCTGCTATAATTATGTAATAAGGTGATTTTTACAAAGGGAATGATGGAATATGATTTCTCAATTTTTAGAGAATGAAAAGAAAGTTGCAGGTTTAGACTTAATTTTATATAGGAGGAATTGTTTTGAAATATCGTTGTTTAATTTTAGATCATGATGATACTGTGGTTCAAAGCACACCAGATATACATTATCCTTCCTTTGTGGAGGCATTAAAAATATTAAGACCTAATAGGAAGCCCATAACGCTTGAAGAGTTTATTTTATATTGTTTTAACCCGGGTTTTGCAGAGCTATGTAAGGATATTCTAAAATTCACTGAAGAGGAACAGGAATATCAGCAAAGGATTTGGAAAAAATATACTACAACAAAGGTTCCTGAATTCTATCCTGGATTTGTTGAATTTATAAAAGAGTACAAAAATTTAGGGGGAATAATATGCGTAGTTTCTCACTCAGAGAGTAAGCAAATTATTAGGGATTATGAATTGAATTGTGATTTAACCCCAGATTTAATATTTGGTTGGGAACCTGAAGCATATAAAAGAAAACCTAATCCGTATCCTATAATAGAGATTATGAAAAGATTTAATTTACAGTGCGATGAGCTTTTAGTGGTAGATGATTTAAAGCCTGGTTTAGATATGGCAAGAAGCTGTAATGTAGAGTTTGCTGGAGCAGGGTGGTCACATCTAATTCCAGAGGTAAAAGACTATATGGAAAAGGAATCAGATTATTATTTTCAGACAGTCAGTTCGCTAGAAGAATTTATATTATCAAATTAGAGAATAGACGATAAGTACTGAAGAGTAAATATCCTAACTTCATATTTCAATATTAATTAGAACTTCATATNNTCATAGAAACTAAGTAAATCTAAGATTCCTGCAAATGGTATTCACAGTAATAATATGAAGTCCAATTTAAATAGCTTATAAAAGAAAAGCCTATTTGTACAATGTAGTATCATTATTACAATCTATGTATAAAGGTGATTTTTAAAAAGTAGTGTAAAAAATTTTACACTAACAATTATAATTAAGAGGAGAAAAAAATGAAAATTGATATAAAAAACATATCTATAAATTATGAAATAATAGGTAGCGGGAAACCAATTATTATGATACATGGCTATTCCGTGGACCATAAATTGATGAGTGGATGTATGGAACCCATATTTAGTTATAAAGACAATTATAAAAGAATATATGTTGATTTGCCAGGCATGGGTAAATCAGATAGTGCAGAGTGGATCACCGATTCGGATACTATGCTTGATATTGTAATTGAATTTATTGAAAAAATAATTCCTAATGAAAATTTTCTACTTGCAGGTGAATCCTATGGTGGATATCTATCAAGAGGAATAATCTACAAAATGTCTCACAGAGTAGATGGGATTTTATTAATTTGTCCAGTTATACTAGCAGATAGTGAAAAAAGAAGTGTTCCTGACCATGAGGTTTTGATAAAGGATCATGAGTTATTATCTAAGCTAACCACAGAGGAGGCTGAAAATTTTAATTCTATGGCAGTGATTCAAAGTAGAAAAATCTATGAAAGATATAATGATGAAATAATGTCTGGTGTTAAATTAGCAGACCACGGATTTTTAAAAAATCTTAAAGAAAAGGGCTATGAATTCTCATTGGATATAGATAAAATGAATAGAAAATTTGATAAACCTGCTCTTATATTATTAGGGAAACAAGATTCTTCTGTTGGTTATGAGGATGCATGGAAGATTTTAAAAAATTTTCCTAGAGGAACTTTTGCTGTCCTTGATAAAGCTGGACATAATTTGCAGATAGAACAGGAACAACTATTTAACTCTTTGGTTAATGAATGGCTTGTAAGGGTTGATGAAATATAATTTTTAACTAAAATAGCGTACTATTCAGCAATGAATTTTGGAGTATTTTTTATTTAGCTTTGTTTTAATATATTGTTGATAATAATCTGTAGTTCTAAAATCAACAACCATTTAAAACAAAGCTTTTTATTTATATAATAAACCAAGTGGATAAAGTATAAAGGTGATATATATTAGGTATATATCTTCAGGAGAATAAGACATTAAGTTTAATTTAGAGAATATACAATTATCAGAGCCTATAGAAATTAGCTATAATGGCTATTGACAATGGAAATGGTCATGAAGTAGGGAGTTTTTATAAAGAATATAAGGGAAAGTTAGAACTTGATAAAAACATCTATGATGATGTACAATTTTTTTATGTAACTAAGCCTATGTGACCAGTATTTTACAGGGTAAATGGGAGTCTTAGAACATTGGGGTTTATAAATCCCAAGAAGAATTTAATAAATATATAAATAGGCAAAATTAGAAATTAGAAAGATGAGGTTATACAAATGAAAACCTATGAATTTGATGCAGTTATAAAAAAACAAGAGGATATAGATGGTGCCTACATTGAGTTTCCTTATAATGTGGAAGAAGAGTTTGGAGTTAAAGGTCAAGTTAAGGTAAAGGTTACCTTTGATGGCTATGAATATCGAGGCTCTTTAGTAAAAATGGGTCATCCATCCCATTGTGTTGGAATAACTAAAAAAATAAGAAGTGAGATCAATAAACAGCCAGGAGATATAGTACATATAGTCCTTATAAAAGATGAGAGTATTCGTACTGTAGAAATACCTGAAGAATTAAAAGAACTGCTTGAAGGAAATAAAGAAGCTTTAGAGTTTTTCAATACTCTGTCATATTCAAATCAGAAGAAATATACAGATTGGATTACCAGTGCAAAGAAGATGGAAACAAAGAATAAAAGACTTAATGAAGCTATAAAAATGCTTTCAAAGAAATTAAAGCGTTCATAAGTCAGTTAAAATTTAAATATCTTTGTTTTAATATAGTATTGATAATAAAGTCACGTCATATGATGGTGGATGGTTTAGGTACAAGAAATAAATATAATATAATTAAATATTCATTAAATGCAGCTTTACTGCAATTAACTAGCGAACAAAGTGAGCACTTATCTGTAGTTTACTCCACTTCTTTAGTTAGCAAAGCGAACGCTTCATCGCAACTGTAAGTTGACCTTCATTACGCCTCTAGCGTACTTTTCTAGCGAGCAAAGCGAGCGCTTACCTGCAACGTAAGTTGCCCTTCTCTACGCCTTTGGCGTACTTTACTTCATTTCTTGAACTCCAGTTACTTTACTGTTACTATCCATTGAGAATGTAGACTTAGCTTCCTCAGTAGTAAAATATACATTTCCATCAACTGTAGTATCTACAAGCTTGAAATTTTTTACGGAAACATATAGGTCGCCTTTAAAGGTTCCGTGTTGTATGCTAGCTTCTGGACTGTTAATGGTCAGTTTTGGTACTGTTAAAGTGAATCTATTGGTAACTTTGCGATTTTCGTCTTGTGCGTATAGAGCTATCTTACGTTGGATAATATCGTTACCATTAGCATCTTTTTTACCATTTTTATACTCACCATTAAGTACAAGGTTTTTATTAATAGTTAAATCCTTTGTTATGGCAATAATCCATGTACCATCGCTGCCTATAGCTTTTTCAAAGGCATCTGCAGTATCTACTATTGAAGCTGTGGTTACCACATCTGGTGCTGTGGATGGTGGAGTTGTTTGTGGCGGTGTTACAGTTTTTTTACCACATCCTACAAATAATATAGTTGCTAGAGCTAATGTTAATAATACAATTTTAACTTTCATTAGGAATCCTCCTCATTAGTAATATAATTTTTGATATCTTAAACACAGTATATCCATAAGTATTAGAATTAATGTTATATTTAATATTTTAGATGAGAAAAATTTAATTTTTATAAAGCGAGTGATAACTATGAAATTCTATAGAAAATAATATTATTGTTGCCATAGATGTTAATAGTCCTAGGATAATTTAATATTTATCAAGTAGGAGATGAAATACAGATGTATGAGAGTGTGCACATTTAATTGTTATTACATATTATGTAATAGTATATTTTATAGAGGTGATTAAATGTACAATATAAAACCTGAAACTTTTGATTTTCAATCAGTTAAAGGTATTTCAATGAAGCAACTTGATGAGCATTATAAATTATATGTAGGCTATGTAACCAGATTAAATGAAATTTGGAACACACCCTATATACCCAGCAATTATACTGGCAGCAACTCAACTTATTCGAAAATGCGTAGTTTGAAGCTTGGAGAAACATATGCCTTAGATGGGGTTAAACTTCATGAGCTTTATTTTGAGAATATGACTAAAGGAACCAATACTCCTTATGGTACTTTACTTGGCGCTATAATAGAGCAATTTTCTTCTTATGAAAATTTTATCTCCTACCTTACCAATGTAGGACTATCTATGAGAGGGTGGGCAGTTTTAACCATTGATTCAATAGACAATAAATTACACATAATAGGTAGTGACTTACATGACAAAGGTGCTGTTTGGCTTTCCTGGCCAGTATTAGTTATGGATGTCTATGAGCATGCATATTTTATGGATTTTGGTACAGACAAAGCTAAATATATAGCTACATTTATTGAAAATATAAATTGGGATGTTATAAATGAGAGATTCCGGAAATATATGGCTTCAATGCAGGTCATGAAGATGAAGAGATATATAAACTATCCAGAGGGATATTTTTAAAGAGATTTTTTAAAATTTTATTTGGAAAATAAATAGTTATCTTTATATCAGACATGCCTTGATTTTTATCAAAGTGTGTCTTTTATATTATTTTAGGGGAATGCTGAAATATGAAATATATTTATGAAGATTTGCTGGAGCAGGATGGTCACATGTAATTTCAAAGATATTATCATATTGAATAGAAAAATCATATCATTGGTTAATTCTATTATTAAAAACTATAATTAACCAATGATAGGGGAAATATAAATACTAGAGTCTAATAGTTATAATACAACAATAAATAATTTTGAAAGATTTCATTATTGTTGTTACTTTTATTATAATTGGTGACTCCTATGTTATTGTAGTTTAGAATATAGTATATAGTTGTGAAGAGAAAAATTAAAATTCTAAATTATTCATTCCATAAAATCTTGTTTAAATATGGTTTTACATGGTTACACTTTTCTTTATGAAGTTCACTATTGTTATAATAGGAATTGTTATATCCTAGACAGTTATCCATGCAAAAATATCTCACATTACAATTTCTGCACTTAGGTATGTTATCAACGACACTTCTCATAATTTTATTATCAATAAATTTCATATATTCTTTAGAGTTAAATATTTCATCTAATTCATCCTTTAAAATATTTCCAAAATTATATTCTTTACTATCTAAAATAAGACATGGATGTAATTCTCCTAAATCGCTAATGGAAAATTTACCAAGTCCTGCTCTGCACACTATTTTACATTCTAGGCTTTCTCTAATCTCTTCTAAAGCATCATCATTGAGATTATTTAATTTCAAATTAGAATAGTTATCTACTCCAATGGCACCGTAATTATCAAAGCCCCTACCTATAGGTGAAAATCTTCTGACGCCTCCAGTGACATCAAACTTTTCACATAATGAATTAAAATCATCTTCATGGTTTAAATTTTGATTTGTTACTGTCATGGTGAGAATTATAGTTTCCTTATTAAAACCGGCTTCTTTAAGATTGGCTATAGCTTGTATAATTTTATCATAAACACCTTTTCCTCTTATAAAGTCAGTAGAGATCTTATCATAGCCATCTATACTAATTGAGACTGCACTTACACATTGTTTTAATAAAGAAGCCATTTCCTTATCAATTAATGCTCCATTTGTTATCAGATTTACTGTACCTTTAAAGTTATTTCTGATATATGGAAGCAAAGCTTTTATATCATGTCTTATTAAAGGTTCTCCACCGGTTATAAGTAGAGTATCTATATTCAATTTGAAAACTTTATCTAAAATCAATTTAATCTCTTCAGTAGTTAAATTATCCACTTTACTTATGTCAGAAGAAGCAGCACAGTGTAGACACTTAAGATTACATTTATTAGTTATTTTAAATTCTACTTCAGTTATATTAATTTTTTCTTTTTCATCAGAATTCACAATAATTTTTTCGTCGAATAGAACTTCAAAGGCATCTGATAGTTTTTGCTTGTCTGATATGTTCTCTAAACTATTTATATATGTTGATGGAGCTATTTTATTATTTACACAATAGCTTATATTATTTAACATAGATTCATCAATAACTAACCATGTACCAGAGCGGCCATTTATTATTATAGTTTCATCTTCATTTTCCATAAATCGTACATATTTAGAAAAGATGATGTTATCATCATTTAAAGTTATCATATGATACCTTCTTTCAAAGTTATTTTATAAAGAGAAAACACCAAGGTATAACATTACTATGGTGTTCTCTTTTTTAATAAAAACTAAGTATTTTATGATTTTAATGTATATTTTGTATCATTTAGAGACATTTATTGATCTCTTATTTTACTACCATCCACATGGGCCTGTACCGTGATACCAAATATAGGAATCTATTAATTGAGTATTTTTCTTTTTTCCATAAACTTTCATTTTATACCCCCCTTTCAAAAATAAATAATTATTTACAATATTTCTTACAAAGAGTAATGTAAGAATATTAACTTACGCAAATAATACCATTTATAGCCATAAACTTCAACTGTATATGTATTTAATTTACATTTAATTAATATTTTACAAGTAATAATTAAGTAATTTTAATTCTCTTACGATTCATTACATCTAGTGTTTTAATAAATACTTATGTATAAAAATTCATATTCTTATTAAAGTTTAAATTATACAGTAATATTCATGGTAGCAATCGTAATATTGATATTTTTTATTAATCTATATATCTACTTCTTTACAAAAGAACATGCGTTTGCTATATTTTTATATGAAGGTACAATTTGGTAAAGATCATTAGGAATGAATTTGAAAGCCGATTACTCATAATTAAGGGGGATTGTAATGGAAAAAGGAGCAATACACATGTTAATATTTGATGGGTTTGCGGATTGGGAATTAGCGCTTACTTGTTGTGAAATTAATAAATCCGACAAATATAAAGTGAAAACCGTAGGATTCTCTGAAAGCATAGTTCGTTCTATGGGGGGACTTAAAGTAGTTCCAGATATAACAATTAATGATATAGACATAGAATCCATATGTTTATTTATGTTTCCAGGAGGAGACATATGGACATTAGATGAGAACTATAAGATTACAGAATTACTTCAAAAGCTTAATCACAGAGGGGTCATATTAGCAGGTATTTGTGGAGCAACAGTAGCCTTTGCAAGAGCAGGGCTGTTGGAAGGCATTAAATATACAAGTAATACAAGGAATTTTTTACAGAAATATATTTCAAATTGCAATATAGAAGATTATATAGATTATCCTGCAGTCACTGATAAGAATATTATCACAGCCAGTGGCGTGGGAAGTGTCGAGATTGCCTATGAAATTATAAAACAGTTAGAAATATATGATAAAGAGGATCAAAAGCAATGGTTACAGATCTTTAGAGATAAGATAATTGAGTAATTATACTATAGTACATGGTATTAGATATTTTATAATACCATATTTTTCTTAATATATTTAATGATTTTAGGGAAATATAGTTTTGTAACAATAATCATTAAGTATACTAGGAGGTAATTATGAAAAGATATTTAAGTTATTTTTTAATTGCATGTACTGTAGTAACAGCTCAGTTATTTTTAGGAATGAGTGTAAGTGCTAAACCTAATGTAGAGGGTTCCGCTACCTTTGTAACTCCTATAGGGGAAAATAAAGAATTCCCTATTCCTAAGTTAGCAAAACTTGAACAGATTTCACCTAATCAAATTCAAATAAGCTATGATAGAGATGTAGATATGCAACTAGGAACAAAGGCAACTAATTACTGGGTTCAGAGTACAAGGCATGCTAGGCCTACAGGTATAGCTACTCTTGGGAAAGATGATAAGGTGAACTCTACAAACTCCCTTACTGATAAGAAAGTTAAAATACAATCAAAGGACGGCTCAGCAAAAACCTTTATATTAACCTTTGATCAAATTATTCCTAGAGGTGAAGAGTATAAATTAATAATTTGTTATGTGACAGTTGAAGGAGCTCCTCCTTACAGTGGTGATAATGGAATGGCTACCTTTATTGGTAAATAAAGAATAATTAACAAATAAATATTTGATAAAACATCGTAGTATTTAAAAGAAATTCTACGGTGTTTTTTTATTAATAATTAATTATGACAGAAATTACAACATAATTGGATATAAGATCATAAAGGTTTTAAAAAAGATTTTAGGTAGATTATAGAGATAAAATAAATTGTATACATAACATATTAAGTTTAGATATATTCTGACGATAATGTAATGTGATAAATATAATTAAAAAATAAGTAATTTAGGAGGAGAAGTTTAATGAAATGGTTTGAAAATTTAAAAACCGCTAAGAAACTAATATATGCATTCATTACAGTATCATTATTCGTAGCAGTTGTTGGATTTGTTGGAGTTATGGGAATGAATAAAATTAATAATAATGCTAATTTAATGCATGACTACAACCTTGAATCCATAAAACAACTAACTACTATAAGACAAAATGTAGGTGATATACGTTTTGCTGTGTTAAAGATTGATGCTCAAAGAAATATGAATAATCAAAATGATGAACTTGAAAAAGAAATTAGTGAATTATCTAGCGAGAATAATAGTATTATAGCTCACTATGAAGAAACATTGACATCTGATGAGGAAAAACCAATAATTGAACAGTTAAAAAAGGATCTAGAAGAATATAAAAATGCATATGAAGTAGTTATAAAATTTGCAAATGAAAATAATTATGTTGAAGCTGATGCTAGTTATTTAAATTTAACACCAATAAGGACAAAAATATATAATAATTTGGAAAATATAATGCAAATGAATACAAAGCAAGCGGATAATGCAAATGAAGAAAACAAATCCATGTATACAAGTTCTTTATATACAATAGTTATAATGACTGCATTAGGATTCCTTATTGCTATTGCATTTGGAACTTTAATATCATTTTGGATTTCAAAACAGATAAATAAAGTTTTAAAGTCTGCCGAAGCAATTGGAAATGGAGATTTAACTCAATCAATAAACCTTGATTCAAAAGATGAAATAGGAAGACTTGCTAGGGCATTGAATCAATCTAATAAAAATATAAGAGATTTAATAACTGAAATAATGAGCAGTGCCAATGATATAAGTGCAACAAGTGAAGAACTATCAGCTACTGTTGAAGAAGTTTCATCAAAAATGGAAGTAGTAAATGAATCAACAGAGCAAATAGTTCAAGGTATTCAGAATTTAAGTTCTAATACTGAGGAGGTAAGTGAATCAGCAGATGAAATAGCCGCTAATACAAATGTACTTGCTGAAGGAGCAAGTGATGCAGAGGTATCTGTAGGTGAAATAAAAAAACGTGCTTTTGATATAAAAGAAAAAGCAACCCAAAACATAGAGATGAATAATTCAATATATGAGGAAAAACGTCAAAATATTTTGAAGGCCATAGAGGATGCTAAGGTTGTAGAGGAAGTTAAAGTTATGGCTAATTCTATTGGAAGTATAGCAGAGCAGACAAATTTACTTGCTTTAAATGCAGCGATAGAGGCAGCAAGAGCCGGGGAACAAGGTAGAGGATTTGCAGTAGTTGCTGATGAAGTAAGAAAACTTGCAGAGCAATCTTCAGAGACAGTGCTCAGTATCCAAGGCATGGTTGGACAAGTTCAAGCAGCATTTGATAGACTTTCTCAAAGCGGACAAGATGTACTTGAATACATGGTAAACAATGTAAAGCCAAGTTATGAACTTCTTATGAGTACAGGTATTCAATATGAAAGAGACTCAGAGTTTATTAATAATATTATAGAAGATATGTCAGCTTCTTCAAGAGAAATGAATGAGATAGTTGGGCAAGTAAGTGAATCTATACAAAACGTATCTGCAACAGCAGAAGAATCTGCAGCGAGTTCTGAAGAAATATTAGGTAGTATTAATGAAATAACAGCAGCTATCAGTGAAGTTGCAAAATCTTCAGAAAGTCAGGCTGAGCTTGCACAAAAATTAACTGAGATGGTAGAAAAATTTAAGGTGTAAATTGCGACCTGTGGTTGCAGAGAAGTGTTCACTACCTTCACAGAGAATTACTCACTGCATTCGTAGAGAATTGGCTTCGCCAGCGAAAGCTTCACTGCAGCTAGCTGCAATTCTCTAGTGAATAAAGTAAGGGATTCGTTACAACCATAGTTTGCAGTTCACTAAAAATATCAACATAAAGTTCATCCATGTAATTTTTACACATTTACATGGATGAACTTTTTATTATGTATATGGGATTTAATAACATGGCTTTGTTTTAATATAGTGTTGATAATGAACTATATATTATTACTCACAAACCGTTTAAAACAAAGTCTATTATTTATATACTATTTACTACTGAGAGATATAACTTATAATGTAATTAAAGGATATAAATTGTTATTTATAAAAATATATGAAGAGATGAGGGTAGAGATGATAGAGTTAATTAATATTGGAGAGATAAATCTTGAGTGTTTAATTGAAGGAACTGGGGAAAAGACTGTGGTTATTATACCAGGGATGGGATGTAGTTTTTATTCATGGTTAGATATTGTAGAAGAGATATCAAAGTATGCTAAAGTGGTTTCAATTCATAGATCAGGTTTTGGAAACAGTGATTCACATATTGAAGGAAATAACACAGAGATAGCAACTATGGATTTACATGCTTTACTGGAGAAGCTTAATATTGAAGACAGCATTGTACTAGTAGGACATTCCTATGGAGGCTTGTGTGTTCAACATTTTGCTAAGGCATATCCAGAGAAAATATGTGGAGTAGTTTTAGTAGATTCTTCTTCCGTGGATGGATATAAATTTAATGAATTACAGCTGCCTGCATCCGATGAGACACAATCTGATGAGGTGTTTATAGAAACTTGGACAAAGTATTCTAAGTATACCAAGGAGCAATTAAAAGAGGAGCTAAAGCCATCATTATCATCAGATGAATTAAAACTGCCGCGTAAAATTCAAGATAAAATTTTAGATTTTGTAATAAGCCCTGAATCATTTAGGAACTCAGTGTCAGAGTTGATTGATTTAAGGACTGGAGTAAGAAAAATTAAAGATATGGGAAGTTTTCCACAGGTACCTTTAAAGATATTAGTAAGAGATAGGGAGTATAGTATAAATGACAGCATAGAAGCAGATGGAATGCCTAGAGTAGAAGCTGAAAGTATTGAAAATCTATGGAGGGAGTTATCTTTAGAGTTAAAGCAGCTATCAGATAAAAGTGAGTTTAAGGTTATTGAGAATAGCGGACATTGTATTCAGGAAGATAAGCCAGAAGCTGTTATTGAGGCTATAAGGAATTTAATTTTACAAGACAATTAGAATATAATGAAATGAACTTTTTAGGAGGCTATCGTGGAAGACAGATATATTTATTCAGATAAGAAAGAGTCTATAAAACTAATAATTTTTGGTATAGCGATGATAGCAGCTGCAATTATGGTAAGCATGTGTAAGCATAGAATTAAAGTTGAATCAAGTGTTATCATAGCAGTAATATTTGTAATGGTTATTAATTTAATAGGTATTGTAAAATATCATAAGAAGTCATCTAAAATGATGAGATATGTTAATCTGAAAAATAAAATTATAATTCATATAGTGATCACATTAACAATGCTCATTATATTAGCATTTGTACCTTGGGGATTTACTCTAGTTGGAGTTTTTGGAGCTATATATTTTGGCATAATAGTTTCATGGAAGATTTATCATATTATAAGCAATAGGGCAGAATTTGTACTTATGAAGGATGGATTTATTGATAATTCTACACTCTTAGGAGGGTATGAAGTAAAATATAGTGAGATAAAGGATATGTTTATATATGGGAATAATACAAACAGACAATTAATAATTGTAATAGATGAAATGGATAAAAAGCTTAAGGGGTTAAATAAAATCAAAAGATTACTTAATATAGGTAAAAAATATATAGAAATACCTGATAGCACTATGGAACTACAAATAGAAGATTTAGAAGAACTTATAAGAGAGCGTATGAAAGAAAAGAGTCTTAGTGAATAAGGATTGTTTAAAAGAATAGAAAAAGTGAAGCACACAGATAATGAGTTTCTGTGTGCTTTAATAAGTTATATGATATTTTAACTAAATTATTGAGATTCTTTACAGCAATTATTTAAGTGAGGATAATATTTAATAGACCAATCTTCAATTTCTTTAATAATTTTAGTGAGATCTTTTCATTTATACTAAACAATTAAATAATAACAAATTCATAGCATAAGATAAATATAGATATAATAATAAATCCTACCTAAAGGTAAGTTATCTAACAAAAAAGTGCGTACTTGTTAATTAAATTACAGAGATCTATAATAAGGACATCATTTAAAGGCAGAACGTTGTTTTAATATAGTGTTGATAATGAACTATATATTATTACTCACAAACCGTTTCGAAA
>DFXM01000006.1:56785-61323 GCA_002381695.1 Clostridium sp. UBA4108 | reverse complement strand
TAGTTCTAAAATCAACAACTATTTAAAACAAAATGAAAAGCATAAATAGAATAAATTATATGGAGGGATATATTATGAAAATAGTTGCATTTAATGGGAGTCCTAAAAAGAATGGGAATACTTATGAGGCAATAAAAGCTGTGGCAACAGAATTAGAAAAAGAGAACATAGAGGTAGAGATTGTTCATGTAGGAAATAAATCAATACATGGATGTCTAGCTTGTAATGGATGTAGTAGAAACAAAAATGAAAGATGTGTTATCGAAAGTGATGAAGTTAATGAATGGGTACAAAAAATGAAAGAAGCGGATGGAATTATTTTAGGATCTCCTGTATATTATTCATCCATAGCAGGAACTATGAAAGCATTTTTAGATCGTGCGTTCTATGTAACCTCTGCAAATGGAGGAATGCTTAGGCATAAGGTAGGAGCTAGTGTGGTTGCAGTAAGAAGATCAGGAGGTATTCCAGTATTTGATCAATTGAATAATTACATCAACTATTCAGAAATGGTAATGCCTACATCAAATTATTGGAATGTAGTTTATGGTACAGCTCCAGGTGAAGCAACTCAAGATAAAGAAGGAATGCAGATTATGAGTGTTCTAGGTAAAAATATGGCTTGGTTAATGAAAGTTATCGAAGCTGGAAAGGGTCATGTAGAAGAGAATAAGAAGGAAGATAAAATATTTATGAATTTTATAAGATAGAGATTAAACATAATATCTCTAGAATAGTTTAAGATATAGATATTAATGAGCCTTTGTAGTATTAATGCCACCTTTTTACAGGTGGCATTAATATTTATGATTTATAAAAAGGGAGTAATATAAAAGTATTGTATTAAAGCTAAAATTAAACTAAAAACTAAGATTAAACAAGCAATAATAATATGACGCTTTTTATTCATCACCATAATGGCAATATATTCTCTAATTAAAGCATTTGGTAAAAAGTATAGGGCTGTTTTAGAACCAATTCCCTGACTTTTAAGTCCTGATCGCCTTGCATAGATACCAGCTCTAAATAAATGAAAATTATTAGTTACAAAAATACTATTATATTTATTTGGCATTAAATCATCCATTATTCTTTTAGAAAACTTCATATTTTCCAAGGTATTCACTGACTTATCTTCTAAAATAGCATCTTCAGGTGGAATTCCTTTTTCAATTGCATATTTTTGCATAGCTAAAGCCTCCGAAATTTCCTCATCAGGTCCTCTACCTCCTGAAAAGATAATCTTAGGAGGTGTTGTAACATTAGCTTGCTTATTATAAAATTCAATGGCTCTATTAATACGACTAGCTAATAGTGGAGGAACCTTATCCCCAATTAATCCGCTACCTAAAACAATAATAAAATCTTGATTTAGTTTTGGACGATTAAATTGATAAATAAATGATATCATTAAGAAATTAAGAATGTTGAATAAATAATACATAAGAATTACACTGAATCCACTAAAGAAAACATTGATCTCAGCTGAAAAAAATCTTTCAGGCTCAATAAATAGTATAATCACATAGCAAAGTAAGGCTATAGCCAAAAATAAAGTTAGTAAATTAGATATACTTTTACTTTCACGCTTCATGACAATTCTTGAGTTTATAAATAGTGCTATTATTAGTACATAAATACCAAAAATCAATGTTAATGACAGTAATACGATGAAAAAAATTACTATTAATAATAAAAATCTATTTTGTGTTGCTAAAAATATATAAGTAATTGTAACCATAGATGAAAGTAAGAAAATATTAAATAGAAAACCATTAATAAGTCTTCGAGGGTCTATTAAATATGATACTAGGAAAGTAATAAAGGTTATTATTGTTGCTACTATAAAAAAAGTCATTTTACACCTCTTGTAGAAATTTTAAATTTATTATGAAGATATATAAGTTGCAATTAAGTTTCTACATTATACAAATAGGCTTAAATATAAAATTAATTAGAACTACATATTATTCATGTTCAACCGTTTCGAAACCTCGATTTACTAAGGCTCTATTCAANNAACGCTTTTCACTTTCATAGAGTCTAAGTAAATCTAAGCTTCCTGCAAATGGTATTCACAGGAATAATATGAAGTTCAATTTAAATAGTTTATAAAAAAAAATCCTAACTTTAGTATGTAGAGTTTTAAATTTATTATGAAGATATTATAACATAATTACATAACAGCTATACAAATTCACATTATGAAAACTATAAAAAAACAATATTTTTATTGATGCATGTACTTGGAAGTATCCAGATAATTTGCTAAAACAAATAATTGGATGATAATTTCAAAATAATTGATATAATTAAATTAGGGAAGATAAAAATTAAAATATATTTTAAACTATGGAGGAAATATTTTGAAAAACAATACTTCAGAAACTGTATATAAATGTCCAGTATGTGGTGAACAATTAGTAAAATTAGAAAGGCAGTATGTTTGTGTGAGGAAACATTCCTTTGATATATCTGAAAGAAATCATGTTAATCTTTTGCTTGCCAATCAAAAGAAGACTAAAGACCCAGGAGATAGTAAAGAAATGATGGAGAATAGGAGAAATTTCCTTAACAAGGGATACTACTCCAAATTTTCAGAGGAGTTAAATGAAGCAATAGCCTTCCATTTAGATCCTGAGGAAGAGCATATATTAGATGCTGGTTGCGGAGAAGGATATTTTATATCCATGTTAAAAGATAAGATCAGTAATCATGATAATAGAAAAAACATCAATTATTATGGTATGGATATCTCAAAGTCAGCAATAAAGTATGCTACTAGGAGAGATAAGACTATAAATTTTTCAGTAGGAAGTAGCTTCAACCTACCCTTCTTAGATAATTCTTTGGACTGCGTAATTAGAAACTTTGCACCAGGTGAGGCTAGCGAGTTTAGGCGAGTATTAAAACATAATGGAAAATTTGTAGTTGCGACCCCAGGGGTGGACCATTTATTTGAGTTAAAAGAAAGATTATATGAAAAGCCTAGAAAGCATGAAGTTAAAGAAGCTTTTGTAGAGGGCTTTCGCCTTATAGACCACAGAGAAATTAAGTATGATATCCATTTAAATAATAATGAGGATATACAAAACCTTATAACAATGACTCCTTATTATTGGAGTATTACAAAGGAAATGAGAAGTAAACTTCAGGAGTTAGAATCATTTAAGGTTACCTTGTATTTTAATGTGCATGTGTATATTAAAGGATAGTAAACTTATATGGAAAGATAAAAATATACCAAAGTGGGCACAAAATATATTAAATCAGTAGCTAGTAAAATTAATTTATATTTACTAGCTATTTTTTAATAATTGGAGGGTATAAAATGGATAGACATAAAGCTGTTTTATTTGATGCAGGAGAGCAGTTTGGTTTAATAAGCAAGAATTCAATGATTAGCTAATTTAACTTAATCCATTTCTTCCATTTGCACAAACATATAAATAATTTATAAACTATACCATTTATAAAAATTAGAATAAAAATTAACCCATTAGGAAGATTAAATTTAAACATCATTAATCCATATAGAACAGTCAGACAGGAAAGTATTAAGGAAAAATATAATTGAACTTCGAAAAAAAGTTCCTTTTCAATTATATTTTTTTCAATTATGTTAGGGGTAATTATTTTCTTTCTATTTATCAGTGAGTATATAAAATATACTATTCCTAAAATTATGGCCGTGATTGGTCCTGTCTTCATATATTATCCTCCTGAAATTCAATAATTCATTTTCATGAGCATGAATAGGATTCTAATTTAATTTTAGCACTTAAAGTAAAAATTATCCATAAAGTACTTTACAATTTATCACATAAGGATTTTGTGATAATATATCTATATAAAATCAAATTTATGGAATAATTACTTGATGAGAATTTAAATGGGGGAATGTAAAATGGCAATCATGGAGAAAATTAAATATGTTACGAAGGGGAAAGAAATCATTTTAAGAAATGTGGAAGCTACAGATGCTGAAGAAATCATTGAGATTTTAAATAAAATCGATAGTGAGACTACATTTTTGACTAGAGAGCCTGGCGAATTTAATCTCACCCTTGAAGAAGAAAGAAAATTCCTTCAAAGTCAAGTGGTATCAGAGGTCAACATAATGATACTAGCAGAAGTTGAAGGAAAGATAGTTGGAATGTGTGCTATAAATGGAAATACAAAAAGGAGATTAAGACACTCAGCAAGTCTTGGAATAACCATACTAAAGGATTATTGGGGAATGGGCATAGGAAGAAAGCTTATGGAAACAGGAATTAGCTGGGCAAAGAACAATGGTATATCACGAATGGAGCTTAAAGCAGATACTAATAATCATAGAGCCCTTGCACTATATTTAAAGCTTGGTTTTCAAGTAGAAGGTACTTTAAGAAATGATAAGTTGTTATCAGATGGAACCTATAGAAGTACTTATACCATGGCATTATTTTTAGAATAGGATTAATATAGAGAAGAAAGGCTTTGTTTTAATATAGTGTTGATAATGAACTACAGATTATTACTCACAAACCGTTTCGAAA
>DFXM01000006.1:50931-56746 GCA_002381695.1 Clostridium sp. UBA4108 | reverse complement strand
AACCATTTAAAACAAAGCCAAAAGAAAATACTACATAAAAATACCACCTTAAAATAGGTGGTATTTTTATGTAGGTTTGTTACAGTTTTTGGCTTATAATATAAGTATAAGATGTTGAGAATAATATAAGAGAATACTAATTAAAATTGAATAATTATTAGTACTGATTTTTAACGAAAACATATTTAAATAATTTAATCATATTCTATTATATGAAAGGAGCATATTATGAGAAATATTAATGCCATATATAAAAACGGAAACTTTTATGATAAGGATACAAAAGAACAAATTTATATAGCTGACTCTGAAGAAATAATAATAATAGGAATGGAAGAAAGTTTTTTAAATAGTGATCCAAGGGCTACAATTCCAGTGGAGTTAAATGCAGAAGAGAAGGAGCTATCTCTTAAAAAACTTGAGGGTTTAGTAGAGTATAAAAAAATAATCAGCGAAGGAGAGAGTTTATTTTTTAATATTAATCCTAGAAATAATCCTAATGTTAATAGTCAATTTGAAATCATATTATTAGAGGATTTATATGTCTATAGAAAAGCAGGTTGGGAAGGTAAAAAAAATCAACTTTTTGATTGTGCTTGTAAATTAATTCATAATCCCTCTAAGGATATTGAATATTTTCATCAACTAAGCGGAAGTTCATTAAATAATATTTATGAAATAACATACATGACTTATTATGCAAAGTATGGTAGTCCTACAGTAAATGCCTTTAAGAGATTTTATATGGATAAATATAATGAAAGAACTACTATTGAAAGCCTTAGATATGGAGATTTTATTAAGGTGGCTCAAGGTGAGCAGATATCTATGTTGTAAGGGCTCTTACGCTAAAAATTAAAATGTATTAATTGTTAAGAAATATATATTTAGGTGGATGTAAAATGCATGTTTGGATTATTAGTATTGTAGTGGCAATATTGCTATTATATCTAGGAAGAAATGAGCTAAAAAGAAATATTATAAAAGCTATAGGTGATATATTTGCGGTGGAGGCAATGGTATTTGGAATTGCTTTTTATGCAGTAAGGGGTAGATATCTACTAGCTTTTGGATTTTGCTTGGGGGTTAAGGTTTTATGTGTATTTTTAAATTATGTAATTAATAAAAGAATATAATTATCTTAAGGCTTAATATAAATATAATAGATAGGAATTAAGCTAAATTAGAGATTTTAATATTAGTTTTAGGGGGGAATGTTATGAAAAAGAAAGTTTTATTATCAGGTATTATGATTATTATGATTCTACTAATGCTTACAGGTTGTGTTCCAGGAGATGGAACCTACACTGCTGCAAAGCCAGCAGGTTTCTTTTGGGGAATTTGGCATGGTTGGGTATCACCGATTTCACTTATAATTGGAATTTTTGATAAAAACATTAGAGTATATGAGGTTATAAACACTGGATGGTGGTATGATCTTGGATTTTATATGGCCATTATCAGTGGTTTTGGAGGGTTATCTCTAGGTAGAAAAAAGAAAAAGGATAAATAGGAATCAATATTATATTGACATTAACTGCTAAAGAAGAGATAATATTAATTAATAATTGAAATTATATAATATATATTATTAGATTAACTTTCATTTATAATAAGGTTATATTTTAATATAAGCACTGCATTAGCACTACATTAAAACATAATCTATAATGAAGACTTTTATTGGGAGGTGACATTTATGAATACATTAAGTCCAGTTATACTTGCAGCTTTAGGAACAGGATTTACTTTTTTAGCTACAGCCTTAGGTGCTGCCCTTGTATTCTTTTTTAGAGATGATATTAAGCCGGGATTGCAACGTATATTTTTAGGTTTTGCAGCAGGGGTGATGATAGCGGCATCTGTGTGGTCACTGCTTATTCCTTCTATAGAAATGGCGGAAGAACAAGGCATGATTGGATGGATACCAGCAGCAGGAGGATTTGTTTTAGGTGGATTGTTTTTACTCTTACTTGACAATCTATTACCTCATCTTCACCTAGATAGCAACTCTCCAGAGGGGATGCCTTCATCTTTAAAACGTACAACTATGCTTGTATTTGCAGTAACACTGCACAATATTCCAGAGGGTTTAGCCGTGGGACTTGCTTTTGGGCTTGCAGGAAGTGGACATTCTACAGTTACAATAGCATCAGCAACAGCTCTTGCCATTGGAATGGCGCTACAAAACTTCCCAGAAGGAGCAGCCATATCACTACCGCTTAAAAAAGAAGGACTATCTAATACAAAATCCTTTATATATGGTGCATTATCAGGCATAGTAGAGCCCATAGCAGGAATTATTGGAGTATTGCTAGTGGGTTCCATTCAAGGGATTATGCCTTGGTTCTTATCTTTTGCTGCAGGTGCTATGATTTACGTAGTTGTAGAAGAATTAATACCTGAGGCTCACCTCGGTGAACACTCACATTCAGGAACCATAGGAGTAATGGTTGGATTTCTTATTATGATGATCCTTGATGTTGCGTTAGGATAATTAAATTTTCAGTATTAAATTATATAAAGAGAAAGAGTAGAGAGGTTTTAATCTTTGCTCTTTTTATATATTTAACTAACAAAAATGACGTGAATTATACTCAAGCTTTATATGACTTTGTTGATTTCAATGACATAAATATTACTGCTTTAAAAAGGAAAGTATTAAATTTAAGGAGAGATGTGTTATGTCAGCAAATGAAATAAATGTTATAATGGAAATAAATCTCAATAATGATATTCCAAGTGCTATTTTTCCCTTGGGATATAATTTTAAGAATATATTAAAAGAACAGGGCTATCTATGGGAAAAAGTTATGGATGCAGCCTTTGGAGATTATCAAGCTGGTACTTTTGAATATATTATGGTTGATAATTATGCATATCTGCCAGAAAGAGTATATATTCTTTTTGATGAAAACCAAGTTCCCTGTGGTACTGCATCAGCATGGAGTCAGGAATGGCTTTGGGGAGAGGATGTAGGTTTCATAATATTTGTTGGGGTTATTCCTTCTCATCGAGGAAAAGGCCTAGGAACACAGATGGTTAGGCATTTATGCCAAGTAATCAAAAATAGAGGTCAAAAGGTTGCATTGCTTGATGTTGATAGCCAAAACCTTTCAGCAATAAAAAGCTATCTTAATGCCGGCTTATTACCAAGGTTAACAGAACAAAATCATATGGAGGTTTGGAAAAATATTTTTACACAATTAAAAATCGAACCAGTTCCATATTCATCTGAAATTCGTCCACCTATGGATAATCCACATCCACCTAGACCATATTTATTGGACTTAAGGGATCAAGGATATGACGTAAAGTAACTCTATTATACAAGGCTTTGTTTTAAATGGTTGTTGATTTTAGAACTACAGATTATTGCGAAGCAAATAATCTGTAGTTCATTATCATCACTATATTAAAACAAAGCCCAATTATACTAAGCTAAATAGAAGAAAGTGGGGAATATTTATGAAAGTTGCTTTTAGACAAACTCAATTATATACATTTTTGCTATATTGCAATGGTGTTGATTTGGACAAGAAGATACTGGATTGTGGAGCGGGAGGAGTTCTTCCACCTCTAGCAATATTTGCAGAACATGGCTACGAAACCTGTGGTATCGATATAAGTAAAGCACAGATTGATCTAGCAAAAAACTTCGAGGAAAAACATAATTTAGAGTTAGGAATTATGGAAGGGGATATGAAAAAAATTCCTTTTGAAGATGAGTCTATAAGCTTTGTGTATTCATATAACTCCATATTTCATATGAGCAAAGAAGAGATCGGCATAGCAATTAAAGAGATTTATAGAATATTACCTAAAGGTGGATTAGCCTTTATTAACTTTCCATCAACTAAAGATTTCAGGTCAGCAGTTGGAGAGAAGATTAGAGAGGGTGAATATCTGCAAGAAGAACATGGAGAGAAAATACTTCATAGCTATTTTGAAGATGATGAGGCTGATAAGTATTTTAAAGACTTCAAGATTATTTATAAAGAGAAAAGAGTTAGAGATGGCTATGCTAGTGCGGATAGGAAAATTACATTAGGTTTTATAGATTATATTGTTGAGAAGTTATAAATGTTGTGCTATAAACGGGGGTAAAATGAATATATATTTGAAAGAAATTAATGAATTAAACTGGGAAGAGTGTATTTTTTTAACTACGAATAAAGATAATAAACATTTTGTCGGTGAGGAATTTGTTGCTTCCAATGCGTTTTCTATTGCTCAATCAAAAATTGAAAAGGGGTGGATTACTAAGGCAATATATGCTGAAAATACCATGATTGGATTTACAATGTATGGGTATTGCTATGAAGACAACTTTTATGAGATATGCAGAATTATGATAGACCATAAATATCAAGGAAAAGGATATGGTAAGGTAGCATTTGGAAAAGTTATTGAAGAAATGAAAAGCGTTAAAGATTGCAATGAAATTTTTTTATCCTTTGACCCAGAAAATCAAATTGGAAAAAGACTTTATGAAAGTTTTGACTTTAAAGATACAGGTAAAATTATTGATGGTGAATTGTTATATAGTTTAAGTTTAAAGTAGTTCATAACCTGTTAAAGTATAAATTGAGGGAAGCAAAAATAACTTTCCTCAAAGAATTATTATATTATCAACACTATTCTAAAACATATCCTAAAAACAAAGAGCAGAGGTGATTTAATCTCTGCTTTTTTTCAATTAATCTTTGGCCTAATTTTTTATTTATTTTGCAACCTTCTATTTATTTGTAGTATTTTATTTTTCCAATAGGTATAAAGAGCAATCCATATAATTATATATATGAATATCCATATTGCAATAAATATCAGTATTGATAAAAAATTCATTGATACCCAGTGATTTAAAATTGCAACAACAAAAATGGATATGAACATACAAATAGAATGGATAATTGTTTGTTTTGTAATACTCCAATTTTCTACTTCAAAAATAACAGAAAATGAAGCACATGTGAATCCTAAAATGCAGCTTGAAATATACTGTATTAAAGCAGCGTTTAATTGAGTACCTGATATTTCTATAAGCTGTGCTGATGTAGGTAAGAAAGTTCCCCACATTATAGAAAATATCAAGGCTATTGTGGTTGAAATGAATACGCCAATGGGCAAGCCTATAAACCCTCTTAACATTGCCTTTTTAAACATAATAATTTTCACCTCATAATCCTAAATATTTTTTTATTTTCCCTACATATCGTCTGGAAACAAAGGATTTATCACCAGTATTAAATTTTAAAGTTATAGTGCCATTAATACTCATATCAAGGCTCTGAACCTTATTGAAATTAACAATTTCCGAGTTGGAAATACGTAGCAGTGAGGTACCAGAAAACATATCCTCTAATTCATAAAGGCGGCTTTTTAATTTAAAGGTGTTATTCACACAACGAAGATATATTTTTTGTCTCTCTGAGTAAATATTAATTACATCATCTGGATTGATTAGAAATATCTCTTCATCTTTAAAACCTGTTATTAATTTAGAGCTATCATTTGATAATTTCTTTAAAAGATCAGATATCTCTTGTGTAATCTCATTGGTATAGATAATGATTTTAGGAGTGGTATATTTCTCATCTATCTTTATTTCAAATTCCATATAAGCACCTCCAAAGATGAGATAAATCAATTGTTTAATGTTATTTTACCATATAATAGATGTTGTTATATGTTTTTTACATACATGGTCAATTCTCTTATATAAGTGGTTTATCTAAGCATATTAAATTTAGACTTTACTTTAACATAGTGTTGATAATGAACTACAGATTATTACTCACAAACCGTTTCGAAA
>DFXM01000006.1:31189-50918 GCA_002381695.1 Clostridium sp. UBA4108 | reverse complement strand
CTGCAAATGGTTTGCTTCGCAATAATCTGTAGTTCTAACATCAACAAGCATTTAAAATAAAGTCTAAATTCAAAGATTAGGGAGATATTTTTTGTGAAAGAAGAAAATGGATTTATTTTTATAGTACAATGTAAAAATATAACTTATAATATAAAATAAGGTGGTACTATATATTAAAATATAGAGATATAGGAGGGGAAAAATGAATTTAAGGGAAGAGGTCTATAGTGAGTTAGAGAAACTTGGTTTATCAAATATAGATTATATAGATATTAAGGAAATAAGAAATAAGGATGGAATATATTTATTTAGAGTAAAGTATGAGTATAAATCCTATGTTCTTAAGTATTTTACAAACAATCAATATACAAGAGAAATTAAAGGTTACAATATTTTAAAGGAGCTTAATATACCCACAATTAAAGTTTATGGATTTACTAAGAAAGCTTTGTTGTTAGAGGATATAGATGAAAGTTCAAGATATAGATTGGGAAACAAAGACGATTTAGCAGATATTCAAGTAGCAAGAAACCTTGCAAGATGGTATGTAAATTTGCATAATGAGGGCGAAAAATATGTAGATAAAGATAATAACTTATATAGAGAAATAGAGGTTGTTACTAAAGAGAATATTGAGATGGTAAAGAAAAAGTCTAACTCCCAGGATAATAAAGTGTGGAATTTAATTTTAAACAACTTAGAAATAATTCTGAGGAAGGTAGCAGAATTAAAAGAAACCTTAGTCTACAATGACTTTTATTGGACCAATCTTGTGGTGAGCAAAGATAAAGCAGAGGCCTTTATGTTTGACTATAATTTTTTAGGAATTGGATTTAGATACAATGATATAAGAAATGTATGCTCTTCGTTATCAGAGGAAGCTGGGAAAGCATTTATTGAGGAGTATGGAAAAGTAAGTGAATCTGAGAAAATTATTGATTATGGACTATCAATTCTTATAGATTTAATAGGTGCATATAAAAAATCTGAATTTCCTAAGTGGGCCATGAAATCATTAGAGAATATTCATAATGGAGTACTAGAAAAGTGCATTGAAAATATATTGAAGATGTCTTAAGAAGATTAAAAGCAGATAAGGATTAAATGGAAGAAAAGTAAACTTTACATAAAGAAGGAGGATAAGTGGTGTGTTACGGAAATACGACTACTTTTAGATCATATGAAAAAGGTGAAATTTAAAGGTATATATATAATTGTAGCAATACTAATTCTATCCACAGCATTTTATATAGTAGCAATAGCAAAGCCTAAGAAGGAGCTGCCAAAAGTTGTGGAGAAAAAGGAAGTAGTTATGCATAGTAGTGAGGTTTCTGAAGAGGAGAGGCTGTATATCACTTTAAGAAACAATTTAATCAAAGAGCATGGCAGAGAAAAGGCCTATGAAATGATAAAGGAAGATAGTAAAGAGATTTTAGATATTTTGGATATCAGGGAATTTAATAAAACGTTAGAAGTGCCAAAGGGAATTATGGAGATATCCGTATATAAAAATTACACAAAGAATATTATGGATATAGTATATGAGATAAATTATAAGGATAAGCAAAGTGCTGGAATAGGATTACAGGGGGATTTAATAAAGGCTACTTTTACTAATCATGATGTGGTAGAAGTGAGTACAACCTATTCGGGAAATATTTCTCAGTTTAATTCTACATTAGATGGAGCATCTGGGGTTATTGATAGTGGAACAACTAAGGCATATATAATATTTACACTTAAACCAGTAATAAGGAATGTTCAAATTTCTGATTGCAAAGGAGGTTTAATAATGGAATATGATGAAAGGATAAAAGATATTAAAGGGAATAATAAAGAAAATTTCAAATCCTATTATCTGGAATGCTCAGGATGGTAGAGATAAATAGCAGTATATCAATTAAAAGTATTGAGTTGGAGGATGCAAGGTATCTAGTTGAGCTTTTAAATAAGGATGAGGCTTTAATAAAGGCTCTTGGGTCTGAAAAGAGAGAGATATCCATTGAAGAATTTATTAAACATAACCATGAGTGGTGTAAAAGTAGAAATGCAGACATGTTTGCAATCATGGCTCATAATATAGCTATAGGAACCATTTCTTTAAGTCATCAGAACATTAAAGAAAAGAGTGCTCAAATAGGATATTGGATTGGAAGTAAGTACTGGGGAAAAGGCTATACAAGTAAAGCATTTTCAAAAGTTATAGAGTTTGCAGTTAGTAAGGGATTTACATGTGTAGGTACCACAATAGAAATTCATAATATAGCTTCAATAAAAATATGGGAGAAACACGGTGCAAAGATAGAGATTAATGGTAATAGCTATGAAAGTAAGGTGAAACTATGAATTATTTCAATGGATATGAAATTCTTAAAGCTGATACAGAAGAGTGGGCAAGATATCATGCTATTTATAGATTAAGTAATTTTAATGAATGGATGCCTTTAAGTTTTCAAGGTGAAATTAATCGTTACTTAAAAGGTGATTCATATTATTGGATAATTAAAGATAATAAAAGAGTTGGTGGAGCATTTATAAAACCTAATATGCTTAAATGCGTATTTACTATACCACCTTTTCATAATGGAGAAGCTTTAACTACAGCCTTGACTTTGTATGTAGAGTCTATATCACATAAAGGGAGTCCAGTAATAGCTCCAGACGTAGATTTAAACTCAATTGACTATTATAAAGCTTTAGGATTCACCCTTGAGAAGGTTGAGAAGCTTATGGTCTGTGCTACGGGTGAATTTGAGGTTATTTGGGAACCACGCTATAGAATAATGATTCCGACTATAGATCATGCAAAAGCTATGACTAAGCTTTATTACGAGGCATATAGTAGTAATAAATTTCAATATATATCATCAAAGCCCTATGATTTTCAAGCTCTAAGTGTTCAAATATATTTCAGTCATATAGCTTCAATGAAGGTTCCTAATGAATGGTCAACCTTAATTTATGATACTGTTACAAAGAAATTTGTTGGAGCCTGTACAGTGGGACTTGTTAATGAGTTACCATATATTCTTGATTTCGTTGTACATTCTGACTTTCAGAGGAAAGGGATAGCTTCAAGAATGATCAAAAGAACATTAAATTTAGCGTTTAAGAGTTATCCAGCCATAAGATTAAATATTGTCATAGGAAACGACGCAGAAGTATTCTATGACAAATTAGGTTTTGTTAGCTTGGTAGAGAAGGGGTATATGAGTAAACACATTAAGTCAAATATGATAAACTAACAATACGGAAAAACATTGAATGAAAGCATGAGGAGAACAGGATGAATTTATTTGTTATTGGAGATGTACATGGGTGTTATTACACCTTTAAGAAGTTGCTAGAACAGTGGAATAGTGCGGAGGAACTTCTGGTTCAAGTAGGGGATTTAATAGATAGAGGGAGCTTTTCACCAGAGGTTGTAGAGTATTGCAAGGAATTAAAGAAAAAGCACCATAAGAAAGTGGTGTTTTTAAAGGGGAACCATGAGTTTGAAATGGTTGAGGATTTTTATAGAGGACCAAAACATAATTGGAGAAGACAATGTGGAGAGGAAACCTTAAGGCAGTATAAAGAGAGAGGATTTAATCCTAAAGAACACGTAGAATGGTTTAGTGAATTACCTCTTTATTGGGAAAATGAAAACTTGTTTATAAGCCATGCTGGAGTTGCAACTTTAGAGGATAGTGCCTTTGATGAGAATAGTGAGATCAGTGTAATTTGGAATAGGGATCAGCTTGAAAATATAGGTAAGCTTCAAATAATAGGACACACTCCCTGTGAGAACCGCGAACCTATTTATTATGGCAAAGCTAATAGCTGGAATCTCGATACAGGAGCTGGCTATGGTGGTAATTTAACGGCTTTAAGAGTAAGTGAGTATGGAGAAGTATTGGAAATGATAACACTGAAAACTTTGTGTGAAGATAATTTAAAGGGAGGCCTTAACAATGAAAGATAGTAAATTTAATTTAAAGGATATATTTCAGACTGTATTAATTATGATAGTAATTTTAGGGGTGAAATTTTTTGTTATTGACAGCTCTGTAGTGATGGGGCAATCCATGTACCCTACCCTTAATGAGAACAGTCACAATGATAGAGTAATTGTTGAAAGGTATAAACAGTTTACTAAGAACTATAATAGAGGAGATGTAGTAGTGCTAAAGGCTAATAATGAGGCCAAAGACAAATATATAAAGAGAGTTATAGCACTATCAAATGAAACTGTAGAAATAAGAGATGGAAGTGTGTATGTAAATGGAGAAGTTTTAATAGAAAATTATTTACCAACTGATATTTTCACAGAGCCAGGTATGAAAATAGTAGTACCAGAGGGTTATGTTTTTGTATTAGGAGATAATAGAATAGATAGCACGGATAGTAGGGAATTGGGACCAATTAACATAGAGGATATATTGGGGAGAGCAAGTTTTAAATTTAATATTTTAAATTTATCGTTTAAAAAATTATATTGATTTTAGATATAGAAGGAGAGTTAGGATGTCATCATATAAGGTTATATTTCATATAGATGAGATTGATAAATGGAAACTGTTATTGGGCAACGTAAAAAATTTAATAGAGGCCGTAGGAGATGAGAAATTTAATATTGAAGTCTTAGCTAACTCAGAGGCTGTAAAAGCTTATATAGGTGATGAGACTTTAGAGGTAAATGTTACTCTTATGGAAAAATTGCATCATAAGGGAGTTAAATTTGTGGTATGTAATAATGCGTTGAAAGCAAATGAAATCAATGTGGAGCAATTATTTAATTTTATACATATTGTTCCCGCTGGAGTCTTAGAGCTTATTGAGAAACAAGGTGAGGGATATGCTTATATAAAACCATAAAGTGAGGCTGTATCAAAATAGATTTTTGATACAGCTCTTTTTTATTCGTGCTCTAACATATTTTCATAATAAGGCTCCACATGGATTATTACTTGAGTATTATCATTAGTTTTTTCTCTAATTTTATCTTCAATTTTATGAAGTAGTGCATGAGATTCTTCCACACTGGATCTAGGGTCTATCATAATATGCATATCCACATGGATATCAGTTGCACTTCCACGGCTTCTAATGTTATGGATATCTTTAATTTCACTAAAGTCTGAAATAGCACTTCTAATAAACTCATCATCTACCATAGCTTTATCTACTAAAACTCCACTGGTAGATATGAAGATCTCATAGGCAGCATGTAGAATAAATCCAGCTACCACTAATGAGGCTATAGAATCTATAATAGGTGGTAATCCGAGTTTAATTCCAATAAGGGTAGCCAATACTCCTAGGGATACAAAAATATCACTCTTGGTATGCATAGAATCAGAGATTAATATATAGCTATTAAGTTTCTTACCAATTTTATATTCATAGGTGCAAACCAAGATATTTATTCCAAGGGTAATTAATATGGTTATTAAACTTTCTATGGATATATTTAAGGTGTTAGGAGCTTTAAAGTTCATTATTCCAGTAAAGATTATTTTGATTCCAATAAAAACTAGCATTCCAGCAATAAATAGACCAGAAAGCACCTCAAATTTTTTATGACCATAGGGATGATCCTTATCTACAGGTTTTGAAGCAAAGCCTATTCCAATTAGCCCTACTATGTTAGAGGACCCATCTGAAAGAGAATGAAAGCCGTCAGCAGTGATACTTGAGCTTCCAACTAAGCTACCAACAATTATTTTTAATAATGCTACGAGAAAATTAGCAAGTAGGATTATCCATAATACCTGTTTAATTTTTTTGTAATTATTAGTATTCATAAAAACCTCCTATTAGGTATGTGAAATTAAATAATTTCTAGCTGCCTATGAAGATGTCTGTAAAAATGAGTAAAATAAAAAATCCTTAGAGCATCTTAGAAAATGTCCCATGGATTTATTCCACTGCTTAATGAAAAGCCCGGCTGCATGAAGTATCATCGCCTGTTCAATAAATTATATGAGTGTTTTAGTTACAGTATATGCAGATCACCTTATAAGCATCACAAAAAATAAAAATAATTGTTAACATTTAATGTAAATCATTGACTATATATGGTAATGAAATTATAATACAATTACAGAAGTAAATATTTTTCTTTACATGATTTATAAAGTTAATGAAGGGGGGGTGTTATGAAAAATTTAATTAAAAAATCCAACAAAGATCAAAGCACCATAAAGGCGTTTGCCTCCTGTTATTGTGCTTGTTTATGCAGACCTTATGAAAATTCCACTCAAGAAAAATATCGATCTAATGCTTATGACGCAACAATGTCTCAAGGATAATTTAGAGTTAGAAAGGGGAAATTTTAATATGAAAAAGTTATTTAAAAAATCTATAAAACAAGAAAATAGCGTAAAGCCATATTGCAGTTGCAGTTGTGGATGTTATTGCAGACCATATGAAAATGCTAATCAAGAAAGAGGACAATCTAATACTTATCAAGCAACGACTTCTGACTATTAATTATTAGAAAATGCTAGTACAGCATAATAAAAAATAAATTAAATTAAAAAATGAAGGAGGGATTTATAATGAAAAAATTAGTTAAAAAATCTATGAAACAGGAAAATATTTTAAAGCCATATTGTAGTTGCGATTGTGGTTGCGCTTGCAGAGCATATGAGAATGTAAACTCTGAAAGAATTGATTCAAAATTATATTATGCAACAACCTCTGGCTTCTAATATTTAAGTATGTAAGAGGTTTAAGAATCACTAGTTAAAATCAAGAAAGGGGGAATTTCTCATGAAAAAACTAAATAAAAAAATTAATAAATTACCTAGCAAAATTGTAGCATATTGTAACTGTTATATGTGTGGATGCTATTGTAGACCATACGAGGATCATACTTCAGAGAGATATGACTCTAAAGAATATTCTATAGGAACAGCTGGAGTATAGATATAAAGTAATCTAGAAAGTAATATTATTAGGCTTTGTTTCGAGCTCGTAATAATTATGGACAAGCCTTGAAACAAAGCCTTAAGTAAAGGAAGTGATTTTTATTTCTGGAGAAGATAGACAATTATTAAAAAAAATTTTTAAGCATTTATCTCCATATAAGAAAAGGATAATTTTAATTATTACAATCATGATGGTTTCAACAGGAATAAACTTTATATTACCTATACTTAATAAAGAGGTCATCGACCAAGGGTTATTAAAAAATGACATATCTATGGTTATTAAAATTACAATAATAACCTTGATATTAGTAATAATAGACCAAGGATTAGGACTAATAGAAGTAAAGCTTAGCTCATACATAGGAAGTATGTTTTACTATAAGCTGACTAGTATGAGTATGAGGAAGTTAATCAATATAGAAATAGATTATATAAATGATAAAAATTTTACAGAAATTATGAACAATATGGATATGGATATAAGAAATGTTACTAATATAGTTGATGAAAGCTTTGTTGTGAGGATCTTTAATATTTTTAAGATTATCGGCGGATTTATCGCCCTTATAAGTATAGATTATAGGCTTTCAATTATTATTCTATTAATAATTCCTCTTAAGTACATTATTACAAAATATTTTACTAGGATAAGAAAAGAGTATTACAAAAAATATATGGATTACTATAGGGACTATTCTAAATGGTATGGTGACAAATTAGCTGGAATTAAAGAAATTCAGCTATTAGGAATTGAAGATTCCATAATGAAGCAGTTTACTAAAAAGCAAAGAAAAATAATTCAAACGGATATAAAATCAAGGATGATGGATTCCTCAAATATAGCTATAGATATTGCATTTTTGCAATGCATATCAGCTCTTATATATATACTTGGAGGGGTTCTTATTATAGGTAAGTCTTTTACCATAGGTGGATTATTTGCTTTTTCAACTTATAGCTTTAGAGTTATTCAACAAATTGCTTCACTATTTAATATAAAGTACGATTTGACTAAGATATTATTATCCGCTAAAAGACTCTTTGAGTTTTTAGATAAAGCCCCCTCCCCAAAAACTTTCTTAGATAAGAAACAGTGCATTAGAATTTCTAGAGATAAGGTACAGGGAAATATAGAATTTAAAAATATGCACTTTTCTTACTCTAAAGAAAATGAAACTTTAAGAGATATAAGTTTTAAAATAAATTCGGGAGAAAAGGTAGCTATTGTAGGGCTAAATGGTTCTGGAAAGTCAACTTTGATAAATATACTACTTAAGATGTATGAGCCTTCTAAAGGAGAAGTATATATAGATGGAATGAATCTGGAGCATATAAATACGAAGGATCTAAGAAGTGCTATTTCACTAGTAAATCAAAATAGTTATATATTTAATGGTTCTATAAGAGACAATATCACTTTATTTAAGAATCTGCCCGAAGAAAGAGTTAATGAATTATTAGAACTAAGTGGTGCCTATGAATTTGTGAAAGATTTGCCAGAAGGAATTGAAACTAAGCTGGGAGATAATGGCGGAAAGTTTTCTGGTGGTGAGAAGCAAAAATTAGTTCTTTCAAGAGCTTTTTCTAAGGTGAGTAACACACTCATATTAGATGAGGCAACTTCGAATATAGATTTAAAGTCTGAAAATGAACTTAATTATCTGTTTTTAAATAGATTTAAGGATAATACTATTATTTTTATAACTCATAAGCCTTATATTCTAAAGGAGTTAGATAAAATTATTGTATTAGACAATGGCACCGTTGAAGAAATAGGTGACCATGAGGAATTACTAAAATCTAGTAAGACCTATATAAAGATAATCAAGGAACAATCTAGTTGTGTTATCTAATCCTATATAAATCTCAACACCTAAGATATATAAGAATTCAAAATTAAATTATGTTAGGGGGGAAAATTATGAAAAAATTAAAAAAATCCTTAAATACTAGTGGTGCTATTATATCAGCATTTTGCTTCTGCGGTTGTGGTTGTGAATGTAGATATTATGAAATTTCTGCTAATGAAAGATCTGAGGCTAAGTATTATAACAATGCCTGGGACGCTCAATAGGGTCATAATCTATACCTAATTTATATTAAAATAAGAATTCAAAATAAATTATATTGGGAGGTTCGAATTATGAAAAAATTAAAAAAATCTATAAATACTAGTGGTGCTATTGTATCAGCATTTTGCTTCTGCGCTTGTGGATGTCAATGTAGGCGTTATGAAATTCTTGCTAATGAAAGAACTCAGGCTATCAGCTATGATAAAGCATATGACGCTACGTATAGCTACTAATTTGTATTAAAATAAAAATTTAGAGATTTATTAGGATTTTAAAAGTATATAGCTGCCTTAGGCAGCTATATACTAAATATTTTAAAATAAAACTTTGTTTTAATATAGTTTTAAAATCAACAGCAGTTTGAAATAAAGCCAAAAATAAGATTTGGGAGTTGATAAAATGAGTATTAAGGAATCTTTTATACATACCTTTAAAACCGTAGATAATTATTATATATACGATGTTAATAGTAATAGTATTGTAAACACTTCAAAGGATGTATATCAGTGTCTAAAAAATAGAGCTCAGATTAGGGAAGAAGATATAGATAAAAATACCTTAGAGGAAATTAATAATCTTAGGGAAAATGGATTTTTAAGTAGCAAAAGAATGAGGAAAATAGAACATCCAGCGTCAGAATTAATGCCATTTCATATAAAAAATAGAATGAATGTTATAACTCTACAGGTAACTCAACAATGTAATTTAAGATGTGCTTATTGTGCTTATTCTGGTACCTATGAAAATAGGATACACAATGAAAAGAGTATGTCTTTAGAAACTGCAAAGAAAGGAATTGATTATGTAATAAGCAATTCTAGCGAATCTAATAGAGTAGATATAGGTTTTTACGGAGGGGAGCCTCTTTTGAGATTTGATTTCATTAAACAGTGTGTAGAGTATGCTAAGGCAAACACAGAGGGGAAAAAATTACAGTTTCATATGACTACTAATGGAACTATATTGACGGATGAAATTATGGAGTTCCTTGCAGAAAATAATTTTAGTCTACTGATTAGCTTGGATGGGCCAGAAGAGATTCATGATAAGAATAGAACTTTTGCAAGTAATGGCAAGGGAACTTTTAGAGCTATAATGAACAATATTTCAAAGTTTAAAAGCTTATATGAAGATTATGTGTGTAAGCACATTAGATTTAATGCAGTGCTAGATGGTACATCAGATTTTGAGTGTACTAAGAAGTTTTTCAGTGAATATGATGATGTGAAAGACTTTAAGGTGAATTTAAACTCTATAGCAGAATCTTATTCTAAAGAAGAGAGACGGACTAATGAGGATGTAATAATTAACACTGGTTATGAAAGATTTAAAGTATTGCTAAATAAAGTGGGAAAACTAGATGAAAAATATGTTTCTAAACTTTTTGATAATGAATTTTTAAGATTAAAGGATACTTTTTATAAAAGGGCATTAAATAATGAACTTCCAGATGTGGGACATCCAGGTGGTCCATGTATGCCAGGCATAAGAAAATTATTCTTAAATGTAGAGGGAAACTTTTATCCCTGTGAGAGAGTTAGTGAATTATCTAATGTGATGAAGATTGGAAATATAACAGATGGATTATTTATAGATAAAATACAAAATATTCTGAACGTAGGTAAAGTTAGCGAAGATGAGTGTAAAGATTGCTGGAGTTACAGATATTGTTATCTATGCTGTGCTCATGCAGATGATATGGACATGTTATCTAAAGATAAAAAGATGATGAATTGTGGCAGGGTTAAGTATGCCACAGAGGAGAATTTAAAGGAGTTCTGTTTTCTCAATGAAATGGGATGTGACTTTGAAGAGAGCGACATAAATTATTTTGCTTATTAAAATAGGAGGTGTATAAAGGTGAGTAGATTAAAAGCTGTAATTTATCCTTATGATATAGAGTCAGCATATTTTTTTAGATATAGTTATTTAAATAATGATTTTAGAGTTGTAGGAGCAGTTGCTCCTGCAGGGTGGGGGCTCTATGGCAAGGACGTTATAGGGATGTGCGAAGAAGAACCTTCAGGAATAGAGGTAGTTAATACTTTTCATGAAGTAGATGAGGACTTTGACAGTGTAGTATTGGTAGATTCATATAATACTTTAGATTTTAACACCTATATATTACCTAAGATTAAGGGGATTATAGAGGAAAAAAAGAATTTAATATGTACAAGAATTTTGGACGAAGAAAGTAAAAGCGTGTTAAAAAAGTTATGTAAAGATGCTGGAGTTATATTTAAATATTATAGTGATGAAGCTCATAATCCTTATGTTACCAATGATGAATTAGTTGATATAAACGTACCTGTAATATTCGTAATGTCCATGGCTAATAGAACAAATAAGTTTGATATTCAGCTTACTCTAAGAAGAGATTTAGAGGATATGGGATATAGAGCTAGTATCATTGGAAGCAAAAATCATGGTGAAATGTTTGGTATACACAATTTTCCTAACTTTATGTTTAATAATCAGATTAGAGAAAATAAAAAAATACTTACGTTCAATAGATTAGTAAAAGATATAGAAAAAAAGGAGAATCCTGATGTGATTATAGTAGGGGTTCCAGAAGGGGTAATTCCTATAGGAAAAGTATTAAACAATAATTTTGGGGTAATACCTTATTTGGTTTGTAACGCTGTAAAACCAGATACTACAATACTTAGTCTATTATATACTAATAATTATAATAAGGAATATTTTGAAGAAGTGGACAAGCTTTTAAGATATAAATTTGACTGCAATGTGGATTGCTATAACCTTTCTAATACTTTCTTTGATTATCAGGAGTCTGAGGATAATCATATTCCTATATATACTGTAATTGATTCAGACTTTATAGATGGTAAGAAAGATAAGTATGAAAGTTCTAAACCTATATTTAATATATTAAATATAGAAGATGGGAAGAGAATGACAAAATATATTATAAATATTTTATCTAGCGGAAAACAAGTTATATAAAACCTAGAAAAGGATTTTCAAAGTTAGAAAAACACTAATTTGCACAATCAAAAGGAGGAAGTTTTTATGGAAGTTGTTGCTATGGATAATAGAGATTTTATTATAAGTGAATTAACCTCACTTTTTAAGGAGAGATATAATTTAGATTTTGAGGGAAGTCATAAAAAAGATTTAGACATGCATCTGTTAGGAGCAAAAATTAGGATGAAGACTCTAGAACTACTATATCTTTTTAATGATATAGAGAAGAAATTTGACATTTCAATTCCTCAGGAGGCTGTAGTCTTAGGAAGGTTCTCTACCTTCAACAATATATTAGAAATAATATATGAAGAGATGAATTAAGCTTTATATGAAAAAAATACATGTAGCTATAATAGATGATGGAGTCAATGAAAAGTTCTTTAACTTAGAACTTTTGCATAATGTGGAGATTGAAGATAATCTCCACATTATTAATAGAGTAGAATATGATGGGTGTATAAAAAGTCATGGAACTATATGTGCGGGAATTATAATGAAATATTGTGAGAACATAGTATTAAGCAGCATAAAAATCCTCACTAAAATGCAGGGGTCTGTAGATAAGCTTTGTACGGCTATAGAATGGTGTATTGACAATGAAGTTAACATAATAAATATGAGTATTGGCACTACAAGCTGTGAGGATAAAGATAAACTAAAGAAAGCAATTGCTAGGGCAAATGAGAAGAATATAGTAATAGTTGCAGCTAGTAGCAATGAGGGAAATATCACCTATCCAGCAGTATTTGAGAAGGTCATTGGAGTTAAGTGTGATTTAGATGATAAACTTAAAGAAGAGGAGCTTATTTATAATATTAACTGTCAGGATAATGTGGAGATAACCTGCAACAGTGTACATTCCCTAATAAATTATAAAATGGAAGAATTGAGTTCAAGAAGATGTAACAGCTATGCGGCGCCATTAATAACTGCAAAGGTAGCAGAAATAAAACTGAAGAATCCTAACCTTAGGTTGAATCAGGTAAAGAAAGAACTTTGGAAGATTGCTTTAAACTATAATAAGGAAATTGTATTTCGCGAAAGGGTTACTGATTTAGAATGGGTTGAAAATGCAATAATTTTTACCATGAATTCTAGGGACTATGTAAAGTATAATTCTATATTTAAGATTCATAGTATAGTGAAAATACAGCATCAGCCACTTCAATGGATTTTTCAGGAGATAAGACAGTATCTAAATATTCATAGTAAGGAATTAACTAAGGTGGATACTATAATTTTGGATATTGATAAGTTACCTTCAAAGGATTTAGTGGAGACCTTAGTTGGCTTTGTAGATAATATAGTGATAATGAATAGAAAAGAAGGCAGATATTATGTAATACCTATGTCAGGAGAGCATAATCAAAGGGTATACATTAATCCGCTGTTTAATAGTAAAATACCATTAGAATATTGTGATGATGTGCCTGTTGTTGTTATGTATGACAGCGAAGGAGGGAGACTTATAAAGACTCTGATAAAGTTATCACAGATATTTAAAAGTAATGGATATAACGCCATTTCATTTATAGATAATATGATAGGATTGTGTTATGGCTTAGAATATATAACTCTTGAGAAATTTTTAAAATCATCTGGGTGCAAAGAAGCTTTAAATAATAGAATTAATTATTTAAATGGAGATATTGGATTTATAGGAATTGCAAATCACAGTGATATATTAAAGCAAGAGCTTCTAGTAGAAGAAAAATTAGACATAGATATTTATATGTTGCCAGAGGATAAGAAGGCGAATATATTAAAAAGCAATAATAAGACAGTTATCACCTTTAACACTGAAAACAAGGTAACCTCAGGATTTATAGAAGAACTTTATAGAAAGATTTTAAAATGTTATGGTGTGGACTAATAGTATGGAGATTAACTTATTGGGGAAACAATAAACTATTCATTATTCCTCCTCATGATTTAGTTTATTAGTTTTAATATAGATGTACCCATGGAATCCATTCTGCTAAGTTTTCCATGGGTACATCTATATAATTAATTCTTAGTTTTAGGTGAAGTTACCTAAAAAAATACTTTATAGCCTTTCATGTGGTAAATTATTATATTACATATTTAATGATAGCTTTAGGAAATAGTGAAGAGATTTCCAAGTGGAAAAAATTTTTAATTTCCTCTAACTGTTCCTTGGTATATACATATTTTCCATAACCAAATTGGCCATATTTAAATTTTCTATCTTCCTCACTCATTGGAAGAGTAGTATCTGGAAATACCTCAAGTATTATGTTTTTAGCTCTAGTGGTATATCTATGAGATATTACTTCAAAGGTTATAGGATATTTCAAATTCTTCGGTAGTTTTTTATTTAATTCTATTAATAAATCCTTATAGTCCCCTTGCCAACCCTCATATATAAATATAGGTGCTATTATAAAGCCTATTGGATACCCTGCTTCTGCTACTTTAACGCTAGCCTCTATCCTCTTTTCACTAGCTGAGGTTCTATTTTCATAATCATTTATAACTTTAGGCACATTTAAGGTGAATCTAATTTCTGTATTTCCATTATGATTAGCATCTAATAAGCCATCTATATCATTATACTTAGTTACAAATCTAAATCTGCCATTTTTACTTTTCCCGAAAAATTCTATGGTACTTTTTAAGGAATGTGTATAGGGTTCAACTGGTATGGGATCGGAAGTTGCGGCCCCTTCAAATATAGTTATCTTAGGTTCCCGTTCATCAATATATTTTTGAGCTTGATTAAGTATATCTTCAATATTAACATTAACCTTTATATAAGGTTTATCTCCTAAATTAGTATTTAAGTAACAATATTCACACTGGCCAATACATCCAGATACTAATGGCAATTGATAGTTTGCAGAGGGTTTGCAAGATTGAAATTTAAAGCCTCTTTTAATTCCTACTACTAAGGTATCCTTCCCCTCTCTATAAAAATTATATAAATCTTCTCCAGGGATATGCTGTTTTACTTTATTAGAAGTTAGGTTTATTATTTCTACCCTGCTATTATCTTTAAATGTATGGTATATGTTTTTGCCAATTTTGTAATCTAAAGAACCTTTTTCAAAAATTATTCTCTTTGGAATAAACATAATTATCTAGTGAAAAAAATATCTTAAAATTTTCACTTATACCTCCTATTTACTTGTATAGACATAACATTTACATGTTGTTTTAAAACTATACATAAAAAGTCAGAAACTTCTATAGAAGTTCTGACTAAAAATTCTTACATATATTCGCAATTACATTTTTTTAAATTCTGTTTTTGGAACTCCACATAATGGACAAACCCAATCCTCTGAAATATCTTCAAATTTAGTACCTGGATTTATACCTCCATCTGGGTCTCCTACTTCTGGATCATACACATAACCACAAACTATACATACATATTTATCCATAAAAACACCTCCTAATAACTTATTTGATTTTAATACTATTATATCCTTAAATTTTGTTATAAGTCTTTTAATTTAATCCAAAAGATGAAAATTATTTAATTTTAATAGGAACTTGAATTTCCGTTAACCAATCCTCTTCACTGTCTTTATTCCAAATGCCATCTATATAGGATTCTCTTGGATTATCTAAGACAGTGTAATTATTATCCTCTATCCATTTAAAGATAAAGGTATAGGAATTTCTTAAATTTGAATAAGGACCTTTATGAAGGATACATACGGCAGTTTCTACCTTAGGGATAACTTTGAATTTAATGATTTCAGTATCCTCTCTCATCTCTGTCACAGCTTCACATATTTCAACATCGATATCCCTTTCTTTATATTCACCATCATGATAAACATTAAAGCAATATTCAGGGACTTTACATTCGCATCCGATTCTCTCCATTTCTGGTCCCATTATATTTGGACATAGATTGAAAAATTCACTATAATCTCTTACTACTTGTCTCATAGAGGCTACAATAACCTCTGGCAATTCCTTTATAATTGGCGTATACATATAATCACCTTCTCCTTTAAGCATATTAGAAAAACTTCTTATTTGAACTAATTTTGCTTGCTCATGAGCTATGCTATTTATAACATCTTGCTCCTTAAGCTTTAGATAAATCTCTATGGTTTTCGGATTTTTAAGGACTTCTTTAATATCATTTAAGGATAATCCCATCTGTTTTAAGGTTAGGATCTCATGAAGTTTTGGAAGCTGGCTAGTGGTATAGTATCTATATCCAGTGATAGGATCTACATGATCAGGTTTTAATAGACCTATATCATCATAATGTCTTAAGGTTTTAGTAGTAACACGATTGATTTTTGAAAACATTCCTATTGAAAACAACTTAATCCCTCCTTATTAGGGTTATTTAGAAATTATGAAAATCATAGTAGTGCTTTATTTAAATATAGACCTTATCATAAGGTGAATGTCAAATGATTTTACTCCCATTTGAAAAACTTTAAGGAACCTAATATACATATTACACTTATTCCTATCATCAACAGAAGCTGGAACATTAAATCATTGGTAGGTTCACCTAAGGAAACACCCTTTAAAAGTTTAATGCTTTGGGTAAATGGCAGTATATCAGAAATATTTTGTAGTGCTTTTGGCATGATTTCATAGGGTACTGTTGCACCTGATAGGAATAGCATTGGAAAGTATACTAAGGTACAGATTAAATTTGCCATTTTTATATTGGGAGCTATACTAGCAATGAGAACACCCATACTATATACGGTAAGGGTCACTAGAAGAAAGGTAAGAATGAATTTACCACCAGAGCCCAGCATCACGTATCCAAAGACAAACTTAGCTACTAAATAGGTTGACACAGCAGATATCACTGCTAATAGAAAACTATTCACCACCTGAACTATAAGCAGCTTACTAGGGCTTATAGGGGTAACCTTAAAGCGTTTTAATATTTTTCTATGTCTATAATCAGCTATAGCTAAGGGTAGGCCCATAAGTCCTGTGGCACAAATTCCAATGGATACAAAGGCTCCAAAGGATAACTGTAGCATAGTATAATTAGCACCTTCATAGGCTAGCTTATCTCCATAAATAAATCCTAATAATAAAGCTATTCCAATAGGAAATAGTATTCCAAATAATATAGCATCTAGGGTTCTAAGGGCGATTTTAAATTCTGTTTTAAATAGTGTACTAAAGGATTTCATCATTCATTACCTCCTCCCCAGTATAAAATAAATATGCCTCTTCTAAATTTTCTTTTCCACTTTTTAATATGGCATTCTTAGGACTATCCATGAATATAACCTTCCCCTTTTTAAGTATACAAATTCTATCACATAAATATTCTACTTCATCCATATAGTGAGAAGTAATAAAAATAGTTACTCCCTTTGCTTTTAAATTGTCTAGATAGTTCCAAATTTCTCTTCTAGCTTTAGGATCTAACCCTGTGGTAAGCTCATCTAAAAATAGCATACTAGGGTTTGGGATTAAAGCTAGAAGTACAGATAGCCTTTGCTTTTCACCTCCTGATAATTCCTCTACAAAGCTGTCTTTTTTTTCATATAGTTTGAATTCTCTAAGTAAAGCATTAAAATCTAATGGATTAGAGTATAAAGAGGCTGTAACCTCACATACCTCCTTAACTTTTATTTTATTTTGATAATTTGATTCCTGTAGCTGAACCCCTACCTTTTCAAAAAGTATTTTTCTATCCTTTACAGGGTTCATTCCAAGGACTTTAACCTCCCCTTCATCTAGCTTTTTACTTCCAAGTATACATTCAATGGTAGTAGATTTTCCTGCTCCGTTATGGCCTAGTAATCCAAAGATCTCCCCTTTATTTACCTCTAGATTTAGATTATCCACTGCCACAAAATTATTATAGGATTTTCTTAACCCACTAACCTTTAATGCAACAGTTGAGTTTAGTTCTTTATTTCTCATATCTTGACCTCCCCTTTGAACTTCAAAAGAAAATAATTGTATATTTTCTTTTAGAGCTCATAATCACAAAAAGCTCTTGTAAATTCATCTTAGAGTTTATCCTAAGGTCAAAGTCAACAGTTTTTATTATTCTTTTAAATGGTTTTGTTTTAAATAGTCGTTGATTTAGAACTAAATATTATTACTCACAAACCATTTGCAGGAAGGTAGATTTACAAATTTTGTAGATATATGAAGTTTTTTAGGGTTTTAGTATGTATTATGATGAAAAGTATGGTAAAATATTTTTTATGATTTGTAATTTAGAATTAATAATGGTGGGAAAATATATAGTAAACTGAATTTCCATAATAATTCTACAATTTATATTTCCATTCTAAATTTAAAAGGAGGTAAATATGGAATTAAAATATAATTTAAAAGAGCAAGACTATGTTGATTTTAATGTATACCGTATTACAACAGCAGAAGCTAATAGAAAATCTATTTTAATGAATAGATTCTTAATGCCTTGTATATTCCTTGTAATAGCCTGCATATTCTTGGTGGTATCATTCTTTAAGCCAGATGCAAGCAGTACTTCAAGATGGCTTCCCTTTGGAGTGTTTGGAACTTTTGCATTGATATGGATTTATGCATATCCAAGACGTTTAAAAACAAGAGTTAAAAAGCAAGTGAAGGATTTAATGAATATAGAGAAAAATAAGGGGTTTGTAGGAGAACAGACCCTTAAGATTCTTAAGACTGGAATTATGGTTACTAATGGTAGTGGTGAGTCAAAGCTCAGCTGGAAGGGTATTTTACATATTGCTGAAACTAGAAAACAAATATTCATATTTGACAGTGCCATCAGTTCTTATATAGTGCCACTAAATGCATTTAAAACTGATGAAGAGAAGCAGGAATTCCTAGATCTTTTAAGAGCAAAAAGTAAAAAGTAATTTAAAAGTACAGGTTAGTAGAAAAATAAAAATATCCTTCAAGAGAAATTCTCTTGGAGGATATTTTATTTAAGCAATAATACACATCTAATATAAGTCCAACATCCTTACTGCCTTATTAGTATTATTTATACCTATTTTAATATCTTCATTATTGTTATTAGCAGATTTGTAATCAAATTTAACTACTGAAGTCCCTTTTGTATCAGTAAATTCAGCTACTGTAAGAGGAATATCTGTTCCAATTAGCCCCTTATCAGCAATGAATTGCTTTGCTATGCTTATTGCTTCCTCTTTTGATATTTTAGTTGATTCATTAAAAGGTTCTTTTAGAGATAGGTTCATAAATTTCATCTTTTTATTTGTGCTGTCATATTCCATAGAAACACTTATAACTCCTAAGTCTTTTGGTTCAACTTTGGAATGAGCTGTTATATACAATTCATCTAAGTTTCCTAACTCAGTTATAGATTCAAAGTTATTTTCAAGCACTACTTTTCCTAGGGAATAGTTCATATTTTTTTCATCAATATCCACATTAAAGTATTTTTTTGCATTTTCTTTTAATGTAGTTTTAAGTTCTTTTTTTATTTCATCTACATTGTTATTAGTTAAAGTTGAACTTTGATTTTCTTCAGCAATGGAGTTATTATTGGCATTATTGTTATTTTTATCTTTGGTAATATTATTACTCTGTGTACATGCTGTTAAAGTTAACCCAACTAGTAAAATGCATATTAATAAAGATTTTCTCATTTTTTCCCTCCTAAGTTTATTTAGATTTAATATATTTTATATAGAGTGTACTATTCCCTATTTACCTTAGTTTTACTCCTTTAATATTTCCTTGGATTAGGTGAATTAATAAAAAATAGGCTTTGGTTAAAATGGTTGTTGATAATGAACTATATAT
>DFXM01000006.1:0-31143 GCA_002381695.1 Clostridium sp. UBA4108 | reverse complement strand
CTTTCATACAGCCTAAGTAAATTTAATCTTCCTGCAAATAGTTTGCTTCGCAATAATATATAGCTCTAAAATCAACAACCATATTAAAACAAAGCCCAAAAATAAGGGTGATAAGTATACTTATCACCCTTAATATTACCTAGTCGGAATTATTTCAACCCAATATCCATCTGGATCTGTTATAAAGTATATACCCATTTCAGGATTTTCATAGCAGATACAGCCCATTTCACTATGCTTTTTATGTGCACCGTCATAATCATCCACTTTAAGAGCAAGATGATATTCACATTCACCTAAATCATAGTTTTCTTCTCTGTCTTTAAGCCAAGTTAACTCTAAAGTAAAATCAGAGTAGTTATCTCCTAGATATACAATAATAAAACTTCCATCCTCTGGTGTTATTCTTCTTACCTCTTCTAAACCTAGGGCATCCTTATAAAATTTCATAGACTTTTCTAAATCTATTACGTTAAAATTAAAATGATTAAATGCAAATTTCATTATATATTTCTCCATTTCACACATAAATTAATAGATATATTATAGCAGTATTATATAAATTAAGATATAGAATAATTTTAAATTCTTATTAATTTTAAGTTTCATATTCAAAGGGAATCCATTGATATAGGCGGAATAGAGTTAGGAAAATATATAATGCCAAGAGGGTTATAATAGGTGTGAATTATATTTATTGTAAGAAGCTGAATTTTGAGAAAAGCAAAGATATATATAGTTATTTTAATTTAATGGACAAATATATGTGTTAATACCAAAATACAATGATTGACATAATTTAAGGTTCATTGTATAAATAATGTATAACATATATTTAAAAAGTGTATATCATATATACAAATAATAAATATATAATACAGCATATTATACTATGTAGTATGGCGGAGGGAAAATATGAAAATTAAAGTTGCTATAAACGGGTTTGGAAGAATAGGAAGAACTGTTTTGAGAATTGCTCAAGAAAGTTTATCTAAAAATTTAGAGATAGTTGCTATAAACGCAAGAGCGGATGTAGAGACTTTAGCTCATTTATTTAAATATGACTCATGTTTTGGAACTTTCAAAGGGGAAGTTAAAACTGAGGGTGATTATATATTAATTAATGGAAATAAAATAAGAGTACTTCATGAAAAAACACCAAAGGATTTACCATGGAAGGATTTAAATGTGGACATAGTTATTGAGTCTACAGGAAAATTCAAAACAAGAGAAGAATTAAGTGGACATATAGAAGCAGGAGCTAAAAAAGTAATTCTTACAGCCCCAGCTAAAGAGGGTGCAGATGATATAACTATAGTTATGGGAGTTAATGAAGAAAACTATGAAAATAAAGACCATAATATAATTTCTAATGCATCATGTACTACCAACTGTTTAGCACCTGTAGTTAAGGTTTTAAACGAGAAGTTTGGAATAGTAAAAGGGATGATGACGACAGTACACTCTTATACTAATGATCAAAATACTTTAGATAATAGTCATAAGGACCTAAGAAGAGGAAGAGCAGCAGCAGAATCAATAATTCCAACTACTACAGGAGCTGCAAAGGCTGTGGCAAAAGTATTACCAGAACTTGCAGGAAAACTTAATGGCTTTGCATTAAGAGTACCAACGCCAACAGTATCAATTACTGATTTAGTATGTGAAATAGAAAAAAATACTACAGTGGAAGAGATAAATGAAATATTTAACCAAGCTTCTGAAAATGAATTAAAAGGAATCCTAGGGTACTCAGACGTACCACTAGTTTCAATAGATTATAAGGGCGATGACAGATCAACTATCGTAGATGGATTATCAACTATGGTCATCGGTGGAAATATGATAAAAGTAGCTGCATGGTATGACAACGAGTGGGGATACTCTGCAAGAGTAGTTGACCTAACAAAATATGTGGCTGCAGAAATAATTAAAGAGAAAAAAGAAAAAATGGCAAGCTAACCTTAATTCCAATTTTAATAAAGTGAACTATGATAATGTATGTGTAAAGGCAATGTCCTTACTAAAGTATACTTTAGTAATGTCTTAGAAATACTGTTGTCATAGTTCACTTTTTTTTAGTGAAGGGCAACCTTCGGTTGCAGAGAAGTATGCCAGAGGCATAGAGAAGTGGCTTCGCCATTCACTGCAACGCAAGTTGCCCTTCCCTACGCCACCGGCGGACTTCTCTGCGCCCCTAGCGCACTTCTATAGTGAGCAAAGCGAACGCTTCACTGCAACGTAAGTTGCTCTTCTCTACGCCTCTGGCGGACTTCTCTAGCAAGCATTTAGTTGCAATTAAATAAAAAAGGGCTTGGCCCTTTTTTATTTATAGAATTCTTGAGTTGCGTGAAAGGTGTTTCCAGATTTATAAACGCCTATACCTATACTAGTAAAATTAGTAGATAGGATGTTTTGTTTATGACCTGGAGAGTTCATCCAATTTGTCATAAACTGATTTGCTAGAGCATTTAGGTCTGAAATTCCTTGAATATAGGCAATGTTTTCACCCCAAGCTCTATAGGATACACCATCTTGCTGCATTTGAGCGGTGATAAGTTGTCCTTCTGGATTTTTATGATCAAAGTAATTTCTTACACTCATATCCTTGGATTTAATTCTTGCATATTTTTCCATAGTACTATTATAAGTTAACGGTGTTACACCGGCTTTGGATCTTTCCTCATTCACCTTATTAAATATCATTTGCTCCACTTGAGCTACAAAATCAGCATCATTAGTACTTGGAGTTGATGGCTTAGGTGAAGTTGATGGGTTAGATGGAGTTGAAGGTTTAGATTGAGTTCCTGATGATGGTTTGTTAGATTTATTTGATTCTGACACCGTAGAATTAGAACTCTCCATCTTTTTTGTAGTTTGGGCGTCTTCTTTTTTTACAGGGTTTTTAGAGGTGGTAGCATCAGTTTTTTTAGATGATGTATATTTAACTGTTTCCACAGGATCAGAAGAAGCTTGTACCTGTTTATCTTGTGAAATATTCTGATTTTCTTCTACCTTCTCAGTTTGAGACAAACTATAATCCTCTACCTCAGAATTCTTCTTATCCATGATCTTACTTTGCTCCTCTAGGGTTTTATCTGGACTAGCTGGCTTTTCATAGTTTGAATAAGCTATAACTCCTATTAAAGTGGTGCTTACTACTGTTCCACTTAAGATTAGTGAAATTAACTTCTTTTTCATTAGTATCACTCCTTTTAATTCGTCTTACTTATTATTTATAACATAAAATCAGCCTCTATTTATTAGTAGATACCTTCATGTAATTACAATATAGTCCATAAATTTATAATATTAACTTCTTATCAAGGCTTCGATAGAGAAGTGCAACCTATGGTTGCAGAGAAGTACGCCGTAGGCGTAGAGAAGTATGCCAGAGGCATAGAGAAGTGGCTTCGCCAGAGAAGGGCAACCTTCGGTCGTGGAGAAGTACGCCAGAGGCGTAGAGAAGCAGCTTCGCTAGAGAAGTGCAACCTTCGGTTGCAGAGAAGTACGACAGAGGCGTAGAGAAGTGGCTTCGCCAGAGAAGTGCAACCTTCGGTTGCAGAGAAGTACGCCAGAGGCGTAGAGAAGTGGCTTCGCCATTCACTGCAACGCAAGTTGCCCTTCCCTACGCCTCCGGCGTACTTCTCTGCGCCCCTAGCGCACTTCTCTAGCGAGCAAAGCGAGCACTTCACTGCAACCAAAGGTTGCCCTTCTCTACGCCTCCGGCGTACTTCTCTGCGCTCTTAGCGCACTTCTCTAGCGAGCAAAGCGAGCATTTATCTGCAACCGAAGGTTGCCCTTCTCTAACTTTTATATTCCTAAAGTGGAATAAATCTCTTCTAAAGTTAATTTATTTTCATAGCAATATGTAGTTAAATCCATATCTCCAATATATCGTAAATGCCAAGGCTCATAAATAAATCCTGTTATATGCTCTTTCTCTTTAGGATATCTTATGATAAATCCATATTTATGTGCATTTTTACCAATCCAAGCTCCCTCTCTAGTATTTTCAAACTCTTGGGATAGCTTAAAATCTAGGCTTTGGGTAGTTAAATCTATACCTAACCCTAGTTGATGTTCGCTATTTCCAGCAATTGCCACGGAATTACTATGATTTTTACCTGTGGACTGTAAATTTTCATGGTATAATGCTTGTTGAGTAGAATAAGATCTATAACCACAAAGTAAAAATAAATCTAAGCCTTCAGCTTTAGCATCAGAAAACATACTTTCTAAATCTTCAACCATTATTTTACTAACTTTACTCCGTTCTTCATAGGCATGGCCTACCAAGTTTATATTTGGTACAACTAGATTATCAGGTACATAATCTGTGGACAGAGAATGAGCTTTATTTATTAAGGTATATAAACCTTTAGTATTATCTTTAACCTTATTAGCTAAGGCGGTAAGAGCTGTAGAATTATTAGTATTATCTATTACTATATCAGCTTCATCTATTAGGGATACCCCCATATTTTTACGTATTGAAGACCGATTATAGATCAATGCAATAGTAAAAATTATCAGTAAGGAAGCAACTATAACTATTGTTTTTTTCATGTGAAATCTCTCCTTTGTTTGTGCTATCTATGATTATGTACTAATAGTAATAGAATTATAAGTCAAAAGTATTTTTAGGATGTAACAAAGTTGTAACAAATAAATAGAATTTAAAAGTTAAAAGTTAAAAGTATTATACTAAAAGATAGAACTAGTTAAATAAAATTGCGATGTAGGGTGATGATGTGAAGTTTTGGAAAAAGATATTTATATATTCAATAACGGTGTTTATTATACTTTTTAATGGCGCGGGAATAATGATTATTGAAAATATTCATAAGAGAAATTTGGATGCTGCTATAATCTCAAATTTAAAGGATTATGATGGTATTGTTGGAGCCATACGTTTAAATAGTGATTTGGGGGTTAACTTTAACACCAATAACAGAGGGCAGCTATCAGCGTGGTTTCAAGTTATAATCAACAGCTATATCTCAAGTAGCAATGAGGGCAGCAATATTGAGATTTACGATGAGAATAGTGGATTAATAGTGTCAAGGAGCAATATAGAACCACACAGGAAAGATGATGAGGAATTACACAAATTATTAAATGGAAGTAGCGATGAAAAAACATTTATTATAAAAACTATAGGAGACAAAAAAGTCTTGTTTATTACCTCTAAATTTAAGGCTTTGGAAAACGACTTAAAGCTATTAGTATCTCATAATATTACTTCTTTATATGATCAAAGAATTGCTAACTATGTGCTGTTTTTTTTAATAGATTTATTTGTGACTATACTGTTAGCCTTAATTATGTATTTTATTTCTAAGAAGATCACTAGAGCTATAGAAGAGTTAAGTAGTATTTCCAAGGAGGTTGCCACTGGTAAATATACAGAGAGAGTAGATATACATAATAGAAAAGATGAGGTAGGAATTTTAGCTAATAACTTTAATATAATGCTAGATGTGATTGAGGAGAATATAAGCAAGCTAAAAAACATGAATGAGGAAAAGGAAAGGTTTATAGACAGTTTAACTCACGAAATAAAAACCCCTATTACCTCCATAATTGGATACTCAGACTTGCTTTTGAAAGGTAATGTTAATGAAACCATTACCCTTAAGGCTCTAAAATATATAAACTCTGAAGGAAAGAGATTAGAAACTTTAAATTCAACTTTATTAAAGCTTATTATGATAAAAGGAGAAAATTTAGAGTGGGAAAGATTATCTATAGAAGTGTGTGTGAAAAAATCCATGAACACGCTAGCCTATAATCTAGAGAGTAAGGATATAAAAGTTACAGTTAATGTGATGCCTACATATATAACAGGAGATGAACAGCTTATATTGGTGCTGATTATAAATATACTAGATAACGCTGTAAAGGCTTCTAAGGAGGGTGGAAACATTAATATTAAGGGGGAAGTTCTCGAGGGTGGAAAGTATGTATTGTCTATTAGGGACTATGGAATAGGTATTTCTACTGAGGAGTTAAATAAGATAAAGGAGCCTTTTTATATGGTAGATAAGTCTAGGGGATTAAAGAATAATGGAGTTGGATTAGGATTATCTATTTGTGAGGCTATATGCCAAATTCATAATATTAAATTTCAAATACAAAGTAAGGTTAATAGTGGGACAGAGGTTATATTTGAATTTTCTAGGGAGGTGTCCTATGAGTAAGAGGAGTAGGATTATAATAGTAATTTGTTTAGGATTACTTTTAAACGGCTGTGAAATAGCTCCTCATTATTACGAGGATAAAGTATATTCGGAAAAGGATTTAAAGGATTATACACCGAAGAAAACTTCTTCAAATGGTGAAGTAATAACTAGAGAAGAGGCTATAAATAGGGCTATATATCTATTTGAAAAGGGATTTGATCGAAAGTTTAATAAAGAAGCCATGAAGGAATATATAAGTCTTAAAAATAGAGATGGGGAAAGCTTTAGTTGGAATATAAATTGGATTGATGAAGCTGGAAATACCTATGTCTGTGAAATGAACTCAGTAGATGGTACCATATTATATATGAGTACATATATCAATGAGGGTAATACAACGATTCCTCAAAAAACAGACTATAGTGAAGAAACCCTGCTTAATATTGCAACACCGCTATTTCAAGAGCTTAAAATAGATATTAATGATTATAAGATGGAACCTCTTTATGAGGGATATGGATCAAAGTTTAATAATGAGATATATATGTATTTTTATTCTTATGATAAAGAGGGATGGAAAAAGAATTTTAGACTAGGCTTCGATTTATCAAATAATAGAATTGTTAAATATGATATGATGAATATGAGATAGTAATAACCATATAGGAGGAAGGGAGCTTATAAATATGAGGATATTAGTGGTAGAAGATGACATGGCCATTAGAGATTTGATTTCTATCAATTTAGAAATGGTAGGCTATGAAGTAATTAGAGCTCCAGATGGAGAGATTGGGAAAGAAATAGTTAGTAGAGAGAGTGTAGATTTAGTGCTATTAGATGTGATGCTTCCTAAATTAGATGGATTTTCACTAGTTACATATATAAAAAGCAAAGAAATTCCAGTGATTTTTATAACCGCTAAAGAAAATGTGTTAGACAGAGTAAAGGGATTAAGATTAGGGGCAGATGATTATATAGTTAAACCCTTTGAAACCATTGAGTTAATAGCTAGGATTGAAGCTGTGTTAAGAAGGTATGATAAGGCTGAAGATATAATACACTTTAAGGATATTGAAGTGTACTGTGCCCAAAGAATTGTAAAGCATAATGGACACATAGTGGATTTAACCTTTAAAGAGTATGATTTACTTATATTATTTTTAAAAAATAAAAATATAGCCTTATCTAGAGAACAAATATTAGAGAGGGTATGGGGCTTTGATTATCTAGGAGAAACAAGAACTGTGGATATTCATGTTAAGAGAGTTAGAGAAAAACTTCATTTAAAGGATTGTATAAAGACTGTTTTTAAAGTTGGATATAGGTTAGAAGAATAATAGAATTAATGAGAAATTCCGCTATGTTTTAAATTTGAGTTGAAATTGGACTTCATATTAATCACCGCTCAACCGTTTCGTAAACTTGATTTACTGCAAATGGTATTCGCAGCGATAATATTGAAGTCCAGTTTTAAAATTGTATTAAAACATAGCATTAATTCTAATGAAAAGAATCATTTTTTAAATAAATGAGTGTAATTATTGCAAACTTTACTACATATATCTAGGCACACTTTCCTTATAATTTACATACTCTTTACCAAATAAAGTTTTTAAATGACGCTCTTCTTCAAGTATAAGTCTGTGAATTGATATAAAGTTTGCTAGGGTTATAAGGGCTGTTAATATATTGGGGTAGGTTATAAAAAAGCCTAAGAACATAAAATCAAAACCTACAAAGGCAGGATTTCTACTATATTTATATATTCCATGGGTAACTAGCTTGGTTTTAGTATTTTTATCAATACCAACTCTCCATGAGGTTTTCATAGATAACATTGAGATTATAAATATGGAAACACCTGTAGCAATAATTATGATACCAATATAGTTTATGGTGATGTTATTAAACAATATAAAAAGGTTTTTGTTTATCACATCCCCTATAAATATTTCCATTGCCCAAGCTATGCCCCAAATAAAGGTTGAGGTTCGAACCGCTTTCTCTACTTTTAAAATCCTTTTATCTTTTTTAGTTTTTCCAAGGACATTGGCATTTATTTTATTTTTCCTATATAAAACTACAAGCTTCATAGAGTAGGAGGTTATAAAGGTTATAAATAATAATAGAGATAGTATATTTAATAAATTCATGTCCATGCCTCCCAAAATATATGGGACTAAATAGTCCCATAATTATTACTTAATATCTTTTACATTTAAAACTCTCATGGCATTTAATACTGCAATTATAGTAACTCCAACATCTGCAAAAACAGCTTCCCAGATAGTTGCAATTCCCCCTGCTCCAAGAGCTAATACGATAAGTTTAACACCTATAGCAAAGATTATATTCTGCCAAACAATCTTCCTTGTTCTCTTAGCTATTTTTATAGCAGTAGCTATTTTGGAAGGTTCATCAGTCATAATAACTACATCAGCGGCTTCAATAGCTGCATCGGAACCTAGTCCACCCATGGCAAATCCCACATCTGCCCTTGCAAGAACTGGAGCATCATTTATACCGTCTCCTACAAAAAGTAATTTTCCTTTAGGGGATTTTTTACTGTCTAAGAGTTCCATCTTTTCTACTTTCTCATTAGGAAGTAGTTCAGCATAGAATTCGTCCACACCTAGCTTCCTTGACACCTTCTCTGCTATGACCTTATTATCCCCTGTAAGCATTACAGTATTTTTAACTCCAAGGGCTTTTAGTTCTTTAATGGCATCCTTAGCATCTTCTTTTACTTCATCTGAAATAACTATATATCCAGCATAATTTCCATCTAGGGCAAGATGAACTACTGTTCCTAATGTGTCTGAAGCTTTATAAGAGATATTCTCACTATTCATAAGCTTCACATTACCTGCTAATACTTCTCTACCCTTTACATTAACTTTTATTCCATGACCGGATATTTCATTGTAATTTTCTATAAGGTTTTTATCTACATCCTGTCCATATTCTTTTAAAATAGATGTGGCAATAGGATGATTAGAATAGCTTTCAGCATAGGCAGCATATTCTAAAAGTTCCTCTTTACTTATATTGTCTTCAGTATTTATTTCAGTAACTTTAAATACTCCTTTAGTTAATGTACCAGTCTTATCAAATACTACTATATCTACATTGTTTAAGGCCTCAAGATAGTTGCTTCCCTTAACTAAGATTCCTCTCTTAGAAGCTCCACCAATACCACCAAAGAAACCAAGAGGTATAGATATAACTAATGCACAAGGACAAGATATTACTAAGAATACTAGTGCTCTATATAACCACTCTGAAAAAGTTGCACCTTGCACTACAAGTGGAGGAAGAACTGCCAAGAAAACAGCAACTATAACCACTACGGGAGTATAATATCTTGCAAACTTTGTTATGAAGTTTTCTGTTGGGGCCTTTTTATTACTAGCATTTTGAACTAAGTCTAATATCTTAGTAACAGTAGATTCTCCAAATTCTTTCTGAACTTCAATAGTCAATAATCCATTTTTATTTATAAATCCACTTAATACCTCATTACCAGCTTCTATTTCACGAGGTACTGACTCCCCTGTTAAAGCTGAAGTATCAACCATTGAAAATCCTTCAACTACTTTACCATCTAGGGGAACCTTTTCACCAGGTTTAACTACTATAAAATCTCCTATTTTAACATCATCTGGAGATACCTTCTGTATTTTATCCCCTGTTTTTAGGTTTGCATAATCAGGTCTAATATCCATAAGAGAAGCAATAGATTTCCTTGAACGATTAACAGCTATATCTTGAATGAATTCTCCAACTTGATAGAATAACATTACAGCTACACCTTCTGGGAACTCCTTTATAGCAAAGGCACCAATAGTAGCTACACTCATCAAGAAATTCTCATCGAAGACTTCTCCACGAAGAATATTTCTAAAAGCTTTTAGAAGAACTTCCCCACCCACTAGAATATAGCTTATAAAGAATAGGGTAAACTCTATAGAAGTTTTAAATTCAAATAGAACTGCTACTCCAAAGATCACTGCTCCAATAATTAATTTTATAAGTTCTTTTTTACTATTTCCACCCTCTCCGTGGTTGTGACCATGGGAATGGTCATGTTCCTGATCATGACTATGCCCATGAGAGTGATCATGTCCATGTTCATGATCACAACAACCATGATTAGTGGCTTTTTTACTTCTTGATTTTTTATCATCTTTATTTATAACTTCAACATCAGGTTCTAATTTTTTAACAATAGCTTTTGTTTTTGCCACTATTTCTTCTAGATTATCACTGTCAGCCTCTAGGGTAAGTGTTTTAGTAACAAAATTTACGGATGCTGAGTTAATGCCAGTTAACTCATTTACTTTCCTTTCTATTTTCCCTGCACAGTTAGCACAATCTAAACCTTCTAGGATAAATTCTTTCTTTACCTTTAAATTCATATACATCCCCTCCTAAAAATCAAGTATTCGTGTATGTAGTTAATCTTATTTGTATTTCATATGATCATAAATAGACAAACAATGTACATTTGTTTTTATATGAACATATGAATAACAATTCATATGTTCATATTATTAGTATATGCTAGAATATTTTTTTGGTCAATAGATTTTATAAAAAATATAATAAAACTTCAGCAGTAAGAATTTAACAAGTTAATAAACTCATCACATATTCTCTTTATCTGACATTTAGTTGATTCAAGTAAATATTCTAAGTTAACATCAAATTCTACAGATCTTTGTTTACGTAATATAAAAAGTAAATAAAAAACATTCACTTTTTTAGAAGCGGATGATACAATAAATGTAAATTTAATTTTATTTATTTACTTTATTTCTATAATATTACAATAAGGTTTGGGGGGATTTCATAAAGAAGCTAATAAGGATTATTGCAATAAAACTATCAATTGTGGCCATGTTAAATTAAAATTTAAAACTGTTAATGTCCAACACAATATAAAAGTAAATAAAATAGACGAATAGAATGTGAGGTATTATTATGAAAAAATATATATTAAAATATAAATGGTTATTTGGACTAACTTGTTTTTTTCAAGTAGTTACTGCAGCTGTAATAGTTTCTTGTGCATTTGTACTTCAATACATAATAGATTTAACAGTAGAAGGAGATATGAAGAAATTTATTAACGGAATAATATTCTTCTTAATATACTGCGGAATTGTTGTTGTTACAGATACTTTATTATTAGTAATTAAAACTAAGTATATGAAAAAGACAATGATTTATATAAAGAAAGATATATTTTCAAATATAATGAAAAAAGACATAAAAAGCTTTGGTGAGGAAAATAGCGCAAAATATATTTCTATTTTAAATAATGATGTAAATATGATAGAGCAAGATGGAATAAATACAGTTTTAAATTTAGTTAGAAGTAGTTTTTCATTTATTATAGCAGTAATTTCAGTAATATATATTAATGTTCCCATTACCATAATTATTGCTATTATGGGAGTTGTGGCTTTTACATTACCACAAAAGTTTTCAAAAAGGATATCTGAAAGAAGAGTTGGATATTCTAATTCTTTAGAAAAATTCACTGCTAAGGTAAAAGATTTATTAACAGGCTTTGAAGTAATAAAGAGTTTTAATATACTAAATAAAATAGATAAAGTATATTCAGATTCAAACATGAAGGTAGAAAAAAACAAACAAAAATATACAATTTATAGTGGAATGGTAGATATTTTAGCATCTACACTTGGGCTATTAGTATTTACAGCTCCACTGGCGGTTGGAGGATATTTTGTTATAAAAAAACAAATAACTATGGGTACAATGATAGCTTTAATGCAGCTTATGAACAATATAATTTCTCCAATACAAACTAGTACTCAAAACTTAAATAAAGTAAAATCTCTTAAGCCTATAATAGAGAAAATAGATAAAATAACATCCAATGATGAAGGTGAAGAAGTTATTTATTCTTTAGATTCATTTCAAAATTCTATAGATATTAGTAAGCTTAACTTTAGTTACGACGGAAAAAAGAAAGTTTTAAAGAATATAAATGTTACTTTTGAAAAGGGTAAAAAATATGCTTTGGTTGGAGGAAGCGGTTGCGGTAAATCAACACTATTAAGATTACTTTTAAGATATTATGAGAATTTTGATGGTAATATATTAATCGACGGAAAAGAGCATAGGAATATAGATATTAATGATATATATAAGCACCTTTCAGTTATTCAACAAAATGTATTTATGTTTGATGGAACTATAAGAGACAATATAGGATTATATGGAGACTATAGTGATGATGAAATAATAAAAGCAGCAAATATGGCAGGATTGTCCAAGCTTATATCAAGGTTACCAAAAGGAATTTATGACGATGTAGGTGAAAATGGATCAAGGCTTTCTGGAGGAGAAAAACAAAGAATAGCTATAGCTAGAGCATTAATGAAGAAATCATCCATTATGCTTCTTGATGAATCAACCTCAGCTTTAGATAATGAGACTGCCTATAGCATTGAAACATCATTATTAGGTTTAGAAGGAATTACTTCAATAGTAATAACTCACAAGCTTATGGAAGAAATACTTAAAAAGTATGATGAGATTATAGTAATGAAAGATGGCATTATGATAGAAAGAGGACATTTTGAAGAACTTATTTCAGAAAAAGGGTACTTCTATAGTCTTTATAATGTAGGTCAGCCATTAGATGATGAACATACTGAAAAATCCTTAGCTGTTTAAAAATTTTATTTCATTCATAAAGTACGCTTAACAGTTGAATAAATCCAAATCATTACTTTAATTAAATTAATTAATTATCAGAACTAAAACCTAAGATTCAACCTAGGCTTTAGTTCTAAAATTTACAATTGTTTACAAATCAATCTTTAAAGATTTTTATGACATTATAATATACTTAATTCATAAATATATTTAAAGTTGTTACTTTGCATATCTAGACGCCTTTACATCATCTATGCTAATACTATTTACTATATCACTTTTAGCAAATTTGAGAATATCACTGGATGGGCCCTGTACTAATACACCATAGGGTTTCACCCCGTTTTCTTCAACATAGGCAAGGGCATCTTCATATAATTTAGGACTTATATCATTAACAGAGAAAGCTTCAGTAAATTCTGAGCGATCTCCCATATATTTAACTAGAGTTTTAAAGTGAGTCTCTAGAGTTTCAGCGGGTAAGTTATTTAAATTCTCTATACAGTTTGCAAGTTCAAAGCAAGGATATCTATCATTATCAATAGCCTCTTCTTCAATGACCAGCCCATTGCCAGTAGGTTCAAATCCCATTTGACTATTTATCCAACCTCCTTTGCTTGTATATCTAACAGCAACCCAAGAAAAGTATAACTCAGCATTATTTTTCTTTAAATCTACAAATTCATCAAGGGTCAAATCTTCTTTGAAAGAAATATAAGCACTTACATAAGAGGTTTCGGGAAGTTTTTCAAGTTCTTTTAATGTATTATCGTAATCCCACTTATCTTGTTTATATGCTAGTACTGATGCATCATGAAAAGCGTTGGCATATGGGAACTTATAAAAACCATCTGAAAAATTTTCTACTTTATTGCGGACAATCTTCCCTTGATAAGGAAGAGTATCTCTTTTAAACATATTATCTTGACGTATTTCTATATTATATTTTCCAAATCCAAGAGATTCTGCTGTAGCACTAGAAGTTATTAGCCCTGGAAAGTGTAACTCTGTAAAGGCAGCTGTATCAAGGAAAAATTGACCTATAAATTGTCCATTATAGCCTTTGTTAGGATTATAATAGTAAGAATTTATAAGTGGAAGGCCAACATAGTTAAAAAGCAATAATAATGTTATTACAATTGACACCGATAGTCCAACCACCTTATATAACTTTTTATTTACAGCCTTTTTAACCTTAGAGGTCTCAGCATTTATATTCTCTTCATGGATTAAGTCATTACTAAGTTGAAGCTCAATTTGTTCAGCTAGATATTCATTTATTAGTTCATTTTTTTCTATTTCTGATTCTACCTCTTTAATTTCTTCTTGAGAGGCAGTTCCATCTTTATATTTTTCGAAAAGTTCTTTAAAACTCATTATATGTCCTCCTTTAAAATAGATTTTAATTTGTTTCGTGCCCTATATAGTAGAGTTCTTGCAGCACCATTTGAAATATTCATAGATTCTGCAATTTTCATTAGGGAAAAATCACAGTAATAGAAAAGTACAATTACTTCTTTATAGGAATTGGGTAGAGTTAACACTGCATTAAATACTATTTTTCTTCTCTCATCTAATATTATATTATTAAGAATATCCTCTTTGGAAATTAAGGAGACTTCCGCTAAAGGGATATTAGAAATACGTTTATTTTTCTTCAAATAATCAAGCCAGAGATTTTTACTCACACGAAAGAGCCAAAACTTTATATTTGAATTAGACACCTCAAGAGAAATCAGTGCTTTTAAAAAGGTATCACTTACAATTTCCTGTGCTATATGATGATTTTTACATAGTGAAAGAGTGTAAAGATAGAGCTCATTGTAATACTCTGCATATATTTTTTCAATTTCATTATTCTGCATCTTCTTCCCCCTTTCATCTAATAAACGATTTACTTATTAAAAGGTCACAGTATAAATAAAGTGTTTAGTGAAGTGCAACCGAAGGTTGCAGAGAAGTACGCCAGAAGCGTAGAGAAGTGGCTTCGCCAGATAAGTGCAACCTATGGTTGCAGAGAAACGCTCACCATATTTGCTAGAGAAGTGCAGCTAGCTGCAACGAAGCGCTTCGCTAGATAATAGATAAGTGCAATAAACTGCAGTGAAGCGCTCACTTTGTTCGCTAGTTAAGGAAACTTTTACATAATCAAAGGCAATTATATGCTAGCAAGTCCAATTCACTATGCCTATGGCATACTTATCTGCGAAGAAAGCGAACCTTTCTCTGCAACCCCCGGTTGCCCTTCTCTAGCGAAGCGATTCACTGGCGAAGCCAATTCACTACGCCTCCGGCGTACTTCTCTGCGAACAAAGCGAGCTTTTCTCTGCAACCCTCGGTTGCCCTTCTCTAGCAAAGCGATTCACTGGCGAAGCCACTTCTCTACGCCTCCAGCGTACTTCTCTGCGAACAAAGTGAGCTCTTCTCTTCAAACTATGGTTGCCATTTTATTCTTATTATAGTATAATATATATAGAATAAAATTTATATGCCTCGGTAGGTGAGGCTACTACAAGGATACGGATTGCTACCGTAAAAGAATGGAGACATTCTGAACTGGTTAGCAGGTTTAGTCGAAGATTAAGGCTTTACCTAATGCAATTACATCGCCTTGCAGAGCTAAAACTTGTACGGGAAAATAGTTTGTTTACTATGCCTTCGTTCAAGTTTGACGAAGGCTTTTATTATTTATTTTGGAGGTGAAAAGGAATGGATGAAGTCAGTAGTATTAGGAATAATAAAGGCAAAATTGAATTAATTGACCCTCTGCGGTGGAACTATATTACTATGATTCCAGCTCTTTTCACAGGGAAGCTGGGAAAATGATTAAGGTATGTTGAAGATATAAGGCAGTGTTCTGTTCTATTTTCTATGCCTAAAATATAAAATCCACTTTAAATAAATTGTTCTATATATAGGGATTTATTTAGAGGGATGTTTGGTTAAAAACAAATAAATATATTCATAAACCTTTATTGTTCTTAATAACATTACTCACTGACAGAGATGTTATTAAAGACAGGAGGGATTGAAATGAACAATATTTTAACAGCAGTAAATGAAAAGGATTTTAGAATTTTAAGAGAAGAGATTTTAGAAATGAAGCCAGCTTATATAGCAAGGGCATTTCAAGATATGGATAATGAAGAGGTAGTAGAAACCTTCTTGAATTTACCTAAGGAACTAGGAGCAGAAGTTCTACCCTATATGGATAATACACAGAGAGTATTAATTTTAGATGGATTATATGCTAAAGAAGATGAAATAGAAAGTGAAGATTATTTACATGAGACTTCTTGGTCTCTTGCTAAAAAGAGAATTCCATGGCTTTTAGTGCTTATGATTTCTGCCACCTTCACAGGAAATATCATAAAAAGATTTGAGGATGTGCTACAATCAGTGGTGATATTAGCAGCCTTTATACCAATGTTAATGGATACCGGTGGAAATGCAGGATCACAATCATCAACTCTTATTATAAGAGGATTAGCATTAGGAGATATAAAACTAAGAGATGTATTTAAGGTTATGTATAAAGAATTGAAGGTTAGTGTCATAACAGGAATTATATTAGCTGCAGTAAATTTCTTAAGACTTTATTTCTTTGAGCATACTAGCTTTTTAATTTCCTTTACAGTATGTTTTAGCTTATTCTTTACTGTAATAGTTGCAAAAGTAGTAGGAGGAGTACTTCCTATCATTGCTAAGAGATTTAAAATGGACCCTGCTATAATGGCAAGCCCATTAATCACTACCATAGTAGATGCATTAGCATTGACTATATACTTTACTATGGCGGTTTCACTATTAGGAATATAAATAAAAAAGGCTGTTGCGTTTTATTTTGCAACAGCCTTTTTTATTAGCTAGCTATTTTTTATCATCAGAAGACCACTCAGTTACTTCATCTCCAAGTTCAGGTATTGAAGAACTAGTGAATATAGGGCTGGTTATACCAGCTTTCTTTTGTTTTTTATAATCTTCTAGTGCTTTGATTGCAATTTTACTTAATAACACGATTGCAATTAGATTTATTATTGCCATAAAACCCATAAATACATCAGCTAAATTCCAAACTATATCCATACTAACAAGAGAACCAAAGAACACTATCGTTCCAACAGCAAATCTATAAATTTGCAAATAAATTTTCTTATCAGTTATAAATTGAATATTTGATTCACCGTAATAGTAATTTCCAACTATAGAGCTAAATGCAAATAGTAATATACATATTGAAATAAATATTCCACCCCAAGAACCTACTTGAGAATTAAGAGCTATTTGAGTAAGCTCTATACCTTTAACTGAACCATCAAGTGGAACATCAGATAATAGTATCATAAAGGCAGTACAGCTACAAATTATTATAGTATCAGTAAAAACTCCAAGGGTTTGTATAAAACCTTGCTTAATTGGATGGGATACTGTGGCAGTTGCAGCAGCGTTAGGAGCAGAGCCCATACCAGCTTCGTTTGAAAATAACCCTCTCTTTATCCCTTGCATTAAAGCTACACCAATTCCACCACCAACAAATTCATTAATACCAAAGGCATTTTCAAAAATCATTAATAATACTGAAGGAAGTTCTGAAAAGTTTTTAACAACTATAAATAGAGCAACAACTATATAAGCAATGGCCATAACAGGAACTAAAACACTTGAAACTTTAGCAACTCTATTTACTCCTCCAAAAATAATAATAAGGGTAAATATTGTTAATATAGCTCCTATAACAGTTTTATTAAATCCAAAGGAACTATTTAAAGAAAGAGTTATAGTATTTGCTTGGACTGAATTAAATACTAATCCAAAAGCTATACTTATAAGAATGGCAAAGGAAACCCCCATCCATTTCTGTTTAAGCCCTTTTTCCATATAGTAAGCAGGACCACCTCTAAAGGCATTTCCATCTTTAACTTTATAAATTTGTGCTAAAGTAGATTCTATAAATCCAGAAGCCGCACCGATAAGTGCTATAAGCCACATCCAAAATATTGCGCCAGGGCCACCAATAGCAATTGCCGTTGCTACACCAGCTAAATTACCAGTACCAACCCTAGAAGCTGTACTTATACAGAAGGCTTGGAAGGATGACACAGAATGCTCTTCTTTTTCCCCTGTAGCACCCTCTCCTAAAAGTCTAAACATTTCTTTAAAATTTCTAAATTGAACAAATTTTGTTTTGAAAGTAAAATAAATACCAATTGCTATAAGCATAGCAATTAAAATGTAGGTCCATAAAAAATTATTGAATTTTAAAATTATGTCATTAAAAAATACCATACAATAAGAATGCTCCTTTTATTTTTATTTATTTATTAAAATTATATTTTAGAATATAATATAGTATTTACACTAAAATTGCAATAAAAAAATGTCGAAGTTTCAAAATATGGACATAAAAAAGAGAATGTTTAAGTATAAGTAAATTTAAATCATCCTTAAACATCCTCTTTCTTAGTATAGATTACTTTATAGATTTATTGAAAACTTCTTGTACTGCTTCTTTAGTAATTGTACCCTCATGAACCTTTTCACCATCTACAAAATAAGAAGGAACATAGTAATAATCATATGTGTCTGCGATTTCAGGATTAAGTTTTTCATCAATTATTTCTATGTTTAGTTTTGAATACTCTGGATGTTCTAATTTCAGCTCATCCATATAATTCAGTGCTTTTTTACAATGAGGACAACTTTTAAACATAAACATTTTAACATTTTTCATAAAAATTATCATCCTTTCACTATATCAATATTATATATCAAATAAAAACATTATCATATGTAGTATTTAGCTTTTTAAAATTTTAATGTATGAAGCATGAAATAAAATTTATATATAGATTGTAATAATGATACTTCATATTAACTCAACATTGTATAAGTAGAAATTTAATTACAACCTATATATAATGTAATGAATATGCTATTGTGATAATATAAAATAATAACTGGGTTTAAAATTCTATGGATAAAACAGAGCTAACCATAGAGAGAGTAAACAATAGATTGTATTAAAAATCAATAGATATGAGGTGTAAGTACTATGGATAAGTTATATTATGAGGATCAATATATAAAGGAATTCTTTGGAGAGATTGTAGACGTTAAGGAAGTTGATGGGAAATTCCATGTGGTTTTAGATAAGACTGCCTTTTTCCCTGGGGGAGGAGGACAGTTTGAGGACTTAGGAATCATTGAAAATCAACAGGTTATAGAGGTTTATGAAGAGGCGGGAATAGTATATCATGTAGTTGAGAATAAGCCTATGAAGATTCATAGAGTGAAATGTGAAATAGATTGGAAGAGAAGATTTGATGGTATGCAGCAACATTTAGGTCAGCATGTGTTATCAGGATGTTTCTTCAAGCTTTTCAATGCTAATACCTGTGGCTTTCATTTAGGCAAGGAAATTAGCACTGTAGATATAGAAGGAAATTTAGATGAAGACAAAATAAGAGAGGCAGAAAAACTAGCTAATGAAATCATCTCTAATAATTTAAAGGTAGAGTTTTTAATTCCTAAAAAAAATGAATTAAAAAAGATGAATTTAAGAAGAGCACTCCCTAATACGAAAGAAGAGATTAGAGTAGTTAAAATAGAAGATCTAGATATAAATGCTTGTTGTGGAGTACATCCAAGTACCACCTTAGAGCTTCAAGCCATTAAAATAAGAAGATGGGAAAAGCACAAAGGTGCCACTAGGATAGAATATGTAGCTGGTGGAAGAGCTATATCGGATTATTTTATTAAGGACAGTTTCACAAGAGAAATCTGTAGATATTTAAACTCCAATGAGGAAGAGGCTATAAATGGAATTAAAAACATCAATGAACAGCTAAAAAATGCACTAGAAATGAATAAGAAATTAATCATTGATATCTCTAACTATGAATCAAAGGAAATGGTGGATCAGGCTGAAGTAGTTGGGGAATACAGAGTTATTAAAAAAATCTTTGACCAAGATACAAAATACGTATCAAAGCTTATTTCAAAACTTACAGAAAGTCCAAAGATAATAGCCTTAATGGCTGTACAATCTGGAGATAGAGCTAATTTAATTTTTGGAGCTTCAAAGGATACTAAGCTTTCAATGAATGATATTTTAAAGGACGCAATAACTTTAATTGATGGAAAAGGTGGCGGAAGTACACACTTGGCGCAAGGTGGGGGTAAAAATTCTGGAAACCTTGAATCTGCCTTAGATTATGCACTGATGAAAATTAAAAAATCAGAATAAAGTGTATTATAATCATAAGTTATTTGCACTAAGATTGGCTAGAGCATTAAGTGGTATGATAGATAAAAATGAAATTAAGGCCTTGGTAGTTTCAAGCTGCCAGCGCCTTAATTTCATCATACACCTATTTTATAAGTGAGTTATTAATTTTCAAAGAAAAAAATATCACCTAAAGTTCCATCATCATATTCAGAATTAGGATATGCTTCTAAAAGTCGATAATTTCCTTTTGTGTATTGATTTACAACATCATTCCAAAAGTGTACAGAACCAATATTTTTTGGATGTCTCTTCAATTGCCATTTTCCATGAAACATATCAAAAACTTTCATTGCAGCATATTTACCAACACCACAACGACGATATTTGTACATTATAAAAAACTCAGACAGAGAATAATCTGTACTCTCATCAGCTTCTGGAAAATCATTGACCATTGCAAAACCAGCTCGTTTTCCATCCACCATAATAAAGAATGCCCATCTTTTTTCCTCTGTCCAATAATAATCTAAATATTTATAACCATATAGTCCAAGGTCATTTACATCGCGATTATCATATTGAGAAAACTCATAATCATATTTTTCCAAAAGGTTTTTAAGTATCTCCTTGTCATCTATACCAGCTGGCACAAGTTTAATATCCATTTATACTGCCTCCTCAAAATAGAACCATAATTATTATTTTTATCTATGCCGCTGAGTCTTTTTAAGCTAAGATAGCGACTATAGCCTTCTTTTAAATATCTTCAATTCCAAGTCTCCTTTTAAGGAATATTTAGTTTATTATATATACTTATAGCTTCTTCTCTATTGCTTGCTGGAGCTGATATTACGGTACCATTTTCTCTATCCCAGCTAGTGTGTCCAGAATCCTTTTCATCATATATGCGAATAAATAGCTCATCAAAGCTCTTATTCATAAATATATCTCCATATTGAAATGTGCATCCAAAAGTTGTAGTAAAGGTTAAATTAGCATAATTATCTTTATCAAAGGAAATTTCCACAGACCTTGGTATATCGGATTCAGAGATGATCTCACCTTCTATAGTTAAATTTCCTCTAAAGTTTTTAGTTCCATTTATATTTTTATACATTCGTCCATCCATAGTTATTGTAAGGGGTTTATATACAGCTTCATTCTCAGCACTTAGTTGAAACTTTACTCCGTCTAAAGATAATGAATATTTCCAAGGGAAAAAATATATTACAATTACTGTGAAGGAAACAATTAGAGCAATTCTTAGAATCCAAGAATTTTTCATATTAGGCCTCCATACTAGATTCTTGCATTTTTGATACCCTTATAAATAAATTGTTACCATCTAATTTTGTCAATAATTCTTCTATTTGTTCAGATGTTAAATCGAAACAATAAATTTCAGATCCATAATGAGATGATACAAATTCATATTTTTCTTCATTATAAACATTATAAAAATAAAAATTAAACCAACTTAAAGATTCGTAGTTATTTTCAAACTTATTCCTGATATAATCAATTAGTTTGTCACTTTTTTCTATAACAAATTCTGTTTGAGCAGGATATTTGTATTCTTTAATTATAGTAAATAGATTCCTAATTTCATCATCAAGAAAACTATCTTTCCATGTTCCTAGTCTTACATATTTAGCAGAGGGCTCTTTTATATTAAAGAAATTCATCCAATACTTAAGAACTAAATGGCTGCTCTCAAACATATTCCCTTCAACTTGAATATCATATTTAGAATTTGATTCAAGGTCATCCTCTACTATAATTATAGGATAGTTTATAAAATCCATTTTCATATTAACTGCTTCATTCTGTTCGCTACTAAATTCCTTTGTTGGATCTAAGTATATTCGATTATTAATTAATTGTGGCATATTTATGTGATCTCCTTTCGTTATAGCTTAAAAAATAACCATTAATCTTGCATATTATTAATACTATAAATCTCTGAGTGTATTATCAGTTAAGGAAGCTAACGATAAATATAAATAACAAACAATATAGTAACCATGTTTATAATTTATAAAGCTAATGTAATAAATATATTAAAATTAATAATAAAATGATGCCATAGACAGTGTTTCCACCCACATCTTCCTCTTCTTTAATCTTTTGCAAGGTAGTTATAAAATTCGTATAAAATAATACAACAAAAATTATAATGAACCAATTAAAAGCCACTTGACTTCCTCCCAAAATATTATTAACTTATATAAAGTATATCACAATCTTAACCAAATTATATAAAAGATGCATTTTATATCCAAAATCCATTATGAATATACTAAAATAAAGGATTATCATAGAATATGAGGAATAAATATATTAAAGTTTTATATTCAACTAGTATAATTCCTATTAAAAGATTAGGGAGGAATATTATGTTAGAAGAGAAACATAAAGTATCTACAATAATTATAGCTTTAATAGTTGGTGCAATAATAATTTGGATCGGATTATTGTTTAGAACAGTTATATCTGATATGTTTTTTAGGATTTTCTAAAGCTATTTCTAGAGAGTTTGTAAGCAATTCAAGGGAGTATGGAAAGGAGAATATCATGGAAAAGTTTCAATTTATAAGAGGAGGGGTAGAGTTACTACCCACAGTTAAACCATTATGGGAAAAACTTAATAGTCATCATAGGGGTAAATCTACAAATTTTAAGTGTAAATATGAAAATTTCACTTTTGAGCAGAGGGTAAAAAGATTCTCTGTAGATGATACTTTAAAAACCAATATAGATTTAATTATGGATAATAGTAGAAATCAATATATAGGTTACTGTATAAGTACAGTTAATAGGGATTCTGTTGGAGAGGTAGACTCTCTATATTTAAATTCTGATTATAGGGGATATGGATTAGGGGATGAACTTATGGAGAGAGCTATAAAATGGATTGATAGCAATGAGGTAAAATCCATAATAATTGGAGTGGCTGAAGGTAATGAAGAGGTACTAAAGTTTTATGAAAGATATGGTTTTTATAAAAGGACTACTATACTGGAGAGAACAAGGTAGCTTAATTATAAATATAATGGATTCAAGCAATACTTGAATCCATATTTATACATTTTCAATAGCTGCTTGATTGCTAAATCTCTTCTATGAACATACAATTAAATTGTAATAAAACAGCGGCAGTTTTATTACAAGGTGCCGTAATATTTGAAAATGGAGTTGAGATTAATGTTTGATATTCAAAGTACAGGACAATATATTTCATTTATGCGCAAAAATAAGGGTATGACACAGGGACAACTTGCTGAAAAGTTAGGAGTTAGTCATCAAGCTGTGAGCAATTGGGAACGTGGAGAAACCATGCCAGATATAGCAATTTTAACACAATTAGCAAAGGTATTAGGCACAACAGTGGATAGATTACTTCTTGTAGGGGAAGTTGCCTCAGAAGATAAATACGAAACTAATAATTCATCAGATAATAAAGAAGAAAAGAAGAAAAGAAGAATAACTATGATATTAATGAAAATGAACTTGAAGAAAACATTAACAGGGCAGTTATAGAATCCTTAGATGAAACCTTTGAGGATTTATCAGGTTTAAAAGATCTAGAGAATATTGGGGATAAAATTACTCAAGTTGTGGGAGCAAAATTAAATAAAGTAAGAAATAACCTTAAAAGATGTGAAGAAGAGATTAAATCATCTCTCCTAAATAGTGAAATGGAAGAGAATGTACATGATGAAGAAGAAATGGAGCAACATAGAAGAGCTTGGATATATAGAGATATAAAGGAACCCAATATGGGGAATGATAACAATAATGAAGAGGATAGTGTAGATTGTGAAAGAGTTATAAGATTAGCACCCTTTGCTTCAAGTAACACATTAGATAAATTAATACTTCAACTAAAGGAAAAATCTGATTTCAATAAAATAGTAAGATTAGCGCCTTTTATTAGTAAAGAAACTATTGAAAAAATGGTATTAGGAGCCTTTGATAATGGAGATAAGATAGATTGGAGCTTTATAAAAAGATTAGCACCCTTTGCATCAAATGAAACTCTTAATATATTAATATCAAAAATAGAGAAAGATACAGATTTTCATAATATAATAGCTATTGCACCGTTTTTGGATAGTGATACTATTGAAAAGCTAATTCTAGATGCCTTTCATAATGGAGATAATCCGAATTGGGATATGATTATAAGGTTAGCCCCCTTTGCTTCAGGTGATACTTTAGAGATGCTGATAGCTGAACTTGAAATAAGTGATGATATTAATAAAATTATGGAACTTGCACCTTTTTTAAATAGTGACACTATTGATAGATTAATAAATGAGAAGTTTTAAATTAAAATTTTAATTCATAGGTTTAAAGCATTAGTGCTTATTTTTAGCGCTAATGTTTTTATTTTATACCAAATTATACTTCTATTAAATGAGAGGATTAATATCAAAATCTATTAAATAACTTCATTTATTTGATATAATTAAATTGGCAATGGATAATAATTTTAATAAGAAGTCAACTAGGTTTTAAAACAGAGCCAAAGAAAAAGAAATTAAGGAGTATGTTTTTTACTATACTTTTTTAAGATATGAGGTGGAATTATGTATAAGATTCTCGTTGTAGATGATGAGGATAAAATAAGAGCAATGATTAAAAAATATGCAGTTTTCGAAGGATATCAAGTGGTAGAGGCTGTAGATGGCATGGAAGCAGTACAAATATGCAAAGAACAGGATTTTCATATAATCATTTTAGATGTTATGATGCCGGAACTTGATGGGTTTTCTACCTGTAAAGAGATTAGAAAATATAAACAAACTCCAGTAATTATGCTTTCAGCACGTGGAGAGGAATATGATAAGATTCACGGTTTTGAGCTTGGCATTGATGATTATGTGGTAAAACCTTTTTCACCTAAAGAGCTTATGATGAGAGTAAGTGCCATTATTAAGCGAAGTAGCGGTGCAAATGATGAAATTAAAAAGGATATTATCACTTTTCAGGGGCTTACTGTTGATTTCACAGGAAGGCTAGTATACATAGATAGTGTAAAGATTGATATGTCACCAAAGGAATATGATTTATTTTTTTATTTAGTAAAAAATCGAGGAATTGCATTAACTCGTGAGAAACTTATAAATGATGTATGGGGCTATGACTTTTTTGGAGATGATAGAACCTTAGATACCCATATAAAACTATTAAGAAAGAGTTTAGGTGATTATAGTAAATTTATAGTTACTTTAAGAGGAGTTGGATATCGTTTTGAAGTTGGATAAGGTTAGTATAAAGTGGAAGCTATTTGTGTATCTTTCCTCCTTTGCAGCTATAATGATAATTCTTTTGTGGCTTTTTCAGATAGTATTTTTAGATAGTTTTTATAAATCTATTAAGACCCAAAATATTAAATCCTCAGCAGAGAGTATTGCAAAACATATAGATAAGGAAGATATAGAGTCTATTATAGAGAACATATCGGAAGAAAATGGTATATGCGTAAAAATTGTAGATAAAAATGGTTCTGAAGTATATTCTGCACATATAATACCAGAGTGCATTATAGATAAAATGCCACCCTCTGAGATTTCTCGCTATTATGTTGAGGCAGAGAATAATGGTGGGACCACCTTTGAATTATTTTCATTAGATAATTTTAAGAATAAACCCTTTGATGATAGAATTTTCATGGGGAAGAATCCACCACCAGATAGAGGCATGATACAAAGTATGATTTATGGCAGATTAGTGGGAAAGCAGGATGGTACTGAATATATGATTCTTCTTAACTCTACAATTACCCCTGTAAATACTACTGTAGAAACTTTAAGAGTTCAGCTCTTATATATTACGGTAATTCTATTAATCCTCTCTATTGTACTGGCGCTTTTTATGTCTAGGAGAATATCAAAGCCTATAATAAAGATAAACAATTCTGCCAAGGACCTTGCCAGTGGAAATTATGATACTACCTTTAATGGGAGAGGATATCTTGAGATTGCAGAGCTAAATGATACTTTGAATTATGCAGCTAAGGAACTTTCTAAGGTAGAAGAACTACGAAGAGAACTTATTGCAAACATCTCCCATGATCTAAGAACACCCCTTACCATGATTACAGGGTATGGAGAAGTGATGAGAGATATTCCAGGGGAAAACACTCCGGAAAATGTACAGATTATTATAGATGAAGCAAAGAGACTTACCACCCTTGTAAATGATATACTTAATGTATCTAAGCTTCAATCAGGTACTCAGGAATTAGATATTACAAGTTTTAATATTACAAATAATATAAGAGATATATTAAAAAGATATACAAAGCTTACACAACAGGATGGATATAATATAGAATTTGTAAGCCAGGGGGATGTCTATGTAAAGGCTGATGAGGTAAAGATTTCTCAGGTAATATATAACCTTATCAATAATGCAATAACCTATACTGGTCTAGATAAAAAGGTTACGATTTCTCAAAGTTGTGAAGAGGGCCTAGTAAAGATTCAGATTATAGATACTGGTGAGGGTATAGCAGAGGAAAAGCTTCCTTATATTTGGGATAGATATTACAAGGGAGGTAAAGCCCATAAACGTGCAGCCATAGGGACAGGTCTTGGACTTTCCATAGTAAAGACAATTTTAGATATGCATGGTGCACAATATGGAGTTATAAGCTCAGAGGGAAATGGAGCAATTTTTTGGTTTCAATTTAAAATTGAGAATATATTTTAGATATACATAAAAACAGAGATTTTTCTATCTCTGTTTTTTTATTTAGTGAAGTGCAACCTACGGTTGCAGTGAATTGCTCACTATGTTCGCAGAGAATTACGCCGGAGGCGTAGTGAATTGTGCCATAGGCACAGAGAATTGCAACTGTAGGTTGCAGAGAATTGGCTGAGCCAGATAAGTATGCTAATGACGTAGAAAATTAGCTTTCATAGAGAAATCCCCACTCTCTTGAAAACAAATCTTTTGCCTAAGCAAAAGCCTCCTTAACTAATGAGCGAAGCGAAAGCTTCACTGCAACTGCAGGTTGCAATTCGCTGTGCCTACGGCACACTTCTCTGCGAACATAGTGAGCAATTCATTAATAATTCAGTTAGTGTTCAAAAAACCATCACATTGCAATCCTATAATAAAATCACAGGAACAAGAGGTGGTGATGAAATGAAAGAACAAAAATTTAGACATGAGATTAAGCACTATATAAATTTATCTGATTATTTTGCTCTCCGTCAAAGATTGAAAGTTATTACAAAGGCTGATCCCAATGTAGGGGAGGATGGGAAATATAGAATAAGAAGTCTTTATTTTGATAATCTTGATGATAAGGCTCTTAGGGAAAAAATCAATGGTATTAACAATCGTGAAAAGTTTAGAATCAGATATTATAACCAAGATACATCCTTTATTAATTTAGAAAAGAAAAGTAAGATAAATGGACTATGTAATAAGCAATCTGCTAGTGTGACAAAGAAGCAGTGTGAACAGATGGTAGAGGGCAATATAGAATGGATGAAAGACACAGGAAATCCACTACTTATAGAGCTTTATACAAAAATGCATTATCAACAATTAAAACCTAAAACCGTAGTAGATTATATAAGAGAACCTTTTATCTATGAGCCTGGTAATGTTAGGATAACCATTGATAGTAAGATAAGAACAGGACTTCACTCTAAGGATTTATTTAATGAAGACCTTCCAACTATGAGCACAGATACAGATGGGACAATTATCCTAGAGGTTAAGTTTGATGAATTTCTTCCAGAGATAATTAGAGATATTATACAAACAAAAAATAGGCAGTGCTCAGCTTTTTCAAAATACGCGGTATGTAGAAGATATGGTTAAGATCTAGGGTATTATTTATAAGAAATGATTTTTGCAGAACTAGAAAAAATCTTTTACATGTTGAATTTTACTAAGAAGTAATGCGGTTATTTCAACATAATAAAATATAATTCGGAGGTAAAACAAATGACGTTTCAAGATATTTTTAAATCAAGTTTTATTGAAAAGGTGTCATCCTTTTCAGCCTTGGACATGGTGATTGCCCTTGGCCTTGCCTTTGCACTAGGGCTTTTCATATTTTTCGTTTACAAGAAAACTTTTAATGGGGTAATGTATTCTGCAAGCTTTGGGGTTTCACTTATGGCCATGACCTTAATAACAACTCTTATCATCTTAGCAGTAACTTCAAATGTAGTACTTTCTCTAGGTATGGTAGGTGCGTTATCCATCGTACGTTTTAGAACAGCAATTAAAGAACCCCTTGATATAGCTTTCTTATTTTGGTCTATATCAGCAGGTATTGTAGTGGGAGCTGGTCTAATTCCTCTTGCTATCTTTGGTTCATTGTTTATTGGAATTGTAATGGTGATATTTATCAATAAGAAAAGTACAGATAATCCTTATATACTTGTGGTTAGTTGTAAGAACGATAAAACAGAAGAACTAGTGACAGTAGCTATAAACAGTAGTGTAAAAAAGCATATGATTAAATCAAAAACTGTTTCATCAAATGGAGTAGAACTTACAGTAGAAGTAAGACTTAAAAATATGACTACTGGGTTTGTAAATAAAATTGCATCTATAGAAGGAGTGACTAATGCTGTACTTGTAAGCTACAACGGAGAATATATGTCTTAAGGTGGTGTTATAAATAATGATATCAAGTAAATATATGAACTGGATAATTGCTGCCATCTTACTCATAGCAATTGCCTTCACCACTGTATTTATGTTTAGTCCACAAAGTCTTGGAGTAGTAGCAGCAACCTCAGAACCTGAATATGCATCAAAACTTTTTAATACTGAAGATATTATTTCTATTGATATAAAAGCAGATGAGGAAGAGTGGAATACTATGCTAGAAAATGCTACTAGTGAAGAATATATATCCTGTGATGTTACAATCAATGGTACTACTTTCTATTCTGTAGGGGTTCGTCCTAAGGGGAATTCCAGTCTTTCAATGGTAGCTTCATCTGATTCAGATAGGTATAGTTTTAAGTTTGAATTTGATAAATATGTGAAAGGACAGACTTGCTTTGGTTTGGATAAGTTTGTTATTAACAATATTCAAGCAGATGCTACTTATATGAAAGAATATCTTTCCTATGATTTGTTAGATTATATGGGGGTAACCTCTCCACTAAATTCCTATACTAATGTAACTGTAAATGGTGAGGACATAGGTTTTTATCTAGCTATAGAAGGATTAGAAGAATCCTTTGCACAGCGTAATTATGGACTTGACTATGGAATGCTATATAAGCCTGAAGGAATGGGTATGGGCGGTGGTAATGGTGGAATGAAGGAAGCCGTTGTAGGTAATAATGGTGAAAATACTAAAGTAAATGGTGAAAAAACAGCACCACCTACTATGCCAGGAGAAAATTCTCAAAACAACATAGATAAAAATATCCCTGATGAAAAGATTACGGATAATAATGCAGGAGAAAATAAAAATAATAGACCAGAAGGAAACTTTGGTGGAGGCATGGAAAATGGCTTTCCAGGTGGAAATGGTGGAAACGGTGGACCAGGAGGAAACTCTGGCGGTGGTGCTGACCTTAAGTATAGTGATGATGAGATAAGTAGTTATTCTACTATATTTGAAGGTGAAGTATTTAAGGGAACAGAATCTGATTATGCAAGAGTTATTAAAGCTTTAAAGAACTTAAATGATGGTACAGATTTAGAAAGATATATAGATGTAGATCAAGTACTTAGATACTTTGCTGTAAACACTGTGCTAGTAAATTTAGATAGCTATGTGACTAATATGAAGCATAACTATTATCTTTACGAGAAGGATGGACAGTTATCCATGGTACCTTGGGATTATAATTTATCCTTTGCTGGATTTCAGTCAGGTTCAGCTACTTCAGCAGTAAACTTTCCTATAGATACTCCAGTATCAGGAGTAGAATTATCAGAGAGACCAATGCTTGGTAAACTTCTTGAAGTTGAAGAATACAAAAATACTTATCATAAATACCTTCAAGAGATAGTTGATGGATATTTTAATAGTGGAAAATTTGAAAACACTATAGATAACATTAACACTTTAATCAGTGATTATGTTAAAAATGACCCTACAGCATTTTACACCTATGAGGAATATACAGCTGCGGTTCCAGCTCTTAAGGAATTTGGAGAATTACGTGCTGAAAGTATTCAAGGTCAGTTAGATGGCACTATACCTTCTACTACGGATGGGCAATCTGCAGAACCAGACAAACTTGTAGATGCCTCTACCATAAATCTTTCTACCCTTGGAACTCAAGGAGGAGGAGGAAAAGATGGTGGAAGAGACGGAATGGGTCAGCCACCAACTGGAAATGCTACTAATAATGGTGATGAGAATAGAAATCCGTCTTCAAATAATGGGGCTGGAAATGAAAACCTAGATACCAGCAAAAATCCCCCTAGTAATGGAAATATGCAAGGAGGAAAACAACAGGGCGATATGCCTAATATGGAAGTAATGAGTGAAGTAATGAACATTATACAAGAAGCCAATGGAAGTGAACTTACAGAGGAGCAGCTTCAGAAGATAAAAGACCTTGGCATACCTGAGGAACAAATAGAAATGATAAAGAATATGGCTCAGGGTAAAGGTGGTATGCAGCCTGGTGGAAATTTCGGACAGGGTGGAAAACCCTCTGGAAATGTTCCAGGGTCATCTAATGGAAATGGTAGCACACCAGTCATTGCAACTGCGGGTAACATAATACCTATAACCATAAGCACCATATTTTTAATAGGTGGATTAGCCTTTGTAATGACATACAAACGTAAAGGATAGGTTTTGTTTTAATATAGTGTTGATAACGAACTACACATTATTACTTGTAAGCCGTTTAAAACAAGGCAAAAGATAAAATTCACTTATTTCATATATCTAATTTAGAAAATCCTTTAAATGAAACAATCAATATGAAAAAGTCTAACTAGCTTTCTAGATAGACTTTTTCTTTTTTATAAAAGTAAGGCTTTGTTTTAATATAGCGTTGATAATGAACTATATATTATTACTCA
>DFXM01000043.1:51150-53218 GCA_002381695.1 Clostridium sp. UBA4108 | reverse complement strand
TGTATCATGTAGTTTCATTATTAAAACTTATATATGAGTAATTCTATTCTTATAAGGATCTTAATAAGAGATTTTTAAAATGGATATATGAAAAATTTTACATAAGATATTTAGCATAAAAGAATTAAATACTTTAAAACACATTAAAATGGCTTATAACACTTGTAAAAGCAAGTAGTATAGGCCTTTTTTCATATGCTAAAAATTTATTAGGAGGGAAGAAAAGCTTATGGATTTAATAAAATTTATCCCAGAGCAATTACTTATATTAGTAGCGGCTCTTTATGTAATAGGAATATTTTTAAAAAACACTTCTAAGGTTGAGGATTGGGTTATACCTTGGTTTTTATTAATTATAGGGGTAATTGGAGCTTTAGCTATAGAAGGATTTAGTGCACTAGCCATTATAGATGGCATTATATGTGCTGGAGTTGCAGTACTCACAAATCAACTTATAAAACAGAGTACTGTAAAAAGACAATAGGAAATATACTATCACTAAAATATGAGCATTTATTACTAAAATGCAATTTTATAGATATATATATAGTATAATTCAATGTAATATAATTTATAATTTAAGGGTGGATATTATAATGAAAAAGAAATACAAAGTAATATTATTACTAAGTATCACTGCTTTTATATTTATTATTGGGTATATAAGATTCAATAATAAAAATGAGCAAAGTAATATTAAAAATCCTAATACTATTAATCTAAGTGAAGTAAATGCGACTAAAATGTTTCAACAAATGTATGGTATGCCCAATTTACAAAATCAGAATGTCTATATTTTAGATAATACACTCTATGTTGATTTTTATTTTAGCAAGGAAGCAACAGACTCAGAAATTGATTCTGCAAGAAGTTTTGCTTTAATGACATTTGTCCTTGAGAAGAGTTCTCCTTGGGGTGAAATTCCTTATATGTCGCTAGTTGATAAAGGACAAAAGGAAGTGTACTGGGAGCAGACTGTATGTGATATCTATAAGAAGAATAAAAAAATTTGGTATGAAAAATATAAAGGTATGGAACTAGAAACTTCAGAACAGTATTTCAGATCAGAATAGTATTAAGGGTTATTTATACGATGAGAATAAGGAGTATTTTATGAGTGAAAGTAAATTAAAAGCTATTTTGTTTGATTCAGGGCGTGTTCTAAATATACCGAAATCAGGTCATTGGTTTATATCACCAAATTTTTTTAAATATGTTGATGAAAACATATTTAAGACAGTAAGTACAGAGAGAAAACAAATAGCATTTAGAATGGCTAGCGAATATATGGATTCTCAATACTTAATCAGAACCAAAGAAGAAGAATATGCTCATTTCATAAGATTTTATGATATCTTTTCACGAGAACTTCCGGAATTAGGACTAAAGGAGGATGACAGAAGAGGGCTGGCAAAGGATATAGTTTATAATTCTGATAAATATGTATTCTTTGATGATGCAATAAAAGCAATATCGGAATTAAGTCATAATTATAAATTGGCAGTTGTTTCGGATGCGTGGCCTTCATTAGAGGACGTTTTACCTAGCAATGCGTTGTTTGTAGATGATAATATTAATAACTGTAAAGGAGCTATGCAATTAGGAATCCATGCTGTTTGGTTATGTAGAAATAAATTACAGTATATATGTAACAAAGTGTTAAGTATTGGTGAAGACTACGAAGTCATAAATAGTCTTGATCAATTAAATAGGACTAAAATGTTACGTAAAAAATCATCATAATCTATCGTTGCTTAAAGAAACTGAACTGCAGTTTCTTTATTTATGTTTTCATTATATATACCGATATCATATAATGCTTTTGAGTTATATGATTTTTGTGTGAAATGTAGATATAATCATAGATAGGAAGTGNNTAAAATACAGAGAATTAACAGCCGTCATTTGTATAAAGGGCAACCTGTGCATAAGGACAATTTAATGAATATAATATCAATGATGTCAACACCAACTGCTTAAGAAGGTGTTATTTTTATGGTTAGAATTATAAGTAAAATAAAAAATATAAAGAGTAGAGTGTATAATATATTTAAATTGAACTTCATAT
>DFXM01000043.1:41239-51101 GCA_002381695.1 Clostridium sp. UBA4108 | reverse complement strand
AATAGAGACTTAGTAAATCAAGTTTTCAAAACGGTTGATAAGTGTAAACTTAGATTCATGCGAAGCAAATGAATCTCTAGTTGCCTGTACCCGGATGGGTGAACTTATACAGAGGGCCAGAAATAATATGAAGTTCTAATTGATATTATTTTATATTTAAGCCCATTTATATAATGTAGAAACTTGATTAAAATCTATATATTATAAAAAATTTAAAATTAAGTAAAAATAAATGAACCATTTAGTAGCTATATGCATCTAATTAGTGTAAAAGCAAAAAAGTAGCGCTACAATTTGCGAGGAAAGGTATGAAGTCAATTGAATAAGAATACATTTATAGATAAAGTTCTTGAGGCTGAATCTACTTTATATCGTGTGTCTAAATCAATTTTGATTCATGATCAAGATTGTGAGGATGCAGTTCAGGGGGCAATTTTAAAAGCTTATAATAAATTAGCCACGCTAAAAGAAGAAGAATATTTTAAAACATGGTTGATTAGAATACTCATAAATGAATGTTATAGTTTGAAACGTAAAGAATATCCAAAGGTATCTTATGAAGAATACTTTGAGTTTGCTAAGGCCGATGATAAAGAGGATTATAGCGAATTATATTTGGCTATTCAAAAATTACCAGAGCGCATTCGTATTACAATTGTTCTTTATTATGTAGAGGGATATTCAGTAGAAGAAATTAAACAGATTTTAAAAATACCAGCAGGAACTGTAAAAAGCAGATTAGCAAAAGGACGAAAATTATTAAAAGTAAAGTTAGAGCATATGGAGGTAACTTATGAATAATCATAATTGGGATAATGCCTTTCCAGATACACCAAAAAGTTTTAAAAACAAGGTGAGTGCTACATTAAGCAGCTTGCCGGATCAAAAGGAGAATGGTGAAATGGAAAACAAAACAATGTTTAAAAAGGTATCATTTAAGAAAAAAGTTGTGGTTGCACTAGCAGCTGCTATGGTAGTAGGAACAACTGTATTTGCTGCAGGAAAAGTATTTTTTACAACTTCACACGGCAGCAACATACCAACATATACTAATATACCTACAGTGGAACAAGTGAAGGATGATTTTGGATTTAACCCTAAACTAGTTAAAGAGTTTGATAATGGATATACCTTTAAAGGTGGATATACTGTAAATAATGAAGGGTTTGATGAACAAAGCAATTCTGTAGGAAAAACAAAAGAACTTGATTTTGATTATATAAAAGGTGAGGATAAGGTAAATCTTTCTATGGAAAATGGAAGGTTGGGTGAACAACCAGAGCAAGAGGCCGTTATTGATACTTATAATGGTATAGATTTATATTATTATTCAAATACTTACAAGTTCGTACCAGCAGATTATAAAATGACAGAACAAGATGAACAGGACAAAGCATCTGGTAAATATGTATTTAGCTATGGATCTGAAAAAATAGAAATTTCTCAAAGTAAATATTTGAATTGGATGCAAGATGGAATTAACTATTCTTTCTTAGCAATGGATTCTGATCTATCACAAGATGAATTAGTTGAAATGGCACATCAGGTTATCGATGCCAAATAGAAATAGTGGAACATCAAGTTATTAATGCAAAATAGAAATAGTTGAACATCAAGGTTTTCTGTATAAGGCAGTAGCCATAGTGACTTTTACGGTCATTATGGCTACTGCCTTATATCTTACCAATAATTTTGTTTAGAATATATAAGTTGTAATAAAATTAATGGGAGAATAGCATAATAATGATAAAGATTAGGATAAACTATATGAAGAAATATGGGATTATTGTTATTTTATCAATAGCTATTATCTATTTTATAAATAATAGCGTGTTTATCATGTGTTAATGGAATCTAGCGTGGCTAAGTAGATGATTATAATGTACTATTAACCATATGTTGCATAATCTATTAAAGAGGTGATATTATGGACAAAAGATATATGAGATGGTTTTCCATATTACTAATATTTCTATTATTAATAATCTCTACTACACACAGAGGCTATGCAATTATAGCTAGTAAAGAAGATACAATAAATGAAAATACAGTAGATATAGAGAATTGTGATAAAATGTTTAAAAATGCGAATAAGCCTATAAATACACCTACTTATGATGGAAGTAATCAAGCAGTTCATCCAAAGGTATTATATTTTAATAAAGGATGGAATGGATATAAATATTGGATGGGGATAACTCCATATCCTTATGGAAATGATGATTTTGAAAATCCACAGACTCTAGTTAGTAATGACGGAATAAATTTTCAATTTTTAAATAAAAATAATAAACCTTTATTTATTCCAGAAGACGTGGCAAGGGGAGGGCACTATTCTGATATACATCTTTGTTTTTCTAATAATTATTTAGAGGTATATTTTAGATATAATCCAGGAAATAAAAACGGAAATGGACCTAATAATTATGAAAGCAAGGTGTATGTAACTAGAAGTTTAGATGGTGTAAACTGGACTGATAAACAGTTGATTCTAGATAAGGATACTTTAGGTGGAAACTATGATTATCTATCTCCAATAATAAATTATGAAGATGGAAGGTATAAAGTTTGGTTTTCAAATTATGATGGGAATTTATACTATACTGAAACAACTGATTGGGAAAACTTTTCAAAGGTATTGAAATGCAATTTTGAAAGCATTAGCAAAAGCTTTAAAATTTGGCATCAAGACTTAATAAAGACAGATGTAGGATATGAGATAGTGATTAATGGATATTTTGCCAGGGAATTTAATAAGCAGAATTTATACTATAGTACTTCAAGGGACGGAATTAATTTTGATCCTCTAAAAAAAATTATGAGTTGTTCTACAAATAGAAATGCTTTTGATAATGGAACGTTGTATAGATCTTGTATGCTAAAAATAGAAGATAAATATTATTTATATTACTCAGCTATGGATACAAAAAAACATTGGAGAATAGGCTTAAGTGTAAGCGAATAAATAACATCAAGAATTTAAAATTTAATAATTTCAAAGACGAAATAGAGACTAGATATAGTCTTTTTTTAATTTTCATTTTTAGTGAGGTGAAGCGATGAATGAAGAATTATTAAAACATCAAATAGATATTCATGAAAAAAGAATAAATCTTCTTATCAACAGTATACAAACCGTAGTTATTAAATTAAAGTATAAGGAAGGAGAGAGGTAAGATGAAACTAGGATGTAGGTCAGGTCACAATGAAAAATGCAGGGGTGCAAAGGGTATATTAGATGAGGTGGTAGAAGATAAAAAGATATTTACTTCCTGTGTAAAGTATTTAAAAACACAGAATGCTGTAGTTGATTGCACACCCTATCATAATCCATTAAAGCAGCTTGAGGACTTAAAATATGGCGTAGATAAGGCTAATAGTAATAAGGTAGACTTTTTCTTTAGTATTCATTTAAACAAATGCTACGATGAGGTGCAAAATCACCCTATGGGCTGTGAAGTGTGGGTGTATGATAAAAATTCCACTTTAGCTATGGAAAAAGCTAAGGGTGTATTAGAAAACTTGCAAGCTTTAGGTTTTAAAAGCAGGGGAATAAAGTATATGAGCACTGAGGGTAAATCCTTATATGAACTTAACGAAACAAAGATGAATGCTATGATAGTGGAGTGTTTCTTTTTAGAGAGTAAGGTGGATTGCCAGCTATATACCAAACTGGGTTATGATAAAGTAGGACAGGCAATAGCTAATGGTATAGATAGTAGGGTTAATTTTAGTGCAGATAACACACCTGAATATGCTATAGATACAGTAGTTATAGTCAGCAACTCCACAGATGAGCTGGCTGCTAAGTATTTAAATAGAGCTTTTGGATGGGGAATTCTTATGCCACATCAATATGCCCTAGGAACCGCTAGAAGAGTTATTGGAGTAGGTGGAGGAGCGTGCAAAGAGGTTAAATGTGATATAGAAATCATAGGATTAGATTCCTATGATACTTGTAGAAAAGTTATGGAATATATAATAGAGAATAGGAAATAGAATTAAAGCCATGGGTTATTTAGATTAGCTCATGGCTTAAGTTTCAACTGATTTATCTATATAGTGAGAAAACTCTAAGTAATAAATTAATCTACAATTTTTCTAAAAGTATCGACAAAATTATCTCACTATGCCCTCAACGTACTGCTTTAAAAGTATTTTCTAAGTCAAATCTTCCGTAACCATAGGTTGGAAGAGGATAAATATTTCCCTTTTCTCTAACTGCAGTTTGAGCTAATATTCCTTTTAGACTCTGTACATTTAAGCTACCTTTATAGCCTGTAATTGACCATTCTAAAAACAATGCACACCCTCCAGCAACTACAGCTGTAGCAACACTACTTCCACTAACAATAGCAATTCCTCCTCCAACATCAACAGTTGGCTGCTCTATTCCACCAGCAACAATTAGTGGAGCAATGTGTCCGTCAATAGTATATCCTCTTCCAGAGTCAGCAACAGCAGTATCATTAGTCTGATTATAATAGCCAACTGAAATCAAAGATTGTCCAGTGCTTGGAGTAGTTAATGTATTAAGCTGGTTTACACTTCCAAATTGTGTTCCTTCACCTATAATATTTCGTTGAGGTAACCATGAATCATAACGACCATCAGTAATATATTCACCAGTAAGATAAAATGTCCAAATTCCTTCTTGAAGATTATACATCTCTATCTGGATTAATTCTCCACCGCCCAAATCAAAGGGATAAAAATATCTTATTAATACCCGTGTATTTTCATAACTAAAATTAATAGTAACTTGATTACTTTCTGTTGGATTTATGATATCTAAGCTTTCCCCAGATGGAGTTGATATACCTAACAGGGCTTTATTAGGATATTTAAGCCAAATTTGAAATACAAGATTTTTAAGATTAGCTATCTCTAATTCCATAATACCTCGCCCCTGGCGTCCAATACTTGTTATAGCTCCTGTTGTGTGTGTGCGGCTATTTCCTTCATTTCCTGTGCCACACACGATAATGAAGTCATCACTTACAGATAATATATTTATAAATTTTGATATCAGAGATCCCCCCGAATGAGATCCAAAATTAGAACCTACTCCAAGAAATATAATCATAGGAAAATTACTTGCTAGAAATATTTTATATAGATAGTCTAGGGCAACAGCTATATCTGCACCTGAATATAATGGGACATTAGTATTAGCTGCCTCTAAGAAAAAAGCTTTATAGTAGGCATACTGCTTAAGTTTTATGACAATTAATTCGCATTCAGGTGCAGCCCCTTTGAAGTTCTCAGCATTCCCACTAGCAGCCATAATTCCTGTCATTCTAGTTCCATGACCAAGTTCATCTCTACTAGGTACTATGGTATAGGGGTCTCCACCACTATTTCTTAGATTAATAGCAGCATTTATTTGTTCTCTAGTATAAACAACACCAAAAGGTACTCCTTCAGAAGTAGTCTGTTGAATAGATTGATCCCATATGCTTTGTATTCTTGTGGTTCCATCAGGGAATAAAAAGGCATTATTCAGATAATCTATACCTGTATCTATAACACCAATAACTACACCTTTTCCAGTAACATGTATAGCTGGATTGTTTTGAACTTTTCTGATTTGAGCAGCTTCAAGAGGTGTAACTGCTGCATCTTGAGATATAGATAGATCATTAGTAAGATTTTCTTGAAGAGTAAATGGATTAACTTTATCAACATATTTAAGACTAGGAACTGCTTGAAGAAATGCTGCTAACATATCAGCTTTTACAGCCACTATTGCAAATGAATCATCTATAATATAGCCACAAGCATAATCTAGGGATTCGATTTCTGCTAAAAGGTTTCCTGAATAATTCACAAAAAAATTAAAGTAAGCTGGATCATAAAAGAGATTATTACAAACTGCCAAATTAACCACCTAAAAATTAATACTATAATATACTATTCCTTAAATATAGGTTATATGATTTAATATTTTTAATAATGATCTTATTTTATTTATTGTCATTAACATATCTATAATATTGAAAGTAGATACTAGCTCGGTTATTAATAAGGATCTTAAATTTTTAAGATAGAAAAATAAAGCAAGATAATCAACGTACTGCTTTAAAAGTATTTTCTAAGTCAAATCTTCCGTATCCATAAGTAGGAAGTGGGTATACAGCTCCCTTTTCTCTAACTGCAGTTTGAGCTAATATTCCTTTTAGACTCTGTACATTTAAGCTACCTTTATAGCCTGTAAGTGCCCATTCTAAAAACAATGCACACCCTCCAGCAACTACAGCTGTAGCAACACTACTTCCACTAATAATAGTCATTCCTCCTCCAACATCAACAGTTGGCTGCTCTATTCCACCAGCAACAATTAGTGGAGCAATGTGTCCGTCAGTAGTAAATCCTCTTCCAGAATCAGCAACAGCAGTATCATTAGTCTGATTATAATAGCCAACTGAAATCAAAGATTGTCCAGTGCTTGGAACAGTTAATGTATTAAGCTGGTTTACACTTCCAAATTGTGTGCCTTCACCTATAATTATTCGTTGAGGTAGCCATGAATCATAACGACCATCAGTAATATATTCACCAGTAAGATAAAATGTCCAAATTCCTTTTTGAAGATTATACATCTGTATCTGAATCAATTCTCCACCGCCCAAATCAAAGGGATAAAAATATCTTACCAATACCTGTGTATTTTCATAACTAAAATTAATAGTAACTTGATTACTCTCTGTTGGATTTATTATATCTAAGCTTTCCCCAGATGGAGTTGATATGCCTAAAAGGGCTTTATTAGGATATTTAAGCCAAATTTGAAATATAAGGTTTCTAAGATTAGCTATCTCTAATTCTATAATACCTCGGCCCTGGCGTCCAACACTTGATATAAATCCTGTTGTGTGTGTGCGACTATTTCCTTCATTTCCTGTGCCGCACACGATAATGAAGTTATCACTTACAGATAATAAATTTATAAATATTGTTATCAGAGATGTCCCCGAATGAGACCCAAAATTAGAACCTAATCCAAGAAATATGATCATAGGAAGATTACTTGCTAGAAATATTTTATATAGATAGTCTAGGGCAACAGCTATATCTGAAGTTGCATATAATGGTACATTAGTACTAGCTGCCTCTACGAAAAAAGCTTCATAGTAGGCGTACCTCTTAAGTTTTACAACAACTAATTCACATTCAGGTGCAGCCCCTTTGAAGTTACCATCATTCCCGCTAGCAGCCATAATTCCAGTCATTCTAGTTCCATGGCCAAGTTCATCTCTACTAGGTACTATGGTATAGGGATCTCCACCACTATTTTTTAAATTAATGGCAGCATTTATTTGTTCTCTAGTATAAACAACCCCAAAAGGTACTCCTTCAGAAGTAGTCTGTTGAATAGATTGATCCCATATGCTTTGTATTCTTGTGGTTCCATCAGGGTATAAAAAGGCATTATTTAGATAATCGATACCTGTATCTATAACACCAATAACTACACCTTTTCCAGTAACATGTATAGCTGGGTTGTTTTGAACTTTTCTTATTTGAGCAGCTTCAAGAGGTGTAACTGCTGGATCTTGATACATAGATAGGTTAGCAGTAAGATTTTCTTGAAGAGTAAACGGATCAATTTTATCAATGTATTTAGCACTAGGAACTGCTTGAAGAAATTCCGCTAACATATCAGCTTTTACAGCTACTATTGCAAATGCATTATTTATGATATAACTACAAGCATAATTTATTGCTTCAACTTCTGCTACAAGATCTCCTGAATAATTTACAAAAAAGTTAAGATAAGTTGGATCGTAAAAGAGATTATTACAAACTGCCAAATTAACCACCTAAAAATTAATACTATAATATACTATTCCTTAAATATAGGCTATATGATTTAATATTTTTAATAATAATCTTATTTTATTTATTGGCATTAACATATCTATGATATTGAAAGTAGATACTAGCTCGGTTATTAATAAGAACCTTAAATTTTTAAGATAAAAAATAAAGCAAGATAATCAACGTACTGCTTTAAAAGTATTTTCTAAGTCAAATCTTCCGTATCCATAGGTTGGAACAGGATAAATACTTCCTTTTTGCCTGATTGCAGTTTGAGCTAATATTCCTTTTAGACCTTGTACATTTATGGAACCTAGATATCCTGTAACCGCCCATTCTAAAAATAATGCACACCCTCCAGCAACAACAGCTGTAGCAACACTACTTCCACTAACAATAGTAGTTCCTCCTCCAACATCAACAGTTGGCTGATTTATTCCACCAGCAACAATTAGCGGAGCAATCTGTCCGTCAATAGTATACCCTCTTCCAGAGTCAGCAACAGCAGTATCATTAGTCTGATTATAAAAGCCAACTGAAATCAAAGATTGTCCAGTGCTTGGAATAGTTAATGTATTAAGCTGGTTTATACTTCCAAATTCTGTTCCTTCACCTATAATATTTCGTTGAGGTAGCCAGGCATCATAACGGCCATCAGTAATATATTCACCAGTAAGATAAAATGTCCAAATTCCTTCTTGAAGATTATACATCTCTATCTGAATTAATTGTCCACCCCCCAAATCAAAAGGATAGAAATATCTTATTAGTACCCGTGTATTTTCATAGCTAAAGTTAACGGTAACTTGATTTGTTGCTGTTGGATTTATTATATCTAAACTTTCTCCAGATGGGCTTGATATACCTAACAGAGCTTTATTAGGATATTTAGGCCAAATTTGAAATACTAGGTTCTTAAGATTAGCTATCTTTAATTCCGTAATACCACGTCCCTGACGTCCAACACCTGTCATAGCTCCTGTTGAGTGTGTACGACTATTTCCTTCATTTCCTGTACCACACACAATAATGAAGTTATTACTTACAGCTAATATGTTTATAAATTTTGATATGAGAGATAACCCAGTATGAGATCCAAAATTAGAACCTAATCCAATAAATATAATCATAGGAAATGTACTTACTAGGAATGTTTTATATAGATAGTCTAGGGCAACAGCTATATCTGAAACTGCGTATAATGGTATATTAGTATTAGCTGCTTCAATAAAAAAAGCTTCATAATAGGCATACCTCTTAAGCTTTACAATGACAAACTCACATTCAGGGGCAGCTCCTTTGAACTTTCCATCATTCCCGCTAGCAGCCATAATTCCGGTCATTCTAGTTCCATGACCAAGTTCATCTCTGCTAGGTACTATAGTATAAGGGTCTCCACCACTATTTCTTAAATTAATAGCAGCATTTATTTGATCTCTATTATAAATAGCACCAAAGGGAACTCCAACAGAAGTGGTCTCCTGAATTGATTGATCCCATATGCTTTGTATTCTTGTGGTTCCATCAGGGTATAAAAAGGCATCATTTAAATAATCAATACCTGTATCTATAACACCAATAACTACACCTTTTCCAGTAACATTTATGGCTGGATTGTTTTGAACTTTTCTAATTTGAGCAGCTTCAAGAGGTGTAACTGCTGCATCTTGAGGAATAGATGGGCCAGCAGTAAGATTTTCTTGAAGAGTAAATGGATCAACTTTATCAACGTATTTAACACTAGGAACTGCTTGAAGAAACTCCGCTAACATATCAGCTTTTACAGCTACTATTGCAAATGCATCATTTATAATATAACCGCAAGCATAATCTATGGCTTCGATTTCTGCTAAAAAATTTCCTGAATAATTCACAAAAAAATTAAAATAAGCTGGATCGTAAAAGAGATTATTACAAACTGCCAAATTAACCACCTAAAAATTAATACTATAATATATTATTCATTAAATCTAGGTTATATGATTTAATATTTACAGGGATTCTATAATGTAGGTCATATTTAATATAGTGTTGATAATGA
>DFXM01000043.1:37694-41207 GCA_002381695.1 Clostridium sp. UBA4108 | reverse complement strand
AATGGTTTAAGTGTAAACTTAGTTTGATGTTGTCATCAAACTTTAGTTGAACTTACACAGAGTGATCTTCGCAATAATATGTAATTCTAAAATCAACATTAATTTAAAACAAATACTAATAAAATGTTGAAATTGGACTTCATAATAAGTACTAGCAGTAATTATAGTTGCTGAAAATTTTATGGAGTATTATAATGGGAAATATAACCAACTTGGATATTTATGCCAAGAATAATATTTTACTGATAGTGTAAAATAACTTTATATAAAGTATATAGAGGAGGTATTTGAAAGTTATGAAAATCAAGAAGATAATGATGTTAGCTTTAGTTACTCTTTTTATTCTTTCAATAGGCATTCCAGTAATGGCTAAGCCAAAGAATATGGGGCCAATATTTATGGGAGAGGTTTTAGAAGTCAATAAAGATAACCAAGGAAATATAATGGTATTAGCAGAGGGATACATAAGAGGACAAAAGGTGTATAAGGAAAAATTAGTTGCCGTTGTCGGACCAGACACTAAAATTTTAGATTGTGAAGGTAAAGAGTCTAAAAAAGGTGATTTTGCAAAAGGTGATATTGTATTTATTAGGTTAAGTCAAGTAATGACTAGCTCTATTCCACCTCAATCACCAGCAATAAAAATTCAATCATGTAGGCCTGTTAATTAAAAAATCATGGATGTAATGGTAGAAACCCATTGCATCCATGATTTTTATTTGGGTATCCTCAGATATAATTGTTATTTTATGTATAATATTATATTTTATAACATTATATTAATGTTATAATGAATCTAAAATTCACTCTGATACACCATGGGCTAACCCAGATTGGATTGTAGATATATTAAGAAAGTAGGTGTAAAACTATGAAGAAAATAGCTATTATTGGCGGTGGAATCGCTGGACTTTCCGCAGGTATTTATGCACAGCAATACGGCTTCGAAAGTGTAATTTATGAAAAGCACAGCATTGTCGGCGGGCAATGCACAGGTTGGGATAGACAGGGCTATCATATTGACGGCTGTATCCAATGGCTGACAGGTACAATGGAAGGCTCTGACCTACACGAAGTATGGAGAAATGTCGGTGCCTTAGGTGATCACATTGAAATCATTCAGCTTGACAATTTTGGAACTTATGAAATTGATGGTGTTTCTATTACTTTATGGAAGGATTTGAATCGTTTGCAGTCTGAATTGATTGCAATTTCACCCAAAGACAGTGATGAAATCAAAAAGATGATACAGGATGCTCGCGGTGTGCAGTCTATGGAAATGCCTGCTAAAATGCCCGTTAGCATGTTGCCACTAAAGGAATTAATAAAACTTGGAAAAGCAATGAAAGGTGCAGGAGGTGTAATGAGCAGGAATGTTAAAATAAGCTGTGGTGAGTATGCAAGCCGCTTTCATCACCCTGCACTAAAAAAGATGTTCTCAACGTGTATGCCAGACGGATACAGTATTGTTGCATTTATATTTGGTTTGGGTACTTTCGCGAGTGGAAGTGGTGCGATCCCAAGAGGCGGAAGCAGAGAAATGGCACTTCGAATGGAAAAGCGTTATCTAGAGCTGGGTGGCAAAGTATTTACAAATATTTCCGTAGAGGAAATTATCACTAAGAATAATCTGGCAACCGCAATTGGTTTATCCAATGGAACAACCGTGAATGCGGATTATATCATTGCAGCTTGTGATACTCATGTTACTTTTGAAAAATTGTTGAAAGGCAAATACAAAGATGAAAAATTTGAAATGCGGTATAAAAATCCAATAGATTATTCATTGCCTACAAGTGTGATGGTATCCTTTGGCGTATCTGCTGATTTAAGCCAGTATCCCTGTTCTGTTACTTTTGAAACAGATTCCTATCATGTTGGTGTAACAGATTTTACAACTATGGGCATAAGGAATTATTCTTACGAACCAGCATTTGCACCAAAAGACTGCACCTTGATGATTATAAATATCAATCAGTCAGACAAGGACTATTTGTATTGGGAAAAGCTCTATGAAAATAAAGAGGCTTATTACAAAGAAAAGCAAAGAATTGCAAATGAAATGCAGTTAAGATTTGAAATGCGTTTTCCTGAGCTTCAGGGAAAGATCACATTACTTGATGTGGCTACTCCAATGACCTATGCCCGTTATACAGGTGCTTATCATGGAGCATGGATGTCTTTCATGATGACACCAAAATCAAAAATGATGATGCATTCGGGAAAAATCAAAGGCTTAAAAAATTGTTACCTCACAGGACAATGGCTACAACCGCCGGGAGGGTTACCTGTTGCTGTTACTACCGGAAAATTTACGGTTCAAAGAATTTGTAAGAAAGAAAAGCTGTTGTAATCCTTAGTCAATATACATGAGATTATGAAGGTGGGTTTAATTTTAGTTCGTACTAATAATTATTTATATGTATTTGTGTAAACTTGTAAACCATAGTAAAAGTAACATTTTATGCATCAAGTTAATATAATGGTATAAGTAAATATTCATATATTAAGAGAGGTAAATTATGTTATCTAGTACCCAATTTATACAACAATCACTGGAATTACACCTTTTTTTTGCTAGGATTATGAAAGAACATTCATTTTTTTTACAAGTAGGTTTTACACCAAAGGATTCAAAGCTTATGAATCAAGCAGATACTTTTAGAAGGGAGTTCGACAAACTATTAGGGGATGTTATATCTCTTTCCAATGGTGTTATAAGCCATAGTGTCTTAAACTCTGGCGAAGTGGTAACACAATTTACATTAGATGCTGAAATGGCTTCATCATATTTTACAGGAGTAAATATTCCTACCAGTTTGACTGAAGCAGAAGAGGATTTGATGTGTGGCAGCTTAATGAAAGTCAATAAAAGGTTAGAACAAAGAGTATGCATGATTAATGAGAGAGCAATGGAGTTAGTTAAAGCCTTAGCAAAGTTCAAGAAAATGATATTATCAGATGTTACATCCTGTAAAATATTTACAGTAAATTACCCTTTACTTATTGATCATATTTTAAGGGAAGCAAAGTTTTATTTTCAGATGATTTACAGATTGCAAAATAGGGAAGAAATAAACTTGGAACAAGAAGCTTATGAGCAAGAGACTTTCTGGAATAGAATTATGGCAGAACACTCAAAATTTATTCGAGGACTTCTTGATCCTACTGAAAACGAGCTTATAAATGTAGCAAATAATTTTGGAAATGAATTTGATGAGTTGACAGAAGAGGCAAAAGAGGCCATGGATAATCAAATGTCAATTTCTGAAGTTACAGAAGACAGTCTTAAAGCAACAATGGAAATCCGTAAATTCAAGGCACAAGGCACACAAGGAATATTAGAATGTAAAATTAAGTCCATAATAATACCTTTATTGGGAGACCATACTTTACGTGAGGCTAATCACTACTTGCGTTTATTGAGAATATTTAAAAAGGGTGTATAGGATTAAAAACAATTTTCTACATCAAAAATAGATAGAGATAAGTAATATAGTGTTGATAATGAAC
>DFXM01000043.1:26126-37680 GCA_002381695.1 Clostridium sp. UBA4108 | reverse complement strand
TTCCTGCAAATGGTTTGCTTCGTAATAATATGTAGTTCTAAAATCAACAATCATTTAAAATAAAGCCTTGTATAATAGAGTTGTGGATTTGATAGAAAACTAAGTACATTTCTACCGAACATTACAACTCTATTTTTAATTTATATTCTTGAAATCATTGCACTTGCAGATAGTTTGGTAAATAGCTCCATGAAAAAGCCCTCTTTCACTAGAATTTGTGAATTTCATTCATCAACTCGTCCACTAACTCATCTTCTTTAACTTTTTTTATAATTTGCCCCTTTTTAAAGATCAGTCCTTCCCCCTTACCGCCAGCAATACCAATATCTGCGTCTCTAGCTTCACCAGGTCCGTTCACTACGCAGCCCATTATTGCTACCTTTAAGTTTTTTTCACAGGTTGATAATCTTCTTTCTACTTCTTCAGCTATTTTTATGAGATTTATTTGAGTTCTCCCACAGGTAGGGCAAGATATAAACTTAATGCCTTCCTCTATATGTCCTAGTGCTTTAAGAATATCATGACCTACTTTAACTTCATCTAGTACATTACCAGTAAGGGAAGCTCTTATGGTATCTCCAATTCCTTCTGTTAAAAGAGTTCCTATACCTATGCTGGATTTTATAGTTCCATTCCATAACGTTCCTGATTCTGTAACTCCCAAATGAAGAGGATAGTCTACTTTTTTTGAAATCATTCGATTGCATTCTATTGTAGTATTTACATCAGAAGATTTTATTGAAATGCATATATCGTAAAAGTCTAGGTTCTCTAATATTCTTACATGTCTTAATGCACTTTCAACTAATGCCTCAGGGCAAACCTTTGTATATTTTTCTAAGATATCCTTTTCTAATGATCCTGAATTAACGCCTATTCTAATAGGTATACCTTTACTCTTTGCAGCATCAGCTACTTTTTTTATTCTATCGATACTTCCGATGTTACCTGGATTTAGCCTCAATGCAGCAACACCGCTATCTATAGCTTTAAGTGCTAATCTGTAATCAAAATGTATATCCGCTACTAAAGGAATATTTATCTGAGTTACTATATCCTTTAAAGCTTCTGCGGCTTCTATATCTATCACTGCACACCTCACAATGTCACAGCCTACTTCTTCTAAGCTAAGAATTTGTTTTACTGTTGCTTCTATATTTCTAGTATCTGTATTAGTCATAGATTGAACCGATATTTTTGAATCACCGCCTACATATATATTTCCAATCTTTATTTTCCTTGTAACTTTTCTATCCATGAATTCATCCCTCCAACATTGTTATAATTTACACTTATAGTATAATAAAGGAATCTTAATGTTAAAAACGAATTATATTAATGGTAATAATCGAAATATTTCATAGCAACAGGAGGTACTTATTATGAACATTGAGTCATTGGAAACCTTTGTGGTTCTTGCAGAGAATGGTAACTTTACTAAAACTGCTGAGGAACAATATTTAGTTCAATCCACAGTTTCAAAAAGAATAAGTGAACTTGAGAAATTTGTTGGGAAGGAACTATTTTTAAGAGATAATAAAAATGTAAAGCTTACAAAGTCTGGAGAGGCTTTTTTACCATATGCAAAGAGAATACTTATGTTAAAAAAAGACGGCATAATAAAAGCTAGAGCTGTAGGAATATATGAGGATAGGTTAGCTTTGGGAATGCCAGACTCTATTTATAAAGGAGTGATTTCACATATACTGAAAAAATATTTTACCATGTTTCCTAACATTGCCATAAAACTTAAGGTTAATCATTCAGAAGAAATCATAAAGCTATTAAATGATGGCATATTAGACATTGGATTTGTTTATACAAAATCAAAATCAAGTAAACTTGAGGTTATTGATTTTTTTGAGGATGAAATAATCTTAGTAACAAGTCCTAAAAATGAAATAAGATCTAAAACAGAAATCTCATACTCAGATCTAATACATTTACCATTGCTTTATGTAGATTTAGGAGAAGAGTTTTTTATATGGCTTAGTAAATTATTTGGAGATAGCCCTTTATTAAAATTTTCAGTTGATGAAAACTTCTATGTAACGGATTTCGTTAAGGAAGGTTTTGGCTATGCATTTGTTACTAAATCATATGTTATGGAGGAGTTAGAAAGTGGAGAGCTCCTTCATGTAAAAATAAAAGATTCAACCCCACCTTTGCGGAAAATATATATGATAATAAATAAAAATAAAAAAGATTCAATTGCCATAAAAAGTTGTTTAGCAATGATTAATGAGAAAATTATTGCTAAGTATTCAGATTCTATTTTTAATGGATAGCTTAAGAATAGTCTACGTTATACCCGTTACGGTGAACTGTACCATAAATGACGTAGACTTTTTTAGTATAAGAGTTGAAGGTCTTAGGTTCATAAACAAGTTAAGAAAAGGGGTATCTCCAAGGAACAAGTTTGCATTGCTACTGCTATTGATAGGCAAGGTAATTTAATTATGGAACCAGCATGTAAAGGTAGAATTACATCTAATGAATTAGAAACATTATATGATGGACATATAGCAAATGGTTCTATACTTTGTACTGATAGTCATAAAAGTTATATTAAATTTGCAAATGATTTATCATTAGAACATAAACGTATAAAAAGAGGAAAACATAAAGAAGGATTGTATCATATTCAACATATTAATGCTCTCCATAGCAATTTAAAGAAATGGATGAATAGGTTTAATGGTGTTGCAACAAAATATATAAGCAATTATATTAAGTGGTTCAAATGGCTTCAAATATTTGATACGGATAAAGAGATAATAAAGGCTAAGAACTTTATGGTTCAAAGCAATGTAACCCATTCATATATCAAAATAAAAGATTTGAAAAATAGAGAGCTAATGTATGTATAGTATGTGTGATATTTTGTAAATTATGTTATGATAAGTGTTATTAAAAACTATAATCTAATGAACAATAGTAATTTATTGTGAAGAAAACCCATAAGAGATATATTTGATAGGTAGGAGGAAAATAGCAAATGAATAATATTCGCAAGAAAGTAATTGATGCTATGGAAAGTATGAATGTTCAATATGATATTATTGAACATCCAGCAGTATATACTATAGATGAAATGGATAAATTAAATATTGACAGCAATAATGAAGTAGTTAAAAACTTATTTGTTCGAGATGATAAAAAGAAAATATATTTTTTGATAGTTCTTCAAAAAAATAAGCAAGTGAATTTGAAAGAAATTAGAAATGAACTAAATTGTAGACCGTTAAGTTTTGCGTCAGAAGAAGACTTGAAAAAATATATGGAATTAAGCAAAGGCTCTGTAACTCCATTGGGAATTCTAAATGATACTGATTGTAGGGTTCATGTGGTTTTTGATAAAGATATTTTATTATTTGAACGCATTGGAGTTCATCCAAATGATAATACAGCGACTGTTTGGATTTGTCCACAAGATTTAGAATTTATAATAAAAAATCATGGAAATAGTATTAGCTATATAAAAATTTAAAGTTCTAAATAATGCACTATAAAAATTAACCAAGATATAAAAGTATAGTTAAGCACATAATATTCGTATATTGAGCATTATAGGTGGACAATCCCACCTATAATTTTTATTAGGCTATATTTCAACACTATGTCAAAACATAGCCTAATATTATTATAAGAATGTGTTTGTTCAAATTGATTTACTTTTGATTATTTATGATATTTCTATTAGCAACTAAAACCCCTACAAGTGGATGTAGCTTGTGTACTTCAACAGTAAAATCAAAATTTATAAAGCAATTCATTAATTCCTCAGCGCTTGATGGAAAATCTACTTCTGGTCCATAGCCCACTAAAGAAAAATCTTCGCTATAATCGTTAGGATTTTCAAAAAACATTAAATCGCCAATAATAATGCTCTGTAAATTTTCTCCGCCTATATTAACCATTTTTTCAATCGCCTTTTGTTTGTATATTGTAGTTAGATGATGTAGAGCATAATTTGAAATGATTTTTGTTACACATTTTTTATCCAAATCTACACTCAAGTTAGGTTCTTCAAATGTTCCTATATAAAGTTCAATATTATTTATTTTTTCGGTTTCAATATTATTTTTAGCTTGTCTAATCATTCCATCACTAATATCTACCCCAATAGCTAATTTTACTTTTCTAGATAGCTCAATAATTTGTTTTCCAGTACCACACCCTAAATCTAGTACAACATCATCCATGGTGGGCTTAACTAATTCATTTATAAGTTCTGCAGTTTTAGACCGCCAGTAATAACTATCAGTAACATATTTGTTACTTGCGTCATTAAATCTCTGTTTTGCCCTTGTTTCCATATTTGTTATCTTGATAATATCAATAAGTTGCTGAACATCTAAAAAGCTATTATTTTGTATTTGTCTTTTGGCTTTATTTAGAGCAGTAATAACTGACTCAATATGATTTCTCTTTTCTTCTAATGCCCTAGTTTGAACATTAATTATATTTTCTATGCTTTGACCATTTTCATTTATAAGTTGTTTTATTTCTTCAAGTGATAACCCAATAAATTTTAGTGTAGTAATTTGTTGTAATCTGATAAAATCTTCATCACAATAAATCCTATAACCAGCTTCCGTTTTTAAAGTTGGCTGTAACAGCCCAATCTTATCATAATGAAGCAATGTTTTTACAGTTACTCCTGATCTTTTAGCAAACTCACTAATTTTCAAGATTTCACCGCCTTTCAAGGTTATTTTAAATCCTAACCTTGGGTTAGAGTCAATACTTATGTCGATAATTAATTTGGTAGTATTTATTTAACTACCATAGGCTCAGAAGAAGATAAAGGAAATGAAGGTATAAGATAATAACTACTCCCGAAAATGTTAAAATTATAGCATATAAGCCAGAAGGGCTTTCAAGGGGAATTCAAACATTTTGTAGTATACAAAGCAGAGTGATATTTTGTCAGTTTAAATAAGCATAATAACATATTAGAGTATAACTAATATAGGGTATATGCAGAGCTTTGCATATATCCTATATTTATGCTCTAAAACTTATTTGTGACGTTTCGTAAAATATCAATATATTCACTTACAAATTTAGGTAAGCATTTATCTTTCCTTCGAACTATGTAGTATTTAACTGAAACATTTGGATCTCCCACCAAAAAATATTTAGTAGGTTTTGTGTACTTGTATGTTTTTACATAATTAAGATAGCCGAATGCTATACCGAGGCCTTCTGCCGCTAATTGTGCCGCCGCTTCCATGTTCTCAATTGTGAAAGTGCCTGAAGGTACTGCTTTTGAATAAGCTATGGCTTTGTCAGAATAGATTCGACAAGCCTGCCTAGGCTTTTGCAATATAAATCGCTCACCATTAAATAAGGATAAATCTATCCAAGGCAAGGTTTCTCTTGGTAATCTCACAGCTAATGAATTGTTTTTATGACTTGAGTTTGTAACTACCACCAATCTATCTGAATATAGTGGCTGATATTCTAATACCGGGTCATGGTTTATTTGATTATGAATGATAAAATCTAATTCTCCATCTAGTAATAATTTATACATCTGTGTAGTGTCCTCTTCATAACTAATAACGCTGACCTTAGGATATAGCTTTGAAAAGATTGATAGAGATTCTGGCAATAAGTATAAAGTTCTACGAGAATGTATTCCGAATCTTATAGTACCGGTTGAGCCACTAATGTAATCATTAATCGCTGCCTCACAATTATTTGCAATGTTTAGGATTTTTTGTGCACTTTCAATGTAAAGGCGGCCAACTTCTGTTGGAACAAATTTTTTACCAAGTCTGTCAAATAATAATGTGCCTAGATTAGATTCTAAATTACTAAGAAAAATACTAAGAGTAGGGGGGGTTATGTTAAGTTCCTCCGAAGCAAGCTTAATGCTTCCAAATTTTGCGATTGCAAGAACATACCTTTGTTCTCTTAAGTCCATTTAAAACACCTCGATTAGATTATTTCAAATATTATAGTAAATATATTTAATTTGAACTATTATTTATCACACATTATACTAAAACATATCGGAAAATTCAATAAATTTGTATTTCTCAAACCAGATAATGATTTTAGAAGAAAGAAGTTAATTTTAGAGATTGGAGATGTGATAATATTTATGATTTAAGAAAATCCATGCTGTATTTTAAAAAATATAGAGACTATAAGGAGTGTTAAAGTTGGAACTTAAAAAAAGGAAAGAAATAAAAATACCGCATTCATATGTTATTATTTTTTCAATGATTCTTGTTGCTGCTGTTTTAACATATATTATTCCGTCTGGAGAGTATACAAGAATAGAGAATAGTCAAGGAATAACCGTTGTTGATCCAGGTTCTTTTAAATATGTTGAAACTAAGGCCGCTGGAATTATGGATATTTTAAATGCTGTTCCTGCTGGATTAATGAAAACAGCAGAATTAATCTTCTTCATATTTATTGTTGGAGGGGCTTTTCAAATAGTTACAGGAACGGGTGCCATTGATGTTCTTATTGGGAAACTTATTTACTCACTGAAAGGGCGGACTGGTTTCATAATTCCAATAGTAATGTTTGTTTTTTCACTAGGTGGAGCAGCCATAGGTATGTCCAATGAGATACTTCCATTTATTCCTATAGGGATCATGATAGCACGGAAAGCAGGCTATGATACAGTAGTTGGAACAGCTATGATCGCTATTGGTACAAATGCAGGTTTTGTTGCAGGCGTTATGAATCCTTTCACTGTTGGAATATCACAAAGTCTAGCAGGGTTACCAATCTTTTCTGGAATGACTCTTCGTATCATACTGCATATTGTGCTGCTGGGTAGTGCATGTATATATATTATGAGATATGCAAAGAAGGTAAAGGCAAATCCAGAACTAAGTATTGTAAGGGATTTGGAGTTGGAATCTTTAAATGGAACTGAAGGAGAAGTTCGCTCAGATGCAAAACTTCGTGATTATCTTGTGATTTTGACCTTTGTAATGGGACTAGCTTGGATTATATTTGGTGTAATTAATTATCAATGGGACACTAAAGAAATGCAACCTATATTTATTGCAATTGGTATAGCTTGTGGATTTGTTGGTGGCTTAGGTCCTAACAGAATTGCAAAAGAATTTGTAACTGGAGCTAAAGCAATGGTTTTTGGTGCAATAGTTGTAGGTATTGCTCGTGGAATATTAGTTATATTACAAGATGGAATGATTTTGGACACAATGATAAATGGATTACTACCAATATTAGATGTATTGCCAGCAGCTGTTGCTCCTATAGGCATGTATGCTGTGAATACAATTTTAAATATTTTCATTTCCTCTGGTTCAGGATTAGCGGCTTCAACAATGCCATTATTCTTACCATTGGCTGATTTGCTAGGGGTTACAAGACAAGTTGCTGTACTTGCCTTCCAATTAGGTGATGGTGTAACAAATTGTATTAGCCCAACTTCTGGTAATATGAATGCTTACCTTTCACTGTCAAAAATTTCCTATACAAAATGGGTGAAATTTATTGGACCATTGGTTTTAATTTGGGCAACAATAGGAGTTATCTTTATATTAGTAGGAAATTTAATAGGATATGGACCATTTTAATATATAATAAATATACAATAAGGGGATGAAGTTATGGATAACATGAAAGAGCAAATTAGTGATTATATTGATAAAAAAAGTACATATATTACAGACATGGCTGATGATATATTCGACCATCCAGAGATTGGTTTTGAAGAGTTTCATGCTTGTGAATTGCTTACAAATCGGTTAAGGGAAAATAATTTTTCAGTGGAAACTGGAATTGCTGGACTCAAAACAGCTTTTAGAGCGGTTTATGAAAACGGTTTAGGCGGACCTTCCATAGGGCTACTTTGCGAATATGATGCCTTGGCAGAAATGGGACATGGATGTGGACATCACATGCAAGGGCCTGCCATTTTAGGTGCTGCTTTTGCAATAAAGGAATTATTAAAGGACAAGAATTACAAACTAGTAGTATATGGAACCCCAGCTGAAGAGACTGATGGTGGTAAAATTAACATGCAAGAAGAAGGTTGTTTTACGGATATAGATGTTGCACTAATGATGCATGGATCACCAACCACAACAACAGATGTTAAATGCATGGCTATGACAAGTTTTCATGTAACTTTCTTTGGCGAAAGCGCCCACGTTGCTATAATGCCTGATAAGGGAAGAAGTGCTTTAGATGCAATCTTATTGGCATGTAATGGCATTGAGTTTCTCAGAGAACATGCTAAAGATGATACCAGACTCCATTATACTATCTTGAATGCTGGAGGAGCTAGTAATGTTGTTCCTGCTAAAGCTGAGGCTGAGTTCTGCATGAGGAGTTACAATTCCGCTTATTTGGAAAAGGTAACCGAACGGGTAGAAAATGTTATTAAAGGGGCCTCACTGATGACTGGTACTACATATAACATTAAAAGACTTCCTACTTATCAAGGTAAAATACCGGTTTTATCTTTGAATAAAATATTAATGGACAACGCTCACCTTGTAAATGCACCAACAATTAGGCCTGCCCGTGAAAAGACAGGATCAACTGATTTTGGAAATGTGATGTATAACATTCCTGGTTCATGTATACGTGTGGCATTTGTTCCGGAGGGGACATCTTCCCATTCTAAGGAATACATTGATGCTGGAAAAACAAAAGCTGCTCATGATTGCACAATGTATGCCGCGAAGATATTGGCAGATACTTGTTATGACTTAATAGTAGATCCTCTATTGATGAAAGAAGTTAAGAGTGAATTTAAGGCTAACAAAATCAAGATGGAAAATGAATAATAAATACTATATATGATGCAGATAAGTTCATAAAAGAATAGAAAAAGAAGTAGGAGCTAGATAAAATAATTATTTAGATCCTACTTGATTTTTAAGAACTACTTTATTAATTAGCTATAGTTTTTACTTCAAAGTCCATACATCTTTTATAGATTTCTTCATGGACCAAGGCTTTGATATGTGTTCCTTCTTCAATATGGTCTTCATTAATGACATTAGAATTTTCATGAAGCAGGGAAATCAGTTTTTGCTCAGTGTAGGGAATAATGAATTCTTTTTCCACTAGTTTAATTGGAATTTCATTACCTATCATATCTAGTAGTTGGTGTAAATTTATTTCTTCTACAGCACTGACTTCTACCATTTTTTCACCTTTTAAGAAAGCTTTTACCTCCTCTAAATTTTTAGCAGAGGCCTTATCAATTTTGTTTAGTGCAATTATAGTATTTTTATTTTTAGCATTAAGCTCAGTAAGAACTAGGTTTACAGATTGTATTTGCTTTATAGCCTCTTCATTTGCTGCATCTACCACATGTAAAAGTAAATCAGCTTCAACTACTTCCTCCAAGGTTGATTTAAAGGCTTCAACAAGTTCATGAGGAAGTTTACTAATAAAGCCAATAGTATCAGATAGGGCAATTTTTCTATTGTCCATTAGCTTTATGGCTCTAACAGTGGTGTCTAAGGTTGCAAAAAGCATATCTGCTTCAAGAACTCCTTCTTTGTTTATATTGTTTGAAGCAGAAGTTTCGCAGAGATTGTTTCTCAAAGTGGATTTACCTGCATTAGTATATCCAACAATAGCTACTTTGCTTATATTGTTTTTGCTTCTTTTAACCTTTTGTACAGCTCTCTGATCCATTACCTTAGATAACTCATTTTTTATTTCTTCTATTCTACTTTCTATGTGTCTTCTATCGGTTTCAAGTTTTTTCTCTCCAGGCCCTCTTGAACCAATGCCACCTTTTACTCCAACACCGCCTTTAATTCTTGCAAGGTTTGCATTGGCATCTCTTAGTCTAGGAAGCTTATGGCTAAGCATAGCAAGTTCAACCTGCAATATACCTTCCTTGGTTTTAGCACGCCTTGCAAAGATATCTAATATCAAGGTAGTTCTATCTATTACTTTACATTTTATAGCCTCTTCTAGATTTCTAACCTGAGAACCTGATAGTTCATCATCAAATATTACTAAATTTGCATTTTTAAGCTGCCTTAAGTGAGCTATTTCCTCAACTTTACCCTGACCTGTATAATAAGCAGAATTTACCTTATTGCTTTTTTGAAGAATCTTATATACAGGTACAACATTGCAAGCCTCAGCAAGGCCTATAAGCTCCTCCAGGCTTTCTTCACCATCGGTTCCCACTAAAATGGCTCTCTCCACATCATCTGATTCTTCCTTCATGTTACTAATTATTTTATCAATATAAGTTACATTATCCCTGAAATTCAATTGTAAAGAATCTTCTAGGGTTAAATTTTCAAGAGTTTTAAAGGTTAGGCTGTTATTATAAATATCACAAAAGCCTATATCTATACTAAGACCCTCTATATTCTCACTAACTCCAATAGCCGCAATGGCATCTAATTTTAACTCTACTAAAGCTGAAGTATCCATTGAAGATAGTGTGCTGTCACCAGAAGGATGTGTATGAATTACTCTAAAGCCACTTAGCTTTTTATCATTAATATTCATAGAGGGGATTTCAGCACTACTTATTTTACCAACTGAAATACCAGTGATTTTGCCCCGTCTATTAATAAGGATGCACAGCTCTCTTTTTAAAGTTCCACTAATTTCGTTAATTTTTTCTATTAATTCATAAGAAAAAATCCTGTCATTATCTATGGTTAACTCATATAAGCTTTCTAACTTCTCAAGCATTACTTTTTTTATTCCATTAATATTTCCTGTTATCATAAAATATCCTCCAATCAAAATATGAATATATAATCTTATTAATCTAATTTCTATCTATAAAAATCGAAACCTCATTTTTTTAGCCTCCTACTTCAAAATTTCAATGGTACCACTGACAGTGGCATGCTTACTTTAAGGTCATTTTAGCTCCTCCTAATGTTATTTTGTGTAAATATATAAAAGCCACAGAAACAATGCAAACTATAAAAATATGCATTGTACTGCGGCTAAAATACTGATTAAGTGCTTCTTACCTTCAGATGGAGTTTTCTTAAGAGAAACATCTCACTACAGATGAAGATAATAAAAGCATATACCCACATGAAACAGATTCTAGGTTCTAAAAATGTGGGATAAAATCTAAAATTAAAAAACCGCAGATTTTCTCTGCGGTAACTATATACAAATTTAAATATATAAACTAAATAATAGTCTTCTATATATTTAATAGAAGGAATTTATAGCTTCCTTATTTGAAATATAATAAAACCGCAGATATGGAGTCTGCGGTCAAAAATTCTACACATAAAATAATGTACTACACTAAAATTAATATAGATAATTTACTGACAGCAGACTGTATATTTCATTGTTTGAACGTTTCTTAATTTTAAATTTGTAAATTAACATTTTACAGCCTCCTTTCAGAATTTTCTAATATATGTTATATATCTATTGTAAACCAAATCTTTTCAATTGTAAATATGTTTTGGAAACAAAATGGAAGTAAGGGGAGCTATTTTTTTATATTATATAAGTTTCAATAATGAAACTACATGATACAAATAGGCTTTTCTTTTATAGTTTATTTGAATTGAACTTCATATTATTGCTG
>DFXM01000043.1:19584-26082 GCA_002381695.1 Clostridium sp. UBA4108 | reverse complement strand
CAGTAATAATATGAAGTTCTATTTAATTTAATTTTTATAATATAGCTATTTGTATAATGCATAAATTTAATTGAGACTTATATAACTTTAAGAATAATATTTTAGCTATAGTGTAAAAATAACTTTGCATAGACTATATAAGGAGGTTTTTAAAAGTTATGAAAATGAAAAGAGTAGTAATATTAGCATTAGTTACGATTTTTATTCTTTCCATAGGTATTCCAGTAATGGCTAGACCAAAGGAGATGGGACCAATTTTTATGGGAGAGGTTTTAGAAGTTAATAAGGATAACCAAGGAAATACCATGTTATTAGTAGAAGGATTTATAAAAGTACAGAAGGTGTATAGAGAAAAATTAGTGGCTGTTGTTGGACCAGATACTAAAATTTTAAACTGTGAGGGCAAAGAGGTTAAAGAAGGTGATTTTGCAAAAGGTGATATTGTATTTATTAAATTGAGTGATAGGATGACATTCTCTATTCCACCTCAATCATCAGCAATAGAAATTCAAGTATGTAAGCCTGCTAGTTAAAGGAAATGAAAAATCTTTAAAGAGGTTGTATTGGAATGGTTTTTAGGCATTCTGATACAACCTCTATTTTTGCTGTAAGATCAATTTTCTTACCCCACATATTTTTTTGCATTACCCAACAAGGTAACTCTTCCATTATCTACAATAATAGCGCTTTCTTTTTCCGTTGTATAAACGTCATTTCCGGTTTCTTTAATATATTTGTTAATGCTTTCAATTTGAACATCTGATCCTTTATAGTGAACTTCCACTGTGAAATCAGAGATTCCCTTTAACCCTGTTCCGTATATAAATTCTGGGTAATCTTTATCAGGAGATACGTAATAATTCTGGCATTGCATCATAGCTCCTGCGCTCCATCCCATTATGATTCCACTATATTGTTCTATGGTAGTTAATATATTGAACTCTTTAAGGCGTTTCATAATCTTTTCTGGTAAACCCCCTGTAAAGAAGATCATGTGGCTTTTTTCAATCTTACTCTTTGCAGTATTTGTATCATCCTTATAATAATTTATAAATTCAATATTATTTTCCCTAATACCGTATGATAAAAATGGAGCAATCATCTCCTGATAATATTGTCCATTAATTCTATTATAGGATTTTTCCCATGCTTCTTCATTGGGAATCCAATCGGCATGAAAAGAAAAGGGTATAATCACTACTTGCATATCTGCTTTGATGATATCTTTTAAAGTATTAAATGCATATTCTTTATGAAAATCTAAACTATCTAATAATATATTCATAAAATCAAGTTCCTTTCTAAATTATTATGTATATTCTATCTTGTTTACAAATATATAGCAAATAGGTTAATTATAAGTAATTTATTGGTGGCATATGTATAATATTAAAGTGAAGTGGGGTTCATGTTATAATGAAGTTGTTGATTATATAAGGATAGATTCATACTTACCAAAAGTACAAAGAGTTTAAGTTGAGGGGATTATAATGAAAGTTTTTTCAAAATTAAAATATATAGGAGCCCGAACAATTTGGAGAGTAACTAAGCCTATAACTACTGGAGCAAGAATACTTCTCATAGTGGACAATAACATATTGTTAGTTAAACATACTTATCAAGAGGAATGGTATTTACCAGGTGGTGGAGTTAAAAGGGGAGAGACTTTCGAGGAAGGGATTAGAAGAGAATTAAAGGAAGAGCTTGGAGCCGAATTATGTGATATGAAATTCTTTGGTGTATATAATAATTTCTATGAATGTAAAAATGATACTATAGTTATCTTTATTTCAGAAAATTTTACTTTAAGCGGTAAAACAGATAAAGAAATTGAAACCTTTGATTTTTTTCCTTTAGATAATTTACCTGATGAGATTTCACCTGGTACAAGAAGAAGGATAGCAGAATACATTAATAAGCAGTTCAATAATTTTGGTACATGGTAAAGCTTGTTATGTAAGGGGGGAATTTTATTGATTAGTACAATAATAGTGGCTTTTATTTCGTTTATCAGCACCAATATTGATGACATATTTATACTCATGATATTTTTCTCAGGAGTAAATAATGATATGAAAACGCGCCATGTAGTTATTGGGCAGTATTTAGGCATGGGTGCTTTAATAATAATAAGTATTATAGGTGCATTAGGGGTGTCTGTAATTCCTCATGAATATGTAGGCTTACTTGGTCTAGCTCCCATATATTTGGGAATAAAAGAATATGTAAATTATAAGAGGGAAAGTGAAACTGAGAAGAACATAGAAAATGAAGAGTGCAAAGCTATTGAGAAGAATAATCTTGAAGAAATAACTGATACTCAAATTGGAGAGAAAGAAACTTCTAGTAATAGATTTATTAATTCAGGTGTGATAAAAGTGTTTAGTGTAACTTTTGCCAATGGTGGAGATAATATTGGAATTTATATACCCATTTTTGCAAAGATGGATTTATTGAGTATTATAGTAACAATAGTGATTTTTATGATTTTGGTGGCAATTTGGTGTTTTATTGCTCTAAGGATCTCGAAACATCATTTGGTTCAGAGGGGTATTGAAAAGTATAAACATATCTTTGTTCCAATAATATTTATAGTCTTGGGGATTTTTATTTTAATAGATAGTGGAAGTTTAGGTTTTATTTATGAAAAGTTATTTTAACATAGATATATGGCCTAATATCTAACTATAGTTAAACTTATTGTCAGTATGAAATTGTGATGCTGACAGTAAGTTTAATTTTATTATAGTCTTTAATACTTTTATATTTTCATTATTTTGTTTCACAAAAGGATATTTACATATATAATAATATGTGTTAATATATGTTGGTATCGGAATAAAACAGCATATTAATACAGAATATTACAAATAAATATTGTATTAATATGAAAAACATGGTATAATATGAAATAATATGTTGCAATATGTTACATAACTTATCGATTTTTAATAATATAAATTTAATAAGGCAAACTTATTGAAAGATAAGGACGCAAAGCCATGGGTCTAAAGGATTATTCCAATGATAGCCAGGTTGCTAAATGAATGTATTTTAAAGTAGATTGCATTTCTTAGCGCAACCTACTTTTTTTGTGCAATGAATACTACGTGCTATGTCTATGGTTGTAAAAGATTCATAGATTTATACAAAAAAATAGTCTGATTATATAATAAAAATAAATATCATAATAAATAGGGGGAAATAAAAATGGTAAAAATAAAAAATTCTTTTGCTTTAATTTTAGTTTTGTTATTGACAATGTCATTTGCAGTTGGATGTGGAGGGCCTAAAACAACACCAGAAGAAAGTGCTAAGATTTTCTTAGATGTTATTTTCAAAAATGATAAGACTAATATGGAGAAAATTGGATTAAAAGAAGAGGAATTTAATGAGTTTAGAAAGCTTTTCGAAGATGGAATCATGGAAGGTATGTCAGGTAAAGGTATTGATGAAAGTATTTTAAATGAAGAAGTTAAGGCCACTCTTAAGAACGATATGCTTACAGGCTTAGCAAAAGTAGAATATGAGGTGGGTTCAGCATCTAAAGATAAAGATATAGCTAAAGTAGAAGTTAAAATTAAAGGGTTCGATATGGCAAAAGTTTCTGAGAAAGCTAAAGAAAAGCTTGAAGCAGATTTTGCAGCGAATCCATCAATGACAGAAGCGGAAATACTTCAAACATCCTTTAAATATGTAGGTGAATTTATAGCAGCAGGAACTTTAGGAGAAGAGCAGAAATCAGTAAATTTAACTTTAACTAAAGAGGATGCTCATTGGGTTCCAGGAGAGAACGATATAGTAGCAGTAATGACTGTAATTATGGGGATGTAATCTCTGAACTAAAGGATTAGATATAACGTAAATATTTATCATAAAGCTACTGCCAGTATCAAGATTTGATACTGGCAGTAGTTTTAATATAGGTTAGTTTTCTAGAAACAATAGCTAGAACCGGCTTTACAGAACATTAGCTGTGGTGGACATGAATAAGAGCTAATATTTCATGGCTCATTAAAGTGGTAAATCCCTTTTCGTAAATATCCATGCACCAGCAGTATAGAGTACAATTCCTATGGCTAGGAGAATCATACAAGAGCCGAGGATGCCACTTTCTCCTGTGGTAATCTTACTTGCTGGAAATAGGGTAAAGATTGTTGCATATTTTAGATTTTCTAATTTACCACCCATGTTTGCCATCATCTGAATAAGATAAAAGATAAATGGCAGTCCCGCTCCAAGCATTATGGACATTTTTGATTCATTAAAAATGCAGGATGCAAAAAATGCAATGGAGCTTACTGCGACATGGAGAATAAATACAGCTCCATTTAGTAAAAGAAATTTGGGAATATCTAATTCTCCTGGGAACATTAATTCACTGCAAACAATTCCTAATATAGTAACATATCCAATTAAAATAAATAGGTGTAATGCCATCACCAATATCTGGGTAGAAATAATTTTCTTTCTTGTGTTAGGTGATGCTAATATACATGCCATGGAACCACTGTCCACATATTTTACCACTAGACCATTGGCTAAGATGATTTCGAAAATCATTGGAAACATAAGCATGAAGAAGCCATACAAATAGTTGGAGATGAACTCAAGAAGAGTACCACCACTACTACTCATTCCAACAGCTGCCATCATTTCCGGCAAGGCCTCAGAAAACTGATCTAAAAGCTTGCCAAGTTCTGGATCATACATATAGATAATTACGGAAAAATACATAGTAAGCACTGCTATAAAAATTACAAGTAGTTTAATATGGGATGTCATCTCTTTTTTTAGTAGTGGAAAGCTAATCATTTTTGTCACCTCCATAAAAATGTAGGAATAATTCTTCTAGACTTTGGGTCTTAACATCTAAATCTGTAACTTTATACTGATTAAGTTCCTTCAGTAGAGGCATCACATCACCCTTCATACTTACAGTAACTTTGTTCCCTAAACTTTCTGTAATATGAAACCCACTCTTTGAAAAAGCCTTTGCCATCTCTAACCCTTCAAAGGTTATTATATAGGATTTTCTCTTGCTTTCCCTTAAGGTAGTCATGTTTTCAATGGCAATGATTTTACCTTCTTTAATTATGGCAGTCCTGTCACAGGTACGCTCAATTTCCTCAAATATATGAGAGGACATAAAGATGGTTTTTCCATTTTTCTTTTCCTCTAACACCATATCAATAAAACGGTTTTGCATAAGTGGATCAAGACCGCTAGTTGGCTCATCTAATATAATCACTTCTGGAGAGTGCATAAAAGCGCATATAATTCCAATCTTTTGCTTCATTCCCTTTGACATACGTTTGATTTTACCTTTTGGATTAAGTTCAAAGATTTCCATTAAGTTATGAGCTTTCGTTAAATCGGAAACACCCTTCATGGCAGCAATAAATTCAATTAATTTCATTCCTGTCATATCCTCTAAAAAAGCTATTTCACCGGGGAGGTATCCAACCTTTTGTTGTATTTTAGAGGAATCCTTCCAGCAGTTCATTCCGTCAATGGTACAGTCTCCATTTTCAGGTTTTATAAATCCCATTAGATGGCGTATAGTGGTTGTTTTACCAGCTCCATTTGGACCCAAGAAGCCAAATACCTCTCCTTTTTTTACAGAAAGATTTACATCAAAGATTCCTTTGTTATCTCCATAATCTTTCGTTAAATGTTTTATTTTTATTACATCCATGAATTATTTCCCCTCCTTATAATGGCTGATACGCCAAAATTTAATTACTTCTGAAAATTCATTGAACAGGTCATCTGCATCTAAAGGAGGCTTATGAAGTTTTTCCCTCATATAACCATCTGCACTCCAAGTAATAATTCTCAATAGCATTCCTACATCTGTACCAGCTTTAAACTTACTGAAATCAATTCTTTTCATAATATTAGCTATACTTGTATTAACAAGGTTTTTATTACGCTCTGTAATATCATCTGTAATTTCACTATTATCTTCATAATAGGTTCTCATAAGAAAGTGATTTAAATAAGGATGTTGTTTCATAATTTTGCACTTACATTCTGTAGATTGCAGCACTATTTCAAAAAAGTCTGTTTCTTCTTGATCACAATCAGAGTAGATTTTGTCCATCATCACCTTAACTGCATAATCGTACAGAAATAGATAAAGTTCCTTTTTATTAGTAAAATAGTGAAAGAGTAGTGACTTAGAAATTCCTGCTTCTTCTGCAATTTCTGACATAGGTGATTTTTTATAGGAATTGGTTGCAAAAACACGGAATCCGGCGTTTATAATATTATCCTGCTTTTCCTGTGGCAAAGAGTAAAACTTGTTATTCAAATGGTCACCTCCTGAATATGTTATGGCATTTTCACAATAAAAATAAGTTGTTGATTTTTATATTTACTTTGTATTAACCGTATCGGTTAATATTATTTTAAGACCATTGACCGATTTTGAGAAGACCCTATAAATGGATTTGCATTGATAATATTTATAAAAGGTTTTGTTTTAATATAGTG
>DFXM01000043.1:0-19488 GCA_002381695.1 Clostridium sp. UBA4108 | reverse complement strand
TGTAGTTCTAAAATCAACAATCATTTAGAACAAAGCCTTGTAAAAAAATAACTTGCCAAAGAACATAGCTTTTGGCAAGCTAAAGATATATATAAGTTGCAATTAAGTTTCTACACTATACAAATAGGCTTAAATATAAAATTAATTAGAACTCTTTATTACAGGAATACTCGTATAATTTTCTAATTACAATCTCACCTTGTAACAACAATAACTGCTGAAATACTTAAATCCCACTTCTTTTGCTGCGCTAAGCTCATTTTCTTCATTATCATCTATAAAATACACTACTTTTCGCAAGTCAGAGTTATTCTTCAGTTCATTGAACAGCAGGGAAGACAGAAGAGGTTTTTCAATGCCTTTTCCAATAAAGTCATGGGAAACGAAGGAGCCGAATATGTCAAGCATATCTGTTGTTGCTAGGTGGGCAAATACACTGCCTTCAATTTTGCCGCACTGCTTGTAAATATATATGCTCCATTCCTCAAAACAAGCCTTGATACGCGTGCTGTTCCAGTACATATCCCCGCTGAAAGTATCGTGAAATGAGGCATAACTGTCAAAATCCTCAATAGTAAGCTTTTCAACCTCCATAACCAATGTTCCGCAAACAAAGTCTTCGCATTGCAATCTCATATCCGTACTAGCTTCAATTCTTTCATAGTTATGGGAATCGAAATATTCAAGAGCGGTTGTATTTTCTTTTGGATAGCCAAACATGATGTCAAAGCCGCTGTAGTCCTTTTTCAGAAATGAAATCAATTCGTCCATTAACTCTTCATAACCCTCAGATATGTAAATGCCGCTTGTTTGAAGATACTTTTCTGCTTTCTCCGCAAAAATATAGATTACCCCGGTCAGTAGTCCATCAGTGAAGCATCCTAAGAATCGGTCATCGGCATACTGTTTGCTTTTAAGGAATCGAGCTTCCAAAGCAGCCTTGCTTTCACGAAGTGGATAACTGTTAGTTTCAGGGTTTTTACATAATTCCCAAGCAAAATCAGTAGCAGATAATATTTCATTTTCATTTAGTATCCTAATCATAAATTAACACCACCCAATATAAAATTTAAAGCTCGTTATTACAGGGATGCTTGTATAATTTTCTAATTACAACTTCACCTTGTAACAACAATAACTGCTGAAATACTTAAATCCCACTTCTTGTGCTGCATTAAGCTCATTTTCTTCATTATCCTCTATAAAATATACTACTTTCTTCAAAATAGAGTTATTCTTCAGTTCATTGAACAGCATGGAAGACAGTAGAGCTTTTTCAATGCCTTTTCCAATAAAGTCATGGGAAAGGAACAAGCCGAATATTTCAATTTCATGGATATCGAATTTTGATTGGTGGACAAATATACTGCCTTCAATTTTGCCGCAATGCTTGTAAATATATATGCTCCATTCATCAAAACAAGTCTTGATACGTGTGCTGCTCCAGTACATATCCATGCTGAAAGTATCGTGAAATAGGGCATAACTGTCAAAGTCCTCGATAGTAAGCTTTTCAACCTGTGGGGTCAATGTTCCGCAAACAAAGTCCTCGCATTTCAATCTCATATCTGTACTAGAGTCAGTTTTTTCATAGCTATGGGAATCGAAATATTCAATGGCAGCTGTATTTTCTTTTGGATAGCCAAACATGATGTCAAAGCCGCTGTAGTCTTTTTTCAGAAATGAAATCAATTCGTCAATTGACTCTTCATAACCCTCGGATATGTAAATGCCTTTTGTCTGAAGATACGTTTCTGATTTCAAAACATAAATATAGATTACCCCAGTAAGTCGGCCATCAGTGAAGCATCCTAACAATTTGTCATCGGGATATTGTTTAATTTTAAGGAATCGAGCTTCCAAAGCTGCCTTGCTTTTATAAAGTGAATAACTGTTAGTTTCAGGGTTTTTAGATAATTCCCAAGCAAAATCAATAGCAGGTAATATTTCATTTTCATCTAGTATCCTAATCATAAAGTAATCCCACCCAACATAAAATTTACTCCTTCTGTCACCATTTTTAAAACCAGAGGAATATTCTTCCACTCAATTATATCAGACAATTCTGGAAATTTATACTATACAGAATCAGATGATTTGTAAATTTATCCTTATATGTATTTCTTATTAATTTGTTTGTAGGTTCCATTGTTATAATAATTATTACCCATGAGGCTAAGAGTCATGGAGGAAGAAAAGATATACCAATTTATTTCAAATTTGTCGGTGAAGCTTAAAAAACAAAAAACCACAGGATAGTGTAATATCCTGTGGTAAATCTTAAAATAAGAAAATAGCCTTATTATCCCGAACTAAAATCTCTTAGGGGATATCTATTATAAAATTTTAGAAACTATTTTGTATAGTTATCAAAATATCCTTGAATAAATATAATTGGAGTACCTTTATCTCCACTTCCAGAAGTTAAATCTGAAAGGGAACCTATAAGGTCAGTAAGTCTTCTAGGTGTAGTACCTTGAGCTTCCATAGCACCTGTTAAATCAGACTCTTTGTTTTTAATATATTCAGAGATAGCTGTTTTTAATTTTTCTCCTCTTAAATCAGCGAAGTTATTATCAGCAAGATATTTTAATTTAACTTCATTTGGAGTACCTTCAAGTCCTGTAGTGTAAGCAGGGGATACTACTGGGTCAGCAAGCTCCCAAATCTTACCTACTGGATCTTTAAATGCTCCATCTCCGTAAATCATAACCTCAACAGTTTTTCCAGTTTTCTCTTTAAGCACAGCTTGAATCTTATCAACTATAGGCTGACAGTTACGTGGGAAAAGCTTAACAGAACTCTCAGTTGCTTTATTTGATCCTAAAAGACCATAAGCTTCATTACAGCCGCTTCCGTCAATAGAAGTTGATAGAATATCATCAAGGCTATATATTTTTTCTCCACCATTTGCCTTTAATATCTTTTTAGTTCTAAATCTTGTATGGATATCACAAGTAAGAACATTTTTTGTATAATCTAAGATAGTTTTTGGGTTGTTTGAGAATATAACCTCACACTGAATGCCGTACTCTTCAACTAGTGATTTATAGTAATCCACATAATCTACTCCAGTGAAAGTATGTTTTTTATATCCAAAATAGTCACGGAATTGTTTCTCTGTTAAAACATCTGTCCAAGGATTAACACCTTTTTCATCAAGCATGTCTATATCTACTAAGTGATTACCAACTTCATCAGATGGGTAGCTAAGCATTAACACAATTTTCTTAGCACCTTTTGCAATACCACGAAGACAGATAGCAAAACGGTTACGGCTTAAAATAGGGAATATTACTCCTACAGTTTCATCACCAAATTTTGAGTTTACATCCTTAGCAATATGATCAATAGTTGCATAGTTTCCTTGAGCACGAGCAACTACAGATTCAGTTACTGTAACTATATCTTTATCATTGATTGAAAAACCTTCTACCTCAGAAGCCTTTAATACGCTGTCTACAACGATATCCTCTATTTTATCTCCTTCATTGATAATAGGGCAACGAAGACCTCTAACAACAGTTCCAACAACTCTTTCCAAACTAATCTCTCCTTAAATTTTAATATTTTTTATTTAATATAATAATTTTTAATATAATTAAATAGCATTACAGCTTATTTTACCTTAAAGCGTTTATACTATACTTGTAATATACATCATTTTTATGATATAAGTAAAATAAATAGATTGAATAATAGGTATAAGGAGTACTTATATGATTACTAAATTAGATTTATATAAAGTATTTTGTCAGGTAGGAAAAAGTGAAAGTTTTTCTAAAGCAGCAAAGGAACTCTACATGACTCAACCTGCTGTAAGTCAAGCAATAATGCAATTAGAGAGAGAATTAGGGCTACGACTTTTCACAAGAATACCTAAGGGCGTCACCCTTACAAATGAAGGACAAATTTTATTTGAATATGTAAGCTCAGCCATTAATTTAATTAATGTAGGAGAAGAAAAACTTTTAGAGTTTAAAAACTTAATGTTAGGCGATTTAAAAATAGGAGTAGGAGATACAATTTCAAGATATTTTTTACTACCCTATTTAGAAGAGTTTCATAATAAATATCCTAATATCAAGTTTAAAATTATAAACCGAACAACACTAGAACTTTGTGACATGGTGAAATCAGGAGAAATCGATATTGCAATTTGTAATTTCCCAATAGAAGATTCATCCTTAGAAACGGTAGATTGTATAGAGGTTCAGGATATTTTTGTATGTGGAGAAAAGCTTAAAGAGAGGTTTATGGAGCCATTAACCTTTGAAGAGGTAGCAGAATTACCACTGATACTTCTTGAGCCTAAGTCAAATTCTAGGCGATACTTAGAGAAATACATGTTATCAAGGGGCATTAAAATCACTCCAGAAATTGAACTTGGAGCCCACGATTTATTATTAGAATTTGCAACAATAAACCTAGGAGTAGCCTGTGTAGTTAGAGAATTTTCACAGAAATATTTAGAAAATGGAACCTTATATGAAGTAAATACAGTAGAAGAAATTCCTAAAAGAACCATAGGTTTCTGTTTTTTAAAGAGCGTATCCCTATCACCAGTTTCAAGAAAGTTTGTGGAAATATTAGAGCGGGATAAAATTTCATAATAAAAGAAAGTGAAGGCATTAACAGATTATGAGCAAAATCTGTTAATGCCTTCAATATTTTAATTAGGGGTTAAGTAAGGGTTTGGGTTTTATTAAGTATTTGCTAGCCATTAAATTTAAGAGAATAAGGAGTAGGTACTACTTGTTCAGCTACGATATAATGTTCATTATTAACATTAAAACTTTTATCCATGGATATTTTGTCAATAGCAAAGCTTAGAACAGTACAAATTAATAGAGTAGTTAAGACTAGACTTATATTTTTTTTCATGGTAGTTCCTCCTAAAATATAATATAAACCATAATATAGATTAATTAACAATATTAAACATTATTTACATAGAATTATATCATATACCATAAGGGATGTAAATATAGATATTTACATTAATTTTATCTTGTTATATATTATAATAAGTGGTGAATTTTACAATATATAATTTTAAGGAGTGTATTATATGGAACTTTTATCTCCAGGTGAAAAACTAAGAAGTATTAGAAAACAATTAAAAATAAAACAAAGTGATATAACAGGGGGAGAAATAACTCGTGAGCTTATAAGTATTATTGAAAATGATAAATGTAGAATTACATATCAGGTAGCTAATATAATTTCCTCAAATATTAATAAAATTTGCAGGGAAAAAAATATAGACTTTACTATAGAACCTTCCTATTTAATGGAAGACATAAAGGTTCAAGCTTTAAAAATTGCAGATAAGTATATAGAGTTTTTATATAATTGCAATGAGGTAACTGCTGAATTCGAAAAAGCATTAAGTGAAATTGAAGAATTTTTAATGAAGTATGATGTAGATGATAAAGCTCTTGTTATATGTGAAAAAATAGCAGACATATACAAAAATGGCCATGAATATAATGAAAGCTATAAATACTATATAAAAGCCCTTGAAAATCATAGAGGGTTTTTTAGTGAAAAAGATCTATTTAGATTATTTCATAAACTAGGAAGTATTTGTATTTTATTAGCTAGATATAAGGAAGCACTAGAGTTTAATAATTCTGCTTTAATTTATAAAAATGATATATCAAATGAGTCAAGATATAAAACTCATTTTAATAAGGCATTATGCTATTTTTATATGAAAGAATATGAAGTAGTTTTAGATGAAATTAAATTTATGGAAATAAATTTTAAGGATATATTAACACAGAGCTTTTTTAAACTTGATTGCTTTAAGCTTAATTCAATAAAGGCAAGCTGTCTAACATATTTAAAGCTCTATATTGAAGCTCTTAATATAGATAAAGAGTTATTAAAGTTCTTAGATAAAGAGGATACTGAAAATAGACTTATGGTACTAGGAAATATTCTTGATATTTATGTAATCCTTAAGGATATAGATAATGTAAAATTATATATAGACATGATGATTCAAGAGTTGAATATCTTGAGAGAAAAACCACAGTTTTTATCTAATTCATATCACCTATTAGGATGTGCAGTTGAATTAGTTGGGGATTATGTATTAGCAAAAAAGTATTTTGATATTTCTATTAAATTATATAGAGAAAGTAAGAATATGTATGAACTTGAAGGATGCTTAAAAGATTACATAACATTATTAATTAAAGAGGATAATAAAAAAGAGATTAATTTATTAAAGGATAAAATTTTAGAATTCATTTCACTAGGTCTTCTACCAAAAAATAACGAAATAAATTTACACTTAATATCTTATTATAGCTCTAAAAATGATATGGAAAGCATACAATCTCTATTAAATTCTTTGTTAAATTAGCATTATAAAAATAATAAAGAAAGTGATAAATATAGTGAATATAACGCACTATATTTATCACTTTATCATTTTAATTTAAAATATAAGACTATTTATACATTATATAGGATTATTTACTGAAAATTAAATATATTTTATAATATAACTATACATTAAATTTTATGTAATAGATTTTCAGTACGTATTATATAATTTAATGTAATATTTGATTTTAAGGAGTGCATTATTGTGGAAATCTTATCGCCAGGTAAGAAATTAAGAACTATTAGAAATAAGTTTGGAATAAAGCAAAGTGAAATCACAGGGGGAGAGATAACACGAGAGCTTATAAGTATTATTGAAAATGATAAATGTAGAATTATGCCACAAGTAGCCAAGATAATTGCATATAATATTAATAAAATTTGTAGGGAAAGAAATATTGACTTTGTCTTAGAGCCTTCTTATTTACTTGAAGATGTAAAAACTCAAGCTATAAAAATTGCAGAGAATTACATAGAAATTTTAAATAGTTATAATAAACTGACCTCTGAATCTAAAAAGGTTTTAAATGAGGTTGAAGCTTTTCTAATGAAATATGATGTAGATGATAAAAAAATTATATTGTATGAAAAATTAGGTGATATATATAAAAATTCATACCAATATAATAAAAGCTATGAATTTTATATAAAAGCATTAGAGAATAATAAAAAAGGTTTTAAAAATGAAGCTTTGTTTAAATTGATTCAAAAGCTAGGAGCTATTTGTATGTTCTTAGGAAGATATGAAGATGCTTTAAATTTCAACGATTTAGCCTTAAGCTACAAAGATAATGTTCCAGAGAATTTAAAATATGTTGTATATTTTAATAATTTATTATGCTATTTTTATATGAAAGATTATAGGAGAACACTAGAAGAAATAAATTCTGTGAAAGTAAATTTTAAAAAATTACTTGAAATAGATTTGTTTGAACTTAATTCATTAAAATCAAATTGCCTAGTACATTTAGAGAATTATTCTGAAGCATTGGAAATAGATAAGAAATTATTAGAGCAATTAGCTGAAGATGATATCAGTAATAGACTCATGGTATTAGGAAATATGCTAGATATTTATATAATTATCAAAGATATAGATAACATAGAACAATATATGACTAAGATAGTTTACGAATTAAGTATATGGAAAGGAGATAATATACCATTTTTTTTACCTAATTTATACTGTCAATTAGAATGTGCAGCAATTTTAATTGGTGACTTTAATGCGGCTAAAGAATATTTTAATACCTTAGTTGATTTATGTAAGGTAAGTAAAAATATATATGCTATTAAATCAGGATTAAAATTGCATATAGAGTTATTAAGTATAGAAAATAGTGAAGAAGAGATGAACATATTAAAGGGTAGACTTTTAGAACTTATTGCGTTAGGGGCATAAGTGAAAAAACTACACAAGCTCTGTTAAATTTTCAATTAAGGCAACTTTATAGATTATTAAAAATAGGGGTGTGTCAGAATAATTTTAAAAATCATTCTGATATACCCTATTATGTTTTTAAAGTAATAAATATATATGTTGTAATAATGATAATTTATATTAATCTAATTTTATATTTAAGTCTATTTGTATAATGTAGAAGCTTAATTACAACTTATATATTTTAAGAACTAAATAAAACCTTTTTTAAAGCTACCTCGTTATATAAGTGAGAGGGGGAAAGTCATGGCTCAAGAGGATAAGAAATTAATTAGTGAAATTTTAAATGGAAATGAAAGTGCCATGGAGATACTGGTGAAAAGGCACTACGAAATGGTTCATAGCTTTATTTATAGGAATATATCAGAATATAATAACTCTTATGATCTAACTCAAGAGGTTTTTATTAAAATGATGAAAAATTTAAGTAGGTATAGTAGTAGAGAAGGAGAGTTTAAGAATTGGCTCCTTAAAATTGCGGTAAATACCTGTAAGGATTATTTTAAAAGTGCACATTATAGGCATGGAAAAGAAAGCCAAGATATTAATGGATGTGAAATTTACGATAAAGACAATGTGATAGATATTTTAGAGAAGAAAGAGGAGAGAGTACTGGTTAAGAACGCAATTAATAAATTGCCGCTACTTCAGAGAGAGGCCGTATTACTAAAATATTATAATGAGCTTAAAATAAGAGAAATTAGTGAAATCACAGGAGAGAATCAATCTACTATTAAATCTAGACTGTTTAATGGAATAAAAAACTTAAAAGATATATTGGGAGGTGATAGAGAACATGTTAAAGAAAGAATCCTCAAATAATGGAAAACAGCTTTTGGAAGATGAAGTGAATATGGATTTAGAAATTGAAGAGTTTTTAGCTAGTTATACTGTAGAGAAAGTGGAAGATGAGGATATAGAAAATACAGTAGAGGTTTTAAGAAGCTATATGCCTAAGAAAAAGAAATCCTCAAATAATATAACATTTCCTTATATGAGTTTAATAAAGAATGAAATTACTTATATTAATAAGATTTACTGGATAGGTTCTCTCATCTTTATTGTTATAGGTTTAAGTTTTGTATCAATTAATAAGGCATCTCCCTATAATTATTTGCTTCAGATTTCTCCAATTCCTATTATATTAGGGATATTAGAAGTACTGAAGGGAAGTGAAGATAAGGTCTGGGAATTAGAGATGAGTTTTAAATATTCTTTTAGACAACTTGTACTAGTAAGACTGCTAATTGTAATGTGTTTCTCTGCACTTATAAATATATTCTTAATGGTGATGTTTTTTAAAACTATTCCAGAGATGACTTTATTAAAGTTATTCTTTAGCTGGATAACTCCATTTTCTTTAGTAGGTACTGGTTCTTTGATTATTGTTTCTAAGTTTAGAACAAAAAATAGTGTAATTTTATGTTTATCCATATGGAGCATTATAGCAATATATGCAAATGAATATTTTGCTCATGAGATTGAGGCATTTAGCAGTATGTTTACTTTAGCTTTTATTGGAGCTTCTGTGGGTATATTTATTTATTCAGTATATGTATTTTATAAGAAGATGATTAGGTTTGATGAGAAAATAGAAGGATATTTATAGGAGGATATTATGGAACTTATCATAGATTCAGTAACAAAGAAATTTAAAGATAAAGTGGCAGTAAAGGATTTTTCAGTAGAGCTAAATAGCGGAGTATATGGATTGTTAGGGCCTAATGGCTCTGGGAAAACCACCCTAATGAGAATGTTAGCAGATGTTATTAGTCCCACAGAAGGAACTATTAAATTTAATGGTAGAAATAAGGATGAACTTAAAGAAGAATATAGGGCATTAATAGGATATTTACCACAGGATATAGGCTTTTATAAAAATTTTACTGCTGAAAAGTTTTTAAACTATGTAGCTGCTTTAAAGGGAGTAGAAAAACAAGTGGCTAGAGAAAAGATAGATGAACTTTTAGATTTTGTGAATTTAGAAAAGGATAGAAAGAGAAAGATAGGAAAGTTTTCTGGTGGTATGAAGCAAAGATTAGGAATTGCCCAAGCCTTATTAAATGATCCTAAAATACTTATCTTGGATGAACCCACAGCAGGATTAGACCCTAATGAGAGAATTAGATTTAAAAATTTAATTGCAAGTATATCTAAGGATAAAATAGTTATTTTATCTACTCATATTGTTTCTGACATTGAGTTTATAGCTAATGATGTATTAATCATGAAGGAAGGACAATTAATAGAGAAGGCTAAACCTCAACAGCTTATGAAAAAGGTTTCAGGCAGCGTATGGAATTGTCATATAGATGAAAGTGAGCTTTATGAGATAGAGAAAAGTTATAAGGTTGCTAATATTTCAAGAGACAATAGTGCTATTACAGTAAGAGTTATAAGTGAAACTAAGCCAGAGTTTAACTGCACCTCTGAGGAACCTAATTTAGAGGATGTGTTTTTATATTATTTTAAAGAAATCACTGTTAGAAAAGGTTAAAGGAATTAATGGTTTAGTAGGAGGAATTTAAAATGAAAGAATTAATTAAATATGAGATATTAAAAATATTTGAGAGGAAGCTTATATATATAGTAGCTGTAGCAATAGCATTTTTCGCCTTAGCATTTCATATAGCTAGTTATTTTAGTGTTAATGCTAAATTTGGTGGTATGGAAGAAGTAAAGAGTACTATAAGCCAATATGAGGGAGAGATAACTGAAGCCAGTCAGATGCAGGTGAAGAAAGAAAAAGAAATAATTGGAGACAAGCTTGCAAATAAAGAGAAATTAACTACTAGAGAAGAAATAATATATAATTATTTAAGAGAATATTACGTGAATGAAGATAAATATACTATTGGAGAGGAAATCTATACTTTAAAGGACTTACAGGAAAGACTTGTAGCTTTGGAAACTATCAATAATACTGATTCCTATGAATATAAAAATTTAAAAAAGGCAGAAGGGATGATCTCCAAGCTTCAAACTCCAACCTATCACTATAAACATGGATGGATTAATATGGCAGATTTTAATGTGGCAGGAACCATGCTATGTGTTTTATTAGTCCTAGGCTTAGCTACAATATTTAGCGAAGACCACCAATCTAATGTAGCCCCAATAATTTTAAGTACAGTCAATGGGAGAAGTAAATTAAATACTGCAAAAATCATAGCAGCTGTAATATTTGCATTGATAACATTTTTGTATATATCTATATTATACGCTATACCAGGATTAATATATGGCCTTGAGGGAGGAGAGCTACCTTTAAACTTTTATAGAGATTTTAATAGTACTCCTTTTGATATAACCATGGTCCAATTTTACTTTACAGCACTAGGTATAAGGTTTATAGGAGTTTTGACATTAAGTTTAATAATAGTCTTAATATCTTTATTAGTTAAGAATAATATGTTAGCTTTATTTTTATCACTAGGAATATATTTCATACCTTCGATGATTATGGGTTTTAATCTGCCCGATGCAGTATATAAAATAATATCAGGATTAGATATTAGCGCTGTAATCAGAGTTAAGGGAATGTTTCAGAGCCATAACACCTACAATGTTTTTGGAAATCCAGTATTATATCCAACCCTAATGATAGCTCTTACCTTAATACTAATTCCAATTTTAATTTGGGCCATCACACATTTTGGAAGAAAGCAAGAAATATAATACTGTATTGCGTGCTATATCCAAAAATTGTAACGACCCCTGGTGTAGCTCCATAAAATGGAACCACCCCAGGGATCATTACATTTTTTGTATTCTAATCTTTAGAATATTATGGTAAAATAGAATAAAAATTACTTGTTGTAGGGGGTAAAATTAATGGGAAATAATAAATTTTTTCAACGTGTAAAGGAACCTCTAAAAAGTATGATAGGGAGGCTAGATAGTGAATTTTCATATGTTTCTGTATTAGTGACAGATTGTGATGGAAAAGGTTATGGAGTTCACAAAAGAGGTGCATCCATTGAAAGCAATATGAGTAGTGAAAGAGGAGCTGTAATTAAGGTACATAATGGAATTAATTATTCAGAGTTCTCTTTTAATGATTTCAGCGAAGAAGGTATAAGAAATGCTGAAACTACTATAAGACAAGATATTATGTCTATGATAAATACAGCTAATGGAAAGCTACCTCTTAGAGAATATGAAGTATTAAATGAAGAAGAAATTTGTGATACTTTTAAAAAGACTGTTGGAAAAGAACCAACTTCATTGACAGATGAAGAAATAATGACTGAATTAAATAAGCTTAAGGATGAGGGGTTAAGTTATAGTGAAGAGTTAATTGATTTTAGAGCTAATTATCAATATTTAGAAGTTAATAAAATGTTCTTATCAAAAAATAAGGACTTGGAACAAAGCTATATGTGGAGTAATGGCTCTATGGTAGCTATAGCTATAAGAGAGGAAAATAATAAATATTATTTCAAGAGTCATTCAGGGCTAAAGGGAGTAGAGCTTATAGATGATATGAAACAGAATGTAAAGATGGTTGTAGATACCGCTTTAGAGCTGCTGGATTCTGAACCTATGACTCCAGGAGAGTATGAGGTTATATGTACTCCAGAAGTATCAGGATTAATAGCACATGAAGCCTTTGGTCATGGTATTGAAATGGATATGTTTGTAAAAGATAGAGCAAAAGCAAAAGAATATTTAGGGGAGTTCGTAGCATCACAGCTTGTAACTATGCACGACGGTGCTAAAGGAGTAGAACAGACATCATCCTATGCTTTCGATGATGAAGGAATTATGGGCAAGGATACTATAATAATTGATAAGGGCATATTGAAAACGGGAATGGCTGATAGTTTAACAGCTCTAAATTTAGGTATTGTGCCTACAGGAAATGGTAAGAGGGAATCCTTTGAGAGAAAGGCTTATACAAGAATGACTAACACTTATTTTGCAAAGGGTGAAAGTACCTTAGAAGAAATGATTGCTTCTATAAAATATGGATTCTTACTTGATGGTGGTATGAGTGGTATGGAAGATCCTAAAAATTGGGGTATTCAATGTATGTTATCCATAGCTAGAGAAATTAAAGATGGTAAATTTACAGGGAAAATCTTTTCTCCTATTATTCTAACTGGATATGTGCCAGATCTACTAAAATCTATATCTATGGTATCTAATGACCTAAGTTTAGAAGGTGCAGGATATTGTGGAAAAGGATACAAGGAATGGGTAAAGGTGTCCTGTGGAGGTCCTTATATTAAAGCGAAAGTGAGGTTAGGATAATGATGATTGAAAATATACTAAAGGCTTTAGAACAAAGTGGAGTCACACTATATAAAATTGTAGAATGTGAAATTGAAAGTGTAGAGTTATTTTTTATAAAAAGTGATTTAGATATGAATAGAAAAAAACATGTAGTTCACTATGAAGTAACTATATATAAGGACTATGAGCAAGATGAAGAAAAGTACAAAGGACAGGCTACAGTTAAAGTTCATCCCAATATGACTATGGAAGAAATGGTAGAGATTTTCCGTGGAGGACTCTATTCCGCTGGCTTTGTAAAAAATAAATATTATCCGCTTACTGAAGGAATAAAAGAAACTAGTAAAAGTATATCTTCAAATTTAAGTGAATGTTCCTTAGAAGAGGGAGCTTTAATGTTAAGGGATGCTATCTATGGTGAGGATAAATATGAGCAGGGTGGAATAAATTCCAGTGAAATATTCTTAAATAAAGATAGAATTAGAATAATTAACTCTAATGGTCTTGATGTGGCTTATGAAAAATATTCTTCAGAGATAGAATGTATAACTCAGTGGAAGGATAAGCAAGATGTAGAAATTTTCAATGTGTTTAAACAAGGAGATTTTAATAGAGAAGCTTTAGTTGAAAAAACAAAAGGGGCTATCCATACTGCTATGTGGAGAGATAAGGCAGTGGAAGCACCAAATACAGGAAAGTATAGAGTAATCCTTGGAGAAGAGGCTGCTAAAGAGATATCTTATTATTATAAGAGCATATTAAATACAGCACTTATATATCAAGAAGTTTCAAAAGTAAAAGTTGGTGATGATATACAAGGACAAGAAGTTGTGGGAGATAAAATAAATATGTGCCTAGATCCAAAGGTGCCTTATGATCAAGATGGTATAGAGTTGAAAAGTGTCACCTTAATTGAAGAAGGACAGGTTAAGGCTATCCATGGCGGTAAAAGATTTTCATATTATTTAGGAGTTGAACCAACAGGGAATATAAGGGATGTAAAAGTTCTACCTGGAAATAAGAGTGTTGAAGAAATGAGAACAGGAGATGGTCTAGAACTTGTAACCTTCTCAGGCTTCCAAGTAGATGATATGACAGGAGATTTCGCAGGAGAAATAAGACTTGGATTTATATGGCATGATGGAGAGAGAACGCCAATCACTGGTGGCTCCGTATCTGGTAATATAAAGGACATTGAAAAGAATATGTATTTATCAAAGGAAGTAGTTGAGGACGATTGGTATAATGGACCAGCCTTTATTGAAGTTGAAAATGTAAATATAGCAGGAAAATAGAAATTTGTTAAATAAGCTGTGCTTTTAGCACAGCTTATTGTAGATGTACTCAATAAGAATAAAATAATGAAATTTAAGAAAGGTATTAATCATGGATAAAATTAGTGTAATTTTACTTATGTTTGTGGTAGTTTCTGCAATAGATTTGATTATTAGAGGAACAAAAATAAAAAGGAATACTCTATATGTGGCTAAGGTAAGATATTGGGACTGGGGGTTAGCAATATCTGTAATTACAGGATTTTTCCTTATATATGACATTAGCCATAATGGTTTTAATGGGGAAATGGTAGCATACTATGGACTTTTAATAGCAATGTTGGCTGTGTATATCATTTTTAGAAGATGTAGAGGAATTGGTATAGCTATATATAATGTAGATGAGGGAAAGATAGCAGATATATTTAATAGTATTTTAAAAAAGCATGGTGTAAGAAAGGAGCAGAATGTATTTATAGAGCTGGATAATAGCAGTATGTATGTCTATAAAATAAGAAACTTCAAATCACTAACCAATCCTAAGGAAATAGTTTCAGATTTTATAACCTTATTAAAAACTGTTAAGGATTTTAATATAAAAATAACAGGCACTGAGTTAATAATTTTAGGAATTGGAGTACTTATTTTTGTTACTTTTATGTTTGTAAAAAATTATAGTTTATTTACCATAGGTTTATAATAAATATTTTGGGAGAAATAATGTGAATGGATAGTGAAATTTTTCATAGAGCTATAAATGGAATAAGTCCTTTTCACCAGGATAATCTGCATTTAGATAATATAAATAGATTGATTCCATTGAAGGAAGTTGCCAACACTATAAGAGTACTCTTAAATATGTTAAAGGAAGAGCAGTTACTAGATAAAATATATAGGTGCAAGGATTGGTTTCAACATGATTGCTGCTTAATGGAAAAGCATCTTATAATTTTGGAAGAGATTTTTACTTTAGTAAAGGATGAGGAAAATCTTTATAAAAATGGAGCAGGTGATGATTTAGTTAATATAGGCCTGTATGATGGTGATGCAAGGTGGTATCTTCGCATGTATGTAGTAGAGGGATATAAACTAGATAATGGAGCGGATAGATTAGGAGCCTTTGATTTTTCAGGTAGTGATAAGGTTATAGAAAAATTAAAAGCTTATGTAGAAGAGAATTTAGAATTTAAGATGGTGGTTACAACTGCTAAAAATTACTTCGAAAGTATTAAAGCAAAAATTACTGAAGCAGAGAAAGCTCAGATTGAAAAGTTGATAATTGAAGATATTAAGGATAAGGAGTAATTATAAGATATAATGAGTTTTATTAACATAAAAAACCTGTAGTAGCTTTAAATAAGCCACTACAGTTTTTTTTGTAAATATAAATTAAAATATTAGGCAGTGTATAAAATAGTCTGTATAAATGCCAAAGGAATCACATAACCATTCCACTTGTATGGGGGAGAATAATTATGTCTTTTTAAGGAGAACAGTTTTTAATCAATTAATAAAAGAAATATTCCAGCCAGGTTAAAGAATATTCAAATATTAATGATTTTTAAGGAGCTTTTAGTAGTGTATTTAGATATAAAGCATTAAATATAACAGAATATTAGTGGTGACTAAAATATCTATTTAATTACTGCCATAATAAATTTATATTTTTATAAATTATAATATAAAGGGAATTTCACAACACATATAAGGTAATTACTTATATGTAATATATAAAGAAAGTTTTTATCTAATTATTACTTTACTATACATTTACTCTTTTATACTACTTATGTAATAAAATGTGTATTTAAGGTAATAAATGCAAATTTTTTAAAATTATTTTACACTTATTATGTAATAAGTGCTTAATATAGTACTAAAATAAGGAACGAAAAAAATACATTTAGGCACTTATGATAAAAAATATAACGGTTATGATAAAAATTATAATTAAATCTATGCACTTATTACATATATTAGAGCACTTATTACAAATATACAATTTTAGTCATAATTTCTTGTATAATGAAATCAGGTGATATATATGGAGAATAGTGTAAAACGTAATAAGAGTATTATGGAAAAAGTGGCAACAGGAGTTACAAGAAAGATAAATAAACATCTGAATAAAGAGGGAATAGAGCTCAAGAAAATGCAATTAGGTATGGAAGTATTACTAATTAATATATCTAAGTTCATTATTATTTTTTCCCTAGCATATATATTGGGTTTGCTAAAAGAAGCTATATTTATGTCTTTAATTTTTGGAAGCTTGAGAAAGAATGCCTTTGGTTTACATGCTGAAAATAGCATAGTGTGTACAAGCACTACTTCTCTTATATTTTTAGGGGGACCTTATATAAGCTCTTATATGCAAATAAATAATTACATGGTGGTTATCATATTTGCCATATTGAATTTACTTATATATATCTATTCACCAGCAGATACAGAGAAGCATCCAATACTAGGTAAAAAATTAAGAGCTAAACTAAAAAAGAAAGCAGTTATAACAGGAATTATTTTGATGATTATAACTTTAATGTGTACAAGCTATATTATAAAATCTATGATAATTATAGCTGTCACTGCCGAAGTTATTACCATATTGCCAATAACATATAAGATATTAAATAGGGGGTATAAAAATTATGAAAAATTTCAAAGAAACACTATTTAGCATCAACGAGGGTATTGAAGAAAAGGTAGCAAGAAAGCTTGGTAATGCAGCAGTAAAAGTAAGTGAGAAGGCTGTTAGAGGATGCACAATGTGGGGAATTTACGAACCTGAAATTCCAATGGAACTATTAAAAGAAAATTCTGAAGAATAACAAATAAAAAGAGTTATGATTAGTAATTATCATAACTCTTTTTTTGGATGATATTTTCTATAACATGCAATATTATACATATTTATGATATAATTCTAGTAGATTTAGAAGGGGGAATATGTATAGTATGAAAGAGTATTTAATGCCATTAGGAACAATTGTGTTAATATGTATTTCTATCAGGAATATTGTTTCCTTTAAAATTAAGTTAAAGGAAGCAATAGCGATAATAACTTTAGTGATAATTATATCCTCTTTATTGGTAAATACAAGTGAATTTTTAGCAATGATCCCAATGACTATTATTCCAATCATATATATTTATATTAAAAGTAAAAATATATATGAGAGTATTTCGATTCCTTTAACTTCTATAATCATAGCAGTATTATTAGATTATCTAGTTACTAATGGTTATGTTTTATTATTTGGTGGAGATGCTGCAATGATAAGGGAAAATCCTAATCTCTATTGGAGAATAGTGGTTATTGGATGGTTATTGATGCAATTTATAAGTAAATTTTTAGGATTTTTGCTTAATAAAAAGATAAAAATATCAAATTTAGATATTAAAGGAAAGTTTGGATTATTAGCAGTTATAAGCTTACTGTTAACAGTTGTTATATTTTATATAAATATAATTTTTGAATCCAGGGTCAGTTCTAGAAATAATATTGTAAAAATAAATGGAATACTATTTTTTTCTTATTTTTTCTTATTAATGATAGTAATGTACATATTGCTCAAAAATATTATAAAGGAGTTAGAATTTAAAAATAAGCAAAAGCAATTCGAAAGTTTAAAGGAATATACAGATAATTTAGAAAAGCTTTATTCTGAAATGAGAGTTTTTAGACATGATTACATAAATATTTTATCCTCAATGATTGGATATATGCAAAATGAGGATATGGAGGGACTTGAAAAATTTTTCAATGAGAAAATAGTGCCGTTAAGCGTAGGTATAGAAAAAAACAACTTTAAATTAGGATTACTTACAAATATAAAAATTCCAGAGATTAAGGGGATATTTTCATCTAAGCTTATAAGAGCACAGGAACTAGGCATTGATGTATTTATTGATATTGCTGAGCCTATTGAAAGATTAGATATGGATATTATAGATATTAGTAAAGCAGTGGGTATACTTCTTGATAATGCCATTGAAGCAGTTGAAAATAGCCAAAAGCCATCTATAAAGATAGGACTTATAAATAAGAAGAACTCTGTTTTAATAGCAATAATAAATAACTGTGAAGAAGAGGTACAGATCTATAAAATTTATCAGAATGGATTTTCTACTAAGGGTGAAGATAGAGGCTTAGGTCTTAATAATTTAAAGAAAATTTTAGGCGAGTATACAAATGTTTCCTTAGATACACTCATAGAGAATGGAGAATTTAAGCAATTCCTTGAAATTGCTAATAAATAATAAAATGGAGGTAACCATGCTTAACATATTAATATGTGAGGATGATAAACAACAAAGAGAAAAATTTATTAGAATAGTTAAGGATGTTATTTTAATAGAAGATTTTGATATGGAATTGGCATTAGCTACTGGGAGCCCAGATGAACTTATAAGTTATATAAGTGAAAATAGTGCATCAGGTTTATATTTTCTAGATATAGATTTAAAGTCAGATGTAAACGGCATAGAATTAGCAACAGAAATAAGGAAATATGATCCAAGAGGGTTTATTGTATTTGTTACTACTCATGCGGAAATGAGCTATTTAACCTTTTTATATAAGGTGGAAGCTTTGGATTATATAATAAAAGATGACTATAAAAATGTAAGGGAAAGAGTACATCAATGTATAGTGGATGCAAACATAAAACACTCTACTAAGATGGCAGACAGCCCTAAAATTTTTAGCGTAAAGGTAGATGATAAAATCATAAATATGGAGCTAAACAAGATACTATTTTTTGAAACCTCTAGCAAAATACACAAAATAATAATACATGCTATAGATAGGCAGGTAGAGTTTTATTCAAAGATGAAGGATATTGAAAATAGTTTAGATAGTAGATTCTACAGATGTCATGGCTCTTACATAGTAAATAAAAACAATATAAAAGAGGTTGATACAGTCAACAGGACAATTCATATGATAAATGGTGAAGAATGTATAGTATCAACTAGGTTGTTAAAGGGGTTAGTTAAGTAAAAGGTTATATGTCAATGATAATCAGAATGTATATGATAAGTCTGTAGATGACTTTAAAGAGGATTTAAAATTAATGCTTTGTTTTAATATACTGTTGATAATGAACTACATATTATTACTTGCAAACCGTT
>DFXM01000017.1:38706-86861 GCA_002381695.1 Clostridium sp. UBA4108 | reverse complement strand
TGTTATCTCATTATTTCTATATTATCTCCCTCTTTTATCCATCCTTCTTTTATTACCTTTGCAAATATGCCTTCTCTAGGCATAACGCAATCTCCTACAAGCTTCTTTATCTCACAACCATTATGACACTCTTTGCCTATTTGAGTTACCTCCAATTCTACCTCTCCTATCTTTAACAAGGTACCAACGGGAATTTCATGCAAGATAATTCCTTCCGTAGTTAAGTTCTCTGCAAATTTGCCTGGTGTCAAATCAATAATTCCTTTAGCCTTAATTTTATCTATGCTCTCTTTAGCTAAGAGACTAACTTGTCTATGCCATTTTCCTCCATGAGCATCTCCATCTAGACCAAAATCCAATTTAAAAAAACCTTGCTCAATTGGAGTTTTAATCACACCTTTTTCCTTGCTTATATTTATACCTACGACCTTAGCCATAATTTTATCCCCATTTCATTTTTATATTTGAAAGGTACCTGATTTTCCACCTGTCTTTTTTAAAAGCTTGATATCACCTATAATCATAGTTTTATCTATTGCTTTACACATATCATATATGGTTAATGCTGCTATGGACACTGCTGTAAGAGCTTCCATCTCAATCCCTGTTTCTCCTATAGTTTTTGTCGCTGCTAGAATGTCAATCTTTGAATTTTTAAAATCTAGAGTAAAGCTTATATCACACCCAGAGATCATTATAGGGTGACACATAGGTATAATATTTGAGGTGTTCTTAGCTCCCATTATGCCTCCAACTTGAGCAACTGCTAAAACATCTCCTTTTACCATATCTCCTTCTTCTATTCTTCTAAGAGTTTCTTCCTTAACATAAATACTTCCACTAGCTATAGCCTCTCTCTTAGTTTTTTCTTTATCACTGACATCCACCATCTTAGCTCTCCCTTGGTTATTTATATGTGTAAGTTTTTTCATTTGTGATTACCCTCCTATCTCATACATGTTTTTTTTACTTCTACTCTGTTTATCTTCAAGAAGTGTATGTTCTATAGGTTTGTTATATATAATTTCTTCAAGTTTTTTCTTTAATATAATATTATTACTTACATAAGGCATAATATTATACTCCTTCTCAGAATGGAGACATGGCTTTATACATCCATCAGAACTAAGTCTTAATCTATTACATTCGCTACAAAATTTTGAGCTAAGTGGCTTTATAAATCCAATATTGCCCTTACTACCTTCAATGTTATATAAATCTGCTGTAGTGCTCTTTTCTTTATTCTTTTTAATTAGCTGAGGATATTTAGCTATTACTTCTTCTGCTGATATGAAATGCTTCTGAAAAAGCTCTATTCCTGCACCTATGGGCATAAGCTCTATGAATCTTACATCCACAGGTATTTCTTTAGTTAGTGCTATAAAATTATTTATTTCATCATCATTAATTCCTCTCATTAATACCACATTTAATTTAATTGGTGTTAAATTTAAGGCCATAGCTTCCTCAATCCCTGCAATAACTTTATTTATATCACCACCACCTGTAATCAATGCATATCTATCTTCCTTAAGAGTATCAAGGCTAATATTTACTCTTTTTAAGCCACTATTTTTAAGTTCCTGTATCCTATCCGTTAGCAACAATCCGTTAGTAGTTATTGAAATATCTCTTATAGCTTTAATCTGACTAGTTCTATATATTATTTCATCTATATTTTTTATTATTAAGGGTTCACCACCCGTAAATCTAACTTTATCTATTCCCAAGGAAGCTAATACAGAAATAATTCTCATTATATCTTCTGTGGATAGGTCAGTTGATAAATTATGTCCACATTTTTCATTGTTAGGCATGCAGTATATACACCTCAAGTTACATTTATCTGTTAGGGAGATTCGTAAATAATTTATTTTTCTACCTTCTTTATCTATCATAGCAACATCCCCTAAAATAATTATTTTCTAGCACATTCAGATGCTTCTCCAAGAAGTATCTCAATACCATGTTTAAGAGCTGGCAATATAAACCTTAAATTTTCCACAGCTCCTTTAGGACTACCTGGAAGATTAATAATTAAGGAAGTCTTCCTAATTCCTGAAACTCCCCTAGATAATATAGCCTTTGATGTTATTTCCAGAGATTTCATTCTCATACCCTCGCTAATTCCAGGCACATGCCTTTCAATAACCTTTAATGTGGCCTCTGGAGTTACATCCCTTTGTGAAAAACCTGTGCCTCCATTAGTTATAACTAATGGTACTTTTAATTCATCACATATATACTTAAGCTCTTTTTCAATTACTTCTATTTCATCTGGAATAATTTTGTAATAGTCTACTACATAATCATTTTTTTCAAGACTTTCTCTCAATGCTTGTCCAGTATCATCAGCTCTTTTACCTCTAAACCCCTTATCACTGACAGTTAATATAGCTACACCTAGCATTTTTTAGTCCTCCCACATAATATATATTAATACATTAAGATTTTCCTATTCCAAAACATATTAGCCTTATATTTATTTATCCACCTATCTATTTAGATTAGACTAACCTTACATGTTCAGAACATTATAAATATTTGTAATATTACATAATATTTTACTACAATTTTTGATCATTGGGTCAAATAAATTTATAAATATAATCTACAAAATCTGATAAAAAGTTAGATTCAAATTCCATATATTCTTATTTTTACTTACCATTCTCCTAACAATTTTATAATTAATGATTTTTTAATCTTATTAGCTTATTTTTAAAATAATAATAGCTACAAACCATTCTTACCAAGCTTTGGAGAGCTCTTTTTAAGAATAATTCGTAGCTTACGTTAATCTATTATATATTATATTTAAGAAAGTATATCTTCTTTTGGACCAAAGAACTCGAAATCAATTTGCTCTTTATTTACCCCTAAATTGATTAATGCCTTATAAATACTCTTCATAAATGGTGGTGGTCCACAGAAATAGAAATCTGAATTTAATGGTAGATTATATTTAATCCACCTTTCATCTATAAAACCTGTAAATTGATAATCTATTCCTAAAATATCCCTTTCTAAAGGTTCATTGTAAAATAATATATTTTTTATTCCCTTATTATTATTCATAATGTAGTTTATTTCTTTTTTAAAGGTCTGTACAGAGGAATTTTGTATTGCCTGAACAAAATATATTCTTTCTCTATCTCCAGCATCTTCATAAAGCATAGACATAAGTGGAGTTATTCCTATCCCTCCAGATATAAGTACCAATGGTCTATTTTTATCTCCAGACTTTAAAGTAAACCTTCCCATAGGACTCATAGCTAAAATTGTATCTCCTACATTTAAATTATCATGTAGGTAAGTACTTATTAATCCGCCTTCTACTCTCTTTACACTTATTCTATAAACTTCGCTATTAGGTACCATAGATAAACTATAGGTTCTTAGTGCATTTTTATATTTTTCATCATCATTATTCATTTTAATCGTTAAAAATTGACCTGGTATATGCTTAGGTAGTTTACTTCCATCCATAGCCTTAAAATAGAAAGATGTTATATCCTTATTTTCTTTAACTTTATTAACTACCAATAGCTCTTTAAACCCTTTCCATGTAATTCCATTGGTTCCCTTTGAATACCTCTCCATAATTTCATGTATGGATTCTGTGGTATATTTCTCATAAACGTCCTTTATACTCATGTCCCTGCCCCTTTCCATTAATAGTTTTTAAGTAATATTACCTCTCCATATTATATCACTTATGCTAAATTTTTAGTATGAAATTTATATTTCAAACTCTTATTTTGAGTCATGGAAGCAAGTGAATGAATAATATTATAGATATTTCATCCAATAACTTGTATGATTTATTTAATATTTGTTATATATAAAGTATTTTCTAAGGCAGTCTATAATGTATCGTAATTTATGTGTGGAATAGAAAATAAATGTTCTGAACAATAAAGAACAAGTCCAATAGCCCTAGAGACTATACATCTATAAAGAAATGTATCTTTGAATTAGAAATTTTTTAAAAGCACCTGTTTAGCTTAGGTGCTTTTTTTTAAATTCATCATAATAGTTCATAATTTAAACATAAAGGAACATTGTAATTTTTATTTGTTACAAGTTCTGCATCTATATTATAAATGTTTTTCAAAACTTCCTTATTCATTATTAAATTTGGCTTATCTTTATAAAGTATTTTTCCATCCTTCATTGCTATAATAAAGTCAGAATACTTTGCAGCATGATTTATATCATGTAAAACCATTACTACAGTGCATTCATGGTTGTCATTTAAATTTTTTACAATATTAAGTACCTCAAGTTGATGAGACATATCTAAAAAAGTGGTTGGTTCGTCTAACAATAATATGTCTGTTTCTTGAGCTAATGCCATAGCAAGCCATACCCTTTGCCTTTGGCCCCCTGATAACTCAGATAATTCTCTATCTCTAAAATCAATAGTATTTGTTACTTTCAATGCCCATTCAATCTTATTTTTATCTTTATTAGATAATTTATTTATATTAGTTCTATGAGGATATCTTCCATAAGAAACTAACTCTTCAACTTTTAGCTGAGAAGGTGCAGTAGGATTTTGAGATAATATAGCTAACTTTTCTGCTATTTCTTTACTATTCATATCATTCATATTTCTATCTAGAAGAAATATCTCTCCTTTTTCTTTTTTAAGTATCCTACCTATACTTTTCAACAGAGTTGATTTCCCACATCCATTGGAACCAATAATACTAGTTATCTTTCCTTTTTCAAGACTAAGATTTAACTCTTCTATTATTATTTTTTTATCATATCCTATTTTTAAATCTTTTATATTAATAGCATTTTTCATATTTTACCTCTTATGATTTGTATAATAAATATATAAAATAAGGAATTCCGATTATAGATATCACTATTCCTACAGCTAATTCCGATGGTGCAAAAACAGTTTTAGCAATAAAATCTGATAATATTAAAAGAAAAACTCCAACTAAAGCAGTTACTGGCATAAGTTTTCTATGCTTTATACCTACTAATTGCCTAGCTATGTGAGGTGACATTAATCCAATAAATCCTATGTTTCCAGCAACACATACACAAGAACTAATTAGCCCAACACACGCAAATAATAATTTTCTTTTTTCTTTCTCTAAATTTATACCTAAGCTAACTATACTACTCTCTTCTAATTGAAAATAATCTAGTAAATGAACTTTCTTGTAAAGATAGACTCCTAAAATTATTATCCAAGGAAGCATCATATAAATAAAAGTCCAATTTGCATTATATATGGATCCTGCTTGCCAAATAGCTGCAAACTCAAAATCTGAAGCATTCATTTTCATTGAAAAAAGCATTGAAATAGCTGAGAATCCACTATTTATTGCTATACCTGTTAATATAAGCCTTTGCATATCCATCTTTTTATTATTTTTTGAAAATAATAAGATTAATATTGCTGCCAAAATACCACCTATAAATCCAAATATAGGCATAGCAAAGATACTAAAAAAATTACTTCCATCAGATACTGATGAATTAAAATTAACAAAATACATGTATATAATTACTGCTGCCCCTGCACCAGAATTTATTCCTAATATTCCTGGATCAGCTAATTCATTCTTTGTGATTCCTTGAAGAAAAAGTCCAGCTATTGATAATCCTATCCCAACTAATATGGCTATAATTATCCTTGGAAGTCTAAATTCAAACACTACTAATCTGAATTTTTCATTATCAGTTAAATTAAATAGGGTTTTAAATACTTCAATTACGCTTATATTAAACATTCCATTAGTTAGATGTAAATAAAAAGCTAATAATATTAACAAAAGGAATATTGTTATTACATAAGAATATTTAAGTTTTTTATTATGCATTTTTTGAACCCCCCTTAGTTTTTATCATGTATAAAAAGAAAGGGACTCCTATAATAGCCGTTACAGTTCCAATAGGTGTTTCAAATGGATATTCTATGTATCTACTTAATAAATCACATAATCCTAAAAAGAAAGCTCCTCCAATTAAGGAATAAGGAATAATATATTTATAATCATGTCCCACTAAAATTCTTATTATATTAGGTATTACTAATCCCACAAAAGCAATTTTCCCGACTAATGCAACAGAAGTCGCTGTAAGTAATACTACTGCTCCCATAGATAAATATTTTACTATATTTGTTCTTTGCCCTAGGCTGATAGCTATATCTTCTCCCAATGAACTTATAGTAATATCCTTAGATATTATTATTGCTATTAGAATTCCAATAATTCCTATTGGTATTATGATTTTTAATAAATCATTATTTACAGTATGAACTTTTGTATTATACCAAGCTGAAATAGTTTGAGATACTTGAAAATACATTGCAATGGCAGAACCTAAGCTGCTTAGAAAACTTCCTACTATTGTTCCTATAATTGCAAGTCTAACAGGTGATAGCCCATTTTTTATAGATGAACCTATTCCTAATACTAATAAAGCTCCAACTATTGATCCAATTATTGAAACTAAAATTAAACTTCCATTTGAAAGTCCTGGATAAAAAATCATAGCTATAGTAATAAAAAAAGCCGATCCATCATTTACTCCCATTAACGAAGGAGATGCTAAATAATTTCTTGTTATTCCTTGCATAATTGCCCCAGCTACTGCTAAAAAGCCTCCAACAACTAGTACAGCAATAGCTCTTGGCAATCTATTATTTTTTATTATTAAATGATCTACATTACTTTCATCAAATTTAAATACTGCATCATAAATGACTTCTTTTGGTATCTCTTTAGTTCCCATACTAACAGATAAAATGGTCACACTAATTATTCCTACTATACATATTATAAATATTAATAAAAACTTTTTATTAAAACCTTTCATATTTATCCCCTTAAAAAATTATCCAGTCATAATTATATGACTGGCATAATTTTGTTATTTTAATAAATTATCTACAACCGCATCTAGGAACCTAACTTTTGACCAAGCTGTTCCTCCTTGAGCTAAAGGATCAACAGTATTAACAAATACTTTATTATTTTTAGAAGCTTCTATACTTTTAAATATAGGATTTTCTAATAATTCATTTAAAGCTTTAGGTGTATCTGAATTCTCAGAATCATCAAATTGTAAGAAAATCGCATCTGGATTTATTTTTGCTAAAGTTTCTATAGTTAATTCTGCTTGTGCTTTTGCCTGATTAACTACTTCTGGAATCTTTAGACCTAAATCATTATATAAAACTGGATTTAAATATACATCTGCTGGATATACATACATTAATCCACGTCTAATTCTAATAACTAAAATATCTTGATCTTTATATTTATTTGAAATTTCTTCTTTACTCTTTGAAGCTTTTTCTTCATAATCTGAAATTATTTTATTACCTACTTCTACTTTATCTGTTATATTTGCTAACGCTAAAAGATTGTCTTTCCAGTTAGCTGATATGTGTGAATATGGTAATGTTACTGCTATCTTATTTAACTTAGACGTGATTTCCTCACCCAATTTTGAACTTCCCACAATAACATCAGGATTTAAGCCTAATATAACTTCTGAATTAGGACTCATTTTATCTCCAATTAAAGTTGCACCTTTAAAGTCTTCTGCTAAATATTTAGGTACCTCTCCAGCAACTTCTAAAACTCCTACTGCTTCAACTCCTAAAGCTGCTGCATCTTCCATTCCTTCTAGACTTGCAAGAACTACATTCTCAGCCTTCTTATCAAAAGAATATTCTTTACCTAAATAATTTATTGTAAATGCTGTATCTTTATTTTCTACATCACTTTTTTTTGAAGAATCTTTTGTAGAACAAGCAGTTAAGCTTGCAAATAAAACTATTGATAATAATAATGTTAAATATTTTTTCATGTTACCCTCCCTATTTGTAATGATAATCATTTTCAATTCATAATTATTTTAGCAAAATCATATGAAAGGTAAAATATACTTTCAGGATATTTTTTTGTACTTTTGCCGAACTACTTTTTAGTTATGAAACTTGTAGTAACATTATTATTAATTTCTCTATACTTTCTAGGACATATTCCTATATTTTTTTTGAAGGTTTTGCTGAAATAAAAACAATCATTATATCCAGTCATATCAGATATCTCAGAAATTGTATAAGAAGAAAACTTTAATAATCTTTTTGCTTCCTTTAATCTATATTCTGTTAAGTATTTTATAGGAGACAATCCTGTAACTTCTTTAAAAACGTCACTAAATCTTCTTCTATCTATTTCTAGGATCTCTGATATTTCACTTACTGTTATTAATTCATTGTAATTTTTATCTATATATTCAATTCCCTTATTTACTAATTTCAATTTATCACTATATTGTGAAACTCTCACATTTTTTATTAATGCATTTATTAAATTCATAAAATCAACTTTACAGGATAATTTCGAGTAATTATCTGGACTTAATGATCTATCCCTAATAATTTCACAATACTTTAGCAGAGATAGCCTGTCCTCAATTTCTAAGTAAAAAGATTCCTGCTCTATGTTTTTGAATTTTTCTGTAGTTAAAATATTTTTATAATGAACTACATAGTATTCTATACCCATATTCTCTGTTTCAACTTTTATATCCATATTTGACCCGCAGTGGAGTATTGTGTTTTTATTTAAACTATATTTGCTCTCATTTACAGAAAATGAACATTCTCCTCGTACAGGTATTACTATTCCACATAAATTTTTTGCAGTTTTTCTATTAAGATCTTTTTCTTTAGGGGGTAAACTGCTCTTAAAAATATCAACAAACTCCATAGAATTTTCAGAAAAATATTCAATTAACCAATTAATATTTTGTTTCATAATTATTGACCTTTACCTCTTATTATTTTATACTTATTTTTAAATCTTAGCACAAAGGAGTTAATTTATGAATAATTTTAAAATAAAATCGAATTATACTAATAATTTTTATGATATTAATTTCTATATTCCAGAGGAATTTAAAATTGATAATTTACCATTAATAATAGTCCTAGACGGTGGAAACTGTTTTGAAATAGTTAAATCTTGTGTAAAACAACAAGGTCCAGTACACGTTAAAACTGGAGTCAAGCCTTCAATAGTTGTAGGTATATCTCATCAAGAGTTTGAAAAAAAAGAGAAACGATTTTTAGACTTTACAGCTCCAGCAGAAAAATACTTCGTAGATGAAAAAAGAAAATTTATAATACCTGATAATCTTGGAGGTAGTGAGAATTTTAATTCTTTTATAGAAAAAGAGCTTCTACCAATAATTGAACCTACTATTAACTTTGATAAAAGTAATATTACTATAATTGGTCATTCTTTAAGTGGATATTATGTATTATGGAATTTATTAAAAGGATCAAATATATATAAAAATATAATTTCCTTCAGTCCCTCAGTGTGGTGGAATGACTATGAACTTTTAAACTTCCCTAACTTAGAAGATAGTGAAAAGAATATTTTTATAGGGGTTGGCGAAAAAGAAGGTTATATGGTTGACGGAGCTCAAAAAATATATGATAAAATTAAAAGCTTTAATAATAACTGTGATATCTATATTTCACCTGAAGAGAATCATGGTTCTGTAGTAGTTACTAGTATAAGTAGGGCTCTTAGATATATTTTTTCGCTTTAATCGTGACTACTTCTTAAATAAATGATTTGCTTCAGCCTTATAAGAATATATTACTGGCTATGCTACTTATACATTAAATAATCTGACAATTGCATACATCTTATTCCACTGCACCTTAAGGTGCTTTTTTTATTTACCATTTTTGCTCATATTTTTCTCAATTTATATATTTGTCTAAATGGAGCATAATGGTCCTTATAGAGCAGACAAGCTTAAGAGTTTATATTAGACTATTTAATGATACATGCATGTATACCAGAGTATCTGTAACATTACTTATTATACTATCTGCATATGATAAACAACAGCTCAGTACTATTCTGAAAAGGACGTGATTCAATTTTTTATGAAAAAACTACTTGAATTTAGAGCAACAAAACCTGATGGACGAGTAATGATTTTTCAAATAGTTCTAGTATCATTAGTTAGTTTTATACTTTCCAGTCATAAAGGCATAGCTATTCTTTTTATAATGATGCTTTTCTTAATGATTTTCAATAACATGAAAGACAAAGCCATTCAGATGATGTGGCAGTACATAATTTTATTAATTTTATATAAAACCTTAGATACATTACAGATTCCTTATTTAACTATGATGTTTAATTTAATTATTCTATTATTTATTCGTGTATTACCGGCTTACATGTGTTTTACAATTATGTTGAATAAAATGCCAATGAATGAGCTGATGAAATCTTTAGAAAACATGCATATTCCTAGAATAATTATAATACCTTTTGCTGTTGTTTATAGATATATTCCCACTATTATATATGAGATAAATTGCGTTAGAATTAGCCTAAAAATGAGAGGTTTAAATACTTCCTTAACTGGTATTATACTTCATCCTATGAAAACTATAGAAAATTTCATTATTCCGTTATTGATAAGAAGCAGCAAAATATCGGATGAATTATCTGCAGCATCACTTTGTAAAGGTCTTGATACTACAAACAAACGTACTTGTCTTTCAGATGTCCGTTTCCAAACCATTGATAGTATTTATTGTTTTATATGTATTCTGATTGCAGTCAGTCTTATTTATATGGATAAAAGTGAGTTTTTTCTATGATTTATGGATAATAGGAGGTGATTTATGTGGAGAAAATAATGATATCTCAAGAGAAAAAAGAGAATGTGATTCACTTAGAACATGTTTACTTCACCTATGAAGGCAGCTATAAAGAAAATTTAACAGATATAAATCTAAGTGTAAAACAGGGAGAATTTATAGTTATTACTGGAGAAAGCGGATGCGGAAAAACCACATTAACAAGATGTATCAATGGATTGATTCCATCTTTTTATAGAGGTGAACTAGAAGGAAAAGGTCTTGTATGTGGTCAAAGCATAAAAACCGAATCCATAAGAGACAGGTCCTATAAGGTTGGTTCTGTTTTCCAAGATCCACGTTCACAATTCTTTACAATGCATGTAAAAACAGAAATTTCCTTTCCAAGTGAAAATTATGGGGTTCCCACAGATAAAATACAAGAAAATGTTTCCAAAACTGTAGATAGTTTAAATCTCTCATCCTTAATGGAAAGAAAAATCTTTGATTTATCTAGTGGAGAAAAGCAGAAGGTCGCTTTAGCTTCTGTTTATGCATTAGGATCAGAAGTTTATGTTTTAGATGAACCTTCAGCAAACCTAGATAATGAAGGGACAAGATCCCTTTATGAAATCTTAAAAATATTAAAAGAAAAAGGCTGCACTATTATTGTTTCAGAACATAAACTTTATTATCTTAAAAATTTAGTTGATCGTGTTGTTTATATGAAAGAAGGTAAAATACAAGAAATCTTTAAAGGAGAAACATTTATAAATCAATCTTCGGATTGGTTTCATAAGAAAGGATTGCGACAAATTGATTTAGAACACTTAAAAGTAATGAAATCTCAATACAAATTTAATGATTTATGTAAACTTTCCACCCCTCTACTGCGTGTTCAAGAACTATCTTTTAAATATAATAGAAGCAATTCATTGTGGAGCAACGTCTCCTTTGATGCTTATAAAGGAGAGGTAATTGGTGTTATCGGGAGAAATGGTGTTGGCAAAAGTACCTTAATAAAAGTTTTAATGGGCTTATCAGCTCCTAAACAAGGTAAAATTTTGCTGAATGAAAAATCAACTAATAAAAGAAAACGCATAAAAAAATCCTCTTATGTAATGCAAGATGTGGATTATCAGTTTTTTGCACCCAATGTTATGGAAGAAATGCTTGCAGGACTTGCTGTTTCAGCAGAGGAAAGAGAAAGAGTAGATAAATATCTAAAATACTTTCAACTTTATGAGTTGAAAGATTGTCATCCTGCCACATTATCCGGTGGACAAAAACAAAGACTTGCTATTGCTATAGCATGTATGCATAATACAAACTTATTATTTCTTGATGAGCCAACTAGTGGATTGGATGGAATTAATATGAATAAGGTTAGCAATATTATTCGTAGCTTGGCCAAAGAAAACCGCAGTATCTTTGTCATCACTCATGATTATGAGTTTGCATTGAAGACTTTTGATTCCATATTATATTTTGATGATGATAATACTGTATCTAAAATACCTTTATCAGAATATTATTCCAAAGTTTTATTGAAAAATATTTTTTAAAAAGGAGCTTTTTATGAATACAAAAAAGAAAAATAATACAATAAAAAATTTAATTACCATTGGAATCTTTAATGCGCTATTATTAGTAGTGTTCTGGATTATAGCATGCACTATAGGTTTCTTTCCTCCTATTTTGTTAGTACTGCCAATTATTTTAGGTCTTGTGGGCGGTACTATATTCATGCTTATGATTGCTAAAGCCCCTATGAAGGGTGTATTCATAATCAGTGGAGCTTTAATGGGTTCCACACTGATTACTATGGCACCAAAAGCCATTATGTTTTGGGGAATTTTAGTGGGCGGAATTGTAGGAGAATTACTCTTTAATTTAATAGGAAGAGATAAATTTATAGCAGCTGTATCTGGATTCGCTTCTATTATGCTAGGCTATGCCCTTGGTGAATATATTCCATTTGTATATATGCAGGATGCTTACATAGCATTATATAACACCAAAACTACAGGTACATTACCTATTGTTAAGCAATGCTTAGAAATCATGAACTTACATATGATGATTATCTTATGCATTGTAACAGTTACTGCTTCTATTTTAGGTTGTCTATGGGGTAAAAAATTACTTCGTAAGCACTTCGAAAAAGCTGGAATTGTGTAAATTGAATGGGATTTCTACAATAAAAATAGGATTTAAAACAGAAAGGAGTGTATAAAATGTCATGGGAAGAAAAAACCTTCTTTGGTGATAATATAACTACTTTTTGTCAAAGTGAAGATTGTACAATTTACCAAATGAAGGATGAATCTGGTGACGGTATTATGACGGCAATTAAGGTATTCCCAGGAATTACTTTGCTATATAATGACTTTCATATGCAAAATTGTTCTTCACAGTTTCATACAAAAGCTGATTTTCTTTGCATTGATTTCTGCCGTGAAGGGCGCATGGAATGGAAATTGGACAATGATACCTATGTCTATATGAAGTCTGGTGACTTGCAAATAAACGGTCGAGAAAATCATATTCAAAACTTTGGATTTCCTCTTAAGCATTACCATGGAATATCATTAATATTTCACATTGAAGAAGCAAGTGAAGTGGCACAACTATATGGAGGATTTTCTATTGATTTAGCTGCTTTAAGTAAGAAATTTTCCATGTTAAACAAGCCTTTTATTATTCAAGCAGATAAAGTAATATCACATATTTTCTTAGAATTTTATACCATACCTGATAAAATAAAAAATGATTATTTAAAAATAAAAATTTTAGAACTACTGCTTCATTTAAGTATTTTAGAGATTCCCAAGAATTTTGATAAAAGACCATATTATTATAAAACTCAAGTTGAAAAAATAAAGGCAATTCAAGAACTTATTACAGAGAACTTAGAAGATCACTATACATTAGATGAACTTTCAGAAAAATTCAATGTTCCTTTAACCTCAATGAAACTATGCTTTAAAGGTGTATATGGAACTTCAATATATTCTTATATTAGAGTATATCGTATGAATAAAGCTGCTATTATGCTAAGACAAACTAAAGAAAACATTTCTGACATAGCCCATAAGGTTGGATATGACAATCCAAGTAAATTCGCATCCGCCTTTAAAGCTGTTATAGGAAAGTCGCCAAAAGAATACAGAAATTCTATTGTCTAAATGGAGGCTCCTGGACCTATTAGAGTAGATGGGTCACTAAATATAAAATATAATTGGGAATAGTTATAGGAATCTAACTATTCCCATTTTTATAAGCTTTAGAAAGGAGATTATTATGAATCAAGAATATTGGTTAAAAACGGTTATGAAGTTTGCAAAACCCTGTAGGAAAAAACTAATTTTTTCTATTATTTTAGAAATTATTAGCGTAGGAGGAGGCATAGTTCCCTATTTTGGAGTATATCAGATAATCATTCTCTTTTTTGAAAGAAAACAGTCTGTACATGATATATTATTTTGGTCATCTATTTGCCTTTTAGGATATGTAATTAAATTATTATTCCATGCTTTTTCAACAATACTATCACATGTCTCCGCTTATACAATTTTAGAGGGAATGAGAATGTCCATGGCAGATAAATTAATGCATGCACCACTCGGTACAGTATTAAACCAAACAGTTGGAAAATTAAAAAGCATTGTAATAGATAGAGTGGAAACAATAGAACTTCCTCTTGCCCATTTAATCCCAGAAGGATTTTCAAATTTATTATTGCCTATTTGTGTTTTTATTTATATTTTTATGATAGATTGGCGTATGGCATTTGCATCAATTATAACAGTTCCTATTGCATCTATTGCATACGGATTTATGATGAAAAACTTTAATAAAAAATATGCTGACTATATGGAAGCTAGTACTTATGTCAATGGAGTCATTGTTGAATACATTGAAGGGATAGAAGTTATTAAAGCCTTTAATCAATCCACAACCTCCTATGAAAAGTTTGAAAGAGCCATATATTCTTTCAAAGAATACACTTTAGATTGGTTCAGAAGTACATGGAAATTAATGAATTTGGGTGGAGCAGTTTTACCTTCCACTTTGCTTGGTACATTACCTATAGGAATGTTTCTTTACAAACAAGGAAGTTTAAGCCCATCAGAACTTACTATATGTATGATTTTATCCTTAGGAATTATAGGTCCATTGACAAGTTTTACAGTATTCATTAATGACTTAAAATCCATTGAATATGCTGTGAAAAATGCTGCCGAACTGCTTAACCTAAAAGAATTAGAAAATACAAACAAATTGGTTTCCGTCAAAGGATATGATATTGAATTAAATAATGTTTCATTTTCCTATGATAATACAGGCGATGAATATCTTAGCAACAAGGTACTATCAAGCTTAAATTTAAAGATTCCTCAAGGAAATTTTACAGCATTAGTTGGTCCCTCTGGTAGTGGTAAATCTACCATAGCAAGATTGATTGTTCGTTTCTGGGATGTAAGTGAAGGTGAAATAAAAATAGATGGTATAAATATAAAAGAAATCCCTCTTAGTCAGCTTTGTGACATGGTTAGCTTTGTTACACAGGATAATTTCTTATTTAATTGTTCATTACTTGAAAATATTCGCTTAGGCAATCCAAAGGCAACTGACGAGGAGGTTTTGCAAGCAGCTAAATCTGCATGTTGTGATGAGTTTATCTCCAATTTTGAAAAAGGATATCATACTAGTGCTGGCGAAGCTGGAGGAAGACTATCTGGTGGAGAAAAACAGCGAATTGCTATAGCACGTGCCATATTAAAAGATGCTCCAATTGTAATTTTGGATGAAGCAACTGCATTTACTGATCCAGAAAATGAAAATAAAATCCAGAAATCTATTGCTGCACTTACGAAAGAAAAAACATTGCTGGTTATTGCTCATAGATTATCTACTATAAAAAATGCAGATCAAATTGTTGTTCTAGAAAAAGGAAAAATTAAAATCACAGGTACTCATGAAGAGTTATTAAGAGAAAAAGGACTTTATAAGGATATGTGGACAGCACATATTGGATCAAAACTATGGGCAGTCAATCAGGAATAAGGAGGAATTCACTATGTTTAAATCAATAAAAAGAATAATGGCATGGACAGGAATACGTAAAAAGAGATTATATGTTGGATTTATTTACTCTTTTATACACACTATATTTACTTCAATGCCCATTATGATAACAGCTTATGGATTGAATCTAATATTAAATGATATAAATGGACAAAAAGCATTGACCAATAAAGAAATTATTTTACTGACTATATATATGATACTTGCTGTACTAGGAAGATTTTTCTTTGCCTATCTCCGTGCAGAAATACAAGAAAGTGTTGGATATGAAGTTTCGGCAGAAGAAAGAACTAAAATTGGAAATATCCTGAAAAGAGTATCTCTCGGGTTTTTCAGCAATAATAATACAGGAGAACTAACTTCAGCTGTTACAACAGATTTATCCTTTATTGAAATGCATGGAATGAAAATGATTGATACCGTAATAAACGGATATATCAGTGCTTTTACCATGGTACTATGTATTGGATTTTATAATATATGGATTTCAGTAATTGCAGCAATAGGAATATTATTATCTGCAATATTTCTTAAACTTTTAGGAAATAAAAGCAATCAAAATGCTCCTATTCATCAAAAATCACAAGATGAGATGATCAATGCGACTATTGAATATATTAGAGGAATGCCTGTAGTAAAGGCATTTAAACAAGAAGGAGTTTCAATAGACGGAATTCGCAATGCTTATAAATCCAGTAAGAATATTAATATTAAAATTGAAAAAAATTATGTCCCATATAACACACTACATCATTTTGTATTAAAGGCTGCATCTGTATGTATTATAGCTATTTCTTCTATTTTTGCTGTAAATGGAACTATGAACATACCAACTATGTTAATGATGATTATCTTCTCTTTTGTTATCTTTGGTAGTGTAGAGGCTATCAATAATGCTGCCCATGTTCTAAAAATTATAGATGCAACTTTTACTAAATTACAACCAATTGAAGCTGCAGAATTTATTGATCGTGACGGTGAAGACATTTCCTTGAATAATTATGACATTGAATTTCAAAATGTAACCTTTGCTTACGATAACAAAAATGTGTTAAATAACATATCACTTAAAATTCCACAGAATACAACTACTGCTATTGTTGGTCCATCTGGTAGCGGTAAAACGACTATATGCAGTTTAATTACCAGATTTTATGATGTAAATGAAGGAATTATTAAAATAGGAAATGTAGATATTAGAGAAATGACCTGTGACAGTCTATTAAAAAATATTAGTATGGTATTTCAAAATGTATATTTGTTCCATGATACTATTCTAAATAATATTAAATTCGGAAAACCGGAAGCCAGCTTCGATGAAATTGTAGACTCAGCGAAAAAGGCCTGCTGTCATGAATTCATTATGAATCTTCCTAAAGGTTATGATACTATCATAGGAGATGGTGGTTCTACCCTCTCTGGAGGTGAAAAACAAAGAATATCTATTGCAAGGGCTATGCTAAAAGATGCTCCAATAGTCATATTAGATGAAGCTACAGCCAGCATTGATCCTGAAAATGAACATCTCATTCAACATGCAATTAGTGCCTTAGTATATGGAAAAACCATTATCATCATAGCCCATCGCTTAGCCACTATTCAAAATGCAGATCAAATACTTGTAGTAGATAATGGACAAATTGTTCAAAGAGGTACTCATACAGATTTAATAAAAGAACCTGGTATTTATAAACGTTTTATTGGAATTCGTGAGAGCGCAGAAGGATGGATGATTGCATAATTAATACTTCATAATTATCTACATTGACCAAGGAAAGCAATATATTAATCAGTCCATAAAAAAACGACAATTCTCAAATTCAAAGGATTGTCGTTTTTTACTTATTTTAAATTCTCTTCTGCTACAACAATTGACTGTTCATATCTCTGAATTTTTGCATTTAGCCTATTTAGTGTTTCCTGCATATCTGACAGCCTTTCAATTAGCTGTTTGCGTTGTTCAATATGAATTTTTCACTGTCTTCAAATACTTTTCCAGACACAGTTAATTTTTCTTTCACCTTATCTATTCATAATATTATATAAGCATCTTTTTTATTATTATTCATGAAAAATTCTTGACAAAAGCTATAGATATAAGCATATCCATAGCTTTTCTAGGTTAATCACTTTAAGTAATATTTTACATACAAATTCCTATCACAACCATAATCTATTAGTACCAAATTTCCATCTAAAATTCCCCAATTTCCTATTCTTATTAAGTCTTCATATAATAAGCTATGGATACTGGAAAGTTCCCTTATTCCTTTTTTTATCTCAGATGTATTACAATAAATTCTTGTTGATACACTATCTAAATACATAAGAATGTTTCCGTCAACAGAATCCCGTATTCCCCAATGCTGTAGAGCTTTATTAAGCGGTACTGCTTTTTTCATTATTAATATTTTATCTTTTAATTCTATTATTGGACATAGTAATTTTTTGCATTGATCATTACAATTATTATAAACTTTAAACTCTACTTCAGACTGCGTAATTCCAGCTTTTCTATAAGCATATTTTAAAACTAACTCTTTGTTAATACTAAAAACATATCTACTTGAACCTATACCTTCTATATTAAAGATTTTTTTTATATCACATAATCCTAATTCTAAAATATTTGATATAAAATTTTCACTATCCATAGTGTGTTTTTGAATCACATCTATTCTCTCCTTCGTTTATTCCTCTATACATAATAGTATATAGTCCACTAATGAATTTGTTGATATATATGTTTTAATAACCATACTTCATATTAGTCCTACATATTACAAATTAATAAATCTAAATAAAAACAGCGACTGCCATCAACATTAATTGTAGCAATCGCTATATATTTTGTAATCATCAGTCTTTTGCAAAACTCCTTAATTTAAAGCTACCTGCTGTAAAGAAACATAGAGCGATCAATATAAGGATTAATATATTAGGAAAGAGATTACTATTTTCTATGATATCAATCAACCAATAAAATGGAAATAATTTACTTAAGTTAATTATCATAGTTGATGCGTTTTCAAAATCATTAAGACTATTAGCTATTATAGATAATACTAGAGATATTAAGGAATACACTACAACTGCTAGTGATGCTAAAGTTACATTTTTCATCCATCTAGTAGCTGCTAAAATAACACTTGTAGAAACTAAACTAGATAAATTTAACACTATAAAGGCTATTCCTAGAGAACCTCCCTGAATTTTTAATACAAATTTTATGAAGGCAAATGCTAAAAAATTAAGTGTCCCTTGTAATATAAATATAGCTAAGAATATTCCTCCAAGGACCTCATAATCCTTATTAGCTGTAGTTATGGCTCTTTTAAGCACTTTAGCATTCTTTATTTTTATTAAATCTTCAGCTATAACTGAACCACCAATAAGCATAAAATAACACGCAAATACTAGTATTGACTGAAAATCCCCCTTATTATTCTCCCCTTCGTTATATTCAATATCAGTATTAAAGATGTCTTCTTTTAAGTCAGGATATATTTGAGCTTTAATTTGCTTATTTATAAAGGTCTCAACCTCTTGTTCTGCTAATACACCACCTAATTGATTATCAATTTTAAATAAATCTACCTTCGGTTTAATTCCCTGTTCTAAACTACTACTAAAATCCTTTGGTATATAAAACAATTCCCCTATTTCGTTGCTATTTAATTTATCATAACTATCACTAGGTTTACCTACATATAACTGAATAGTGTAATTTTTTTCTAGTTCCTCAATAAGATTAGTACTAATAGTTCCCTTGTCTTCATTTATAATTCCTATAGGTAATTTACTAACATCATTATTACCCATCAACAACATAACTGGCATAATTAATGGTAGTGCCACAGTCATAATCAATATCATGGGGTTTTTTATATATCTTTTTATATTTATCCAAGCTAAATTTAAGAGCTTCATATACTTTTCCTCCTAACTATTATAGTTTTACCTAGCGTAATACCATATAGTAGTATACCTACTGTCAATATCCCTAAAATATAACTGGTTGACCCTTGAAGTCCTCCCGTCAAAACGTAATTCTCATAGGTTTTACTTATATAATAAGTAGGTGATAAAACTGCCAATTTATTGGATGTATTAGTGAAAATTCCTCCACCTATAATTGGTGTCATAAATAGTATAAATGCTATTACTTTAGCCAACTTTTCTTTAAAAATCTCTATTATAAAATAGCTTACAGAAACTATTAATAAACAACTACTGATACTTATTAGTAGCAACGCTCCTAAATCTCCTTTAAAAGATATTCCTGAGATTCTATATATACCAATGTATCCTCCTACTAAAATCAGCGCATATATTAAGTAAGCTATAAAATTATAATTAAATAATGTGGCCTTACTTAATGGCATTGACATCATTCTTTTTTCTAAATTTAAGCTTGGCTTCATAAAGCTTGAAATTATAACCCCATACATAAGCATAGAAAATACAAAGGATACCATAGATGATGAATAATATTCATAAGAATTTATAGTTCTTTCCTTTTCTACGGTCTTAGTTATTATAGAGTTTTCACTATAAATCTTACCTAAATCCTCTAAACTTCCACCTGAACTACTTAAATATATATTTTCATGATATCTATCTAATATGCTTTTTAAAGTCTTAAGCTTAAAGTCACTTGAATCTTTTTCCTTAATTACTATAGGATTTTTATCTCCATCCATTATAGCTCTTTCATATCCTTTTGGAATAATGATATCTGCTGCATACTTATCATCTTCTGGCTCTATATTAATTACTTGTTTCAATTCATCACTCTTTAAAAAATTTATCATTTGAGAAGACATAGTAGACTTATCTTCATCTACTATTTTTATTTCTATTGTTTCCAATTTCAATGGATTTTCAAATAATGATTTTTGCATGAATCCCATAAGCCCAGCTAGTAGTAAGGGGAATCCTATATAAAATAATAGAGTTACTGATATATTAGATATCATTGCTCTTAATGTAGTTTTTACATAATTTATTAATCTCACAGTATCACCCCTAATCTCTCAATTTTTTGCCTGTTAGTGCCAAAAATACATCTTCTAGCTTTGGTTCTTCATAGCTAATTTTTTTAATATATGCTCCCCCCTGCTCTAGTATTATCAACGCTTCAGCTAGTTTAAAGTTACTTCCTATGTTTAAACTTATTTCTTCCTCTTTATCTTTTACATCTTTAACTCCATCTAAATTCTTTAATTTTATTAAAGTATCTCCCATAATATTTGATGCCTCAATAATTACTTTATTATTTTGAAATACTAATGACTTTATTTCTTCTTTTCTTCCATAGGCTATTTCTTTTCCTAAGTCTACAATAAACACTCTAGAACAAAGCTCTTCCACCTCTTCCATGTAGTGAGAGGTGTATATTACTGTGGTCTTTAACTCACTACATAACTTTTTTGTAAAATTAAAGATATGATTTCTAGATTGAGGATCTACCCCTACTGTAGGCTCGTCCATAATAAGTACTTTAGGATGATGCATAATAGCCGCTGCTATGTTTAACCTTCTTTTCATACCACCAGAAAACTTTTTTACCTTTTCTTTTCTCTTATCTAATAATCCTGTTACCTCTAATGCCTCATTTATTCTTTCTTTAAGCTGTTTTCCTTTTAAACCATAAAGGGAACCAAAAAATTCAAGATTGTCATATGCATTTAGCTCTTCCATAAGAGAAATCTCCTGAGGAACTAAACCTATGCATTCTTTCGCTTTTATAGGTTGCTTTTCTATATCATATCCACATATTTCTATACTCCCACCATTAGAAGTAATTAAACTGGTCATTATATTTATAAGTGTAGATTTACCTGCTCCATTAGGTCCTATAAGACCAAATATTTCTCCTTCATTTACTTCAAAACTTATATTATCAAGGACTAACTTATCATTGAATCTTTTTGTTACATTACTAACTTTTATAATACTCATAGAAAATACCTCCAAACATCTTATACTATTATAATAGCTAAGATTTTGAAGGTATTCTAATACTCCAAGTCATTATATTAGATGACTTAAGTCACTATTCCATTTTTAAAAGCGAAGATAGCAATTTGAGTTCTATCTCTTAGGGAAAGTTTAGCTAAAATAGCGGTAATATTATTCTTTATAGTTCCTTCTGATAGAAATACTTCCTCAGAAATCTCCTTATTAGTTAATCCCTTAGCTATTGACTTAATTATTAAAATTTCTTTTTCTGTAAGCTCATATCTTTGTAAATTATTATTTTCTTTTTTATTATATGTATTATGGATAATCTCACTAGCAATGTCTGGATGAACTACTACACTTCCCATATATGCACCTTTTATCCCTTCATATATGACTTCATGGGAACTATCCTTCAATAAATATCCTGAAGCACCATATTTAAGTCCCTCATGAATATATTCTACGTCCCTAAAGGTTGTAAGGATTAGCACTTTTACATTCATAAACTGCTCCTTTATAAGTCTAGTCCCCATAACCCCATCGCAGTCTTCCATTCTAATATCCATTAATACTACATCTACAGGATTATTTCTACAAAAATCTATACTTTCGTATCCATTTTTACAAAGTCCTACTACTTCAATATCCTCATAAGTAGATAGGATTATTTTAAGACCCTCTCTTATTAGTTTTTCATCGTCAACTATTAATAATTTTATTGTCCTCATATTCTATATGCTCCTTTCCCTGGGAATAACTAGTTTCATTGAAAATCCCTTATTCAGAGCTGTAGTAATGTCAATAGTTCCCTTAAGTTCTAAAGCTCTTTCATGCATATTCTTAATTCCTATGCCACCGCTATTAATGTTATTACATCCTATGCCATTATCTCTAAAGGTCATAATTAAGGTATCCTGATTAAAATTCATAAATATATCTACTTTATTTGCTTTTCCATGTCTTGATGCATTAGATAAAAACTCCTGAGCTATTCTATAAATATTAGCTCCTTGTTTAGAAGATAAACTCCATAAATATTTTGATAGATTGAGCTTCACTTCTATTCCTGTAAGCTTAGTAAAATTTTTACTCAATTCTTCAACTCTCAATATTTCTTCATAATTCTTATAGTCTATGGGCTTCAAATCTCTTACAGCTCTTCTTACATCTTGAAAACTATCATTGACAAATTCTCTTAAATTACTAGCCATTTCATCTAATGAGCTTCCTTCTTTCTTTGCTACCATTTCCATAGCCTTAAGTTGGATCATTGTAGTAGATAATGCATGTCCCACACTATCATGTATTTCCCGGGAAATTCTATTCCTTTCCCTAAGGGTAGTCAATTCTTCTATAGATTCTGCATAATTTTCTAAACTGACATTTGCCTTTTTTAGGTTTTCCTCTGAAATTCTAAGCTTGTCATACAAAAATTGAGCATCCTCTTTCTTTCTATTCTCCTCTATTATGTACATAAAAAGAATATATATTGTTGATAAAAAGCATAAATTTGTCAATATTTCATTTACAGATATATCTACACTAAATATAGTAATAGTTATAAATAATGTAACTATAGCTATGTATTTTAATATTCCATCTATCATTAAGAATGCGTCCATTATTAATGGTAAGAAATACGCAATTGTAATTCCTCTATATAGATAAAACATTGCCGTACAAACTATGAATTCAGTTATTACGGATACGTATATTAGGTATTTATTATTAAAGTAGAATACTCTTAATTGATTATTTATGACTATAAATAGAATAAATAATATTAATTCTAAGGGTATTTTTTCTGAAAATACTGCTATTTGAAGAGCCAATATTATTAAAATAATATATCTCATTATTAAAAACTTTCTATCTTTTTTCAATATTTACCACCTCTTCCTTTAACAATTTATTTCATAACCACTTACATATATAAGAATTCATATTACAAGTATATTTAATGAACTGTTTAAATTGAGCTTCATATTATTACTACTTACATACTAAATTCTACTATAATTAATTTTTCATAACAACCTAATGATTAACTCCAAAAATTAATATATGAATTATGAAAGTAAATCAGCGCCTTATGCGATTTATTTACATAATAAAATAGGATGTGTCAAAATATCTTTAGATATTTTGACACATCCATTTTTTACTTACTATATTAGAAATAATGATAAAACAAATACTGTTGCCATAGTTACTACCCCTTGAATTAAGGTTGCTATAGTTTGACCTTTGTATGCTGTTTTAACATCCATGTTACCAAATTGAGTAACTACCCAGAAATAACTGTCATTAGCATGAGATACTGTCATCGCTCCTGCTCCTACTGCCATAACTACTAGTACCTTAGCTATTTCTGATGTTAATCCTAAAGATGGTAATAACGGAAGCATCAATGCCGAAGTTGTAACTATTGCTACTGTTGAAGAACCTTGTGCTGTTTTTAATGCAGCTGCTATAATAAATGGTACAAAAATTCCTAAATTTAATGACTGTAATGATTCTCCAATATATTTTCCTATTTCAGCATCTCTAATAACTGCTCCTAGTGCTCCACCTGCTGCAGTAACTACTAAGATTGAAGCTGCATCCTTTAAGGAATCTCCAACCCATCCAGTTAAAGTTTTTTCATCTAATTTTGGAGCCAATGCAAAAGCACAAAATAATCCAATAAGTAACGCGTTAACTGGTGTTCCCACAAATGCACAAATTTCTTTTAATATTCCAGCTCCAAAGGGATCTCCTGGAAACTTAGCTATAGATCCTAATGCCATTAAGATTATTGGTACAACTATTGGTGCAAAGGATTTCATAGCTGATGGAAGTTCTCCATAATCTTTCATTTGATCCTCATAACTTAAAAGTTCCTCATTATCGCCCTCATCTTTTACGCTTAATTTCTTAGATATTTTATTAGCATACCAGTTACCAGCTATAACTGCAGGTATAGACACTAGCATACCAACACCAATAACTAATAATAGATTGTCCAATTTTAAATTAGCTGCTGCTGCAATTGGACCAGGCGTAGGTGGTACCAATGTATGAGTAGCATATAATCCTGTAGATAATGCTATAGACATTGCAAGCATTGATGTCTTAGTCTTTTTTGCAAGACTCTTATTTAATGAAGATAATATTACATAACCAGAATCACAGAAAACTGGTATAGATACAATGTACCCTATTATACTCATAGCAATAGTAGGTCTTTTTTCACCAACTAATTTAATAACTACATCTGCCATTTTTATTGCTGCCCCTGATTTCTCAAGAAAAGTACCAATAATACATCCAGCTATAATTACAATTCCAATACTAGTTAAGGTTCCTCCAAATCCACCTGTAATAATGCCTGGTATCTTATCTGATGGCAATCCTGCTGCAAAAGCTAAAATATAAGATCCAATGATTAAAGATAAAAATGGATGAAGCTTAAATTTTGAAGTAGCTACCACAATAAATATAATTACAAGAATTAATGAAATAATTAATATAGCTCCTTGACTCATATTTTTTTCCCCCTTTATAAATTATGATTCTGTTAAGTTATATTAACATTGCTCTTATCAACTTTAAGAAATACAATAAGTTTAACTTGAACTAAATATTTCCATTAAGAGAGAAGAGCAATGCGCAACACTAATATAAACTGTCCTAGCTGCCATTCGAATAAGCTATATAAATTTGAGTTAGATAAGCAGGCTGCAGACTCTGAATTATTTATTATTTTTAAATAAATATAACCTTAGAATTCTTTCCGCTGATTTTTCTAATAAATTCTCAGCAGATTTCATTGATTCCTCTAAGCTCATAGGTCTATCTACTATTGAAAATATAGAAGTAAATCCTTTATCATAAAGCACTTCTGCATCTTTCCCTATAGAACCAGCTATAGCAATTATAGGTTTATTATACATTGTTGCAACCTGTGCTACCCCATAAGGAGTTTTCCCAAATTGTGTTTGATAATCTATACCACCTTCTCCGGTTATGACCAAATCACATTCTTTAATTTTCTCCTCTAGGTTTGTAGCCGATATTACTATATTAATTCCCCTTTTTAGATCACCTTTCATAAAAACCTTTAATGCTGCTCCTAATCCACCTGCTGCTCCAGCTCCTGGATAATCTATAATCTTCTCGTTAAACTTCTTTTCTATAATCTCTGCTAGATTTCTTAATCCATTATCTAATAGCTTTATCATTTCTTCTGTAGCTCCCTTTTGAGGTCCAAAAACTTCTGCTGCTCCTCTAGGTCCACAAAGTGGATTATCTACATCACAAGCTATAACAAATTTACTTTCCTTTAACCGTGAATCTAATTCAGTTGTATCTATATCAACTATATCGCTTAAACCTTCTCCACCTAATTTAATTGATTTACCTTGTCTATCAAAGAATTTACATCCTAATGCCATAAGCATTCCTGTGCCTCCATCATTGGTTGCACTTCCACCTATACCTATAATAAATTCCCTACATCCTCTATCTAATGCGTCCTTTATTATTTCTCCAGTTCCAAAGGTAGTTGTTATCATTGGATTTCTTTCTTCTTCTTTTAATAAAGTAAGTCCTGAAGCTTCAGCCATCTCAATAACAGCAGTCATACCATTACCTAAAATTCCATATTTAGCTGTTATTATTCTATATAATGAATCCCTTACTTTTGCTTTAATTATAGTTCCATTAGTGGCATCTATTAATGATTGAACTGTTCCTTCTCCACCATCCGCCATGGGAACCTTTTCAATACAAATATCACTACATACTCTCCTAATACCTCTCTCTATTGCATTAGCAGCTTCTTTTGCAGTCATACTTCCTTTAAAGGAATCCGGTGCAATAACTATATTCATACTCCCCCCCCCTTATTATGTTCCTTAATATAATTATAGAAAGGTATTTGTGCTACATCAATGTACAATTAATACAATTAATAGCTCTTTAAAATCCCATATCATTGTGCATATTATACAAAAAACTATATACTTTTAATTAATCTTTAACATAATATTTCATACTATCTTTTTCGCTGAAAATAATGTAGCACATATAAAGTTCCATACAACAAATACAATTAGATAAATCTAGTCCATACTGTTCTCTATACTTTCTCATTCTATAAATAAAAGTATTCCTATGTTGAAATGAATTTTCTGATGCCTTTTTTACATTCATATCATTCTCAATCAATATTTTCGCTGTAAATAATATTTCTTCTACTTCCTTTAAGTCAAAATCAAAATTTTTTGTTATAAATGATTTCAAGTATCTTATCTTTACATTTTCAGAAATATTTTTTATCACAATAGGAATCCTAAAGTCCTTATATAAGTAATATGTCTTGTTCTTACTAATATTTCTACCTAACTTAAGTACTTCACATGCAGTATCATAAGAAATAACATAATCCTTAATACTATTACAAGGTACGCCAACTGCCAAATCTAAATTCACATTTGCTTCCTTATAAATATATTTATTAAGTTCTGTACAATATTTATCTATATCTTTGGGTACAGTTTTTAAAATAACAAATATATCACAATATACATTTATTACTAAATCATTCTTTGAATTGTTATATTCATTTATAAGTTTCACAATCTTATCTTTTATTTCTTGTGATTTTATCTCTCTCTTTTCTCCTAAGCTATGGAGTACTTCAGTAAAATTACTTATATCTCCGATTATAACAACTCTTTCACACTCCATATTGATTTGAAGTAATTTTGCTCTTCTTTCTATATCTTCCCATTCTTCCTCAGTATGGTTTTTAATAAGCTCTTTTATAAAATTCTTTATGGCTCTTGTTTGAAGCATTTGTTCCTGTCTATTTACCTCTTCTTGAATCATTAGTTCTACTAATTCTTTCACTATCAATCCATATCCCTTAACTTCATTGATATGTCCAGTTATCCCCACCACACCTTGAACCTTTCCATCAAAACAAAATGGTATATTTACTCCTTCTTTACATCCTTCATACCTATCTAAACTATTTTTGTCTATAATAATCTCCTTATTTTCTTGAGCAACCTTATATGCTCCAGAGTGATATGTATTTATTCGAGATTCATCTCCTGAAGCAGTAATAATCCCTTTATCATCCATAATATTTATATTTTTCCCCAAAATGGATATAAGCCTATTAACTATAGATTGATAATTAACTAGATTTAACATCTCAACCCCACCTTAAAATACCACCTATTAATTTCTAACCTAATACTGGCTGTCAATATTATAATAATACACAAATCTTGTTTATTACCTATAAATTATCATAATATATTATATTCTATAATATAAATATACACATATTTACATCATACTTCAATACATCTCAATATAACCCTTTTTATATTTAAATTCTCCTATTACTATTAGTTTACGCACCTTATCCATATTTCTATATATATATATATTGCAATAATGAAACTTCATAATACAAATAGGCTTTTCCTTTATAAACTATTTAATATGAAGTTCTAGTTAATTCAATTCTACAATATGGCCTATTTATATAATGTACAAACTTAATTGCAATTTATATATAAGGGATAATTAACTTTGTTAAGGTTAATAATATTTTTGAAAATATACTTTTAAAGGAGAGATTTATAGATGTCAAGTTATACAGGCGTGGTTAAATGGTTTAATAATGAAAAAGGTTATGGGTTCATTTCTGGTAATGAGGGTAATGATATTTTTGTACATCATTCTCAAGTTAAAGAAAAGGGAACTGATAAGGATTTGCATGAAGGTGAGCAAGTAAGCTATAGTGTCTCAGAAGGTGAAAAAGGCCTTATGGCAGTTAATGTTCAGAAGATTTAAACAATTTCTTAGCAAATCAATATTTCAAAAGAGTATTAGAACATGGCTAATACTCTTTCATTAAAGTTATTTCTATTGTCTTCTTTTAGTCTTACTCTTAAATTTGCTCTTCTCTTTACCTTTTACTTCGTTCCTACTATTATTCCTACTATTACTCTTACTACTATTTTTATTCTTACTATGTTCTTGCTTGTTTAAGCCTGTAGTTTTCTTTTCCCCTTTGTTTCCTTTATTATTGGTAGCAACTTTTTTACTTCTAGGGCGATTATTAATATTTGAACCTTTAAATCTATCTTCTCTAGATTTTATTAGGCACTTTGGACCGTTACCTATTAAATCTTCTCTTTCCGCTTGAACTAATGCTTCATATACCAGATTATAATTTTTAGGATTACCAAACTGTAAAAGTGCTCTTTGCATAGCCTTTTCCTGTCTAGTTTTAGGTATATATACTGGCTCCATAGTTAAAGGATCTACCCCTGTATAAAACATAGTAGTTGAAAGTGTTCCTGGAGTTGGATAAAAATCTTGAACCTGTTCTGGTTGATATTTTATATCTCTTAGGTATTCCGCAAGCTTTACAGCCTCAGCTAAAGTGCTTCCTGGATGACTAGACATTAGATACGGAATTATATATTGTTTCTTTTCTAACCTATCAGTTATTTTAAAGAACTTTTGTCTAAATTCTTCATAGGTCTTTCCTGCTGGCTTACCCATGTATTTTAATACATTTGGAGCTACATGTTCTGGAGCTACTTTTAATTGTCCACTTACATGATGCTCTATAAGTTCCCTTAGGAATTTATCATTTCTATCTGCCATTATATAATCATATCTTAATCCAGACCTTACAAAGACCTTTTTAACCTTTGGTAAAGTCCTCATTTTTCTAAGTATTTGAAGATATTCTCTATGATCTACATCCATATTTTTACACACACTTGGTGATAAACATTGCTTATGCTTACATGCACCATGGGTTAGTTGTTTTTTACAAGCAGGACCTCTGAAATTTGCAGTTGGTCCACCTACATCATGTATATATCCTTTAAAACCTGGAAGCTCTGTTATCTCTTTTGCTTCATCTAATATGGATTCTTCACTTCTACTTTGAACTATTCTTCCCTGATGAAAAGTTATAGCACAAAATGAGCAGTTTCCAAAGCATCCCCTTGAACTAACTATACTAAATTTAACTTCCTCTATAGCATCTATTCCACCCATACCTTCATATATTGGATGGTAATTTTTTTGGTATGGAAGAGCATAAACCACATCAAGCTCTTCTCTACTTAATGGCATTTCTGGTTTATTAACCACTACATACTTATCCGTATGTTTCTGTACCAAGGTTTTTCCTCTAACTGGGTCTTGTTCTTCATACTGGATTTTAAAGGCTTCTGCATATTTCATTTTATCTGCACAAACTTCTTTATATGACGGAATTTCAATATAATCACTATAGAGTTCATCTAAACTATCCGCAATATAACATGTTCCTGGTATATGTCTTATATATTTAGCTTGAAAACCATCATTTAAGTTATTTGCAACCTGAACTATTTGCTTTTCACTCATGCCATATATTAAAAGGTCTGCTCCACTATCTATTATCATAGATTTCCTCACCTTATCATTCCAATAGTCATAGTGGGCAAATCTCCTAAGGCTAGCCTCAACTCCCCCAATTATTATATCAATATTCTTATATGCTTCTCTTATTTTATTGCAGTAAACAATCGTGGCTCTGTCTGGTCTTAATCCCATTTTTCCACCTGGAGAATAAAAATCCTTGTCCCTAAGTCTTTTACTCACAGTATAGTGATTAACCATAGAGTCCATATTTCCTGCATTTACCAAAAATCCAAGTCTTGGTCTTCCTAGCTTCATAAAATCATCTGTACTATGCCAATCTGGTTGAGCTATTATTCCAACTTTATACCCTGCTGCCTCCAAAACTCTAGAGATAATTGCTGTTCCAAAGCTATGATGATCTATATATGCATCTCCTGTAACCAATATAAAATCTAACTGGTCCCATCCTCTATCTATCATATCCTGCTTACAAATTGGTAAATATTTATTATTTAACACATTTTCACCTACTCATCTATTGTTAAAGCTTTAAATTAATTTCTTTTTTATTCATCATATGATTATATCATTACACTCTCACTAACTCAAAGGAAATTGTAAACATTTATTATTAACATTATTGCCTATAATACATATCACTTTATACCTCTATATCAATAGTATATTAATATAAAATATTATAAGAAACAGGTGAACTAATGTGAATGATTATGACCAATTGCTAGTTATAAGCAATATAATAAAAAGCCAGCAGCATTTAAATAACCCCTATGATGAGAACTATGTAAGACGGTTAAAAGAATATCCTGAATTTTTAACTATGCCTTACTGGATAAATTATTATGAATATGTATATGCTCTAAATTTGTTAAAGCAAAATAAAATTAAGGGAAAAATCTTAGATTTTGGATGCGGTACAGGCCATATGGATATTTTATTGGGGAGACAAGGAGCTACCATTCATGGTATTGATTTAAGCCCTATGGCTATTGATATTGCAAAATTTCTAAGGTATTGTGAGGATTCATCCGTGCAACAAAACGTTACCTTCGCCTCAGAAGATATAACACTTCCACCCTTAAATGAAGAAAAATATGATTTTGTTTGGTGTACTCATGTTATGGAGCATATTGAAGATCCTACTAAAATATTTGAAGGTATAAGGGAAAGAATAGTTGATAATGGTCATATGTTAATATCTGTTCCTTTAGGTTATGCCTTTAATGATCCTGGACATGTACATCATTGGATGAATGAAAAAGAATTTTATAGCTTCTTCAGTAATTTTATCAATGTAGATTTAGTGGAAATTAATCATACTAAATCTGTTATAAGAGGATACTTTACCTTCTAATTTAAATCATATGCTTCAATTTTATTTAGGAAGGAAATAAATTATTGATAGTTTATTACATCTTTAATAAGTGGAAAACTCTTGTGAAAATATCTAATGTAATTCCAATTGTAAGCTTCAACAAACTAACTTTAATTTACCCTTTCTTCCTAAATAATCTCTAGAATTTATAATTTACTTTTGAATTCTTCTAATCCTACTCTATCTATATAATCACCCAAGCGCTCTTTTCCCTGAGCATTTTCGTCATAAATCGCTATAATTTTTTCTACTAGTGGAAAAAGCTCTTCTTCCGGTATATTGATAATGAATTTATCACCTAATCTTGGTCTAACTCCACCTTTTCCTCCTACATATACAGTCCACCCTTTCGGCCCACCTATTAAGCCTATATCTCTAGTGTGACTATCTGAACAACTATTAGGGCATCCACTTACCCCCATCTTCAATTTATTAGGTAAATTTCTACCATGATACAATCCATCTAACTTAGAACCTACTGCCACCGAATCTTGAAAGGCTCTTTTACAAAATGTAGTACCTGGGCATATCTTTACACTTCTAACACATAATCCTATTGCTGCCCCCGGCTTCATGCCTAAATCTTCCCATGCACTATCGATATCCTCTTCCTTTAATCCAACTATGGCTATACGCTGAGCACCTGTAAGTTTAATAGCTGATGCATTATATTTCTCTGCTACATCAGCAATATTACGTAACTGTTCTGGGGTAATAAGCCCTCCTGTTAAATGAGGTGCAATAGCATAGGTTTCTCTATCTCGCTGTAGCACAGCTCCTTTATCTAATAAGTCTTTCATAATACACTTCCTCCTTTGGCTTCATAAAATATTTTTTCTTTATTAATAGTAAATTATTCTTAACAACTTATGCAGCCCTTAATATATCATGTAGTAAAGCAGCTACTTCAACTATTCTCAAATCATTGTCTTAATTTTATTATCAATTGCTTCTGTAGCTTCTATAATAAACTTATCCATCTCATTCTCTGTTAAATAAATAAAATTTTCCTTAGTTTCCTCATTTTCTCCTAGATAAAACTGTGTTATATATTTAACTTGTTTTTCAAAGGCTCCCTTTGGGAAATAATCCAGATAATCTGGTACCTTATCCACATGTTTAAATATAGTATGAAACACACACTGTGGATGTTTTTCTAAATATATGTAATCAAGTCCATACCAATCTTTTTTTATAATCCAAATAAAGTTTTTATCTTTCTCTAACTTTTCTTTATATAAAAGATCTTTAGTTTTCTCTGCATTGATTCTTGACCATTCAACATCTGTTAATAAGTGAACATAATACCCAAGTTTAAATGAATATTCTGCTTTATTATTCTTTACAGACTCTTCTTGTAAATACTTGTCCCAAAACCACTGAGGATTAATCTTCCCTTTCTCATCCTTCCAATGAGTTACTGCTGTTGGTGGATCAAACCTACTCCAATCATCGTTTGGAACTCCTGAATCTGGTCCAATGTTTCCTAAGACAAAGGAAGTATGTTCTAAATCATATCCCCTTTTTAAAATATTTTCAGCTACTCTTAAATGTGCAATCCATGTTGCCATATAAATCATCCCCTATGCATAATTATTTTTTTTCAACCAAACCACACCATTTATAATCCTTGTAGTTTGCTGAATTAATATGAATTATCATTGTTACAATCTATACATTATTTATAAAAATTAAAAACTGCATGAGTATAGGAATTTCTTCCTATACTTATACAGTCTATTCTTTTAATTATAATGCAGCTATAATAAAATTCAGTATGAACAGCATTGTTACAATATACATTATTGGATGAACTTCTTTAGCTTTTCCTTTAAAAATCTTTGTTACACAATAGAATATAAATCCTATTGATATACCAGTAGTTATGCTATATGCAAGTGGCATAAATACTGCAATAAAGAATGCGGGCATAGCCTCTTCGAAATCATCCCATCTAATTTTTCCAAAAGATTCTACCATTAATATTCCAACAACTATTAAAGCTGGTGCTGTAGCTGCTGATGGAACCATTCCCATTAAAGGTGCAAAGAAGATTGATATTAAGAATAAAACTCCTACTGTAATAGATGTTAATCCTGTTTTACCACCAGCTCCTATACCTGCAGCACTTTCTACATAAGTAGTAGTGTTGCTTGTACCTAATAATGCACCTATTGATGTAGCTGTAGCATCTGCAAATAGCGCTCTTTCAAGTTTTGAAGAATGTCCATCTGCTTGCTCAAATAACTTCTCATCATTCTCATCAAATATACCTGCTTTTCTTCCTGTTCCTAAGAATGTACCTATAGTATCAAAGGTGTCTGAAAGAGAGAATGCAAATATAGTAGTTATTACAAAGAAAATTTTTCCTGGATCATCAAATAAACCTGCAAAGCTTAATTTAAAAAAGGTTGGTTCTATGCTTGGTATACCAAAACTTATTGTACTAAAATCAGGAACTTGTGTAACCCCCATAAATATACCAATAATAGTAGTAGCCAAAATTCCTATAAGTATAGCACCCTTAGCTTTTAATAGCATTAAAACAATTGTAATAACCAATCCTATTAATGCTAGTTGAGCAACAGGATCTCTAAAGTTTGATAGTGATGGAAGTATATCAAAATACTTTACTGACTCTCCTAAATTAACTGCTGTATTAGCAGCTTCTCCGGTAAAGTTTAGAAAATGAGCTTGTTTAATTCCAATATATGCTATAAAAAGTCCTATACCACCTGAAATGGCGTATTGTAAAGATACTGGAATGGCTTTAATTATCATTTTTCTAATCTTAGTTACAGTGATTAATATATTAATAAGTCCACATATAAATACCATTGCAAGTGCTTGTTGCCATGTAAAACCTAATCCTAAAACAACAGTAAATGTAAAGAATGCATTTAGTCCCATTCCTGGTGCTTGTGCAAAAGGAACATTTGCAACAAAGCCCATGATAAATGTACCTATTGCTGCAGCTAATATAGTTGCCAAGAATACAGCATCTTTGTCCATTCCTGCAATTGCTAGAATTTGCGGATTTACAAATAGAATATAAGCCATTGTCAAAAACGTAGTCAAACCAGCCATCAATTCTGTCTTAACAGTAGTGCCATTCTCCTTTAACTTAAAAAACTTTTCCATAATACCCCCCTGTTAATAATAAGTATTTTATTTTAATAGTAACATTATAGTTAATTTTTTACAATATTTTTTTATCTTTTTATACTATATGTAATAAAAGATTATATTATATAATCTTTCTCACTTATTGCTATATAGATTGTAATAATGAAATTACATAATGCAAATAGGCTTTTTTATAAACTATTTAAGTTGAACAGGAATAATATGAAGTTCTAATTAATCTAATTTTATATTTAAGCCCATTTGTATAATGTAGAAATTTAATTACAACTTATATATTAAAAATTAACAATAAAATTAGCGATGTACCTCTACACCGCTAAATTTTATATTTCCATGATTATTGGAAGAATCGTAGGTCTTCTTTTAGTTTTTTCATATAAGAATCTCTCTAAAGATTTTTTAATGCTTGATTTTAATACATACCATTCTACTACTTCGTTCTCTAAGCAACTCTCAATTTCCTTTTTACTTATTTCTCTTGCTTCTTTAATCAGTTCTTCTGCTTCTTTAGCATACACAAAACCTCTTGTAATTATATCCGGTCCGGATATAATACTAAAAGTTTCCTTCTCTATGGCTACAACAATTGTAAGCATTCCATCTTGTGCTAAATATCTTCTATCTCTAAGTACAACATTGCCTACATCACCTACGCCAAGACCATCTACAAATACTTTTCCTGAATGTACCTTTCCAGATATATTGGCAGATTCTTCATTTATCTCTAACACATCACCAGTATTTAAAGTAAATATATTACTCTCTTCCATTCCTAATCCTATTGCCAAATCTTTATGGTGCTTCAAATGTCTAAATTCACCATGAACAGGCATGAAATATTTAGGATGTACTAAAGTATGAATCAATTTCAGTTCTTCTTGGCGAGCGTGACCTGATACATGAATATCTTCTAATGCTTCATATATAACGTCTACACCTTTTCTATATAGTTCATTAATAACCTTAGAAATAAGCTTACCATTCCCTGGAATAGGTGACGCAGAGATAATAAATAAGTCCTTAGGCTGTATCTTAATTTTCCTATGATTTGAAAAAGCTATCCTAGCAAGTGCAGCCATTGGCTCTCCTTGGCTTCCTGTAGTTATTATGGTTACCTTATCATTAGCATAATTATTAATTTCATCCACTGTTATAATGGTATCTTCTGGAACATGAAGATATTCTAAATCCATAGCAACCTTTGATATATTCTCCATACTTCTGCCACTAAAAGCAACCTTTCTTCCAAATTTTATTGAAGCGTTTACGATTTGTTGCATTCTATGAATATTGGACGCAAAGGTAGCTACTATTACTCTTCCTTCAGCAGTACTAAGTATTCTCATTAAGGTTTGACCTATAGATTTTTCTGAGATGGTATGACCTGAACGTTCTACATTAGTACTATCAGCCATTAAAAGAAGAACTCCATTTTTACCTAGGGTTGAAATTCTCTCTAAATCCATAACCAATCCATCAATAGGAGTATAGTCTATCTTAAAATCTCCAGTATGTACGATTACTCCAACTGGAGTATGTATAGCTAAAGAACATGAATCAGCTATGCTATGAGTGTTCCTTATAAATTCTACATTAATGTTATTTAACTTTATAATAGTTCCTGCTTCAACTCCAAAAAGTTCGCATTGTGAAAGTAAATTATGCTCTTTTAATTTATTTTCCACTAAACCTAATGTTAACTTTGTACCATACACTGGTACATTTAATTGCTTTAAAATATATGGTAATGCACCAATATGGTCCTCATGTCCATGAGTTAAAAAAATTCCCTTTACCTTATTCTCATTTTCTAACAAATAGGCTATATCAGGTATTATTAAGTCTACACCGTACATTTCTTCATCCGGAAATGCTACTCCGCAGTCTATCACAATAATTTCATCATCATATTCAATAGCTGTAATATTTTTCCCTATTTCTCCAAGTCCACCTAGTGGAATCACTCTAATACACTTATTTTTTGTCACATATTTCCCTCCATTTCATCAAATTTTCTATTTAGCTTATTATATGTTATAACTATATTTTCAATTCTCTATATTCAGTTATCTTCATCTTTATTATTTTCTTTTAAAAATAGCTTTAGGAATGCAAATAAAAAAACAGCTTATATTAATATATAAACTGTTTTGTCAAATTACTAAAAACCTTCTACTTAAATGTAAAAAACTTTTATATTTTTATTAATTATTATAATATAGGCTGTCTGTTGGATACTCAGGATCACAAGTAATGTCTATCCCCAGCTTTCTAAATGTTTCCTCATCGCCTCTACTTAGAATTGTAGTAGAATGTGCTTGGCATCCCTTGAGCATTACTAATTTTTCCATAGCTACTTGTGCCATTGGATTTGTAGCTGCACAAATACTAAGTGCAATTAGTATTTCTTCACAATTCAAAGGTATATTTTTACTATCTAAAGTATTAGATTTCAAATTAATTATAGGTTCTAATATAACTGGTGAAATAAGATGAATATCATCATAAATATTAGCATAATGCTTCACTGCATTAAGAATTACTGCTGCTGTAGCATCCATTAAACTTGACGTCTTACCTGTTAATATAGTTCCATCTTCGAGGGCTAAAGCCACTGATGGACAAGGTTCATTTTTATTAGTAAGCTGCTTTAATTTAGCAGAATGCTCTCTAGCTGGAATTACAACAACTCTATCTGTTTCTTTTAAGTTCAATTCTTCCATAATAAGCTTTGATCTTTCAAAGGTTTCCTTATCCACATAACCCTTCTTATATTCACAGCCTGTTTTAAAATACCTTCGTATTATTTCTTGTCTAGAAGCTTCCTTAACTATTTCGTCATCAACTATTCCAAATCCTACTCTATTAACTCCCATATCTGTTGGTGATTTATAAATAGCGTCTTTTCCTGTTATTTTTTCTATTATTCTCTTAAGTAGTGGAAAGCTTTCAATATCCCTATTATAATTTATAGCTACCTTATCATAAGCATCAAAATGGAAAGAATCAATCATATTAACATCCTTTAAATCTACTGTAGCTGACTCATAAGCTATGTTTAGTGGATGTTTTAGTGGTACATTCCATACTGGGAAAGTTTCAAATTTAGAATATCCTGCTACATTTCCTCTTCTATATTCATGATAAAGCTGTGAAAGACACGTAGCTAACTTTCCACTTCCTGGGCCTGGTGCCGTTACAACAACTATAGGCTTAGTAGTTTCTATATAAGGATTTTTTCCGTATCCCTCATCACTTACGATAGTCTCTACATCAGTTGGGTATCCTTTAGTAGCTTTATGTTTATATACTTTTATTCCTCTACGTTCAAGTTTATTTATAAATACTGTGGTGGCTGGTTGACCATCATATCTGGTTATTACAACACTATTCACATCTAAATCATAATTTCTAAAATCATCTATTAATCTTAGTACTTCCATATCATATGTGATGCCAAAATCTCCTCTTATCTTGTTTCTCTCAATATCTCCTGCATACACACAAATTACCACTTCTACTTTTTCTTTCAATCTATGTAGTAACTTTATCTTTGCATCCTCATCAAATCCAGGTAATACTCTCTTTGCATGCAAATCACATAAAAGTTTTCCACCAAACTCTAAATATAACTTATCATAGTTATTAACTCTTTCTAAAATATACTTTGATTGTTCTTCAATATACTTCTTATGATCAAATCCTATTTTCATTTTTTCGCCTCACTAAATTAAACAAATTTTAATCTTATTTTTCCTATTATCACATTTTTCTATTATCACATATTTCTATTTTAAAGTAAAATGTAATTCTTTCTATTATATTGGTTATGATTATTCCTAACCCTTACACATCAGTAAAGTTCACCTTTATAAAATAATTAAAAGTTTTATATTAAACAATCTCTGCTTCACAAGAAAATTACCCACAACCTTTAATAGTTATGGATAATCATTAAATTACTCTGTTTATTTATCTGTTATGTTAAGTTTATTTGACAAAGTTCTTTTATAAAAAACAGTAAAGCATGTTACTGTTACAAGTACTGCTACAATATCTGATATTGGCTCTGCTAGTAATACTCCAAATAGCTTATTTTCAGCTTGGAATAAATTAGGCAATACAAATATTAAAGGTACTAATAGTACTATCTTTCTTAACAAAGCAAGCATCAAGGATATTTTTGCTTGACCTAATGCAAGGAAGGTTTGTTGACATGCAATTTGAGCACCAAAGAAAAGTATTCCAGCAAAGTATATTCTTATACTCCATACTGTAATTTCCACTAGTTGAGGTTTATTATTAAATATTCCTACAAAAGCCTCTGGGAATAACATAAGTGCACTCCCCATTAATAAAGTATAGGATAGACAGCATATAATCTGCAATTTAAAAGCACTCTTAACCCTATCTATACTCTTGGCACCATAGTTATAACTGATAATTGGTTGTGCTCCTTGGCTTAATCCCATAAGTGGAAGCAATATTATCTGCATAATACTACTCATTATAGTCATAGCACCTACCGCTAAATCTCCGCCATATTTACTTAATTGAGTATTTAAAGATATAAGCACTAAACTTTCAGTACCCTGCATTATGAAAGGCGATACACCTAATGCCATAACTGGTAAAATAATTTTTAAGTTTGGAGTTAAATATTTCTTTCTAATTTTAAGTATGCTTTTCTTTCCAAATAGGAAAAATAATACCCATAGAGCTGAAACCATTTGAGCAGTTATGGTTGCTAAAGCTGCTCCCTTAACCCCCATGTCAAAGCCAAATATAAGTATAGGGTCAAGAACAATATTTATTACTGCCCCTATCATTACAGTAAACATACCCATTTTAGCAAAACCTTGTGTATTTATGAATGGATTCATTCCTAAAGCTATTTGAACAAACACTGTTCCTATAACATAAAGTGTCAAATAATCATTTGCATATCCGATGGTAGCATTACTAGCTCCAAAAGCCCATAAAATTGGCTCTTTAAATATTAAAAATACGATAGTTAGAATTACACCTATTATTATTAACATAGAAAAGCTATTGCTTATTATTCTTTCTGCGCCATCATTATCCTTTTTCCCCATTTTCATAGCACATAATGGAGCTCCCCCCATACCTATAAGTGCACTGAAAGCTGAAATTATCATAATGATTGGAAACGCCACTCCTACGCCGGCCATAGCAACTTCTCCATTTGGCATTCTTCCAATAAATATCCTATCTACAATGTTATATAATACATTAACTAATTGTGCTATTATTGCTGGTGTAGCTAATTTAAATAATAATTTCCCTATATTTTCTTTCCCTAAGTCCGTGGAAACATTCGACACAATATCCCCCCCAAATTTCATTTCTAATTATTAAACATATATTATTGCTATAATATAACATGATACTATATTAAACGGTATTTGTTAATATAAAAATTCTTACCATTATTAATAAAGTAATAACCTTCTATAAATATATAATAAACAAAGGCACTGCGCTAAACAGTGCCTTCATATATTACATTCTATCTGGGCATTCCATTCCTAATAAATCTAGAGATGTTTCTAATACTTTTAGAGTTAAAGTAATTAAATTTAACCAAGAAATTTTCTTTTCTGTACTCTCTTCAGCTAATATCTTATTTTCATGGTAGAATCTATTAAACATATTTGATACATCATAAACATATTCACATAACTTATTAGGAGCTTTTTCTTTAAAACTTATATCTACTATATCGTTAAATTTAGATAATGCTAGCATTAAATCTCTTTCTACTTGACTATTTGGACTTATTATACCATTATTATACTCTCCAAGTTCCTCTTTAGCCTTCTTAAGTATTGACTTAATCCTAACCATTGTATATAGAATATATGGTCCTGTATTCCCCTCAAAAGATGCGAATTTTTCCATATCAAATATATAATCCTTAGTCACTATATTTGATAAGTCACCATATTTTAAAGCTGCCAATCCAACTTTTCTTGCTATCTCTTCTCTCTCTTCATTGCTTATCGCTTCATTATCTTTTAGTTTATCTCTTACGTTATCTTTAATAATAGCTATTAAATCTTGGAGTCTCATTACTCCACCATCTCTTGTTTTAAATGGTTTTCCATCCTTACCATTCATAGTTCCAAAGCCTATAAATTGAAGATTTACGTCTTCTTCTACAATTTTAGTCTTCTTCGCACATCTAAATACTTGATCAAAGTGAAGTCCTTGTCTTTTATCAACTACATATACTATTTCTTGTGGTTTATAGTCCTCAACTCTTTGCCATATAGTTGCTAAATCTGTTGTTCCATAAAGGGCTGCTCCATCTGATTTCAATATTATAATTGGAGGAATCTGCGCCTTATCTGTTTCTTTTGCTACATCTACTACTAATGCACCTTCACTTCTATAAGTGTAGTTCCCCTTATTTAAATAATCTACTAGTGGCTTAATGTACTCTTGGCAGTCACTTTCACCTTTCCACAAATCAAATTCTACGTTTAAATTTCCATAGTTTTTCTTCAAGTCAGCTACAGATACATTAACTATATGCTTCCAAAGAGCTATATAACCTCTTTTTCCATTCTGAAGTTCTACTGTAACCTTCTTAGCTTCCTCCATTGCAGTTTCATCACTCTTCGCAAGAGCACTTGCTGCTGGATATATCTCTTCTAATTCATCAATTGTGAATGGAGCTTCCTTTGGATACTCTCCAGTAAAACTATCGTCAAAGTAAGGAAGTTCTGGTTGTCTTCTATTTACTTCTGAAATAACCATACCTATTTGCAATCCCCAGTCACCTAGATGAACATCACCAATTACTTTATGACCTAAGAATCTAGAAATTCTCTTTATACTCTCTCCTATGATTGCTGCACGTAAATGACCTACATGAAGTGGTTTAGCTATGTTAGCTCCACCATAGTCCACCACTATAGTCATTGGATTTTCAGCCTCTGAACAACCTAACTTCACATCTTCATACATATTACTTACATATTTAGCAATAAAGCTATCTTTAACTGTCATATTTATAAATCCTGGTGGTGCTACTTCCACTTTTTCAAATATTTCTTCTAATTTTAACTCTTCTAATACATGATTTGCTATGGCTATTGGTGCCTTTTTATATTTTTTAGCTGCTGGTAATGCTCCATTACATTGAAATTGACATAAATCTGGACGATTTGATACGCTAACATTACCATATTCTCTATCATATCCACACTTTTCAAATTTATCTTGAATTGTGTTACTTAACAAGTTTATCAATTTTTCCATATACATAACCTCCTACAAATTTAATATATCACCTTCGGTATCTGAGATAAAATGACTATTTACTCTTTAAAATCTCTGAAATAATAAAAATCCGTCTCTTAAATAATAAGAGACGGATATAATTCCGCGGTACCACTCAAATTGACTTATTAAAAGTCCACTCAAAACTTTAACGTAGTTAACGTCTAGCCCTTACTCAATAGCTCGGGTAGATTCTCAAAGTTCCTCTTCTCCAATGCTTTTCTTGCAAGACTTCCACTCTACTCTCGCTCGCTGTAAGAAAACTCAAAGGATACTCTTCTTTTCATAGAATTTTCATTTTATCAATTATTAACATTATATGTAACCATCTCAGATTTGTCAATATCTATTACCCTCTAGTCTTTTTATTCTTATCCTTATCTCCGTTAAATATTCTTTTTCCTTTAACAATTAATTCGTCAAATAATGTACATTCATAGGCCAGATCTCCTACTTTATAGCCCTCTCTCCAATAGATTCCATTTTAAGTCTTGGAAAGCCAGTAGCTATAGCTATTAGTCCAAATATGCCCATAAGCATTGGATAATGCACATACTTCAATATTTCTATTGGCGATATAGCAGCTAATCCAGCTGCTGATAATAATTGTGCTCCGTAGGGAATAAGCCCTTGTACACAAGAGGCAAATATATCTAATATACTTGCTATTCTTCTAGAATCAATTTCATATTTATCACCTATATTTTTTGCAAGAGGGCCAGCCATCACTATAGCTATAGTATTATTTGCAGTGCACAGATCAATAATACTCACTAAACCTGCAATGCCAAGTTCTGCCCCTTTCTTAGTCTTAATCTTAGAAGTAATAAAGTTAAGAAGAAAATCTATTCCTCCATTAAATTTAATAAGTTCTAGGGTACCACCTACCACTATGGATAACATAGCTAAATCCTCCATACCCATCATGCCTTGAGCTGCTGCATTCGCTGCACCAAAGAAGTCAAAAGCTCCTGTAAATATACCAATGGTTGAGGTAAATATAATTCCTCCACCAAGAAGTAAAAATACATTTATACCCATCAAAGCACCTATTAATATAAATATATAAGGCAATATTTTAATTATTTCGTAGGTATATACTCCTGATATATCCACCTTATATTTAGCAGTGATTATTGTTAGTATTATTATAGCAATTATAGCTGCTGGAAGAACTATCAAGAAGTTGACCTTAAATTTGTCTCTTAATTCACATCCCTGAGTTCTCACTGCCGCAATGGTAGTATCAGAAATCATGGATAAATTATCTCCAAACATTCCGCCACCTACTATGGCTCCTATAACTAATGCCACAGGTATTCCTGTCTTTTGCGCAATTCCAACTCCTATAGGTGCTAATGCAGTAATTGTACCTACAGAAGTCCCCATTGATATAGATATAAAGCACGCTATAATGAATAGTCCTCCAATTAAAAGATTAGGTGGCAATAATGATAAACTTAAATTTACTGTAGATTCTACTGCTCCCATTTCCTTGGCTACATTTCCAAAAGCTCCTGCCAATATAAAAATCATACACATTAATATAATGTTGGAATCACCTGCACCTTTACAAAATATCTCTATCTTATTTGAAAAGCTCTCTTTTCTATTTAAAATAAATCCACAACCTGCCGCTATTATAAATGCTACAAGTACAGGCATTTTATAAAAATCTCTAGTTACTAGGCCTGTACCAAGAAATAGTAACAAAAATATGCCCAGTGGAAGTAGGGCTAGGGCATTTCCCTTTTTAATTTGGTCTTTCATAATGGTTCTCTAACTCCTTTGCTTTCTATATAATATCATTTCTATGTCCTACAATATTATTTTTATCTTATGTTTTCTACATTTATTTTTCAAGTATACTCAAAAATATATCTGTTATATATGGGTCAAATTGTGTTCCTTTACATCTTCTAATCTCCCTAATTGAATCCTCTTTGGTTCTTGCTTTACTATATACCCTATCATGAGTCATAGCATCGTAAGAATCCACTAAATTCACTATTCTTGCAGCTAATGGTATCTCTTCACCCTTAAGTCCTAATGGATATCCCTTTCCATCCCATCTTTCATGATGACTTAATACACCTTTAGATATATGAGCTAGCTCTGGAGATGTTTTTAGTATTCTATAACCTTTCTCTGTATGTGTTTTCATAGTGCTAAATTCTTTATCTGTTAATTTTCCTGGTTTTAATAATATTTCTTCACTAATTCCTATCTTTCCTATATCATGTAGCTTAGTTACTAGCTCTAGTTCATATAATTCATCCATAGAAAGCTTTAGTGTTCTTCCTATTTGTAAAGCATAATTAATTAATCTCTCAGTATGCTTTTCTGTTTCCATATTTTTTTCTTCTAAAGACTTTTGTAGTGAAAAAACTATAGAACTTCTAACACTTCTTTCTTCCAAAAGCTTTTGTCTATATAGGTGCTCTTCTGCTTCTCTTAAACTTATATCTATATTGTCTTCTATCCGTCCCTTAACTGAACTTCCTAGTGAAATACTAAGTTCAATTAAATTAAAACTATGAGCCTTGCACATTTCTATAATCTCTCTTTTAATTTCTTCGCATCTTTCTTTATTAGCATTAGGTATTAAGATTACAAATTCATCCCCACCCCATCTAAAGGCGTATCCTGATTCCTTTATAACTATTTTTATAACATTAGAAATATCCTTTAATAGTCTATCTCCCTCTAAATGTCCAAAGGTATCATTAACAATTTTTAATCCATTTACATCTCCCATTATAACTCCTAAAGGAAGATTTTCTTCTTTATTAAGCTCTTTTAGTCTTATTTCAAAGGAAGTTCTATTATTTAAACCTGTTAAAATATCTACATAACTTAAATATTTTAGAGTTTCCTCCATTTTTCTTTGCTCAGTAACATCTCTAGCCAATCCAACCACACCTAAGGTTTCACCTTTTTCATTAATTACAGGTACCTTTATACATTCTTCAAATTTTATCTCTCTATCTGAACCTATATATTTTCTCTCTATGTATTGTGGTTTACCACTTTCCATAACTTCCTTATCTTTTTTAATAAAATCTAAAGCTAATTCCTCAGACACTCCAATTTCTAAATCCGTTTTTCCTAATATGTTTTCAAAGCCCATCTCACTATAATAATCTTTCCATTTTTTGTTATACCCCAAATATCTACATTTATTATCCTTATAGAAGATAAACTCTGGCAAAGTATCTATTATAGTTCTCAATATAGTCCCCTGATACTCTAACTCTTTTTGCTTTTTATAAAGTTCACCTACATCTGTAAACAAAACTAAACCCCCCATAAGACACCTATACCTAAATACTACCTAATAATCTGTTTTTCTTATGAAGTATATCATAATTTTCATGCTTCTTAAAGTATAGAGTCTAATGTTCCAGTTGACTACATTTCCCAATTTACTATATTTTTATCTTCCTTATTTAACTTTCCAAGATCTTTTTCATGTGCAAATCTTCTATAATCTATCAGCTATTCTTCAATTTATCTTTTATTAATTTAAAAATGTATACAGCTGGCAATAGTAACATACTACATGCAATAAATGCTATTCTTATTGAAAATCTACTCCCAATTAACCCTATAATTGGTCCTGTAGCTGTTTGCCCTATAGAATCAACTTGTCCTCTTATAGAAAACATGGTAGCTCTTATACTTGAATCTTTTATGCATGAATTTAACATTATATCGTATAATGGGTAAATAATATTTCTTGAAGCATTTATTAAACATAAAATAGCTATAGCTAAATATAAATTATCTACTCTAGAAAGACCTATTAATCCTATTGCTATGAATATAATAGCTACACATAAAAAATGTAATATTTGTACCTTATTTTCATGTATTTTTTTATATTCAAATATATTTATAGTAACTATATTTATAATTATAAATAATAATCTTAACACGCCAAAAAACATAGTAACACTAATTATGTTAGGTAAGTTAAACTCATTTATTAAATATGGGTTCCATAATCTATCCAAGCCTTCACTATATAGCCCTAAAAATAATGCTCCTACTATAAGCAAGTATGCTAATTTATCTTTAGTAATTAAATCTTTTGATCTAATTACTGTTAAAAACATATTTCTAAATCTATAATCGCCCTTCTCTACTATAGCTGGTTTAAATCCTCTCTCTTCCATATAAAATATTAAGTATAAAGATAGTAGAAGAAAACATATTCCTGATAACCCTATTGTCAAAGATATAGACACATATGAAACTGCAATTGAGATTGGTATTCCTATTAATTCTCCTATTTTTTCATACTTATTACCTTTTATAAATAATTTACTACTTTTGTTTTCTCCAACCTCATCACTTATCCATGCTTGAAGTGCTCCACTTATAAATGTATGGCCTATTCCCCAAACAAATTGTGCAATAATTATATTTAAAAACCTTGGGCTATAGCTTTCTATTATGAATCCTATTCCAATTAATAAAAAACCTATTATCACTGATAATTTTCTGCTTTTCATGTCTGCAACTATACCTGTTGGTATTTCAAATATAAAAACTGTTGCTTCTAAAGCAGTCCCTATAAGAACTAACTGCAATGGAGTTAGTCCCGCTACTACAGTGTAATAAGTAAGGTGCGCCGTAAATACTACGGAAAATATCAATGCAGTTATGAAAGTTATCCCTATAAATATTTGATCTGGATTTCCTTTATATTTTCTCACATTCTCCCCTCCCAACTGTATTATATCTACGCATATAAACATATTCTTTTCCTATATTGTTATAAATAAAATTATGAGTGAAAATTTAATTAACCAATATTGTAATCCACTTTTTTCTTATTAATCTATATAAATATTTAATCTAAAAAAGCTAGATGTTTTTGCATCTAGCTTCTTTAGATTAAATATTTATAATTTATGAAGTTGCTTCTTTAGGATAATAGAAAAAGCTTTTTATACTTTGAGTTAAATCTTTAGATTTATTTCCTTTTATTATATTATCCATAGTATGATCTTTAATTTTATTAATACTATTAAATATTTTTTGAGCGTTATCAAAATCATTGTATACTTTCCAATATCCACAAAGCAAACACTTTTTTTCTGAACACTCCATAAAATCTTTAACATCTTTAATTGGTATTCCTAAAAATAAACCAAGTTCATGAGGACAATGATATAATCCATACCTTATTTTTAAATTTATTAGATATTCTTCAATCTCTCCTTGAGAGTACCCTAACTCAGATAAAAATTTATTACTATCTTCTTCAAAAATACATTCTTCAAGTAAATTCTTATCATATATCATGATTACCACAGCCTCATGATTTTCTCTCAACTCAATAAAATTTAAATTAATCTTTTCTATGAAATCTCTTCCGAATCTAATCCATTTATCATATAATTTTTCACTATTTTTCTTAAGTGTTATAGTTGATGCTGGTTTTAAACCTGCTATGACTGGAGATATAGTATACAGTAAAAATTTTTCTATATATTCTTTATCCTCCATAGAATTTAATTTATTATAAAAATCTATATGCTTCATTATATCTAACTACTCTATAGCTTCGCAATTTTTCTTCCAAATTCTATACATTCTTCTACTGCTTCACCTTCTGGCTCATTTGCAGTTATGAAACCATCATCTACTAAATCGCATCCATAAGAAGTCATTCTCTCTTCCCAGTCTCTCATCCATTTACCATCTCCCCAACCATAAGAACCAAATAGTGCAACTTTCTTTTTAGATACTTTGTTACCTATACTTTCTATAAATGGGTCAAATTCACTTTCTTCAAGAACCTCATCTCCCATTGAAGGGCATCCTAAAATAATAATTTCTTCACTTTCAAATATATCAGAATTTGCATCACTCACATTTATGACATCAGCAAATTTTCCACCTTCTTCTATTCCCTTAGCAACAAGATTCGCCATTTTTTCAGTATTTCCTGTTCCTGACCAATATACAATTTTCATAATATCCACCCCTTACAAATAATATTGATATTCATTCTCAATTACATATTATGATATATATTCCATCTTGTCAATATATTTTTTTACAATTTTATAATAATTTTTATTAAAGTATTTCATGTATATATGTTGTAATAATGATATTTCATATTAATTAAACATTATACAA
>DFXM01000017.1:0-38589 GCA_002381695.1 Clostridium sp. UBA4108 | reverse complement strand
AAGTTCTAATTAATCTGATTTTATATTTAAGCCTATTTGTATATTGTATAAACTTAATTACAACTTATATATTTTATTTAAAGATTCTCACTTAATACATGCAGAAAAAGAAGTAAGAATAACCATCTTACTTTTTTTTACGATTTAGTATTTGTAATTTTCAATTCCATAATTTATATATATATTTCAATAATCAAACTACATAATACAAATAGGCTTTTATTATCATTGAATAAGTGCGTTTATTAATATCTATGCTGCAATCTTTAAAAAGTCTTGCATAGTCAATGAATACTTAACTTCCTTCTCTAAATGTTTAACTTCTTTAAATCCAATTCCTTTAAATGCATTTCTTGATCTAGTATTCTCCAGTTTAATTTTTGCAATCACACTATCTACTCGCCATGTAAAAAATGCTTGCTTTAAACTCTCTAGAATAGCTGCTTTTCCAAACCCCAATCCCCATAGCTCTTTTTCTCCTATAGCTATGACAATCTCTGCATCAGTTCCCTTTTGTATTAATCTAACAAATCCAATAGAATAGTCTTTATTTCTAATAATATAAAAACTGCTATTATTATTAAATAAATGAGTTAGTATAGGCATATTTATAGTATTAATAGCATTCTCAATATTTTTACTAGCACACTTATCTTCATTCAGATATCTTGTAACTTCATCATCATTTAACCATTCAATAATCTTAAAAGCATCTGATCTATATACTTCTTGTCTCAATGAGACATCAAGTTTCATTTCTAAATCCCTCCAAATATGTTTTTCTATTATTAACTAAGGCTAATTCTACTATCGATATAACTATTAGTAAAATTCAATTTTTTTCTTTAGAGGAGTTTAAAATGGGCTTTAAGTAATTTTCATTACTTATCTTTATTTACCATATACATACCATTAAAAACAACATTTCCCATTTANNTAAATGGGAAATGTTGTTTTTATATTTTGCTTTGTTTTAATATAGTGTTAATAATGAACTATATGCAAACCATTTGACTAATAAATTCCTTCAAGCCTCTATGCTTTGATTAAAGATACTATTGGAATACATATTGTTTAATTATATAATATCTTTATAAATCTTTATTATATAAGGAAGTGTTTTATATGGTAACTATAAATTATAAGGTTATTTTAATCGATGGCGACTATGCCATTTTGGAGGACGAAAATAAAGAGCAAATAAGTGTGGCCCGAGCATTGCTACCTTTAGAAATAAAAGAAGGAACTAATTTGCTCTTTGAAAACTTTGAATACACCATTATACAATAAAAAGAACCTCGGCATTATAAATGTCGAGGTTCTTAATAGTTAAACTAATTTATCAAGGTAATATTCATCCTTCAAATACGAACATGTTTACACTTATAAATCTCTTTATATAACTATCTATTTTAAACTATTAATAATTATAGCTTAACATTATTATTTTACATTCTTTTATAGATAAAAACTTTCTGACTTCTTCATCTCTATAACTATAAAGTGTGAATTCTCCTTTGCTCTAATCTTAACTTCCTCTTCTATAATTTCTAAAGAATCCCCTTCATTTAAATATACATCATTAATGTTTGAACATCCTTCAATTTGCACCAAATAAGCTTGCCTATTTTTAGCTATATTAAGTGACTCTTTGTTTCCTTTTTCTAAATAAATAGTATAAATATTAATGTCTTGATTAATTTTAATAGGTGTAGCTCCCTCTTGACTCGATACCATGTGAAGCCAGAGACCACATCTTTCATCCCAATTAAATTCATAGTCTCCATAATTTGGAGTATAGCCTTTTTTATCCGGTATAATCCATATTTGAAGAAGTCTTAATTCTTCATTTCCAAAATTATGTTCACTGTGATATACGCCTGTACCAGCACTCATATATTGCATATGTCCTCTTGACAATACTCTACTATTTCCCATACTATCCTTATGGGTTAATTCTCCATTTATAACATAAGTTATAATTTCCATATCTTTATGAGGATGAGTATCAAACCCTGTATCCTCTGCAATCAAATCATCATTTAGCACTCTCAGAACTCCAAAATTAGTATTTAATGGATTAAAATAATCTGCAAATGAAAAATGAAAAGAACTTTTCAGCCATCCATGATTAGCTTTCCCCATATTTTTATTATCTATTTTTTTTAACATTTTATACACCACCTCTATTTGTGACTAATTAGTTATAAATAAGACATTAACATTACTCTTTTATCTTCTAGACTAGAATATTTTTTCACAAGCCATTTCTTATCTAAATTTTTAATAACTACAGTTATGTTTCCTAAAACAGCTAATATTTTCTCTATTATTTCACATATTCTTAAATCACATTTACTATGCAATGCCTTTTAAATTTTAAATTGCAAAATTCTTATCTATAGTTCAAATTTATCACTAATTAGTGATAAAGTCAATAAAAGATATATTAACTAATTTTAAAATTAGTTAATATATCTTTTTAGTTTGGTTTTGTTTTTATGCTACTAAACTGTAAAATTTTCTATTACATTCACCATGTTATTAGAAATACCATGTAAATTTTCAGATAAATTAGACATATCTATTATTGTAGCAGACTGCTCTTCAATTGATTGAGATATTTCTTCCATAGATGCTGAAAGCCCCTCTGCTGCTAATGTTACACATTGAATATTATTAAGAATGCTATCTTTCATATGTACAGAACTTTTAACTACTGTAGATATTTCTTTAATTTCAGGTATTATAATATTCATTTGCCTTACTATATTATTAAATAAAGCTATAGTTTCAGAAATTGTTTGAGATTGAGCCTTGAATTTTTCAGTAGTGGCCTCTGCAGCTTCTGAAACAGATTTAGTGCTTTCAGATATCTCTCCAATTAACTTAGTTATATTTTCTGAAGATTCTAGTGTTTGGGTCGCAAGACTTTTTATCTCATTTGCCACTACTGCAAACCCATTACCTGCTTCTTTAGCTCTAGAAGCTTCTATTGATGCATTTAGCGAAAGTAAATTTGTTTGTTTAGCTACATTATTAATTGTATGACTAATAGAATCTATGTGAACTACATTACTCGTAAGTTCTTCTATTTTATCTCCGAAGGTTTTAAAAGTATCCTGTACCTCATCTATAGTGATTATTACTTCATTTATTCTATTTGTTCCTTTATCTGCTGAAATTTTAATGTCTTTGCTACTACTCTCTATAGCATTAATCTTATTATTTACTTCATCCAGATTATATGAAAACTCCTTTAGTCTATTGGTAGCATCTGTTAAGTTATTACTCTGTACTGTACTATTTTCAGTAATTTCACCTATTGAATTTGAAATTTCCTCACTTACAGTTGATACTTCTTGAGCAGAGATGCTCAATTCTTTGGAATATTGATCTAAATCATTAGATACAACCTTTATTTGTGAAATCATATTCTTTAAAGCTGAATTAGTACCATTAATGTCCTTAGCTAAATCTAACATCTCATCTTTAGATTTTATATTCACTTCATTAGTTAAATTTCCTGATGCTATCTGATTTAAATGATTTCTTATTTTGAATAAAGGTCTTGTTATGCTAGATGATATCAAGACAGCTATTCCTATTGATATTATAAAAACTATGAAGCTAATTATAGTTGTATTAATTAATCTCTCCTTTAATCCTGTAAGCATTGCTTCATTATCCATTTCCACAACTATTAATCCTGGTATATTTACTTGAGTGCTAGCCGAGGTTATTGTATCTGCTGTATTAGTAGCTGAAGATACTACATCTACTGGTATAGTTTTTTCTTGTTTATACAACGGAACTACAGAGAAATATTCATTTTGTCCGTCAATCTCAAATTCAAAACTTGCTACTTTATTATCCTTAATTAAATTTTCTGTATTTTGATTTTTAAAGCTAGTCCCTATCTTGCTTTCATCGGTGTTTGCTATATATTTTAAATCTTTATCTAGAACTCCAATAGCTCCAGCTAACTTATATTGGTTATTTAATAAATCTGTTATTTTTTCTTGAATTTTATCTGATTGATTTATTCCTATAGGTGATATAACCTTTTCTATATGTTCTGCATAGGCATAACTTTTATCTAACGCCTCGCTTTTCACCTGTTTATAACCATTACTTAGTTCCACCCCCAAAAATACTATTAAATTCATAATGATTACACATATAAATCCTGTTATTATTTTTTTCTTAAGTGAGTTAAATGTAAAGATTTTTTTTAATCTTAAAAATCTATTATTGGTCACCACTAAATCATCCCCTTTGTATCATTTCATCATTAATTTATCTTTTAATGATATTCATTATCAATATAATTTTTTAATGTTATCATTTACTATCTCTATTGTCAATAATTTCTTTATATATTTTTACAATAATTACTATATAAATGTTATTATGTAAAATTAAAGAATTATAGCTAATATTTTAGTTATCTTCTACTTATATCTAATCAAATATTTAAATAATTTTCTAGTAATACTTCTAAAATATTATGAAAAATGAAATATAATTTAAACTTAATGAATTTTTAGAGGCAAAACTTCAATCAAGTTGTTAAATTACATATTAAGATGTCTATAACCTTTTATACCATATATGTATTTATAAAGAAATCAAAACCTCGATAGTATAAAAAATATTATCAAGGTTTTCTTTATGAATCTAAATCTTTACTTTGAAACTGTACTAAATTTTAAAATATGCTTATTAACTATAAATTTTTATAGACTGCTCATTTTTCTCTGTATATTAATGAAATTTATAGTAAATCCTACTAAAATATCTTATTGATTATATATGTTTATAACTCTTCCTATTAAAACACAAAAGTTTTACCTAATTATTGCAAAAGCTTTATGTAATATATTAAAATTTATCAAAACATAATATAAAATAAATTAATATTATTATTTTTATAAGTTAATGGGTTATTTAAAATGAAGAGTTTTTCTGATAGCTATTTTTGTAGCTTTTACAATGTCTGCAATAATACGTACTTCCTTTTCAGTGCAGTCTTTAATTTGATCTGATATTTCATTCTCGAAGATTTCTTTTGATTTGATGATACTATCACAGAGCAATTCATCCACAGAGATAGTTAATGCATTAGCAATTTTTACAATAGTAGGTAAACTAAGCTTAGTATTTCCTGTTTCAATATGACTTATATGCGCAATTGATAAATACGTCATCTCAGCTAGCTTTTCCTGTGTAATATTTTGCTTTGTACGCTCACTACGTATTCTTTTTCCTATATCACTATAATTTATTTCCAAATTTTTCATCACCTTTCTATAATAATCTCTAATATGTATTGTATGCACATTTTTACTATGTTATAATGTACTACATGGATAAAATGACTACATAGTATAATATGAGATGAAAATATGGATATTGTGATTTATACCTTGACGCATATAAGATACAAGTCTCTTTATTTAACTTAAATGAGAAATATTTAGATTATATAAATTTAAAAGTTACCTTGCTTAATAAAATAAATCTGAACTAGTACTATAATTACTTTTTCTATATAATTACTTTTTATGTATTATATGTGAAGGCAAAAAATATCTTTAACACTATTTCATTTTAAATCTCTAAGAAAAATATCCTTAAGATGGAATTTTAGTTTAAATAGGCATATTTGCGTATTTAAAACTAGCTATCTCCTAAGTGATTTTACTTAGTTATTTATTGGTTAAATGATTTATTTTATTAGAAAATAGGTGATTTTATGAAAAAAGCGGAAACTAAAATGTTAGATATTCTTAAATGTGGTAGTGACTCATTTTACTATAATATATATAATCATGCTTTAGTAGGACTAATAATTGTAAATATAGACAAGAATCTAGTGTCTGTTAATGATTATATGTTTAAATGTTTTAATTTGGAACCTTATAATATTGAGGGTATTCCATTTGGTAATGTGTTTCAATGCAGCAATTTGAAAGATAATAACTTCATATGTGGACAAGCTTCTAAGTGCAAAAATTGTGCTATAAGAAATGGTCTTGATAATATATTGAATAACAAGGTTTCTGTGGAAGACATGCTTATTAGTCATACTTCTATTATTGGTGAAAATAAAAAAACTAAATGGTTTAATGTAAATGGAAGTCCTATAATTTATAAAGATAATCTTTATGCTATACTTTCATTTACAGATGTTACACAACATAAACACCATGAAGATTTTCTTTTAGAACAACTTGAACTAGATTTAATAACTGGTGCCATAAATAAATATAGTTTGCTAGACTATATAAATGAACTTATGAAGCCTAAAAAAGAAAGGTGTAGATTTACTATTTGTATGACTGATTTTGATGATTTTAAAAAAATTAATGATCAGTATGGACATTTAATGGGTGACAGAGTATTAAAGATTTTTTCAAAAATCTCACGAAAAAATATACGTAACTCCGATATCTTTGGACGATATGGTGGTGAAGAATTTGTATTCATATTCATGAATACAAAGCAGGAGCAAGCACTTAAGAGAATTCAAAAAATCCAAAAAGAGTTGAAACTATATTTTGAAGAAATCTTAGTCTCACCTATTACTTTTAGTGCTGGTATGATATATGTTAATAAAGACTTTAGTCATTTATCCAACTATACTGATATAATCAGTAGTGTTGATAAGATGCTATATAAAGCAAAAAGTAATGGTAAAAATCGAATTGTAACAAATACTGGAGAATACAATTTTCAATAATATTAATACATAGATTGTAATTAAATTTCTACATAATACAAGTAGGCTTCGTTATAAATTTAAGTTAATTTATAACAAAGCCTACTTATACAATTGTGAGTTAATATGAAGTATCATTATTATAATCTACATACATTAACATATTAATGATTATATACATAATATTATTACTATTCCCTTCTCTAAATAAAATGTATTTTTTTCTCACACAGTTAATTTTTCAAATAAGAAGTTATATATTTTCCTCTTTAATAACATAAATTTGAATGTTCATTCCCTGACATGACTTTACAATACTCTGCTATATTATTAGCGGCTTTCATACCACTATTTACAGATCCTTGTATCCACCCATGTGTTAGAGATACATGTTCTCCAGCAAAATATACTCTATTATTATATTCAGGTTTTGCCGATGCATATGCAAAAAGACTTTGTTGGCTAGGCATAAAGTAACAAAATGCTCCATAAAAGCCTTGCTCACTATCCCAGTTGATAGTTTTATAATCTTCCACTATTGAATCTAAATACCCTCGTGGAAGGCCATGAACAGCCTCCACTTGCCTCTTTATTTCTGGAATACGCATTTTAGCATCTAGATTTCCTAGTCGTATTGCATCTTGCTCTAAATTATAAGATGCTAAAAGAACACCTGGCTCATCGGGATTAATATATTTTTTATTTTTTTTCATTTTATCAATATCAGAATAGTTTAAGTAATTAGGATACCATATATTTGAAGTTATTAGATCAGTAAAGGATGCTCCTCCTATTATTCTCTCCTTAGGCCCTCCTTGTTCCCAAAAACGCTCATCACACATAAATAAAGTTTTTTGGGATGATGTATAATTAAGTTCCTTTATTGCCTGCATTTTTTCAGTACTAAACATAGGATATATGTTTACATTGCGAAGACTAGAGAACGGAATAGTACAAATAACAAAGTCAAAACTTTCATGAGAAGCTTCTAAAGATTTCTCACCCTTATATTCAAGTACAACCTTGCTATCTCTATCTTTTTTATATATACCAGTTACTGTTGTTCCATTTTTCCAAAGGATTTTTCCTAAATCTTCCCTACTAATATAAGGATATTCTTTAGGCTCTTTAGAAACTAAGGATTTATAAAAAGCAAGAGGTAAATTTACTGTACCTCCAGCTATTCCGTATCTATAAGCATTATCTATAGTATATTGTTCTTGCAAGTTTTCAATATAACTATTGTAATAAAGATAACCTATGAAAGGAGAAACACATGAAATTAACTCTATTGCCCCTTCACTCATCTTCATTTTATCTAATACATTTCTAGCACTTAAACTTCCCAAGTATTCAATTTCCTTTGAGTATTCTCTTTTTATTTGTAATAGTTCTTTTCTCATATTTGAATTTATCTTTGACAATTGACTTCCTAGTCCATACTCAATAAGTTCTTGCCATGGAGTGATTCTTTCCCATGGAGTTAAATTAAATTGTGGATAAATCTTTTCCATTACACCTTTGCCTTCAGGATCATTTCTTGCTCTCCTATTTCTTACATATATAAATCCATTTTCATTCTCTTGAACGAAAGGTGCTGTCTGCAAATTAAATGTATTGATATAATGCCATGTGGTTTGATGACTTACAGGTATCCTCATAGCTCCAAGTTCACCGTAGTATTTTTTATCCTTATCAAAATAATAGGTATAGACTCTACCACCAATACGACTTTCCTGCATCTCAAAAATAGTGACATGGAATCCAAGCTTTCTAAGTTCAAAGGCAGACGCTAATCCCGCAACTCCGCCCCCTATTATACCTACTTTAACACCACTACATTCTCTGGGAGATGCAATGGTTGTAATATCTTTTGGCGGCCCAAGTAGTTTTATTAAACTGTCAAAATCCTCAATGCGATTTTCTTCTTCTAGGGCAATTCTCATCATCTCATATCGCTCTTCATCCGTTGGATTAATCGGCTGTACATATTTAATTTCCCTAGCCAAATGAATTCAACTCCTTCTAAATTTCAATAATTCCAACTGTACAAAGTATTTATTACAATTAAAATATATTTTTGGAATTATAGAAAAAGAACATAGCCCTTGTTTTTCCATTCATTTTTAATTTTGGCTTACAATTCTTTAGATGTTGTACTTATTAATTATATATATAAGTTGCAATAAAGATAATCCATATTACAAGTATATTTAATAAATTGTTGAAATTGAGCTTCATATTATTACTGGGAATACCATTTGCAGAAAGCTTAGATTTACTTAAGCTCTATGAAAGAAAAAATCGTTAAGAAATACAANNGTTGTTGTATTTTAGATTTTTTGTTGAATAGAGCTTTAGTGAATCAAGGTTTCGAAACGGTTGAGCAGGGATAATATGAAGATCATATCAATTAATTCATAATGTAGAAACTTTATTGCAACTTATATATCAAAAATCTCTCCATTTTCTAAATATACTAAATCTACATTTTGTTTACTATCACTTATCAACAATTCTAATTTTTCCTTTGAAATAGTACAACTACCTGATTTCATTCTTTGCATTATATCCTTATGCATTGGGATAAACCATTTTGGCTTCAATACATTCAATGCTTTTAATACTCCCTTTTCCCCCATAGTCATAGGTGGAAAGTAATTTGTTATTGGCAAGATAGTAATATCAATTGGAAATTTTAATGATATATCCTTAATAAAGTTACCATAATAAGTATCACCTGAAAAATAAATAGTTTTACCTTCTGCTTTTATTACATATCCAACTGCCGGAGAAATATGATTAGCTTGTACAACTGTTATGGATATATCTTTTATTAAAAAATTATCTCCTTTATTTACAGCCTTTCTATTAAATAGTAATGTTTTAAATGATAACATAGGTGCATATATTGGACATTTATTTTTAAATTTATTTAAAAATCCAAAATCCATATGATCAAAATGTTCATGACTTAATAAAATCCCATCTAAAGTTTCTATCTCCTTATAGTTACTTGAAACGGGTTTGCTTCTTCTATATAGTAAATTACCAATGTTACTGAAATATGGATCTAGCATTATTGTTGCATCTTTAGTGGTTATTAAAACTGTACAATTCCCTAATAACTGTAATTTCATATTGATTCTCCTCCTCACTTCTTGTATATTTTACCATATTCTAAATATAAATTATACTTCACCTAGTAAATTGAACTTTATTGAGACATAAAAATACCCTAGAATAGTTATTCTAACTACTTCAGGGTTAATTAACTTATCTTTATAGTATCGATGATAATAGCAACAACAGTTGTAAATCAAAACTATATTTAATAACTTTCACTTGAAGTAGTTAGACATAAAATTCCAATTACAGATCTACCGTTTCTCTTAATCATGTTTAACACTTCTTTCAAAATTTTCATTCCAAATTACACCATAAATATTTTACAATTTCAGTATTATATAGATTGTAATAATGAAATCACATAATGCAAATAGGCTTTTCTTTTATAAACTATTTAAATTGAACTTCATATTATTTTATATTTAAGCCTATTTGTATAATGCACAAACTTAATTGCAACTTATATAAATAAAATGTTGTAGAACCCATACTCTTTATTCAGCATGCACAATTATATTATCCTCTTGTATTAGGCTAAGTTTACTACCAGCAACATCTCGTATATTTGAAAAAGAGCAAGGTAGCCCTCTAGCTGCAAAGAAATCTGGTCCATCCATTAGTTGAAAATGGAGATGAGGGCAGCCAGACATTCCTGTATGCCCAACCTTAGCTATAACTTGTCCTTGTTTTACTCTATCACCTTTTCTTATGGTTATACTATCTGTAATCAAGTGACCATAAAAAGAATATTCTTCATTGGCATGCTTCAAAACTATATGGTTTCCACACTGAGCTGCTAGTCCATATTTATCTATAAGTGGTTTCCTCTCATTCCAATCCCAAGAAGTGGTCATAGTAAATCTGTGATAACAATCTACTACCTCTCCATCAGCTATTGCAAGTACATCCTTACCATAAACTATATAGTCTTCTTCACGCATATTTTCCTTGTAACATAATTTTTGATCGATATTATACTGAGCCATATCAAAAGCAAATTCCATTGAATAATGCTGTCTATGGTCCATCAAACTATTATAATTTCCACAAGTTGATATATTTCCTTTAAGAGGAAATATATATGGATTTTTATTCTTATATTGTATTAACGGAACTTTCAACTCCTGTATCTGTTCCTGGTCACATTTAGTATAATTAACTTTTATCACTAATCTATCTATAACTTTATTGTAGACTACTATAAAATATTCATTAAATATCCCTGTTTCCTGATTTGGTTTCATATCTATAGAATTCGTATAGCAATCTGGATTCCAAAATCCTTCTTCACCCAAAAATAATTTAGCCCCAAAACCTTTACCAAGCCAGGTATTCTTTTCTGCAAATTCTTCTATAGTATTCTCAAGTGATTTCTCTTGATAGGTAACTTGTTTTACTAAAATATCTGCGGCATATAACTCAAAATCTATATTCTTTAGTATTATATTTTTATCTGAATCATTTTTAATTTTTAGTCCATGTAGAAGGAAATTTGATACCACTTTTCCTCCCGTATCAACGGCTACATTGATAATAAAATCTTTTGGAATTGTACTTATTTGCATTATAATCCTCCAACTATATATAATAAATTATTTTTACTAACTATTAATATTTCGCTTATGTTACCATCGGTTTCACCATTTCCCTAAAATTCTATTTTAACCATATCATCGGATACATCAGCATATCAACCTATAACATCTTTCAGAAGCAAAAATGCGCCACTCAGCTTTCGCTTCATGGCACATTTTCTTATCAGTTTGCTCTTTTCATTATCAAAATAATTCTTTGTATACTTTTGGGAGATAAATAATACATTTCGGAAAGAGCTTTTATAGATATACCTTCGCAGTATTTCTTATAAATATGTGAATTTCTCTCATAAGTTTCTTTCTTACTTTTGGTAGTTTCTCCCCAATCCTTTCTGTTACATTCCTTTTTAGGAATATAAATGTATTCACCCTCAACGTACTTTTGAATTAAATCCAAAATTTCCTCTGGCAACACCTCTGTTGCTTTAATATAGCTCATTAATATGCTCCTCCTAAATACTATTTCATTTTAGGATTGAGCAAAGGCCATTTCATATTTTTAATCATTAATTGCTATGCAATAGCCTCTGCTATGCATAAGTAACATATTTTCTCATAAAGCAGTGCCCCCTCTTTGTCTACTATCTACATAAAGTTTAATGTAATTAAGTGTAATCACACATATAGCCACATTATAGCACAAATACCTTAATATAGAAATAATAGGGGTATTGTTAAATATATATACAAGATGTTGTAGAATCTATACTCTTTATTCGAAATGAAGGTATTGAAATTTATTATATTCCCGGTTAAAATTACGTATGATACAATATATTGCTAACGAATAGTTGTAATTTGTTGTGTAACAACTATTATTTATATTTTGGGAAAGGAGTGTGATTAATGAGATATATTAAAAAAATACCTCCCAAGGATGAAAATTTTAGTAACATACTCATATCTAATGGATGGAAGAAAATCAAAGAACCCCCTAATTTAGTAATGGCAACTTTACTATCAATACCTTTTATGATTATAAATGGGATTATTTCTATTATCATTGCATTTTATTTATATACCCCATTAAAAGAACTTCTAAATAGTAATCCTGGCTTTGGTATTACATTTACATTAGATTTAGTTACTCTACTATATGTTGTTATAATTTTTTTGTTTATGACAATACATGAATTTATCCATGCTTGTTTTATACCTAATGTTTTAAAATCAGATAAAACATATTGGGGTATTAATGGTTTTTTTGGGTTTGTTTGTACTACTGAAAAAATCAAAAAGAGCAGATATATAATTATTTCTATTATGCCATTGATTTTATTATCAATTATATTACCTTTTATTCTTAATATTTTTGGATTGCTAAACTGGTTCACACTATTTTTATGTTTAATAAATTCAATGGGTTCATGTGTTGATTGCTTAAACGTGTGTATTGTGGGAATTCAAGTGCCAAATGGTTCTTATATTGTAAATAACGGATCTGAAACATATTTTAAGTAATTACTTATTATAGTAATTTTCTAAATTAATTAAAATATTATACAAATATGCTTTTATTTTATGACACATTGAAATTGAACTTCATATTATTTAAGCCTATTTGTATAATGTAGAAACTTAATTATAACTTATATATTTAGGAAATTTAAAATCCCATTGACCGACCGTTCGATTTATAATAAAATTATCATAAGAGAGGTGATAACATGATAAATAATGAAGTTCCTGAAAATATATCTACTGCTGATCGTATTCTATATGCTGCTATGCAGATTATTAGTGAATCTGGTCTTAAGGGATTGAGTGCATCAAAATTAGCTAATGCTGTTAATCTTAGCAAAAGTACAGTGTTCCATTACTTTAAAAAAATGGATGATATCCCAGCATTGGTTCTTGAAAAATTATATGATAATATCATTAATCCAATACACGAGGAACATTATGACAATGTACGTTCATATCTCAAAGCACTTGGTACAGCTAGTTTTTCAAATAATGAACAACACATAGTCATCTATAAAGCTTTTGTGAGTCTTTTTCAAGCTAGCATGCACGACGCACATTTAAAGCAAATCGTAAACAACTGCTCTTACCAATTTAGTTCGTTGCTTTATAGCAAACTACATAGCCTTTGCAATAACTCTATAGAGGATGATACACTAAAAACCTTAACCCATCTGATCTATATGAGCTTAGATGGCATTGGCATACACTATTTGATACACGGTAATCAGACACAAGCTCAAATGGCTTGGGATTTATTCATTGAAGCAATTATCAATGAATATGATTTAATTTAGAAACATAAAAGCTAACAATCTTCATGCACAGGATAGTGAATATTAGGAGGTTCTGAAATGAAAAGCATAATCATTTATTACTTTAGCGGCACAGGTAATACCTGGTGGATAGCAAATGCACTCCAACAACGATTAATAGAACAAAAACATCAAGTTCAATGTTATTCTATTGAAACACTCACCACGGAAAATATGCTAGAGCAAATTAAAGATACGGATCATATTATATTAGGTTTCCCAGTATATGGTTCAACAGCCCCAAGGCTCATGGTTAGTTTTATTCATCAGCTTCCAAATGCAGCTAAAGGCCAATCTGTTAGCATCTTTGCCACTCACGCATTAGCCTCTGGGGATACTGCTTATCACGTAGGTCGAATGCTTATTAAAAAAGGTTATAATCTTAAGCAAACTATGCATTTCAGGATGATGAATAACTTTCATATACCAAAATTCAGATTTTATAAACCCAAAAATAATCACCGTGTTGATAAGCTGAATCAAAAATCCCTGGTAAAAGTTGAAAAATTAGCATTTACAATCACTAATAACCAAATGCACATCATTGGTAAAAATTTTTTAGGCTATGCTTTGGGTAATTTTCAGCGAAGTCATATTGATAAGGTGATTGATACGGTAAGTGAAGAATTTAAAATTGATACAATGCATTGTATCAACTGTGGTAAATGCCAACGTATATGCCCCACACAGAACATAAAACAATGTGGAGATACTTATGAGTTTGGACATAACTGCATTTTGTGTTTGCGTTGTTATAGTCAGTGTCCTAAATCTGCAGTCCTTATTGGTGAAGGTACAAAAAACAAAGTAAAGTATCCACGCTATAAAGGCCCTGAAAAGCGTTTTAACATTGATATATTAATAAACAATAGTCGTTAGTGTCATCTAATCGCCTATTTACTTATTTAAGTTATATACTCTACTTGTATTGAGATTATTTCCCCATCAATTATAGCTTCAACTATTAAAGTATGAATTTACATCATAAAAAATAGCACTATTAACCCAATAGTGCTACTTATTTCTGTTCTATTTTAATTTCTATTATCTCTTTTTATTATTCTAACTTCACCTGAAACTCCATCTAATTGAACTTCATCTCCATCTTTAAGAATTCTCATTACATCTTTAACATTATATATAACCGGAATATTCATTTCTCTGGCAAGAATACCTAAATGTTCAAAAGGTGAACCAATCTCTACAATAATACCTTTTACATGATTAATTATAGGCTCAAGCTCTCCACATCGCGTAAATGGTACTACCAATATGTAGTCCCCATCTAGATAACTCGGTATCCCAATTTTGACTTTTCCACTAACTTTTCTTCTTAATCCTGAAAGTCCCTTTAAAATTATATTAGCTTCTCTAAATTTACTTTTATCCTTTTTATCATTTTCATCTATAAAATCTGTATTTGGGATAGAGGCTTTTCCAATGGTAGGTGGTGCTAATAACTTCTTTTGATAATTAAATAGATGTTTTCTCTCCTTTATAAGATTTTTAAAATTGTTGCTATTTAATAATCCTTCTTTAATTTCATCAAGAGTAAGAAAATATAGATCTTCTTTAAATTCCATCTGATTATTACTCATTAATATCCTTTCAACCTCTACCAGTGCTAAACGCAAATAGGATTTTGTCATACGTTCAAAGTAATAGTGGTGATTATCTCTTGCTAAGTAGGCTTTTTCAGCTAATTTAAGTCTTTTTAAAAATTCTTGCTTTTTTTCTTTATCCAGTGCATTTAACATACTAGATTTAATTCTGCTTTTGTTTTTTAGAGAATTTTCTATGGAAGCTTTAAAATCCTTAATATTAAGATTTAAAAATCCTCGTATATGTCCTATTATTTTAGAAGGTGCCTCTATTAATAAAGCCATGGGATGAGAAATGTTAACCTCATTATCTAAATTACAAATTCCAAACTTATCTATATACTCCTCTATTACTTGAAATAAATTTTTGCTTTCAGAAGTGTTTTTAAGTCTAGCATATAAAAGTTCATCATAGTGGCAATCCCTAAACATTTCCTTTAAAATTATATTTGAATTCACCTCGTTAGCCATGGTAGTATAAAATTCTCTCTCTTTGCTTAAAATACTGATATTAAATATCAAATCATAGAAATCATCTACATTAAAATTATTATTTATATTTTTACAGTGTTCCATAAAATTATCTATATAATCGCATCCATGAGTAACTGGCTCATGATTTACAGCTAGAAATTTCATGTGTTCTATTGATGCTTCCAAAAATTTCAAAGCTTCTCTCGGCAATAGCTCTCTTGATATATATTTATCTAGCTCATTTTTAAAGCACAATAACTTTGGCAACATGACATTTTGAAATATATTCTTATATTCACTGTGTAGCTCCTCTAGCATAGTTAGAAAGTTTTGTTCCTGCACCTCCCTGTTTACCATTTCCTTATCTCTATAAAAGAAGTAACCATTTTGGATACAATATTCCGTATAAAAATCTTGAAAACCTGTAGCATAAAATCCTTCATTTAAAGCCTCACCTTGTATTAGGCTCAGTTCATTAATTAAAGGTTCATAAGGCTTATCACATTCTCTATACCATGTATAATTGCCTTCAGCTTCCTTTTGCCATGTATATTCAAACTCCTTAATTCTAAAGGTTGTAATAGGTCTAGCTTGAAGTATATAAATTTTATTATTTCTAATAGTCCATTCTATATCTTCATATTTATCAAAGATTCTTTCTATTTTTAAAGTGACTTCACATAAACTGTCTATTATGTCCTTTGATGGAGCAATAAAATTTTCTGGAGTTCTTTCCTCTAATATCTCTCCTGTTTTTTTATTAACTTTATAAAATGCCGAGCTTACTTTAGCACTAACATAGTCATCACATAATCCCTTTACAACATTAATATGCATTATGTCTTTATCCATATCAATAGTATCCACTGAAAAGTTGACTCCAGAATAATCGCCTACAACAAATTGCTGAATTATTACACCCATTTTTAGTTCTTCAAAGCTTAAATTATTATTTAAGAAATATGTTATAACTTTATCCTTAAATAAGGAAGCGTAACACTTCTTTATAGAAGCTTTAATTTCTTCAAAAGAATTTAAATTTATAAATGAAGAAAACATACCTGCCATACTATATGTATCATTATCTTCACACAAGGCAGAGGATCTTACTGCATATTTCCCTTGAATTTCTTTATTCTGTATAGTATTAAAAAAACGAAGGATATTTGCCTCCATTTCAGTAGAAAACTCTCCATTTAATATAAAATTATAGATTTCCTTATTATAGCCCAAATAGTCTTCAGTACTATAATGAAAATTATTATACTGAAGGTACTCCATAAAAAATTTTGAAGACAAAGCAAACCCATTTGGAACCTGTTCTCCACTTCTCATTAATTCCCCTAATACACTTGCTTTAGTGCCATATTGAGTTTTGTCACTTAACCTTAAATCTAATAATCTCGATAACATAACTTTTCCTCCATTTCACAAATCCAATAATTTACAAGATCAATTATATGTTTTCCTTTGAGATCTTTCAAAGAGATGAAAGGTTCTAGGATATATTGTAGAGGTATTAATTACTTTAGATAGGAATTTATCACATTTTTTCTAAATATATATTGACTACATGGAGTTTTCATAATATAATATATTGACTCATTAAGAGAATAAGATTTAAATAAAAAGCATATATAACCTATATTTTGTTGTACGAACAATTTTGATGTATATATAAATTTATTCTTAAATTTTATACATCCATACCATTGTAGTAATTTATTCCTTGATTTTTCATTCTTTCCCTTTGTTTCTCTAATCTGCTCTTATACTCAAGCCAATCTCTGGCCTCTTTAGGGGTCCAACCTATTTCAGCATAGCCTAATAACCTTGGATATATCATATAATCCATGGCTTTTGTATCCTCAATGGTCTCCGTCCATAATGGTGCTTCGATGCCTAAAATTAATTCCTTTGGAGCGTAATCAGTAGGATCCCATTTATATGCACTTTCTACAGAAATGTAGCCTGCACCTGTTAATCCATAGGGTGTGCTCTCATTATATTTCCTATCTAAATAAGCTTTTTCTGCAATTGAAATAATCATTTTCATCTCTTTTTCTTTAGCTGCTTCATTTGAATCCTTCCAATTTTGCAATACTACACTTGAATTTATTTCTGGAGATGTATCAATTGGGTTCCAGCCTATTGGAGTTTTTCCATACTTCTCAACTATTTTAGCTACTCTTCCTACAAAATAATCATAGTCCTCTTTTTTAATACTATCTGCTTCGTCTCCTCCTATATGAATATATTTTGAAGGGGATATCTCAGAGACTTCCTTAATCACATCCTCAATAAATTCATAGGTCTTTTCATCATGAGTCATTAAAGAACTAAATCCTACCTCTGTACCTATATATAAGGGTTTCTTTTTACCATCTTCATTTAGAAAGCCATAAGAGGCCAATGCTGCATTACTATGACCTGGCATATCAAACTCAGGAATTATTTCTACATATCTTTCAGACGCATATTTAACTAAATCTTTAAATTCTTCTTGTGTATAGTATCCTCCAGGTCCACCTCCCACTTCTGTACTTCCACCTATGGTAGTTAAGTCTGGCCATTTTTTTATTTCTAAACGCCACCCTTGATCATCAGTAAGATGTAAATGAACTTTATTTATTTTATATTGAGCTGCAAGATCTATTTGACGTTTAACTTCATCTACAATAAAAAAATGTCTAGCCACATCAATCATTAACCCTCTGTAACTATATTCAGGTTTATCATCTATTGTTGAAACTGGAATACTCCATTCCACATCAGTGACTACAGTATCTTTCTCAATATCTGCTGGCAATAGTTGTCTTAAGGTTTGAACTCCCCGTGAAAGCCCTTCTGGCTTATATGCTATAATCTTAACATTTTCGGGAATAGTTATTATCTTATAGCCTTCATTCCCTTGCTCTTCTTCTGAGCCTACAGTAGTTAAATAAATACTACCAGCTGGTGGATTATCTGCCTTAATAATATTTAATTCAAAGCCTGTTGAAGCCTTTAGTTTTCCTTTTATAAATTCTGCAATTTTACTAATTTCTTCTGTTTCTGCTTCAGTATTTCCTTTTACATAAATTGAAGCATCTTTTGTAAGTATAAACTTCCCCTCACCTTTTTCATAACTTAGAGGTTTTGGAATAATATGATTATTACTACTTTCTACTATAAAAGTTTGTTGTGCTTCATTGTCTTTAAAAATCATTGTGAAAGAAACTATTACTAGCGTTAGCAATATCATCATTATAGATATAAACTTCCAATGGGTATTAGATGTATTCTTCATTAGTTCACCGTCCTTATATATCTTAAAATATATAATCTGCAATAATGATACTTCATATTAATTTTTTATTATACAAATAGGCTTTTAATTTATGAACTATTGAAATTACAACAATTAAAAGACCATGAATTTATCAATCCTCCAATAAGGATGTTTACGAAAATCATAGTTGTTTAGAACATAGCCAAACGATTACCGATAAATTGTAAATAATCTTTATTGGATAATTTGCTTTATGGCAAACTTTGAATTTGAATACACAGAAATCAATGGATTACGATACCCCAACATTGAAATTGACGGAAAAACTGAGTTTGATAACTTGGGCGACTATGGACGGCTCCGTCTGAATTATCTGCACGAACAAAAGCCGGAAATGTACAGGGAACTGCTTCTCACATGCAAACTGGCAGAGTATTGTGCTTCTGTTGATAAGATTGCTTTCGAGATGGCGGACGAATGTGTCACAGCTCAACTAATTTGTATTTAAGCGAAATGGGAAGCCAAACACCTAAATAGTGTCTGGCTTCCCACATTTGTTATTTGCTATGAGAGACAACCTTAAAATAGATCTTAACATTTATCAAATAATTTTTTCAGCTTCTTTGAGGCAAAGTGCAAACTCTCCCACACTGCACTCGGTATCACGCCCCACTGTTTGGCAATCTGGCGCATAGATATACCTTTCAAAAATGTAGAATAAATCGTTGCCGCTGCACTTGTGTCAAATCTTCGCTTTTGAGAAGCCGTTTGGTCGTTTCTATGACTTTTTTCGTGACACTTTCATGTATCAATTCCGCATCAACAGGGGCCTGTAGAAAGTAGTTCGATTTCAGCTAATCCGTTAATGCTGACATCTAAACGGCTTGTCCGATTTTCGTATATAACTTGCTGATGATAGGTTTCATCTGACAGGGCCTTCAGTTCCAGAAAGTCCTCTGCGGTTTTGCCATTGGGTACGAGCAAGTTCATTTATGGTATTCATCGCCTTTCGGGGCCATTGCGAATCACTTGAACCCAATCACGCAGATATTTTTTGATTTTCTATCAAGTTAATATCGGTTTTAATTTAAGTCATATCATCCCGAAGCGCGTCAATGATATTTTCTTTTTTTATCTTGCTAATGGCATACAGCATTGTAATGAACACGATAAAGAGCACGCTGAACACGCTGATTGCCATACTGCCCCACGGGAATATAAAATCGAAATTGTCCATCCTTTCTGCGGCCACCAACCCTTCGTAAATCAGCCACGAGATGATTCCCGCTATTGGAAGCCCGAATAGCAACGTCCTCATGCCATAAAAGACACACTCGAAATTCATCATTTTTTGGAAATTGCGTTCAGACATCCCCATCGAGCGGAGCATGGCAAGCTCCCGCCTGCGCAACCTGATATTCGTGGAAATCGTGTTGAACACATTGGCAACTGCAATCAGCGAAATCATGATGACAAAAACATAGGTGAACACATCAATAACAAATGTCATACTGCGGTATTGTTCAACCATCGTGTGCACATTGTGCAGGGTATAAGCAGACGTAATTCCTGCGTCCTGAATCATCGCTTCCATTTTAGCCACCGATTGCGAAGGATTCTTTGACAGAAAGCTCAGGCCTATATTCGCATGGGTATTCGGGGTTTCAAACTTCTCTTTGAGCGAATAGGGGGCCACCACCATAAAAACGCATGGATTCTTCTCGGAAGATTGCTTTGGGGACTTAAGAGGATCCACCGGGTAAGTATCGACAAACGTAATGTTTATGTTTTGCCCCTGTTCCATCTTCGGCTTGTCATTTGTTTCGGGAGCGACACTGAAAGTCATGGAAGGACTCGCAAACATATCAAACACTTTGCTCGGCCCGTCTTTCTTGTCAACCCGCTGTTTGGCACAGGCAATCATTTTCGCGTCCTGCCCGGTATATTCTTCTGCGGACAAGCCCAATTCTTTGATAAAACGCAGATATTCGCTGTCCTCAATAAACTGGATGTCCATTGGCAGGTGAACCGTTTCGTCCGGCGCAGTATAACCCGCGTATTCCCGGTAACGATCTGAAAGATCGCTTGCCTTAACGGCGCATGAATACGCGAAAATCGCTTGGTGCGAGCTTTCGTAAACCCCGTCTGCGGTTTTTAGTTTGTCGTAAATCGGGAGCATTTCGCTGTCGTCCATGTCCTGAGTGGTAAAAACGATGTCATAGTCAAAGTCCATTATCGACCGTTCTGCAAGCCGTTTCAGAGTTGTTCCAAAAGCACTTCCCGATACAAACAGCACGACGCTTAAAACAAGGGATAGCACAATGCTGCGATAGCGTTTTTTGTTTCTCTTAAAATTCTTTAGTGCAAGGGTTCCCTCCAAGCCGTAAATACGCTGCGCCAGTTTTGATGTTTTCACGGCTTTCGATTCGGTTTTGACCTCGTTAGTCTGGCGAATACTCTCCATTACGGGAGTGTTTGCGGCTTTTCTGGCCGGAATATAGGCTGAAATCAAAATTGTAACCAAACTGACCGCCGCCGCCGCGACAATCGCGGGAACAGACACCGACAAGGTTAAAGGCACGGTGTTTGGGATAATGTTCCCGAAATTCCCGGCAACAATAGAAATTACAAGCCCGATACTTCCTATGCCGACCATAACGCCAATCGGTATGCCGATTGCGCCAATGCAAAGTCCCTCAAACAGTACCGAATTTCTCAGTTGCCTTGCCGTGGCGCCCACCGACGAGAGAATCCCGAACTGGCGTGTGCGTTCGTTCAGCGATATGTTGAACGAGTTATAAATCAGAAAAATCGAGCCTATCATTATTATGGCAACCAAAATGCCGCCAACCGTGTACAGAAGCATGTTGAACAGTTTATTGTCCGAAAGACCCATGAAGCGCAGCACATAATCATTAAAGACATAGCTATGTGTTCCGGCTGTGTTACTTGCGTAACCATGGACTCCGCGCGGATTTTTAAGCGTGACAAATATGCTGAAGCTGTCCGCTTTGTCTTGAGTATCTGCTTTCGTTATCAATGTGTATCCCGGTGCGGAATGTTCCTCAAAACCGGGTCTTTCACAGATACCCACAACCGTGTAGGTTCTCTCGGCTTTTGGCATAAGAGTTTCTTTCCCGGAAATGTAAGGGTCGTGTTGACCGAGATTTCTGTTGATCTCCATGCGGCTTCCGACCTCAAGGGTAAGTGTGTCGCCCACCGAGAATTTCACGCCGCCTTTAACCGCGACGTGGGCCGGGACAAGAATCTCCCCGCTGTTTTCCGGCAGTCTCCCTGAAATCAGAGTTATGGGCAAGGTATCAAAGGCTTCCTCGCTGAATCCGGCGATAAAAAGATAGGGCTTTTCGGGGCTTTTCCCGCCATCAAGCGTTGCATAGCCGATATTTTCAAACGCTGCGGTGTTTGCAACTCCATTGTCGTGGGTTCGCTCCTGCACGAAAGAGGAATTAACATCCAAAAACTCAACGTGCCAACCGCCGTATTTCACAATAGAACCGTTTACCAGAAAATTTAACAGGGAAGTGCCAAAAGTAGCGACTGCCGTAATCATGGAGGCAGACAGGATAACTCCGATAACCGTTACAATCGTTCGTGTGCGACTCTTTTTCATGCCTTGCAGGGTAACTTTGTTGAAAATGTTCATGGTCTCACCCTCTCGTCTCGCACTACTTTGCCGTCTGATATGCCGATAATGCGGTCTGCTTGCAGGGCGATATTTTCATCATGCGTGACAATGATAAGGGTCTGACTGTATTTTTTATTGCTTGCTTTCAGCAGCTTGATGATTTCATGTCCATTTCGGCTGTCCAAACTGCCCGTGGGTTCGTCGGCAAGCATGACCGCCGGAGCGTTCATCAAAGCGCGTCCTATGGAAACGCGCTGTTGCTGGCCGCCCGAAAGCTGATTGGGTAAATGCGTTTTTCGCTCTTTTAATCCAAGCAGTTCCAACAAGTCATTCAGCCTTTCCTCGTTGACCTTCCTCTTGTCCATCAATATAGGCAAGGTGATGTTTTCCACCACATTCAGAGTGGGAATGAGGTTGTGAAACTGGTAAATCAGCCCGACCTGACGCCTGCGGAAAATGGCGAGTTTTTCATTGCTTTGGGCATATACATCCTGCCCGTCCAAATACACCTTTCCGCTTGTCGGCACGTCCACGCCGCCAATGATGTGAAGCAATGTAGATTTGCCGGAGCCGGAGGAACCGATGATTGCGGTAAAATCCCCTTTTTCGATTGTAAGCGAAACATGGTCAAGGGCGGTAACTTGGTTTTCGCCCTTGCCGTAGACCTTGCATAAATTTTCAATTTTTAAAAATTCCATTATGTGAGTCTCCTTTCTCATGGTTTACCTATATAATAGAACCTTCAACTTACATCTCTGTGACTTTCAGGTGAGAGATCCGTCACTTTGGGAAACGAATGGCAAATATTGCGCCACCCTGCGGGTGATTTTTTGCGGTAATCGTCCCTCCCTGCCGTGTTATAATCATCTTGCAGAGAGCCAATCCAATCCCGTATCCTGTAGCGTTTGGGTTTTTCCCACGATAAAACCTGTCAAACAGCCAGGGTAAATCTTCTTTTTCAAAGCCCGCGCCGCTGTCGTGGATGGCAATCTCGGTAAACAGTGGGTTGTCCGTGCAGACAATCTCAATCTTCCCGTTCTCGCCTGCGCTCTCCATGCAATTTTTGAGGATGTTTTGAATTGCTTCCGAAAGCCAACCTGAATCGCCCTGAATAATCATCCCTTTCGGTGCATCTATTTGCAAATCAATATCGTGCAGTTCCATTGAGATTAGGAACGGGCGAAGCGCAGCGCATATCAAGTTGTTTACATCTATCCGCCCGCTTTGGAACACCACAATGCCCGCGTCCAAGCGGGATAATTTCAATAGAGAAGTAATCAGCCAATCCATCCGCACAAGCAATTCCTCTGTTTCCCGCACAAATGCTTTCCGCTCGTTTTCATCAGGGTTATTCGCTAACAATGACAGAATAAGATTCACGGATGTGAGCGGGGTTCGGAGTTGGTGGGCTATGTCGGCCAATGAATCGGCAAGATGTTCCTTTTCCTTTTTCAGCGCGTCGTTTTGCTCCCGAATGCGCAACGTCATTTTTGTTATCTCGCTGTGCAGAATGGAAAGTTCGCCCTCATCCGATTCACCAATATACAGATGGTCAGCATTATGAAGCACAAGATCGATTTGATTTGAAATCTGCGCAATGCTTTTATATCGGGCTTTAGTAAACGCAAAAAACGCTGTTCCAAAGGCAGCGGCAGAAGCAATGGCAAGGATTCCCGCCAACCTATTTATTGCAAATCCCAGCGTCACAGTGGTGGAAGCTATTAAGGATAACAAAATTGCAAGCTGCCGAAACTCTCTATTCCGAAGCATACTCGCCCCCCAATCTATACCCCGTCCCGCGAACGGTCAGAATGATTTGCGGGCTTGCGGGGTTTTTCTCTATCTTCTCCCGCAGGCGTTTAATGTACACAGTCAATGTATTGTCATTTACAAACTCGCCCGCAGCGTCCCACAATTCATCAAGCAGCCTGCTCCTCGTGATAATACTTTTAGGGTTGTTAATAAACACCAGCAACAAGCGGTATTCTAATGCTGAAAGAAAAACCTCGTTACCGTTTTTTTTCACAACGCCGCTTGCCGTATCGACATGAAGCCCGCGGATTTCAAAGTCCGACCCGAAACGCCCGCTTTTTCGCAAGGCGGTTCCAATTCGCGCAATCAATTCACGCGGACGAAAAGGCTTGGTGATATAGTCGTCTGCACCCATGTTCAGCCCGGTAACAACACTCGCCTCATCGCCGGAAGCCGTCAGAAAGATAACGGGAATATCCCCTGTTTCTTTGATTTCCGTGCAAACCGTAAAGCCATTTCCATCAGGCAAGGAAATATCAACAAGCGCCAAGTCAAATTTATTCTCGTCAACCACAGAAAGAGCCTCTTTCTGCGTGGTGGTGTGAGTAACTGTAAATCCCTCCGCGCGGAGCAAAAGCACAAGGTTTTTGGCGATTGCCTTATCGTCCTCAACCAAAAATATCCGTTTCATTTATTTTCACCATCCTTTACTCCACTGCTCCTATATCGTCCGTCAGCCGGTTTTTCAGCGTCAGCAGGAACAAGCCATGTATTTCCCATTTTTTTAGCTCCCTTAATCCGCCCGGCAGAGCAATGGTACACTACCATTCTGTCTGTGATTCCCCAATTTTTTGCTGCTTCTTTTGTCGTTATATAATCCACGCATAACACCTCCATAACTTTATTATATTTCTTTTGACAGAAATATACAAACTGAGGTATAAAACAAAAAATACGGGAGTGTGGAAGGTAGTTCACGCTCCAGCACAGGCTAAAGATGCTAGGCGGCGTTAAATGTCAGTATTCCGGCAATCGGCTTGCTATCCAGTCTGCGCCGCAATCCCTCGTCAACACATAAATAGGGCTGGCCGTTTTCTTCGTATAATCGCCTTGCGTACAAGGCCATTATGTAGACCTCAAAATGTTTCAGTACAACATTGATGGCGTCCACTTTGCTGTGAATCGCCACCGGTATCACGGGGTACGGAAGCAAGCCGGTGGTCACGGCTTTTTGTTTACTCATTGGCAAAAATCAATAGGCTTCAAAGAAAAGTTACATATCCCCCATAATAATATGCTGTATTTTAGTCAATGATATGATGCGTACACCCATCTTCAGGAGTTAACTCCTGAAATCGTGAGGGAGTTCGTTGAAAAGATTGTGGTGCATGAGCGTTATGAGCCACACAAGAAGAAAAACTATACCCAGCAGGTTGATGTATATTTCAATTTTGTGAGCAGAGTTTAAGACAAGAGAAAAGCCGTAGGACTTAAAAATCCTACGGCAAATCTCAAAAACTGAAAACATCCTTATTGAACCGGGGCATTAATCCACGGTCTCTTTTATTTTGGCTTTATTTCAAATGGTTGTTAATTTTAGAACTACATATTATTGCTAAGCAAAGCATTTGTAGGAAGGTTAGATTTACTTAGGTGCTATGAAAGTAAAATAGCCTAATATAAGACATATAAATTCTTCAATAATTTATCATTAATTACAGAGTTTATTTCCATAGATTCCAGTATGGAATTACCATCGTTGCTTATATGAGACAATAAATTCATTGCCCACCTGCTGATATCATTATTTGAAGCAGTTGATATATCTAGAAGCATTTCCTTAGCTGCCTGAATATCTTCTTCTTGATTCGAAGCTTTTGCCTTATCCAATAAATCTTCTGCTGTATCCATCATCCTTTGCTGTATTTTATCAATACCTGAGCTGTATGAATATCTCCATACATCTGGAAGGTCTTTATCAATAGTTAATCTAGCCTCATCAATATCTCTCTGTAGTAAAGATTCCTCAGCTTTGTTTATAGAATTCACTATTTTTACTAAATAAGGGTGCTGAACTGTATCAACTTGCTTAGAAAACTCAGTCATTGCCCAGCTTTCTACAGAGGTTCCTTTAAGTTTAATTATTGCTTCCCTAGCTAGATTTATGGAATATTGACTTCTATTTGATATGGCATTTTGTGTAGCATCATAGGCATCTTTATACAACTGGTTTATATGAGCTGGATTTTTAGCATAAGTTATACCTAAATTTGTTAAATATTCTTCATATGTGAGCCCTGAACTTTTCACTTGAGCAGCTAATTCCACGCCTAGATACCGATAGTGCCATGGTTCATATTCATATCCAGTTATTTGTGATTTTCCCTTCGGATATCTTAAAATAAATCCATACTTGTGAGCATTTGCTGATAGCCATTTATATTCTTTTGTTTTGTCAAATCTTTCTTCTAATCCTTTATAACTTGCACCAGTTATATCAGCAGAGAAACCTGTCTGATGCTCAGATTTCCCTGGGTATGCAACATACTTTTCTGTATGAGCTTTCCCCTGTGTTCTCACGCTGTTATTCCATACAGTCTGTTGTTGGCTGTAACTTCTGTATCCAGATACTAGGTATAATTTTATTCCAGACTTCTTTGCATCTGCAAACATTTTCTCCATCTGAGAAGCCGCTATATTATCTAGATAATTATTTCCTTGTCCCCAAACTTTAACAACAGTTAAATTAGGTGGAACGTACTTTCCTATGGGATTTGAATTGTTTGCCAGTACGTTATATGGTAATTTATTGGTTGATAATCTCACAACAGAATGGTTTGTTTTTGATGTTTTTAATTCTACTGGAATTACTTTCTCTGAAAAATTATTTGTTTTTAATGGATCAATTTGATAATTTATTTTATTAGCATTAGTAGCAAAACTACCTGTATCAGTGTTTATATAAACTATTCCATTAGCTAATCTTTTATCTTGTGTATTTAGTTTTTCATATTCATAATTCACATTTTCGTATACGTCACTGATATTGTCTAATCCTCCACTAAGCTCTACATTTTGGTTTATTGTAGCTGCCATTACTCCTGTGCAAATTGCACATGCAGATATTAGTGCCTTTATCCTTTTATTAATCATATCTAAACCTCTTCATAAGCATTTTTACTTTAAATTTACATTAGTGTATCTCTAATTTCAATTTCAGTACCCTCTGGTGCTTTAACTTTAAATAGATATCCTCCTTCTACTTTATAAATCTCTTCTCCATTTTTATTTTTGAAACTTGTATATCCTAAACTCTTAATTCTTTCATATTCCTCTTGCACATTTTCTACTAAAAAACACATATGTACAATTCCTTCATTTAAGGAGCTCCATTGATTTAATACTTGTCCTTTTTTAGCAGTTTGTAATTCAATCATGAAATCTCCTAATTTTAGCCATGTGTTAAAGGCTCTTTCATGAAATTTGGGAGTTTCTATTACTATCTCAAATCCTAAAATTCTTGTATAGAAATCTAAGGATTCCTTATATTTTTCTGTTTGAATACAAACATGATGTATCATTTTTATGCTCATAATGTAACCTCCAAATCTATAAATACATGCTTATTATACTATGTTTAAAAGAGCATATCAAAATTCAGCACTAAATTAAGACATAACCTTAATTTTAAAGAGGTCTACATCTTTAAAATAAATCTATTACCAGGTTTTTATTCAACAACTAATGAATTCCTGCTTGATGAAATTATATAATTTAACTCAAAGTCCTTTTCTCCTAAAGCTTGGTATTATATAAAATTCTAATATATCAACGAACTACGCGACTTTGTTAGATGAAGCTGAAATTATAAATTATTTTCCTCTAAGTATTTTTTTGCTTCTTTTATTGCTACTAATTCTCTTTGCTTTATGTATTCTTCGTACTCATTTTCTTCCTCAAGAATTTTTATAGCCTCATCTATTAAGTACCATTCTACTTGATACCCTTGTTCTAATTCATCTGGCATAAAATTAGGCTCTTGAATTTCTCCAACTACTTTTGTAAGATAAAAATATGTAATTTGCTTTATTTTTCTTTCTTGTAAGTTTTCAACGACTATGCCTAACTCACTAATAATTTGAATATTTGCACCTGTTTCTTCTTTTAACTCTCGATATAAAGCTTCTTCCATACTTTCATTTGAATCTACTCCACCACCTGGTAACATATGAAAATACATGTTTGTTAAATTCATTAGAATCATTTCTTTTTTATCATTTAGCACTATACCTGCAGCTCTATTTCTTTCTATAAAATCACCATTTATTTTTTCTCCCAAAGTATTTAATTTTTTCATTTACTTCTCTCCTTCATCCAATGGAAATTTATTAATTACAAATTTTATCTAGTAATTTGAATTATTTTACAATATATCAATTAATATTTTCAAATTATATAATATAATACCAAACAAATATCTATACAGAGTATATTTTTAATATCATATTATTCAGTTTTCAAAAACATTATTTAGTTCGTCAAATAAGAATATGAAGTATTAACTTTTCTTCTTACGAAAAATATAAGTAACAAAAAATCCTCTATCATCTTTATTTTCAATATAGTTAATCAATTCAAATGACTTATTTATATCTTTAAGGTCAGTTGGATGAATTAAATCATCTTTTCTGATCTTTGAGTCAACCTTATGCTTATCTCCAAAACCACAAATAAATAAAATGCCATCATCAGTTAGATGATTTTCTATATCTACAAGCTGTTCCTTGTTCAATCTATAATGATTAATTAAAATATTATCAAATATCCCAATAGTCATTAATGAATTGGCTATACTTAAATCTATTTCTTTTGTCTTAACAGAATAATTGTTCCTTTTAGCAAACATTTTCAAACGAGCAAGTGCTTTACTACTGAAATCAACTCCTGTTACTTCAAATCCATTTTCAATCAGAAACAATGTATTTCTGCCATCTCCACAAGCGATATCAAGAACAGAACCATTTTTAAGAAATTTTATATTCTCAACTAATGTTTTTTCAGGATTTAATGGATTATTACTCCTATTGTAAAATTTTTCATCCCAGTATTCTTTATTTCCCATGTACTCCATATTAATATCTCACCTTCATATATTTCGCCATATTTTAAGACTCTAACTTAATCAATATGAAAATTATACCATATTCCATATATATTTTTATAGCTATATGGAACCTCTAATAATCTTAAAACACTGCATTATTTAATTTTCAGAGAATATTTCTATTACTTATTTCATCCTACAATCAAATTACAAAATAAAAATACCGTGAAATCCACTTCTGAATAACACGATATCTTGAGATACTATTTGGTTTTGTAGCTATTGAATTTAATTATAAATAGTTTTTATTTAAAAACTTCAGCCATTCTTCATATATATCTTTTTCACTTTTACCAAATGTATTTATATAATCTAGATCCTTAACTAACTGACAAGTTTTTTTCATACCATATGTTTTGTCCAAGAATTCAATATACGTATATGAAACTGGATACATGCCATTATTACCAAAAGTAATTGGATTAGTTATTTTTGTATCTTCATATGAAGCTTATTTTGATTATTATAAAGATAAACTTCAGTTTTATATTTAGAACTTATCCCTGCTGATTCCGAAATATAACTATATCCCTTTTGTAACCTATTACTAATATCAATCGCAGCATCCTCATCTTGCTTTTCATAAAAAATTATAAAATGTTCATTTGTAAGTTCTACCATATTTGTAGTTTTTAAATTTAGCGTAGGTATAAATGTCAGAAGTATTATTACTATCAAACTTGCCAAACATAAAAAGAAAATCTTTAATTTTTTTCTCATCTTTAATCCCTCTTTTTAAACACATTAATTTAATATATAACTATTTTAGTTATTTCACTTTAATAACTATACACAACCTTACTAGAACACCCTATATGAAGATAGTTAACTGAAGGCTATGCTTATAATCAACAATATTATTCTTTTGAAATAATATGTTCAATACCTACCATATTGTCTAATAATTTAGTTTTAAAGAACTCTGGGATTAGATAAATTTTATCTAAACTTTCGATAGGCAACCAATGCATACTTTCTTTGGGTCCTTGATCCGTAAAACTTTTACAAGATAAATCTATATTGGTATTTTCTTTCATTAAGAAGTAAAAGACAATTTCATGATGATGTTCTCCTGTTATTTCAAAAAATCGTTCTTGGATAAAGGATAGTCTATCAATTTGAAATTCAATTCCTGTTTCCTCATAAGCCTCACGGATAACGGCTTCCTCTGAAGTCTCATTTACTCTAACCTTTCCACCCACTGTATAATAATATGGATAATCTTTATGTTTTGCCATAAGCAGTTTATTGTCTTCGATAATAATTGCCGCAACTCTATAAATAAAGCAACCTTGATTCGTTTTAAATACTATATCTTGCTCTTCCACAGACATTCTCCTGTCTATTATATAAATAATCTTTTCTTCGTAACATCTTATAGTTACGCATTGTACATATAATTGTACTATGTAAATTATGTAAAAACAAATAATTTTTAACATAGCATTGTTCAATTTTCAAAGAACATTGCTATTAATTAGTTAGCCCTTTAATCATGTTGAATCCTTTATTTGAATTGCGAAACAAAAATACCGTAAAATTCATTTATGAATAATACGATACTCTAATTTTTTATTTATTTTAATCTATTAGCCTTATTCCAATTTTTTCATAAAACTCATTATCTATATTATGACTAATTGTAAGATTATTATCTTTTCTAAATTTTATTACATATTGTTTCATATAATCTCCATATATACCATCTAAATCTCCTTGATAATATCCTTTCTCTTTCATCTTCTTCTGTACCTCTAAAACAGCTGAACCTCTATTTCCAGGTTTTAGAGTTTTCAATCCATCTTCGAATGGTCCATTGGGCCCTGCATATATGATTACTCTCATTCCATGATTCACATAATCATATAATTCCTCAACATCTTTATTAAACATTCTAATACAACCATGAGAAGCTTCAGAACCAATTGTTCCTGGTCTATTTGTTCCATGAATTCCAAATTTCCCCCAAGGTACATTTAATTCAAGCCACCTGGTCCCAAATGCTCCACTCCATTTTTCCATACTAACGACTTTCCATGTCCCTATTGGAGAAGGTGTTTCTGGTTTACCACTAGCTATACTGTATTTCTTTAAAATTATATTTTCCTCTGTATCTATTAAATAAAGTTTTTCTTCACCAACATCTACTAATATAACAAGATCTTTATTAGAATTGACTTTCGAAGCTGATTTAACAGTATATTCACTTATGCTAAACATAAAAATAATTATACTTACCAAAACAATACTTCTTAGAAATCTTTTCCTTTTCAATCATTACACCTCACTTCATATAATGGCTTTTTTAATATGCTACCTACTTATTTTGGTATTAAAATATTTAATTATACATTTCATATCCTGCATAATTAATTGAATAAATTCTAATATATTATCGTCATCTTTTTTCAAAATCCTAACCTTGACATTTAGTACAAGGAACTATAATATTATGAACCTTATTTCCTTTATTGTTCTATGAAATAACCTTATACTCACATACTTTAAACATCTATTGTTTAATTTATTTGAGTTTCAGATTAATTCAATTGCTTGACATTAGAATAAATAGCATTTAATAAGTAAATAATAGTATTAAATATTTTTTGAGGTATTTTTATGGAATATAATGAATTATTATTATTTATGACTGTTATATTTTCCTCTGTCATTTTGTTCACTAGCATTGCAGTATTAATTAAGAAAAAATATAAATTTCTTATCGAAAACATAGTAACTTATATTTTTTACTTGACCTTTTTAACAGTACAATATAAATTTAAATTTCAAGTTAATGCTTTTATCATATTACTGATTCTGATAACTTTTATTGGTAATAACCTTATTGGTAACTATCTGAATTTTTATAATCGTTCTAAATATTATGATCGATTTTTACATGCTTTTGGTTCATTTTCTTTTTCACTTTTCTTCTATTCTATATTGGATAAAATTATCATACATACAATTTATTCAAAATTATATGTTTCTATTTTCGTAGCGACCATAGGTATTTCATTAGGTTGTATCTTTGAAATATATGAATTTATTTTAGATTTAAATACTAATTCAAACAATCAACATGGTCTTATAGACACGAACTTTGATCTAATATCCAATATAATAGGTGCAATAATTGCAGGTATTGTTTCAATGTCAATTTTCTTTTAATCATATTTTCACTCTTTCGTGAAATATTTGAATTGAGAAACAAAAATACCACATATTCTCGTTGAATAATATGGTGTTAAGAACTATTTTTATAATATATTAGAATTAGGCTTCATATTTAAACCTATTTGTATAATATAGAAATTTAATTACAACTTATATCCCTTCAATTTTTCTGCCTACTTTTATTAATATTGATGATTTATTTCAATAAAAAACTACAATTACTTAATAATTAAGTAATTGTAGTTTTTGTTAAATAATTTAAATTATTTATTTTTATTCCAAAATCAAATCTTTTGTTAAAAACATCTAGCTCATGACTATGAATAATTCTTTATTATAATGCAGAACATAAAATAGAGGTGATGTTATGTCTAAAAAATTAAATATGACAATCTTAGTACTAGTACTAGCACTAGTACTAAATTTATGTTTTATAAATGCTGCTCCTGTATTAGCTAAAAATGCTTATAATAGTTATATAAATAATAAACACACTAATACAAAACCACCTGGCAAAACTATTGGAAATGATGTTATTATTGCTTTTCTTGTACCATATGTACAGGATGCTTTTACTAAAGAGAATATTGAAGCTAATAAATTTTCCTATGATACTACATCTGTTATGTCAATAAAATCTATGCCAAATAATAGGTTTGAAATTAAACTATATATTAATACCTATTCTACTCCTCCTTTTGAGCCCCCCTTTGGATATTACCATGTTACTGTAATTACCGATGGAATATCAGTAGATATTATTGACATACATGAATCAGGAAATCAAAAACTTAATGCACCTTAAATAAAGTTACATACTAAGCCATAATTACATATCTATGTATTCTATGGCTTTAATTAAGCTTCTAATCTATTTTAAATAAACATTTCTTTGCAGCCTTATTTAAAATCCTATAGGCTTGTTGTCTACTAATAGGTTTATTAACTCCCTTTTGACTTTTAAATAAATACTCATAATCCTTTTCATCTATCATGCATAATTAATGGTTACTTTATATCTTCCATTATTAATGACAATAAATGTTTCATTTATAGATTCTATAGTTAAAATATTTCTATAAAGTTTTTACGATATACTTATATTTGCTAGTCTATGGTTATGCTAAAGCTATTCCTCTATATAAGATAATTAAAGGAGATGTATGTTTTTATGGATAATCACACTTACTCGCACAATAAAGCAGTTGTTAATAGAATGTCTGAACTAATAGATTCCATGGAGTCAATCAAACGAATGACCGAAGAAGGTCAGGACTGCAGTGAAATTCTAATTCAAATCTCAGATGCCAGATTTGCTTTAAATAACGTTGGTAAAATAATATTAGAAGACCATGTCAATCACTGTATTGCTGAGGCCGTAGAAAAAAATAATACTAATACCTTAAAAAGTTTATCCGAAACAATAGATAAATTTATTGGAATTAATTCTCAAAGCTTAAATGGTATTCATTAGTATTAAATTCTCTTACTATTAAGCTATAATATGCTCTTAAACTTATAATGTTAAAAAAGGCTATTTAAATAAAAAGTAGCCTTTTCAATATCTATCTCTACTATCATCTAGACCTATAGCTTGAACCCTGCAAATTCATCCTGAATAGTACGGTATTATGAATAAATTGTTTAATTATAATTGTTATGCCCTTTAAGAAAAATGTGAAAAATCCTAATTTGGAATCAATCGTATATAATAAAAATATCATAAAATTCAACTTCAGAATAATAAGGTGTTTTTATAAATAATTTATTTATAACTTTTCTATTTTTGTTGCATATATAAGGTATTAGGATAAAATCCAAGCTTCTTATAAAAACATATCGTTGATTCATTCTCCTGAGACACAGTTACTCCAATCACTTTACAATTCATTTCCTTCATCCATTCTATATGTTTGGATGCAAGTTGCTTCCCGATTCCATTACCTCGATTACTCTCACCAACATGCAGTGATTGAAGCTCTCCCATTCCATCCACTATGGTTGATATACAATATCCTATATATTCATCATTGCTTTTAGCCACAGTTATTTTCATTGTATCTTTATTAAACATATCTAAAATATATAATATTATTATAAATGAAAACCCAATAGAGTGGACTTTTTTTAATGTCTACTCCATTGGGTACATTTTACATACTGAATAACACGGCATTATGAATAAACTATTTAATTATATAGTGTGTTACGCCTTATAAGAAAAATGTTCATCAAAAACTTTAAAAGTGTAAGTTATTTAATCTATTTTTTTACTACTGGATACCATAGTTCAATATAGCCATATTCACAAGTTCCACCATAAACTTCAAATTCGGCACCTTCAATCTTTTCGTAATTTGAAGTCGGTAACCATTCAGTATAAAATCTTCTTTGCAGTGTGGTTAGAATTCCTGCTAAATCTTCATCCCATTGGAATCTTTTAGATGGAAAAATAGCATAGGTTTGTGCTGGAATATAAGCGATACTGTAACCTTCTGTATTACTATTTTTACCTACAAAAGAACAAAGCATATAAGAGAATGTATTTTCTTCTGTTTTTCTATAGTTTACTGCACCATGAATCTTACATAAATCCTGTGAAATAAACGATGGTAAATTGCCTGAGTCCTTAAATAACTTTTCATACAGTCCATTTTTGTGACACTCTTGCCAAAGCTGAGCGGGACTTTGGTATCTTTCATCTCCAATTGAAGACCCAATAGTCTCAATTCCAAAAATATCAAAAGCCTGTTTTGTTTCAATTCTGTATTCCATCTCACTCTCTCCTTTAATAGAAATTTGAAAGGATATTCGTGGATAGGCCTTAAGTACAACTCCACCATCACGCACCAATGATGGCACTATACCATGCAACGCCTGAAATGCTCTGGTAAATGAAACAGGTGATTCATAACCATACTTTAAAGCAACATCCATTATTTTTATATTACTATTTTGAATTTCAAAGGCTGCAAGAGTCAGTCTCCTACGTCTTATATATTCAACAAGTGATATTTCAGTTATAAACGAAAACATTTTTTGAAAATCATAAGATGAACATAATGCCATCTGAGACACCATATTCATGTCAATTTCATTTGTTAGATTGCCCTCAACATATTCCAATGCACGATTCATCCTTTTTATCCAATCCATATAAAAACCTCCTTTCAAGAAAAAGTATATCTAAAATACAGGTTATTGTCGCAACTATTTTCATACAGAAAATGTTTGATTAATATAATAATCCAAGCCAATTTCATATTACCCTATATTACATTTAATACGTAATATCTTAAGATGTAGAATTAATTTTAGGAAAATTATATCATATAATACTAAATATCCATCTATACAGAGTATATTTTTAATATCGTATTATTAAGTTTTCAAAAATATTATTTTCGCGTTCAAAATTTATATATTTTATTGCATCTTATATTTGTAAAACGAAATAAAAAACACCGCATATTCACATTGAATAATACGATATCTTAGCAAATTATTCGATTTTTTAGTAATTCATTCATTGTAGGAAAAGTATAATTATCTACTCATTCCATTATAGTAACATCATTGTCCTTAATTATCATGGCCTGATTATCTGTTAATTTAATATTAGAACAATTACTTACATCTATATGCCCACATTCTGTGCCTTCTTCTACATGGACATTAAGCGTACAGTTAATATACCCTAAATTTTCAGGAAGATTTTTGGGCAAGACAATGCTTCCTGCACTTACTCCAACATATACTCCTCCGTTGTCGAAAAACTGCTTCAATGGAATGCTAAACTTCATGTCATTCATTTTAGTTTATTAGTTGTACAATATGTTATGAATAAAGTCCGCTTTCATCGCTGTATACTTTTCTCTGTCAGACCCGAATTCTTTTGACAATTTCACTTTTAAATCTTCATATTGCTTTCTAATATCCATATTTTCGTTTAACGTATCTCTAAACTTAATATAATTATTCCATTCATTATCATTATGTATAACCATATGAATATGATGCGTCCTTATATCATTATCAAAATCACCACAACAAAAAAGCAGATGGTTTTCATTACCTTTTTCATCTTTAAAAATATCTCTGTAAATAAAACCATTTTCTTCAGGAAGTGGAATTAAGTCAAATACATCTTTGAAACATTGTACTCCAACTGCAATATCAATTATCGGTTTAGCCTTTAGTCCAATTACTGCAGTACTGCCTACATGTTGAATGTCTGTAGCTTTATATCCAAATAATTTTTTTAATATTTTGATAGTTTCTTTTGCATTTTCTTCCCATTGGGTAGAATGCGGTTCTAGCAAAACAGTTCCTCTTAATAAACCTATCATTTCACACCTCCAAATTACATAAATAATTATTACTCTACAATTTTTTACTATTACGAATTTATTATAACATGTTTTGAAAATACTGTATTAATCAATTTTCAAAGAACATTATTTAGTTCTTCAAATAATCATATTGCGTACTTTATTTGAATTGAGAAATAAAAATACCATATACGCCTTATCGAAGTGCATCGCCAATAGTTGCCGTACCACAAATACAGACTATAAAAAAATAATAGGTGGGATTGTCCACCTATTATACTCAATTTCTCAAGTATGTAATAATAAAATATTGTAGCACAGTTGAAATTTTAAATGTTTTTCAACATAGATATATTCTCATTTTCTTCATCTCTTATTTTGTATTCTAAACTTTTATATAAGGAAAAAGCAGGTTTATTATATTTAAAAACGTTGAGTAATATTTTATTAAGCCCCTTTTCTTTTGCTTCTTTTTCAAGCAAAAGTAAGGTTTGTTTTCCATAACCTTGTTTACGGAACTTTTCAAGTATTAAGAACTGGCAAATAAACGCTATATCTTCCATATACTTTTGATACCAGATAAAGCCTACACTCTCATTGTCGCTATTTACAACCATATAAATATAACTATCCTTTGTGTACTTTCCTTGTGGAAGCAATTCATTAAAACTTTTTTTTGCATCCACAAGTGCATTTTCTTCGCTGGACAGACCTGATTTTATTAAATCTTTTGAATAATCTAGAATATCCCATTCAGCGAATTTATCAAATTCATCATCACTCATTTCTCTAAATCTTATGTTGAAATTTTCCATTTTTATTTCTCCTTAATTGTATTTTGATATAATACTTATTATAGCATAATTTATATAATATTTAACTAATATGTATATAATTGTTACGCATTATAAGAAGACACCAAAGCAATTCAGCTACGTATTTTAATTATATTGCTACTTAATAAATTGACTCAAAAAAGTGCAATACAGAGCCATCAATAGTTGTTTGCTGACTCTTTAATCTTATAGCTTATTTTATTTAAATAAGCTATAGAATATTTTTCTGCTTCTACTCGCTTTACAAAATCTTCAGTTATAAAGTATTCTCTTAGTTCTAAATACATTTGTATTATTACATTCAATGATTTTATACAGCTTTCAACATTATATGATGGTATGGTCTCTTTCAATAAAGTTATGCTATTAGGAGCATCAAACTCTATTTTTCTTACACCTCTTGGTAGTTTTCCATTTTTCATCAATATCAATGGACCTATTACCATTTGCCTTAATGCTGATATAAATTCTATAGTTTCAAAGATTTCTCCTCTACCCATTTTAGTTGCTCCATAATAAACCCAGGGCCAAAATCTATCTTCAATCCATTGTAATTTTGGAATTGGAAATTTTGCACTCTCTAATTTTAAAGCCTCTGACACACAATTAC
>DFXM01000046.1:179414-265733 GCA_002381695.1 Clostridium sp. UBA4108 | reverse complement strand
ACTATGCTAAAACAAAGCCTTATTTTTATATCAATAGTTAGAATATATTCTGTTTCTGTATTTGATTAATTCTAATAATCTAAAACAGATCCTAAAGATTAAGTAGACAGATAAAATTAGATGTTTATAATATTAATTAGGAAATAAGATTGAATTTTAGAGTTGTTTATCATTCAAGGATTTAAATAAATATATATAAGTTTCAATAATAAAACTACATAATACAAATAGACATTCTTATAATTTATTTAAGTTGAACAGTAATAATATAAAGTTCTAATTAATCTAATTTTCATAATATAGTCTATTTGTATAATGTAGAAACTTAATTGAAACTTATATATTTTACTAATAATATATAAATCTGTATAAGAGTAATAAACAAATGAAGGAGAATGATACTAATGAATAATAATGCTCAATGGAAAAAGGGAGCTTGTGGGCGTAAGTTCGTAGCTTCATTTAGTGGAGGAAAGGATAGTGTGCTAGCCCTATATAAAGCAATGAAGGAAGGCGAGCCAGTAGGACTTATAGTTATGATGGAGGAGGAAGGACAACGTTCAAGATCCCATGGATTACCTCCTACTGTATTACGTGCTCAGGCAGAATCAATAGAATTACCTATATATAGTGCAGCAGCAAGTTGGAAAGATTATGAAATAGTTTTTATGGAACTTTTAGAAAGAGCTAAAAATCAGGGAGCAGAGGTATTAGTAACTGGAGATTTAGATATGCCAGTTCATGGCTGTTGGCATGATAAGGTTACTAAGAATGCGGGACTATGTCTTGGCATGCCCTTATGGGAGATGGATCATAAAGAAGTTGTACAAGAATTTATAAATTTAGGTTTCATAACTAAAGTGGTAACAGTAAATCTATCCCTAGGAATGAAGGAAGAAGACTTAGGACGAATATTAACCAATGAATATATTAAAGAGCTAGAGGAACGTGGAATTGATCCTTGTGGAGAGGGCGGAGAGTTTCATACAACAGTAATAGATGGACCAATTTTTAAAAATCCTATTCCTGTAATTGAAAGAGAGATTATTAGAAATGGAGAATATGCATTTTTACCACTAGAATTAGATAATTAATTAAATAAATTTAAGAATGTGCATAAAGCCGTTTTAACATTATCGCTAATGAGGTTTTTATGTACATTTTTAAAGTATACATGTAAGTTATTTAAATATATGAGCATTAATAATAGACTTTATTTTAAATTGTCTTAAGAGGATGTAAGAAGCATTTATATAGGTAGAAAATTGAGCTTATGATTATAGTAAAATGTATGTTATAATGTTTCATAAAATCAGGTATTTAAGGTGGTAATTAAGGATGAGGCGATTTGATGAAGATATGAATATGTTTAGATATATCATTGGTTCAAAAGATGTTATGGAAGAGTATGTAGTATATAACATTTCAGCGGAATTTGGAAAGGGTACTATAACAAGCTACGGTGTAATGCCTGGAATTGAAATCACATATAATGATTTTGAAATATATAAACCATTAAGTGAAAGTTTTAAACTAAGTGTAGATTCTTTGGAAATAAATTATTGCTTAGAAGGATATTTAGAAAGTGAATTTGCAAATAAAAAAATAGTTTATATGGGGGATGGGGATATTTCTATTTTTGGATATAAGACAGGCGTGGTTTTAGCCGATTTTACAACTAAACATTATAAAGGGGTAACGGTAATGATTTATATAGATGAGGCTTCTAAAAACATAGCTACTATGCTTGGAACTTCTGAAGGGGAATTTAAAAACCTCATTAATTCATCTTTTAATTCAGACACCTGTATAGTAAACCATGGAAGTCAAAGCTTAGATCATATATTTAAGGAATTTTTTGTGTTACCAGAAAAATTTAAAAATTATTTTCTTAAAATAAAAGTAGTGGAACTTTTACTTTATATATTAGGGAATTCTGATTATAAAATTAGAGAAAAGAAGTATTTTCCTAGGTCCTTTGTGGATAAAATAAAGGATGCTAGAAGAATTCTTGTAACAAATATAGATTCTCACACTACAATAAAAGAACTTTCTGATATGGTTGGAATTAATTCAACTGATTTACAGAAAGGATTTAAGGAAATCTATCAATGCTCTATATACGCATATGTTAAAAGTTATAGAATGAAAAAGGCCAAGGAATTTCTAGTGAAAGAAGATTTGACCATAGCTAATATAGCAAATTTAGTTGGATACACTAATAATAGTAAATTTTCAAAAGCCTTTAAAGATGAATTTGGAATATCTCCATCAGAATATAGAATTTCTAATAGATAAAAATCCTNNAGGATTTTTATCTATTAGAAATATTAAATAATTTACATATAGCTTTTTAAGCTACTAAATTGAAGGTATCTAAAGAGAAAGAGATAACTAATGCTTTAGCAAAACATATTGACATAATATTTTTAATATGGTATATAAAGATTATAGGTTAGCACTCAATGAGTGAGAGTGCTAACAATGTAGAAACTTAATTGTAACTTATATATATATTGTAACAATGAAAATTCATAATACAAATAGGCTTTCCTTTAATAAACTATTTAAATTGAGCTTCATATTATTGCTGTGAATACAATTTGCAGGAATCTTAGATTTACTTAGGCTATATGAAAGGAAAAAGCGTTAAGAAATACAACTTGTTCGAGACGTAGTGAGTTGTTGTATTTTAGATTTTTACTTGAATGGAGACTTAGTAAATCAAGGTTTNNAGGTTTCGAAACGGTTGAACAGTAATAATATGAAGTTCTAGTTAACTCAATTTTATGACATGCCTATTTGTATAATGTAAAAACTTAATTGTAACTTATATATTATGAGTTTTTTATTCTGAAGGGAGAGATTTAAAGTGGAAACAAAACAATTTAAAGCAGAGTCTAAAAGACTTTTAGACCTTATGATTAACTCAATTTATACCCATAGGGAAATTTTTTTAAGAGAACTTATCTCTAATGCTAGTGATGCTATTGATAAAATTTATTACAAAACCTTGGTAGATGATTCTCTAGTATTTGAGAAAGATGATTACTATGTTAAAATCACCATTGATAAAGAAAATAGGACATTAAAAATTTCTGACTCTGGTATTGGAATGACTCAACAAGAGCTTGATGATAATCTTGGAGTTATAGCAAAGAGTGGTTCATTACAATTTAAAAAGGAAAATGAAATTGAAGACGGTCATGATATAATAGGACAATTTGGAGTAGGATTTTATTCTTCATTCTTAGTAGCTGATGAAGTTACAGTTATAAGCAAAGCTTTTGGTAATGAGGAAGCTTATAAATGGGAATCTAAAGGTATAGAAGGATACACTATAGAACCTTGTGAAAAAGATTCTGTTGGTACAGATATTATACTTAAGATAAAAGAAAATACAGAGGATGAAAATTTTGACGAATATTTAGAAGAATATAAAATAAAGTCAATAATTAAAAAATACTCTGATTTCATTAGATACCCAATAAAAATGGATTTAACTAGTAGCAAACTTAAAGAGGGTAGCGATAGTGAATATGAAGATTATACAGAGGAACAAGTAGTAAATAGTATGGTTCCTATCTGGAGAAAAAATAAAAATGAGCTTACAAAAGAAGATTATGATAATTTTTATGCTGAAAAGCACTATGGCTTTGACAAGCCGATAAAACACATTCATATAAGTGTAGATGGTGCAGTAAGTTATAACTCAATTTTATACATCCCAGAGAAAACACCTTATGATTTCTATACTAAAGAGTATGAAAAAGGTCTAGAGTTATACTCAAGCGGCGTTTTAATAATGAATAAATGTCCAGATTTATTACCAGATTATTTTGGTTTTGTAAAAGGAATAGTAGATTCAGAGGATCTATCTCTTAATATATCTAGAGAGATATTACAGCATGATAGACAATTAAAATTAATTGCTAAAAATATAAAAAATAAGATAAAAAATGAGTTAGAAAATATATTAAAGAATGAAAGAGAAAAGTATGAAGAATTTTACAAATCCTTTGGAAGACAGTTAAAATATGGTATATACAGTGAGTTTGGAAGTAATAAGGATGTATTACAAGATTTATTAATGTTCTATTCTTCAAAAGAGAAGAAGATGGTAACTTTAGCTGAATATATTTCTAGAATGCCAGAAGGGCAAAAATATATTTATTATGCTGCAGGTGAATCCAATGAAAGAATTGAGAAAATGCCACAAACAGACCTTGTATTAGATAAAGGATATGAAATACTTTACTTTACAGATGAGGTAGACGAATTTGCTATAAGAATGATGATGAACTATAAGGATGTGGAATTTAAATCTGTATCCAGTGGTGACTTAGGTATAGATGCAGAAGAAAATGTGGCATCTGAAGAAGAAAATAAGGAAAATAGTGGATTGTTTGAGGGTATGAAAGAGATATTATCAGATAAGGTTAAAGCTGTTAAAGCTTCAAAGAGATTAAAGAATCATCCAGTATGTTTATCAAATGAAGGAGAACTTTCAATTGAAATGGAGAAGGTTCTAAACGCCATGCCGAATAATGAGAACATAAAAGCAGATAAGATTTTAGAAATAAATATAAATCACCATGTATTTAAAGTTTTAAAAGAAGCTTATGAAGGTGATAAAGATAAATTTAAATTATATACAGATTTATTATATAATCAAGCATTGCTTATAGAAGGATTAACTATAGCTGATCCTGTAGAATTTACAAATAATATTTGTAAAATAATGATGTAGTTAGAATAAAAAAGTCACTTGGTAACTAGTAATTAGTTACCAAGTGACTTTTTTTCTTGACATTGATATAAATTATCAAATGAAAAAGAATTTCAAAAAGGTATATTCGCAATGTAATGGAGTAGATAAGATTTTCGCCATGAAGTATTCTGTATTTACAAAAGTTATATAGACGGAGGGGAAATTTTATGAATGAAAAAAAACAAAATCCTTTATTGATCTTATTTAAATGGGCTGGAAAAGAAAAATATAAGCTGTATTTTTCTATATTATGTGGCCTTATAAGTGGATTAATGGTGGTAGCTCCATATATTGCAATATATAAAATTATAGAAGTTGTTTACTTTAAGCAAGTAACAAGAGAAATACTAGTTCAATATGGTATTTTCTTGACAGTTTCAATTATATTGAGATACTTTTTTATGGCAGTTGGTATAGTAGCTTCTCATAAAGGAGCTTATAATGCGCTTTATAATGTGAGATGTATGATTATAAATCACATGGCAAAGGTACCTCTAGGATATCTTAGTGAAAAGAGTTCTGGGGAGATAAAAAAAGTAATTAGTGAAGATATTGAAAAATTGGAACTGTTTTTAGCTCATCATCTTTCTGAGATATTTATGTACTTAAGTGGACCAATAGCTATATTTGTTTATTTATATACTATAAATTCTACTTTAGCACTTATTAGTTTAATTCCAATACCTATTGGAATATTACTACAAATTATCATGTTTAAAGGTGAAAATCACAGAATGGCTGAATTCAATAAAGTTATTGGAAATTTAAATTCAGTAATGATTGAATATATAAATGGGATGAAGCTCATAAAAGCTTATGATATGGGAGCTGATTCTTATAAAAAGTATAAAGGAGCCATTGATGAGCAATATAGTCTATGGAAGAAGGTTGCACATAAAATGGGACCTCTATATGCAATCTTTGTAATAATCCTCCAGTGCGGAGTAGCACTTATAATTCCTATAGGTGGCTTAATGTATAATCATGGTAATGTTCAAGCTGGTGGATTAATACTATTTGCGTTCGTAGGAAGTCTTTATCTTTCAGAACTTAGACCTCTAATGGAGCTTGGTTCAAACTTCTCGAAGGTTCTTAATGGAGTTAACAATGCAAGAAAAATTCTAGAAATACCTGCTTATGAAAAAGGGGACAAGACATTTCCAAGTAGTGCAGAAATTAAATTTCAGGATGTAAGTTTTTCTTATGATGGAAAAACAAATATATTAAACAATGTGAACCTTACTATTAAAGATGGTGAAAAGATAGCTCTTGTTGGAAGGTCTGGGGCTGGTAAAAGTACTATAATACAACTTATTGCAAGATTTTTTGATATAGATAAAGGAAAAATTTTAATAAGTGGAAAAGATATAAAGAATATAGATTATGAAACTCTTTTAGAGAATATATCTATAGTATTTCAAAATACTTTTCTTACAAAGGAAACTATATTTGAGAATATAAAAATGGGGACGAATGCCACCTTTGAAGAAGTAAAAGAAGCAGCTAAAAAAGCTCAAATTCATCATGTTATTGAAGGCCTTCCAGAAAGTTATAGTACAAAAGTAGGGAGCCATGGTTCACGTTTCAGTGGAGGAGAAAAGCAAAGAATAGCCATTGCAAGAGCTATACTTAAAAATGCTCCAATACTTATCCTAGATGAAGCAACTTCAGCAGCGGACCCTGAAAATCAACAAGAGATAAATAAGGCTATAGACAATTTGTGTAAAGATAAAACAGTAATCATTGTTGCTCATAGACTTAATATAGTGAAGAAATGTGATAGGGTAGCGGTAGTAGAAAATAATACGGTTACAGATATAGGAGTTCATGAAGAATTACTAGAAATTAATGATTATTATAGAAATATATGTAATGCTTATGACAAATCAAGAAATATTGAGTACTCTTTAAAGGCAGGTGTGTAACATGGAAAATTCTATGTGGATAAAAAAAGATAAAAAGTTGATTGTTTCAATTGCTCTCAATATAATTGAAGGATTACTTACAGGTTCAGTACTAGGTGTTATATTTTTAACCATAGATTCAGTGTTTCAAAATAACTTTGAATTAAGTAAATTAATAGATTTATGTAGATTACTAGTATGTATATTTATGGTACGTTTACTCTTATATTCTATAGGCTATACTTTAGGACATGTAGGAGGATCTTCCACTGCAAGAAGTATAAGGCTTTTTCTTGGAAATAAGATAAAGAACCTTCCGCTTATAAATTTTTCAAAGTATAAAACAGGAGAATTTATTAACGTAATAACCCATGATGTAAATAATTATGAAGATATTTTAGGACATAAAGTTGGAGAAATAGCTAAAAATATCACGTTAAGTGCTGTAACATTGATATTCTTATTTACTATAAATAATACTATTGGCATAGTAATTTTAATTTCCGCATTATTGATTATTCCTTTTATGATTATATCATCTAAGTTGGTTAAAAAGTATGGAGGAAGAAAGAAGGATATACTTAATGATAATGTTAGTGATTTAGTTGAATATATAAATGGTATACAAACCTTTAGAAGTTATGGTCTTGGAGGGATAAAGAATGAAAAAATAAATAACTCTTTAAAGAGTATAAGTGATATCAGTTATAAATTTGAATCTAAGGTAGTTCCAATAGGGAGTATTTATAGAATGATAGTAGATATAAGTACACCGTTAACTATTATACTTGGAGGAAGTGAATTGATTTTTAATAGAATAACCTCTTCTGAGTATGTTATTTGTGTTATCCTATCATTTTTTATATCCCAGCTTATGGGTACCTTATTTATAGATTTGACTTCTTATAAAAATCTTATGATTTCAAAAAACGCTATGGATAATATAGCTTTACAGAAGGAAGATAATTATTCAGAAATTGAGTTTAATCCAAATAACTATGATATTGAATTTAAAGATATTTCTTTCAGTTACATAGAGGATAATCCTGTATTAAAAAATGTAAGTTTTAAAGCTAAACACGGTGAACTTACTGCTATTGTAGGGGATTCTGGTTCAGGAAAATCCACAGTACTTAATCTTATTTCAAAATTTTATGAACCAGAAGCTGGAGATATAAAAATAGGAGGAATAAGCGTTAAAAATATCAATGGGGAAAAGGTATTGAAAAATATTTCTATGGTATATCAAGATGTTTTCTTATTTAATGATAGTATAAAAAATAATATAAAGTTTGCAAAACAAGAAGCTCTAGATAAGGAAATAGTAAGTGCATGTAAAGCTTCAAATTGTGATGAGTTTATTACCAAATTAGAAAGTGGATATGATTCTTTTGCAGGTGAAAATGGGAATAGATTATCAGGAGGAGAAAAACAGCGTATTTCAATTGCAAGAGCTATACTTAAAGATAGTCCAATACTTCTTCTTGATGAAGCCACAGCATCTTTAGATATAGAAAATGAGCTATATGTTAAAGAAGCTATATCAAAGCTTGTAAGAGAAGATAAAACCATAATAATGATTGCTCACAATCTTTCTGTAGTAAAAAATGCAGATAATATTTTAGTACTAAGTGATGGAGAAATAATTGAACAGGGTAATCATGAGAAACTTATGAATAAGCGGGGAAAATACTATTCAATGTGGAACAGTGAAACATCAATAAGACAATAAAGTTTTAAAGATATGTTTTCTAAATCATATTGACGAAATAAGTATTGTAAAATTTAAGAGGCAGCTTTACACAAAATCAGTGTAAAACTGCCATATATTAAATAACCTAGCTTACAAATATAGGTGCTTGAATTAAAGTTGTAAAAATGAATTCATGAACATGGTCATCAACACAAGTGGTGGTACCAGATACAAAGTGAACGTGCCTTCCTCCACCTACAGGTATTGCAGGACCAGTAATGACTTCAATTTCGTGGAAGTGATCAAAAAAGTCAGTACTTGTGTTTACTAAGTGGATATGAGTTCCACCAAAAGGAATTGCTTGGCTAGTAATTCCTGCAAAACGGTGGTTATGAGCATCATCTGATCCAAGCTCAGCTACCCTAGTGCTACCTAAAAATTCATGAACGTGTAATTGCATTATTTCAGGACAAGCCATAAACTCGCCTCCTTTATCTCTTATAATATATAATATTTAAGTGAAGATATAATGATACGGTTAAGATATATGAAATGTTTTATATAGTTGCAGATAGAACATATAATCAGATGTATAAGGATAGATACTATATGAGTTGTTTTTAGAATAATAATAAATGTAAAGCATATGATATTAGTATACTGATTCAAGGCATAATCCTCCTTATAAAAGGCGCTTATAGAAATATAAGTGCCTTTTTACATGATCTGAAGTTATCAAGTGATTCTCAGCTGTATTTACTCCATCTGTAGTTAAAGTAACTATATTGATCATATAACGAAACCACCATAAACATATAATCATATAATATACACTTCGTGAATAATATATTATAGTATTAATTTTTAGGTGGTTAATTTGGCATATTGTAATAACCTCTTTTATGACCCAACTTATTTAAATCTCTTTGTAGATTATTCAGGGAATTTTTTAGCAGAGATGGAATCTATGGATTATGTGTGTGCATATCCTTTAAATAATTATCTTGCAGCATTGTCCGTAAAAGCTGATATGATAGATGAATTTTTACAAAAAACTTCTACAATTAATTATATTGATAAGATTGATCCCTTTACCCTTATAGAAACCTCTAATAATGACCTTTCTATATTACAAAATATTACAGCGATTACACCCATAGAAGCAGCTCAGATTAGAAAGGTTCAAAATAATCCAGCTATAAATGTTACTGGAAAAGATGTTATTATTGGAATTATAGATACAGGGATTGATTATTTAAATAGTGCCTTTTTATCTCTAGATGGAACTACAAGAATACAAAGTATATGGGATCAATCAATTCAAAGTGATCCTCCTTCTGTGGGAGTACCTTTTGGTATAGTTTATACGAAGGAGCAAATAAATGAGGCTATTAATTTGAAAAATAATGGTGGAGATCCCTATACAATAGTACCTAGCAGAGATGAAATCGGTCATGGAACTCAAATGTCTGGAATCATGGCTGCTAGTGGTGATAGAGGAGCCTTTAAAGGAAGTGCTCCTGAATGCGAATTAGCTGTTATAAAACTCAAGAGATATGCGTACTATGAAGCTTTCTTTAAAGAATCAGCAAATACTAATGCACCACTATATGCATCTTGTGATATATCCCTTGCACTAAAACACTTATATGAAATTTTTTTGAGCAATAACAAGCCAATGATTATATTTATTGGAGTAGGGACAAATTTTGGATCCCATACTGGGCTATCTTTATTAGGCACATATATCGACACTTTAGCTGTAAGCGACAATTTTATTGTAGTCTGTGGTACTGGAAATGAAGGAGATAGTATGACTCACACAACAGGATTCATAGGTGGTGTTGGTGCTGTAAATCGTGGTATTATTGAATTAAAGGTGGCCAACATTAGAAATATCATATTTCAAATTTGGCTTAAAGCACCTAATAAGGCACTATTAGGTATAAGTTCACCCTCTGGTGAAGCCTTAGAGATTATAAATCCTACAGAATCTAATGTATCTATTTTTAATTTTAGCTATGAAAATACAAGAGCTGTAATAAGATACTATTATCCCTATGATTTAGGTGGTGGAGAGTTAATTCAAGTAGAATTGTATAACCTTCAAGAAGGAATCTGGGATTTTTATCTTATCGGTGAATATATTGTCGATGGTCGTTATGATGCTTGGTTACCTCAGAGAGATATTATAGGTGAAGGAACAGAATTTGGAAGTATAAGCCAATTTACGACTTTGACCATTCCAAGTACTTCTCAATCTGTAATTTCAGTAGCCTATTATAATCAAACTAATGATACTTCAGTTGCTGACTCGGGAAGAGGATTTGATGTTGAAAGATATATTAGTCCGTTAATTGCCGCAGGAGGAATAAATCAACCTACTGTTAAGGCTGGTGGAGGAATGACCCTTGTTAGTGGAAGTTGTGTTGCGACTGCTGTAGTTGCTGGTGGGTGCGCATTATTTTTAGAATGGACACGACAAGCTAATAAACCTAGTTTAAATGTACAAGGTTTAAAGGGTATACTTGCTCGAACTGCAATTAGGCAAAAGGGAATTATCTATCCTATACCTACCTATGGATATGGAAGATTTGATTTGGTAAATACCTTTAAAAATGTAAGGTGATTATAGTGTCGTAGCATTTTACTGTAGATTATAGAGGATTTTTTAAATATTAAATGTAATAGATATATGCTTTCTCTATTAGAAAAGGACTATCTCAAAGTTTTATTTTGAGATAGTCCTTTTATTTATAATTTTTCAGCTCTTATTAAAATATAGCTATTTATATATTTATCAAGAATATATTGGCCTCCTGAGTTATCCTCCAAAAATCCTGTAATTGCGAAACCTGCATCTATTTGACCTTGAATCTGATCTTCTAAAGTATGAGAAAATTCAAAAGGAATCTCTTTTTTTAGAAAATTTTCTAATTCCTCATCACAAATAGAATTAATGGTGGAATAGGGGATGGAATATTTAACAGCTAGAGGATTGCAGTCATCTTCAAAATCAAATAAATATAATAGAGGGTTAATTATACCAGATATTAAAACTCCATTAGCTTTTAGGACTCTGTAGCATTCTTTCCAAACTACTAATAGATCATCTACAAAGATATTAGATATAGGATGAATTATTAAATGGAAGCTATTATTATCTAAAAAACTTAAATTTCTCATATCACCCTGTATTGTGGTTATATTTAAATTATAGGTTTTCGCTATAAATTCATCATTTTTAAGTTGTTCATTGGATATGTCTACAACTGTCACATCAGCTCCAAGAAGTGCTAATATAGCACTTTGTTGACCTCCGCCACCTCCGAGACAAAGTACCTTTTTATTGGCTATACCTTCTAGCCATTCTGGAGGAACTTCCCTTGAAGGTGTTAAAAAAAGTTTACAGTAACCCCGTTTAGCTTTTTCTATTTCTTTATTGTTAAGGGGTTTTGTCCATTTACTACCTCGTATAGCCTCTTTGTCCCAAGCTATACTATTATGCTTCGCTATATCAATTTTCATATTATTCACCTTAACATAATTTAATAGGGATAATATATGATATTCCCAATTTATAGCATTAGTGATTTTAAATTAAGGCTTAGTTCTAAAATCAACACTATTTAAAACAAAGCTAAATTAAATTATAAGAGAATAAAAGTTATGATATGAAAAATATTATATGTAATAAACACTAAAAATATTATTGGAAATAGAAAAATAGTTTATAATATAAAGAATATGAATATAGGGGAAAGGAGTGAAAAAATGAAATTTTTAGGTTCTAGAACTATAAAAACGGGAGTAGGAGCTGCGATAGCTATAATAATTGCACAAGGGTTAGGTCTAAGCTACAGTGCATCCGCAGGAGTAATAACTATTCTAAGCATTCAAAATACCAAGAGGTTATCTCTAGCATTGGTATTTGAAAGGATTTTAGCTACAATCATTGGATTATTACTCTCAACACTGTTATTTACATTCTTGGGACATAACCCTATAGTGTTTGGATTATTTTTAATAATATTTATTCCTATAGCGGTAAAATTTAATTTATCGCAAGGCATTGTGGTAACTTCGGTATTAGCTACTCATATACTGGCAGAAAAAGTAGTAACTCTATCACTTATAATAAATGAAATTCTATTAGTAATAATAGGAGTCACTGTGGCACTTATATTAAATTTATATATTCCAAAGGTAGAGGATAAAATAAAGGATCTTCGAGATGAAGTGGAGGGGCTTATGAGAGATATACTTATGAAAATGAGTATAGGCCTTGAGAATCAAACAGTATCAATAGAAGAGGAGAAGTTGTTTACTACTTTGAAGGAAAATTTGAGAAAAGGTAAAAAATTTGCTTATATAGATTTTAATAATTATTTTATATCACCTAATACTTATTATATAGAATATATGAATATGAGAAATGAACAATTTAAAGTATTAAATAGGATGAGACAACATTTTAGAAGATTTTTTATGACCTATGAACAAACTATAATTATATCAAAGTTTACAGAAAAGGTAGCAGTTTCTTTAGATGAAAATAATTCAGTTGAAGATCTAGTGGAAGAATTAAGTGATATGAGGAATATATTTAGAGAAATGGACCTTCCAAAGACTAGAGAAGAGTTTGAGAATAGAGCAATGCTTTATCAATTTATAAATGATTTGGAAGAGTTTTTAGATATTAAATATGAGTTTTATAGAAAGACTTTGTTTTAATATAGTATTGATAATGAACTATATTAAAACAAAGTCCATAGAAAAATAGAGTAGATTTTATATTTTGCATAAAAATTTGGAGGTGACCCATGAAAAACTCATATTTTAAAATTATAGTATTAGTATTGGGAACTCTACTATGTATATTTCTATTATGGAATTTTAAAAGTTTACTTTTGCCTTCCAAGGAAAGTGAAAACAACAATCCCTTAGATAAAGTAAATATATATTTCTTCAATGTTGGAAAAGCTGACAGTATTTTAATTGAGAGCTATAGTGGAAATATTTTAATAGATAGTGGAACTAATAAAGATGGAGATTTATTGGTAAGAAGATTAGGAGATTTAGGTATAAATAAATTGGATTATTTAATTTTAACTCATCCTCATAAAGATCATATAGGTGGAGCACCAAAGATACTTGAAAATATAACAGTAGATAAAATAATAAAAAGTGATTTAATTGTAGATTCAAAACCATATAATAAACTTGAAGAGGCTATATTGGAAAAAGACATACCTAATGTAGTAGGAAAAGCATCAGATAAATTTAATCTTGGAGAACTAGAATTTAAGATTTTATTTCCTTCTAAGAAATATTATAAAGAAGAGAATGATTACTCCTTAGTTTTAGAAATGAAACATGGAAGTAATAAATTCTTATTTACTGGAGATATAGAAGAAGAAGGACTAGAAGAACTTCTTTTAAATAAAGAGATAGCCAATTATACATTATTGAAAGTACCCCATCATGGAGGATTCGAGGATTTAACATCTATATTTATAAACACTATAAAGCCTAAGTTTGCTATTATTACCAATGACATAGAGGAAAGTAAAAATCCAATAAGTGAGGAAGTATTGCAACTTCTGAAGATGAATAATACGAAGACTTTTATAACTGGAAAGGGAGAAATCAAATGCATCAGTGATGGAGAAAATTTTCATATTTCTCAATAATATATTTAAATAATAGTATTAAATAATATGAGGTGTTGATATTGTATCACCTCATATTATAGTATATAGAAGATTTTTAAAGATTATGAAATAAGAAAAATATTTATTTAAAAGGCCCAATCTCCATCTTTAAATATAGGAGTCTCAGTTTCGTCAAAACCGATTCCTGTTATATTTAAATCAGAAGTGCCAAGCATAAAATCTACATGTGTTAAAGAATCATTTCCACCAGCAGCTTCCAATTCTTCCTTAGTCATTTCAACTCCATTTTTTATACATAGAGTATATGCTTTGCCAAGGGCAAAATGACAAGAAGCATTTTCATCATATAGAGTATTAAAGAATACTATATTTGAATTTGAAATAGGAGAATTAAAAGGAACTAGGGCTACTTCACCAAGATAGTGAGAGCCTTCATCAGTTTCAATTAAATTTTTCAAGCTCTCATAGCCTTTTTCAGCAGAGAAATCCACAACTCTACCATCTTTAAAAGTTAAAGAAAAGTTTTCTATTAAATTCCCACCGTAGTTTAAAGGTTTTGAACTTACTACGGTTCCATTAACTCCATGTTTTTTAGGCATAGAGAAAATCTCTTCCGTTGGTATATTAGCAATAAATTCTATGCCATTAGAAGTATATTCAGAGCCTCCAACCCATAGATGATTTTCTACAAGCTCTAACATTAAATCAGTACCTAGGGAATTTTTATAATGAAGTGCCTTAAGATTTTTGCTATTTAAATAGGTCATTTTATCTGCAAGGTTCTTTTTGTGCTCTTCCCAAGCTAGAACAGGATCATCTTTATCAATTCTTACTATTTTAAATATTTCTTCCCATAATTTGTTCACAGCATCTTTCTCTGAAAGTTCGGGGAATACTTTAGTTGCCCATCCAACAGTAGGAAGTCCAATTATAGACCAAGAGTTTTGATTACTCATAAGTCTTTCACTGAAATCTTTTCTAGATATGCTAGAAGATTTTTGGAATGCAGCTATTTTTTTAGGGTCTACATCTTTTAATAGTTCAGGATTAGATGCACTTATACTTAAAAAACAAGCTCCATTTTTAGCATAGGTGAGTACTGAATCTCTTTGCCACTCAGGATAGTTTTCAAAAACTTCCATAGGAGAGTTTAAGTATCTAAGTTTTGCACACTCCTCATCACTCCAATGTATAACAACTTCTTTAGCACCACTTTTGTAGGCTTCATTTACTATCATTCTAGTAAAATGAGCACATTCTATAGGTGACATTATTACAAGTGTCTGATTTTTTTGTACGTTAACACCTACGTTAACACTTAATTTTGCATATTTTTTTAACATTTCATCTTTATTACCCACGTTAACACACCTTTCCTAATATTAAGATTATTACAATTATACCTTTAACAATAATTAAAATCTACATTTTATTAGAATCATCGGATAAATGTGGAAAGGGCAACTCAATGATTTTTAAAGTATGTTTAAATAGAAGTATCAACTAAAATAGGATACTTCTATTTTATTTAACAAATATAAGTTACAATATAGCAAATTTCAAGTATAATTAGGTTAGCGATAAAGGTACAAAAGGGGAGAAACGTATGTTTAAAGAGGATGTGCAAAAGGAGAAGGACCATATAGTTAATGATTTGATTAATTTGATTAAGTATAGATCTGTAGAAGGTGAGGTTAAGCCTAATATGCCTTTTGGAGAAGGTGTTCATGAGGCTCTAACCTATATATTGAATAGAGCTAGGGAATTTGATCTTGAATCTCAAAATTTTGCAGGATATGCAGGGCATGTGGATGCGGGTAAAGGAGAATATACGGTAGGAGTACTTTGTCATGTTGATGTGGTACCAGAAGGTGAAGGTTGGAATCTTAACCCTTTTGGGGGGGAGATTTCAGATGGAAAAATATATGGAAGAGGCGCAACAGACGATAAGGGACCTATAATTGCATCAATGTATGCCATGAAAATATTAAAGGAAAAGGGTTTGATTCCTGAGGATAAGAAAGTTAGACTTATAATAGGAACTAACGAGGAAACTGATTGGAAATGCATTAAGTATTATAAAGAGTATGAAAAGGCACCTAACATAGGATTTACTCCTGATGGTAGTTTTCCTGTTATATATGGAGAAAAGGGTATAGTTGATATTGAGTTAACTTCTGATTTGAAAATTGACAAGGACATGCCTATAAGTTTGGTGAGTATTACTGGGGGAGAAGCTATAAACAGTGTACCCTCTAAGGCTTGTTTGATTTTAGGTTGTGACAGCTATTTTAAAGAGAAAATAGAAACTGAATTAATGTTATTTTGTAAAGAAGAAAAAATTAGAGGAATTATCAATTGCGATAAAAAGCTAATAAAGATAGAATTTCATGGAGTTGCTGCTCATGGAGCGACTCCAGAAAAGGGAGTAAATGCAATTTCCTATGGTATAAAATTTTTAGGAAGATTTAATGAACTAATTGATAAAAGAAAATTTATAGATGAATATAATAGATTAATTTCAACCTTTTATAATGGAGAAAATATAAATTGCAACTTCGAAGATGAAGATTCAGGTAAGTTTACCTTTAATGTAGGACTTATAGAATTAAATTCTGATGAAGTGAGCATGAAAATAAATATTAGATATCCTATTAACAATGAGTACTATGATATTATTGATGGAATTAGAAATGGATTTAAATATTCATGCTTTAAAATTAAAGTTATTACCCATTTAAGACCGATATGTTTTTCTAAAGAGAGTCCATTAATAAATAAATTACTGAAGGTATATAGACGTTGTACAGGAGATTATGAAACAGAACCAATGACAACAGGTGGAGGTACTTATGCTAGAGCTATGGATAATATAGTTGCCTTTGGTCCAGGTTTTCCTAGTGAGCAAGGAACTGCTCATAAGCCTAATGAATTTATAAAAATAGATAGATTGATGCAATTGACAGAAATGTATGCTGAGGCCATTTATGAGCTATTGCAATAAGAGCTATTCAAAAATCACTAATCAGTGTTTTATCTCATATACCTAAATTTTATAAAGAATAATGTAATCTAAACGATATATATAAAGAATAAGATTTTATTATGAGATAATGTCAGTGTTTATAAAGGAGTGAAAATTATGAGTAATGATATATTGTTAGAAAGTGGTACTGGAGAGTTAGAGGTATTAGAATTTATTATAGGCGGGAAAAATTATGTTATTAATATAATTAAAGTAAAAGAAGTTGATGAGTGTAATGGAATAACTCCTATTCCACAAGCTCCACCAGAAATTGGTGGATTAATATTGTGTAGAGATGAAATAATAACCTTGGTAGATTTAAAATATATACTTGAAGGAAAAAAGGATTTACAAGATAATTGCACTATTATTATATGTGAGTTTAATAATTTAAAAGTGGCTTTTAACATAGATCAAATAGTAGGAGTCCATAGGATTAAATGGGAAGAAATTAGAAAACCTAGTGTTATTACACCAACTTCATTAGTTATAGGAAATATAGTGTTAGGAGAAAAAATCCTTCTTTTATTGGACTTTGAAAAGATAGTTACAGATATAAATCCAAATGTTGGGATAAGTAAGGAAAGAATTAATGATATAGCCTATAAGGATAGATCCAATGTTAAAATTCTTATGGCTGATGATTCTGTACTTATTAGAAGCTTATTAAAAGAAACTTTAAACAAAGCTGGATTTACAAAATTAAAAACCTTTGATGATGGAAAAGAAGTGCTAAACTATCTAGAAAATTTAGTGGCACAAAAGGGAGAAGATTTTAAAGATGATGTGGATTTAATAGTAACAGACATAGAGATGCCACAAATGGATGGACACACATTAACTAGAAAAATCAAGGAACATCCAATACTAAAATCACTGCCAATAATAATTTTCTCTTCCTTAATTACAAAAGAGTTAGAGCATAAAGGAAAATCTGTTGGAGCTAATGCTCAACTAAGTAAACCCGAAGTAAGTAATTTAGTAGATTGTATTGATGAACTTGTAGATAAATAATATTTTACAAAGACTATTTCAAAGCCAAAATTTTAATTGCTTTGAGATAGTCTCTTTTATCTATCAAGTATAATTAACTAAAATAATACAATTAAGGGCTAAATACTATGATATAATCTTTATAATTGGCTTTGTTTTAAATGATTGTTGNNAAACGGTTTGTGAGTAATAATATGTAGTTTATTATCAACATCATATTAAAGCAAAGATTAATAATTAAGTTAATTTATATATAGAAATTAGGTGGTAAAATAGTTATTTTCGATAAAGCACTTATAATCTTATCTATTATGTCATTGTTGTACTACATTATATTGAAAATTGTAACTTTTCATATGGCATTTGCAGAATTTTGGCTAGTTCTATCTATAGGGTTGTTTATACTAAAAATAATTGCTAATAAACAAATAATAAATGGAGCAGTTAAGAATTTTATTATAATTCTTTTTATAATAGGAATCATAGGATTTTTAACCGTAGAATCTATCATAGTTTATCATGGAAGTAAGCAAGAAGACGATAAAACGGATTATGTATTGGTTTTAGGGGCAGGACTTAATGGAGATAAAATATCTCAGTCATTGAGACTGAGGTTAGATAAAGCTTTAGAATTTAATATTCTCAATCCTGATACTAAAGTTATAGTTAGTGGCGGAAAAGGAAAAAATGAAGATATAAGTGAAGCTGAGGCTATGAAAACCTATTTAATCAATAATGGCATGGAAGAAAAATTGATAATAATGGAGGACAAATCCACTAATACCTATGAGAATTTTAAATTCTCTAGCTATATTATAGGAGAAGGTAAGTCTACCACCGTTATAACTAATAGTTTTCATATGTATAGAGCAAAGACAATAGGAGAGAAATTGGGATTTAATACTAAGTGTTATGCTGCAAAAACTGGTAAGATTTCTGCATTGAATTTTTATGTAAGAGAATTCTTTGGAGTGATAAAATATTGGTTTATAAGTTAACTTGTGATTTAAGTTGACTTATCATATAAATATTTATTTACAATTCTAAAGCATGAAGCGTAGATAGGTCATAAATAGTATAAAGTAAAAAAAATTATGGCTGTTTTAAATACTTTTAAAACAGCCACTTTAAATATTAATAGGAGCGGATGTGGAATGGATTATAAGAACATATTAGAAAGTTTCATTGAAAACTCTGATGAGGGCATTATAGTTACAGATAATGAAGCTAATATTATCTTTTATAAAGAATGTAATAAAAAGAATATAACTGGTATAAAAGATAAGAATCCTATAGGGAAAAATATTTTGCAAGTATTTCCACAACTAAAGAAAGAAAATAGTACTTTCTATAGCGTAATTAAGAATAGAAAACCAATAATAAATAGAATACAAAATTATAAAAATCATATAAGCTTACCAGTAACTGTAGTTACATCTACAATTCCTATTTTTAAAGAGGATAATATTGTTGGAGTATTTGAGATTTTTAAGGATTTCACCTTGGTTTGGGAGCTTTCAGAAAAAATACTTTCCTTGGAGAAGGAGATATGTAATAGTAAAGAATTAAGAAACCTACATTATAAAACTAAGTACAGCTTAGATAATATTTTAGGAGAAGATTATAGAATAAAAGAGTTAAAAGATATAGTTAAAAAAATAAGTAAAGTAAACTCACCAGTGCTGATTTATGGAGAAACTGGTACAGGAAAAGAGTTATTTGTACAGGCCATACATAGTGAAAATGAAAATAAAAGAAATACTCCCTTTATAGCACAAAACTGTGCGGCCCTTCCACAAAATCTTCTAGAAGGGATACTTTTTGGTACCGAAGAAGGAAGCTATACTGGAGCAAAGGAAAGAAAAGGACTGTTTGAGATAGCCAATGGAGGTACTTTATATTTAGATGAGATTAACTCACTGGATCTAGAATTGCAAGGGAAATTATTAAGAGTAATACAAGAGGAAGAAATAAGAACTGTAGGAGGAGTTAAGAATAAGAAAATAGATGTTAAAGTCATTGCGTCTACAAATGAAAATCCTATGGACCTAATAAGAGATGGAAAGCTTAGAAAAGACTTATACTATAGATTAAAAGTAATATATATGGAAATACCTCCGCTTCGAGAAAGAAAAGGAGATATACCACTACTAGTAAAGCACTTTTTAGAAGAATATAATGAGAGATTTAATAAAAGTGTAAAGAGTATAGATTCAAAGGCCATGGATAAATTTTTAGCTCATAGCTGGCCAGGAAATGTTAGGGAGCTTAAACATGCTGTGGAAAGTGCTATGATACTATGTGAAGGAGAATTTTTAAATAAGGTAAATATATATACTCAACAGTCAAATAATCAAGTGAAAAATATTGTTAAAGAGGAAGTATATGATGAGGGATTAAATGAATGTCTATATCATATGGAAAGAGAAATTCTTATTAGTGCCATTGAAAGATCAGAGGGAAATTATTCTAAGGCAGCAAGGCTATTAAAAATTCCAAAACAAACTCTTCAGAATAAGATAAAAAAATTCAACATAAAAAAAGAGATAATATTAAAATAAATACAACGTCCCAAAAACAGTACTTATTGTACTGTTTTTGGGACGTATTTTTGCTTAAAGTATTAAAGTTTATGTAAAAGTCTTGAGTTTATTAGTTTGGCATAGTTATTGCTTAGATAAATATATAAAAAATAGGGGGAATAATATGGGGATGGTATTTAACATTCAAAAATATTCTATACACGATGGACCAGGTATAAGAACCACTGTATTTTTAAAGGGATGCCCTTTAACATGCCGATGGTGCCATAATCCAGAAAGTCAAAAATCATATAGTGAGCTTTTATTTTATAAGAATAAATGTATTAGTTGCAAATCTTGTATAGATAAATGTGAGGAAAAGGCAATTTTTTTTCATGAGGATTGTATAAAGTTTAACAATGACCTATGTAAAAGATGTGGTAAATGCAGTGATATATGTCCTACTACAGCTTTAAGTATTGCTGGGGAAGAAAAGAATGCAGATGAATTAATAAGAGAAATAGAAAAAGATAGGATATTTTATGATGAATCTGATGGTGGTGTTACATTTTCAGGAGGAGAACCATTAAATCAAGGAGAATTCCTTCTAGATTTGTTAAAAAGATGTAAAGAAAAGAGAATTCATACTGCAGTAGATACTAGTGGGTTTGCCAGTAAGGAGACTTTAGAAAAAATTATACCTTATACAGACTTATTTCTTTATGATTTAAAAGTTATGGATGATGAAAAGCATAGGAGTTATGTTGGAGTAAGTAATGACATAATTCTTAAAAATTTAAAGCTATTACTTAACTGTGGAGCTAGAGTTTTTTTAAGAATACCAATAGTTCCTACAGTGAATGATGGTGAGAAGGATATAGAAGAATTTATAGAATTTATAAAAGAATTAAAATGTATAGAGCAGATAAATTTATTGCCTTATCACAATATATCTGAAGAAAAGTATACTAGACTGAATAAAAATTATGAGATGAAGGCTATCGAAGAACCAACCTTAGAACATATGGAACATATTAAAGAAAAATTTTATAATGAGACAGGCATTAAGGTTAAAATAGGAGGGTAATTAGATGAGAGAAAGAGTAGAAATATTGAGAAGAAGAAGTTTAGATGCTATTCCTACTATATCAATAGAGAGAGGTAGAATTATTACAGAAGCTTATAAAAAGTATGAGGGGAAGGTATCTACTCCCGTGTTGAGAGCCTTAGCATTAAAAGAAATTTGTGAGAAGAAAACTATTGTTATAGATTCTGATGAGCTTATAGTTGGGGAAAGAGGAGAAAGCCCAAAAGCTACACCCACTTATCCAGAGATATGTTGTCATAGTTTAGATGATTTAAGGATTATGGATAGCAGAGAGAAAACATTTTTTAAGGTGGCTCCAGTTATATATGAGATTCAGGAAAGAGAGATAATACCATTTTGGAGAGAAAAATCTATTAGAGATAAGATATTAAAACAAATGGATAACCAATGGAAGAAATGTTATAATGCAGGTATTTTTACTGAATTTATGGAACAAAGAGGCCCAGGTCATACTGTAGGAGATAAAAAATTATTTAATAGAGGGTTTCTAGAAGTTATCGATGAAATAGAAGAAGAAATTAGTAAGTTAGACTTTATTAATGATATAAATGCATTTGATAGACAAGAAGAGCTGAAAGCTATGAAAATTGCCTGTGAAGCGGTTATAACTTTTGCTAAAAGGCATAGTGAACTTGCAAGAGATATGGCAGAAAAAGAGAAGAATCAAAATAGGAAACAGGAACTTTTAAGGATCTCAGAGATATGTAACAAGGTACCTGCCAATAAACCAGATACAGTTTGGGAAGCCATTCAAGGATATTGGTTCATTCATCTTACAGTAATTACTGAGATGAATATTTGGGATGCTTTTAGTCCAGGTAGATTTGATCAAAATCTATATCCAATTTATAAAAAGGAAATGAAAGCCGGAAGTGCTACAAAAGAGGATGTAGAAGAATTATTGCAATGTCTGTGGATTAAATTCAATAATCAATTAGCTACTCCTAAGGTTGGAGTTACCTTGAAGGAAAGTGGAACCTATACAGATTTTGCTACTATTAATATTGGAGGGTTAAACTGTGAGGGGGGAGATGGAGTAAGTGAATTATCCTATATTCTTTTAGATGTAGTAGATAGTATGACTTTACTTCAACCAAATAGTAATATTCAACTTTCAAAGAAAAATCCAGAAGCTTTTATTAAAAAAGGAGGAGAAATTATACGAAAAGGTTGGGGACAACCAGCAGTATTTAATGCGGACTCAGTATTTCAAGAGCTCATAAGGCAGGGAAAATCTGTACAAGATGCAAGGGAAGGAGGAACTTCTGGTTGTGTTGAGACAGGAGCTTTTGGTAAAGAAGCATATATCTTAACTGGATACTTTAACCTAGTTAAGGTGCTAGAGATAACTCTAAATAATGGAGTTGATCCAATGACTGGTGAAAAGATAGGAATAGGAACAGGAAATCCAACGGATTTAAAGAGTTTTGAAGAACTATTTGATGCTTTTAAAGCTCAACTTCATTATTTTATGGATATTAAAATAAAGGGAAATAACATTATTGAAAAATTATATATGACAGAAATGCCAGGTCCATTCCTATCAACATTAATAGATGATTGTATTAAAAATGGAAAGGATTATAATGCTGGTGGTGCTAGATATAATTCAAATTATGTACAGGGAGTAGGTATAGGAACTTTAACTGATTCACTTTCTGCAATTAAATATCATGTTTTTGAGAAGAAGACCATATCAATGGAGAAATTAATCAAAGTGTTAAATAATAATTTTCAAGATGAAGAGCCATTAAGACAGCTATTACTAAATAAGACACCTAAGTATGGAAATGATGATGATTATGCGGATGATATCATGAAAACGTGCTTTGATGCTTATTATGATGAAGTCAATGGGAGAAAATCTATAAGAGGTGGTACCTATAGAGTTAACATGCTTCCAACTACATGTCATATTTACTTTGGAGAAGTTACAGGGGCAACTGCAGATGGCAGACTTAAGGGAATACCTCAGTCAGAAGGTATATCACCAGTCGGTGGAGCTGATAAACATGGTCCTACAGGAGTTATGAAATCAGCAGCTAAAATGGATCATTTGAGAACTGGAGGTACACTTCTTAATCAAAAATTTACTCCAAATATTTTAAGAGGAGAAGAGGGTATCAGAAATCTATGTTATTTAATAAGAGCATATTTTAAAATGGATGGTCATCATGTACAATTTAATGTTATTTCAGCTAAAACATTAAGAGAAGCTCAATTAAATCCAGAGAATTATAAGGGATTAATTGTTAGAGTGGCAGGCTATAGCGACTATTTCTGTGATTTAGGAAAAACTTTACAGGATGAAATAATAAATAGAACAGAGCATGAGAATTTTTAAGTAAAACTATTGATTGCAATATTTTTGTAATAATATATAGTTGATAATGAACTACATATTANNATACAACAACTCGTTTCTCTCGAACAGGTTGTATTTCTTAACGCTTTTTACTCTCATATAGCCTAAGTAAATGTAATCTTTCTGCAAATGGTTCGCTTCGCAATAATATGTAGTTCTAAAATCAACAAAGATTTAAAATAAAATCACTTGAAGAAATAATAATCTAATATTCACAGCATTACTCAATTAGGTGAAATGTTAATAAGATATGAATAGTACAGCACAAATACGAACAATAAATAAAAAAATAACTAAAAAGTAAGTCTTTTATCAATAATTTTTTAAATTTTTGATAAAAGACTTTATTTTTGTTCGGAATTGTATTAAAATAAAAATATAAAATACGAACAATAAAAAAATATATAAAGTTAATATTCGTAAATGGGGGTATGAAATGAAACAGATTTTTACTCTTTATGTGGAGAAAAAAGAAAATTTTGACAATGAGGCTAAGGAGCTTCTTAGAGAATTTAGAACATTATTAGCCATAGAAAATTTAGAAAAAGTTAGACTTATAAATAAGTATCATATCAGTGGAATTAATCCAGAGGAATTTGAAAATATCAAATATACTGTGTTAAGCGAAAAAAATACAGATGATATTTATGAAGAGAATATAGATCTATGTGGAAGTAAATATTTTGTTGTGGAATATCATGAAGGTCAATATGATCAAAGGGCAGATTCAGCAGCACAATGTATACAGGTAATAACTCAGAAGGAGCTTCCTATAGTAAAAAGTGGAAAAATTATAGGACTCTATGGAGATATAACAGAAGAAAATATAGAAGCAATTAAAAGTTATTATATAAATGAAGTGGACTCTAAAGAAAGTACTTTAGCGAGTAAGGAGTCCTTAGAAGAGCAGTGTGTAGAACCTGAAAATGTAGAAATAATTAATGGATTTCTAGATATGAGGGATGAGGAATTAGGAGAATTTATTGGACACAGAGGACTTTCCTTAAATTTAGAAGATATTAAATTAATAAGAGAATATTTTAAAAGTGAAAAAAGAAACCCAACCATTACAGAGATAAGAGTATTAGATACATATTGGTCAGATCACTGTAGACATACTACTTTCCAAAGAATTTTAACAGAGGTGGACTTTGAAGAAGGAATTTATACCAAGCCAATTAAAGAAGCTTTTCAGGTTTATAAGGAATATAGACATGAATTATACAGGGAAAAAGAGAAGCCGATGACCCTAATGGATATTGCAGTAATTGGTATGAAAAAATTAAGAGCAGAAGAAAGATTACCTGCCCTTGATATTTCAGATGAAATAAATGCTTGTAGCATTGTTATAGATGTGGATGTAGATGATAAAAAAGAAAAATATTTATTAATGTTTAAAAATGAGACTCATAATCATCCTACAGAAATAGAGCCCTTTGGAGGAGCTTCTACATGTTTAGGAGGAGCTATAAGAGATCCATTATCAGGAAGAAGTTATGTGTTTGGAGCAATGAGAATAACAGGAGCCGGGGATCCTAGAACACCTATTGAAAATACTTTAAAAGGAAAACTTCCTCAAAGAAAGATAACTAAAGAAGCTGCAAGAGGATATAGTAGCTATGGTAATCAAATAGGACTTGCAACAGGTTATGTAAAAGAAATTTATGATCAAGGGTATGTGGCTAAGAGAATGGAAGTTGGGGCTGTGTTAGGAGCTGCACCCTGTGAGAATGTAGTTAGAGAAAAACCAGAGCCAGGTGACGTAGTAATCCTTTTAGGAGGAAGAACAGGAAGAGATGGAATAGGTGGAGCTTCTGGTTCATCGAAGGAACATACAGAGAAATCATTAAATACCTGTAGTGCTGAAGTACAAAAAGGTAATGCTCCTACAGAAAGAAAAATTCAAAGATTATTCAGAAATAAGAAAGCAACTACATTAATAAAAAAATGTAATGACTTCGGTGCTGGTGGAGTGTCCGTAGCTATAGGAGAATTAGCAGACGGAATAGAAATTGATTTAGATAGAGTTAAGAAGAAATATGAGGGTTTAGATGGTACTGAACTTGCTATTTCAGAATCTCAAGAGAGAATGGCAGTAGTAGTTAAAAAAGAGGATAGTGGACTATTTATAAGACTTTGTGAAGAAGAAAATTTAGAAGCTACTGAAGTTGCAACTGTAACTGAAGAAAAGTCCATGATATTGAAGTGGAAAGGTAAAGAAATAGTAAATTTAAAAAGAGATTTCTTGGATACTAACGGAGCAAGTACGTATGGACAAATTAAAGTAAACTCACCTGAAGAGACTAAAGTTGATTTTAATATAAAAGCTAAAGGGAATTTATATGATAGATTTAAAAGAGTTTTTAGTGATATAAATATAGCTAGTCAAAAGGGCTTGGTTAATATGTTTGATAGTACTATTGGCGGAAATACAGTAATTACACCATTTGGAGGAGAAACTCAAAACTCAGAGAGTGAGGGTATGGTATTTAAGATTCCAGTATTAAAGGGAGATACAACCACAGTTGCTATGATGACCCATGGTTTTGAAGTAGAGATATCAAAATGGAGTCCCTTCCATGGAGCTATATATGCAGTGGTGGAAAGTGTTACGAAATTAGTAGCTATGGGTGGTGACCTAAAAAATATCTATCTATCTTTTCAAGAATATTTTGAGAGATTAGGAGAGGACAAGGAAAAGTGGGGAAAGCCATTTTCAGCATTACTAGGGGGCCTATATGCACAACATAAATTAGGAGTGGCCGCGATCGGTGGAAAAGACAGTATGTCTGGAACCTTTAAAGACATGAATGTACCTCCAACTTTGATAAGTTTTGGAGTTACAACAGGACATATAGATAAGGTTGTATGTAGCCATTTTATGAGCACCAAGAGTAAGGCTATTATAATAAATACTCCTATAGATGAATATGGGATTCCTGAGTTTTCTAAGTTAAAGAAGAATTATGAGATAATAAACAAATTAATTGAAGAAGGATATGTATTAAGCAGTAGGACTATAACCTACGGAGGGGTTATAGAAGCCATTGGGAAAATGTGTATTGGTAATAATCTAGGTTTCAAAATAAATCCAAAATTATCTTTGGATGATTTGGATGCTTTCAGCTATGGTTCAGTGATTTTAGAGATAGATAATCAATGCAATTTAAAGGGTATAAAGTGTATTGATTTAGGTGAAGTAATTGGAGAAACATTTATATCAAGAGAAAATGAGAAAATTAATTTAGATGAACTAGTGAAAACTTATAAAGAGCCTTTAGAAAGTGTATTTAATGAAAGATACACCGAAAATTTAGAGGAAGTCATAGAGAGCTTAAATATAAAAGAATCAGGTTATATCTCATCTCCTATGATTAAAATACCAAAGCCAAAGGTATTAATTCCTGTTTTCCCAGGAACTAACTGTGAATATGACTGTGAAAGAGAATTTTTTAAGGCTGGTGGAGAGGTAAAAACTTTAATATTTAATAATTTGACAACTACACATATAGAGGAATCTATAGAAGCTTTAGAAAGAGAAATAAAAGACTCACAGATAATCATGTTACCAGGTGGATTTTCTGCTGGAGATGAGCCAGATGGTTCTGGAAAGTTTATAAATGCTATATTTAGAAATGAAAGGCTTAGAGATGCGATTATGGAGCTAATTAAAAGCAGAGATGGTCTAATGCTAGGAATATGTAATGGCTTCCAAGCCCTTATAAAATTAGGACTAGTACCTTATGGGGAAATAGCAGATATTAAGGAAAACAGTCCAACTCTAACCTATAATGCCATAGGAAGACATCAAAGTACCATGGTTAATACAAAGATTATTTCTACTAAATCACCATGGCTAAGTATGTGCAAGGCTGGAGATGTATACAAAGTTCCAGTATCTCATGGAGAGGGAAGATTTTATGCAGATGACGCTATGATAAGACAATTAATAGTAAAAGGACAGATTGCTACTCAGTATGTAGATAATGAAGGCAAGGGCACTTATGATATTGAATTTAATCCAAATGGCTCAGTATATGCTATTGAAGGTATAACTAGTGAGGATGGAAGAATCTTCGGGAAAATGGCACACAGTGAGAGGATTGCTCCTGGAATTATTAAAAACGTGCCAGGAAATAAGGATATGAAATTATTCCAAGGTGGAATTAATTATTATAAGTAAACATGAAAAAGTTAAAAGGAAAATTTAGTTTTTTAAAAAATATTTCAGTGGAGGAACAGTGTATGAAGGTAGCTATTATTTTTGGAAGTAAATCAGATACGGAAATTATGAAAGGTGCAGCAAGGTGTTTAAGGGAATTTGATATACCCTATGAGGCTCACGTGTTATCAGCTCATAGAGTGCCTGAGAAATTATTTGAGGTAATTAAAAGACTAGAAGATGAAGGTTGTGAAGCTATAATTGCAGGAGCTGGTCTTGCAGCGCATCTTCCTGGAGTTATAGCCTCTAAGACTGTTATTCCTGTAATTGGAGTACCAATAAAAGCAGAACTTAATGGACTAGATGCATTATATTCTATAGTGCAAATGCCCAAATCTATTCCAGTGGCTACAGTAGGAATTAATAATAGTTATAACGCAGGAATGCTAGCTGTAGAAATACTAGGGATAAAGTATGAGGAAATAAAAGAAAAGTTAGTTAAATTCAGAGTTGAAATGAAAGAAAATTTTATAAAAGATAATGAGCAGGGGGTAGAATTATAATGGAAAACAGAGAATTTTTATATGAGGGAAAAGCAAAGAGGATTTACAGTGGAGATAATCAAGATGAGGTTATAGTTTACTACAAAGATGATGCTACAGCATTTAATGGAGAAAAAAAAGCATCCATAGCTTCTAAAGGTGTTTTAAATAACACTATATGCTCTATAATATTTGAAATGTTAAATGAAAAGGGAGTTAAAACTCATTTTGTTAAAAAGATAAGTGACAGAGAACAGATTTGCAAAAAAGTAGAAATAGTACCATTAGAGGTTATCGTTAGAAATGTTGCAGCTGGAAGCATGGCTAAAAGATATGGTATTGAGGAAGGTACAGAACTTAAAACTACAGTATTTGAACTAAGTTATAAAAAAGATGAATTAGGAGATCCACTAATGAATGATTGTCATGCTGTAGCTATGGGCATTGCTACCTTTGAAGAACTAGATTATATATATGGTCAAGCTAAAACAGTAAATGAAGTTTTAGGTGCATTCTTCCTAGAGCAAGGTATAAAACTAATAGACTTCAAGTTGGAGTTTGGAAAATTAAATGGAGAGATAATGTTAGCGGATGAAATTTCACCGGACACTTGTAGATTATGGGATACAAAAACTGGAGAAAAGTTAGATAAGGATAGATTTAGAAGAGAACTAGGAGATTTAGTAGAAGGATATACAAAAGTTTTAGACAGAATTAAAGCATAGTCTATGGTGTTAATATGTGGTTTGGAGGAATTATTAAATGGAGTTAATTTATGAGTGTTATGATGAGGATAAATTTCACGATGAGTGTGGTGTTTATGGAATTTATTCTATAAATAAAGATTTAGATGTGTCAAAGAGAACCTATTATGGGCTTTATGCACTTCAGCATAGAGGGCAGGAAAGTGCTGGAATAGTTAGCTTTGATGGTGAAAATGTAAATAGTCATAAAGGTATGGGATTAGTATCAGAGGTGTTTAGTAGAGAATGTTTAGAGGGGTTAAAGGGATACTCTGCTATAGGACATGTAAGGTATTCAACGGCTGGAGATAGTTCAATAAAAAATGCACAACCTCTAATAGGAAAATTTAAATTAGGAAATATGGCTATAGCTCATAATGGGAATTTAACAAATGCAGAAATCTTAAGAGAATTGCTTGAAGATTCCGGATGTATATTTCAAACCTCTAGTGATTCAGAAGTAATATTGAATTTAATAGCAAGGGGAGCAAAGAAAGGCATACTTCAAAGTATTGTAGATACAATGCAAGCAATAAAAGGAGCTTTTGCTATATCAATCCTAACTGAAGAGGAAGTTATAGGAGTAAGAGACCCTTATGGATTAAGGCCTCTTTGCATTGGAAGAATAGGTGAAGATACCTATGTTATAGCCTCTGAAAGCTGTGCATTAACTGCTACGGGAGCTGAATTTATAAGAGATGTAGAGCCAGGAGAAATAGTAGTAATTAATGATGAAGGAATGAGGAGTATTAAGTACGGTGAAAAATCTACAAGAGCTACTTGCTCCTTTGAATATATATATTTTGCTAGACCTGATAGCGTTATAGATGGAATCAGCGTAAATAAATCAAGATATGAAGCCGGTATAGAACTTTATAAATCCAATCCCATAGAAGCAGATATTGTAGTTGGTGTACCAGATTCAGGAATGTCTGCAGCAGTAGGGTATGCTAAAGCATCAGGTATACCACTAGATATGGCATTGATTAAGAATAAATATATAGGAAGAACTTTTATAGCACCTACCCAAGAAGAAAGAGAAGCTTCAGTTGGTGTAAAGCTAAATGTAATTAAAGAAAATGTAGAAGGTAAGAGAATTGTATTAATAGATGATTCTATTGTAAGAGGAACTACAAGTAAAATATTAATAGAAATGCTAAGAAACTCAGGAGCTAAAGAAGTGCATTTTAGAGTATGTTCTCCAATGGTGAAGTTTCCATGTTATTTTGGCATAGACACTCCTTATAGAAGCAGTTTAATAGGAGCACAGACCACAGAGGATGAAGTAGGAAATTTAATTGGAGCAGATAGTCTAGCTTATTTAACAAAAGAGAATCTTTTAAAATGTTTAGGAAGAGAGAATGGTTTTTGTTGTGGATGTTTTGATGGAGAATATCCAATTTCGGCACCAGTAAAACTATAAATGTATGGGAGGGTTTACAATGATTACGTATAAAGATGCAGGAGTTAATATAGAAGAAGGATATAAAGCAGTAAAGCTTATGAAGGAATATACTGCAAAGACATTAGGCTCATTAGTACTTAATGGCATTGGGAGTTTTGCAGGTATGGTAAAGCTTCCTAGTGGATATGAGAAGCCAGTTCTAGTTTCTGGTACAGATGGAGTAGGAACTAAGCTAGAGGTTGCTATTAAATTACAAAAGTTTGACACTGTAGGTATTGATTGTGTTGCCATGAGCGTAAATGATATTTTATGTCACGGAGCAAAACCTCTTTTCTTTTTAGATTATATTGCTTGTGGGAAATTAGATTCTTCAGTAGCTAGTGACATTGTAAAAGGTGTGTGTGAAGGATGTCTTCAAAGTGGAGCTTCACTAATTGGTGGAGAAACTGCAGAAATGCCTGGAATGTATAAACTAGGAGATTATGATTTGGCTGGATTTGCAGTTGGTATTGTAGATGAAGATAAAATAATTGATGGAAGAGATATAAAAGAAGGCAATGCATTGATTGGACTTGCTTCTTCAGGAATTCACAGTAATGGGTATTCATTAGTTAGAAAAATAGTTAAGAATTATGATGAAAAGTTAGATGGGAAAACTTTAGGAGAAATATTATTAACTCCTACTAAAATATATGTAAAATCAGTTCTATCACTTCTAGAAAAATATAAAATTAACGGCATGGCACATATAACTGGTGGAGGGTTTTATGAAAATATTCCTAGAATGTTTAAAGAAGAATATACAGCAGTAATTGAAAAAGATTCCTTTAATATTCCAGCAATTTATAAATACATAAGAGAGCAAGGAGTAGATGAATATCATATGTTTAATACCTTCAATATGGGTATTGGTATGGTTCTTGCGGTGGATAAGAATATAAAGGAAGAGGTTCTGGCTGAACTTAAATCTATAGGAGAAGAAGCCTATGAAATAGGATATGTAAAAGCTGGAGGTGGAGGGGTTTGTTTAATATAGCAGTATTAGTTTCTGGCGGAGGAACAAACCTAGGTTCTATTATTGATAGTATTGAAAATGGATATTTGAAAGACGTATGTATAAAATATGTTATTAGCGATAGAGGTGGAATTTATGCCCTAGAAAGAGCTAAGAAACATAACATTAGTTCCTTAGTATTGGATAGGAAGGTCTATGGACAAGATTTAAGTAAAGTGATTTATGAAGCTTTAAAGGGAAAAGTGGATTTGATAGTCTTAGCTGGATTTTTGTCTATTATAAAAGCTCCTCTAGTGGATGGATTTAAACATAGAATAATAAATATTCATCCATCTTTAATACCTAGTTTTTCAGGAAAGGGTATGTATGGTATAAAGGTCCATGAAGCTGCTATTAATTATGGAGTTAAATATAGTGGATGTACTGTACATTTTGTAGATGAGAATACGGATAGTGGAGCTATAATTCTTCAAAAAACTGTAGAAGTTTTTGGAGATGATACTCCAGAGATATTACAGAAAAGAATATTGGAAGTGGAGCATAAAGCTCTTCCAGAAGCCATAGGACTTTTAGCTGTGAATAAAATTAAAATACAGGGAAGAACAGTGTGTATAAAGGAGTAGAGATATGATAAAGAGAGCTTTAATTAGTGTTTATGATAAAAGTGGCATCTTAGATTTCGTTAAATTTTTAAAGAATAAAGGAGTAGAACTTATTTCTACTGGGGGAACTTTTTCCTTATTAAAAGAAAATTCTATAGAGGTAAAAGAGGTTTCAGAGATTACTGAGGCTGAAGAGATGCTAAATGGAAGAGTTAAGACTCTTCATCCTATAATTCATGGGGGGATTTTAGCTATAAGAGATAATATAGAACATATGGAAACTTTAAAAAATAGAAATATAGAAACCATAGATTTAGTATGTGTAAATCTATATCCTTTCTTTGAAAAGGTGAAAGAAGGACTTACTTTTGAAGAAACTATAGAATTTATTGATATAGGTGGTCCTACAATGCTTAGAAGTGCAGCGAAGAACTTTAAAGATGTAGTGGTAATATGTGATATTGAGGATTATAAACTCATTACTGAAGAGATAGACAGATGTGGAGATGTAACTTTAGAAACAAGAAGATATTTAGCTATGAAGGTATTTAATTTAACTACAGCTTATGATGCAGCAATATGTAACTATCTAAAGAAAAATGTATCTGAATATAATGGAAATAGAGAGCAGTATTTAGCATTATCTTATGAAAAAAGTACTGATTTAAGATATGGAGAAAATCCTCATCAGAATGCTTGCGTATATAATAGTACAGATGGTACAGGAATGCTTAATAATATTGAAATATTAAATGGAAAGCCCCTTTCTTATAACAATATTAAAGATATGGATATTGCCTGGAAGGTAGTTAATGAGTTTGACACTATTGCCTGTTGTGGATTAAAGCATAATACACCATGTGGGGTAGCTTTAGGAAAAACTCCTGAGGAAGCATATAAGAAAGCTTTTAGCTGTGATGAGATGTCCATATTTGGGGGAATTGTAGCGTTAAACACTGAAATAAACAAAGAGACAGCAGAAGAAATGGTGAAAATATTCTTAGAAATAGTTATAGCTCCTGATTTTAGTGATGAGGCTCTAGAAGTATTAAAGACTAAGAAAAATTTAAGAGTTATAAGATGTAGTAGCAGACCAAGTAATGATTTTGAGATGGTTTCTGTAGATGGAGGTATCTTAGTTCAAGATGTAGATAATAAGATTTATGAAGAACTTAAGGTAGTTACAGAGAAAACTCCTACAGATGAAGAGTTAGATAATTTGATTTTTGCAATGAAGATTTGTAAATATGTTAAGTCAAATGCTATTGTAGTTGTGAAAGATAAGATGGCTATAGGGATTGCAGGAGGACAAGTTAATAGAATTTGGGCCACAGCTCAAGCATTAGATAGAGCTAAAGAAGGCGTTGTATTAGCTTCAGATGCATACTTCCCATTTAGAGATTGTGTAGATAAGGCTAATGAATATAACATAAAAGCTATTATTCATCCAGGTGGTTCTATGAATGATGAGAAAAGTATAGAGGCTTGCAATGAACATGGCATATCCATGGTATTAACTGGAATTAGACACTTTAAGCATTAACATAAAAATATTTGAAGATAATTGATGGAGGTATGCTATGAAAGTACTAGTTATAGGAAATGGTGGACGAGAACATGCCATTGCATGGAAATTGAGCAAAAGTCATAAAGTTAATAGGATATATTGTGCTCCAGGAAATGGTGGTACAGCTATAGAAAAGAAATGTGAGAATGTAAATATAAAGTCTAATGAAGAGCTTTTAAACTTTGCTATAGAAAAAAAAATAGATATAACAGTGATAGGACCAGAAATGTATCTTTGTGATGGTATAGTAGATTTATTTAAAGCTAAGGGATTAAAAATATTTGGACCTAGTAAAGTGGCTGCCATGCTTGAGGGTAGTAAATCTTTTGCTAAAGAATTTATGAAGAAATATGGAGTTAAAACTGCTGCATATGAAACCTTCGAAGATTATAATTTGGCTTTTAACTATATAAAATGCTGTAGCTATCCCATAGTAATAAAGGCAGATGGACTTGCAGCAGGAAAGGGAGTAGTTATAGCTACCACAAGTGAAGAGGCAGTAAAAACTTTGAAAGAATTTATGGTTGAGGATGTGTTCCAGGGATCTGGTAAAAAGATAATTATAGAAGAATTTTTACAGGGAGTAGAGGCTTCTATATTAACTATTACTGATGGAAAGGTAATTCTTCCTATGGTATCATCAAAGGATCATAAAACTATATTTGATGGGGGGCAGGGACCTAATACTGGAGGGATGGGTACCATAGCACCAAATCCATATTGCACTGCAGAGGTACTTAAGGAATTTCAAGAGCATATACTTGAGCCTACTTTGAAAGGCATTGTGGAAGAAGGCTTTGATTATATTGGGATAATATTCTTCGGGTTAATGATAACTGAAAGAGGAGTATATCTTATTGAATACAATGTAAGAATGGGAGATCCAGAGACACAGGTAGTGCTTCCATTAATGAAAAATGATTTATTGGAGTTAATAGAAAGTGCTTTAGATAGAAAGTTAGAACAAGTTGATTTAGTCTTTGAAAATAAAATTGCATGTTGCGTTATAGCTGCTTCAAAAGGATATCCAAGTGCTTATGAAAAAGGATTAATCATTGATGGAATAGATAAGTGTAATGGAACTGTATTTATTGCAGGAGCAGAAATCCAGGAGGAAATGTTAGTGACTAATGGAGGACGAGTGCTAGGAGTCACAGCCCTAGGCAATAACATTGAGGACTGTAGAGCAAATGCTTATAAAGAAATAAGTAAAATTAACTTTAGTGGAATATACTACAGAAATGATATAGGAATATAATAAACGGCTGCTCTATTAAATGGAGCAGCCATTTTTATATTCTAAGGTTAGTAATATTTAAAGTTACTTTTCTATATTTAGTTAAAATAAAGTTAATGTTTTATTAATCTAGGATTATATCTAAATATGATAAAATTTAATATAATGGTATAGTACGATAAAATTATTTTGGAGGAATTATGGATTATAATAGGTTTAACATAGAAGAGAAGTATGACAGCTATAAAAACATTACCCAAATAGAGAGTAAAAAAATACTGGATAAATTAAATGAAACTACGGAAGAGAATAGAGATTATGATTATTATATTTTGCGTGGGAAAATATTATTAAAATTAGAGAGAATAAAAGAGTCTATAGAAAATTTAGAGAAGTGCTTAAACTTTAAAGCTAAGGATGAAGCCTATGATTTATTGTCATTAGCTTTTTATAAAATTGAGGATTATGAGAATGCTCTGAAATATATAAACCACTCATTTGCTATAACTGTTGATGAGTATGTATATAATCACAAAGGAAAAGTTCTTGAGAAATTAGGAAGGTTAGAGGAAGCCTTTCAAATGTACTATGAAGGTCTAAAATATGCTCTTAACACTTATAGTAATTATGGAGATGTAGAGATATATGGGGAGAATGTAACTAGGATAGCAGGACTTCTTAAAGAAAAATATGAAAATGACATAACAAATTTCATCAATACAGGTGATTTCTATAACTTATATAAAAACTACATTGAACTATTGAAAATTATAGAAATGGAAGAAGAAAATGATCATTATCACTATGCATCTAATTATAAGAAAATGAAATATTTAGAGCTTATAGAGGATGGAAAAGCAGTGCTGATCAATAATGACTATTTTGTTGAAATGCTAAATATATATAAAAAGTTATATAAAATTGAAGAATTCAGTGAATATGGAGATAGAAAATATATAAATAAAGAGTATATTGATAGTAAAATAAAGGATCTCATTGATGATATTGTAGACAGAACTTCTCTAGAAAAAGATGAAAAAATAATTTTGGAAGTTCTAGATGAAGCAATAAAAATCAAAAATAGAGATTATGAGAACTATTTGTATCATAAGGGATTTATATTAATGAAGTTAAAAAGATATGAAGAGGGAATCAATGTACTTGATAGGATATTAAGCTATGAAAAGGCTAACTACAAGGTTAAAATACAAAGTTATGAATGTGTAATAAAAGCTTTAGAAAAGGAAGAAGATTATAGAGAGGATTATAGACACTATAAAAGAGACCTTTCTCAGTTTTTGAAAGAAGAAATCATAAAAATTACAAAGGACCAATATTTATCACTAGAGGGAAAATATACTTTAGTGTCAAGACATTGTACAAGAGCTATTAACTTAGAATTAAATGATGAATATTGGTACAACTATACAGAAGAGTTATATTTATTATTTGGTGAGGATTTTGAAACCATAAATAAGAATGAATCCATGTATAAGGTTATTGAAAATTACAATAGAGCAATAAAAATATATGATGAAGTAATTAATTTAAAGCCAAAAGCCCCCCATGGATATTATAGAAAAGGTAGAGCTATAGTTTTAATCTTAAGGCTACTAAATAGCTCTAAGGCTTATTTGAAAGATGTTAAGGAGAACTATAATTTAGATTGTTTTTCTTATCATGAGGTAATAGCAAATTTAAACAAAGCAATAAATTTAAATGGTACTAATGAAAAATACTTCAATCTTTTATCGAGAACACATTTTGAGATTGGTGAATATGATAAAGCGATAGATTACATGGATAAGGCCCTAAAAATCAATGGAGAAGACCTATATATTAATCTGAATAAAGTATATATTTTAATAAGAAGCTATAAATATACAGAAGCAATTGATTATCTATTTAAATTATCCTATAGAGATTTAGAAAAAGGAAAAGTAAGAAAAACCTTTCTACCCAAAACAGATATATTAAATTTCTTGATGGGGATTTTCAATGTATATCCAAGGCAGGATAAAATATACTTTATAATATCTTATTACTTTTATAGTATTGTAGAATTTCAATATAGTAAGGCAATAATGTTCATAAATAATGCTATAGAAATAAGTGATGATGAAAGGTACTATTTGCTTAGAGCAAAGATAAATTATAGGAACAAGAACTATGCAGAGGCATTAAAGGACACTGAGGAAGCACTAAACATAGATGACCATTATGATGAAGCATTCACCCTTAAAGAGCAATGTATAAGAGTTTTGAGTGAAGAGGTTCAATGTAGATAAAAATAATCTCTAAAGAGTATTTATGTAGACAAAATCAAAATATTTAAACTTGAGGAAGAACTTTTATGTGAAGTAGAGGCTTTTTTTGTAAAATATTCTAAGAAATAAAATATTTGATTTAAAAATAGAAACCATATATAATATATAGTTAACATAGTGAAGTTGTATAAGTATTTGTAGCATAGAAGGAGTTGGAGTATTTGGAGAATGTTAATCATTATGTGGGAATGAGAAACGTAAAAACTGCTCTTGCTGTTGTAATTAGTATGGTTCTAGCTAATGTATTACAAAAGAGTGATCCGTTCTTAGTTTCAACAGCTGCGTTGTTAACCATGCAAAGTACAGTTAGTAAAGGTGTTAAGGTTGGGAAAGACAGAGTTTTAGGTACAGTGGTGGGAGCAGTAATTGGAATTATAATGGCTATGATTAAGCCAGGAAGTATACTTCTTATATTTGTTGGAATAGTTATTTTAATTTCTGTACTTAATGTATTAAAATGGCAGGAAGCTATAGCCATAGCTTGCATAGTTTTTTGTTCAGTTACCTTTAATTTGGAGATAAAAGATACTGTGGGCTATGCTATAAGTAGAACTATAGATACTACAATAGGAATAATAGTTTCTTTAGGCATAAATCATATTATAGTCCCACCTAAGGATTCACCTTTCTACAAGAAATGGAATAAAATAGTAAAAAAGTGTAAGAGGTAAGATAAAAAATAGCTTGATATTCTATGGATATTATAGAATATCAAGCTATTTTTATTTATGGTTTTGTTTTAACATAGTATTGATAATATGTAGCTCTGAAATCAACGACCATTTAAAACAAAACTTTACTTATAAATGAAAAACATATTTATAAATAAACACATAGTGAGTAAAGCTACCCATTAATACAAAAATATGAAATATTTCATGAGCACCAAATTTTCTTTTAACTCCATTCTTTTCAAGACAATATATTACGGCACCTATAGTATATAGAACTCCACCTATAATCAAAAGTAGAAGACCTTCTAGGGGAACTACCTTAGATAGAGGTGACATTATAAATACTGCTGACCATCCCATTATTACGTATATGGTGGAAGAAAGCCAAGATGGACAAGTTATCCATAATGTTTTAAATATAACACCTATAAGGGCTATTCCCCATATTATAGTAAGCATAGTGTATCTTGTAGCTCCTTCTAAAAGGATTACACATATAGGTGTATAAGTACCAGCTATTAATACAAAAATCATAGAATGATCAAGTTTTCTTAAAAATTTTATTACACTATCTTTTGAAATAGTCAGGTGATATATTGTACTAGCACTATATAATAATATTAAACTCACACCGAAAATTATGGAAGATAATAAGCTATAGGCTGAATAATTATCTAATATAAGTTGCCTATATATAAGAGTAACTAATCCTAATACGGATATAATAACTCCAAAAAGATGAGAAAAACCACTAAAAGGTTCTCTAAATTTAGTATTCATAAGGTTACCTCCTAAAATATACAATAATGTAGTTTTAAAAACTACTAATTAATATATACATATTATACAACAGATTTATAATAAATACATCATGAGATATGTTAATATTTTATGAATGAAAATATCCACAATCAGATAACATGGATAGTAGGTTAATAATCTTTATCATATAAGTTTCAATAATGAAACTACATAATACAAATAGGCTTTTCTTTTATAGTTTATTTGAATTGGATTTTATATTATTGCTGTGAAAACCATTTGCAGAAAGCTTAGATTTACTTAGGCCTTATGAAAGTAAAAAGTGTTAAGAAAGACAACTTGTTCGAGNNTAGCTTTTTACTTGAATAGAGCCTTAGTGAATCAAGGTTTCGAAACGGTTGAACAGTAATAATATGAAGTTCTATTTAATTTTTATAATATAGCTATTTGTATGATGCATAAACTTAATTGGAACTTATATATAGTATTTTAAAATAATCATCTTGTTTATACATAAGCCCTAATGTTATGATTATGTTAAGAGAAAATATATTTAATATAAGGTGGTAAAAATGAATTTTCATAAGGATGAAATAAATGAAATACTGAAGGAGTTAAATTTAAGTGAAGATATAGAATTATCTAAGATACCTGAAATTGATTTATATATGGATCAAGTAATTCAGTTGTTTGAGAATAATCTTGAAAATATGAAGAGGAATCCAGAGGACAAGTTGCTTACTAAAACTATGATTAATAACTATGCTAAAGATAAAATATTAATTCCAGTAAAAAATAAGCGTTATAGTAAAAATCATATTATACTTATGATTTTTATTTATAGTTTAAAACAAGGATTATCTATAGGAGATATCAAAGTATTATTTAATCCAATGGTAGACAAATTATCTAAAGATGAAAGGGGGATAGATTTACCTAATATCTACGAAAGATATCTAAAATTAAAAGAAAAACAAGTTAAAGAAGAAGAAGCTTTTTTAAATAGCTTATTAGAAGAAATACATATAAATAAAGATGAAGTAACAGAAAATTATAACGATGGATATGAGAGCATATTGCTCACTGTACTACTACTTTTAAACTCTTCTAACACGAGGAAAAGGCTAGCAGAAAAAATAATAGATAAATATCTATTATAAAGTACAGCTTTAAGTTGGTGGTAATTACTTATTAGGGGGAAATATTCAATGATACGTAATAATCATAATACGCAATACCTTTATCAATTAGCAAGTGTAAATTTACCAAGTAGAATTGATGGTGCTTCAGTTGATATGTGTAAAACTCACATAATTATAGATAGTAGCTGCATAGATGATAAAAAGTGTAAAATAATTTATAAAAAAAGACTTGAAGAACTACAATCTAGACAGGAAAATTTTTATAAGGCATGTAAAAATGATTTAATTATATGCTTAAAGCAAAATTTTATAATAAATGAATTATCAGCAGCTATTGTAGAAGATGAGGAAATACTAGTTACAAATAATTTTGCTATAATAACACCTAATAATAATGAATATAGTAGAATATTGTTAGATGCATTTCATAATGATTATGTGATATCTCAACTTAAGCCATTGAAATTTGGACGAAATTACTTTGAAATAGACATACGTGAAATTGAGAATTTATTAATACCTTTTAAAAAATAACTTGAGTAACTACCTCTACTAGCATAGATAGGTGAGGTGGTTATTTTTATGTTTGGAAAGATAGGTTTAAATGGAGTTATATTATATTACGCAGTTTACCTATAGTTATGCAAAAATATATAGAAAAGTATAATCATATATTAAATTAATGCAAAAAAGATAGTTCTATGAAATAGAACTACCTTTACATGATGGGACTTTTAGTTTTTTGAACAACTTAATAATAACATGAATTTACAAAAGAAAATAGAGAAGAAGTGATTATTTTACATAAAATTCATTAATGCATAGAAATTTTGACAAAATTCTAACATTTATGATAATATTATATATGATGTTTACAATAAATAACAAAAAGCGATGAAAAATAACAATTAGTACACTTCGGGGGGGTAAAAATGAAAATTAATCGGACAAAAAATAAAAATTACAAGGGGAGTAATCATAGAAAATTAACACCATTAAAAAAGGATTTAATGAGAATAATGATTTTTATAGCTATTCTACCTATAGTATTATTAGGGGTCATTAATGCTATAGCTGTTAGAAAAATAGTAAAAGATAATTTTCAAAATGTGATTAATTCAGCCATTAATGACGTAGATATTTCCTATAACAGAATGATTAATGAGAGTGTAGAAATAGTAGATGGATTGACCAGATTTGAAGAGATTAAGAATGTACAACTAGTTCAAAATGATAAAGTTGAAGTTGAGAAAGCCTTTGAAAATATGGTTGATATGCATCCAGACTTTTTTTCAGTGTACATGGTGAAACCAGATAGACAATTATGGTGCTATCCACCAGATGAGGTAGATGATGATTTAACCCAGAGAGATTGGTATAAGGAGGCTCAAAATGGGGAGGATGTGTATATTTCTACTCCTTATTTAGATGCTACATCTAAGAAGCCAATACTCACTGTATCTAAAAAAATAACTAACAGTAATAATGAAAATATAGGTGTATTGGCTATAGATATAACTTTAAATGCTGTATCTGAGCAAATAACTAACAAAACCTTAGGAAAAAATGGTGTCATATTGATCGCTGATAAAAGCGGAGGTGTAATATCTAGTTCAAAAGAAGATTACATAGGAGACAAATTAAGCGATAGTGAATGGGGAAAGGAAATACTATCAACTGATAAAACTGTAACAGAAATTCAAATAGAGGATGAAAATCATATTGTTCTCATTAGTAGAGGTGGAGATAAGGACCATTTAATAGTTGGTATGTTACCAACAAGTGAAATTAAAGAAGCGGTTATGGTATTCTTAATACCATTGGTGATGTTAATATTAGTTATTATATTAATTTCATATGTAATATCATCTCTATATACTAAAAAGCTTGTAACGCCTATGAATAAACTTGTAAATGGACTAGAAAAATTAAAATGTGGAGATTTTAGCGAGAGAATAGAGTTAGATGGTTTTAAAAATAAGGAAACTTATAATATAGGAATGGCTGCCAATAATATGATTGAAGATGTAGCTAATATGATAAGAAGTATACAAGAGTGCACTAAAAGACTTTTAAATGTATCTAATTTAATTAATAGGGTTTGCTCCGATTTTAAATATACAACAGGTGAGATAACTAGTGCAATTAGTGATATTACTGAAGGGGCTAATGATCAGTGTTCTATGCTAGAGAATGCTTCGGAATTATATCAAGAATTGGGAGATTGTGTTACTACAGCTGCAGAAGAATCAGAAACAATGAATGATAAATCTAATAAAGTAGTTAATGAAGTTAATAAAGGTATGACAGTAGTAAATGATTTGGCAAAGGACTTTAAAGCTAATATGAATGCTGTAGAGTCAGCTAGAAATAAAGCAATGATGTTAGAGGAGAATTCAAAGAGAATATCAGCTATAACAGAGAGTATAAAATCTATAACTTCACAAACTAGCTTATTAGCATTAAATGCATCAATTGAGGCGGCTAGAGCAGGGGAAGCTGGTAGAGGATTTGCAGTAGTTGCTGAAGAAGTCAGAAAACTTGCAGAACAGTCAGCAATTTCAGCTAAAGAAATAGAAGAAGTAATAAAAGATAATATATTAAGCATAAATATGGTTATTCAAGAAATAGAGTTATCTAAAAATTCAACAGCTAATACATCTATATCTGTTGAAGCTACAGAAAATACTTTTAAAGATATTAAAGTTACGATTGAAAGTCTTCAGGAGCATATTTCAAACGTAAATGATGTACTTAACAAAGTTGGTGATCACAACAATAGTTTCATTAGAAATCTGGATGACATATTAAATGTATCACAGGGAGCATCTGCATCTACAGAAGAAGTAAATGCTTCTAGTGAAGAACAGTCAGCGGGATCAGATGAATTAGTTAATTCAGCAGAAGATTTGAAAAAGCTAAGTGATGAACTTGAAGCTATGATTACTAAATTCCATATAGATTAATAAAAAAATAGAGGATATTTAAATATATTCTCTATTTTTCATTAAATATTAAATTAGTTAGCACTATAATATTAACTTTACTATAAATTATAGTGAGGTGAATATTTTTATTGACATTTCTAGTAAAACACCATAATATAATCATATGAATAGACGTTCATATGTAGGAGGAAAAAAATGAATAAAGATAAATCGGAGTTTTGTAACTGTACCTTAATTCATGAGGATATAGTAGAAAAAGTTAAAGATAAGACCTTAGAGGAAAATACTGTTAGTGAATTATCTGAACTTTTTAAAGCTGTAGCAGATCCTACAAGGATTAGGATTCTAAATATATTGATGAATACAGAGGCATGTGTATGTGATATTGCATCACTTCTTAACATGACACAGTCTGCAATATCTCACCAACTTAGAGTATTAAAATCTGCAAGACTTGTAAGACCTAGAAAAGAGGGGAAGGTAGTTTACTATTCATTAGATGATGATCATGTACGAGATATATTTGATAAGGGATTAAATCACGTAAGAGAATAGTATTATGAGGGGGGAACATTCAAGTGGGAGATAAGTTGAAGAAAATTTATGAAATTCAAGGGTTAGGTTGTGCAAACTGTGCATTAAAGATAGAGAGGGAATTAAATAAGTTAGACTATGTGGACAGTGCAATAGTTAATCCAGTAACTTCTAAAGCTATATTAGAAATTAAGAGTGAAGTAGAAAGCAATGTAGTATTCAAGGATGTAGAGAGTATTGCGTCTCGGATTGAACACGGAGTAAGGATAAAGGAAATTCAAAAAAATGAATCTAGCAAAAAATCTATATCAACTAATACTAATTTAAAAATTGGTGGAAATATAAAAAAGCAAAGTTTTGATAATAATGATGATAAACATAAGCATCATGGTTGTTATGACCACAATCATGATCATAATCATCATGAAGGTGAAAATATAGAAATGAAAGAGCATTCCCATGGTCATGCGGGAGGAAGCTTAAAGGGTAGAATTGTAAAATTATCCATAGGGGTAGCACTGTTAATAGGAGCAAATTTTACTTCTGACTGGACGAGTATATTATTTTTTGTATTGTCTTATTTAGTTATTGGTGGAGAGGTATTGCTTATAGCAATTAAAAATATTTTAAGGGGAGAAATATTTGATGAAAACTTTTTAATGAGCATTGCAACTATAGGGGCTTTTGCCATAGGAGAATATCCAGAAGCTGTAGGAGTTATGTTATTTTATCAAGTAGGAGAATTTTTCCAGCATCTGGCGGTAGATAGGTCTAAAAAATCGATTTCTGCGCTGATGGATATAAGACCAGATTACGCAAATATAAAGAAAAGCAATGGAGATATTAAGGTAGTTCCACCAGAACAGGCAGAAATTGATGATATAATAGTAATAAAACCAGGAGAAAAAGTTCCTCTTGATGGAATTGTAATAAGTGGTAAATCTCAAATTGACACTTCAGCATTAACTGGTGAATCAATTCCAAGAATAGTAAAAGAAAAGGACGAAATCCTTGCAGGCTCAATAAATGAGACAGCCCTTTTAGAACTAAGAGTAACAAAGGATTTTGGAGAATCTACAGTATCTAAAATATTAGAATTAGTTGAAAATGCATCTAATAAGAAGGCCCCTACAGAAAAATTTATAACTAAATTTGCTAGATACTATACTCCATCAGTAGTAATTATTGCAATCATATTAGCAGTAATTCCTCCTGTATTTGGAATGGGAGATTTTAAACAATGGTTATATACAGCATTAGTGTTTTTAGTTGTATCATGCCCTTGTGCATTAGTTATATCTATACCACTAAGCTTTTTTGGTGGCATTGGAGGGGCATCAAGAAATGGTGTTCTCATTAAGGGTGGAAATTATTTAGAGGCTTTAAACAAGGCGGAAATTGTTGTATTTGACAAAACAGGAACATTAAGTGAAGGTGTATTTGAAGTTACTAAAATAGTACCTTATGGGTTTATAACAGAAGATATGCTGATGGAATATGCTGCACATGCTGAAATATATTCTAATCATCCAATTGCTAAATCCATAGTGGAGTCTTATAAAAAAGTCAGTCCTAGAGCCATAATAAATAAAAATAGAATAAAAAGCTATGAGGAAGTTTCAGGTAAGGGTGTTAAGATATATCTTGGAGATAGATATGTATATGCAGGTAACCATAAATTAATGGAAGAATTAGAGATTGACTATACAAAGACGGAAGAAGTCGGTACCATAGTGTATTTAGCAATAAATAATAACTTCATAGGATATTTAGTAATATCTGATAGAATAAAATTAACAGCACCTCAAAGTATACATGATTTAAAAGCTGTAGGGATTAAGAAAACAGTGATGCTTACAGGTGACAACAGTAATATCGCTGAATATGTGGGTAAGGTAATAAAAATAGATGAGGTGTACTCAGAATTACTTCCGCATGAAAAAGTTAATAAGATAGAAGAACTCTCTAAGGAAGTATCTAAAAATGGCAAGGTACTCTTCGTAGGTGATGGAATTAATGATGCACCAGTATTAGCTAGAGCTGATGTGGGGATAGCTATGGGCGGAATCGGATCAGATGCAGCCATTGAAGCTTCAGATGTAGTTATTATGACTGATGACCCTGAAAAAATAGCAGTAGCTATTAAAATAGCTAGGAAAACACAAAGAATTGTAGTTCAGAATATAGTACTTTCTCTAGGGGTAAAAGCAGTTATATTAATTCTTACAGTGTTGCAGTTATCTACAATGTGGATGGCAGTATTTGCTGATGTAGGGGTAACCTTAATAGCTGTATTAAACGCAGTTAGAGCAATGAAACTTGAAAAATAAAATGTAATAAAGAATAGGAGAGGTTATATTCCCTCTCCTGTTTTTTTATTATATTTGAAGAAATCAATTTTTTCCACATCATTAAATAAAGTCAAGGATAAGGTATTCTCATCATCAACCTTATTTATATCAGTAAATACATATTGTTGAATTTCCTTCTTTCCATTTGAAGTTCTACTATCATCTAAATTAACATAAATTTTTCCTCTTTTATAAAAGGCAGTCTTTATTATAGGTTTTCCTTCTTTATCATAATTAACATAAACTAACTGAGAAGTAGACTTCTCTTTGCAGGAATTAAAAAAGTTATATACATAAGTTATATTTGTTATTACTCCTTGATTAACAATTAAGTGACCATCCTGAATAGCTTGAGTTGCAGTGTACTCAGCTGGAAGAGTTTCTATATAAGATAGCAGATCTTCTTTTGATGGTGATGACCCTCTAAAATTAATAAAAAATATTATTCCAAATATTATTATAGGTAATACATATAGTCTTTCAAAGAATAGCTTTGAAAAAGAAAATTGTTTTGTTTCCATTTGATTACTTCTCTTTAAATTATTACTCAATAAAAAAACCCCCTTTTTATTATTAAATAATATAAAAGGGAATATGTAAATACAAAAGTATGATAGTTATGAATATTAGGTTAATTTTTCTTCTTGAAAAAATTCAATTTAGTTTCTGTGGTTATAATAGCTATAAATATGAGTATACAACCTATAAGCATAAGTAAAGTAAATACTTCATCTAAAAGCATAACTGAGAATAGTGCTCCAAAAAAAGCTTCTAAAGATAGTATTATGGCTGCATGAGTTGAAGAAGTATATTTTTGAGCTATATTTTGAAGTAAGAATGCTAGGGTTGTACTAAATACAGCTAAATATATTATAGATGCAGTAGTTTCTAAATTCATATTTACTGGGAAGGGTTCAAAAATCATTGCCACGATTATAGATAAAATAGCAGCACCTCCAAGTTGAACAGCAGTTAAGATAATTGGATCATCATTCTCAACATATTTAGCAATGGCTAAAATTTGACCAGCAAATCCAAAAGCACAGATTAGAGTTAATGTATCACCATAGCTGATCGAAAATCCGTTACCATCTATGGTTAATAGTGATATACCAACTAAACATATAAAAGCACCACCTATAGAATAATTATCAGGTCTCTTTTTAAATATAATCCATTGTAAAAATGGTACTATCACTACATAAATAGCTGTTAAAAAGGCACTTTTTCCTGCAGTGGTGTATTTAATACCTACAGTTTGTAGAGCAAATCCTAAGAATAAAAATATTCCTATAATAAAACCATTTTTTAGCTGAGTTTTAGAAACAGTCTTAACTCTCTTATAGAACACAACACACATTATTATACATGCCAGTGAAAATCTCATAGCCATTTGGTAGAATGGAGTTATTATATTTAAAGAGTCTTTTACAGCAATAAATCCACCTCCCCAGACCATAGCAACTAGAAGTAATGCCAAATCAGCGTATACACTGCTTTTCTTAAATAATTTCTCCAAAAAAATTCCCCCTAACAAGAAAATTCATATCTATAAAATATTATATCAGAAAATTAACTCAATTTTAATTATATAAGTTAAAAATAAAATACTTTCTCCAAGATATTAAGCTTGGAAAAAGTATTAATTAAACGTTATCCTATTTTTGATATATTCTTAAAATCACTAAAGTTATTAGAATCATCTTCTTCAAATATTCTTTTATAGCAATATGATATAATGTCACTGCGTTTAATAATTCCAATAAAGATGTTAGAATCATCTACTACAGGAACAAAATTTTGTGATTTTGAAGCTAAAATTAAGCTCTCCATATTAGAATTTATTGAAACTGGTTTATTACGTACATGTCTAGGAATCTCCTTGATTAAAACATCTTCAGTATCTTTAAAACTTAGCTCAGGAGTATTTTTTATTTTCCATAAAATATCACCTTCAGTTAAGGTTCCAATATACCTACCTTTGTCATCCAGCAGTGGAATTGAGGTATATCTATGATATTCCATTCTTTCCATAGCTCTACGCATGGTTGAACTTACTTTTTCATATACTACTTCATTTTTAGGAGTAAGAAAAAAGGCAACATTCATAATCTTATCATCCTCCAAAAAGTTATGTTAAACTTATTATATTACGAGTTTATTATATCATAAAACCAGTAGTATATAGTGGATGTTTTAAATAATTTAACAGAAACTAATGATTTATTAACTAATAGTTTATCAGTTTATAAATTATAGCAAATGGTAAAGATATTACTAGTTTATTTTATTCAAAGCTCTATGTATTTGTACTATTTATATGAGCATAAATTAACTAGTTTTATAACATTGAATTTTATTCAGAAAACAACTATAATAGATAGTATATATTATAGAGATGGTTAGTTAAAAGGTTAATTTTAGAGTTCATAATATGAATTAAAGAACAAAGAGATGATGAAAATTATAATACATAAGGAGGTATAGTATGGAAATAAGTTTAAATTTAATTGAAGATGCTGTTAATAGTGGAAACTTAGATCAGGTAAGAAAGGCTTTAATAGAATATATAAGAAGAGAACCGGAAAATTCACAGAAAATAATAAGAGCCGTAAATTACGCAAAGGAGCACATAACGAATTTGTTTGATCTCCATGATGATAAACAGCTTCAAGAGGAGTACCATTGGAATAAAGAGTATTTTTTAAATACTCTAAAGGATCTAAATCATAATTTTTCAGAAGAGAGATTTAATCATCTTTGTTTAGTTGGCGCTTTTATCTATCCAGTGGAGGACGGAAAAGAAGGATTAAAAGATACTATAATAATAAATAACACAGATCCAGTTACAGATTCTGAATTAAAGTTAGAAAAGGCTAAAACATTATTAGCATTAGGAACTGGAGTTTTAGTTGGATTTTTTATAGGGAAAAATATTAGAAAAAGAAAGTAAAATTCTTGAAGCATCACTTTAGAGTGGTGCTTCAAGAATTTTACAAATAAATATATTTATTATATAGAATAGGTTGTAATTAAATCTCAACATTGTACAAGCAGGCTTTATTATAAATTTAAGTTAATTTAGGCTTCATATTATTACTGTTCAACNNATTTACTAAGGCTCTATTCAAGAAAAAATCTAAAATACAACAACTTACTACGTTCGGACAAGCTGTATTTCTAAACGATTTTTTCTCGAATAATACCTAAGTAAATCTAAGCTTTCTGCAAATGGTATTCACAGTAATAATATGAAGTCTAGTTTTAAAATTTTATTAGAACAAAGCCTACTTGCACAATGTTGAGTTAATATGAAGTATCATTATTACATTTTATATATGACATGATATTAAGAAATCATATTAATGTTTCAGTAGGCTCTTCAGTAGAAGCTTGTACTTCGAGTTTTTCCATTGTAAAGCCAGTGTATCCATAGATGATTGATATGATCGGATTAATTAGATTTAAGAAGCAGAAAGGAATGTAGGCCATAGTTGAAATTCCTAGAGTTTTACTCATAAATGCTCCACAGGTATTCCAAGGAATTAGAGGAGATGTTAGAGTACCTGCATCCTCAAGACATCGAGATAAATTTTTAGGAGCAAGTCCACGTTTTTCATATTCATCTTTATACATTCTTCCAGGTATAACTATAGATAAATATTGATCTCCAGCTAGAACATTGACAAATATACAAGAAACTATAGTTACCAATACAAGAGAACCTGTATTCACAGCAAGTCCTAAAAGACGTTCTGCAACTGCACCTAAGAAACCTGCTTTTTCCATGATTCCTCCAAAGGTCATAGCACACATGATTAAAGAAACAGTAGACATCATGCTTTGCATGCCACCACGACTAAGAAGCTCATCTACAACTTCTACACCGCTTTCTATAACAAATCCCTCATTAAGTACAGATAAAATAGATCCAAAGTTAGATCCTTGTGCTATTACAGAAAAGATACATCCACAAATAACGCCAATTATTAGTCCAGGAATAGCTGGAAATTTTTTAATGGCCAAAATTATAACAATAAGAGGAGGAATAAGTAAAAATAGATTTATGTTAAAATTAGATTTTAGACCATCTAGTATAATATTAATTTGAGATACATCTAGTTCTTTTCCAGAAAATTTTAAGCCTAAAACACCAAATATTATTAATGTTATAATTAAACTAGGAGTAGTAGTATATAGCATGTGTTTTATATGATCAAATAGGTTTGAACCTGCCATTGCTGGAGCTAGATTGGTTGTATCGGAAAGAGGAGATAGCTTATCACCGAAATATGCACCTGAAATTATTGCACCAGCTATCATTGATACTGGAATTTCTAGCCCTATGCCGACACCCATAAGGGCTATACCAACAGTACCAGCAGTTGTCCAAGAACTTCCAGTGGAAAGAGCTACTATGCCGCAAATTAAAACTGTTGCAACTAGAAAAATTCCAGGAGATAGGATTTTGAGTCCATAATAGATCATAGTGGGTACGGTTCCGCTTAGAATCCATGATCCTATAAGTGTTCCTACAATCATTAATATTATAATAGCTTGCATAGACATCTGAATAGTATCAATAAATCCTTTTTCGATATCAGTCCATTTCATTCCAATTTTTAAAGCCATTAATGCGGCTACTATAGCAGCAATAACCAAAGGAATATGAGGACTAGCTTCAAAAATTAAAACACCGATAAATAGTGATCCTATGAGAACTAAGATAGGAATTAGTGCCTCCCAAAACTTGGGATTAGGAATAGGGTTTGGATCATGATCTTCAAAATTATTAGATTTTACCATTTAACAACACACTCCTCACTATAAAATAAAGTATAAATAACTATTTATATTATAATATATAAGAATAAAAAAATGCAAGAATATTTTGAATATTTTAAAAATTAACAAATAAACTCTAGAAAATATCATTATCTAGAGTTTAATTTTAAATAGCATAAAATAATAATATTTAGCTATTTACTGTTAATAGACGAAAATAGCAAATAAAATAGTCTATTCAAGTATTATCTCAATAGACTATTTTATTTGCTATTTTAAATATGAAATTTTAACCATTTAATATTTCAGTAGATTCTTCAGTAGAAGCTTTTACTTCTAGTTTCTCCATCGTAAATCCAGTGTATCCATAGATAATAGATATAATTGGATTAATTAGATTTAAGAAGCAGAAAGGAATGTAAGCGGCAGCTGAAACTCCTAGAGTTTTACTCATGAAGGCTCCACAGGTATTCCAAGGAATTAGAGGAGATGTTAGAGTACCAGCATCTTCAAGACATCTAGATAAATTTTTAGGAGCTAGTCCGCGTTTTGCATATTCATCTTTATACATTCTTCCAGGTATAACTATAGATAAATATTGATCTCCAGCTAGAACATTAACAAATATACAAGAAACTATAGTTACCAACACAAGGGAACCTGTATTCACAGCAAGTCCTAGAAGACGTTCTGCAACTGCACCTAAGAGGCCCGTTTTCTCCATAATACCACCAAAGGTCATAGCACACATTATTAAAGAAACGGTAGACATCATGCTTTGCATTCCACCACGAGTTAATAATTCATCAACTACAGTAACTCCACTCTCTATTGAAAATCCGTTGTTAAGTACATTAAGTAAATCTCCGAAACTAACCCCTTGGAATAGAACTGCAAATATACAGCCTAGTATTGTACCAACTATTAGTCCAGGAATAGCTGGAAACTTTTTTACAACTAGTCCAATAACAACTAGTGGAGGTATTAATAACCACATGTTTATATTGAAATTACCTTTTAATCCATCTAGAATCACATTAATTTGTGAAACATCAAGTTCTTTTCCAGAATAGTTAAGTCCTAAAATACCAAATATAACTAGAGATATTATTAAGCTTGGAGTTGTAGTATAAAGCATATGTTTTATGTGATCAAATAAAGTTGAGCCAGCCATGGCAGGAGCTAAATTGGTTGTATCTGAAAGAGGAGATATTTTATCACCAAAGTATGCTCCAGATATGATAGCACCAGCAACCATGGAATTAGGAATTCCAAGGCCAATACCAACACCCATAAGAGCTATACCTACAGTACCAGCAGTTGTCCAAGAACTTCCTGTAGCAAGAGAAACTATACAACAAATTAAACAGGTAGCAACTAAGAAAATGCCAGGAGATAAAATTTGAAGACCATAGTAAATCATAGCAGGAACTGTTCCACTGATAATCCATGCTCCGATCAATGCACCAATAATCATTAATATTATAATTGCTTGCATAGACATTTGAATGGTATCAATAAATCCTTTTTCGAGATCTTCCCATTTAAAACCAAGTTTTAATCCCATAAGTGCTGCTATTATAGCAGATATAACTAGGGGAATATGAGGACTAGCGTCATAGATGAGAATTGCAATAGAAAGACTACCGATTAACACAGCGATAGGTATAAGTGCTTCCCATAAATGGGGTTTGCGAGAGGTTATTCCCACAGATTCCTTAGAAATTTTTTTACTCATTAAACTACACACTCCTTAGTGTTAAAAATATATTAACAATATGTTAAATTATACGAGTAATAAAATCAAGAATTTTCTGACAACTTATTCTTTATTAAAATTACAAAAATACCACCTAATTATACATAATTAAATGGTATTTTTAATGCATATTATTATCTAATTTTAAAAACATTTATTAAGAGTTTTTTAAAGAATTATTAACAAATATAAAATATTATATTAAGGAATTTAATATAATATTTAAATGGTTTTTAGATAAAATGTTAAAAGCTTTTAAATACTTGTAATATTTTATCTACATGTTCTTTAGTGTGATGATAAGATAAAAACATAGCTTCAAATTGAGAAGGTGGTAAATTAATACCATTCTCTAGCATGTGAATAAAGTATTTTTTAAATAATTCAGTATTACAACTCTTAGCATCTTCATAATTATTTATCTCTTTAAGGTCTGTAAAGAATATAGTCATCATTCCACCAACTCTATTTACAACCATAGAGATTCCTTTTTCCTTAGCTATAGTTAACATGCCTTCTTCTAAGGAAGCACCAACTTCTTCTATGTGTGAGTATATTTCATTATTATCATAGAGCTTCTTTAAAGTTTCTAATCCAGCAACCATTACTAGAGGATTGCCTGACATAGTTCCAGCTTGATATACAGGGCCTAGTGGAGCTAGCAATTCCATAATTTCTCTTCTACCACCGTAGGCGCCACAAGGAAGTCCACCACCAATGATTTTGCCATAGGTTACAAGATCAGGAGTTATATCATGAAAAAGTTCTCTTGCACCTCTATAATTAACCCTAAATCCACACATAACTTCATCAAATATTAATAGGCTTCCATTTTCTTTACATAGATTAGAAAGGGCTTTCATAAATTCATGGGAGGGCTTAATAACTCCCATATTTCCAGCTACAGGTTCTATGATAACGCAAGCAATTTCATCTTTAAATTCTTTGAAAATAGCTGTTATATTTTCTATATCGTTATAATTAGCAACAATGGTATGCTTAACATGATCTTCTGGAATACCAGCACTACCAGGAATTCCTCCAGTCATAACTCCAGAACCAGCACTTACTAAGAAACCATCATAATGGCCGTGATAACAACCTGAGAATTTCACAATCTTATTTCTATTAGTATATCCTCTTGCTAATTTTACAGCACTCATTGTAGCTTCTGTACCTGAATTAACCATCCTAATCATATCAAGACCAGTGGTTTCACAGATAAATTTAGCTAAATCCAATTCTAATTTTGTAGGAGCACCAAAGGCTATTGAGGTTTCACAAGTGTTTTTTATAGCATCAACAATATCATTATCACAGTGACCTAGTATCATAGGTCCCCATGCACCAACAAAATCTATGTATTCATTTCCTTCTTCATCATAAATCAAAGCACCTTTTCCAGCTTTGATTATAGGAGGTGTTAAACCCATATCTCTAAGAGCTCTAACAGGGCTGTTTACTCCTCCGGGTATATATTTTTTACTTTCTTCAAAAATAGCTTTATTATTCATAATTGCCTCCTTGTTTTAAAACACATTCAATAGAATAGATTAATATTTAGATTTATTATTTTCTAAAAGTATTTAATCTAAAAATATTTTTTCAATTATAGATATAACCTCACTAGAATTACCATTTAGAGTTTCTTCCTTTAATAATTCGATAGCTCTATTTATATATCTATTAGAAGTACTATTTAAAAGAGTATTTACAAGCTCTTCATTATCTTTTGTATATTTTTTATTTATAAATGTTTGTAAATTTTCCTTACAGATAGAATTTCCTTTTTCTTTTAAAGCTCTTATGGTTGGAACAGTTTCCTTAAGAATAATAAAATCTTTAAATTCATTATAATATTTTTCTATAATATATCTGTGGGAATTCATTATTTGTTTTCTAAGAGCCTTATTTTCACTATCTACAAATTGGAGGTCGTCTAGGTTGTAAAGAGTAACATTGGCTAATTCTTTACATTGGCTCTCTACATTTATAGGTAGGGAAAGATCAAATATCAATAAATCATTATTAGTAGATACTTCTTCCTTTTTTACTATTGGACTTAAAGAAGAAGTACAGCATATTATAGTGTCAACCATTGAATAAGTAGCTTTAAGCTCATCCATAGATAAAATCTTAATTTTACCATTTCTAAAGTATTCATAATGATTAAGTATAGTTGAACTATTTAATACTTTATCTCTATCTCTTACTACGATGTAAATAGAGTCTATAGTATTAATTCGGCCTATTAAATAATTAAAGGACAACTGTGCCATCTTACCAAAACCCAGTATTAAAAAATCTTTTTTATTTTCTTCAAGAGCGGTTTTTGCCGAAATAGAAGAATAGGATACTGGTGTTTTAAACAATTTAGTGGTAGATTTAAAGTCTTTACCACAAGCTAAAGCTAGAGTAAAGAGCTTATCCAAGTCATTTTTTAGAAAGTTTAACTTCTTACTTCTTAAATAGGAAGTTCTAACTTGGCCTAAAATTTGATCCTCACCTAGAATCTTAGAATGAAATCCACAGCTAACTTCTAATAAGTGAATAGCTGCCTTATTATCATTGCAATAAAAAATATAGTCTCTAAATTCTTTTTCCCAATTTAGAGAAGAAAATACTCTAGCTATTAAATCTTTCTCCTCTAAATTAGAATTTATATAAAGTTCTGTTCTATTACAGGTGTTTATAATAACACCTTCTTGAGAAAATTCTTTCAATTTTTTAACAACTTCATCAACAGAATCCTCAGGTATTGAAAGTGAGGTTCTTTTATGTAAATCTAAGTCTTTTTTTACGCCAATTAAATGAATCATATTTACCTCCGATTTTATGCACCTTCAACTTGATTTTTTCTATAAGGTGCCGTAAAGTTTTAAACAAAATCAACAAAATTAAAACTCACTTAGTGGAAGTGAGTTTTTAATAAGCCTATTTAAATCAAAGAGATAAAGTATAAGGTTTATCAGATATCTAGATAAAATATATATGGATATATGTAGTTTGCATTATAATAGAATTATAATACAATAGATATAAATTTACAATGAGGAAAATAAATATTCAGGACCTTAAAGTTGAAAGCGTAGATGTGATTTATATTAGGGTAGATATGAATATATAACATTAGTAAGGGGGATAGGTATGAAAAAGAACATAAAAATTTTAATGAATGTTGTAATTTCAATTTTGATTATTTTTAACCTGATATTGGGGGCAACTATTATCACTACAAGGTTTAATAAGTTTTACTATATGAATGTAGAACTATTAAAAATAGAAGAGAACAGTGGATTTTCACTAGAAAAAATTAAGGAAAATTATGATTATACTATAAGATTTATATTAAATCAGGAAGGTGATAAATTCAAGTTACCATCTATGGAGGCTTCAGAGGAGGGGGCATTTCATTTTGATGAAGTTAGACTACTATTTAACTTAGCGAAGATATGTTTAATTATAGGAGTAATACTACTTGGTACTTTAATATATATTTATAATAAAACATATAGGGAATATAGTTATGTAAAACATTCCGCATTAGCTTTAATTATATTGCCCATAATATTGGTAGGAGTTGTGAGTACTAACTTTAATTATTTTTTTACCCTATTTCATAAATTGACCTTTAATAATGACAAGTGGTTGTTTGACCCTTCTATAGATCCAATTATAAATATTTTGCCAGAGCAATATTTTGCTAATTGCGGAGTTCTTATAATCTTTATTTGTTTCCTTATAGGAATTATTACATATGTAATCTATAGATTGAAATTAAAAAAGAGTTATATTTATAAGTAAAATTAAATATTGTGATAATCAGCGTAAATAAGTTAAAAAAACTGTGATGAACTCACAGTTTTTTAATTTATAAATATTTAATAGTGACCTTTTTCCCTAATTTCTCCAATAAAGATTTAATTTCAAGTACAATCTTTATTTTCATATTAAATTCATCAGGAAAAAGAGGGTTTTGATGAGCAGGATTCACTGCTTGGCCAACATAGATATTTATTGTACTTCCCTCATTAATCAGTATGGAGGAAAGTCGAGAAGCTCCATCTAGACCATCAAGAGAATTAGGAATTTGATTAATCTTAGTTTTATCTATATATTCCCTCAATATATCTTTAGTCTTTTTTAAAGTCAATAGTCCTTCAGTAACTAAATCAAAGCCTTTCATATATGCCATTGGAGGCACATCCGTATTATAATTTTTTAAATCGATGTCAATAGGTAAATGTAGATTTTCAGATACTATATTAGCTGTTGTTCCGCCACAGATAACTTTTTTACCGTTACAATGCTGAATTAAATCTATGAGAATCTTATCATCGTCTATATTTTTAGGAGGACCAGTAAATATTGAAACTGGTTCATCTTTTTTTATTTTAAGGGCAACTACTGTAGTATCATCTCCAGGTTTATTATCATAAAGATTATTACATACCTCAATAAGATTGCGGCATATGTCTTTAGATAGGTTTTCCTTTTTCAATATATTTTTAAGAAAATCATTTATCTGATTCCATTCCCAACCTAAATTTAAGAGTTGTCCAACACCTGCATGAATAGCACCATCACTTACAATAACAAGGGCATCGTTTTCGCTTACATAAAATCTACTCTCATATATGGTTTTATTATTTATTACTCGAGTGGTTTTATGAATATAACTAGGTCGTGTATTTCTAAAAAAGAATACAGGAGGATTATCATATTCAACCATATATACTTCTCCAGAATAGCTGATCTTAATTATTGTAAAGGTGGAGTAAGCTAATTTTCTAACATGGCACTCCGGAAGGGTATTAGTAATAGTGTCAATAGTTTCATCAATAGTTGCACCACCTCTAAGCATGGTTAAAGCTATTTTAGAAGTAAGTGTTGCTAGTATATTAGCTTTAACACCACTACCTAAACCATCAGACATAACAATAATAACACCATCTTCCGTTGAGGTGATTTCAACATTATCACCACAAAGTTCTTCTCCTATTTTATTCATACTTAAATGGGTTACATCTATATAATACCTATTCATAGTTTAGTTTCCTTTTCCAACACTTTCTTTAAGTCTATTAGAGCAACTTTGGTCTCTGCAGTGCTTTCTCCTAGAAGACTTGCAATCTCTTGAGCTACTAACATTTGCTTATGAATTATAGATTGAGTTACATCAATAGCACTATGTTTAATTTCTATTAACTCAAGCTTTCTTTTTTCTTCTGCTGTGATGTCTGTAAAAATAACTAAGAGAGATTCATGATTTTCAATATATATAATACTTTTATATCCATGGAATTTATATTTGCCATAGTATACTTTTACTTTTTCTACATTGGTTTTAGTGGTTATAACTTCTAAGAAGTCTTCGTCATCTATTAAATTCTGGATGGGAAGACCTTTTAAGGTATCTTTATCATCTAGATGAAAAATTTTTTCGAATACAGGATTAGTATCGGTTATTATAAGATTTTTATCAAGGATTAACACAGCATTAGGTGTGTTTTTAAATATCTCAGTATTAATTCCTTCTGCCAAGCTACGCATATAAGGAACGCACATTTCAACTTGAGACATGCCATGATAAACTGCTATAGCTTTTTCTAAACAGGTATTGTAGCCACAGGCTCCACAGTTAAGTTCATCTTCTTTTTTATATTTTCCCATTTTATTTAATATTTTCGTTATCTCTTCATCAGATGGAATAGGTAGATAGATTTTTTTATCTCCATAAATTCTAGTTAAATTAATATTTATATTATTCAATATAGGAGATAACTCCTTAGGCTTACTATGAGACTTCGCAAATTGCTGAATTCTTTGTAGTCTACTATATATTGTATCCCCTCGATGAATTCCTCCAGGGCCCCCAAGACAGCTTTCATTGCAGGCACTTAACTCAACACATACATTTTTCAAACTGTTATTCTTTAATTCATCTAGTAGAGACATGCAATTGTCTAATCCATGTATATTTATTATGTCTAGTCCTCTAGTTTTTAAAGTCAATGAAAGAGAAGCAAGGATTCCACCTACTAAAGGGTAGTTATCACCGCGAAGTGTACCTGCTGAATCTAATTCACCATCAGGTAAAGATAGATAATTTATATTATTATTTACTAAAAATTCACTAAGTTCATCAAAGGTAAGGACAGAATCCACAATACCTTGATTTTGTTCTGATAGAGCTTCTACTTTTTTTGATATACATGGACCAATGAACACTGTATGGGAATCAGGATATCTTTTTTTTATGGTTTTGCCATGAGCAATCATAGGTGATATAACTGGAAGTGTGAATGGAATAAGTTCAGGATAGTATTTTTCAATAAGCATTACTACGGAAGGACAGCAGCTAGTTAGAAATCTATTTTCTGGACTATTAGATATTAAAGTTTCATATTCTCTAGTAACTAATTCAGCACCAATAGATACCTCTTCTATTTTAGAGAAACCTAGAGCCCTTAATCCATTTATTAATTTGTTACTTTCAGGGAAAACTCCTCTAAAGGCAGGGGCCAGTTGAGCAATTACCTGTTTACCATTTTTTAAAGCAATTTCTACTTCTTCAATATCTGAAAGTACATGTCTCGCATTCTGTGGACAGACTATAAGACAATGACCGCAGGAAAGGCATCTAACTTCTTGAATTTTTGCTTGGTCATTTAATACCTCAATAGCTTTAACTGGACAACTTCTAACACATTTATAGCAGTTTTTACAATTGGCTGAGCTAAAATTCATTACTTGCATAGTTTACACCTTCTTTAGAATATTTTTATTAAAAAAGTTTTTAACATCTTCTTCTCCAACTGAATGTAAGGTATCATCAACAACTACGCTTACAGCCTTAGTACAATTACCCAGACAAAAGGCTGCCTTTAATTCAACTACATCTGTTAATTTATTAATTTCAATAAGGTTTTTAAGTTCATTAATAACTTTATGTGACCCTTTAACATAACATGCACTTCCAACACAAACTTTTATAACCACGAAATCACCCCTAAAAAAATATATATGTACTTATAAATTATAGAACTTAGTTAAAATTTAGTCAATATTCTAAAAATTCTATATAGTTCTCAAAGCAACAACTTTTTAAAACAAAGCCAAATAAAAAAGTAAAGGAATATAAAACGTAAGAATATATAGATTCTATAAGGGTTAGAACCGTATTAATACTAAATTCAATAGAAATTTTCATAGAATTTAAATACTGGAAAGAAAATATTGTATAATAAATTATGAGAAAGGGGAGAAAAAGATGAAGTTAGTTTTTATATCTGATATTCATGGATCTTTAAAATATGCGCAAAAGGCTATAGAGATTTTTAATAAGGAAAAGGGTGATTATTTAATTATTTTAGGAGATATCTTATATCATGGGCCTAGAAATCCATTACCAGAGGAATATAATCCTAAAGAAGTGGCTAATTTACTTAATGAATACTGGGATAAAATAATAGCGGTAAGAGGAAATTGTGATTCAGAAGTGGATGCAATGATAATAAAATTTCCTATAATGGCGGACTATTCAATTATATTACATGAAAATAGAAGATTTTTTATAACTCATGGACATATTTATAACGAAAAGGATAAACCTAATATATCAACGGGAGATGTATTAATACATGGTCATACTCATATTCCCATAATAAAGGAAGTGGATGGTATCCATATAATTAATCCAGGTTCAATAACCTATCCAAAAGAAAATAATCCCCATAGCTATGGAGTTTTAGAGAACAGTGGGTTTTCAATAAAAACCATAGAAGGGGAATGTTTTAAAAGAATAGATTGGTAAATATTGAAGTTAGAATTGTGAATATAAGTAATACAATATTTAGCAATATCTTTTTTCTTAGCTTTACCATTTTAATACCACCTAGCTTAAATACATGAATGTACTTTATATTATGTGATATCTATAGTTTTAGTTAAAGATATTTTTATGGATTAAAATCTATTGTGAATGGAGAGTAAAAATGAATTTAAAAGATAAGAATTCATTAATTTATATACTACCAATAATATTATTAAACATGGTTGCTATAGCCATCGTAATAGCAGTATTAACTTTAAAAGGCATAAATGTTAAGTTATTTGTTCTAATTGCTATGATTTCTATTCTCACATCTGCACTTATAAATGGCATTAGAGAAATAATAACCGAGGAGAAAAAAGGAAAAGCAATATACTATTTTATTATGGTAGCTTTAATTTTTGTGTGCATGTTTATAGTTATATAATAAATGAAATGGAAGGAGAAGAGTTTTGGAAATACATATTTTTATAAAGGGACATAGAGAACCAATAATTTTTAAGGGAGATAGAATTGATGTACTTGATTTTGAGATGAAAGGAGTAAAGTATAAACAAGTCCGATATTTTAAAAATGGTTTTAGTAAGAGTGAATTAATTAAAACTTCGATTATAACAAAAATAATTGAAGAGGCTTAAGATTTTAAAGAGGGGATTTATAGTGAATTGCAACTTAGTTATAAATATGACATACAGATGTCATATTATTCTTGATATGATAGGTATAAGATAAATAAGAATTATTAAAAAATAGCTAATAAAGGATAGATTTTTGTGTATCTCATATGGTGAATTTCAATCCTAGTGTAGAAGAAGCTAGAGAAAATAACTTAAGGAGACAATATGGAGTATATTAAAGCGAAGCAGATATTATCTCAATATACAGATAATAATCCATGGTTTGGAATTAATTATAATATGAATATATATAAGGGCTGTTGTCATGGATGTATCTATTGTGATTCTAGGAGTGAATGCTATGGTATAGAAGATTTTGATAAGGTTAGAGCAAAGGAAAATGCCATAGAGCTTTTAGTTAAAGAATTAAAGAGTAAAAGAAGGACAGGAGTTATAGGAACAGGGGCAATGAGTGACCCTTATAACCCTTTTGAGAAAAACTTAACACTTACGAGAAAAGCCTTAGAAGAAATAAATAGATGCAATTATGGTATATCTATAGCTACTAAAAGTAATTTAATAGTACGAGATATAGATATATTAGAAAAGATTAAAGAACATTCACCAGTTCTTATAAAAATTACTATTACCACTATGGATGATGAGCTTTGTAAAAAGATAGAACCTAATGTTGCCACCACATCTGAAAGATTTGAAGCTATAAAAGAACTTTCTAAAAGAGGTATTTTTACTGGAATATTACTTATGCCCATACTACCTTTTATCAATGACAATGAAGAGAATATTACTAGCATAGTTAGAAAGGCATCAGAATGTGGATCTAAATTCATTTATGACTATGGAATGGGAGTAACTTTAAGGCAAAACCAAAGAATGTACTTTTATCAGCAGCTAATGAATAAATTTCCAACAGAAAACTTATTAGAAAAATATAATAAAACCTACGGAAATAACTATGAATGTTCTTCTAAGGAGCATAGAAGACTTTGGCGTATTTTTAAAGCAGAATGTGAAAGCTTGGGATTATTATACAAAATGGCAGATATAATAGAAAGCTATAAAGGAAATTATAAGCAGGAGCAAATAAGTTTATTTTAAAAGGAAAACTTACATTGTCTTGGATTCTGACTTCTTTAAAATTAATTTTAAAGAAGTCTTTTTTGTAGTATTATTCTTTGTGGATTTTAATAATTTAGGAAAAAGAAAATATCTATTTTAGTTCAATGGTATAATATTACATATTATGATAAAAATCAAAGAACATCGGATTGGACAGATAAAGGTATCTCAGGGAAATTTACTATATTGGTAATAAAGAATTGATAACTAAACTTTAACTTGATTGGAGGAGGTAAGATGAAGATTACATATATTCATCATAGTAGCTTTAGCGTGGAGTTTGAAGAAGCTATATTTTTATTTGATTATTACAAAGGGAAACTACCAGATTTTGATTTAGATAAGAAGCTTTACGTTTTTGTTAGTCATAAGCATGGAGATCATTTTAATTTAGAAATGTTTAAGGTGTTAGAGAAATATCCCAATATTACTTATATTTTATCGAATGATATTAAGTTTAATGAGAAATATTTAATAAGAAAAGGTATACCTGTTGAAGTTAAGGAAAAGAGTATATCTATTGGAAAAAATAAAACAATAGAGGTAGAGGAGTTAACTATAGAAACACTTAAATCTACAGATGAAGGAGTGGCGTTTATAGTTTCTTATAGGGGAAAAACTATTTATCATGGTGGAGATTTGAATTGGTGGCATTGGGAAGGAGAAGAAGAACAGGATAATCTAGAGATGGAAAAAAGCTTTAAAGGTGAGATAGATAAGATTCAAGGAAGAACTATTGACGTAGGATTTATTCCCCTTGATCCGAGACAAGAAGAGAACTTTTATTTAGGTTTTGACTATTTTATGAAGAAAACTAATACTAAGATAGCATTCCCTATGCACTTTTGGGAGAATTATAGTGTTTGCAGCAAAATTAAAAATTTAGATATATCAAAAGGGTATAGAGATAGTATTATGGATATATCTGAAGAGAATCAAGAGTTTAGTATATAATTTCACCATAAAATCTTGAAACCATAAAACCGGAAAGAGGGGAGGCTTTAGTAAGAATACGACTTACTAGAAATAAATTATGAAATTAATAAAAGAATTATATCCTAAGGATATAGGAGTGGGTACAATAGAAAGCAGTCCTTCATATAAAATAAGAAAAGCCGCAAGAGCTATAGTAGTTAATAAAGAAAATAATATTGCTATTTTAAGTGTTACAAAGGATAGTTATCATAAGCTTCCAGGTGGAGGAATTGAAGGAAATGAAGATATAGAAGAAGCTTTAAGAAGAGAAGTAAAAGAAGAAGTTGGAACAGCTATAGAGATAGGTAATGAGATAGGATGTATAATTGAGTATAGAGATAAGATTAATCAATTACAGATATCCTACTGTTATAGGGCAAAGGCTGTAGGAGATTTAGAAAAAGTTGATTTCACTGAAGAGGAAATAAATAATGGCTTTGAACTTAAATGGTATAGCATTGAAGAAGCAATAAAAATTATGGAAAAGGATCAACCTAAAGGCTATGTAGGAAAGTTTATAAATAAGAGGGATTTAATATTCTTAAAAGAAGCTTTAGAGTAATATCTAGGGCTTTTTTTACTAAGTTATGATTTTAAGTACATGATTTGGCAATTTTTTAAGTAGAGTGAGAAGAGAAATTTGCATCAATTAAAAATAGAGAAGGTGTAGATAGCTCTAAAAGTGCAAAGGCGCTAATTTTAAATTTGCATAAGAAATGGCTTACCAATTAAGGAGTATCCGAAAAAGAATTAGAGAGTAAGGAAATAGAAATTTCGCCACTAAGATCTTATTATGGAGAAAATTTGTAGGATGGAGGTAGTTTAAAAATGTTTATGCCAAGATTTATAATCTTTACGAAGAAGTAAAAGTAGTGTATATTAGTATAGTTGAATTTTACTTAAGATTAGGATAATTAAATTTATATACAAATGATTAGAAAAGGGGAAACATGAGATTAGACAAATTTTTAGCAGAGTCATCAGTTGGAACACGGAAAAATGTTCGAGCTTATATTAAAGAAGGGGCTGTTAAAGTTAACGGGGAAGTTATAACAGAACCTGCAACTGGAATTAAGGAAAGCACTGATGTTATTGAGTATGTCGATAAAGTAGTTGAGTATACAGGAAAAGTGTATTATATGTTTCATAAACCTATGGGATGCATCACTGCAAAAAAAGATGAAGATAATAAAACAGTATTTGATTTTTTTCATGAGGCTAGCATGAATGGAGTATTTCATGTTGGAAGATTAGATAAGGATACAGAGGGTTTGTTGTTATTTACCAACGATGGTGAGTTTAATCATCATTTAATGTGCCCACAAGAACATGTTGAAAAGAAATATTTTTTTATTGCATTAGGTTCATTAGATGATCAAAATAGGAAGAAACTAGAGATGGGAATTTCCATAGGAGAAGGTGAAGCACTAACCAAGCCTGCAAAAATAGAGGTAGTAAAATCTGGAACATATAAAGACTTTGAACAGGAAACAGATATTAGAAAGTTCTATGATATACAGTCAGATAGGTACAAACAGCCTGTTGTATCTGGATATCTTACAATATCTGAGGGACGTAAGCACCAAGTAAAACGTATGTTAAAGGCAGTAGGGTGCTATGTAGTATATTTAAAAAGAATTTCTATTGGAGAGTTAACCTTAGATGAATCCCTTGAAAAAGGCCAGTATCGAAAACTTAAAGAAGAGGAAATCCAAAAATTATTGCTAAAATGATAGTTTTAGATAAATATGGGAACATCCATAGATTTGTATAAATCAGATTTATGGATGTTCTTTTTTTAAGGTTTTTATATGATCAAGCTCAGTACAGAGCTATTTTAGATATATGTGAAATGATAAAATATGTTAAAATAGATTGATGTTAAAAGATAGGAAGAGAATATAAAGATTATGAAAGTAGGGATAACTAGTGGACTATAATTTTGTTACGATGAATAAAGAATATGCTAATGAAATTGCATACGATTGGAAATATGATGGAATTTACTCATTCTATGATATGACAGCTGATGAAGAGGATTTGATAGAGTTTCTTAATGAAGATAATTGGGATACATATTATTTGGCAGTGTTAAATAATAAAAGGGAACTAATTGGATATTATTCATTTTATTTTGACAATGAGATTATGTGGATAGGTTTTGGGCTTAAGCCTGAATTAACAGGAATAAGTCTTGGAAGTACATTTGTTAAGGCTGGGATTGATTTTTTAGTGGATAAGCTTAAGTATAAGAAAAATTTTATTATGCTATCAGTGGCTATATTTAACAAGAGAGCTATAAGTTTATATAAAAAGATAGGATTTCAATCTGTGGACACATATACACAAAAAACAAATGGTGGAGAATATGAATTTATAAAAATGGAATATAGATTATAGTTTAGCTTACTAAGATATAAATTGACGCGATTTTCTAATAATGGTAAAATAATCTTATTATAATAAAATGTTTTTATGAAAGGAGATGTTGTTTAATGAGTGCGAATTTAAAGGTGGTTTCAATATAAAATTAAATATGGGCAAAAATGTGACTTTGAGGTAATGTGTAACCTTTGTTTGCGTTACGTTTTTGTAGTACTAAATAACCTTTCATAATATACTGTAAGTTAAGGATAGATAACATGACAGGAAGGTCATGTTTTTTAATGCCGTAGATAGCAGCCAGTTTTAGAAGGTTGCTTATCTACGGTATTTTTATGCCCATTTTTAATGAGTTAAAGAATAATTTTTATTGGAGGATAGAAAATTGAATAAAGTAGATAAACGAAATAGACTTGATGAAGAACCTTTTTCATATAAGGTTTTTAAGGATAAGAAGATCTTTATATATTGGAATGGTAAGCAAGTAACTATTTTAAAAGGAATAGCAAGTGAAAGGTTTTTAGATAGTATACAGGATGTGGATTCAAAGGAAGAGCAATTAATTATGGCAAAAATAACAGGAAATTTTAAACATGGAAATGAAAAGAACAATAAAATAAATAGGAAATTTATTAGATAAGATTATTAAGTTTGGAGGTATTTATTATGATTTATAAGGCTAATGAAACTACAATGGAAAAATTATTTCCTATGTTTAGTAGTATGAAGGCAACAATGATTCTTTCTTGTTTGCAAGGACACATGGGGAGCGCATGGGTTGATAATATTGAGAACCCTATAGTTGCACAAATCGTGATAGGAATATTTGTGTTTTATGCAGGAGATCCAAATGCAATAGCAACAGAAGAACTACTGCTTAACTTACCTGAATACACCTTAATAATTGTCAATACTGATGAATGGAAAAAGCGGATAGAAACTTTTTATAAAGGACATATAGAAAAATTTCAACGTTATGCCTTTAAAAAGGATTCTAAAGATTTAGACTGTCAGCATATACGAGGGTTTTTAAAAACATTACCGGAAGGCTATGAACTAAAAAGGCTAGATGCATCTTTGGCAAAAGAATCATCTTTTAATGAACTTTCTGAAGACTTTATCAGTCAGTTTAACTCTATGGATGATTTTATAAACAGAGGAGTAGGATTTTCTATTTCGTATTCTAATCAAATTGTATGTGGAGGAACATCATATAGTATTTATGATAATGGTATTGAGATTGAAATAGCAACTCATCCGTTGCATAGGAAAAAAGGATTAGCAACTATAGTTGCTTCAGAATTGATTTTATATTGTCTCGAAAGAGGAACTTATCCTAGTTGGGATGCGGCTAATATAGAATCTGTTAAATTAGCAGAAAAACTTGGATATGTTTTGGAAGGTGCTTATGATACTTATTATATTGATGGTAAATATAATTGTATTCAAGAAAGATTGCACTTGGTGTAGATTCTAATAATCTAGCAACTTTTAAGCTGTATAAAAAGTGTGGGTTTACAATTGATTTTCAAGTAGATTATTACAGCTATTTATTGGAGCAACTTAAATAGGAGTGTGCAAAGTGGAAATTAGAAATATAGATACTAGTACCCTTGATCAAGTAAGGAATTTACATGTTTATTGTACTGACCGTCAATGGACTGATAATAAACTATCAGAAGAAGAATTATCCTTTTATACACCTAATGAAATATTAGGGATGTTCGATAAGGAGAAGTTAGTTTCTATGATAAGGAACTATACCTTCAAACAATCGGTAAGAGGTACAATTAAAAATATGGGAGGAGTTTCTCATGTAGCTACTTTTCCTGAATACCGATTACGTGGCTATGCAAAAGAGTTAATTAAAGCAGCAATTTTAGACATGAAAAAGAAAAATCAATCGGTTAGTTTACTGCATCCTTTCAAAGAGAGTTTCTATAGTTCCTTTGGATATGTGTCTACAAATGATAATTTGTTAGTCAAAATTCCACTAGAGGGCTTTTCTCATTATTTAAAAGATATGTGTAAAGCAGATGATGAATGGAGAGAGAACATGGTAAGAGCAATTGATGTGCACGATGAATTTGAGGAATTTAAACTTGAACTTGATTTAGGTGAGCATCATGGATTAATTTTTCTAAATGATATGTCTAAAGAATATTGGATAGAGGACCATAAAGGAGTAATCGTTGTATTTATAAAGAAAAACAACAAAATTATGGCTGCAGCAAAGTATATTAAATTGGGTTATGGAGAAGAGGGGAAATTGTTCGTAGCAGAAATGTATTGGAAAAGTATAGAAAGTAGAGTAAGATTATTCAGGTATTTCGCAAAGCATAAAGATCAATTTTCGCATATAGAATTAAGAATTCCCTATGGTGTTAATTTTTTTCAGTGGTTAAGTGATACAACAAGACCCTTTGAAGTGAAAATTAATAATAATCCTTGGATGGTGAGAATTATTAATGCAGAAGAAGCTATGAGTGATATCCATGTAAATTTAGAAGGCAAAATTATTTTAGATTTACATGATGAGTATTGTAAATGGAATAATGGCATTTATAGATTGGAATCTATTAACAATAGACTAAAAATGAGACAATGCAAAAGTTCAAACCTACAAGTTAAAATGGATATAAGAGGGCTTACTGCACTTTTATATGGTGCAGCTTCTGTAGAAGAGCTCGAATTTAAGAAATGGATTAAATTATTAGATTTAGATGCTCAAAAGATTCTTGATGAATGGTTTCCTAAAAAAATGCTATATAATCCATACTATTTCTAATAAATAGGTAGTCCAACATTGGGCTACCTATTGTTAATCTAATTTATAATTTAACATATAAATCCATTAATATTAAACCAATTTTTATGTCCTATTTGTCACGGAGTTATTTAAATCTTTCTACATATAATCATAAGTTCTGTTGCTGTGAAAAACCCTATATCATATAAAGAGGTTTTTAATTTTTCTAAAGTATTTAAATGTAAATTATATTCTTCAAAATCTTTTATATTCTTGAGTTTTTCAGCTATTGCATTAAAGGACTCCTCCAATATTTTCTCTTCTTTTTCTAGATTTTCAGTTTTCAATTGCTCTTCATGAGTATTAAATTCAAACATATCAACCATTTTAAGATTTAAGTCTTTAACTGTACATATTAACTCTTCCTTAGAGAAAGTTTTATTATGACATTTACCAAGTAAAGTATCTATTTCTCCTTGTAAATGATGAAGCTTAACATGTGAAAGTTGCTTTTCTGATTGGTTATCAAAGAACATTTCATTAACAATAAACAATCCATTTACCTTTAAAACTCTTTTCATTTCTTTTAATACCTTTTCCTTATTAGGTAAATGATGGAGAGTATTTGAAATACAAACCACATCAAAACTGTTATCTTCAAAGGTCATATTTTCCCCACCCATACAAATAAATTGGGTTCTATCATTCTTAAATAATTCTTTAGCTTTATCTATAGCTGTTTTATTAGGATCTATTCCGATGATGACTTTGTACGCAGTAAGGCTTTCTTGAAGTATTTCAATAAAAGAACCAATTCCAGTTCCTACATCTAAAACTTTTAAGTCCTTGGGTTCGTTATGTAAGATTCCTTTTAAAATTTCCATTTCTCATCCTCCATTTAGTTTAATAACATAGATAATGATATTTAGTGTTAATATGTAAATATTTACATATCAGTTGCAATAATAAAAATACATTCTTTATTTGTTTTTCCTCTCCTCAATAACATGAGTATTTATTCAATTAAATTCAATCCCATTTTTAAATATTTTAATTGAGCGTTCAATTGCTTTTTCAATTTCCTTTATCCAATCATTTGGAGGATTTGGATTCTATTGTCATATTGTGAAAATAATTTTTGTGATGTTTCCTTGTCTATGTGGATATAATCATATAACCTATTATCCTTATTACTCATTTATACCTCCAAAATTGTTATACTTACAAATTAAGATTCTTATAAAAATTAGAAGTGTTTCAACTAATTATAACATAATATTGGATTTTAATACATATTTTACAATACATCGCTTGAAATATAGTTTATATTTAGAATGATATAGTACAATATACTTAGGTTTTTCTGATTTACATTATTAAATTGGATATAAAGCTGTAGAGGGTAGCTGATTATATTTCAGTGTAATAAATAGCCATTGACTTATAATTCTATTAAAAGTATAATGTAAACGGAATTTAAATATAGTTTAGGTGCTTTAAGTATAAAGTGAAAAGGGAATATGGTTTAAATCCATAGCAGCCCCCGCTACTGTAAATGATGACGAACCTCATATGTGTAACCACTCTTGTTTAGGGGAAGGTGAGGTGTAGGATGAATCATGAGCCAGGAGACCTGCCTGAATAATTTAAGCTTTCGGAGGGAAAGAACTATTTTCAGATTTTAAAGTTATAAATTATTGTGAAAAGCTTTTTTATTCATAATAATATTAGATGTTATATAATTCTAATAGTAATCTGCATAAATAGTAGTATTTTCTATACAAAGACAAGGAAGCTTAGGGTCCTTGTCTTTTTTTAATATAAATAAAGGGATGGTGTAGATATGGCGAAAATTATGGTTCAAGGTACTGCTTCTTCAGTTGGAAAAAGTATTCTAGTTACAGCACTTTGTAGAATTTTTAAACAGGATGGGTATTCAGTTTGCCCTTATAAATCTCAAAATATGTCTTTAAATTCATATATAACTTTAGATGGAAAAGAGATGGGAAGGGCTCAAGTACTTCAAGCTTATGCAGCTGGGCTAGAGCCACAGGCTTTTATGAATCCAATATTATTAAAACCTACCACAGATAAGAATTGTCAGATAATATTTAAGGGAGAGGTTTATGGATATTCTGACGCTAAGAAATATCATAATTTAAAGGTGCAATTTAAGGAACAGTTAAAAGAGGATTTTCAGAAGTTAGAAAATGAATTTGATATCATTGTAATGGAGGGTGCAGGAAGCCCAGCAGAGATAAACTTAAGAGAAAATGATATTGTAAATATGGGTATGGCAGAGCTTATAGATGCACCTGTAGTATTAGTGGGTGATATTGATAAAGGAGGAGTTTTTGCTTCTCTATTAGGCACTCTAATGCTTTTAAGTGACAGTGAAAGAGAAAGAGTTAAAGGAACTATAATAAATAAATTTAGAGGAGATATTTCACTGCTTAAGCCTGGTATAGATCAAATAGAAGAAATAACAAAAAAACAATGTTTAGGAGTAGTTCCTTATGTAAGATTAGATTTAGAAGATGAGGATGGAGCTGTGGAACTTAACAAAGTTGTTAAGGGGGACATAGATATAGCGGTTATAAAACTTCCTCATATATCAAACTTTACAGATTTTGATGCACTAGAAATAGAGGAAGATGTATCAGTAAGATATATTACTTCAGTTAAAGAGTTCGGTAATCCGGATTTATTAATAATACCAGGTACTAAAAACACCTTAGGGGATTTAGAGATATTAAAGGAATGCGGTCTTTTCAATGAGATTGTAAAATACTCAACAAGAGGAAAAATTGTAGGTATTTGTGGAGGATATCAGATGTTAGGAGCTCTTTTAGAAGACCCATATGGTATTGAAACAGATATAAAAAGTACTGAGGGGTTAAATTTATTGCCTATTAGAACCATATTTGAAGAGAAAAAGGTTACCACAAGAGTAGAAGGAAGAATAAATAAAGAACTATTAAATGTGAAAAAAGATATTTCAGTCTATGGATATGAGATACATATGGGAAAAACCTATATGTTAGAAGGTGGTAAGGAGCTAGTTTATATATCAAGTAGTAATGGAAGTAAGTCTAACCATATGGATGGAGCTATAAATCAAAGTGGAAGCATAATGGGAACTTATATTCATGGAATTTTTGATGGAGTTGAATTTAGGGAGTATATTTTAAATCAGATAAGAGATAAAAAAGGTATAGAGAAGAAGAATTCAAAGGTTTATGAAAGTATCAGAGAGAAGGAGTTAGATAAATTAGCTGATCTAGTTAGAAAATCCCTTAATATGAAAGAAATATATAATGCAATGGGATTAAAATAACTAACTAGGAGAGAGTAGGATGTTTGTTTTTGATATAAAGATAAATTTAATATGTGTAGTTTTTGCAATGATAATTGATTTCATATTAGGGGATCCTCAATGGCTCCCTCATCCAATAATATATATTGGGAAATTAATAAAGAAAATAGAGGTTTGCTTAAGAAAAAAATTTGAAAATAATTATAGATTAAAAAGAGCTTCTAGCATAATGGTGATTGTAGTATGTTTGGTTACATTTATAATTCCCTATTGCTTACTAACTTTAACTATTAAAAATCAGGTAGGGTACATTATTCTAAATACATTAATTATTTGGACTACATTAGCAGCTAAAAGTCTTCATGCAGCAGGAATAGAAGTGTATGATTCCTTAGAGAAGGATGACTTAATAGACGCAAGAAAGAAGCTTTCATATATAGTTGGAAGAGATACTGAAAATCTTACAAAAAATGAAGTCATAAGAGCCGATATTGAAACTATTGCTGAAAATGCATCAGATGGTATAATTGCGCCAATATTTTATGCATTATTAGGTGGTGCACCCTTAGCCATGATGTATAAGGGCATTAACACAATGGATTCAATGGTTGGGTATTTGAATGAGAAGTATAAGAATATAGGATATTTCCCTGCAAATGTGGATGATGTATTTAATTTTATACCAGCTAGAATTACAGGGATACTTATGTGCATTGGAGCACCATTGGTGGGAGGAAATATATTTAAGAGTTTTAAAATAATGATTAGAGATAGAAAAAACCATAAAAGTCCTAATTGTGCTTATCCAGAGGGAGCAACAGCTGGAGCTTTAAAGATACAATTAGGGGGAAGTAATTTTTATTTTGGCGAAGAGATATATAAGCCTACCATTGGAGATAAGATAGATGAATTAAATTATAAACATATAAAAGAATCCATAAAACTTATGTACATAAGTGAAATTTTAATGGTCATTATAGGTGTAATTATATGGATTATATAAAAATTAATAGAGAAAGGTGGTGTTCTTTAAATTGAAGCATGGAGGAGATATCTACACTCATGGTTTATTAGAGGGAAGAACGTTGATAGACTTTAGTTCAAACATCAATCCTACTCCAGTATCAAGAGATTTTATAAATCATGTAGATGAAGCATTAAATAATATAAGATTTTATCCGGATATTCAGTATAGAAGCTTAAGAGCACATATATGTAGATATTTAAGTGTGTGTGAACAATACTTTTCTTCTACTAAAGACCATGTGGAAAAGAGCTATATAGAGCATATAGAGGAAGAAAACATAATAGTAGGAAACGGGGCAGCAGAGATACTTGACTTAGCAATAAGTTCAATTGGTTCTTTAACTGTAGTAGTACCTTCTTTTGTAGAGTATGAGGATTTTGGAAAGAAACATAATTTAAATATTAATTATTGTTATTTAAATGAATATATGGAATATGATTATGAAGATATGCTCAAAAAAATACAATGTACTGAGGGAATAATAATTGGAAATCCTAATAATCCTAATGGATGTATAGTTGATAGTGAGAAATTCATAAAAGTACTAAGATATTGTGAAAGTAACAATAAATTAGTAATTATAGATGAAGCATTTATTGAATTTATATGGGATTATAATGACAGTATGATAAAATATATTGAAACTTTTAGCTGTATTTTAATTGTAAGAGCAATTACAAAATTCTATTCTATGCCAGGTATTAGATTTGGATATGGAATTACTAAAAATAAGAAGTTTTTAGAGTTTGTAAAGAAAAATCAAAATCCATGGAGTGTAAACTGTTTTGCAGAAGTGGCTGTAAAATATGCTCTCTTTGATGAGGATTTTATTAAAAGGTCTTTAGAATGGATATATGAAGAAAGAAAATATTTATATAATAAGGTTAAGAGAGTTAGTTTTATTGAAAAGATTTATGAAAGCCAAGGAAATTATTTCCTTTGTAAGTTAAAAAATATAGATAGTAATAACTTATGTGATAAAATGTTAACAGAGGGAATACTTATAAGAAATTGTGCTAACTATAGAGGACTAGACAATAAATATATTAGAATAGCCATTAAAGACAGGAAAAGCAACGAAGAGCTTTTAAGAGGTCTTAAAGAAATAGAAAATAAGCTTATTTGATTTTGAATAAAGTAAAGGTGATGTTAGTGAATAATGAAGAAGGCTTAGATAGATATGCCTTTATATCCATTAAAGGTGAAAATACTAAGGCCCTAGTCCTTGGAGGCGGAAAAGCCGCTGTTATAAAAATTAATACCCTTTTAAAAAGAGGATTTACGGTAGATTGCATTACTCGGGAAATCACAGAAAATTTAATGAAAATAAGAGATTATAAATTCTCACTTCTAGATTACGAATTTAAAGAAGAGTTAGTTGACAAATATCATTTAATAGTAATTTGCACTAATGATGAGGAATTTAATAAAGAAATAAGAAATATATGTAATAATAAAAATAGAATTTATATTGATAGTACGAAACCAGAGGAATCACAGGGAACCATCTGTGCCTCAGGAGAAACAAAGAGTACATCCTTTGGTATAAGAGTTAAACATAAAAATCCTAAAGCAGCTGTATTTCTATGTGAAAAGACTGAAAAATATTTAGAATCCTTTGATGGCTTTGTAAATTTTATTACTAGAATTAGAAATAGTATTAAGCCACTAAAGGAAAAGGGAGAGATTCTTCAATTTTTGTGCTCGGAGGATTTTATGTTTTTTTATGAAAAAGGTTATGGTGAGGAAATTTTAGATTTATTTTATGGAGGTTTTGGATTTGAAATTAAAGATAGCAACTAGAAAAAGTAAACTTGCACAAGTACAAACAGAATTTGTAATGGAAATACTAAATAAAATCCATGGAATAGAGTGTGAAAAAGTTCTAACAGATACAATTGGCGATCAGAGATTAGATGTAACCTTGGATAAAATCGGAGGTAAAGGATTATTCATTAAAGAGCTAGAAAAATTAATGTATGATGGAACTGCAGAGGCTGGAGTTCATAGTATGAAAGATGTGCCTTATGAGTTACCAGAAGGTTTTTCCATTGCGGCTATGCCGATAAGAGAAGATGTAAGAGATGCATTTGTATCACTTAATGGACTAAAATTTAAAGAATTACCTGTGGGAGCTAGGATAGGAACAAGCAGTAAGAGAAGAAGTGAACAACTGAAAATTCTTAGACCTGATGTTGAAATTGTACCAGTTAGAGGCAATGTGCAAACTAGAATAAAGAAGATTGAAAGTGAAAATTTAGATGGTATTATTCTAGCAGCAGCAGGACTTAAAAGGTTAGGAATGGAGCATATAATTACAGATTATTTTGAGCCAGATGAGATGGTACCAGCCATAGGGCAAGGTGCTTTAGGCATAGAAATATATAAAGATTGTAGATATAAAAAGCAGCTTGAGGCATTAGATAATAACCTTGTAAGAATTTGTGTAGAAGCTGAGAGAAGTTTTATGACTGACTTAGAAGGAGATTGTCATTCGACTATAGGAGCTTATGCATATATTGTGGAAGATCAATTAACTATTACAGGAATATATGAAGTTGAAGGAAAATTAGTAAAGAAGACTTTGACAGGACCTGTAGAAAAAAGTCGTGAGTTAGGAAGTCAATTGGCAGAGGAAATATTAAATTGTAAGAGCAATTAGGAGGACTTATGGGTAAAGTTTATTTAATAGGTGGAGGACCGGGAAGAGAAGATCTTATAACAGTTAGGGCAGTAAAAGCATTAGAAAAATGTACAGCTATTTTATATGACAGATTATCTGGTGAAGGAGTTCTTAAATATGTAAATAAGGATGCAAAGCTTTTTTATTGTGGAAAAGAGCCAGGATGCCATTATAAAACACAAGAAGAAATTAATGAAATAATTATAAAATTAGCAAAAGAAGGACATATAGTAGGAAGAATAAAAGGTGGAGATCCATATATTTTTGGTCGTGGAGGAGAAGAGGCCTTAGATTTAATAAAAGAAAATATTTCTTTTGAAGTAATACCTGGGATTACATCTCCTATAGCAGCACTGAATTATGGGGGAATACCTGTTACACATAGGAAAATAGCCCAAAGCTTTCATGTTTTTACGGGAAAGAGTGCCCAAGGAGTAAATTTAGATTTTGAGGTAATATCAAAATTAAAGGGTACTTTAATATTTATGATGAGTTACGAAAATCTTTCACTTATTGCTAGTGGCTTAATTAATGCTGGTAAAAATGAAGCTACACCAGCAGCTGTAGTTATGAAAGGTACAACGTATGAACAAAAAAAAGCTGTGGGTACTTTAGCTAATATAACTGAAGAAGCAAAGAAAAATAATTTAAGTAATCCAGCTATAATCGTAGTAGGGGATGTAGTAAATTTTCATGATAAATTAAATTGGTTTGAAGAAAAACCTCTATTTGGAAGAAATATATGTGTTACAAGGACAATAGAGCAAAGTGTGGAAATAAGTGAGGAATTAAGAGAGTTAGGGGCAGAGGTTACGGAAATTAACTCCATAGCAATTAAAGCTAACCTAGATGAATTAAAGCCTTTACTACCTAAATTATCTCAATATGACTATGTGGTTTTCACCAGTGTTAATGGAGTGAAAAATTTCTTCAATGCTCTTATTAAGTATAAGATTGATGTGAGAAAAATGAAAGGCGAATTTATATCTATAGGTAATGCAACAACTAAAGAATTGGAATTAAAAGGAATAATACCCTTGGTAACTGCAGAGGAATTTACTGCAGAGGGACTTTTTGAAGCTATGAAAGACAAGGTGAAATCTGGAGATAAGATATTAATTCCTCGCTCTAAACAAGGAAGAACATACCTAGTAGAAGAATTAAATAAATTAGGAGTAAATGTGGATGATCTACATATTTATGATACCGTACTAGGGGAAAATCATAATTTAGGATCCTTTAAAAACTGTGATACTGTGCTGTTCACAAGCCCTTCTACAGTGAGAAATATGATTTCACTGGTAGGAATAGAAGAGATAATGAAGAAAATAGTAATTTCAATAGGACCTATAACTGCTAAAGAGTTGGATAAAAATGAAATTTCATATATCATGTGTGACGAGCCTAACAATAATGGAATTATAAAAAAGTTATTAAGTAATAAAAATTAAGAAAATAAGAAAGAAGGTGAATGGAAGTTGTTTCAAGAGGTATTAAATGGAATAGTTTTGTTATAGGAGTGCCTAGAAATATTACTAAGTTATTTAAAGCACAAATATGTTTTTAAAATACTCTTGAGATAATTCCAATAGCTATGTATAAAAGATTTAGAAGATTAAGAGAAAACGATGCTATTAGATCTATGGTTAGAGAAACTGTGTTGAGTAGTGATGATTTTATCTTTCCTATATTTGTAGTAGAAGGTGAGAATATAAAAGAAGAAATACCTTCATTAAAAGGAAATTACCATTGGTCTATAGATAGATTAGAAGAAGTAATCAGAGATGTTGAACAAGCTGGAATTAGAGGAATTATTTTATTTGGACTTCCTAATGAAAAAGATGAGATTGCAACTTCAGCTTTTATAAGTGAAGGAATTGTACAAAAAGCAATAAGAAAAGTTAGAGAATTATCTGTGGATCTATTTATAGTTACTGATGTATGTATGTGTCAATATACTTCTCATGGACATTGTGGAATTATAAAAGGAGATAAAATTCACAATGACTCAACGTTAAATTATTTGGCTAAGATTGCAGTGTCTCATGCAGAAGCAGGAGCAGATATGATAGCTCCTTCTGATATGATGGATGGAAGAGTTAAAGCTATAAGAGATGCATTAGATGAAAATGGATATGACCATGTATCAATTATGAGTTATAGTGCTAAATATAGTTCTGCTATGTATGGTCCATTTAGAGATGCTGCTAACTCAACTCCACAGTTCGGAGATAGAAAGACCTATCAAATGGATCCATCTAATGGAAAAGAGGCAATGAGAGAAATAGAAGCGGATATAGAAGAAGGAGCAGATATCATAATGGTTAAACCAGCTGTTTTCTATTTAGACATAATAAAAGAAGCTGCTCTAACTTATAATATGCCAATGGCTGCTTATAACGTAAGTGGTGAGTATGCAATGATAAAAATAGCATCTGAAAATGGACTTTTGGATGAGAAAAACGCTGCACTAGAAATGTTAACCTCAATTAAGAGAGCTGGTGCAAAGATTATAATAACTTATTATGCGATACAAGCATCAAAATGGATTAAAGAATAATAATTAAATAAAGGAGTATAGTTTTGAAGAATATATTTAAATTTGAGATTACTACAAAGAAACTTGTACTAATGGGTTTATTTATAGCCTTATGTTTTGTTGGCGGCAATATAAAGGTCTTTGGATCTGTAGCTTTTGATTCTATGCCTGCATATTTAGGAACATTACTCTTAGGGCCTATATATGGAGCGATAATTGGAATGTTAGGTCATTTATTTACAGCTCTTACTAGTGGATTTCCAATGACTTTGCCAGTACACATAATTATATCCTTAGATATGGCACTTACCATGTTGATGGCATATTCAGCCTTTCAATTAGGAAATAAGTATAACAAAAATATGGCATATATATTGTTTATAATAGTGGGAGTGCTATTTAATGGACCTATAGGCGTATTTATGCTTATACCAATATTAGGCAAAGGAGTCATTGGTATGCTTCCTATATTATCAGTAGTAGCATTAATTAATATAGTAATAGCTATAGGTGTTTTTATACTTGTTCCAATAACAGAAAGAAGGAATTTATTATAAAAAATGGAACAAGCAAAGGAATGAATTCAACTAATAAACCAGGGGTATATAAATTATAACTATCATTCTTAAATCAAGAGGAATGAGAATTCTTTAAAAATGAAATTATAGAAATATAGGAAAGCAGGTGTTGAAGGTAAATCTTCAGCACCTTTATTTGAAGTAAATTAGCAATTAATAGTATTTGTAAAGATTTCCACAGTGTGTTAAGATTGTATTAGAGGTGATAATTATGGATTTAAATTGGATTTGGTTCGGTCTATTAATATTTGTAATTTTAATAGATATATTTACTAGTAATTTTACATTTTCATGGTTAGGAATTGGATTCATACCTGCCTTTATAGCCGGATTTTTCGTGGATTTTACCACCCAAATATGGATAGCACTAGTAATAGGAATAATATCTATAATTTTTGGTCTTAAGATATCTAAAAGATATATTAATGTTAAGTTACCAGAAGAAAAACTTCTCGTTGGAAAATATGAAGGTGTAGAATTTACCTCTGATACTTCAATTGGAACAAATAAGGAAAGTAGAATTAAGGTTAATGAAGTATATTGGACAGCTAGAAATATTGGAGAGGCAATAGAGGAAGGCGATACATTTAAAGTTATTAAAATTGATAGCAATAAATTAATTATTAAAAAAGGAGAGGAATAATATTATGGGACCTATTATAGGAATTTTAGTTATTTTATTAGTAATACTCATACTAATAATTAGTTCAGTAAAAGTAGTTAATACAGGAGCAAATTATGTATTGGAAAGATTCGGACAATTTTATAAAACCCTTCAGCCGGGGTGGCATTTTACAATTCCTTTTGTGGACTTTGTAAGAAAAAGAGTATCTATGAAACAACAGATATTAGATATACCACCACAAAATGTTATAACAAAAGATAATGTTAAAATATCTATAGATAATGTTATATTCTATCAAGTTTTAAGTGCTAAAGATGCAGTGTATAATATAGAGAATTATGTTCAAGGTATTATGTATTCAACAGTTACTAATATGAGGAATATTGTAGGAGATATGTCATTAGATGAAGTGTTAGCAGGAAGAGATGCTATTAACTTTAAACTATTAGAAATAATAGATAAGGTTACAGATGCCTATGGAATTAAAATACTTTCTGTAGAAATTAAGAATATAATTCCACCAGCAGAAATTCAAGAAGCTATGGAAAAACAAATGAAGGCAGAAAGAAATAAGAGAGCAGCTATACTTACAGCAGAAGGTGATAGGGAAAGTGCTATTGCTAGAGCAGAAGGAGAGAAACAATCTAAGATTCTTCAAGCTGAGGCAGAAAAAGAGGCAAATATAAGAAGAGCTGAGGGGTTAAAAGAATCTCAATTACTTGAAGCAGAGGGAAAAGCTAAAGCAATTAATATAATAGCTTTAGCTGATGCAGAAGCGATAACAAAAGTAAACAAAGCAATCTTAGAATCAGGCACTAATTCAACTGTAGTAGCTTTAAAACAAGTTGAAGCTCTGAAAGAATTATCTAAGAATCCAGCAAATAAATTAATACTGCCTGTAGATGCATTATCTTCACTAGGAAGTATTTCAGCCATTGCTGAAACGCTAAAGATGAATAAAGAATAATTATTATAATATAGAATTTAGAATAAAGGTGAAAGCTATAGATGAGCTTCACCTTTATTTTATGTTATAAACTGAAAATATGACAAAATTTATTTTAAGTCATTATAAGATTTTATATCATAAAGAGATTTTGCGTTAGTTATTGCATTTATAACTGCTTGCTCCATAGCATTTGTTGCAAGAACTCCAACAATATTAACATCACACTGTACTTTATTTGTAGCCATTGTGAAAATAGTATCCCCATCAAACATGGTATGTGCAGGTCTTATAGTTCTAGCAAAGCCGTTATGGGCCATAGAACTTATTTTATTAGCTTCAGCTTTGTTTAAGATTCCGTTAGTTACAATGCATCCAATGGTAGTATTTCCTTTAAAGCCATGAACCTTTTGATCATGCATATTTATTAGAGTAATTTCTGAATTTAAGAAATTATCATTATTATCAATGGCACCAGCAAGTATTTCTCCAGTTTTAGGATTTATCACATCACCAAAAGCATTAACAGCAACTATTGCACCCACTTGCAAACCCCCTATTTCATAGGCACAGCATCCAAGTCCACCTTTCATAGCATAGTCAGGTCCTAAGACTTTACCAATGGTTGCGCCCATACCAGCTCCTACATTTCCTTGCAAATCTATATATGTATTTTCAGAGTCAACACAGGCATTAAAACCCATCTCACTATTAGGTCTTATGGAGCTATCACCAATTGCTAAGTCAAATAGTACAGCACTGCACACTATAGGTACTTTAGCAACCCCAACGTCAAAGCCTACGCCTTTTTTTTCTAGATATTTCATAACGCCAGAAGAGGAATCAAGCCCAAAGGCACTCCCACCAGAGAGAACTACTGCATGAATTTTTTGTATCATTTCCATAGGATTTAATAAATCAGTTTCTCTAGTTCCAGGGGAACCACCACGTACAGCTACACCACCAGAAGCACCTTCTTCACACAATATAACTGTGCAACCGGTAGCTGCGTCCTTATTATGACAATGGCCAACTCTTATGCCCTGAATATCGACAAAATTTATATTTTTCATAGTTTCACCTCTTGTTTTTCAGTTAAAGTTAAAAATTTAAAATGTGGAATCATAGATAAGGTTTAGAATAAATTTCCGGAAAGCATTCTATAAACTTTCATATTAATTTAAAGCTCTACATTTTATTATAATTTAATTAAGAATGAGTTAAAGTAAATTATAATAAAATATGTATGTATCATAATTAAAGCTCCTAGCATAGCTAGGAGCAACGAATCTATTTTAATATTTTTTTCAAACTTAAAACCACTGCAGAAGTTATTACAGCAGCAAGTATGGCTTCTGCTAAACCATTGGTTCCAGCAACAGTTAAGTAGGATATTCTAACAGCTTCTTTAGAAATTCCAAGTACTTGAGAAAGTTTATCTGCATATAATAAATAAGCAAGACCAAGAACTCCTAGAGTGTTTACAAAAGAACCAACAAGAGATGCAATAGATATTCTTAAAACCTGTTTTTTTGTTTTAATCATCTTATATACATAGTAGCTTGCAATTCCAATTAAAACTCGTGGAACTATAGATATAATAGGGTTCATGAATAAGAAAGCAGTTACAGTTCCAGATGAAAAAGAACGTATAAAACTAAATATACCAAAGACTAGTCCGACAAAACCTCCAACAACAGGGCCTTCTATAAGAGCACCGATGATAACTGGAACATGTAGAATTGTGGCACTAATAAATGGCAGAGGCACCATACCTAGTGGTGTCATACCTAGTATAATACAAATAGAGGATAGCATACCTACAAGGACAATCTGCCTAGTTGTAAGTTTAGATGATTTTGATGTGGATGTTAATTTGTTTTCCATAAATATTCCTCCCATTATTATTCTCCATAGAGATATAATTCGGGTCTAATTATAAAATATTAGACACGTTCGGTTCTATAAGGATACCGACAAGTTTATTTTACCACGATAAATGAAAAAATCAATATTTATACATTAAAAATTTAGTGTAAACACAGAATTTATCATTATTTATATATTTTATGGAGCATTATGTATAATAATAAGATTATGTTATAATAGTAATTAAATAATATTATAATAAAATATATAAGAGAGAAGAGGTGTAGTATGAAGATATTAAATGTTGATATGGAATTATTATTGGAGCTGAGTGCACAAGAAACTAGGGGAGATGGGGAATCCTATTTAAATTTAACCAATGGAGAATTTGCATATATACCTAGAAATGTGATAAAGGCTATGGAAAATCAAGAAAATTTTGAAGAGTTAGAGTCTTGGGAAAGAAAATTGGCAGATGAAGCAGAAGATATAATTATGAATTATGATAGTAATTATCTATATGTGCCACTAGTGAGTGAAAATATAATCATAGATATTATGAAAAAATTTATAAATACAATTAAAGATAGTGAATTAGCTACAAAGTTATATAAGGCCATAGATTGGAATAGTGTTTATACCTCTTTTAATAAAGAAATGATAAAGAATGATAAAATAGATGAATTTTATGATTTTCAGGATAAAGAGCTAAAAAAATATCTAATACAATGGTTAGAATCTCATGAGATTAAAGTTTTAGATAATATGTAGTTCATTATCAACACTACATTAAAACAAAGCCCAAAATAAACGAGTTGTAGAATATTATAAGTATGAGATATTCTACAACTCGTTTTATTTAATAGGAACTAAACATCTAAAAATGGAGTATGTTTTTCAATGAAAACCTTATGCCAAATTAAGAATATAAGTATAGTCCAAATTTTTCTACTTAAATCAAAAGGACCTGCTTTATGATCTTCTACTAACTTGATTGCAGCAGATTTATTTATAAATTCATCAGCATTGCTATCTTTTATTATGTTTATAGCCCACTCATAAAGTTCATCTTTAAGCCAAAGACGAATAGGAACAGGGTATCCTAATTTTTTTCTGTCTAAGGCTGAAAGGTCAAGTTCAGACTTAAAAGATTCTCTTAAAAGATATTTTGTTATATGACCATTAATTTTTTCATCTGGAGTTAATCTAGAAGCTACTCTAAACACCTCTTTATCTAAGAAAGGTACTCTAAGTTCTAAGGAATGAGCCATAGTCATTCTATCAGCTTTAACTAAGATATCTCCTGTAAGCCATGTATTAAAATCTACGAACTGCATTTGTGTTATTGGGTCATAATTAGATGCTCTATCGTAGATATCATTCATAGCATTCTTTATAGAGTATTTAGAATTATAATTATTAAGAATAGATTCTTTTTCATTATCTAAGAAGATTTTTGCATTTCCTACATATCGTTCTCTCATAGGAGTACATCCTCTTTCAATGAAGCTTTTCCCGCGAGTTCCTTGAGGAACTATTGATGCCCCAGATTTTAGTGCCTTCTTCATGAAATTAGGAATATGATCAAACATCTTTAATGAGTTTGGTTCATGGTATATGGTATATCCACCAAAGACTTCATCAGCGCCTTCACCTGATAGAATAACAGTTACATGTTTTGCTGCTTCTTGAGCTATAAAATATAGTGGAATTGCAGCTGGGTCAGCCACTGGCTCATCCATATGCCATATGATTTTTGGCAATTCATTAGCAAATTCTTCAAAGGTTATAATTTTACTAATATTCTCTACTCCAATTTTATCAGCACTTTCTTTAGCTAAATCAATTTCAGTATAGCCTTGTCTATCAAATCCTATAGTAAAGGTTTTAATATCTGGATTATATTTTTTAGCAAGGGCAGTAACTACAGTAGAGTCAATACCGCCAGATAGGAAAGTAGCAACAGGAACATCTGCCTGCATATGTAGTTTAACTGAATCATCTAGAACCTTGCGAATTTCTTCCATTTTTTCATCCTTTGGACCTGGTGTAGGATTGAATTTAATAGAATAATAACAACTAATTTCATGAGGTTTTCCTAATTTCTTTTTAATTGTATGACCTGGTTTTAAAATATTTACATTTTTCAAAAGCGTTCTAGGTTCAGGAACAAATTGAAATGTAAGGTAATTATGTAGAGATTCATCATCTAATTCACTATAAGTACTATCTTCATTTTCATAGAAGCTTTTTAATTCAGATGCTATGAACAGCCCAGTGCTATTCTCTATATAATAGAAGGGTTTTATTCCAAAGGCATCTCTAGCACCAAATAATGTTTCATTTTTTTTATCCCAAATAATAAAGGCAAACATACCTCTTAATTTTTCAACAAATTTTTCACCATAATGAATATATGATTTAGCAATTACTTCTACCTCTGAATTGGTGATAAATTCATATCCTTCTTTGATTAATTGATTTCTAAGATATATATAATTATAAATCTCACCGTTAAAGACTATCTCTAACTCGTTATTATAGGAATAAGGTTGAATTCCATTTTCTAAGTCTAAGATACTTAATCTTCGAAAGCCCAAATACACATTATCATCCATATATTCTCCATCTTGGTTAGGACCACGATGAGTAATAGCTTTTCTCATATTTCGGAGAGATTCTTTACTTTCTTCTTTAATGGTTGAATTACTAAAAAATGTTACAAATCCACACATAGTTTTTCCTCCTTAGTGGCATAATTTACAAATTACATATGAAAGATTTTACGATACAACTAGTTAATGGTCAATACCCACTATACATATTTTAACCATATTTTATTTCATATAAAACATAGTATAACACATTTCTTTATGAAAAGTTATATAGTAGTTAATTTTTATTTTCTATTACATAAATTTTAATTTCTATGTCAAATAAGCATATAAATTAACTATAAATAATATAAATATTATAAAGGGTATTGTGAAATAAAATAGAATATTTAAAATAAATTCCATTTTATTACAGTGAGGAGGATATTTATGAAAGGGCATAATGGAAGAAATATATGTTTCTATTATTATGGAAAGGATCATTATTTAATAAATTTATATAAATATATAAAGAAAAATATGGAAAACAATATATACACACTGATGTTTATAGATAAAAATATATATGAGCTATTAATAAATAATTTAGATGATAATGAAAAGTGTATGTTGGAAAATATAAATATTGATGTGCTTATGATTGAAACTACATTGGATGATAAAGAATGTATTTATAAGTATGTAGACAAACATAGACTTAAAATAATAAATAAAGGATTTTCAAATGTAAATCTTCTTTTTGACAGTAGTGAAATAATTAATAAAAGTTCTTATACAATATATAAAAATATAATATTTAATTTTATTGAAGTATGCATGGATAAAAGTATAGATATTTTAACCTGCTATGATTTTGAAGATTATATTAATAGAGGGAAAATTGTAACTGAAGATATTATAAAAATATCCTATGAAAAGCATTCATATAGAATGTTTTCTAATGAAATTTTACCAATAGATAATTTTAAAATAGACAAATCCATAGTATAATTCGATAATGTTATGTTAATTCATATAGTTGTAACAATATAATTTGATGAACATAAGATAATAGTAGGGATTTCCCTACTATATTTTATGTGCAGAAGGTGTTTATAGATGAATAGTAATAACATGGATATATATAATAAGATTAAGTTGTTAGTAAATTTACTATCCCAATCTAATAATCATATACGCCACTGTCCTTGCCCTTGTCCATCACCAGGTCCACCAGGTCCACCAGGTCCGCCAGGCCCAAGAGGGCCACAGGGAATACAAGGGCAGATGGGACCTAGGGGACCACAGGGACCAGAAGGGCCACAAGGAATTCCAGGAATTCAAGGGTTAAGAGGATATCAAGGCCCAACAGGTCCAACAGGTCCAACAGGACCAACAGGCCCAAGAGGATTCACAGGAGAGACTGGAGCAACGGGACCAACAGGCCCAACAGGATCAAGGGGATTAACAGGAGCAACAGGCCCAACAGGAGCAATAGGCCCAACAGGAGCAACAGGCCCAACAGGTCCAAGAGGATTCACAGGAGAAACAGGAGCAACTGGAGCAACGGGACCAACAGGCCCAACAGGTCCAAGGGGATTAACAGGCCCAACAGGACCAACAGGAGCAACAGGACCAACAGGCCCAACAGGATCAACAGGCCCAACAGGCCCAAGAGGATTCACAGGAGAAACAGGAGCAACTGGAGCAACGGGAGCAACTGGAGCAACGGGAGCAACGGGTCCAACAGGACCAACAGGCCAAAGAGGATTCACAGGAGAAACTGGAGCAACGGGACCAACAGGACCAACAGGACCAACAGGTCCAAGGGGAT
>DFXM01000046.1:0-179338 GCA_002381695.1 Clostridium sp. UBA4108 | reverse complement strand
CAACAGGCCCAAGAGGATTCACGGGAGAGACTGGAGCAACGGGACCAACAGGCCCAACAGGTCCAAGGGGATTAACAGGCCCAACAGGTCCAACAGGTCCAACAGGACCAAGAGGAGCAACAGGTCCAACAGGCCCAACAGGTCCAAGAGGGTTAACAGGACAAACAGGAGTAACGGGAGCAACGGGACCAACGGGACCAAGAGGAAGTAATTGTTGTGAATATTGTTCTTCAAGAACTGAGCAGTTCTTATTGGCATTAATTGACTTCATTATAGAAAATGAACTTCCACCAATGCAAATAAATGTTTTCTTTAAAGGTGATACAAACAATAATAGAAGAATTATAGTTATAGATAGAAATAGTATTGTTACCAATGGAATGCTTTGTACAAGAACTCTTACAAATATTAATATATCTGTACCAATATTTAATATAGTAGGTATAGATTTCCCAAATCATAGAATATATATCAACACTCCATTAGCTGAAGAAGAGGGCATATTACTATATATTCCTGATATTGAACCACCGTCTGGATGCGAAGGTCTAAATGCTATAAAAGAAGTATTAGAACAATCCATAATACAATCAGGATGTGGAGAATTAATAACAAAACAATTCCAACTAGTTGAATTTGTACCATTAGGATTAATGCGAGCTAGGGCTATATCAATAGCTTCTGGAATGGCAACTTTTGAAGGACAGCAATCTAATAATAGGGGTACTTTCTTCTCAAATTATTCTAATATTGTAGCTTTAGTTTCATCTTTTATTAATTGTGATATGATTCAATAAAAATGTGGATACTCATAGGAGTATCCCTTTTAATGTGAAAAGTTAAATAATGAGTGTATCAAGGATAAATAAATTTTCTAAAAAATTATTGTAAGCAATAATAAGAAATTCATTTATAAATTTATAAATTTATAAATGAAGGTAAAGATTACAATAAAATTAAATTATTATTAACAAATAAGATTTATTTATAATAAAATAGCAACTACAGCTGGTCTTGAAAATTAACACGATAATTAAGTTGAATTTGAGTATATTGACAGCAAAAACATCTATGGTATTATAGAATTGTATTATTAATAAAATATCTTTTAAAACTTTAGATACAAAAGAGATTTTTGCACATAATAATAATAAGTTAGATAATACAAATATAGGTGAAGTGAGGTAAAAAAATATGGCAATTGTTAAAATGAGCGATAACGCTTCAAAGGAATTTCAACAATTTCTAAAAGATAATGAAGTAACTGCAAATATTGTTAGAATACATTTTGCAGGTATGGGCTGTGGTGGTGCAGCATTTAATCTTGTTCTAGATGAACAAAAGGAAACAGATAATACAGAAGTTATAGATGGATTAACTTTTTTAGTAGATAAAAAGGTTACTGATCAATTTGGAGAACTTTCAATACTATCTGCAGATGAAAATGGCAGAGGTGGATTCTCAATCGAACCTGAAAACAAACCAGAAGGCGGCGGATGCGCTGGATGTAGTAGTTGTGGTTAATAAAGGCTACATAAGTAAATAATTTATAAAATGCAGGCGTTCAGTGGTATAATATTACTGAGAGTCTGCATTTTTAAAATTTTGAAAGGATGTGAAGTTTAGCAGAATACTGCATAAAGTATTTGCTAAAGATTTTTATGAGTAATGATATATCAATGAATGATTTCTTAAATGAAATTGATGATTCTTTTAAACATATTAATGAGGGAGATTTAGTAACAGGAACTGTTCTATCTGTTAATAATGAAGGGGCCATAATAAATTTAGGAGTTATGTATGATGGATTAATTCCTAAAGATCAGTTGTGCTATGAAAAAGAATTTAATGTTGAAGATGTAATTAAAGTTGGAGATGAAGTCAGTGGAATAGTCTTAAAATATAATGATGGAGATGGTCATATAATAATCTCTAAGAGAAAAGCTGATGAAATATTAGTATGGGATAAGATTGAAGATATATATAAGAAAAAAAGTAAAATAATAGTTATAGTAAAAGACGAAGTAAAGGGTGGAGTTATTACAGAATTATTTGGTCTAAGGGCATTTATCCCAGCATCTCAACTAAGCGTTAATTATGTAGAAAACTTAAAAGATTTTGTTGGGAAAGAGCTTCAGGTACAAATTATTGAGTTTAACAAGATGGATAGAAAAATAGTTCTTTCTAGAAGAATTATAGAAGAAATAGATAAAAAGAAAATAGAACAGCAGCTATGGAGTTCTATAAAGGTAGGAGAACTCATAAAAGGAAGAGTGAGTAAATTAGTCAAATTTGGGGCGTTTGTGGATATAGGAGGAATTGAAGGGTTAATACATTTAAGTGATTTAAGCTGGAAAAGAGTTGTTAATCCACAAGATATAGTTAGTGAAGGAGACCAGGTTCAGGTATATGTTATATCTATAGACATAGATAAGAAGAGACTAGGACTTTCTTTAAAAGATACAATTAAAGATCCCTGGGATAATATTAAAGAGGTTATTAGTATTGGAGAAATAATTCAAGGAACAATAACTAGATTTGCCAAATTTGGTTCCTTTGTTGAGTTAAAAGAGGGTGTTGAGGGTTTAGTGCATATAAATGAAATAAGCGATGAGAATATAACTAAGCCGGAAGATAAACTTAAAATTGGTGAAAATGTAAATGTTAAGGTGCTTGAGGTTGATGAAATAAATAAAAGGATATCTCTTAGCATAGAGGATGCCATGGAAGTAAATAGAGAATATAAAAAATACAATGATAACAGTGAAGTTGCTCTTGCAGATATGTTAGGTAAAAAACTAAAAGGACTAAAATTTGAGTAGGTAGGTATCTAAAATGAAAATAGTTTGTTCCACAGGTCCAAATATAAAAACCACTGAAGACTTAGAAAAACTAATTAGTGCAGGTGGAAATATAATTAGATTTAATTTCTCCCATATAAATTATAGTCAATGTGAAACTTTTATAAAATATTTAGAGGATAAACATCCAAATGTATTAAAATTACAGGATTTACAAGGGAATAAGGTGAGAATATCAAAACTATTTAAAGAAGAAATAAAGACAAAAATAGGTGATGTAATATGTTTTTGTAGTGAGGAATTCTTTAAAAAGAAAAATAACATTGGTGAAAAAAAAATACCTATAAGTTTTAATGGAAAATTTCAGCTATTGGAGAATGTCAACAGGATAATGATGAAAGATGGAACAATGGAATTTAAAATATTAGAAAAAAAACTTTCCAGTGAGTATATCATCACCGAGGTTGTCAAAGGTGGAATAATTAGAGCAGAGAAGGGTGTTAATTTGCCAGGAATGGACAGAGAAGGAACAAGTATTACCCAAAAGGATATAGATGATATAACTTGGGGAGTTAAGAATAGTGTAGATATTATTTGCCTTTCATATGTTGTAGATGGTAGTGATATTCTAAGTTTAAGGAGAATAGTTGAAAGCTCCTTAAAAAAGATAAATTCTAGCAAAGTTCCTTTAATATATGGAAAGATTGAATGTTTAGAGGGTGCTCAGAATCTAAAAGAAATATTACCTCATGTAGATGGAATCATTGTTGGAAGAGGAGATATATTGGGTGAAGTCGATATTAATTATGTTCCTGTTATTCAAGAACAAATTATAAATCAGTGTAGGGATTTTTCAAAACCAGTGATTGTGTCTACTTACTTATTGGAGTCAATGAAGAAAAATATTACTCCATGTATAAGTGAAGTAAATGAGTTATATAATTTAATTAAAATTCCAGTAGATGGATTTATGCTCTGCGGTGAAGTTACTGTTGGTAGGTATCCTAATGAAACTGTGAAATTTCTCAAAGAGTTTATAGATAGACATAAAGAAATAGAATAAAAATTAGAGTTTCGTACAAACTATAAATAAAATGTGAAGCATTTTATTTAGTGAATTGCGACTTATTGTCGCAGAGAATTGTGCCATAGGCACAGAGAANNTCACTTCGTTCACAGAGAGTTACTCACTACGTTCGTAAAGAGTTTTTTTGCTTGAAAAAAATCTTTTTCTCTGACGAAGTCAACTCTCTGTGCTAAAGGCGCACTTCACTGCAACCGTAGGTTGCAATTCACTAAATAAGTCACTTCACATTTTATTTAAAGGAGGAAAGAACTATGGCTAAGGCTGGTATGAGAAGACCCAATGTAGAAGAACCACATGGCACCGAAAGCAACAAAAAACAGAAATTTCCTAAAAACGAAACTCATGTTGTACCAGAGATACAGGGCAAAGCAAAAACAGGTAATGAAAAAGCGAAACCTATTAAATATGATGGAAAATGGTAATTTATTTTAGTTTAAAAATGTAAATAATTAAAGAAAGCCTTAAATACTATAGGAATTTAGAATAGTATTTAGGGCTTTTTATATTGAATTTTAAATATAATTAGCTTATATAAACTTATGCACTGTACGTAACTAAGGTTACAGAATTTTAAATAATTGGAACTTATAATAAAATCAAGTAAAGTGTTAAATATAAGAAATGGAGCGTTAATTATGGTAAATATAGATAATTTTAAGAGACAACATAAAGATATTATGGAAGAAATAAATCACATGAATAGTTTAGTTATGAGAAAAGATTATGACAATCATTTAGAAGATCTAGTAAGGCATATAAATAGTTTAGCTGGCAAAATAAAAATTCATTTAAGTATGGAAGATAGATTTCTATATCCAGCATTATTTAATGGTGAAGATAGTAAATTAAAAGATATGTCAAATGTATATATTGATGAGATGGGGTATATTGCAGGGGCTTATGTAGATTATAAAAATAAATTTAATACTAAGAGTAAAATTCTTGATAACATTGGTATATTCAAAATACAAACTGATGATATTTTAAACAGAATAAAAAAAAGAATTATCAAGGAAGAATCAGAGTTATATAAATTAATTACAGAAAAAGGAATATAGGCCTTTATGAAAATAAATGGTAAAGTTCTATATGATTATTTGAAGACTTAAATATTCTCGAAATATAGAAGTATTTAAGTTTCCTTAATCTTTATAGATTTTAAGTTATAATAATAAATATACGAATAAAAAATTTTTATTAATAAAGTTTATTAATAGCCCTATATATGCTATAATACTAAATTGATAATGATTTAAAATCAGGTATTCAGAGAAAGTAAATAGTGAGTAGATTGTTTATTTATAGCATATTATACACAATATTTAAATTCGAAACTTAAACTTTAGATTACTGGAGGAGAAACTATTAATGAATAAAAATTTAAAATACTATATAGAGACTTGGGGCTGCCAAATGAATGAAGAAGATTCAGAAAAACTTTCAGGAGGACTAAAGCCATTAGGACATACAAGAACAGAAAGTAAAGAAGAGGCAGATATTATTATATTTAATACCTGTTGTGTTAGAGAAAATGCTGAGCAAAAGGTAGATGGAAACCTTGGAGCACTTAAAAAATTAAAAAAAGAGCGTCCAGAAGTTGTTATAGCAGTTACTGGGTGTATGATGCAACAAGAGGGAATGGCTCAAAGGATAATTTCAAAATTCCCATTTATAGATATTATTATAGGAACTCATAATGCATATAAGTTTACTGAGTACTTAGGGAGAGCATTAGGTGGAGAAAGACCTATTATTGAAATTTGGGATAAAGAAGCTGATATTATTGAAGGTGCACCTGTAGATAGAGCTAGTAGTATTAAAGGCTTTGTTACAATAATGTATGGATGCAATAATTTTTGTACTTACTGCATAGTACCACATGTAAGAGGTAGAGAAAGAAGTAGAAATCCAGAAGAGATAATAAAAGAAATTGAGGGAATGGTTAGCGAAGGCTATAAAGAGGTTACACTATTAGGGCAGAATGTTAACTCTTATGGTAAAGGCTTAGAACCTGAGATTAATTTTGCTGAACTTTTAAGAAGAATTGATAAGATAGATGGATTAGAAAGAGTTAGGTTTATGACTTCACATCCTAAGGACTTAAGTGAAGAAGTTATAGATGCAATAGCTGAAGGCTCTAAGCTTTGTGAATATATACATCTACCAGTTCAGTCTGGTTCAAGTAGAATTCTAAAGAAAATGAATAGACATTATACAAGAGAACAATATTTAGAATCAATTAGAAAAATTAAGGAAAGAATTCCTAATGTTGCTCTTACTACAGATATAATAGTAGGTTTTCCTGGAGAAACAGATGAAGATTTTGAAGATACACTAAATCTTATTAAAGAGGTAGAATATGATTCAGCCTTTACCTTCCTATATTCAAAGAGGCAGGGAACCCCAGCAGATTTAATGTTTGATCAAGTAGATGAAGGGGTTAAAAAAGAAAGATTTAATAAATTAGTTGAAACTGTAAACGAAATATGTGCTAAGAAAAATAGTGAGTATAATGGTAAAACCGTTGAAGTTTTAGTAGAAGGTAAAAGTAAGAGCGATGATAGTAAACTTACTGGTAGAACTAGGACTGGAAAACTAGTGAATTTTGAGGGCAGCGGTGAAAATATAGGTAATTTAGTTAATGTAAAAATTACTAAGGCACAATCTTTTTCATTAGTAGGAGAAGAAGTATAAAAAAGCGACTTAGTCGCTTTTTTATGTATCTAAAGGAAAAAGAATAGTATAAGACTAGTGAAATTCTTTTAGATGGCTTATAATAATTTTTAAGAAAAGGGGAGATGATTTATGGCATTAACGCCAATGATGATACAATACTTTGAAGTAAAAGAAAAATCTAAAGATGCTATTCTCTTTTTTAGATTAGGTGATTTTTATGAAATGTTTTTTGAGGATGCAGAAGTGGCTTCTAGAGAGTTAGAGTTGACTTTAACAGGTAGAGATTGTGGACTGGAAAATAGAGCTCCTATGTGTGGAGTACCTTTTCATGCAGCAGAAAACTATATTTCAACCTTGGTAAGTAAAGGATTTAAAGTAGCAATATGCGAACAGGTTGAAGATCCAGCGGTTGCAAAGGGTATAGTTAAAAGGGATATAATAAAAATAGTAACTCCAGGAACCTATACGAATTCATCTTATTTGGAGGAAAGCAAAAATAACTTCATTGTATCTTTGTTTTTAGATGGTGAGAATGTTTGTCTATCCTCTTGTGATTTATCTACAGGTGAATTTTATTGTACTGAGACATCTTTAAACGGAAGTGGTATTATTGATGAAATCTGTAAATTTGAACCTTCAGAAGTAGTTGTGCCAGAAGGTTTTTCCCATAATTTATTAGATGAATTAAAGGAAAGAATGAATTTCTCCACATCTTATTTTAATAAGAAATATTTTAATGAAAACATTTCAAGCCTGGAGGCTCAATTTTCAAATTTAAATGATATTAAGTTAACTCCTACAGAAATTTGTGGTTGCAATGGTATAATTAATTATATAAGAGATACTCAGAAGGATTCACTATGTCATATAAATAAAATAGAAGTATATGATGTATGTAATTTTATGATGATGGATATAAACTCACGTAGGAATTTAGAAATAATGGAAAATTTGAGAGATAAGAGCAAAAGGGGAACTCTATTATCAGTTATAGATAAAACTAATACAGCAATGGGTGGAAGGCGGATTAGAAAATGGCTTGAAGAACCACTGCTTAATGTTGAAAGTATTCTAGATAGGCAGGGTGCTATAGAAGAATTATCTAGTTCTATAGATTTATTGGAGAGTTTAAAGGACGCCTTAAGAGATATATATGATATAGAAAGATTAGTTGGGAAAATAAGTTCTAAAGCTATTAATGCAAAGGAACTTATGGCATTAAAGACATCTATATCCAAAATACCTAATGTGAGAATGTTATTAGAAAAGAGCAAAAGTAAGTTACTTTTAAATATTTTCAAGAAGATAGACACCCTTCAAGATATATATGAACTATTGGAACAGGCTATAATAGATAGTCCTGGTCTTTCAATAAAGGAAGGAAATATAATTAAATCGGGATATAATAAAGAAGTTGATAATCTAAGAGAAGCTAAGAGCAATGGAAAGCTATGGATATCACAATTAGAGAATAGTGAGAAAGAAGTAACAGGGATTAGGTCTTTAAAAATTGGCTACAATAAAGTCTTTGGATATTTTATTGAAATAACTAAGGCAAACTTATCTTCAGTGCCAGAAGGTAGATATATAAGAAAACAAACCCTATCAAATGCAGAGAGATACATAACACCAGAACTTAAAGAAATGGAAGAAAAAGTGTTAGGTGCAGAGGAGAAGCTGATAACTTTAGAATATGAGATATTTGTTGAAATAAGAAATTCCTTAGAGAAAAATATTGATAGGATGAAAAGTACGGCAAAATTAATTTCTGAAATAGATTGTCTTTGGTCATTATCAGTAGTTGGAAAAGAGAATAATTACGTGAAGCCGGAGATAAATGTAAAAGGTGAAATATCAATTATAGAGGGAAGACATCCAGTTGTAGAACAATTAACAAAGAACAATAGTTTTGTTGCCAATGATACAACCCTTGACAATATAGATAATAGATTGATGTTAATCACTGGTCCTAATATGGCTGGAAAATCTACATATATGAGGCAGGTAGCATTAATAAGTATTTTGACTCAAATAGGTAGCTTTGTCCCTGCAAAGAAGGCAAATATCTCTATATGTGATAAAATATTTACAAGAATAGGTGCGTCCGATGATTTAGCAGGAGGAAAAAGTACCTTCATGGTAGAAATGTGGGAGGTATCAAATATATTAAAAAATGCTACAGGAAATAGTTTAGTACTTCTAGATGAAGTAGGTAGAGGAACTAGCACCTATGATGGACTTAGCATTGCATGGTCTGTTATTGAATATATATGTAATACCTCTAATATAAAATGCAAAACCCTTTTTGCAACTCATTATCATGAACTTACAAAATTAGAAGGTGAAATAGCTGGAGTTAAAAACTACTCTATAGCAGCTAAAAAAGTAGATAATAGTATAATCTTCTTAAGAAAGATAATTAGAGGGGGAGCAGATGAATCCTATGGTATAGAGGTGGCAAAATTAGCAGGATTACCAGAGCAGGTTATTGTTAGAGCTAGGGAAATATTATTAAAATTAGAGGATAATAAAGAAGATGAGGAAGTTTCTATAAAAAATAAAGAGAATACTCTTAAAGATAAAGAAGATTTAAAAAAAGCTCATGCAAATGAAGTTGCGGTTGACTCAAACCCATCTTTTCAAATTAGCTTTGAAGATATAGCAATTAAAAATTTGGTGAAAGAAATATCCAATATAGATATTTTAAAGCTGAACCCAATGGAGGGCTTTAATAAGTTGTACGAAATTATAAATAAGGCTAAAGAATTGTAGTCTTAGGTATTTAAAAGAAAGTAATGCAGAAAATAAGGATAATTATAGCTTATTTACTAATTAAATCTTTGAAAATACTTTAGAAAGTTGGTGAGGTATGAAAAGGATAAATTTATTAAGTGAAGAAACTTCAAATAAAATAGCTGCAGGTGAAGTGGTAGAAAGACCTAGTTCAGTAGTAAAAGAATTGGTTGAAAATAGTATAGATGCTGGTAGCAAGAATATAATCATTGAAATTGAAGATGGTGGATCAACCCTTATACGAATTAGCGATGATGGTGAAGGTATTTATCCAGAGGATGTAGAGAAGGCTTTTATGCCTCATGGAACAAGTAAAATAAAGAATATAGAAGATATATATAATATTAATTCCTTTGGATTTAGAGGAGAGGCATTGGCTAGTATAGCATCTGTATCAAAAGTAAGGATGAAATCTAGAATAGATAGTATAGATTTTGGAAAAGAAATATATATTGAAGGTGGAAATATAAAACATATAACAGAAGTAGGATTTAATAGAGGTACGGAGATAGAAATAAGAGATTTATTTTATAATGTTCCAGCAAGGCAAAAGTTTTTAAAATCTACTCAAAGAGAAAAAGCTATAATAAATGATTTGGTTTTAAAATTGGCCATGGGAAATTACGATGTGTCCTTTAAACTTTATAATGATGGAAAAGAAATTTATAAAACTTTTGGTGGAGAAAACTTAAGAGATACTTTAAGAGTTCTATATGGAAAAGAAGTATATGAAAATATATTACCCATAGAAAATCATAATGATATAGTATCTGTATATGGATTTATTGGTAAAGAGTCCATAAGTAGAGGAAGTAGAAATAGGCAAACTATATTTGTTAATAAGCGTATTATAAAAAATAGTTTAATTACAACTGCTGTGGAAAATGCTTTTAGATCCTTTGCGACAGTAAACAAATTTCCATTTTTCACTGTGTTTTTGGAAATATTTCCAGAGTATATAGATCCTAATGTTCATCCAACAAAGAGTGAAGTGAAATTTTTGGAAGAACGCACACTATTTAAAACTGTTTTTGATGGGGTACATAATGCATTAAAGGAGAGTTATAGAAGCTCATTTGCTATAGATGAGGAAAAAGAAGAAAAGGAAAAAAAGATTGATTATGGGGAATTAATTCAAGTTGAGTTTCCAATGGAATTAAAAGGTAATAATTTCCTTGGAAATAATCATGGTGGGTATATTTCTAATAGTGATATTATATTAGAAGAAAAAGTGAAGGAAGCTGAAGAAATATCAGTTAAAGAATATATTAAAGAAAAAGAAGGTGTTACTGATGAAGTCAATTACACAGATTATGGAATTAAGGAACAAAGAAAAACACCTAAATTTCCTTCTTTAAAAATTATTGGACAGTTTTATAGCAGCTATATATTAGGGGAAAGTGGGGATCAACTATATATAATTGATCAACATGCTGCCCATGAGAAAATAAATTTTGAGAAATATATTAAAGAAATTAAAAATTCTCAAGTAGTGAGCCAAATATTACTAGAACCTATGATGATAGAGTTAAATTTCGAGGACTATGAAATATATAAAGAAAATGCAGAAGTTTTTGAGAAAACTGGTTTTTTAATAGAAGAATTTGGAGATAATGCTATTATTATCAGAGAGACACCTCTAATATTAGGTAAACCTAATATTAAGGAGCTTTTTTATGATATATTAGAAAATATAAAGAGACTTGGGAATGGGAGCACAGTTGAGGTGAAATATAATAAAATAGCGAGCATTTCATGTAAAGCGTCTGTTAAAGCCAACAATAAATTAAGTAACATAGAAATGGATTATTTAATTGAGGAATTAAGATATATAGAGGAACCCTTCACATGTCCGCATGGTAGGCCAACTATAGTAAAGTATTCCATAAAGGATATTGAAAAAGTATTTAGAAGAATAATTTAAAGCGTTTAAGAAATATACCTAGGAAAGATACTAGATATTTTTTAAAATAGCTGAAATAATGTTAGAGGAAAGTATATGAAAAATTTATTTATATTAGCAGGACCTACAGCTGTAGGGAAAACAGAAATATCTATTAATATAGCTGAAGAATTAAAGGGAGAAATTATTTCAGCTGATTCTATGCAAATATATAAAAAAATGGATATTGGGTCAGCAAAAATTGGAAGTGATGAAATGAGAGGAATAGATCATCATCTCATTGATTTTCTAGACCCAAGTGAAGAATTTAGCGTAGCAGCCTTTAGTGAAAGAGCTAAGAGTGAAATAGAGAAGATATATGAAAGAGGAAATCTACCAATGGTAGTAGGAGGTACTGGACTATATATTAATTCTCTTATATATAATTATAGTTTTGCTGGTACTGATAGAGATGAAGGATATAGAGATTACCTAGCTCAGCTTGCTGAAGAGAAGGGGAAAGATTATATTTACGGACTACTTAGAGAAGTAGATCCATTAAGTTGTGAAAGAATACCTTCTAATAATTTAAAAAGAGTAATTAGGGCATTAGAAGTATACAAAGTTAGTGGAAAACCATTTTCAAGTTTTTCAAAGGATGAAGATGTTTATAAAATACCTTATAATGTATTTTATTATGTGTTAAATATGAATAGGGAAGAATTATATTCTAGAATTAATAAAAGAGTAGATATAATGTTCGAAAAAGGTTTACTAGAAGAGGTTATAAGTTTGCAAAAAGAAGGATATACTTGTGATATGCAGTCTATGAAGGGTATTGGCTATAAGGAAATCTTATCTTATTTAGATGGGGAAATCTCCTTAGAAAAGGCCGTAGATTTGATTAAACAATTTAGTAGGAATTACGCTAAAAGACAACTTACTTGGTTTAGAAAAGATCCTAGAGTAGTTTGGGTAGATAAAGATAACTTTAGAGATGATAAAGAGGTAACTAGATTTATAATAGATCATTATAAAGAAAGAAAGGAATCAAAGTAATTTCTTAAATAGTATAATCTACATAATCAATATTTTATAACTTTGGAGGTATGGGTATGAGTAAAACTGCAAATAATTTACAAGACATATTTTTAAATGGTGCTAGAAAAAACAAAATAGGTGTGACAATACATTTGACTAATGGCTTTCAAATAAAAGGGATGGTAACTGGATTTGATAATTTTACGGTGATTTTGAATAGTGATGGGAAACAAATGCTAATATATAAACACGCTATATCTACTATCACTCCAGCAAAAATGATATTATTTAGTAATTTAGCGGATGGAACTAAAGAAGAATAATTATATAATAGACTAGGGCATTAGGTTCTAGTCTATTATATTTTTAAACATAGTTATATTGTTTGATTATTCATAGTAGCTATGATAGTATTATTATGTCAATTTATGATTAAGGAGAGATTTTTGTGATAGATATAACTAAAGAATATTTAATTAATAACTTTAATATAACTGAGAATTTATTTGAACTTTCAGATATAGCAATGAAAGATATCAAAAGTGAGTTTGAAAAACTTGATGATATTAGGGAATATAATCAATTGAAAGTATTGAATGCATTGCAGAAGGAAAGAATTAGTGATATGCACTTTACCAATTCCAGCGGTTATGGCTATGGTGATGTAGGAAGAGATTCACTGGATCTAGTTTTTGCTAGAATATTTAATACAGAATCGGCACTGGTTAGACCACATTTTGTAAATGGAACTCATGCTATAGGTGCAGCTCTTTTGGGAAATTTAAGACCTGGAGATACCATGGTTAGTGTTTGTGGAACTCCTTATGATACTCTTCATAGCATAATAGGCATCAGTGGAGAAGAAAATATAGGATCATTAAGAGAATATGGAGTTAAATATAAACAAATAGAATTAACAGGTGAAGGAAAAGTTAATATTAAAGAGGTCTTAGAGGTACTTAAAAATGATAGTACCATAAAGTTAGTACATATTCAAAGGTCTACAGGCTATGGCTGGAGAAAGTCTCTTTTAGTTGAAGAGATAGAACTTATTATTAGTGTAGTAAAAGACTTTAATAGTGAAATCATATGTTTTGTGGATAACTGCTATGGAGAATTTATACAAACTATAGAGCCTACTGATGTAGGAGCGGACATAGTAGCAGGTTCACTAATTAAAAATATTGGTGGAGGGATAGCACCTACTGGGGGATATATTGCAGGAAAAGAAAAGTATGTAACTCAAGCTGCCTATAGACTCACAATTCCAGGTATTGGTGGGGAGTGTGGATCTACTTTTGGAGTTATGAGAAGTTTATATCAAGGTTTATTTTTTGCGCCTCATGTGGCAATGGAAGCGGTGAAAACCTCAATATTCTGTGCTAGAGTAATGGAATTGGCAGGTTTTGAAGTACTCCCTAAGTACAATGATAAAAGAAGTGATATAATTCAAGCAGTAAAATTCGGAGATAAGGAAAAGGTTATTAATTTCTGCAAGGGTATACAAGCTGGGTCCCCAATTGATTCTTTTGTCCAATGTGAACCGTGGGATATGCCAGGATATAAAGATCAGGTTATCATGGCTGCAGGAGCTTTTGTACAAGGATCCTCTATTGAGTTATCAGCAGACGCTCCAATTAGAGAGCCTTATATTGCATATCTTCAAGGTGGACTTACCTTTGAACATGGAAAGACGGGAGTGCTTATAGCCCTTTCTAAAATAATGAAATAATAACTAGTTATTTTTGAATGTACCTACAAAATAAAAAAATATTAAGAAGCTTTATAAGCTTCTTAATATTGTCGATAGATTCCAACTAGTTTACCTAATATGGTACAATCTTTAACTATTATAGGATTCATAGAAGAATTTTCAGGTTGAAGTCTTATATATCCACTTTCCTTGAAAAATCTTTTAATTGTAGCATCATTATCAATTAATGCAACAATTATATCACCATTTGTACAAGAGGAAGTCTTTTCTATGATAGCTAAGTCACCATCATATATTCCTGCCTCAATCATACTTTCACCAGATACCTTAAGTATGTATAGTTCTTTATTACTTTTCACAAAACTAATAGGAAGAGTTAAATAGTCTTCGATATATTCTTGAGCAAGTATTGGAACTCCAGCAGTTACTTTGCCAATAATAGGAATATCTATCATTTCCTTTTTTATTGGAGATTCAAGTAGAAGCTCTATTGCTCTAGGTTTTGTTGGATCTCTTCTTATTAAACCTTTCTTCTCAAGTCGTGAAAGATGACCATGAACAGTTGAGGTTGAACTTAGGTTTACAGCTTCACATATTTCTCTGACAGAAGGTGGATATCCTTTAATAGCAACTTGTTGTTTTATGAATTCGTATATTTCTAGTTGTTTACTTTTTAGTTCAATCATGAAAACACCTCTCATTCCATTAGATTATAGCATAGTAAAAATTAAATATCAAACTTATGTTCTGTATTTTAACTATATTTTACACAAATATTCAGTATAATTGGAGATGATAATATGGCAAATTTTAAAGATTTAAATGTAAATGAAAATTTAATAGTGGCATTGAAAGATATGAATATAGAATCGCCTAGAATGGTTCAAGAAAAAGCCATTCCACAGATATCAGAAGGTATAGATTTGATGGTAGAGAGCCATACAGGAAGTGGGAAAACATTGGCATATATTTTACCACTAATAGAAAAGGTTAACTATGAGAAAAGAGAAAATCAATTTATTATACTAGTTCCTACCCATGAGTTAGCTCTACAGGTTAATGAAGTTATAAAGGAATTAGCAATTAAGTCAGAGCTTCCATTGACGTCTACAGTTATTATGGGAGATATTAATATAAAAAGACAGATAGAGAAATTAAAGGAAAAACCTCAATTTGTAATAGGATCTCCAGGCAGAATTCTAGAGCTTATAAAATTGAAAAAAATCTCTGCTCATACAGTGAAAACTATAGTTGTAGATGAGTGCGATAAATTGCTAGAGGAAAACAATATAGAAAGTGTTAAAGCTGTCATAAAAACTACGCTCAGAGATAGACAGGTACTTATGTTTTCAGCAACGTTAACAGAGGAGTGCATTAGTTCTGCAAAAGCACTGATGAAAGAAGCTGAAATTGTAAAATGTAGTGATGAGGTAAAAGTAAATCCTAATTTAACACATCTATACATAGTTTGTGAAAAGAGAGATAAGGTTTTAGTATTAAGAAAGCTTATGGCATCTTTAAATCCTAAAAAGGCAATTGGCTTTATTAATACAACTCATGAAATAGAAGCATTGACAGAAAAGTTAAAATTTCATGACTTAAAGGTTGATGGTATTCATGGAAGCTTCATAAAAAATGAGAGAAGAAAGACCATGAGCGATTTTAAACTGGGAAAAATAAATTTATTAATCTCTTCTGACCTATCTAGCAGAGGATTAGATATACAAGGAGTATCCTATATATTTAACATTGATTTACCAGAGGACGTAAATGTGTATTTACATAGAAGTGGAAGAGCAGCAAGAGGCGATGGCAAAGGTACAGTAATATCTATTGTAGCCCCTAGTGAGCTAAAAACTCTCAATGGATATATGAATAAACTTAATATAAATATAAGTGAAAGAACTCTTTCTCAAGGGAGAGTGGTAGAGGTGAAAAGTGTTGTAAAGACACCAGTTGCTTCAAAAAAATCTATTGTAACAAAAAACACTAGGATATCAAAAAAAAATAGTACAGGTAAAAAAAATACTAAGACTTCATCGAGCAGTAAAAATGCTAGAAGAGGTAATAATATTAAAAAGAAATAATAACTTTCTAGTATATCGCATATAATTTACTACAAAACTTTATTTAGGAGGAAGTATGTCTAGACATTTTACCAATGCCATATACTTAAGTGAAGAAATTGAAGAAGTTATAAAAAGTGCTGAGTACTTAGGAAAAGGTAATAATGGTGTAGTATATAGGATTGACAAAAGTACTATAATAAAGATTTTTAATGATAAAAAAGTATGTGAAAAAGAGAGAGAAATACTAATAGCTTCTAAAAAATGTTCGTCTTTTCCTAAAATATTTTCCTATGGGGATTTTTATGTAATAAGAGAATATGTGGATGGAATTCGATTAGATAAATATTTAAGACATAATAACTTAAATAGAGAACTTGTAGAAAATTTAGTTGCACTAATTGATGATTTTAGAAAGCTTCGTTATAAGAAATTAGATATAAGATGTAAGGATTTATATGTTCAGCCAGATTTCTCCCTTAAGGTAATAGACCCTAAGAACAACTATGATAAGGTAGTGCATTATCCAACACATTTGATGAAAGGGATATTTAAGAGAGGGAAAATTGGAGAATTCTTTTTCTACTTAAAGGATATGGATGAAGAATTATATAGAAATTGGAATAAGAATTTTAAAGTGTATATTCAAGGTGTAATAAAAGAATAAACCATTTTTTACAATGGTTTATTCTTTTCTATTTTCTATTTTCTATCTAAACAATTTTTTTCTACGTTTTCTTTTTAACTTTAGAGTAAAGATACATATTAGACATATTATAAGTATAATCACTATAATACATATAATGTAATAAATGATGTTTTCTTTTATTAAATCCATGGTTGACATAGTTGGGTATAAAAGAAATTCATTAGAAGAATTCTTTAAGTTCATAGTAACCTTACCTACAGATTTGTTTTTACTTAATGACCATGAACTTATTGAATTTACATCATATTTAAATTCTGGTGTTAGATCAGTATCATATGCTGTAATATCCTCGTGAAGTGTTAAAGGTAGCTTAAGGCTTTTCTTAGGTCCAATAAAGGGTAGTACTTTATATTCTAAATTCACAGAATGTAACTCTTCATTCTTAGTTTTAATAGGCACTTTGGAAGCACTAAAACTATGATCTGCTAATACTTTTATATCCTCAAAAATTTGAGTATCCACTGGGAAATTATACTCTGAGTTCAAGACTATAACTGCTATATTACGGTTATTTCTATTATAGATGGAAGCTAGACATCTACCAGCTTTAGTAGTGTATCCAGTTTTACCAGCTACATTGCCATCTACTCCTATTAATTTATTTCTATTTTCAATAACAGCTACAGGGCCATTAGTGGAATTTACCTGGGAAGTTTTTTTAGCCATAGTTTCCTTAATCCATGGATTATTATAGGCTGCCTTTATAAGAAGTCCTAAATCATAGGCAGTAGTATAATGATCATCGGTATTGTCATCCAGACCATTAGTTGTAACAAAATTAGTATTATTCATACCTAATTCTTTCGCCTTTGCATTCATCATTTTAATAAAATTACCTTCTGAACCTCCAACTTCCTTTGCAATGGTGTATGCAATATCATTACCAGAATATAGTAACAATATGTCCATAGCATTTCTTCCTGAGAAGGTATCTCCAGGATTTACTGGATGAACATTTAGTCCATAGGAGTAAGGCTCCTGATTTAAGGCCTCTGCAGGATATATAAGAAGATCCTCGGCTTTTTTATTTTCTGCTAATAGTAAGGCAGTCATTAACTTTGTAATACTAGCAGGTGGACGTTTTTCCTCAGGGTTTTTGGCATAAATAATTTCATTAGTATCTAAGTCTATAGCAATAGCTGAAGTTCCAACTACATTAGGTGCAGTATTAGCTAGTGCATATGTAGAAAAAAACACATTACATAGTAAAATTGTCAATAGTAAAATAGGTAAACATTTTTTCTTCACAGTCATCGCTCCACTTTCTCTATTTTTGTAGGTAATTTTGTTCTTTAAGTATAACATCTACTAAATAATTCAACAAGTATAACCATGGAAAGAAAGTATTTACCATAAATTTATGGTATGCTATAGACATATAATAAAAAGATAAAGAGGTGAGAAATATTTTAGAAAAAGAATTTATTCGTATTTTTAATGATAGAGTATCTAAGCCTATAGAAAAATTAAAAAGAACTGCGGTAATGATTTTAATTGAATATATAGATGATGTACCATATATAATATTTGAAGTAAGAGCTGATAAATTAAGACATCAACCAGGGGAGATATGTTTGCCAGGAGGAAAGGTTGAAGATTTTGAATCACCAAAGGAAGGTGCAATTAGAGAGGTAATGGAAGAACTTAATGTATCCAGAGAAGCAATTGATTATGTTGGAGAGAGCGATTATCTAATAACCCCCTATGGAATGAAAATCCATGTGTTCGTAGCTAAGTTAGAAGGTCAAGAAATAGTGGAAAACAAAGATGAGGTAGATCATATATTTAAAGTTCCACTAAGTTTTTTTATTCATAATGAACCACTACTTTATAATATGGAAATTGGTCCTACAAATAATCATAGTTTTCCTTTCCATTTGCTTAAAATGGGAAAAGAATATAAATTTTCAAAGGGACATATAAAAGAGTATTTTTATGTTTACAATAGCTATGTTATTTGGGGAATAACAGCTCAGGTTATTAAATCTTTTATTACTATCATAAAAGAAACACATGATATCATATAATATTTTAAATCTAAAAATTAAAGGGGTTAGGGGATAATATGGGGAATGTGAATAGATGGCATGATATTTCTCTTGCAGAAAGGGTAGTTAAGAATCTCAACAACAATGGATTTCACAGTATATATGTTGAGACGAAAGAGGAAGCAAGAAATTTTATAATGTATCATATAAATGTAGGTACTACCGTTGGAATTGGAGGGTCAGAAACTATTGCAAGTTTAGATATGACCAAGGATATTATGGAAAAAGGTGGAACTTTAATACTACACGAAGAGAATTCCGCTATTGAAGAAAAGATAAACAGAATGAGAGAACAATTATTAAGCGATGTGTATCTATGCAGTTCTAATGCAGTTACTTTAGATGGTATTTTAATAAATATAGATGGAGCAGGCAATAGAGTGGCTGCAATGACCTTTGGCCCTAAAAAGGTTATTATGGTAATTGGCATCAATAAGATAGTAAAAGATGAGAAACAGGGGATAGAGAAATTAAAATTAAGTACGTGTCCTAAAAATAATAATAGATTAAAAATCAATAATCCGTGTATTAAAGAGGGGATTTGTATGGAATGTAATAGTAGAGAAAGGATTTGTAGGGTTTATAGTTTTATAAAGAAAAAGCCAATGTATAGCGACTTTAGCGTTATAATGGTTGGAGAACATCTAGGTATATGATGAAGTGTTTACATTTTATGAATAAATCAGTAGAACAACCATTAAAAATATTTGTTTAATTTAAAATAGTTAAAAAATACTTAATATTTCGAAAAAGGCCTTTATTTTATTAGTCTTATGCATTATAATGTAATAAAGTTTTCATATAAATGGGGTGGTATAATGTATAAGTGTCCCTTTTTAACTACTTATGAAGAGGAGATAGAGTGCTTTAAGGAATGTGCCTTATATAATTGGAAAGAAAATGAAAGTAAATGCCCCTTTGTAGAGGCAAAATATAGTAATAATATAAAAATAAAAAGCATTTATGATTATGAGTGTTTTAGAGATGATAAAACATCACCACTTTCTATCATATATAGAGAAAATTATGTATAGGTACTAATTAAGATAATAAGCAAACATGCCTTTAAAGTAAAAATCCCACCATTAGTATTAATGGTGGGATTTATATTTATTATTAAGACTGTTTTTTAGAGCAACCACCTTTTACAAGATTAATAGGTAATATGTTTTCGTTGATTGCCTTTATATAAATTTTATTCTCTTTTAAAATAATAGTTATATGAGAATAATTAATAGAAATATCTTCATCATAACATATGACTAAGCTATCAACTTTATTAGAGATCCAATGGTCATTAACATTATCTAAGTAAACATCTAAAGAGTTGCCTCTACATCCACATCCAGCTTTACTTTTAGTTATGTGAATACAGTCATACTCATCATGAAATTGTAAAAGCTTAATAAAATAATTATAAGCATTGTTAGAAATTCTTATCTTCATATTGTGCATAGTATTACTCCTATTTAACAATTACATTGTGTATTACTCTTCAAAGGTAGAAGAATAATCGTGAAGTAGAGATTGTTTTAGATTCCATAAATTTTTAGATAAATCTATATAGTACTTGTGAGGGTTTTGTAGTCTTTTAACTTCTGTCCAAAGATTTTCCCTTTCTTTTAAACTATATTCTCTTATCTCCATAACAGAAGGGCTAGTATAGGTTAAATTTCCTTCTTCAAAAATTTTCACCATTAAATTTTTTATAGTATAGGCCTTTAGTTTCTTCCTCTTCCATGTAAAGTTTGGATCGAACAGATCTAAAGGTTTAGTTCCATCAAAATTCTCATCATGTAAGGCTATTAAATCTGCCATAGCTTTCTTTGTAGATTTATCATAGATTCTATACAGAGATTTAAAACCGGGATTAGTGATTTTTTCAACATTTTCACTAATTTTAATCTTAGGTATCAAGGTATTATTTTTTTCTATAGCTACTAATTTATAAACTCCACCAAATACAGGTTCACTACGAGCAGTTATCAATCTTTCGCCTACACCAAAGCTATCAATTTTAGCTCCATTTTCTAACACTGCTTTAATGATAAACTCATCTAGTGAATTAGATATAGTAATCTTAACATCTTCATATCCAGCAGCATCTAACATTTTTCTAACTTCCTTTGATAAATAAGCGATATCGCCACTGTCAATTCTAATAGCCTTCGGTCTTTTGCATAAAGGTTTTAATACTTCATCAAAAACTCTTATTGCATTAGGTACTCCTGATTTTAGAACGTTGTAAGTATCAACTAGTAATACTGTGTTATCAGGATAAATGTTAGCCCAAGCTTTAAAAGCTTCATATTCAGTATCAAAAAGCTGTATCCAAGAGTGAGCCATAGTTCCTGTTACAGGAATTTGGAACATCTCATCAGCAATAGTACAAGCAGTGGAACTGCATCCGCCAATGATAGCTGCTCTTGCTCCATAAACTGCTCCATCATATCCTTGAGCTCTTCTTGAGCCAAACTCCATAACTGATCTTCCATCAGCAGCTTCGCAAATTCTAGCAGCCTTTGTAGCAATTAAGGTTTGATGGTTTATTGTTAAGAGAATCATAGTTTCAATAAATTGGGCCTGCATAATAGGTCCTCTTACTGTAATTAGAGGTTCTCCAGGAAAAACTGGAGTACCTTCCGGTATTGCCCATACATCACAGGTGAACTTAAAGTTTTCTAGATAATTTAAAAATTCTTTACTAAATATATCTTTATTACGTAGATATTCTATATCTTCATCAGTGAATTCTAAATTAGTAAGGTATTCAATTAATTGTTGAACGCCAGCCATTATACAATAACCGCCACCATCAGGAACTCTCCTGAAAAACATGTCAAAATATGCAATGGTGCTTTCAACATTATTATTTAAGTAACCGTTAGCCATAGTTAGTTCATAAAAGTCAACTAACATGGTAAGGTTTCTTCTATTTTTCACATCAAATTTACTTGTCATACTCATCTTAGCTCTCCTTACATTTAAAAGCGAAAATTCTGAATTTAAATATAAATTCAACTACTTATCTTTTATATATTATCATACTAAAACAATGATTACTATAGTATAATAATAAATAATATGGCAATATTTTAATTAAAGTATAGAGAAGGAATAAATTTGTATATGAGGCATGAGGAATTTACACATTTAAGTAGTGAACAGCATAATGCTGTAGTCTGGAAGGGGGAAGATGTCTTAGTAAGTGCTGGTCCAGGGTCAGGAAAAACTGTTGTTATTGTGAATAGAATTTACTATTTAATTAAATATGGTGGTGTAGCACCTAAAAATATTATAGTATTAACCTTTACAAAGAGTGCTGCAAACAATATGAAAGAAAGATTTTTACATATTTCTAAGGAAAAGGGGATGCCTTTTTTCGGAACTTTCCATGGTCTGTGTTACAAAATTTTACTGTCTTATTATAGAGAAATTAAGCTTATTGAAACGAATGAGAGCTATAAGGTAGTTAAAAATTTTTTAAAAACTTATATGGAAGATGTAAGCGATGATAGAATTAATGAGTATTTAAATTGTATTTCCCTATATAAGAGCTGTAATTTAAACATTGAGAATAGGGAAATTTCTATAGATATAGAACTATTAAAAAACTGCTATGAATTTTATGAGCAATATAAAAATGAAAAGAATTTATTGGATTTTGATGATCTTCAAATAAGATGTAAAGAATTACTGATAAAAAATTCAAAGGTACTATCCTATTATAGAGGAATTTTTAAACATATCTTAGTAGATGAGTTTCAAGATTGTGATGATATCCAAATAGAGATATTAAAGCTATTAAAATGTAATAATAGTATATTTGCTGTAGGAGATGAAGATCAATGTATTTATAGTTTCAGAGGCGCTAATCCTAAATATATGGTTAATTTCAGCAAGGTTTTTCAACGTGGAAGTATAATATATTTATCAACGAACTATAGATGCAATAATAACATTGTAAAATTATCTATGAACTGTATTAAAAATAATGAATTAAGAACAAGTAAAGAGATAGTTGCTAGTAAAAGTGTAGATGGACAGATAACTTTAGCATTAGCCACTAATGAAAATCAGCAAGGAAGCTTTATTTCAGAACATATAGAAAAAATGGTAAAAGCAACTGAATATTCATATGAAGATTTTGCTATATTATATAGAACCAATGTGGAGAGTAGAAGTTTAATTGATAGTTTTATTAAGAAAAATATCCCATTCAGATTACTAGACAAGGAATACAATTTTTTCTCTCATTTTATTTGTAAGGACTTGCTTAGCTATCTAAGATTAAGTCTTTATCCATTTAATATGGAGGATTTCCATAGAATTATAAATAAACCCTATAGATATATAAGTAAGAATAATCTCGAGAATTTAAAAGGAGAAGGTATTGGGATTAAAAATTGTTTTATGAGATTAAGAGATTTGAAAAACCTTCCAATATTTCAAATGAAAAATATTGAAAAATTAGAAAGAGATATAAACTCCCTTAATAAAATGTCTCTATGTGCTGCAGTAGATTTTGTAATTCATGATTTAGGGTATCGTGAATATTTAATGGAGTATGGAAGGAAATATGGCTTTAATATAGAAGATTTAGAGAATATTATACAGGAGTTTAGAGAAAGTGTGTTGGAACATAAATCCATAAGTGATTTTTTAGAACATGTAAGTAAAGTAGAAGATGAAACGAAGAAAAGCAAGAATATAAAGGATGAAAATAGAGTAACATTGAGTACGGTACACGGAGTAAAGGGTATGGAGTTTAAAAATATATTTATCATAAACCTAGTAGACGGAAATATACCCTATGAACATAACCATAAAATGAATATAGAAGAAGAAAGAAGACTATTTTATGTGGGAGTAACTAGAGCTATTGATAACATAACCTTTTTAAGTCCTAAATTTATCAGAGGAGATAAAAAGAATAAGTCTATATTTTTAAATGAATGCAATATAGAAGAAATTGTTGCAGAAAACAATGGAATTGAAAAGGGAAATAAGGTTATACATAAAACTTATGGATTAGCAGATGTTATAGAAGTAGGAGGAAATAGTATTACATTACTATTTCCAGGAGACATAGAGAGAAGATTTGACTTATCTATACTGCTTCAGAATTCTCTTATTACACCAATAGCCAAGTAATGAATTTTTGAATAAAAGGAAAATAATATTCCATTCATTCTTACTACAAAAGAGTATATCTATTTTGCTCATCTTATTTAATTTATTTGTGATAGATTTGTGAGAGATAAATTATACAATAAGGTTCTATAGGAGTGCGCATAAGCATATATAGAAATATTGTTTCATTAAGGAGAAGAATTTAAAATGGATAAAATAGATGAGCTAAAATTAAGAGAACGAATAAAACAAATAGAAGAGAATTTAAAGAAAAATATGAAGAACTCTAATGTACTTAATAATATAAATACACTGGGATTAGATGAGATTATAATAGAAGAATAAAAGAAAAGATAGAATTTAATCAGTGGCGAATGGATCGATGAAGCAAAAGAATTAATTTATAAGTTTAAATAATAAACAAAGGTAGTCTAAATAACTAGACTACCTTATTTTTTCGTAATTATAAGCATAAGTAAAAAGGCATCTATATAAATAGAAATACCTTTTACACAACGGAGTTATAATTTATTTATCGGACAAACAAATTATAACATAAAATGATAAATAAAATCTACAGTATTTTTATATAAAAATACTGATTAAAAATTAATCCTATAAATATAAGAATTTTGAGTGTTTTATGGAGAAAATTAACAAGGTGTGAACAAATATGAAAGTGTATATACTTATTTTATAGATTTTCTAATCCTTATTATATATAATATAGTCTGAAAATAAAAATATAATTTGTAGAAAAAATAAACGGAGTGTTTAAAAATTGAATAACTTGGTATAACTGAAAATATAGGATTTATCTAGGATGAAGATCTGTAAAATTGAATTTTCACGGAGTAGAGGTCATGGAGTTTAAGAATATATTTATCTTATGGGTTAGCAGATGTTATAGAAGTAGGAGAAAATAGTATTAAATTACTCTTAAGGCATCTTCAAAAAATAAATAAGTCAGTATGCTCGTATATTTTGTGTTATACTGCGTCAACAGAACCCTTAGATAGATCTACTATCTGCGGAACCTGTTTCCTTGTCTAACTCAAAATATACTTTCCATCTTTGACTTAATATTTATTTTCAGATGTCTAAAAACTATTTTTAATTTCAGTTTTTATAGTGTATTGGTTATTTGAATGGGAGGATAATAATGAATTTTTTTAATGAAGCAAGTAAGATAAGTGAAGAGTTAATACAAGTGAGAAGAGATTTTCATAGAAATCCAGAATTGGATTATGACTTACATAGAACGTCTCAAAAGATAAGAGAGTATTTTCAAAATGAGGGAATAGAATATAGTGTTTGTGCAAAAACGGGAGTGGTAGCAATTGTTAGAGGAGATATTCAGGATGATAATAGTAAGACCATAGCAATTAGAGGAGACATGGATGCACTGCCAATAGTAGAGAAGAAAGATACCTTATATTCTTCAAAGCATATTGGTAAAATGCATGCTTGCGGTCATGATGCTCATATGACTATGGTTCTAGGAGCAGCAAAGCTTTTAAATAAGTATAAGAAGAATATCAGAGGAAATATAAAGTTTATCTTTGAGCCTGCAGAAGAAACTACTGGAGGAGCTAAGTTAATGATAGAAGAAGGGGCATTGAAGAACCCTGCTGTAGATGCTATAATAGGATGTCATGTAGATGAAAGCTTTAGAGCTGGCACTATTGGAATAAAGAGAGGTGTGGCTTATGCTGCCTCAAATCCATTTAAAATAGTTGTAAGAGGAAAAGGAACTCATGGAGCAAGTCCTCATAGAGGAGTTGATCCAATAGCGATATCAGCTCAAGTGATAAATGTTATCCAAACTTTAATAAGTAGAGAATTGTGTCCTACATCTCCTGGAGTAGTGACCTTTGGAACTATAAATGGAGGAGTAGGTGGAAATATTATTCCTGATGAAGTAGTGATGACAGGAATAATCAGAACTCTTCATTTAAAGGATAGAGAATTTATTGTAAAAAGATTTAAAGAGGTGGTTGAAAGTCAAGTGAAGCTTATGAGGGGTAGCTGTGAAATAATGATTGATGAAAGTTATCCTTGTGTGCGTAATGATGACCATATGTTTGAATTTTTATACAAAACAGCTGTTGGAGTTTTAGGAGATGAAAATGTAATGCTAATACAAGAACCAACTATGGGAGTTGAAAGTTTTTCTTATTTCTCTTTAGAAAAACCTTCAGTTTTTTATCAACTAGGGTGTGGAAACATAGAGAAAGGCATAATTCATCCATTGCACAGTTCACTATTTGACATAGATGAAGAGTGTCTTAAAATTGGAGTTGCATTGCATTGTGAGGTTGCTATACAATATTTAAATGACTAAAGAATAATTGATTTTGGAGGACAAATAATGAATATAGAAATTGGAGTTAATGAAGCGGGGCAAAGATGTGATAAGTTCTTAAGAAAATTCTTAAAGGATGTTCCATTAAGTGCTATTTATAAAGGGTTTAGAAAAGGTGACATAAAGGTAAATGATAAAAAGGCTAAGGAAAATTATGTGATTCAAGAAGGAGATATAATATCAATTAAATACATACAAACAAGTGGCGAAAAGAAAAAATTTCAACGAATTGATAATAAACTTAAAATAACTTATGAAGATGAAAATATATTAATGGTTGAAAAATGGCCAGGAGTTTTAGTTCATAGTAATAGTAAAAATGGAGAACCTACATTAACAGATTACGTATTATCTTATTTATATGATAAAGGAGATTATGAGCCAGAAAAGGAGATTACATTTACACCAGCTCCTTGTAATAGATTAGATATGAATACCTCTGGTATAGTTATATTTGGTAAGAATTTTAAATACCTTAAGATATTAAATGAGACTATAAGAGAAAGAGATATAGAAAAATACTATATGGCTTTAGTAAAAGGTAAGATAAAAGATGGCATATATAAGGGGTATATACTAAAGAATGAAGAAAATAATGTTTCAAGAATCTATGATAACCCGGTTAAAAATAGTAAAGAGATAGCAATGGATGTTAAATCTTTAGAGAGTTGTGGAACTTTTTCGTTGATAGAAATTAATCTACTTACAGGTAGAAGTCATCAGCTTAGAGCACATTTAGCTCATCTAGGAAATCCAATAGTTGGAGATTCTAAATATGGAGATAAAAAATTAAATAGCTTTTTTGTAAATAGATATGGGTTAAATTATCAATATTTATATGCTTATAAAGTTATAATTAAATCGGATTTAGAAGAGTTAAGTTATGTTAATAACAAAACCATTGCTGAGTCTTTACCACCAGTATTAAAGAAAATTAAGAATGATGTATTTAAATTTTAATGGGAGGGTAATATGAAAAATAACTCGCATTTAGGTCAGCAATCTGTTGCGAAAGGTTTTGCAATTTTGACTGTATCTATGATTGCTGTAAAGGTATTATCTATATTATATGTTCCATTTTTGAGGCAGATATTAGGTGACGAGGGTATAGGAATATATAATTCAGCTTATACAATTTTTTCATATGTTTATGTGTTAGCTAATGCTGGAATTCCAGTAGCCATAGCAAAGATAGTTTCAGAGTTAGTAGCTTTAGAAAACTATAGAGATGCATTAAAAACTTTTAAAATTGCACGGTTTATACTTATTATATTTGGAGCTGTTGTTTCACTTATAATGTTTTTCCTTGCAACACCTTTAAGCATTTCCATGAATAGTATAGAATCAACCTTAGCTATAAAATGGTTGGCACCAGGAATATTTATAACTACTATTTTATGTGCATATAAAGGATATTTTCAAGGTATAGGAAATATGACACCAACAGCCATATCACAGGTTTTAGAGCAAATATTTAATGTGATTTTCAGTCTAGTATTTGCCTATGTTTTTTTTGGATTTGGCATGCAATATGGAGTGGCTGGAGGGACTATAGGAACATTGGTGGGGGCTTTAGTAGCTGCTGCTTGCCTTATTTTTATTTATGAAAAAAATAAGCATGGTGAATTGTTTAAAAGAAGTAATGGAGCAAATGTTAAAAGACTTAGCAACAAAAGCATTGTAAAATCTATATTTAATTATTCTATTCCAATAACTTTAAGTGTTGCTCTTCAAAATGCTGGTATGATAGTAGATTTAAAAATAGTTAAGGCTAGGCTACTCAATAGTGGTTTAGCACAAGCTATTGTAGATACCAATTGGGGATATTTAGCTCAATATAATACGTTGATATCAGTACCCATGGCATTAATAGGTTCACTAGCTATATCTATTCTACCAGTAATATCTAGAATAAATGCTGTAAAAGATAAAAAGAACCTAAAATATAGTATTAATTCTACCTATAGAGTTACATTGATTATTGCTGTTCCTTGTGCTATAGGACTTTCAATCCTAGCAAATCCAGTATTAACATTAATAGGATATAGTGATGCTGTAGCACCTCTATTATGTTTTGGTTCCTGGGTATTAATATTATCGGCTATATCTTTAGTTCAGACTTCCATACTCCAGGGTATTGGAAAAGTAAAGTTAGTAACAATTTTTTCTGTTATTGGGCTTATAGCAAAAGTCATAGCAAACTATTACTTAATTCCCAAAATTGGCGTTATTGCAGCTATTCTTGGCAATGCTGTTAACTTCTTAATAATTGTATTATTAAGCCAGTGGTTGATAAATAAATGTTTAAATATGAATATAAGAATAATTACTCATTGTATAAAACCTATGGTTTCAAGCGCTATCATGGGAATTGGAACATTGATAAGTTATGCATTATTTTCAAAGTTATTTGGAATGGTTTTAAGTGGATATATGTTAAATGCAATCGCTTCATTAATTTCAGTAGTTGTTTCAGTAGTTTTATACGGATTAAGTCTAGTTTATATTGGGGGCATTAGAAGGAGTGATTTAAATGCTCTTCCTAAAAAGATAGTTAGACTTATACCTAGCGGAATATATAATAAATTAAAATAACATAAGTTAAAAGCATCTAAGGCAATGGAAATCGCTTTAGATGCTTTTAGATTTTTTGTTTCTATGTCCTAAGAGTAGCTAATCTTATTTAAAAAATGTTCAATAAAAATTAAAGAAAAAGCCACAATTACAATTATAATGGTCTTCATACTTAGTAAAGAAGAAGGAATAATTCTATTTAAGGTGATTAGTGCAAAAGTTATAAATAAGATTAGTAATGCCATTATTATTATTTGACCAATTGGAAAATTTATATGGATAACCTTGGATATCTCATATAGATTTATAATTAAACCTATGATAGAAGATAGGATCATAGAGATTCCATAGCCTATAATGTTAATACTTGGTATACCTATTAAAACAAATATTAATATTAGTTGAATTACAGAAGTCAGTATTGAATTAATTAGGATAGTCTTTTGCTTTCCAAGACTATTAAGGATACTGTAAGTACATCCACTACAATACATAAAGGGAGCAGATAGAGATGCTAATTTTATATATCCACCAAGGTCATCCCTCTTGAAAAATAGTTTTCCTAAAGTATCAGGACATATAGTACAAATTAGAATAGTAGATATACCAATCAAAAAGCATATTTTAATAGCTTCGTTTACCCTGCTTTCTACATTTGCATAGTCTCTTCTACTAAGCTTTTTAGATATATCAGGTATTAGTACCGTTGAGAGAGAAGCGACTATTACCACAGGAAAATATACGATAGTTAAGGCCATACCACTAAACTTACCAATAAGCTCCAAAGCTCCAATATAACTGAATCCTGCAACTATAAGCCTTCTAGGAATCATAAGAGTTGAAACTCCTTGAATAGCTGTAGTTAAAAAGCCATTAATAGCAAGAGGCACGGACATCACTAGTATGTTGAACAAGAGTTGAGGAGACGTTTCCATTTTTTCATTATAAGTAGGTTTAAGTTTTCTACTACTTTTTTTATAAAATATAAATAAAAATATGAAACTCAAAATTTCCCCAACAGTGAAGGAAAAATAGGTAGCTGCTACAGTTGATTCAATAGAGGTTAATTTTAATAAAAAAATTACGCCAAGAAGGAGTATCATTCTAGCAGCCTTTTCAACAATATCAATTATAGCAGGAGTCACAACTTGGGAAACACCATAAAAATATCCTTTATATATAGAAGAAATTGCAATAAAAATTAAAGCTGGTGAAATTATCATAATAGAGTATAGAGCTCGAGGATCTTTAATTATATATTTTGATAGCAATGGAGAAAGTAAAAAAACACTTATAGAAATAAATACTGACCATATTATAATGAATATTACTGACGTATTTATTGTTTTATGTAGATTTACATGATTACCTGACCCGTGATATGAAGAAACTTCTTTAGATATAGCTGCTATAAGACCGCCACAAACTAAACAACAAAATAAATCAAAGATAGGCATTATGAGCCCATATAACCCAACGCCTTCTGGTCCAAGTTGTCTAGAGAGTATTATAGAAAACATAAATCTTAAAATTCCCATAGCAAGATTAGAAATAGTTAGTACGATAGTATCTCTATAAAAAGTATCATTTGGCATAATAATATCCTCCTAAGTATTATATTAATAGTTATGATAGTGAAGAGATTATTATTCTAGTAGTAATTTAATTGACACAAACAAAATATACATAGACTAAGAGTATTGAAGGATGAGGAGAGTTATGAAGAAATTAATAGGATGGGTAATTTTAATAGGGTTATCTATTATTTGTATATTATTTATAAAGGGGAAAAAACAATTAGATAATAACTATATTTATATAGATAATGGAAGATTAAATTTAGTCTATAAGGGAGTTAATGGAGCAATAGACTTTCAGGGAGATGGGGAGAATTTATATGTAGCTTTTAAAAATAAAATAGAAGTCATTCCCAATAATGCTAAACAGTATTTGCTTATAAAAGAGAATAATATAAATATAAGTGATATAGAATTATATGAGAATAAGATATACTTTGTATCGCATAATAAAGTTATGAGCATTGATATTAATAGTAAAGAAATAACAACCTGTATTGATGGATTGCCAAATTTCGGGGATCATAAGGAGGTGTTAATAAAAGCTCATGGAGGATATTTGTTTATCACTATAGGAGCAATCACTAATTCGGGTGTGGTGGATGCAGATAATAAATGGATAAGTGAAAAAACTCATGGGAATGATACAGTAGCTGATGACACCATAGGAAATGAAAATAAATCAGGGGAATTTTATAATTATAATGAAGTTAATAAGAATGGAGAAATGATTAAAAAGAGTAATTTAACTAATTCATCATTAGTAATCTATAATATTAAAACAGGAGCTTATGAAACCTATGCTTGGGGAATAAGAAACATCACAGGTATAGATATTACCAATGAAGGAAATATCTATACAATAGTTGGCGGTATGGAAAATAGAGGAAGTAGACCTATATATAATGATAGCGATTATATATATGAAATAAAACAGAATCAATGGTATGGTTTTCCAGATTACTCAGGTGGAGATCCTATAAATGCTCCTAGATTCAAAAATGAAGATGGTGAAACTCAAAATTTTATTATGAAGAAGCACCCAGGTAAAAAACCACCTGCTCCTATATATCAACATAGTGATGTAGGAACCTTAAACAGTTTAATAATAGATAAAGAGGGAATATTTACTGGGGAAAAAAACTGCATGTATTTTTATGATTTAAAGAATAATAATATTCTATATGGAAATGTTGGAGAAGGTCCAAGTGTATTTTTAAAATTAACAGGGGAAAATAAAATTGCAGCTATGACAATAAAAAACAATAAATTATATGTTTTAGATGGAGAAAAAGGACATATATATAATGTTGAAAAAAGTAACTTAAGTGGCACTAAAAATAACTCAATAAATTTAGATAGTCTGTATATAAGTTTTGCAGTAATTGTGATAACATTTATATTATCTATAATAATGGTAAATATATTTAAAGTGGATGAAGCTAAATAACTTATTTTGAATCGCGGGTGAAATCATATGAAGAAGGTAGAAAAAACTTATAGCAACACCATGAAAAAAGTTATAAATGTTGCTAGCCCTATAAAAAGAAAAATAAAAAGGACAGATTGCTTAGTTCATAAATATATAAACGAACAAGCTATAGAAATTCTTTTAAAAAACAACTATATTGATGAGTATAACTTTTACAAAGAAAATCTTTTAATATTAAATAATGGAGTACAGTGGGCAGATTCTGATTTTAAAAGTGCTAATCATTTTTATCATCATGAAAAGGGCATAGGGTTATATGGATTTTCTAATGCTTATGCAGAGGGAATAAAATATTATAACTCAGCAAAAGTTCATGTAGGCAATGGAGAATTAGAAAAAGCACTATTTTTATTGGGGGCTACATGTCATCTAGTTCAAGACACAACAGTACCAGCTCATGCTATGAAAAATTTAAGGAGACATAGACCGCTGGAAAGTTTTATAATAGACAAAATAGTTAATGGATATAAGGTTGATTGTTCGGATGATTTAGTAATTTATGATGAACTAAAAGAATTCATAGTAGAGAATACAAAATTTGCTGTAAAAACAGAAATGAGCTTTAGTGGACTTAAAGATAGAAAAGAAAGATTTGACAAAATTTCACAAGTAATTTTATTAAGGGCCTGTAAAACTACTGCAGGATTGCTAATAAATTTTTATAGGAGCACAATAAGTAAAAATGTGTAATATATAATAGCACTAATATGTCATATAATTAGTGCTATTGTTTTTTAAAAAAAGAATTTATGAGAGGAATTAGAGTGGAGGTGAAGAATAAATAATGGAAAATATTTACAAATGGGGGATTGCAAAAATGGAAAAGATTTTTTTAAGCTTTGAAAAAGAAAAATTTAATGGCAATATATTAGATATAACAAGTAGTAAAGAAGGTGTTATATATAGCCTCTATAAGCAACAAGATGATGATGAGGATGTAGACTATATAGATAGCAATTTGAGAAACAATAGTCTATATGAAGATTATTATGACAGTTGTGTAATGTTTTTTTCATTAAATAGTATAATCACTTCTAAGAGGAAAAAAAGATTATTATTAGATATTAGTAGAGCAATGAAGAAAAATGGATATATTTATATTTGGGATATAGATAAAAAACCATTTTCTATAATATCAAAGGATGTTAGGATAGGTTTACCAGATAAATCTTTTAAAGATATTAAAATAAATTCTTATAATCTATTTACAAATAACACAAAAAATAAAATAATAGATATGTTAACCTCTTATTTCACTATTATTGAAGCTAGAAGTTGTAATGAGGTTTACAGTATTATTTGCAAAAGGAAGGAAGTAAACATATGAAGGTTATTTTAGTTGGAGTTAATTCTAAGTTTGTTCATAGTAATTTAGCAATAAGGTATTTAAAGGCATATACTGAGGATTTAAATTACACATGTAAAAATATGGAGTTTTCTATAAACGATAGAGTAGAGAGAGTAGTAGAGGAATTATTACAAGAAAAACCTAATTTCATAGGTTTTTCTTGTTATATATGGAATATAGATTTCATTATACAGTTAGCTAATTTAATAAAATTAGTTAATCCGGATATAGAAATAGCATATGGAGGTCCGGAAGTAACTTATAATCCTAAAGAGTTTTTAAGTACTAATGTTGGAGAATATGTAATAGAGGGCGAGGGAGAAGAAAGCTATAGAGAACTTATTATTAATAAGTTGAAAGAAATTAACAATGGAGAAATTATAGAGAGTATAACGGGAATATATATAAAAAGAAAAAATAATATATCATATGGTGGAAAGCGTTCTTTAATGGATATGAATAATATAATATTTCCCTATGATGAGGCTGAAAATTTAGATAATAAGATAGTATACTATGAGGGATCTAGAGGATGTCCTTTCAATTGCAAATATTGTTTATCATCAACTATACATGGAGTTAGATTTTTAGACATAAATAGAGTAAGGAAGGAATTGAAATTTTTTATAGAAAAAGGGGTTTCATTAGTTAAGTTTGTAGATAGAACTTTTAACTGTAATAAAGTTTTTGCTAATGCTATATGGGAATTTTTAATAGCTGAAGGAGGAGAAACTATCTTTCACTTTGAAATATCTGCAGATTTGCTAAGTATTGAATCTATAGAAATATTAAAAAGAGCTCCAAAGGACATGTTCCAATTTGAGATAGGGGTTCAGAGCACCAATGAAGAAGTTCTAAAAAGTATTAATAGAACTATAAAATTTTCTGATATTAGTAAAAAAGTAAGAGAACTCAATGAGTTAAACAACATAAAGCAGCATTTAGATTTAATAGCAGGACTTCCAGGAGAGAACTATGAATCCTTTAAAAAATCTTTTAATGATGTATATAAAATAGAACCTGAAGAGCTTCAATTAGGATTTTTGAAGTTATTAAAAGGGTCACAGATGCGAGATGAAAGTGATAAGTGGGGTATAGTATATTCTCCTTATCCACCTTATGAAGTTTTAAAAACTAAAGATATAACTTATGATGAATTAATAAGACTAAAGAAAGTAGAACATATGGTAGATAAGTATTTAAATAGCGGTAAATTTAACAATATTATTAAATTCTTTTTATGTAGCAATGTATTTGCAGAACCCTTTGATTTTTATTATGAGCTTTCTAGATTTTTTGAGTGGAAGGGATATTTTGCTAGAAATATTTCATCTAATACCTATTATGAGTTGTTCATGGAATTTAATAAAGAAGTAGTAAAGGGAAATGAGTTAGTGCTACGAGACATAATAAAATATGATTATTTATGTTTTAACAATAAGAGAGGAATTCCAGAATTTATGAAAGAAAATATGGATAAATCTATGGAAAAGAATATTAAAAGTAAGTTACAGGAAGAGAAATATATTGATAACACTTCTCAAGTAGCCATATTTAAATTTATGATAGACATGCAGGAATTTATTAATAATAAAAATGTTGTTAATTGTGAAAACTTTATATTGTTTGATAAAGAACATATAAATAAAAAAATGTTTTTAAAAAGCATAATAAATAATTAAATAATACTACATAATAATAAGTAAAATTAACAATTTATAAATATAAATTGTTAATTTTATTATGGGGTTTATGTGGACCTTGAATAAAGATAAAAAACTGATATAATAAAATAATACATAACTCACTAAAGAGTTAAAAAAAATATATATAAAGGTATTTGATAACTCTTTATAACAAAATTAGATTTTTGGAAAAGTATAAAATATATAGAAAAATGATTTATGTGTTACAATTAACTTCATTTTGTGGTAAAATACAAGTGGAAATATTGGTACAATTGATAAAAGGTGGTGAGAATTTGGCGATAGAAGCAATTAATAAAATTCAGATGGCAGAAGAAACTGCAAAGAGAATAATTGAAAAAGCGGTGGAGGAAAGTAAAACTATAGTAAAGAATGCAGAATTAAGAGCACAGAAAGAATACCAAGATATAATAAATACAGCTACAGTAAAAAGTAAAGATATAAAAGAAAATGCACTATTAGAGGGACACTCAAAAGCGAAACCTATTTTGAGTGTGGGAGAGGCAGAGATAAATAAAATATTGAATATACCTGAAGAAAAGATTGATTTAGCTGTGAATCTAGTGATTGAAAGGATAGTGAATTTCAATGGCAATAGTTAAGATGAATAAATTTACACTTTTAGCCTTTGATCTTCAAAGAAACATGTTACTTGAAAACTTGCAAACCTTAGAGAATGTAGAGCTTGTTGATTTTAGTAATGAGGATATAAAAACTTATGGTAAATTAAAAAGACATAGTGCAAGTATTGAAATATCTGAAATCGAAGGTGAGGTTTCAAAGGTTAAATTTGTAATTGAACTTCTAGAAAAATTTAATGATAAACCTAATGCATTAAAAGCTTTGAAAGAAGGTAAAAAACTTTTTACCTATGATGTGTTAGAGAATATCTTTAAAAAGTCTAATTGGAAAAGCGTGTATAGTGAATTAAAGAAAGATGATAATGAGATCACAAGGAATAATAATAATATTTCTAAGATTAAAGGAAATGTTGACGAACTAAAACCGTGGATTAAGTTAGATGCATCTATAAGTAACATTAATTCCCTAAATATGGTAAGATCATTTTTAGGGTCAATTCCTAATGCCCTTATTGATAGATTTAAGGAAGAAATAAGTGGTGGTATTAAGGATTATTATTTAGAAATTATAAGTACCAATGGTAAGGATACAAATTTACTGCTTCTAGTGCAAGAGGAAGATGTAGTTTCTGGGGAACAGATTTTAAAGGGAAATGGCTTTACAAAAGCAAACATAACTTGTGATGATGTTCCAGTAAAGGTTATAGACCGTTATGAAGAAGAAATATCTGCTTTGGAAAAGGCAAATGAAGAAATAGTTAAAGGTATAAAAAACCTAATTAATAATTTAGAGGAGTTCAAGTTAATATATGAATATTTTACTAATAAATTATTAAGACTTAAATCTTCAGAGAACTTCTTAAATAGTGACAATATAATGGTTATTGAAGGATATTACCCTAGTGAGATACATGATAAGTTTGCTAAAATAGTTAATTCTACTTTGAAGGAGAATTATTATTTGGAATCAGAAGAGGCACAAGGGGATGATATACCTGTTAAGTTAAGAAATAATACAGTATTTGAAGCCTTTGAACCAATTACAGCTATGTATAGTGTTCCTAAGTACAGGGAGATAGATCCTACACCTCTGTTTGCACCATTTTATATATTATTTTTTGGAATGATGCTATCAGATGCAGGTTATGGAATTGTCATGTTTATAGGTACACTTATAGCATTAAAATCCTTTAATTTAGATGAAGGCATGAGAAAAACTGTAAAAATGTTCTTTTTCTTAAGTATGTCAACTGTCCTATGGGGAGCACTTTATGGAAGTTATTTTGGAGAAGAGCTAATCCCAGCAATTTGGATGAAACCAGATGCGAATGTTAGTTTACTTATGATTGTTTCTGTAGCTATGGGGCTAGTGCAAATATATGTTGGACTTGGAATTAAGGCATATATGCTTGTAAGAGATGGAGACCCTATGGGAGCAGTGTGGGATTCAGGGCTTTGGTACATTACTTTAACAGGTTCTATTTTATGGGTATTATCAGCTTTCGGTGTAACCGTACCAAATATGGTGATAACTATTGCAAAGATAATGACCTTATCAGGAATGGTGCTTATTGTTGCTACACATGGTAGAAATGAAAAATCCATAGGAGCTAAACTTGGAGCTGGATTTTACTCGCTTTATGGAATTACATCCTATGTGGGAGATTTAGTTTCTTATACTAGACTAGCTGCACTTGGTTTAGCAACTGGATTCATTAGTTATGCATTTAATGTAATGACTGATATGGTGTCTTCATCACTAATTACTTTTATATTTGGAGCTCTAATATTTATTGTTGGTCACACATTCAATTTATTTATAAATGCATTAGGGTCCTATGTTCATACAAGTAGACTACAATATTTAGAGTACTTTGGAAAGTTTTATGAAGGTGGAGGAAAGGCATTTGCGCCTTTGAAATACAATTCACAATATTTTAAAATAGTAAAGGTTAAAAATGAGGAGGAATAATTTATGTTAGATTTTGTATTAAATCAAAGTGGAGTAATTTTAGGTGCCATAGGAGTTGTATTGGCAGTTGTATTACCGGGTATTGGATCAGCTAGAGGTGTTGGAATGGTTGGAGAAGCAGCAACAGGATTGTTAGCAGAGGAACCAGAGAAATTTGGTAAAGTTCTTATTCTACAATTATTACCAGGTACTCAAGGACTTTATGGTTTTGTTATTGGACTTTTAGTTTCACTACAATTAATGGCAGGTATGTCATTAGCTAATGGTGGATACTTATTTATGGCTTGCTTACCAATAGCGTTTACTGGATGGAAGTCAGCAATTTCTCAAGCTAGAACAGCTACAGCGGGAATACAAATATTAGCTAAGAGACCTGAACACAATACTAAAGCTATCATATTAGCAGTTATGGTTGAGACTTATGCACTATTAGGTTTTGTTATGTCTCTACTACTAGTAATGAATGCTAACTTTTAATTAAGGAAGTGAATTATATGTCTAACCTAGATAACATGACTTCTAAGATTATAAAGGATGCAAAAGTTAAGGCAGAGGAAATATTAAACGAAGCTAGGGATAAAGAAGCAGTTATTGTAAAGAAGAAAACTGAGACAGCAGAAAAGGCTTCACAAGTAATCTTAGATAGTGCAAATTTAGAAGCAAAAACTATTATAGATAGAATACTATCAAAAACTGAGTTAGAAATGAGAAATAAAAAATTAAAATCTAAGCAAGATGTTATAACTAAAGTATTTAATTTAGCACAGCAAAGACTTAACAATATGAAGTTAGAAGATTTTAGAGAGTTTATGACTAATGCTATTCTATCTCTAGATATAGATGGAGATGAAGAGATATTAATAAGTAATAAAGATAGAGCTAAATTACCAGCAAATTTTCTTGAAGATTTAAACAAAAGTTTAAAGGCTATAGGGAAAAGCGGAACGATGGTCTATGGACAAAGGGAAATAGATATAGAAGGTGGATTTATCTTAAGTAAAAACGGCATAGAAATCAACAATTCTTTTAATTCATTAGTAGAATCTTTAAGAGAAGATCTCGAATATGAGGTTAGCAGAATATTATTTGAAGATAACTAAGGAGGTATGCATATGGACAGAATGGATTTTAACCATGCTGTGGCTCGTTTAAGAGTTATGGAAAAAAGACTCCTTGACAAAGTAAGAATTGAAAGATTAATTGATAGTGAAACTCCACAAGAGGCTCTTAGAATATTACAAGAAACTGCTTATGGAGAAAGCATTAGCAATACAAAATCTGTTCATGAATACGAAAAATTTCTTAAGGAAGAATTAAGGAATTTATATAAGAACATGTATATAATATCTCCTGAAAAGTCAGTAGTTAATATTATGGCTTTAAAATACGACTATCACAATATTAAGGTTTTAATAAAAGAAAAGTTTTTAGATAAAGACTTTTCTTTTATGATAATACCATGTGGAACTATACCAATAGATGTTCTAAAGGTAAGTATAACAACTGGTGATTTAAAAGCTCTTAATAGTATAATGGGTGAAGGTATCTTAAGGGTGGAGAATGAATTTAGTAAGTCTAAGGATTCTCAAGTTATAGATATTATACTTGATAAGTGCATGTTTGAAGATATGCTTACGAGAGCATCAGAAATGAATATTGATTTTATATCACAATATGTTAAGCAGTCAATTGATATAACAAATATAAAAACTATGTTAAGAGTTAAAAAGCAAAAAAAAGATCCTAAATTTTTAGAAACTGTGCTATTGAAGGGCGGAACTATTGAGGAAAGTATTCTTTTATACGGATTAAATGATACGCTAGAAGCATTCATAGCTAAGATTTCTAAAACTGCTTATTCAGAAGTATTATCTTCAATATTAGAAGGATATTCCAGTAAAGAAGATATTTCAGCACTTGATAGACTTTTTGATGATTATATAATGAACCATGCTAAAGAAATAAAAAGAATTAATTTTGGCCCAGAGCCTATAATTGCATATATACTCGCTAGAGAAACAGAGATAAAAGTAATCAGAATTATAATAGTAGGAAAAATAAATAATGTGCCTACAGATGTTATAAGAGAAAGGGTGCGTGAATTATATGTATAAGGTAGGAGTAGTAGGCGACAAGGACTCCATATTAGCATTTAAGGCACTAGGAATTGATGTTTATCCTGTGGTAGATAGTGAGGAAGCTAGGAAAACAGTTGATAAAATGGCCTTTGAGAACTATGCTGTAATATTTTTAACAGAACAGCTAGCTCAGCATTTAGAAGAAACTATTGAAAGATATAATAGAAAAATGATACCAGCCATAATCTTAATACCTAGTAATCAAGGTACATTAAATATTGGAAAACAAAGAATAAGTGATAATGTTGAGAAAGCTGTGGGTGTTAACATCTTATAGAAAGGTAGGTAAGAAACTTGAAGAGTGGTACAATTGTTAAAGTATCAGGTCCATTAGTTGTAGCTATGGACATGGATGAAGCTAATATATACGATGTTGTAAAAGTTGGAGAAAAAGGCCTTATTGGAGAAATCATAGAGATGAGAGGGGATAAGGCATCAATACAGGTTTACGAAGAAACATCAGGTATAGGACCAGGAGACCCAGTGGTTACTACTGGAGAACCACTAAGTATAGAATTAGGACCAGGATTAATAGAAGCAATGTTTGATGGAATTCAAAGACCTCTTAATGCATTAAGAGAAGCATCAAATTCATCCTTTTTAAAGAAAGGTATTCATGTTAAATCCTTAAATAGAGATAAAAAATGGGGATTCAAACCTACAGTTGAAGTGGGAAGTGAAGTTGTAGCAGGAGATGTTATAGGTACAGTTCAAGAAACGGCAGTAGTGCTTCACAAGATAATGGTTCCTTATGGAGTTAGTGGTAAAATCAAAGAAATTAAATCAGGAGAATTTACTATAGAGGAAGTTGTTGCTATAGTAGAGACTGAGAATGGTGATAAAGAACTTACCATGTTACAAAAGTGGCCAGCAAGAAAAGGAAGACCATTTAAGACTAAATTAAAACCTATTGAGCCTATGACTACAGGCCAAAGAGTTATTGACACATTTTTCCCTGTGGCAAAAGGGGGAGCTGCTGCAGTACCAGGACCTTTCGGAGCTGGAAAAACTGTAGTTCAACACCAGATTGCTAAATGGGGAGATACTGAAATAGTGGTTTATGTTGGCTGTGGAGAGCGTGGAAACGAAATGACAGATGTTCTTAACGAGTTCCCTGAATTAAAAGATCCAAAAACAGGTGAAAGCTTAATGAAGAGAACAGTGCTTATAGCCAATACATCTAATATGCCAGTTGCAGCTAGAGAAGCGTGTATATATACAGGGATAACTATTGCAGAGTATTTCAGAGACATGGGATATTCAGTTTCAATCATGGCTGATTCTACATCAAGATGGGCAGAAGCACTAAGAGAGATGTCAGGAAGACTTGAGGAGATGCCAGGAGATGAAGGATATCCAGCATACTTAGGGTCTAGACTAGCAGACTACTATGAAAGAGCAGGAAAAGTTATATGTTTAGGTAAGGATGGTAGAGAGGGTGCAGTTACAGCAATTGGAGCAGTATCTCCACCAGGGGGAGACTTATCAGAACCGGTTACTCAATCTACTTTAAGAATTGTTAAAGTTTTCTGGGGACTTGATGCTCAGCTTGCATATAAAAGACACTTTCCATCAATTAACTGGTTAAACTCTTATTCACTATATTTAGATAGTATTGGACAGTGGATGGATGAAGAAGTTGCATCTGACTGGTCATCTTTGAGAATGGAAGCAATGACATTATTACAAGAGGAATCAAGCTTAGAAGAAATAGTTAGGCTTGTAGGTATAGATGCCTTATCTGAAAGAGATAGATTAAAATTAGAAGTATCAAAATCAATAAGAGAAGATTATCTTCAGCAAAATGCTTTCCATGATGTTGATACATATGCTTCCTTAGATAAACAATATAGGATGTTAAAGCTAATTTTATTATTTAGGAAAGAAGCTGAAAAAGCTTTAGAAGCTGGAGTATACTTAGATAAAATATTATCCTTAAAAGTTAGAGATAAAATCGCAAGAAGTAAGTATATACATGAAAAAGATATCAACACTATGGATGATATCGCTGATGAATTAAGAGCTGAAACTGATAAGTTAATCAGTGAAGGAGGGATTCTCTAAATGCTTAAGGAGTATAGAACAGTAACAGAGGTTGTAGGTCCTTTAATGGTAGTTGAAGGGGTTGCAGGAGTTAAATATGATGAATTGGTTGAAGTTGAACTTCAAACAGGGGAAAAGAGAAGAGGTAAGGTTTTAGAGGTTAATGGATCAAGAGCTATGGTTCAGCTTTTCGAAGGTTCTTCTGGTATAAATTTAAAGGGAACAAAAGCTAAGTTTTTAGGAAGACCTCTTGAACTTGGAGTATCTGAGGATATGTTAGGAAGAGTTTTTGATGGTATGGGTAAACCAACAGATGATGGTCCTAACATTATACCAGAAAAGAGATTAGACATAAATGGAGAGGCGATAAATCCAGTTTCCAGAGATTATCCATCAGAGTTTATTCAGACAGGAATATCAGCTATCGACGGGCTTAATACCTTAGTTAGGGGACAAAAATTACCTGTGTTCTCAGGTTCAGGTCTCCCTCATGCTCAATTAGCAGCTCAAATTGCAAGACAAGCGAAAGTTTTAAATTCCGATTCTAAGTTTGCAGTTGTTTTTGCAGCTATAGGTATTACATTCGAAGAAGCTCAGTTCTTCGTAGATGAATTTAAAAAGACTGGTGCTATAGATAAATCAGTTCTATTTATGAACTTAGCATCTGACCCAGCAATAGAAAGAATAGCTACACCAAGAATGGCATTAACTACAGCTGAGTATTTAGCTTATGAAATAGGAATGCACGTTCTTGTTATAATGACGGATATCACAAACTATGCAGAGGCATTAAGGGAAGTATCTGCTGCTAGAAAAGAGGTTCCTGGAAGACGTGGATATCCAGGATATCTATATACGGATCTTTCAACACTATATGAAAGAGCAGGTAGATTAAAAGGAAAAGAAGGTTCTATCACTCAAATACCAATATTAACTATGCCTGAAGATGATAAGACTCATCCAATTCCAGACTTAACTGGATATATTACAGAGGGTCAAATAATACTTTCAAGAGAATTATATCAAAAGGGAATTATGCCTCCTATAGATGTGTTACCATCACTATCAAGACTTAAGGATAAAGGTATAGGTAAAGGTAAGACAAGAGAAGATCATGCAGATACCATGAATCAATTATTTTCAGCATATGCACAAGGTAAGCAAGCGAAAGAATTATCAGCTATATTGGGGGAATCAGCTCTTTCAGATACTGATAAGAAATTTGCTAAGTTTGCTGAAGCTTTTGAGAATCAATACGTTTCACAAGGCTTTAATGCTAATAGAACCATAGAAGAAACATTAGCGTTAGGGTGGAAACTACTTGAAATTCTTCCAAGAACAGAGCTTAAGAGAATAAGAGATGAATACCTTGAGAAGTATATGTCAAAGGGAGATGAAGAGTAGAATATGGCAAGATTAAATGTCAATCCTACTAGAATGGAACTTTCGAAGCTAAAAAAAAGGTTGGTAACAGCAACTAGAGGGCATAAGTTATTAAAAGATAAACAAGATGAGCTTATGAGAAGATTTATTGAACTTGTAAAATATAACAATAAATTGAGAGGAGAAGTAGAAGATAAGCTTCAAGGAGCCTTTAAAGACTTCTTAATGGCGTCAGCTGCAATTTCTCCAGAGTTTCTAGAAGAGGCTATATGCTTTCCAAAAGAAAGCATCTCTGTAGAGCTGTCTCAAAAAAATGTTATGAGTGTTAATGTACCTGTAATGAATTTTGTGAGGAAGCTAGAAAGTGACCCGGGAAGTATATATCCTTATGGATTTTATAGCACTTCCTCAGAATTGGATAAATCCATAGAGCAACTCTATTCTATACTTCCTAAATTATTAGAATTAGCTGAGGTAGAGAAATCTTGTCAATTGATGGCTGATGAAATTGAAAAGACGAGAAGAAGGGTTAATGCACTTGAATATATGACAATTCCGCAGTTACAAGAAACTATAAAATATATAAGAATGAAACTAGATGAAAATGAGAGAGGTGCATTGACAAGACTTATGAAAGTTAAGTCTATGTTAGAGCAAAAAGCTTAGTTTTCTGAAATAAGAGTGTTAAGATACAAATAAAAGTATTTTAACACTCTTATAATTTTGTATAGAATTTGGTATAGTGCATAAACTAATGCTAAAATATGATTAGGAGAGATACTCATGGAGAAGACAAAGGAAGAATTATATGGAATTGCAAAACAGATGCTTATAGATGGGGAAGATTGGAATAAAATAATGGATGAAACTAATTTGAGGCTTAAGGATCTAAAAAGAATTGAAAAAAATGATATAACTCCAAAGATGAATAGTTTGATAAAATGATAGAAAATTCTACTGTGATTAAAATTACAGTAGAATTTTTGTCTTAAAAGGGGTGAAAATTTTCTGTGAATATGGTTTAATAGTAATATATTTGATTTTGAAGGGAGATTTTTAAATGGCAGTTAGAAAAATTGTTCAATTTGGAGATGAACATTTAGATAAAGTTTGTGAACCAATAACAGAAATAAATGATGAAATAAGGAATTTAATTCAAGATTTAAAAGATACCTTAGCTACAGTAGAAGGTGTTGGTTTAGCAGCACCACAGATAGCTGTAAATAAAAGGATTGTATATATAGACTTAAGAATGGGAGATGATCCAATTATACTTATAAATCCTAGGATTGTAGAAGCTTCTGAAGAAACTATAAAGGACTATGAGGGATGCTTAAGTTATGTAGACCATGAAGGGCTTGTTGAAAGGCCAGTAAGCGTAGTAGTAGAGGCTCTAAATGAAGAGGGCAAAGGTGTTAGATATGAGGCTCAGGATTTTATGGCAAGATGTTTTTGTCATGAAATAGATCATTTAGAGGGAATAATGTATATGTCTAAAGCAGAAGAAATGTATGAATTAGTAGAGGAATAGTAAAAAGCCAAGAACTTTATATGAAATTGGAGTTCTTGGCAATTTATTAAGATTCTATATTTACATTGTTAAAATCTCTTATTAGATTTTTAGGTATTTTTCGAATTATAACTACTACTAATAAACAAGTAAGAGTTTTATCAACAATATTACTAGCTATTCTAGGGAAAAAGGCAGAGGCAAAGATACTGTTTCCAATTTGAGTCATCCAAGCAATTAATAAATCAGCACCACTGCCACTAAGACCACCGAATAATAAAATGGAAATTGGAGTGCCGATAAGAGGGCAAAGTATTGATAGAATTAATCCACAGATAATAGCTTGTTTAAAGTCAAATTTATATTTCTTAGCTACAAATCCTATTAAAATACCTACAGCAATATTTACTAACGCAAAAGGAATATTAGTTGGACTTGAAATAACTCCTAAAACTAAATTTGTAGTTCCACCTATAATTGCACCATATAATGGTCCAAATAAAGCAGCACCTAAAACAGTACCTACAGTATCAAGAAATAATAATGGAATTTGAATTATTCCCATAATTAGACCCAATACAATATTTATTACTATACAAAGTGCACTAAATGTAAGTTGTCTTGTTTTCAATAGAATCACTCCTCATCATATAATTTCATCTAAATTATAATTAACTATAGTGACTCTTGTACAATAGTAGTTTCAAATACTGAAAATGGTATTTATAGAAATCTATAATAGAAACTTTATTTAACTTAATTTTGATATAATCAAATTGACAAGAATAAGTTCATCTAAATGTGTAATTATAAAGTAGTTATGTTTTTAATGTGTTTTTAATTGATAAATCTTCACTTTAATATGGTGTTTTTGGTAATATAGGTATAAGATAAATATGTTATATTTTATATTATTAAGTAAATAGATGGAGGGATTAAGCAAATGAAAGTAACTGAATTAAAAAAAGATGTTTACTGGGTTGGCGTATTTAACCCAGAACTAAGAGTGTTTGACATAATTATGGAAACTAAAAGGGGAACCACATATAATTCATACCTGATAAATGATGATAAAGTAGCAATTATAGATAGTGTAAAGGATGGATACTTTAAGGAGTATATAACTAACATTAAATCTATAATAGGAGATAAAAAGGTAGATTATATAGTTGTACAACATACAGAGCTTGACCATAGTGGTTCGTTAAAGGATTTATTAGAAGCATATCCAGAGGCAACAGTAGTAGCATCTAAAGCTGCTATTAAATATTTAGGAGGAATTTTAAATAGAGAATTTAACAGTATGCCAGCAGATGGAGAACTATCTTTAGGAAGTAAAACATTAAAATTTATTTCAGCTCCTAACTTACATTGGCCTGATACCATATTTACTTATGAAATAGAAGATAAGATATTGTTTACTTGTGATGTTATGGGATGCCATTACTCTCCTGTTAATTGCATCACTGATCAATGTTCAGGTGATTATGAAGATGAAATGAAATACTATTATGATGTAATTATGAGCCCTTTTAAAAGGTTTGTTAATATGGCTCTAGATAAAATAGAGAATATTGAAAAAAGCATAGTAGCGCCAAGTCACGGACCTATCCATATAGATGACATTGAGAGATATATAAATCTATATAGGCAGTGGGCAAAAGACGAACCTATTTTAGAAAAGAACATACAAATATTTTATATTTCAGCCTATGGAAATACAGAAGCCATGGCTAAATACTTAAGAGATAAGATTAATGAAAAAGGAATAAAAGCTGAAGCTTATGAAATTACTGAAAATGATTTAGGTAAACTTGTAGAGTTAGTAGATAAAGCTAGTGGAATATTAGTGGGTTCACCTACAATAAATCAGGATGCTGTTGAGCCAGCTTGGAATTTATTATCTCATGTTAGTGCTATAGTAAATAGAGGTAAAATAGCAGGAGCCTTTGGATCTTTTGGATGGAGTGGAGAAGGTGTTCCAATGATGACTTCTAGACTTAAGGATTTAAAATTTAAGGTCGTAGATGAAGGATTAAAATTTAACTTTGTTCCAAGTGAAGAAGAGCTTAAAAAAGCAGATAAATTTATAGAAAATTTTTTAGATTTAATGAAATAAAAATAAAAAATAATTAGTGGGAATTTCCATCCCACTAATTATCTTTATAAATATTTACTAATATGTTCTAACAGGTCAAGTGAAACTTGTAAAGTTTCATTTGAGTTATCTAATTTACTATTGAGCTCAACAAAATCCATAGATTTAACAAGTCTTGTATTTAATAGAACTTTTAAAATCTCTTTGCTCTCTTCTAGATTTAAGCCTTTAGGTACAGGTGTTCCAGTACCAGGAGCATAAGAAGGATCTAAGGAATCTATATCATAGCTTAAATGAACTGCATCTACTTTATTTGTACATAATGTAGCCTTGATTTCCTCTAATATATTATGTATACCACGATTTTTTACATCTTCAGTAGTATAGACATTAAGATCTAAATCATGGATTAGTTTTAATTCTCCTGCATCTAAATCTCTAGCACCAATAATAAAAACATTTTCTTTTTTTATTTTAGTACCAGGAAAATATAAATTTGTTAATGATTCATGTCCTATACCCATAAGTGCAGATAGAGGCATACCATGAACATTTCCACTAGGAGATGTAAGGTGAGTATTAATGTCACCATGTGCATCAATCCAAACAATGGCCAAATTATCATAAAATTTGCTAACTCCTGAGGCAGAACCGGTAGCAAGAGCATGGTCACCACCAATTATTAATGGAAATGAACCAGATAATAAACTACAATATACACTATGAGCTAGATTATTGGTTACATCTAGAATCTCATTTATATATTTCATATTCTCATGATGAGCAAATTTTTTATCCTCAGATACTTGTTCAACATGTAAGTTTCCCATATCATAAACTTCATGATTATATTTTTTAAAAATATCGATCATACCATTATTTCTTAATTCATCAGGGGTAAGATGCACTCCACTTTTATCACATCCATAAAAAAGTGGTACACCAATCAAATTTATTTTCATTTAATAATCCTCCTTTGGAAATCAATTAGACAAATTATTATATAATGAGAATAAAAATAATACAATAACTTTCAAAAATAATGCAGGATATTTTTAATTTATAATGATATTATTATTAAAATTAAAGGAGATAATAATAATATATCGAATTTATTATATGTATTAAAATAAGTAATATACATTGGAGGAATGAACTTGAATAGAAAAAATATTATAAACTTTATTGTAGAAAATGGATTAGATGATATTGAAGAAATAAAAAAAGACCAGGAGACTTTAATATTAAAATTTAAATATATTTTTGATGACTTAGAGATGGAAGGTGCAGAAGAATATGCAGAGGATGAGTGTGGAGACATAGATAGTCCTGAGTATAATGAAGAATATTTTATACCATATTTAAATGATATGGCTATGGATAACGTCAAGGACATAATAGATGAAATTAGTGAAGATAATGATTTGAATTATGAACTTCTATCTTATGAATTAACAGAAGATCAATATGAATATATGGATTTTTTAGTTGTATTTTATACCGGAGATCTCAGTCTATCCATAGATGAGTTAATATTAGAGATGTAATTTAGATAGAAATCAGAGAGCGGCAAAGAAAATTTATATAATAACTACTATCATAAAAAGGGTTTAGAAATATATTAGATGAATATATAGGACTTCAATTTATTATCATTACTAAATAATATTTAGTTTAGAATTACAACATAATTAACTTAAAAGGATAAAAAGGGATTATCATTTAATTAGGCTCCCTTTTTATTATGTGGAGATAATTTTTGATATTGAACTATATACTCATCTAGTTGTTGAGAACAAAATACTACTAAGTTGTCCGTAGGTTTTTTAAAAGTTAGCAATATGTGTAAAAGCATTTTGAATGATTTGATTTTTTGATTTAAAACCCTGATTTTTAGTAACATAATTTTCAACTCCTATCCAATGATTATACATTAATTTTATCAGAGATAAATTTAAATGTTAAACATAATCGGTAGCCAAATTGGGTTAAAATTTTACAAAATATTGCAGTTTGTAAGATGTTTATAAAAAGAACAACATGTAAAAAAATACCATTTACCTCAAACTATGATAATATGGTAAATAAAACTATTTATTGAGGCAATATTTGAGGAAAAATGTAAGTGAATTATAGGATTTATTTAAGCTATGATTAAATAAATGATGAAATCACAACAGAAAACACCAAATATAGAAAGAGTGATAAAATGAACATAGATATGATGTCAATAGAAGAAGTAATAGAGAAAATTAATTTTTTATATAAAAAGAGTCAAGAAGAAGGACTTACAGATTCAGAAAAAGAAGAACAAAGATTACTTAGAGAAAGATATATAGATAACGTTAAAAAGAATTTTAAGACACAATTACAAGGGATAAAAAAGGTAGATAAAAAGAAAATGAGTTAATAGCTAGTTTATTAACTTATATTTAATTGATATTGGTATTAGGAGATAGATATGAGTGTAAGAGTTATAGATTTAATTAGAAATTATAATCTAGAAATATTGGTAGAAGGAGACTTAAGTTCAGAAATAACTATTAGTGATATAAATAGACCAGGGCTACAATTTGCGGGGTTCTATGAGTATTATGATAATAAAAGAATTCAAATTGTAGGAAAAACTGAGTGGAGTTATTTAGATTATTTAGATAAGGATACTAGAGTAAGAAGATTAAGGAAGTATTTCTCATACAATATACCTTGTTTAATAGTAACAAGAGGATTAATTCCACATGATGAATTCTTGGAAGAAGCTAGAAATAATAAGGCTATAGTGTTAAGAAGCAGCATAAAATCTACAAGGTTTGTCAGTAGAATAATTAATTATTTGGAGTCAGAGCTGGCACCCGAAACTAGGATGCATGGTGTACTTGTGGATGTATATGGTATAGGTATTTTGATAACAGGGGAAAGTGGAATTGGGAAAAGTGAGGCAGCTTTAGAGTTAATAAAAAGAGGTCATAGATTAGTGGCCGATGATGCTGTAGATATTAAAGAAATTGATGGGTACCTAAGAGGAACGTGCCCCTATATAACCTTTGGGATGTTAGAAGTTAGAGGTATGGGAATAATTGATTTGGCTGCTATTTATGGAAGTAGCTCAATTATAAGTACAAAGAAAGTGAATCTGGTAATTTCTTTAGTTAACTGGGATGGGAAAGATGATTATGATAGATTAGGATTAGATAAAGATTACATAGAGATATTAGGTGTTAATATCGAAAAAATAGTATTACCATTAAAACCAGGAAGAAATATTGCTGTAATTATTGAAGCAGCAGCAGCAAATTTTAGATATAAAGCTACTTCTAATTTAACAGCAGTGGAAACTATTGAAAAGCGCATGGAGGAAATTAACTAAATATAACACATGTTGGAATAAAAATACTTTTCAAAATATCAATTGTAATTAGAGTGAATTTTTAGTAAAATAACAATATGAATAGTAGGTAGAAGGAGGGAACGATATGGAAAAATTAAAAAATTTAGAAAAAAAGTATACCTTAGCTTGGGATAAATATTCTAAAGAGGATTTAGAGAATGTATTTCAACTATCAGATAGATATATAGACTTTATGTCAAAATGTAAAACTGAAAGAGAATGTGTGGATGAGTTTATAGTTCTAGCTGAAAAAGAGGGTTATAAGGATGTAAATTCTTATATTGAATCAGGAAAAAAACTACAACCAGGCGATAAAGTATATGCTAATTGTATGGGGAAAACTTTAGCATTATTCTTAATAGGTAATGAGCCTATTGAAAAAGGATTTAAAATATTAGGAGCTCATATAGATTCTCCAAGATTAGACTTAAAACAAAATCCCCTTTATGAGGATTCTGATATAGCATTACTTAAAACACACTACTATGGTGGAGTTAAAAAATATCAATGGGTTACTATACCACTAGCAATACATGGAGTTGTTATTAAGAAGGATGGACAAAGTGTAAACATTGTAATTGGAGAAGACGATAAAGACCCTGTAGTTGGAATATCAGACTTATTAATTCACCTTTCAGCAGATCAAATGGCAAAAACTATGGCTAAGGGTATTGAAGGGGAAAGTTTAAATGTATGCGTTGGAAGTATGCCTATTGAAGATAAAGAAGAGAAAAATAGAGTTAAGTTAAATATCTTAAGAATGCTTAATGAGAAATATGGTATAACAGAGGAAGATTTTGTTTCTGCTGAGCTTGAAGTGGTTCCAGCAGGCAGAGCTAGAAGCTATGGATTAGATAGCTCTATGGTTATGGCATATGGACATGATGATAGAATATGTGCTTATACATCTTTTGAAGCAATGATGAAAATAAAAGAAACAGATAAGACATGCATTACATTATTAGTAGACAAAGAAGAAGTAGGAAGCCAAGGTGCTACTGGTATGCAATCAAGATTCTTTGAGAATGTAGTAGCCGAAATTGTGAACTTATCAGGAGAATACAGTGATTTGAAAGTTAGAAGAGCATTAGCTAATTCTAAGATGTTATCTTCAGATGTAAGTGCTGCTTTTGATCCAAATTATCCATCAGTAAGTGAAAAGCAGAATAATGCATTCTTTGGTAAAGGAATAGTATTTAATAAATATACAGGTGCTAGAGGAAAAGGTGGCTGCAATGATGCTAATCCAGAGTTTATAGCAGAATTAAGAAGAATTATGGATAAACATAATGTATCATGGCAAACATCTGAGCTTGGAAAAGTAGATCAAGGTGGCGGTGGAACTATCGCTTATATATTAGCTGAGTATGGAATGGAAGTTATAGATTCTGGAGTAGCTCTTCATAACATGCATGCACCTTGGGAAATAGCTAGTAAGGCTGACATATATGAAACTTGTAGAGGATATGAAGCTTTCTTAAAAGAAATATAAAGAAATAGGATAATGGATAAATCCATTATCCTAATTTTTTTATGAAATTATCAAATTGTGTTGGAGTAAGTGAATATTGACCAATAAGTCCATGGGAATTATCATTAGCTATGCCATGAAAATCAGAGCCTCCTGTTATCGCAAGGTCATGGGCTTTAGCAATATTAATAAATTTAAATTCATCTTCAGGTGAATTTTTAGGATAAATACCTTCTAATCCATCTACTCCAAGAGATATTATATGCTCCAGGGAAGATTTTTTTATTAATATAGGGTGAGCTAAAGATACCACAGCATTATATGATTTAAGAAGTTGAATCCCTTCTTTAGTTGAGATTTTTTTGTTTGCAACATATGCAGGGCTTTCTTCATTGATTATATTTTCAAATATGTAATCATGAGAGAAATCATAACCACTATTAATGATTTCTTTTGCGATATGTGGCCTTGCAACTACATTATTATGTATTAGATTATTATAATCTATCTCAATGTTAAAGTGGATTTTTAATTTTTTGCAAATTTCTTTAGCTCTATATATTCTAAAATCCTTTAACTCTTTAAGGTAATTTTGTAAAGATGGTTCTTTGTAACTTTCGTCTTTAAAGTAACCTAATAAATGAATACTTTCATTGTTTTCTAAAGTTGATAACTCAATACCGGGAATTACTTTAATATTACATCTATTTCCAAAGATGATGGTTTCATCCACACCTTCAGTAGTATCGTGATCTGTTAAAGAAAGAACCCGTACATTATTTTTATTACATAGGGTTATAAGCTCTTTAGGAGTATAAGTTCCATCAGAGTATGTGCTATGACAATGTAATTCAGTTTTATACATGCGATACCTCCTATAAAGTCATTCAAAAATCAAGAAATTCTAATTTTAAGATGATTATTGAGCTGTTATTTATTAGCTTGAGCAATCAGTAAAAGATGATAAAATAAGAAATTCATTTTACAGGACTAATAAAAAAGTCCTCAAAAGGACTTCTATTCTTTAGTATAGTATTTACATAGACCATATATATTATAAGCGAGGGGTATATTACTAATGTATACATAATCCACAGAGAATTCTCCATCCCAGCTATATATGCTAACATATTTTTCATTATACACATTTACTACATATTTACAGGTATTTAGAGTTATAAAAACCTTATATTTAGAGGTTTCAGGTAGATCCTCAGGCCTAGTAATAACATCTTCATTTTTTATAGAAGTTATAAAATTTATTATATCCTCATAATTTTCAGTTTGTATATTAAATTCCTTGAAAAATTCTCTATAAAAGATAGAAATATTTTTTATATCATTGTCTTTAATTGAAGTTTGTAATGATTGGGTATAAAAATTTTCACTAGGTTTAGGCTCATTTAAAAAGGTTTTGACTCTATCGCAACCACTGAGAATTATTGTGAATATAATTATTGATGCTATTGATTTTAAATATTTTTTCAATTTTATCATCCCCTTTATTCATTATAAACTATGAAATTAAGAGGAATTTTAGTACTATTAATTTAGGAATTTTTTTAAATTTAAAGTGTACTGTGGTATAACATGATGAAAAATTATTTAAAATATTTATAACTAATGGATAAATAATAGGAAAAATATAATGAAGTGGGCATTTAGTGATTTTTACATAATGATTCGTTAGCCTCTAATCTATATACATACAGTATAACATAATTTTCAATAATTTATATTAAAAATTTAATATATAAGTTGTAATANNTCATATTATAAGTATGTTTAATAAATTGTTGAAATTGAGCTTCATATTATTTAATAATAGTATATAATTTTATTATAAGTAGTCTATGAGAGGTGATAGTAATGTTTATAATTGATCGATTTGAGTATATATATGCTGTATGCGAAGATGAAAATAAGATTATGCATAACATCTTAAGAGAAGAACTACCTAAAGATGTTAAAGAAGGTGATTGTATAGAGAGGGTTAATGGAAAATATACTGTAAATGAAGAGAAGACTAAGTTATTAAGACAAAAAGTAGAAAAGCTTATAGAAGACATGTGGAAATAAATATTTTAATTTTAGGCTTTGTTTTAATATAGTTCTAAAATCAACACTCGTTTAAAATAGAGCATAATTTTAACATATAACTTTTTATTAAGTATTTTTCAGATTTTTTTCATATGAATTTTTACAAATATATGATGGAGGTAAACAGTAAAATCTAAATAGGCAGCTTACTCAATCATTGATGTAAAACTACCATATATTAAAAAGTGCTATTATACAAATATAGGTGCTTCAATTAGGTTTGCAAAAATAAACTGATGTACATGATTATCAATACAGGTAATAGTTCCAGATACAAAGTGAACATGTCTTCCATCACCAACAGGAATTGCAGGACCAGTTGTAATTTTGTTGTATAAGATGTTTTGCATAAAATTCCAAATATGAGTTGATAACAATAAAAGTTAATAATGAAGAATAAAAAATGTATAAAAGAACATGATAAAACTAAAGAGGTGAAATCATGACTAATAAACGCAAGGTTACAAACAAACAAATGGCTGCATTAGGTTTGAGAAAGACAGAGAATGGAGACTATGACTATATTGATCCAGATGAAAAGGCAAGGTCAAAATATAAATCCGTAAAAAAAGAGTCTAAGTAAGGCTCTTTTTCAATATAAATTGCAATTAAGTTTCTACATTATTACAATATATATAAACCAATATTAAAAAAACCTCGAATTTATCAAGATTTTCATTATATTTATATTAAAATATGTGTTATTAGGTCAAAATGGATGCAGGTAAGGTTATGCTCATTATCGGGACACGGCATTATGCTGGCGAGTGTATACAAAGAATGTAATAGAAGCAGTTAATAGCGCCAGTGAAATCAAAACTGTAAAAATACTATATGTTTGCCAAACAAGTAACACTGACCAATCGTATCCGAAGAGCATTGGGAAAACCCAGCACATAATGCATATGGCAACAGTAACCATTAGCCAAACAATGGTTATGAGTATTCTCTTTTTTGTTATTGATTGTCGCTCATTCATTTTTTTTCTGCGTAACCCTAAAATAAAGAAAATGATAGCCAACAGGCAAACAATAATTGTGGTAAACGAAAGAATGATGTCCAAAAGCTGTATGCCACTTATTTTATACGACTGCGTAAGATTGTCGTCCAATATATCTTTAATGCTTTTTACGAGACTGATATTGGTATTAGCGCCGTTGGTTAGCAGGCAGAAGGCTGTTCGTTCATTTGGCAGTATTACCACTTCGGTTGAGAAATTGGGATTGCCCCCCGAGTGCTCAATAATTGTTTTGTCAGCGTTTACCATCCATCCCGCCGCATAATCCATTCCATTGATATCCGGAACAGATACGTCCCCATGATGTGATTCCATGACAACCGCTTTAAATACTTCGGGAATATCCTGTACACCACCCATCTGTATGTTCATCCAATGCGCCATATCCTTTGCACAGGACATGATATATCCCGCTGATTTGTTACCGGCATAATCCGGTGTGTCATATGGGCTTGTTATAAAAAATGCCTGTACGGATAATATAAATTATTTTCAGCTTAGTATAACATAAAAAATTAGGACAAAACATATGCCATTTTGCATCTGTTTTGTCCTATCATTATGGTGCCGATGGCGAGAAACGATAACATGTGTTTTTTGTAGTATTATGAAGTTATATAAAGTATTGATATATAAAGGTTCTAATGAGTGAATCTGAGTGTATATATTAAGAATTAGATGAGTTTACCACTTTTATAGTGGTAACAGTAGTGGTAACTTTTTATAAAAAAATAGGTACCATCTACAGATACTTACTAGAATAAACAATTAATCTTTTCTATTGCTTCAATCTTTTTATCTTGAGTTACATGAACATAAGTATCCAAAGTAGTAGTTATATCAGAGTGGCCAAGAAGCATTTGAACGGTTTTAGCCTCTACACCATTTTCAAATAGTCTTGTAGCATAAGTATGCCTAAGAGCATGAAACTTCATTTCTTGAATATTTATCTTTTTTAATATAGATTGGAATTGTCTTAATGGTTGCTTACTATCCAATGGATTACCTACATCATTGCAAAAGACATAATTATTGTCATTCCATACATCTTTATTTTCGATTTTAATTTTATTTTGCTCATGCTTATGTTTTTTTAGAGCTGCTACAATTTTTATCGGTATTGGAACAACTCTTACTGAATTTTTAGTCTTAGGTGTTTGTTCTACAATTTCATATGTTCTAGCCTTATTTGTAATTTTATCAACCACAGGAACCCTTTTTATTGACCTATTCACTTTTAAGGACATAGCTTTTAAATCTATATCTGACCATTTTAATCCTAACAGTTCACCTTCTCTCAATCCAGTTCCTAAATCAAGTAGAAAGAGAGTTTCATTCTTATGGCCCTTAATAGCCGTAATGAATTTATCCTGTTCTTCTTTAGTTAGAAATACTACTTTTTCATTATCTTCTTTAAGTGTATTATCTTTTGGTAAAGTAACATATACACAAGGGTTTTTTATAATGTAATCTTGTTTAACTGCTTCATTTAAGCATGATCTAAAAAATCTATTTATGCTCTGAATAGTACTTGGCTTACTGCCTTCATTTAGTAATGTATTATAATAAGATTGTATTGTAGCAGTTTTAAGTTTACTTAATTGGCAATTACTAAGCTTAGGATTGCTTTTTATATATTTAGTATATATTCCATAATATCTCTCAAAAGAAGAAGGTTTAAGGTCTTGTTTCCTAAACTCAAATAGATAAGTATAGTACCATTGGCCGAAAGTTATGTTATTAGCATTTGGAGCCACTTCTACATATCTTAAAAATTCTCTCATTTTGCTTAAAGCTTCACCTTGAGTTTTACCATAGAAGCTTTTTTTCTTCTGTTTTCCATTTTTATCATACCCATTAGTGCAAATTGCTTCCCAATATTCATTTCCTTTGATAATTTTTTTTCTTATGGTACCTTCTCCATTGGCTCTTTTACTACCCATGTTATTTATCACTTCCTTTCTTAAATTAGTGTTAATGATGTAGTTACTCTAACTTATTACTTAGTAACCACATGCTATTAGTTTTCATTAATTAGTAGATATATTGAAAAATAAGTAGTAATTTAGATTAAAAACAGGTGAATATAAATCACTTAATTCAAAATTTAAATATAGTAAGCAATTATATTTAAAGTCCTTTTAAAAAGGAAAATTTATATTTATAAAATTTTATAGCATAGGGTGCCACATTTTTGCGGCAGGGTGCTTGAATTTTCAAGCAAGGGGCTGTAAAACACGATATACCTTAATTCTCAACATTATGTTGAATCTATAGGGGTTCATCATTATGACGAAGGCCTATACAATATAAAACTTATGTTTCAGAAACTGCGAATTTTGATTTTTCTAAAAACGCAATTCCTATCGTATAGGAGTTGTCATGTTCATAATGCAATTAACTATAATACTAAGAAATCCTAATGTGAATAAATATAAAAATATCATTCGCAACTATTTTGTTGTCAGTGAAAACAGAAGGTATGTAACAAATTGTTATATACCTCAAATAAATAGAGTTAGATGTAAATATTGGTTAAGTGTAGTTACGAATAGAGTAATTACTTATTTTTTCTTTCTTTCAATATCTCATACAAAGGTGACTCTTTAGTTATCCATGAACTTACACCGTCAAATAAATCTCCAGATTCTAAATGAGCATTAATATTATTTAAAGTATCTCTAATTGCTTTTTCAATAGCTGTAATTAGTAACTCATGATAGCCACCTTGTTTTGCTAATTCATCGAATGAATAATTAAAAACTTTTTCAACATTAGGATCAGAAAGAAATCTAATTTCAGCATCCAGTGCAGGAAGTACTTTATCAACTTCTTCTTTCATTTCTTCGAATGAAATTGGAGGAAGAATAACTGTATTCCCATCTATTTTAGCTCCTATTTTTTTGTATTTATTTTCAAATTTTTCTCTTTCCACATCATAGCTCTTGTTATAATTGGATTTTGCTTGTTTAGTAGAAGTTTTATCAATTATCTTATTATGTAGATGATCGCAGTAATCTTTTATTTTGGGATCTAAATCATAAACATTAGTTGAAATCAAATCTTTATATATTTCTTCAAAGTCATCTTCGGAAATTTTAAATATAAAATTCAATAATCCTTTAGTGCAGCTTATAGGTAAATAATCTGCATTTTTATTATAGAGATTATATAAACTATCATAATCATGTGTATATTCTTCTAAATATGCAAATACATCATCAGCACCTTTAGGCAAAATAGGAATCATTAAATTTATAGCTTTATTTAGAATTTCATTTTCAAATATTTCGTCACATAATAGTGTTTTGACTGATACATTCAGAACTTGAGATAGTTTGTTTATCATCTTTATACTAGGCGTTCGTTTATTTAATTCATAACTTTGAATAGTTATAGTTTTTAATCCAGTTAATTCGGCTAACTGTTTTTGAGTTAATTGATTATTATTTCTAAATAGCTTTATACGGTTACCAATAGCCATTTTATCACCTCAATATAATTATAACTAAATACATACGATATGTATACATAAATTTAAAAAATACCTCTTGACACATACTATATGTATATTATAATATATATACGACACATACAACTAGTATATATAAGGAGGGTGAAAAGATGGAATTAAATTTTAAAATAGAAAGGTTTAAAAAAAATATGACACAAGATGAACTTTCAAATCTTTCTGGAGTTTCAAGAATAACAATACATAAAATTGAGACTAAGGGAATTGATGGAGTAAGAGTTGGGATTCTTAAAAAAATAGCAAAAGCACTTGATAGTACGGTACAAGAACTTTTCTTCTCAGATGAAGAATAAGCATAATATCATCAAAAGAAAATCTCAAAGGTGTAATTACATCTAAAACTATTTGAATTTTATTTTCTCAACAAACTACAAGGAAAAATGGAGGTAAAACATGAGTAGATATGCAAACATAAATGACAATAGGGTATTAGATAAATCTTTAAAAGAGATATTCACATTTACTACAGAAGAAAAAGAAACACATTTAACATATGATTATGAGCTCAAAGAATGGATTGTATATAGCAATGTACCAGAGCATATGACTAGGTTATTAAAATTAAATAATCATAGTTTAGAAGTGTCAACAGTAACAGAAACTGGAGCTATAACATCTATAACTGGAAATCTTAAGCCTAAACAAGTAAGTTTTAGAAATATTATAGAACTTTCAGAAGAAGAAAAAGAAAAAAGAAGTATTGCAGCAAAAGAACGGTTTGCAAATATTGTTTAAATTCTGTGAGTAAACAAATTTGTTATGAAAAATCAATTGTACCTATTAAGTAGACCAATTACACCTAAAGCATATTTAAAATCATTTTAACAGTGTCTTAAGGAGCTTTTCACATCAAAATGACAATACATAGCAAAGACATAAATAGAGTATCAGAAGCTCTAAAAAATATATTTAGATTTATATAAAATGGGGGTTAGTAAAATGAGTAGTATTCAAGAAAAAATAGAACAGCATGAAAAGGAGCTTGTTAAAAAACTTGGCAATTATAAAGATTTAGCGTCAATGTTAGGTATTACTATTAATAAAGCTCAACAACTTATGAGAAGAAATGACGCTCCAGTAGTAAGAATAGGTAGAAGTAAATATGTAATTCTAAGTAAAGTAGATAATTGGCTTGATGAAATGCTTAATAACAATGAGTGGATATAGATATTAAGTGATGACTGGAGGGGCTAAAGTGAAGATAAAACTATTATTCAAGTATATGGAGCTATGCAAAGAACTAGATAAGGAACCATCATGGAATGGGTTAAGATACTTTAAGAAGGCTTTTAAGTAGGTGATATGGTGCCGGTATTCAGAGCAGAACATAAGAAGGATTTTACAATGATATTAAATGAAGTACTGAATGATACTAGACTAAGTTATGGAGCTAGAGGATTAATGGCCCATGCATTAGCTCATTATGACGATTGGGAATTTACTGGGGAAGAGTATTTTACTAATAGAAAAGATAAGATAGCAAAAATAAAAGGATATCTTAAAGAATTAATTCAATATGGATATTTAAAGAGAGCTAGAGAAAAAAATGATAAGGGAAGATTAGGTAATGCAATCTATATATTTAGAGAAATACCTAAGTGTGAAAAACCAACATTGGAAAATTACATCTTCGATAAATATAAGGAAAAATCAGAAGTTGAACCTAAAGTTGAAAAACCAATATTGGATTTGCCTACATTGGATTTACCTACGTTGGAAAACCACACCCCTAATAATACTAATATAACTAATACTAATAATATATATGACGAAGAATTTGAAATACTATGGAAAACATATCCTAAAAAAGAAGGTAAGGCAAAAGCTAGGACAGGCTATAAAAAACTTAGAAAGAAATATAGCATGGAAGAATTGCAAAGGTGTGTAGAAAGGTATAGTGAAAATATTAAAGGTAGTGATAAGCAGTATATAAAGCATGGAAGTACATTTTTTAATAGTGGATATGAGGATTATTTAGACGAGAATTATCAAACTGAACCAAGTACCATTAAAGACAACTCAATTAAACCCAAAGATTTAGAGGACATATATAAAAATTAATAGGAGGTAAATATGAGTATAGAGAATGAATTAAATTTACTAAGTGTAATATTGAGTGGAGCTATAACAATAAATGAGATAAAGATAAAACCACAGCATTTTACACAACGTAAAACCATAGCTATATTAAAAGCCATATACAAGCTTCATGAACATGGAAAAGATATAAATGTAATAGCAGTACATGAGATATTAAAAAATAAAGGAGTAACATTGAGTGAATTAGTTGAAATAGCATCCAGTGGAAGCTTATATGCTAATAGCTACAATACACTAGAAAACCTTATAATAGATAACTATAACAGAAGTCTAATTAAGGAAATGCTATTAGAAGCAATAAATAAAATTGAAGTATGTAGTAATCCTATAGGAATAATTGATGAACTTGCTAATGTTGCAGTAAATAAGGTTGAGATAGAATCTAATGCAATTACACCTATTGGTGAAAGTATGTACAATACCATTGATGTTATAGAGCAAGCCTATAATGATGGTGGAAAGATAACAGGCATGACTACAGGTTATAAAATGTTAGACAGTATATTAAATGGAATTGAGAGAGGTAACTATATAATAATTGGAGCTAGACCAGGAACGGGGAAAAGTGCCTTCTCCTTAGAACTTGCAAGAAGATTATCAAAAGATAATAAAGTATTATTTTTTAGTTTAGAAATGAGTAACGATCAATTAAATAAAAGGCTACTAAGTAATACATCAAGGCTTAATAGTTATAATCTGAAAACTGGAAAATTAGACGCTAATCAATGGGAAAATATAATGGACCAAGCTAATAAATTATCAAAACTAGATTTATATACAGATGATACTGGAAGTTTAACAGTTGAAGAACTAGTAAGAAGAGCAACTAAATTTAAGCTAAAATATGGATTAGATGTAATAATAGTGGATTACTTAACAAAATTAGATACTGAAAAGCAATTTCAAAATAATAAGGTTAAAGTTGATTATATTTCAGAAAAATTAAGGTTACTATGTAAAAATCTTAACGTAGCAATTATAGCATTATCACAAGTAGGAAGAGAAGCTAATGGAAAAATGCCTACTATGTCAGAGCTACGGGAAAGTGGAAATATAGAACAGGATGCACATATTATATTATTGCTCCATTCGCCTAAAGATGATGTTGAAAGTGGAACTACAGAGATATTACAAGTCAATATAGAAAAAAATAGAGATGGAGCCGCACATAAGATTATAGACTTCAACTATTATAAAAATACTCAGATTATAGATGAAAAATATAGTTAATTTGTTAGGTGGTGATGGCCATAAATGATTTTAAAAAAACCAAGATAATAATTATTATCCTAAAAGTCAAAGGACAATATCTTTCATGTAATGATGTAAAACTTAAAAAATATGTAGGAAAGAAGATGGCTGGAGAGATATTAAATAAATAGGAGGTATGTATGGAAAAATTAACTATTAAATATAAAAGTATCGAGGAACAGAAGTTCATGGAGAATCTGAACAAATTCCTAAATGAAAATGGGTTAGAAACTACTAAAGACATAGAAAAGTATATCGAAGAAAATCCACTAAATATTGCCATATTTACAAAATAAAATTTATAGAACAAGAGCTAATAAAAAACCACACTCCATTAAGGAGATGTATAAGCGAAGTAATAAGTTTAAGGGAGTATTAATGAGATACATTAACTTTAAATCATGCATAACCAATATTGTTTATACAGATAATAACTTATAAATATTATTTAGAAATGGAGATATTTACATGAGTGATGTAACTTTAATCCTTCCTAAGAACATGACTTTTTTAGAAGAAAAATATGCAGAGGTGTTAGCTGATATAGTTGCTGAAATGTTATCGACAGAAGAACTTGGATACTTAATATCAAAACTTGAAAATAAGGATACTTATAAATAAATATTCTATATACAAGGGAAGTAACTTAAGAAACATAGGATTTAAAACAATATTTTATAGGCACATTAAGATTAATCTTAAAGAATATATAAAAGTGGACAAGGTCTAATAAAAAACCATACTCCGTTAGAGCTAAGAGAATGTATAGGCGAGGTAATAAATACAGATAATATCTTCATTACATGGTGGAGGTATATTATGAATAAAAATGGGAAATTAAAAGTTGTGGTTGTAAATGAAGAAGCTATTGAAAGAACTAAAGAGGTTTTTACACGAGAAGCACTTAAAGCATATGAGAACTGGAAATTTGAAAATAAAATAGCTAATGATAAGTAGGCTTAAAAGCCTTAATTCATAAAATTGGACAAGCTTTAATAAAAAATCATACTCCGTTAGAGCTAAGGAGATGTATTGGAACGGTAATAAATTTTAAAGGAGGCAAATCTGAACAACTTAATGATTTTCGAAGGAAACAATGTAGAAATAATATTAGGAAAAAACAATGAATCAATATTTGAATTATATAGTACGGGCATGGCATTAGGGCAAACAAAAGAAGCAAAGGGTAAGTTGTATCCAAGAAAAGAGAGAATAGATGAGAATTTAGAAAGTGCTGATATTTCAACAGCTGTCCGCAATGAACAACAATATTTAACAGAATCTATGTTATATGATCTAATGTTAGAAATGAAAACAGAGAAAGTAAAGCCTTTTAGAAAATGGGTTACAAATGAGGTATTAGATAAATAGGAGGTATGCATGGCAAGATTAACTATTAAATATAAAAGTATCGAGGAAAGGGACAAGCTTATTATATGCCTTAAGGATAAATTTAAAATAAGTAAAATATCTAAAAATCATGAAAATATAAATGGATGTCACAAAAGAGTATATATTGATTTAGAAGAAAAATAAAAAGCCCATACCAAAAGGTACAGACCAAAGCTCGCACCTTTAGTCTAACCTTTTGTATGGAAAATTGCAAGGGGGAAAATAAAAATTATGAAACATGAAGAAATTAAAAAACTAATGAAAGATATTATAGAGAATGAGTTTCAACATATTGCTGAATATGAGGAAATAAATTTTATCAATGCAGATAAAGAACAAAATGAATTAAGTAATTTATCAGAAGAATTATTTTTAAAGTTAAGAGAAATCCTTCCAGAAGAACATTCCAGATTACTTTTTGATTTCTATTCTTCAGTGGGAAATCAGTATATTAATATGTGTAGATTTTATTTTAAAAAAGGAGTAGTTGCTGGTATTAACAACTTAAACTTTATAAGGAAAATTGATGGGATTAGTATTGAAACACTTTTATAGGAGGATTGTATTATGGATTATGTTATAGACTATATAGAAGACTATATGAGCTGCTATGATGTAGAACAATTAAGAAAAGAATATAAGAGTGGCCAATACAAGAAGTTAAGTGAATGTCCTAATTATTCAACTGTAAAGGCATACTGCCAAGCTATTAATATCTTGGTAAAAGAGCATTACCACAGCAGTTATGTAAAGCAGTATACAGTTACACCACGTCAATTAATGAATATTTAGGCATATGATAGAAATAGTTGTGTTGAAAATAACTTTAAATAATTATAGTTGGAGGATTGTATTATGAGTAAGAACATAGATAAATATAGATTATATTCAAATGCATTTTGTAATGCTATAGAGCAGTGGAATGAGGTATCTAATGATAAGGAAAGTGCTAAGGATGCAATAAAGAGAATTATTATATATGGTGTAAAGATGGTAAATACAAAAGGAAATATAGAAGTAAAAGAATATACTAGGGAGGATATAGAGCATGATTTTCAAATTATTGAGATAATTAAGGCGTTAATAGGAACCCTAACACCTAAGGATTTTATGAATCTATATCCACCAGCTAAGGAGTATAAGGGTAAAAAATATGGAATAAAGGATTATCATTATACCATGGATTATATCAGTAAAATGAATATAAATAGCCCAATAGGTGCTAATACTTTAGAGTTTCTATGGGAATATCATAATTGGGAACTTACAGATTTTAATGTGGAAGTTATGGAGTGTATAAGTAGGTTTAGAAAATTAGATGGTAAGCCTTCATTAGCTAGTGAATTTGCTGATATGATGAGGATAAAGACATATAGAATGTATGATGGAGTTAAAGGACAACAATTTGTGATGGATAATGAAACAGGCAAAACTAAGAAAATTATTAAGAAAAGACCAAGATATTTAAAGTTAGTAAAATAGATATAAATTTCTGCATTCGCAGGACCTAAGGAAATTTAATTAAGGGTGTAGTTAGTAGCTGCATCCTTTATCAAAACTATTATGTAGGTACTATGTAATAAATCAAAGTAACTACAAAGGAAGTGAATTAATGTATTGTGTAATTCAAGAAATAGAGAATAAAAAATGTGATTTATATGGTGAATATAAAGAGCTTGAAGTATATGAGAGTACCTGGACTATAGCTGATGAAACTACAACAACATATTGCTATAGGTACACAGGTGAAAGATTTGAAAGGCCTATTAAAAAAGCATATAAGATAAGTATTCATAAGAGTTATAGAGAAAATGGAAAGGTTAAGAAAAAACAATGGGTAATATGCACCATAGGTTATTATTATATTGCTACTTATGGGGGATATATAGGGGATTGCTGTAATCTTGAAAAAAAGGCCGAAAGTATTGGAATTACAGTAGATGAGTTATATGATATTGTAGAATCTAAATATGATTCCTTGAGAAATATAATAGATAAAGAGTACCAAGCCACAGAGGAATATAAAGTACATCAAGAGCATAGGGCAATAATAGACAAGTATCTCAAAAAGAAGAGTGAATTTGAGGAAGTCTATGGAGCTAATACCTATGACTATTGCTATGATGTGTTTGGAGAACTTAGGAATAAAGAAAAATTAGAAGATATAAAAAGGCAGTATGAAGCTAGTAAAAACTATCAACGTAGTTACTATGAGAATTTTGAAAGTAACTACAGTAATTATGATTTTAGTGGTTACTTTAAAACAAATAGCAGTACCTACACAGAGGAAGAAAAGCAGTATTTGAAGAAAATATATAAGGCTGCAGCTATGAAACTTCATCCGGATACTACTAAAGATAATGGAGAAGGTATGAAATTCTTAAATAAATTAAAAGAACAGTGGGATATATAGTAGGTGCTATGAAATAATGTGTAGTAACTACGTTAAACCTTTGATTTTACTATATTTAAAGTCAATTATATGATATAATAAATATAAAGAAAAACATAAAATCTAATATAAAAAGTACCCTCACTTTTAGAAGTGGGAAGGCATAAGAGCCACGGGAAAATATTATTAATCCTTAATTGGGTTAGTGTATTGTTCCTGTGGCTTTTTTTAATTTCATAAACATGAAAAACTCTTAGTATTTAGTAGTTTACGCGTATATAGGGGAAGTGATGAATATAAGATACACAGATAATCATAAAAGAATTTCAATAGGTGATATACCAACAGAAATAGGAAATGTATATGTTCTAGATTATGACAGATCGCCAATAGATAAAATAAAGTTTGAGCTAAAGGTATTTGAAGATTATATAACTCTTGGAGCAAATGAAATATTTATTGATAAGCACAAAACTAAATTTGGAGAACGAAGGCTATTTATATGCCCTTATTGTTCAGAAGATAGGGAACATCTTTATTATGTAAATGGCCATTGGAAGTGTAGAGCGTGTGGAAAACTAAGATATAGGAGTACAGTAACCTATAGGAATGGTATGGATTATTGTGATTTAAAGATAAATAAAATACTAGAAAAATTAAAGGTAGAACGAGATATATCATATTACACAGGTGACTTGATACCCTATGTAAAGCCTAAGGGAATGAGATGGTCCACATATTCAACTTTAATTAAGGAATTGAGATATTGGCAATGTGAGAGATATAATAGATGGCTTAATCTAGTTTCGATATATCTTAAACGATAAGGAGCATTTTACGCAACGTAAAACAAATAAGAAAAACTCATATTAAATGTGGATATATTCGGCACTTTTAGCGCCCTTAAAAAGGAACATATTGAACTTTTTGAACACCTTAAAAGTATATTGAGTTTTTTGAGTCCCTAAAAAGGAGGAGTATACACAATTTACAAAACGACAAATAAGCTATCATATAGATTTAACTATTGATATATAAAGGCTTTCTAATGCACACCTTGTAAAATAATGCACACTTTACAAAACAAAAGAATAAAGCATTATATAGCTTCAAGTATCGACACATGAGGATTTCCAATGTAGCACTTAAGAAAATGTTGCTAAAGAGATTATATATAAAGGAGCGATATTATGAATAACTTTGAGAGATATATTAGTAATTTAAAAGAGCTTAAAGAGTTAAAGAAAAAATCAACGAGCAACTTAATACAACAAGTGAATAGCAATATAAGAATTAGGGAGTTAGAATATAATATTTTGGTATTTGAAGAAATTTATAATAAGCTTTCTAATGATGATAAAGTCTTTTTAAAATTAAAATATATTAAGCAGTTAAGTAATAAGCAATTATCAATAATATTTAACACCTCAATATCTTCCCTGTATAGATGGCACAATAGAGTAATGAGGGTTATCAATGAATAGGAGTAATGAAGAATTAGTTAAACTATATCAAAGTGGAAATAAATCAGCTATTGATGAGCTCCTAGACAATAATCAAGGAATTATACGTAAAATAGCAAGTAAATATATGAGAGTAAATAAAAGGCTTGAATTTGATGAGTTATTCAATAGTGGAGTTATAGGGATAATAGATGCAGCAAAGAATTATGATTTTAATAATGAAAAGAAAGCTCAATTTATTACTTATGCAGTACATCATATAAATAGACAAATATATATTTGTGTTAATGGTAGAAGTTGCAAGGAAATAGAAAATAATAAACTTTATAATTCTACTAAAAGCCTTAATACTCCAATTGGTGAAGACGAGGATATAGAGCTTATAGATACTGTACAAGCCATAGACAATAGTTTTGAAGATATTGAACACAAGCTATATCTTAAACAGTTAAGAGAAGAACTTGAGGAAGTTATGAAGGATAGACTTACATTAAGGCAAAGAGATATATTACAGTTTAGATATGGTTGGAATACAAAACCTATGACATTAAATGAGATAGGCGAAATATTAGGTATAACACAAGAAAGAGTAAGGCAAATAGTAGCTAAATCACTACGAGATATGCGTAAATCTCCATGGCTTAGGACTAAAGGTGTAGAGTATGCAGATGAGATATTTAGAGGTAGTAGATTAACTTATTCAAATATTGAGAGAAAAATAGATTTTATAGATAGATATTTAATTAATTAAAATGGGAGTGGTGATATGAATAAGGAGCAGTTTCAAAAAGAAGTAACTGAATTAGAAATCAATTTAAAAACTGTGAAAAAAAATTATAAAAAATTTATAAAACTTAATAAAGGAAATTTAAATGAGGAATCTATACTCAAAATTAAAGAAGTTAAAGAATACATTAAAACTGGTGAAAAAAATTTAAGGCTCGCTAAGATGCAACTTTATATGTTTTCTTCAGAAATTTAAGGTAAGAAAGAGGTGATAGTATGGCTACAGTAGCAACTTCATTAAAAATGTTTGACCAGATGACTAGACCACTTCAACAGGTAACACAAGCATTAAATCTTACAATATCAGCTATGGATCAAATGAGTAACTCAGCGAATAAAGATATTAAAATTACGAATACACTAAATGCAGCTAGAGTAGCAATACAAAAAACAACTATTGGATTTCAAGAACTAGCTAATGCACAAGATAAAGCAACTAAAGAGCAAAATGAGCTAAATAATTCATTTGAAAGAGGAACTCAATCCGCAGGTGGATTAACAGGAAAGGTTAAGGGACTCCTAGGAACCTATTTAGGTTTTCGAGCTACTAAAGAGGGCATAAATGCTACAATAGGGGGTGCTATGGAAGCTCAACAACAATTATTTACTATACAAGGTATTATGAGTAATAAAGATGTTGGGGCAGCTTATTTTGGCAATCTTCAAAAGAAAGCAAATGATAGCGTATTTGCATTTGAAGATTTTGCTGGAAATGCTAGAAAGTTTATGCAATTCACTAAGAATACAAACAGTCTTGATAAATTAGCAAATCTTTCAGAAAGATTAACACTCATGGACCCAACCCAAGGGCTAGAGGGTGCTGGATTTGCACTTAAAGAAATGATGAGCGGAGATGGAGTATCTTTAAAAGAAAGGTTTGGATTTGGTAAAGCAGATATAGAAATTCTCAAAGCATCTAAAAGTATGGATGAATTTATAGGTAAATTTGATACTCTTCTTAATCAAAAAGGATTTACAGAATCAATGTTAGAACAATATAATCAATCGGCAGCAGCCCAATTTGATAATTTTAAATCTAACTTTAAAACCGCGATGGCGCAGGCTGGTAACGGAGCTTTAGAAATATTAGCACCAGTATTTACACAATTAAATGAGGCTTTTTCTAATGGCAGTTTTCAACCATTCTTTGATGGATTGGCTAATGGTTTAGTCAAAACAGTTGAGATAATTCTAAAGCTTGGAGAAGGGATTAGTTGGTTATGGGGAATATTTAATGAAGTGTTTCCAGTTATGAGACCTATAATATTTGGAGTTGTAGCAGCTCTTGCTATATATAAAGGGGTAATGCTTGCAAGTGCAATTGCTACTGGAATCTCTTCTTTTGCAAACTCTATTTATGCAATAGGTGCATATAAGGCATGTGCATCATTAGCGGCGACAGAATTAGCTACATATGGGAAAATATCAGCTCAAACAGTCGAAGCAATGGCAACAGCATCAGCAACAGCCGCTCAATGGGGTTTTAATGCCGCTCTTTTAGCATGTCCAATTACATGGATTATAATAGGTATAATTGCTATTATAGTAGTAATTTACGCAGCAGTAGCAGCAGTTAATCATTTTGCAGGAACTTCATTAAGTGCAACAGGCATAATTTGTGGAGCATTTATGACAGCACTTGCTTTTATAGGGAATTTATTTGTAACACTTTATAATCTAGTTATTGATATTATAGCTTTATTTTACAATCATTTTGCTACATTCGCAGAGTTCTTCGCTAACGTATTTAATGATCCAATAGGTTCTATAGTTAGATTATTCTCAGGAATGGCAGATTCAGTGCTTGGCATACTTGAAGGTATAGCTTCAGCTATAGATACAGTGTTTGGTTCTAATCTTGCAAGCGCTGTTAGTGGTTGGCGTTCATCTCTTGATGGAGCAGTAAAAAATTTAGTTGGTGATGCTAAAGTTAAAATTCCAAGGATGGACTCTACTTCTCTTCATATGGAAAGATTTGAATATGGAAAGGCATATGATTCTGGATATAAATTCGGTGAAAATGTATCTTCAAAATTCGATATAGGAAATTTATTTGATGGTATTGGCAGAACTCCTTATGGACCACCAGCACCAGGTCCAGATTTAAATAAGTGGAATGAATCACAAGGACCGGGGACACTATCTAATTCGCTTGATGATTTAAATAAGTCATCAAAAGGATCTAAGAATCATCTTAAAAATATAGATGATAACATGAGTGCTTCAAATGAACATTTAGAAATGCTTAGAGATTTAGCTGAACAGGACAGTATACAAAACTTTGTAACGTTAACACCTAACGTTACTTTCGGAGATATTCAAGTAAGAGAAGAGGCTGATATTAATAAGATAATAAGTAAAATAGAAAACTACATGGAAAATGAGTTGGTCAGCAGCGCAGAGGGAGTATACGCTTAATTTTCGATATTAATGCGCAATAGATTTATATAAGGAATTTATAATTATGAATAGAAATGAGATTATAAACAGAACAATTAAACGGCTAGAGGAAGCTGTGGAAATTAGAAAAGGTAATATTAAGATTAATGAGAATCAGGAATTATATAAAGATATAATAATCATGGAAAATAAATATAAGCTTGAAAGTATGATTAAAACCATTAGCAGATTATCAGAAGAGGAGCAAAGGTTAATAGGTTATAAGTACTTTGAAGATATGTCCTATAGAAAAATAAGCAATTTATTATATATTAGTCATGGAACTGTTAAGAGGAGATTAGATAAAGCCGTATTGACCTTAGGAAGAATATTTTATGGTATGGAAAAAGAGTTTTGGAGTGAATTTAATAGAGATTAATCAAAATTAATATTTTGTAATTAGGTACCTTAATTTCAAATATTTTATTATTTTGTAACTAATTAAAGGATAATGGGAACTTATATAGAAATTATTAAAGAAATTTCATTAAATATGAATTCTATAATTATGCAAAATAATAATTTTAAGAATGTAGGTGATAATGTGGAATATAATCCTTATTCTTGTGAAATATCAAATTGTTCAAATGGAGAAAATATTTATAAGACTTATGAACTCCCGTATTCAACAAGTAAGGAAATGTTTTTAGATTATATAATTCCATTTTTAAAAGATGAATATGGAGTAGGTCAAGATCTTGAAGAGAAGATTAAAAATGTTAGTGAAAAAAGAAAAAAGACATTAGAGAAATTTATGATTAAATGTAAGAGTCCTAACCCTGACAAATTGGCACCAGGAAACAAAGTATTTTTAAAAAACACAAGAAGTAAGCTTCCAGAATTGATTGCTAAAGATTTTTTAATAAAAAATCATAATGTTAAGTTTTCTTCTCGTGTGAGTTTAGAAGAAGAGGACCCAGATATGCCAAAACGAGGAATAGATAATTTTGGCTTTATTTTTGATAATGAGAATGGTAAAATTTCATTAAAGTATATTGTGGCTTGTGAAGTAAAAGCTTCAGATGACAAAAGTAGTCCACCAGCTGTTGTTGATAGTAGTAAAGATAGTTTATTCAATTCTTTAAAAAGTATTACATCACTTGATGAGAGATTCTGTAAGGCGATTGCAAATTGTATTGATAGATTGCCACAAGGAGAATATGTTGAACTAATAGCATCGATTGCAGTGGATTTAGAAAGAGAAAATAATCTAGATGGAGTAAAGAATAAAATAATTGCAGCACCATTTATGATTAGAACCAAACAACATTGGACAGAAAAAGATTATGGAAAGTTTAAATCTCATTATAATGAGATAAATTGTTCTAATATTGCATATTATATTATAGTTTTGGATTATGATCTTGTTAAGTTTTCAGATGAAGTATATAAAAAATTAAGGGAGGGTTAGTATGGATGATAAATCTTGGGTAAATAAAATAGAAGAACTGCTAAAACTTAATAAAACTCAAGAGCTAGTAGATTCTTGGACACAATATGAGATTACTAGGAAGTTAGAAGAAAACAAGAATTCTGAATTAGCAAGATACGATCATTCAAAACTACTAGCATTTTTATATCAAGGTGCTGGAATGAAGATGCTAGATTCTTCAAATGAAAATTCAAAAAAATTGATATCAAAAAGTTATGATATGTGGAAAAAAATTTGGTACTCTGAAAGAAATAAAGATGATATGGAATGTCTTAAACAACTATTTCATTTAGTTTCTACTGGACTTTTAATAGACTCATTTGCAGAGGTTCGGATGATTCTAATGGAATATGATTTACATAGTTTACATATAAAAACTAAAGATTTTAATTGGGAACAATATTTAGAATATAATATTTACATACTTTTATTAATATTAATTAGAAAAGCGAATGGATGGGAAGATATAAAATATTCAAAGCAAGTATTAATTGATATTGAAGAAACTCAAGAAAGAATGGAAGAAGATTACTTAATATCAATTGAGGATAAAGATGAAGCATATTCAAAAATGTGTTGGTTAGGAAGTATGTTAAATGTTTTAGAGGCAATTGAAATTTATTTAAATTATGCATTAACTGGAAAACCAGAGAATATAGACAAAAAAATACTTGGACTTTGTAGAGATTCATATGAGTTATTAAAATCTTCTAGTTATGAAGAAGAGAAATTTACTGTCTTATTAATAGAGAAATGTCTTATTAAACTTGTTAAAATATCTGTTTGGAATAATGTTTATGGAATTTCCGATAAGCTTGATAAATATGTACAACTTTTAGTTTCTGAAAATAAAGAAAAGCCAATATTTGAGCTTTGGCCATCACAACAGCAAGCAATTTCTAAAAACTTATTTGACACCAATAAAACATCTGTAGTTGTACAGATGCCAACGAGTGCAGGGAAAACACTATTAGCAAAGTTTTATATACTTCAAGCATTAAATTTATACAATGATGCTAAAATAATATATTTGGTTCCAACAAGAGCTTTAGTTAATCAAGTTAAAAGAGATTTAAGAGTAGATTTTAAGGATTTTGATAATATAATCGTGGATGTTGCAATTCCTTTTGCAGATATAGATCCGATAGAGAATGAATTAATACTAAGTGATACTAATGTATTAGTAACTACACCTGAAAAAATGGATATATTAGTTAGGTCAAAACACCCAATAGTTGATAGTGTAAGATTAGTTGTAGTTGATGAAGCACACAGTATTCAAGATAAGGGAAGAGGTTCAAATTTAGAACTTTTATTGTCAATTCTAAGAAAAGAAAATAGAAATCTAAGAATTCTAATGTTAAGTCCATTTATCAATAATGCAAACGAAATTGCTAAGTGGCTTGGAGATAACAGAGGGCATGATATTTATATAGATTGGAAGCCAGCTCAGCAGTATACAGGTATTTATAATTTGGAGAAAAAATCAAATAAAAATTATTTTGGGGTGGTTGAATATTTACCATCGAGCTTAAATACATCATATTCAAAACCTTTTAAAGTTAAGATACATCACTCAAGTAAAAAGGGACTTTCAAAGATGGATAAGGCTGTATTAACATCTAATGTTTATGAAAAGCAAGGAGGAGTACTGATTTTGTGTACTCAAAAAAGGTATGCAGAAAATGTTTGTAAAAAAATTATGGAATCTAGGGAAATCAATGAGGAGAATCTAAATAAATTAAATATGCTTTTAGATTTAATTGAATATGAAATGGGAAAAGATTCTTTAATTTATAAAAGTGTTCAAAGAGGTGTTGCGTATCATCATTCTGCTTTACCATTAAATATAAGAGAAGAAATTGAAGAAGCTTTTGTCAATAGACTTTTAAATCCTGTGGCGGCAACTACCACGCTTGCACAAGGAATGAATTTTCCAGTTTCGACAGTTATATTTCAAGGTATGTCTATTTATGATGGAGAATCTAGAAATATGACAGATGCTGAATTTTGGAATATTGCAGGAAGAGCAGGGAGAGCACTAACTGATAAAGAGGGTCATATAATTGCAATAGGTAATAATGATAGTGATTATAATCAATTTAATGAGTATTTAAAAAAGAAGAATAATGATGTTCTATCATCATTGCTCAAAACATTAGAATTTATTCCAGAAAATGAATTTTCCTTATATTGGCTTAAACAGTCTAAAGAGTTCTGTGCATTATTGAAATATATATACCATATAGTATTGATTGGACAGGAAAGTGACATAGAAGATATTCTTCGTGGTAGCTTAGTTTACTATCAATTAACTGAACGAGGTAGTACTTTTTATGGAGAGAAGTTAGTTCGTATTACTAAGAATTATTTAACTAAAATTAGTGAGGATACAAAAAGAAAAAAATTTATGGAAGCAGTTGATAAGACAGGATTAAATAATATTAGTATGAAATACCTTTTAAATAAATTAAGAAATAATCCAAGTATTGATTTATCTCCAGATAAATTATTTAATTATAGTGATAATAATTTAACTGAAGTAATTAAGATTATTCATGAGATTCCAGAAATGGAGCTTAATTTCGGCGGAAAAGGAAATTTTAGTCCTGAATTAGTTGCAGAAATTACTAAAGATTGGGTAAATGGAAGAAGCATAAAGGAGATTGCTGATAAAAATATATCTTTTATTTCTGATTCAGATGAAAGAATAACAATTTGTGGTGGATATATTTATAGCACATTAGTAAATAACTTACCGTGGGGGGTATCTGCCATGTTAAGTGCAAAAGCCATTGCTTCTAATAATAAGGATAATGTCATTAAGGATGAAGACGTAATGATACCATCATATATATATTTTGGAGTTAAAAATAAGGAAGCATCTGCATTATCAATGATTGGAGTTCCAAGATTCGCAGCTGATAAACTTGGAACCGCTTGGAAAAATGAATTTAATAATAAAGATAATGTGGATATTAAAAATATATCGGAGTGGTTGAATTTATTAGATGAAAGTGATTGGATTAGTAAGTTTGATAAAGAGAATGAAAGAAAAGCTAAATTAGCATTTAAGATGTGGAAGAAGCAAAAATAAATTATCACCTTTTTTACCCCTTATAATTTAAAATAGACAAGTATATTTTGATACTATCTAAAAAATAAAATGAGTATTTAAGCGGGTTTTAGAGGTTTTCAAAATTGAATAAAATCATTAAATTTGACCCAGTTGGTTGGGAGTTTGAATCTTCTCCACCACACCATTGAAGCCTTACAAACACTAAGTTTGTGAGGCTTTTATTTTTGTCATAAAAAAGATTTTACTCTTTATAGTTTTTTATAAAGCAAAAATGATGATTAATTTACCCACATATTTATATATAAACTATCTAATTTATAAACTACCTCTTCTTTTAAATCATTTAGCACATGAGTATATGTATCCATTGTGATAGATATATTACTATGGTCTAGTAACTCCTGCGCAGTATTTGCTTATTCTCCTAATTCAAATAATCTAGTAGCATGAGTATTCCTTAAATCATGAATTTTTCTATTTTGTAGATCATTATTAGCTAGTAGGTTTTTGAAATTCTTAAGCATGTTGCTACTATCTAAATATTTACTAAAATTATTATAAAACGCTAAATTATTATTATCATCATATAAGTTAGCCATTTTTATTTACTTTATATTGCTTCAATTTAGAAAATAAGTATAAACTTCAAAGCATTATTAGAACCATTAACAGATCAGCCGAAGATGAACAAAGGTTAATAGGTTATAAATATTTTGAAGACATGTCATATAGAAAGATAAGCAATTTATTATATATTAGTCATGAAACTATTAATAGAAGATTAGATAATGCGTATTAAATTTAGGTAGAATATTTTATGGCGCGGAGAAAGAGTTTTGGAATGAATTGAACAGAAATTATTAGTGAACCTGTAGAAATATGGGTGTATTTTTATAGATAATATGAAGGAGTTTGTAATATTATGCAGAATTATAATATTAAGAAATGGAGGAGATAGATTGATTCAAGAGGGATATAAAGACCTTAAATATATATATACAGATATAATGAAGGAGTTAAAAACCCCAGAAGTCACTGGAGGAATATTAATACTTTTGATACTATATAAATATTTTTACTATGATAATTTTATTAATATAATGAATATGATTTTAGAAAAATTTAGTTTCATTATAATCATATTTCAAACATTTTTTGATTTATCTATAATACTAAGTATAATTTCAGTTTTAATAACTATGTTTAATATCATAGTATTGTTTTGTTGCGCCATAGCTTCTGTAATTTATGATGAATATAAGAAAAGATTAACAATAATTAAACATGAAAAAAGATTAGAAGTAATTGAAAAAATACTAGAGAGTATAATAAAAAAGGCAAGGGGCTATTATTCAGGATCAATGATGCGCTGTGTAAATTCAAGTATGTGGATAATAATTTTTGGTGGATATTTATATATAGCGGATAAACTTAAAATAGATAAATATATTAATGTATTTATTAATATTAAAGGAGAATCACTAGAATTTTTTAAGTGGATGTATTTTATGATTATTTCACTGTCATTATTATCATTAATAATAGAGATTTTACGTAAGTTTTTTTATTTGAAAAATAAATAATATAAACATAATTATATAAGGTTATGTTTATATGGGAGAAGATATATGAGAGATATACTTAAAAGGTATTATAATATAATAAAAGATTTAGAAGGTGAAGTGTTAGAGGGGCTGGATATTAAAGAAGAATATGAAGAAAAAATATATGATATAGTAGAGGATATAGCACAAAGTATTATTTTAGAAATGTATGTAAGGATAGAAAAAATATACGAGCCTAGAAATTATGAATATAAGAAACAATTGCTGAGATATAAAATATTATGGTATGTATTAGATGAATATGGGCTTAATATATCTGATGAGTTATTTTCTAATTTAAGCATAGGTAAATGGAGAAATGATGCTAAAACGCGATTACTTATGATGTTTATAAAAACATTTGGAGAAATAATTTATTTAATAGAAGGTGGATATTCATTTTGTGCATTATCTAGAATTAGATATATTTATGAAGTTGGAGTTTTTTTAGAAATAATAGACATGGGAACAGAAGAAGTAGCAAAAAAATTTATATTGTTTTCACAAAAAGGAAGCTATGATATTGTTAAACATATAGATGAAAATGCTAAAAGAGATATAAACAAGAGACTAGATGATTTAGGATATGGAGATGATCCCAAATCTGATTATGGTTGGGCAAAGAATATAATAAATAAAAAATATATAAAATTTAAAAATCTGGCAGATATAACAACGTTGAAAGATTTATATTTTATATATGCTATAGCATGTGATAGTGTTCATGCAGATGTGTATGGTTCTATACTAGCTATAGATCTTACAGATGAAGAAAAAATAAAAAAAACTTGGGTAACAACACCAAGCAAGAATGGTACAGAAGAAATATTAATATATTTGAATCAAATATTATTAAAGGTAATACTTGCATATTTTTCATTAGAAGGTAACTTTGTAAGTATAATTGTAGCAGTTATTCTAAAAAACTTGATAACAAATAAATAAAAAATCTATATAAGTATTAATAATGAATTGTTTAAGTTCTTATAAATAATAGACTGTTTAAATTTGCCCTCTTTTTTGCCCCTTATAGTTTAAAATAAATTCTAATTGTAAGGATTGTACTAAAAAGTGAGATGAGTAATTATAAGGGTTTATAGTATATTTAAAATAAAATTAATATCTGAGAACTACAGGAACTGCTGAATTCTAGGGGTAAATATAGTAATATCAATATGTATGAGGGGTGAAATGAAAGTTTTGACCTCTTTTGTCTTTAGTAGGATTTTTTACTTAAGAGTAGGTTTTTTTATTATGTTTTAAAGTGAAGTTTCAATGATTAAAATCCTAGTAGTGGTAACCGTAGTGGTAACTAGGGGTAAAAACAATATAATTAAAATATAAAAACCCTTGAATTTATCAAGGGTTTAAATACATTTGTATTAAAATATGGTGCCGATGGCGAGATTCGAACTCGCATGGTTTCCCGCTTGATTTTGAGTCAAGTGTGTCTGCCGTTCCACCACACCGGCTTAGTACATTAAGAGTTTAACATATTTTTATTACTTTTTCAACATATTATAGAAAATTTATTTAATATATTGAAAAAGTAATAAAAATTCTATATTGAACAAGGCTATATTATGAAATTAAGTTGATTAGTACTTCATATTAGTACTGGTGACTTATTATATAAAATTATTTCAGAAGTTAAAAAGTTTATTTGATTTACGCAAATACACGTATTGAATTTTAATATGTATGTAATATAATAGGGATGGACATATAATTTTAAGGTTTAAAGTTATACTATGAAGAAATGGGGAGTATCAAATGCAAAGAATACTAGAGAATATCGTTGATGAGTGTAAAAAGTGGACCAATAGAGGTGAGGTTGCATCCTACATTCCTGAGTTAGCTAAGGCTAATTCCAATGTACTAGGTATTTGTGTAACGACGCTTGAAGGAAAAGAGTATTTTGCTGGAGATTATGATACAAAATTTACTATACAAAGCATATCTAAGGTAGTAACTTTAATGCTTGCTATTTTAGATAATGGTATAGAGTATGTATTTTCAAGAATAGGGATGGAACCTACGGAATCTGGCTTTAATTCTATAATTAATTTAGAAACCCATGAGCAGAAAAAACCACTAAATCCTATGATAAATGCAGGTGCTATTGCTACTGTATCTTTAATTGGTGGAGATACTGCAGAAGAGAAGTTTGATAGAATATTAAACTTTACAAGAAAGATAACTGGTAATGATGATATTCATATAAATACTGAGGTTTATACCAGTGAAAAAAATACTGGGGATAGAAATAGAGCCTTAGCATACTATATGAAGGGCAATGGAATTATTGAAGGAGATGTAGAGGAGATTTTAGAAGTATATTTTAAATCTTGCTCCATGGAAGTGACTTGTAGAGATATAGCAAGAATAAGTGCAATGTTAGCTAACGAAGGGGTAATACTTAATAATGAAAGAATAATATCAAGAGAAGCATGCAGAATAATAAAAACTATTATGGTAACCTGTGGTATGTACGATGCATCTGGAAATTTTGCAGTACATATTGGAATTCCAGCTAAAAGTGGAGTTGGTGGCGGCATAATGGCAGCAGTACCAAGACGAATGGGAATAGGGGTTATTGGACCAGCCTTAGACAATAAAGGAAATAGTATAGGTGGAATTAAAGTTTTAGAAAAGCTTTCACACGAATTAGATTTAAGTATTTTTTAAAATGTTATATAATATAATTAAATACGCCTAATGGGCGTATTTAATTATATTAATGTAATACAGAGAGATTTACATAATAGGACTATTGTAAATAATATAGACAATAATTATAGGAGTTAACTAAATACATATTTTATGTTAAAGTTTATTAAATGGTGACTGAGAATTTATTGAATTATGAGAACTAAATATTTAAAGGAAGTGATAATATGAATAAACCTAAAATAGTGATCTTAGATGGAAATAGCTTACTTTATAGAGCCTTTTATGCAATACCTGAACTTACAACCAAAGAGGGGATTCATACAAATGGAGTATATGGCTTTTTAAACATGTTTTTTAAAATCAAACAGGAAATAAATCCGGATTACATAATTACTGCTTTTGATAAATCTAAAAAAACCTTTAGACATGATGAGTATGAGGACTATAAGGCAGGAAGAAAGAAGACACCACCAGAATTAGTCATGCAATTTCCAATAATTAGAGATGCATTGAATAAAATGGGAATAAATATATTTGAAATCGATGGCTATGAAGCAGATGATTTAATTGGAACAATATCATTAATGGGTGAAGAAAAAGACATGGAGGTATATGTAGTTACTGGAGATAAAGATGCTCTTCAACTAGCTAGTGATAATGTTAAGGTAGTTATAAATAAAAAAGGTATCACTGAAACTGAAATATATGACAAAAATAGGTTTATAGAGGAATTTGGGGTGACACCTACTCAGTATATAGATGTAAAAGGTCTTATGGGAGATAAATCTGATAATATTCCAGGGGTACCTGGAATTGGGGATAAAACTGCCTTTAAACTTATAAAGGAATATGGATCTGTGGAAGGAGTATTAGAAAATATACCTTCTATTAGCGGTAAAAAATTAAAAGAATCCTTAATGGAGTATAGTGAGCAAGCTATACTTAGTAAGAGATTGTCAACCATAGTTAGGCATGTGCCCATTGACATAAGTGAAGAGGATTTAATGGTTAAAGGCACGTTTAATTATAGACAAGTGAAAGAATTATTTTTAAAACTTCAATTTAAATCCTTATTAGACAAGATTGATAGAGAGTATGCAGAAGAGATTGCAGAAAATAAAGAAGAGAGTAAATTAGTAGAATATACTAGTATAAATACTATAGAAGATTTTGAAAAAATAATATCTACTATAAAGGATAATCTATTTATAAAAATATATACAAATGGAGACCATACTTTCTCAGGAATATCTATTGTTAAGATAGGAATTAATATTGATGGTAAGGTGTTCTTAATAGATTTTAATGAGATAACTAAGAATAGCGAAGTAAAATTTATAGAGTTATTAAAGAGGATTTTAGAGAATAAAGAAATTTCTAAGATAACTCATGAGGCTAAACAGGCATATACTTGCTTATATAAACTAGGTATAGACTTAAACACAGTACAATTTGATTGCGAGATTGCAGCCTATCTTTTAGATTCTTCTCAAAGTGATTATACTATAAAAAATATATTATCTAAGGAAGTTGGAAAAGACTTTTCTGGAGAAGGAGATGAACTTATTGCTAATGAAGTATACTTCTTACCTGCTATATATGAAGTGTTAGATAAGTCTATAAAAGAAGAGAACATGGAATACTTACTATTTAATGTGGAGCAACCTCTTACTAAAGCTATTTCTCAGATGGAGTGTGAGGGCTTTAATATTAATAAACAGGAATTGGAAAATTTAGCAACTAAGTTTAAAGAAGAAATAACTACTATAACTCAAGAGATATATAACTTGGCAGGAGAGGAGTTTAATATTAATTCTCCAAAGCAATTAGGAAAAATTCTCTTTGAAAAATTAGATTTACCAGTAGTTAAGAAAACTAAAACTGGATATTCTACTAACGCTGAAGTTTTAGAGACTCTCAAGGATAAGCATGAGATAATAGAGAAGATATTATATTATAGACAGATATCAAAGTTGAATTCTACTTATGTAGAAGGGCTTAAAAATGTTATTGATAGCGATGGAAGAATTCATTCAAATTTTACTCAAACTGTTACAACTACAGGAAGATTATCTAGTACTGAGCCTAATCTTCAAAATATACCTATAAAATATGAAAATGGTCGTGCTATAAGAAAGGTATTTGTACCACATAATGAAGATAGTGTAATTTTATCTGCGGATTATTCACAAATAGAATTAAGAGTACTTGCCCATATTTCGGGAGACGAAAATCTTATTAAAGCGTTTAACAGCAGCAAGGATATTCATACTTCTACCGCATCAGAAGTGTTTGGGGTTCCTATAGATCAAGTGACAAAGACCATGAGAAGTAATGCTAAAGCTGTAAATTTTGGAATAGTGTATGGAATTGGAGATTTTAGTTTAGCTCAAGATTTAGGAATAACAAGAAAAGAAGCTAAGGAATACATTGATGCATATTTAGATAGATATAAAAAGGTTAAGGATTATATGGAAAATGTTATAGAAGAAGGAGAAAAGAATTCTTATGTAACAACTCTACTAAATAGAAGAAGATTTATTCCAGAGATAAAATCTTCAAATAAAATACTTAAGGCATTAGGTAAAAGATTGGCAATGAACGCACCTATTCAAGGTACTGCAGCAGATATAATAAAGCTGGCCATGGTAAATGTAAATAATAAAATTAGAGAAAATAAGCTTAAGAGTTCTTTAATACTACAAGTTCATGATGAATTAATACTAAATGTTTATAAACAAGAGTTAGAGGATGTAAAAAAACTTATTAAGGAAGAAATGGAAAATGCTTTAGAGTTAAAGGTTCCTTTAGAAGTGGAAATATCCACAGGAGATACTTGGTATGAGGCAAAATAATATTTTAAAAGTAGGGCTTACTGGGGGGATAGGCTCTGGTAAGAGTACTGTAAGTAATATATTTCATGAGAAAAAAATACCTATCATTGATGCAGATAAAATTGCTAAAGAGGTACTACATAAATATCCTAGTATATTAAAAGAAGTAAGAGAAAATTTTGGTAGTAAATTTTTTAATGAAAATGGAGAATTTATAAGAAAAAAATTTGGTAACTATATATTTTCTCATAAAGATAAAAAAACAGAATATGAGAAAATAATTATGCCATATATTAAAAAAGATATATTTTATAATATAGAAGAATACAATATAATGAATGAAGGTATATGTATAATAGATGCCCCTACACTTATAGAGAATAATTTACATCAATTTATGGATAAGATTATAGTGGTAACTACAGAGAAGCAGATACAGCTTCAAAGAATAATGAATAGAGATAAGTTTACAGAAGAGGAAGCTAGAATTAGGATAAATAGCCAACTTCCCATAGAGTATAAGTGTGAACTTGCAGATTACATCATATATAATAATGGAACTATAGAAGAAATTTATGAGGAAGTAGATCATGTTATAAATGAATTACTTAAATTTAGGGGGAAAAATGCTGAATAGAAATAAAAAAGTAGTATGGATTTTGATAGTTTTTTTAGTAATATTAGTGGCTAATTTCAAGAGTTTAGCAAAAGCTGTTTATCCCATAAAATATAAAGAATATATTTTAGAATATAGTGAAAAGTATAGTTTAAATCCTAATCTAGTAGCTGCCATAATAAAAACAGAAAGTAAGTTTGATGTAAATGCTAAATCCTCTAAGGGAGCAATGGGGGCAATGCAAATAATGCCAGATACTGGAGAATGGATAGCAGAGCAACTGGGAATTGAAAACTTCACTATAGATATGTTATATAACGAAAAAATTAATATAGAAATGGGCTGTTGGTATTTAAATAATTTAAATACTGAATTTAAAGGGAATTTTCAACTAGTAGTAGCTGCGTACAATGGAGGTCCTGGAAACGTAAAGAAATGGTTAAAAGATGAAGAGTGTTCTAGAGATGGAGTTAATCTTCAAAATATACCATTTAAAGAAACAAATAAATATGTGAAAAAGGTTAAGTTAAATTATAAAATATATGATTTTCTTTATAAGTTATAGAGTTTTGAGCTAAGGATTAGAAATTTTATCATAAACTTAATATAAAGTTAACTATAGGTTAGATAAAACAATTATATTTAGTCATGGTAAAAAATATATATTTATGATATAATAAAGTTATATATGTAATAATAATTTAAAAGTTTTACCAATTGGTAAAACTTTTTTAATGATATTTGGGAGGTTACTTATGATTAGTACTACAGGTGTTAGTTTAAGATACGGTGGACGTAAATTATTTGAGGATGTAAATATTAAATTTACAGAAGGTAATTGCTATGGTTTGATTGGAGCTAATGGTGCAGGTAAATCAACCTTTTTAAAAATTTTATCTGGAGAATTGGAAGCTAATTCAGGAGATGTATCTATTACTTCAGGACAAAGATTAGCAGTGTTAAAGCAAGACCATTTCCAACATGATGAGGAAGAGATTTTAAGAACTGTTATGATGGGACACCCTAGGTTAATAGAGATTATGGATGAGAAGGAAGCACTTTATGCTAAAGAAGATTTTAGTGATGAAGATGGTATAAAGGCTTCAGAACTAGAGGGAGAATTTGCAGAGCTTAATGGATGGGAAGCTGAAAGTGAAGCAGCCACATTACTACAAGGGCTAGGAATAACTGAAGATTTCCATTATAAAAAAATGAAAGAATTAAATGGATCAGATAAGATAAAAGTATTACTTGCACAGACTCTATTTGGTCATCCAGACATACTACTAATGGATGAGCCGACAAACCATTTAGATATAAAGGCTATAGCTTGGCTTGAAAACTTTTTAATGGATTTCGAAGGAACTGTAATAGTAGTATCTCACGATAGACACTTTTTAAATAAGGTTTGTACCCATATGGCAGATATTGACTTCGGGAAAATTCAAATGTATGTAGGAAATTACGATTTCTGGTATGAATCAAGCCAATTAGCTCTTCAAATGGCAAAAGATCAAAATAAAAAGAAGGAAGAGAAAATTAAGGATCTTCAAACCTTTATTGCTAGATTTAGCTCAAATGCATCAAAAGCTAAACAGGCTACTAGTAGAAAAAAACAATTGGATAAATTAACTCTTGATGATATAAAACCATCTTCTAGAAGATATCCTTTTGTTGGATTTAAACCACAGAGAGAAGCTGGAAATGATCTATTAACTGTTGAAAATTTAACTAAGACTATTGATGGTGTTAAAATTTTAGATAATGTTAGCTTTATGGTAAATAAAAATGATAAAATAGCATTTCTGGGTGATGGTATAGCTAAAACTACACTATTTAAAATATTAATGGGAGAGTTAGAGGCGGATAGTGGAACTTTTAAATGGGGAATAACTACATCTCAATCATATTTTCCACAAGATAACTCAGAGTATTTTAATGATTGTGATTTAAGTCTTGTAGATTGGTTAAGGCAATTCTCTGAGGAGAAGGCCGAAAGCTTTATAAGAGGATTTTTAGGTAGAATGCTATTTTCCGGAGAGGAAGCGTTAAAACAGGCTTCTGTATTATCGGGGGGAGAAAAGGTTAGATGTATGCTTTCTAAGATGATGTTAAGTGAGGCTAATGTACTAATACTTGATGAACCAACTAACCACTTAGACTTAGAATCAATCACGGCCGTGAATAACGGGCTTACCAATTTTAGTGGAACTATTTTATTCACATCTCATGACCATCAATTTATACAAACAGTTGCAAATAGGGTAATAGAACTTACACCTAAGGGCATTATGGATAGAACTATGAGTTATGATGAGTATTTAGAAAGTACTGATATACAAAAGCAATTAGAAGAAATGTATAAGATCTAAAATTATTATATATTATTAATAAGTGCTCGTTTCTATGGTAGAAGCGAGCACTTTACTTATAAGACATTATAATATAAAATTTAATTTAGAAATTCATAATGGTGTAGATAGGAGCAAAATAATGGAAAATAAAAATCATGTAATAGATATTTTATATGAAAATCTAAATATAGATAAAGATATTCTATTAGAAATTATAGAAACTCCTTTAAATGCAAAGATGGGAGATTATTCTATACCATGTTTTAAAGTGAGGTGTAACTGTTACACCTCACCTATTGAAATTGCTAGGAGTATTAAAGACAAATTGCAAGGTCATGAATATTTTGAAGAAGTTCAGCAAGTGGGAGCTTATGTTAATATATATATTAATAAAAATATCATTATTGGAAATATCATAGAAAAGATATTAAAGGGAAAAGAGTATTTTGGAAGTAGTGAAGAAGGTAAGGGAAAAACTATAATAATAAACTATAGAATAGGTAATGGAGTTTATGAAGTTCCTATCAATTTGGAACAAGAGCATTTGGGAAGAAGTCTTGAAAAAATGTTTGTGTTTCAAGGGTATCATGTCATTGATATACACAATGAGTGGAAGAATAGTGAAAAAAACATATTAGATATGGTTTTAGAGATAGAAAGAAAAGGATTATTAAGTGAATATAATAATTTTAAAGTAGTAAAGCTTAAAGAATATAATTTGCCTCCATGCATTATTATTAAAGAAAATGGACATTTTGCTCATGGAATTAAAGATCTAGCATTTATAATGTATGTGATAAATAAATATGAATGTTATAAATTTATAAACTTAATAGAAAGAAATAAGTGGATTTACATAAATCAAGTTAAGGGTCTATCAAAAGTTTTAGAGTATGATTTGGAAGGTAGTAGAGTTTTATTCACTTATTATAACTATAAAAAAGAAAATTCATTATGGGGTGAACATAGGATAGAAGAGATAAAAGCCTATGAGATTATTAGAGAAATTTATAATAAATTAAGTTATATGTTATCTGAATCATATGAAAATTGTACTGACAGGAATCTATGTAAGCGCAGAATTACTGAGAAAGAATTCGAACATGTAATTAAGTTAGGAAATTTTCCTGATATAATAAAAGAGGTAATCGTAGAGACTAATCCTCTTAAACTATTGGATTATTTGTTAGATATTTCTGTAGAGCTTAAGAATATCTATATGAGATTAGAAAACAATAATGAAGCTTTTGGAAGTTATAATGTTCAATTAATAGAGGCTTCTCTTCAAGTCTTAAAAAACGGAATGGTTTTAATGGGAATAAAAAAAGTCTATTGAAATTTCAATAGACTTTTTTGAATTTTAATTTATTATGCAGAAACTGATTCTTCCTTAGATATTGCTTTGGTTGTTCCAATATTCTTCTTTAATTTAACTTGAGGCTCTCTTGGAAGACCAAAGCCAGGTATAAATCTATCCCAACCTGTTAAAGTTAACAGTAAGATAGAGAATACTGTTACGTATGCCATAAAGTTATATTTAATTACGTCAAAGGCAACGAAGTCATATAATGGATAAATTGCTGTTAATATACCAACATAAAATCCTATGTATACGTGCCAAGGAATTAATTGAGAACCAAATACTCCAAGAGCAGCATTAAATGTAGCATTTCTAACTCTTAAGTTATAGATATCTTCTTCACTACCTTCAACATTTTTTTCAACTAACTCTTTAACTATAGGTCCTACAGTAACTATTTGTGCCATTTCATCAGAAAGGGCAGCATTACCAGCTACACATAAAAGACCATTCATAAACATTAACTGTCTTACATTTCTAGATAGCTTTAAAACTAAGTTTGAAAGTGGTTCAAAGGCATTCATTTTTGACATTATACCACCAAAGGCACCAAACCACATCATCATAACAATAACCCATGAACCTGCATCAGAGAATCCCACATACATTAAATCTAAAAATGCTGGTACAGATGCTACTGTGCCTGCAAACATTCCTAATATACATGAAGAAACAATTCCAACTGCTAAACAGGCTAAGGTAGGTATACCTTTAATTGCAGCTATTATAACAAGTAATAATGGAATTGCCATATAATAAGGAACTCCTTCTTTAACTTGAGTTAAAAGTTCAACTGCTGATGGTCTAGCTTCACCAAGAGATGTCCAAACCTCAGATGGAATAGCATTTATTGCAGTAGATGCATTAGCTACATCTGTAGGCAATTTCATCATTATACTTGCAACAAATATCATTACTCCTGTAATTACAAGGCAACCAATAGACCAAACTGTTTGTTTTTTTATTCTATCAAGTACTTCAACTTGTTGAATTCCTGAACTAACAACTGTGGTATCAGAAATAAGTCCTATATTATCACCAAAACAAGCGCCTCCAGCAATTGAAGCAGTAGTTAATAGTATATCTCCACCAACGATATGATTAAGCCATAAGAAAATTGGAGCACATGCAGCAAATGTTCCCCATGAAGTACCTGTTGCTACAGAAAGAACACAGGTAACTAAGAATCCTACCAATGCAACTGTTCTTGCAGTTAATCCAAGTGAAAGTGCCATATTAACGATAGAAGCACCAACACCAGTAGCCATAAATGCTTCTGCCATACCATAAGCAAACATAAGTATAAAGAAAACTAAATTTAAATGCTTAACATTTTCCATAGCACAGTCAACTAAATCATTAAATTTAAGTCTTTCTGTGATAGAAGCTACAACAAGTGCATAAATAGTAGCTATAGGTGCAGCTATTAAAGCATCCATTCCAGACATCATAAGGCCAGCTAATAAGAATACTGGCGAGAATTTAAAAAATCCGATAAAAAAGTTCATTGTTTTAATCCCCCTACTTAATATTGAAACAATATTGAAACAATATTTAAAATTCTCTTAAATTATAAAAGAAATTTGTCAAAATTTCAAGACATTTGTCAATATTTTATCAATAAAATTTGTGAACAATTTTTATTATACTTACTTTATATTAAAAATATTAGAATAATTTATAATGTTTAGAAAATTGCCACACAATTTTAGTGGATATTATAAGTAGAAATTAGTCATATTATGAGAGTAAATAATATGATTAGATATTTTTTTCACATAAGTAAGAATAATATATTTATTAGCATTATTCGCATAAGTTTTTAAAACTGGCAGGCATACCTTATTACAAACATTCGATTAAGTAGGTATAAACATATGGCTTTCGTGTAACTAACCAAAATGAAGCGTAATAAGTACAGGTAGATACAGTTACAAAAAGTTTGATGGGAGGATAGCAAATTATGAAATAGATAATTGGTTTAAAATGATTCTAGTACTCCATTCACCAAAATGATAGTACTAGAAGTAGTTTCTAAGAATCTATTATGCTAGAATAAAAGAAATTTATACAATGTAAAATTCTTTTTAAATACAATACTAGTAAGCGGTGTTAATAATGAGCTATTACTTAAAACAAAGTCATAATAAAAAAAGAAAGCGTAATTGCTGCTTACGCTTTCTTTTTTTTATTATGGTTTTTTTATCGGATTTCGCCTTTATGCGGATATCGTATTATCTTTATTAGTAGATCCACCTTTTCTTAATCTTACATCGGGCTCTTTTGGTAATCCAAATTTAGGAATGAATCTATCAAGGCCAGTTAATGTTAGTATCAATATTGAGAATACTGCAACATATGCCATGAAATTGTATTTAATAATATCAACAGGACTAAATTTATATAGTGGATATACGGCAGTTAGAATTCCCATATAGAAACCGATGTATACATGCCAAGGAATTAATTGAGAACCAAATACTCCAAGAGCATCAGCAAAGGTTGCATTTCTTAATTTTAACTTGTACATATCTTCTTCGCTACCTTCGACATTTGTCTCTAGAATTTCTCTAGTGATAGGGCTAACTGTAACTATTTGTGCCATTTCATCAGAAAGGGCAGCATTACCAAGTAAACATAATAGACCATTCATAAACATTAAGTGTCTTACGTTTCTAGCTATTTTTACAACACCGTTAGAAAGTGGTTTGAAGGCATTCATCTTAGACATAACACCACCAAAGGCACCAACCCACATCATCATAACGATTACCCATGAACCAGCATCAGAGAATCCTGTCATCATTAAGTCTAAGAAAGCAGTAAGTGATTCTACTGTTCCAGCAAACAGACCAAGGATTAAAGAAGAAACAATACCTATAGCTAAGCAAGCAAGAGTAGGAATTCCTTTAATTGCTACAGCTATAACTAATATTAGTGGAATCACCATGTAAAGTGGAACTCCTTCTTTAACTTGATTTAAAAGACTAACAGCAGATGGTCTAGCTTCATTTAATGCAGACCATGCATCTTGAGGTATAGCATCAATTGCTGAAGCTGCATTTGCAACTTCAGTTGGAAGTCCCATAGATACACTTACAAAGAAGATTATAATTGCTGCTAACACCATACACATTAAAGACCATACACCTTGGCTTCTAACTCTGTCTATAACCTCTACACCTTGCATACCAGAACTAACAACAGTTGTATCTGATATAAGACCTATATTATCACCAAAGCAAGCACCACCAGCGATTGAAGCTGTAGTCAATGCTATATCGCCACCGACTATGTGATTTAACCAAAGGAATATAGGAGCGCAAGCAGCAAAGGTTCCCCAAGAGGTTCCTGTTGCTACAGAAAGAGCACAGGTTACTAAGAATCCAGCTACTGCAACTGTTCTAGCATTTAATCCTAAGGAAAGAGCTACATTAACTATAGAAGCACCAACCCCTGTAGACATAAAAGCTTCAGCCATTCCATAAGCAAACATAAGTATAAAGAAAACTAAATTCAAGTGTTTAACGTTGTCCACTGCGGAATCAAGTAGATCACCAAATTTAAACTTCTCTGTAATAATAGCTACAAAGAATGCATAGATAGTAGCGAGTGGTGCTGCAAGTAGAGCATCCATTCCAGAAATCATTAGACCCGCCAGTACAAATACTGGTGAGAATTTAAAAAGTCCAATTAAAAAATTCATAATATATATGAACCCCCTTCATATAATGTTGAAATGTTTCGAATTATCTAAATTATAATAGATATATGACGAATTTGCAATAAGAATGTTAAAAAAAAATGAATAATCATGGTTAAAAAAATAGCAGATAATGTATTAAATACTATAAAAAGCGATAAAAAGTGTATAATTTCACTTAAAACAGTATCAAATATTGATTTAAACGGTATTAATAATGATAAATTATGAATTAAATATTAACAAGTTCATAAAAAAATAATGAGTAATATTTCCAATACATTATTAAATGTTATTAAATAAATTTTGAAATAGGAATAGATAAAATCAAATAAAATTAAATATAATAGTTTATAGAGAGACGATTGTTATGAAAAAATAATGAGGTGATTTCTAACTTTAAAGTTAAAAATTAAATTTGATTTAATTTAAGTTTTATTATAAGTTAACATAAAAATAAAGAGAGGAGATAATGTGAGATCTCCTCTCTTTATTTTTATATGGCTTAATAATTAGATGATGAATTATTTGTTCCTTCTACGATGGCGATAGAAGCACTAGCACCAATTCTAGAAGCACCAGCTTCAATAAGGTTTAATGCATCTTCTTGAGTTCTAACTCCACCAGAACCCTTAACACCCATGTTAGGTCCAACTACCTTGCGCATTAAAGCAATATCACTAGGTGTAGCACCACCTGTGCTAAATCCGGTGGAAGTCTTAACAAAATCAGCACCGGCTTCTTGAGCTAATTCACAAGCTTTAATTTTTTCATCTTCTGTTAATAAACAAGCTTCAATGATGACTTTAACAATAGCTTTTCCGTTAGCAGTATCAACTATTTCTTTAATATCATTTTTTACGAAATCAAAGTCCTTATCTTTAAGGGCACCTATGTTAATTACCATGTCAACCTCATTAGCACCTAATTCAATAGCTCTTGCAGTTTCAAAAGCCTTTGCCTTAGTATCCATGGCACCTAGGGGAAACCCTACTACTGTACATACTAGAACATCACTATCTTTTAGTTCTTTTGCTACTAATTCTGTATAGCATGAATTAACACATACAGATTTAAATTTATATTTCTTAGCCTCCATACATATCTTAATTACATCAGATTTTTGAGCATCAGCCTTTAAAATAGTATGGTCAATCATTGATCCAATATTCATAATTATACCTCCATAGATTTATATATAAATTATAATAATGTACTATTAGTATAACTCTTAAAATAAGTTATTACATATATTTATTATAGTAGTATTAGATTTTATTATATATTAAAAGTTCTTAATCCTACTTTTCATTTTAAATACGTAATTATCATCATGTTTATTTAGCTTCTTACTTATTTTAAATGATAATACCATAGCTATAATAGCAACAATAACAGAGTATAACTCATAGTATTTAAAGTTATTAGCTTTAAAAATTACCATTGAAATTGAAAGGGCAATTAAAGTAATAATAGAAGGAAATACATAAGCCAAAAATGTTAATCTTTTAAAGGTATCATTTTCTATTTCTACAATTACTTTTTCACCAATTTTTGCATCAGCAGTGTTTTCAATATCCATTAAAATAGTGTCCTTAGGACATCCTCCTTTGCAAGAAGAGCAAGCTCCACCACATCCACTCTTTTTAATGAAGGCAACTGTAGCCATGTTACTATTTATCTTTTTTACTACACCTTCTTGTTCCATTTTATCACCTCTAAACAAATATAGAAGGCCTAAGCCTTCTATATTATATCATACTAATAAGTTGTTTTAAACATATTACCTTTAAACTTCAGTAGCTGGAGAATCAGTTTTAATAGCTTCTTTAACTACTGGCTTACGGAAGTTATCTATAGATTTTTTTGGACATTTATTTGCACATATTCCGCAATTTACACATTTATCATAATCAAATACCGGAATATTGTTAACTAATTCTAAAGCATCCTTAGGACAGTTTTTGACACAGATAGAACAAGATATACATCCTACAGAACAAGCATCCATAACATCTTTACCCTTGTTCTTATTATTACATGTAATTCTAACCTTAGATTTTTTAGGAACAAAATGTATAAGCGATTTAGGGCAAGCTTCAATACAAGCACCACAAGCAACACATTTTTCCTCGTTAACCTTTGCAATACCATCTACTATGTCAAGAGCACCAAATTGGCAAGCTCTAACACAAGAACCTAGTCCCATACATCCGTACTCACAAGCTTTAGGTCCGCCACTAACTACTGAAGCTTGGTGACAATCCATAGCTCCTTGATAAGTAAATTTATCCTTTGCAACTTCACAAGTACCTTTACATCTAATGAAAGCAACCATTGGTTCAGAAACCTCATTTTCTAATCCTAAAATACTAGAAATTTTTTCCGAACAGGCAGCGCCACCAGGGCTACAAAGATTTGGTTTTGCATCTCCATTAACAACAGCTTCAGCATAAGCATCGCATCCAGCGAATCCACAACCACCGCAGTTTGCTCCAGGTAGTGCTTCTCTAACTAGAGGAATTCTTTCATCCACTTCTATTTTAAATTTATCTGTAGCATAGCCTAATAGTGTACCAAATACTAAACCAAGGCCTCCAAGACTTAGAACAGGACCTATTAAATTTGAAATTTCCATTAAGACCCCTCCTTAAACTAGACCGCTGAATCCGTAGAAAGCGATTGCCATAAGTCCAGCTGTAATTAATGATATAGGTAATCCTCTAAAGGCTTCGGGCATATTTGTGTTTTCTTCCATTCTTTCTCTTAATCCAGCAAGTAACACAATAGCAAGCATATATCCTAAAGCAGTTCCAAGAGCATTAGATAAACCTTGCGCTAAGTTATATTGCATATCCATATTTGTTATAGCAATACCTAGAACTGCGCAGTTAGTTGTTATAAGAGGTAGGAAGATTCCTAGAGCTCTATAAAGACCGGGTTGAATCTTCTTTATTACAATTTCAACAAATTGTACTAGAGACGCTATAACTACTATAAAGGCTAAAGTAGATAAATAACCTAAATCTAATGGCATTAATATAAAAACATTTACAACATAAGTGATAAGTGTAGCTAATATCATAACAAAGGTAACTGCAAGTCCCATGCCTTTAGCGGTTTCAGTTTTTTGTGAAACTCCAAGGAAGGAACATATACCTAAGAATTTTGATAAAATTACGTTATTAACTAATAGAGCACCTATGAAGATGGTTATTAATTCTTTCATCTATTCTCACTCCTTCTATTTAGCTTGCTCAGCTTTTTTAGCTTTTGAAATTTTATATTGGTTAAGTCCGGCAAGGATCATACCAAGAGTCATGAAAGCACCAGGTGCTGAAGTCATAACCATTGCTGGTATATAAGATTTAGGTAATACTTGAAGTCCATAGAATGTACCGTTACCTAATATTTCTCTAAATGTCGCAAGAATTACCAATGCAACTCCAAAGCCAAGACCCATTCCGATAGCATCAAAAATAGAAGGAAGCACTTTGTTCTTAGAGGCATAAGCTTCAGCTCTACCTAAGATTATACAGTTAACTACTATAAGAGGTATAAATATACCAAGAGAAGCGTTTAGTGCAGGTATATAAGCTTCCAATAAAAATTGAATGATAGTAACAATAGTAGCAATAACTACTATATATGAAGGAATTCTTATCTTATCAGGCACTAATTTTCTAATTAATGATATAACTGCATTTGAGCCAATTAATACTGCTGTAGTAGCAAGAGCCATTCCAACAGCATTTTCTACACTACTAGTAACTGCAAGGGTAGGACACATAGCCAATACTTGAAGGAATACTGGGTTCTCAGTAATAATACCCTTTTTTAATCTATCGCCAAATATATTCATAGTTATTTTCCTCCCTTCAATTCATTATTATAGTATTGAATTGCAGTGTTAACACCGTTTGTAACACCTTTAGAACTTATAGTAACGCCAGTGATGGCAGTTATGTCTGATCCTAAAGCTAAATCCTTAGTAGCATCTTTATCTTTATATTGATCAGTAAATGCTGGTTCAGCAGTCTTTGTACCCAATCCAGGGGTTTCTGATTGTTTTAAGATTTTTATTCCTGTAACTTTCTCATCCTTTGAGATACCAACCATCATTGTTATCTCTCCACCATATCCTTTAGAACCAACTTCAATTACATAACCAGCAGATTCTCCACCAGTTTTTGCTTCAAAAATGCTTTTAACTGTTTCATCCTCAGGAAAAGTTAGTCCTTCAACTTGAGTAAATTCATCAGCAGGTAAAACCATCTTTAATGCTGCTGCTTGTTCTTCCTTTTGTCTTTTCTCAATAGGAGCTCTTGTAATATCGTAAGCAAAACCAAGTAATGCACCAGCAATAGCTGTTATTATTAATAGGATTGCACCTAATTTTAAATTTCTCACTATTTTGCACCCCCGAATACACGTGGACTTGTGAACTTATCAATAACTGGTACCAATAAATTCATTATTAATATAGAATAAGATACACCTTCTGCATAACCGCCATACAGACGAATTACACTAGTTAATATACCACAGGAAACTCCAAATACCACTTGACCTAATCTAGTAGCAGGAGTAGTAGTATAATCAGTGGCCATGAAGAATGCCCCAATCATTAATCCACCAACAAGTATTTCATAAATACCATTTCCAGTCATAAGACCATTTCTACCTAAAACTGTAGTTATTATAAATACAGTACCAATGTATGTAACAGGTATATGCCATGAAATTACCTTTCTATATAAAAGATAAGCTCCACCGATTAATAGTGCTAAGGCAGAAACCTCTCCTATACAACCAGCAGTATTAACACCTAAAAATACATCCATTGAACTTGGAAGAGCAGAACCACCATTACGTAAAATTCCAAGTGGAGTAGCTGCAGAAACTCCCTCTAAAGTCCAAGCAGTCATTTGTACTGGGTAAGCAGCTAATAAGAATGCTCTTGCTGCTAAAGCTGGGTTAACAATATTTTGTCCGATTCCACCAAAGAAGCACTTAACAACTATTATTGCAAAAGCACTTCCAACAGCAACCATCCACAGTGGAATGGTCACAGGTAGGTTAAAAGCAAGTAGTACACCTGTAACCACTGCGCTTAAATCTTTTATACTATCAGGCCTCTTAGTTATTTTGTTAAATATATATTCGCTAAGGATTGAAGCGCCTACTGCAGTTAATGTAACCCATAAGGCACGAAGGCCAAAGAAATAAACAGCTGCAATTAAAGCTGGACACAATGCAATTAAAACATCTCTCATAATCGTTGATACAGTGTCTTTTGATTTTATATGAGGAGATGAAGATACGGTATATAATTTATCTGACATACTATTCACCTCTAACTTTTCTTTCTATTATTCATAACTCTTTTTTTGCCTTCTTTACAAGTTTGAGTTAAATGACGTTTAGCAGGACATGAAAAACTACATGCACCACATTCTAAACAGCTAAGACCATTGAATTTTTCAAAGCTTTCATAATCTCCTCTAATTACCATAGAGTTTAACTTATTAGGAAGTAAGAACATTGGACATGCTTCAATACATTTACCACATTTTATACAGCTTGTCTCTATAGTAGGGATAGCTTCACTTTGTGATAGACATAATAAGCCAGAAGTTCCTTTAACTGCAGATAAATCTAGAGTGAATAGTGCAGTTCCCATCATTGGTCCACCACTGATTATTTTAGCAGGTTCTTCGTTAAATCCTTGACAATAATCAATCAATTCTTGAAGGTTCGTACCAAATTTAACCAATAAGTTTTTAGGGTTTTTAATAGCGCCTCCTGTAACAGTAACTACTCTTTCTGTAAGTGGTTTTCCAAGTAATACTGCATTCCTAATAGCATATATAGTAGCAACGTTTTGAACTATACACTTTGCATCAGAAGGTAATTTACCGGTAGGTACTTCTCTTTTTGTTATAGAGTAAATAAGTTGTTTTTCAGCACCTTGAGGATATTTTGTTTTTAATTCTGCAACTTCAACATTATTGATACTTGAAACTGCTTGCTTCATTTTTTCAATAGCATCTTTTTTATTATCCTCAATTCCTACATATATCTTTACCTTAGGAAACATATGACCTAGTATTTTTAAACCTTCAGCAATCTCTGTTGATTTTTCTAACATTAATCTATGGTCGCAAGTTAAATAAGGTTCACATTCTGCTGCATTAATAATTATTGTATCAATGTCAGCATCTTTAGGCGGGTTAAGTTTAACGTGAGTAGGGAAGCATGCACCTCCTAAACCAACAATTCCAGCCTCTTTAATTAATGTAAGTAGTTCCTCTTTTGATAATTTTTCATAATTGTCATGCTTTTCATAATTCATCTCTTCATAAGTATTATCGTTTTCAACAATTATACTCATAACTTTAGCACCAGTAGCAGTGGTCATTGGGATAATGTTCTTAACAGTACCTGATACACTTGAGTGTATAGGTGCTCCAAGACCCTTTGTAGCATCCCCAATTTTTTCACCAACCAATACCCTATCCCCTTTTTTAACAATAGGTTCGCAGGGTGCTCCGATGTGCTGGCTCATAGGAAATACTAAATCGCCTTTTGGAATATAGGCTTCAATTTTATGAGTTTCAGAAAAATTTTTTCTGTGAGGTGGATGAATACCTCTTTTAAAAGTAAAAAGTCCCATAATTATCCTCCGTTTCTTAATTATATTAAACAATAAATATAGTACATGCTATATTATACAACCAAATTTAACACGGTGCAACATAACTGGCTAAAGGTTTGTTAATAAAATGACATATAATTTGAAATAATATATATAAAATGAATATTTTTTATCTTTAATCTTATAAAATTAAAAATGAAAAATAAATGTTATAAAACTATTGTAATTTAAAATGACATTTGATACAATTATCACAAAATAAGCATTTGCTTATAAAATAAGCAAACACAAATAGGAGTTTATTATGACTAACAGAGAAGAAGAAGTTTTACAATTAATAAAAAAAAATCCTCTCATATCTCAAAATGAATTAGCAGATATTTTAGGCATAACTAGATCTTCTGTAGCAGTACATATTACAAATCTAATAAAGAAAGGATATATAACTGGAAGAGGATATGTATTAAATTCCTCAAACTTTATATCAATAATTGGAGGAAGTAATATAGATATAGTTGGATTTAGTACTAAACCTATGAGATTAAATGATTCAAATCCAGGCACAATAAAGATTTCATTGGGTGGAGTAGGTAGAAACATAGGCGAGAATTTAGCACGTATGGACGTAAATGTTAAACTTATTTCTGTTATTGGAGATGATGTTTATGGTAAGAAGATTGTGGAAGAAGGTAAGAGCATAGGCCTAGATTTAGAGCATAGTATTAAACTTCAAGGACAATCTACATCTACATATATGTCAGTATTAGATGAAAGTGGAGATATGAAATTAGCTATTTCAGACATGGACATTTTTGATAATATGAACGTAGAATTTATTAAACAAAAAAAAGAGATAATAGAAAGTTCTCGTATATGTATAATTGATACAAATATTCCTAAGGAAGTTATTGAATATGTAGTAAATAATTTCAAAGGGCCAAAATTCTTTTTAGATACTGTCTCAACAGCAAAATGCATAAAGATAAAGGATTTTATAGGAAAATTTCATACTATAAAACCAAATAAATTTGAGGCAGAAATATTATCGGGTATAGCTATTAATGATGAAAAAGATGTTCACAGAGTTGGAGAATACTTTATTAAACAGGGCGTAGAAAATGTGTTTATTAGCTTAGGAAAAGATGGAGTATATTATAATTCAGGGGATCAATGGGGTTTTTATAGAGCACCTAAAATTAATGTATTAAATGCTAATGGAGCTGGAGATGCATTTTTATCAGGACTAGTGTTTAGTGCTTTTAATGAATCTTCCTTAGAGGAGACATTAAGGTATTCGACTGCTTGTTCTATAATGGCCATAACATATAAGGAAACCATTAATCCTAATATATCAGAAGAAAATATTAATAAAATTATAAAGGAGTTAGAATTATGTTAGAAAAATATTTAGATATTAAAGAAGAAGTAAAATTAGCATTAGAGGAAGGTAAGGCAGTAGTTGCCCTTGAGTCTACAATTATATCTCATGGAATGCCTTATCCTAAGAATGTAGAAACTGCATTAAGAGTTGAAGAAATCATTAGAGAAAATGGAGCAGTCCCAGCAACTATGGCAATATTAGATGGAAGATTGAAAGTTGGATTAACTAAAGAAGAGATTGAAAGACTTGGTAAAAGTGATGATGTAATAAAAACTAGTAGAAGAGATATTCCTTTTATAGTTGCTAATGAGTTAAATGGAGCAACTACTGTAGCAACTACCATGATTATGGCAAGCTTAGCAGGAATAAAGGTATTTGCTACAGGGGGAATAGGTGGAGTTCATAGAGGCGCTCAAGAAACTTTTGATATATCAGCAGACTTAGAAGAGCTGTCTATGACAAATGTGGCTGTAGTTTGTGCTGGAGCTAAATCTATCCTTGATATAGGATTAACTCTTGAGTATTTAGAAACTAATGGAGTTCCAGTAGCTGGATTTAAAACAGAGGAACTTCCAGCCTTCTATACAAGAAAATCAGGATTTAAAGTTGATTATAAAGTAGATGATGAAGCTACATTAGCTAAAGCATTAAAATGTAAATGGGATTTAGGATTACAAGGTGGAGTTGTAGTTGCAAACCCAATCCCAGAAGAGTATCAAATGAATTTTGATGAAATAACAGAGGCCATAAATAATGCGGTTAAAGAAGCAGAAGAAAAAGGAATAAAAGGAAAAGAGAGTACGCCATTCCTTTTAGGAAAAGTAAAAGAGATAACTAAAGGTGAAAGTCTAGAAGCAAATATTCAACTAGTTTACAATAATGCTAAACTTGGAGCAAGATTAGCTGTCGAATTAAGTAAATTATCATAATAATGTTAAAGAATAGGCAATATTTATTGTCTATTCTTTTTTTATTTTTTCTAGTACGTGTTTTTTTAATATGATATAATGATTCAGATTGGGGGGAGGAACAATGGAAAAAAATTTAGAAAATAAGAGAGAGTTTTTTAAATGCATGCTTACCTTAGCTATACCTATAGTTATACAAAATCTTATATCATCTTCATTAAATTTAGTAGATAATGTGATGATTGGGAGGCTTGGTGGTACAGAAATAGCTGCTGTAGGATTAGCAAATCAATTCTATTTTTTATGTTCATTGTTGATTTTTGGAATCAACAGTGGGTGCGCTATATATATTTCTCAATTTTGGGGAAAAAGGGATGAAAACAATATAAGAAAAGTAATTGGTATGTGTATTTTAATCGGTGGAAGTGCCAGTGCAATATTTGCGATTGGTGCTATATTTTTTCCACAAGTTATAATGAATTATTTTATTAAGGATTCGTCTGTAGTAAGTTTAGGATGTGATTATCTTAGAATAGTGGGTATAAGTTATGTATTTACCGCTATAAGTTATGCTTACTCCTTTGCGTCTAGATGTGTAGGACAAGCAAAACTACCAATGGTAACTAGCGGTGTTGCCATACTATGTAACACTACTTTAAATTTTATTTTAATTTTTGGTATGCTAGGATTTCCAGCATTAGGTGTTAAGGGTGCGGCAATTGCTACAACAATTGCAAGATTGGTGGAATTATTGCTTATAACAACTATCATATATAGTAGAAATGGAGTTTTAGCAGCTAAAATAAAGGAAATTATACATATAGATAAAGCATTTTATAAAAAAGTACTAATTACTATATCCCCAGTTATATTAAATGAATTCTTTTGGGCATTGGGTATGACATTGTATTCCGTGGCTTATGCTAAAATAAATAAAGATGCTGTAGCAGCTGTAGAGATATCCAATACAGTAAAAAATATATTTATGGTGGCAGCCTTTGGACTAGCTAACTCTTGTGCAGTAATGATTGGTAACGAAATAGGGTCAGGAAAAGAAGAAAATGCAATGATGATAGGGCGAAGATTTATAAAGCTTACTTTAGCAAGTGGAGTAGTATTAGGACTATGCATATTTATGAGTAAGAACATGATACTATCTTTATTTAATATATCTCCAGATACTTTGGGAAGTGCTAGGAGTATTCTAACACTTTATTCCGTTATATTACCCCTTAATATGTTTTCATCTCTATTTGTAGTGGGCATATTTAGAAGTGGTGGGGATACAAGATTCTCCATGTGTTTAGAGATTGGAACAGTTTGGTTTATAGGTGTTCCTATGGCATTTTTAGGAGCTGTAGTTCTTAAGTTTCCTATACATATAGCTGTGTTAATGGTTGGAATGGAGCTTGTAGTAAAAATAGCTATAGCATTTCCTAGATATAAATCTAAGAAATGGATTAGGAATCTAGTTCAACAGATATCATAAGTTTATAAAATTCTATTATTATGATAACATAATGTATATATTTTTAAAAGGAGGTGGAATGATTTGTTAGATAGAAGGAAAAAAAATCAAAGAAAACTCTTAATGGTATCTGCTATATGCTTTTTGATTGCTTTATTAGGATTTTCTTTAATTGGAAAAGAAAAGGAAGATTTAGATGAAGGTACTTCAACAAAGATTTATACATATGATGAAGTCTTTCCACATGTTAAAAGATTAAAGGAATTCAAAAAGATTATATACTCTTACGCTGGAATAACTGAGAAAGATATTAATAATATGAAAAATGTTATTACAGAATATTTAGGAGATAATATTAATAAGGTATCCATAAGTTATTACGATATAAATTCCCAGCTAGGGTTTGATATTAATGAAAAAGTAGAAGTAAGAGCAGCTAGTACTTTAAAAGTACCTGTATCTATGATGTTATATGATGAGATAAATTCTAAATCTGAAAAAGCTATAAAAGAAACTGACACTATGATGTATAAGGAACAAGATTTTGAAGAGAGTTATGGTGGCATTGGATATGAAGACACATCTAAGCCCCAAACCTTTAAACATATTAATGAGAGCATGATAAAATATTCTGATAATGTAGCTGTAAATATGCTATTAAGACATTTCGGAAATGATAAGAGATATAATTATATAGAGTCTATAGTAGGTCATCCTGTAAACAGAAGTGGTAATTATACTACAGCTGAAGATACAATGAAAATATTAAAGAAGCTGCATTATAATCCTGAAAATAATCCAGATTATCCTAAAATAATAGATTTAATGAAAAATACTGAATTTCATGAAAGATTAGATAAATATTTGCCCTATGATATAGTTGCTCACAAGATTGGTGATTTTTCAGATTCTACAGGAAATTATATTCATGATGTGGGAATAATCTATGGTAAAAGACCATATATATTAGTTGTTTTAACTAATAATATTGATGATGCCTATGATGAAATTGCAAATATATCTAAAATTATCTATGATGTTCAGAACAGATAGGACAAGTTTGTAAGTAAAGACAATTAATTCATAATATAATAAAAGAAACAACATCTATCGACGTTGTTTCTTTTATCTATTTATCAATAAATATTTTCTCAATATCAGAGGCATAAAGAGTCTCTTTAGTTATCAACTCTTTTGCTAAAGAATGTAGAAGAGTTAAGTTATTACTAAGAATACTCTTAGTTTCTTCATAGAGTTCATCTAAGGTAGTCTTACATTCTAGGACTACTCTATCCATAAAACCACTCTCATAGAGATTATTCATTTCTGATAATCTTAAAAGTCCTAGAGAGGTACCCATTCCATACTCACATACCATGTTATTAATTATATTAGTAGTTTTTTTCAAATCATTATAGGCACCTGTGGTTATATTTTTTTCTCCCAAAATTATTTCTTCAGCAGCTCTTCCTCCTAGTAGTACCATTATTTTTCGTCTTAAATAATCAACATCATGGTAACAGTTATCCTCTCCAATGGTTAGGGTATATCCACCAGCACCTTTTGAGGTTGGTATAATAGTTACCTTTGACAAGGTCTCTTCTGGAACTTTTAGTAGAGAGAGTAAAGCATGTCCTATTTCATGATAGGCAGTAATTTTTATATCTTTATCCTTTAAAGCTGTTCTGTCTACTTTGTCATAACCAGCAATAACTAAAGAATAGGCTCTATTAAAATGTTCATTTGTTATAAAAGGTGAATCATCCTTACAGGCTAAAATAGCAGCTTCGTTGGTTAAGCTTTCTAACTTAGCACCTGAAAAGTAGGCAGTACTTTGAGCCAGTGCCTTTACATCTATATCTTCAATAGGTTTATTTTTTAAGTGTAGATTTAAAATCCTCTCCCTTGCACTTACATCTGGAAGGGATACTTCTATATGCCTATCAAATCTACCAGGTCTTAAAAGTGCTGGATCTAGAATGTCTAATCTGTTTGTGGCTGCAATGACAACTATACCATAGCTCTCATTAAAACCACTCATTTCAGTAAGAAGCGCATTTAAGGTTTGATCTTTTTCATCAGAGTTTCCATTCTTAGTGTTAGAACGAGCTTTACCAATAGCATCTATCTCATCAATAAAAATAACGGCTTTGCCATGAGCTTTAGCTTTTTTAAATAGGTTTCGTATTCTACTAGCACCAACACCAACATACATTTGAACGAAATCAGAACCACTTACAGCATAGAAGGGAACCTGAGCTTCACCAGCTATAGCTTTTGCAAGGAGAGTCTTACCCGTACCAGGCTCTCCATAAAGTATGATTCCTTTCGGCATTCTAGCACCATAGGAATTATATTTTTCAGGATTTTTTAGAAAATCAACTATATCATTTAAACTTTCCTTAGCCTCTTCATTACCAGCAACTGAATCAAAATTATATTTATTTCTCATAGCTTCTTTTGAATTAATATTATCAATAGTTGACATTTTACCATTTCCACCAATATTTCTTCTAATAGCCATATACAGAATTACTATAGTTGAAATAGTAATCATAGCAATGGGTATTCTTTGTGTTTTAGAAAAAGTTGGGGAACTAGTAACTTGGACATTCTTCTTTAAAAGATCTTCTTTAAAATTTAAACTATTAGGATTATCTGTAGTATATTTGTTTCCATCTTTAAGTGTAATTAGTATTTTAGACGATTGAGATGTCTCCACATTCTGCACAATAGTGTTATTTATATCCTGCAAAAAGCTGTTATAATTTTTGTAGGGAATTTTCGAGTTAGAGTAATTGATAAATATCAAACTAAATATAGATACAACTACAATTAGTAGCGGAATAATTATAAAGTTATCTTTAAGTTTTTTTATCAAAGTTAATACCTCCTGAACTATATTAGCATCCAAAATAAAATAATCAGCAATACCCATTAGAAGATGGTTACTTTGTTGCTAATTATTTTTTAAGGATATCAAAGTTAATGATAATACAGAAATACTTTACTATGATTATACATGTTTTAAAAATAAAATCTATTTTTTTTCATAGAAAATGGAAATGTAAGTTATGGTATAATTGACAGTGAAATTATATATAGGCATCTTAAAGAATTATTAATCAATAGGCTATACTATTTTATTTAGGATGGCTAGGAGTTATTGGAGGGCATAAAATGAATAAGAAAAAGGTAATAATTGATTGTGACCCAGGAATTGATGATGCATTGGCTTTGGCATTAGCATTAAGTTCTAAGGAATTAGATATATTAGCTATAACTACAGTAGCTGGAAATATTTCTTTAGATTTAGCCACAGATAATGCTCTTAAAGTACTTAAGATATTTAATAAATTAGAAATACCAGTATACACTGGAGCTGATAAGCCGTTAGTTAAGGAACTTAATACAGCCACTGAGTTTCATGGCAAAGATGGATTAGGGGATACAAACCTTGAAAAGGTGATGGAAGTTACCCCTAAAACCAATGCTGCTGAATATATTGTAAAAACCTTAAAAGAAAATAAGGATGTATCAGTAGTTGCTCTTGGTCCACTTACAAATATTGCGAAGGCTATTCAACTAGATAGAGAGTCATTTAATAATGTGACAGAGCTAGTATGTATGGGAGGAAATTTACATTGTACTGGAAATGTAACTCCTCATGCAGAGTTTAATTTTTATGTGGATCCAGAGTCAGTAGAAATAGTGCTAAATAATATAAACAAGCCAATGCATATGATAGGGTTAGATGTGACGAATAAAATATTGTTGACCCCTGAACAGATTGAAAAAATAGGAGAGTATAATAATCCTGTGTCAGAGTTTTTTCTTAAAATACTACATAAATACAGAAAAAGTTATCTAGAGCAAGAAGAAATTGACGGATGTATATTAAATGATCCTTTGGCAATTGCTTACTTTATGGATAAAAGTATCTGTAGTGGAGGAAAGTATTGCTTAAACATAGAAAACAACGGTAATCAAAGAGGAAAGCTCAATATTCTAGAAGGAAAAAGTAATATGGTAGTTTTAAAAGAAGTTGAATATAATAAATTTATGAATTTGTTTATTAGTACTATATTTAATAATTAGGAGCATAAAATTTAAAACTATAAAAAATTCCACCTAAAAAGGTGGAATTTTTTATTTAATATTGCCTATTATTTTAACATATTGGTAAAGTGTTTAGGTGGAATTAATCCTTTTTTTATACCTTCAATAACGCATAGATAAGTACATGTAGTATCATATCGAGCATCGTGATAATCATAGCAATCCTCGAAGAGTTCACTACATTTTTCCTCAATAAATTCTTTAGATAAATTCAAATAATTTACCAGTTCTCCCAAAGAAGGATTTTTAGCCATTCCTCTGCTATTAATGAAGTTACATATATCTTTATAATAGTTCATAGTACAGAATATATGCTTTGGATTATATTCTCCGTAATAATACTCTAATTCATTTTTTAAAAACTTTATGTCAAAAGAAACGTTATGACCTATTACTATATCAGCAGTTAGAAAATCATTTAAAAAAGCCTCGTAAGTATCTTCAAAATATAACCCATTACTTAAGGTATATAACTTTTCAAGGGAAAAACCATGTATTTTTTCAGCACCTTCACTCATTTCTTCTACAGTGAAAAAATAGTTTCTACTTGTAGTCTTTTGAGGAGAACAACTACAATCTACTAATATGTAAGACAATTGACATATATTTCCTGGTCGTATAGCTGTGGTTTCTGTATCAAAAAATAATAATTTCATATAAGCACCTCCTAGATTGTAATTTCCATATATAAATAATAGCATAATATTTATTCTTATAGAATGATTATTTATATATGCACAGAAAAAACAATAAGTTTAAAAAAATAATACAGACATTACTCGGTTTATATGGTATAATATACGGAAATATACATGGAAATATGGAGGGATTGTAATGAGTAGGGATTTAATTTTCGTCATACCCAAAGAAAAGCATAATAAAGAGGATTTATCAAATATATTACAGGAAAGAAAAGAGATTAAATTTGTGTCTTTAGTGGGTATAGATTTTTTAGGCAATGATACAGATGAAAAAATACCTATCAATAATTTTATTGAAGATATAGATGTGTATCTTTATGGAATAGCGGTGCAGACAGACGGTTCCTCTGTTATACTACCAGGTATAGCTACTTTAAATAATGCAAAGGTAGATATGAAGGCAGATTTAGATTGTAATTGGTATATAGATTATAATTATGATAATGTAGATATTCTTACAGGAAATCCAGTGGGAACTATTAGAATACCATGTCACTTATATCATGAAGATAAGGCCGTGGATTCAAGATTTATTCTTAAAAATTCTATAAAGTATTTTACTGATTCTATGATGACTTTATTTAAGGAGAATAGCGAATATCTAGAAAATTTCAATGTTAAATATGAGGATATTGAAGATATTTCTATTACATCAGCTACAGAACTAGAGTTTTGGGTAAACACTCCAAACGAATTAGCAGAAATAGAAGAATTATCTACATCAGAAGTTCTTAAGGAACAATATTGGAAAAGAACAAAAGGACCAGTTAGAACAGCTCTCGAAAAATCTCTCGAAAGATTAGAAGCTTATGGACTAGAGCCAGAAATGGGGCATAAGGAAGTAGGGGGAGTTAAAGCAAAATTAACGGAAAGCGGTGCATTAACCCATATCATGGAGCAGTTAGAAGTGGATTGGAAATTTTCAACTGCACTACAAACTTGTGATAATGAACTATTAGTAAGAGGATTAATAAAGGAAGTATTTAGAGAAAATGGATTAGAAGTTACTTTCCAAGCTAAACCAACAGATGAAGTTGCAGGAAATGGGGAACACTTACATGTGGGTGTAAATTTAAAATTAAAGAATGGTAAAAGACTTAATTTTTTTCATAACTACACAGAAAAAGATTTCTTAAGCGAAGTTGGATATGGAGCAGTAATGGGAATGTTAAAAAATTATGAGGTTATTAATCCATTTATATCTAGTAGTAATGATGCTTTAAAAAGATTAAAACCGGGATTTGAAGCTCCGGTTTGTATAGTTACATCTCTAGGTCATAGCAAGGAAAAGCCATCTAGAAATAGAACAATACTTATTGGATTAATAAGGGATATGAAAAATCCAATGGCCACTAGATTTGAATTACGTTCACCAAATCCAAATACTAATATTTACTTAGCATTGACTTCTGTTATTTTAGCTATGAGCGATGGAATTAACTATGTAATAAATCATAAAAAGCATAGAGATGAGTTGTTAGCAGAACTTTCTAAGGAACCAGGTGTGGAATGTGATTATTTAGAAAAGCATAGATGTTATAGAAGTGAAGAAGATGTATTTGAGTATTATACAGAAGAACAAAGAGAAGAGTATTTTGGAAGGGCACCTAAAACAGTTTATGAAAATTTATTAGGTTTTAAAGATAAAGAGAAGCTTAAAACTTTAACTGACACTGGGGTGATGGATGAAAAAATCATAAATAGCTACAAAGAAGCTATTTTAACTAGATGGATTACAGAAATAGAGCATAGAGTTATTCCTAATTATACTAATGAAATTAGAGCTATAAAAAAATTATCTTGTGACGATTTTATGGAGTACGATTTAGAAAAATGGAATGAAATCAATACATTAAGAGAGTATATCATGAAGGATAACTATGTGAGAAAGAGTTTATTTACTCAAATAAGAGAAGCTATAATTGAAAAAGATTATGAGAAATTATCGGAATTATATGTATCTCTTGATGATGAAATGAAAAATCTAAAAGGATTATACACAGATTATAGAAGAAATCTTATGGACATATAATTTATTACATATAGATTCTTTCAAGTTATATTAGTAAGAATTTTTTAATACTATATAAAACTATAAAAACGAGGAAATCTTAAGATTTCCTCGTTTTTATTACATGAATATTAATTTTAGTAAGAAAGTAATGAAAGATATACATTAAAATAAATTTATGCAATTGGAGATTTTTATAATTGAGGAGTTATACAAAGATAATTACAGGGATAATTTCCATAAATTTACCTATATTATCCACATCATAATTAGTAAGTTTTGATTTAAGATTTAATCTGTCATAAATATTAGAGTGCAAGGTATTTTTCTTAGTTAAACAAGAACAATTGGCTATATTATCAAAACAATTAACTTTACCAAGTACAGTGAAGTTTTTTCCTGTGTAAAATTCCATATTTAAAAGATTGAACTCATTAATAATAGGAATAATAGCAACATTATTAGTTTGAAACAAAGGTTCAGTTATATATTTCATAACTTTTTCATTTTCAAGTACCTCTCTTTCTTTGGTTAAAAAATCAATCATCATATTCTTATCAATGCCTTTATCAAGATTTAATGTAGAATATGAACCACCTAAGGTTTCAAATAGAACTTCTGATCTTAATAAATTGATAGCTTCATTAATATTTTTTAAAGCTATATTTTCTTTAAATATACAATTTATTTCAACCAAATCTCCTATTTTAATATTATTAAGATCATTAGAAGTGGCCAAATTTTTAATTAATTTATTATTATAAAGAAGATCTCTTAATTTTAAGTATACTGAGATTATTGAGGTTTCAATTTCTTTTATATTACGTTTAGTAAAACCCTTAGATATTTGTAAAGTAGCACTTCCTTGAGTTATTTTTCCACAGGTTAACTCAGAAAGGGGTAGGTTAGTAGTTAATACAAAATCCTCTCTAGATGTGGTCGTTTCAATATCCACAAATCTTTCTATAACTATTCTAAATAAATATAACATTAATTTTTCATCAATATAATAAGGTACAAATAGGTTATTCATATAAGTTACTCCTTTAAAAATCTCATTATATATAAGTTGTAATTAAGTTTCTACATGATACAAATAGGCTTAAATATAAAATAATATTAATTAGAACTTAATATTATTCCTGTTCAACCGTTTCGAAACATTGATCTACTTAGTTTCTATTCAAGTAAAAAACTAAAAGACAACAACTNNATGGTATTCACAGTAATAATATAAAGTTCAATTTAAATAGCTTATAAAAAGAAGCCTATTTGCATTATGTAATTTCATTATTACAATCTATATATAAGAATACTTAATAAAAATTAAATTTATGTCAAATATAATTAAGTTTACTGACATGTACTAAATAAAATATATGATAAAGTATAGAAGATTATGACTTAAATACATCATGTACGCTTAACAGATTAATTAGCATACATTTTATACCATAGACTATTTCAAATATAAATAATATACTATAGTTGTGTGAAATTTATATCATTTAAGGGGGGAATAATATGAATATTCTAATCGCATTATTACTAGGTATGATAGTAGGATATTTTATTAAACTAAGTGACAAAGGAAAAAATATCAATGGGAAACTCCAACAATTGGGAGTAGTTTTTTTGTTATTTTCTATGGGAACATCTATTGGTGCTGACGAGAAAGTAATTAAAGAACTTCCGATAATCGGATTTAAAGCTTTTCTATTTGCAGTATTTACTATTGGCGTGAGTGTAATTTTAGTTTATGCACTTACAGAAAAGTTTATGGTTAAGAAAAATGAATATCACAAGGAAGAGAAAGAAAATAGTACATATATACAAAGTGGGGAGGAGATTTAATATGACATATATAATTTTGATTTCAATATTATTAGGTATTGGATGTGGATATTTTGTATTTCCTCCAGAGATAGTTAGTCAATTAGATATGGTAGCACCATGGTCTTTAGTTGCTCTTATATTTTTAGTTGGTATTGATGTAGGTGGTAATAAGAAAATATTTAAACAATTAAAAGAACTAGGGTTTAAAATACTATTAATCCCAGCTGGAGGGATAATGGGAAGTCTACTTGGAGGGCTAGTTGTTGGATTTTTTTTCAATATGGCAATGAATGAGAGTTTAGCTATAGCTTCAGGTTTTGGATGGTATAGTCTTTCTGGTGTAATGTTAAAGGAAATGGGTGGAGATACTTTAGGAGCAATTGCATTTTTAACTAATGTATTTAGAGAAATACTCACAGTAATATTAATACCTATTTTAGCTCAGAAGTTAAATAGTTATACTGCAATTGCACCAGCAGGAGCAACATCTATGGATACTACACTTCCATTAATTTCAAAAGTTACTAATCCAGAAGTTACAGTTATGGCCTTTATTAATGGGGTACTATTAAGTTCACTAGTACCAGTGTTTGTTACATTTTTCTATAATATTTAGAGCAATTTAGAATTATGTCTGAACTTCTAGGGATTGTAATATAAGATTGTTTTAAAGCCATGTATTAATTTTAAATTTTGGATTTATAGATTTCTTTATTTACAATGGTAGGAGAAATTTTGTTATATCAAATATAAAAATACCCTATGGAGTAGACTTTTTTTATATTATCTACTCTATAGGGTATATTTTATAAACTTTAAGCGTTTTATATTTTAAAGTAATGATGTTATTTTTTAGATTTATTAATATAGTGAGTATGAAGTAGGTGATGAGCCTTCTCACCATTAGGTTCTCCAAGGAATTCTTTATAGAGTGTCAAAATTTCTTGATTTTCATGAGCTTTTCTCTTCTCTTTATGCTTGTCTTCATCATATAATATTTGCATTCTTTCTTCAACTAAATGGTACTGATCAGAAGAATAAGGTTGACCACCACCATTTATACATCCACCAGGACAAGCCATTACTTCGATGAAATGATATTTCCTGCCAGTTTCTTCTATGTTATCTAAAAGATTCTTAACGTTTCCAAGTCCACTAACTATAGCAACATCAACCATATTACCATTTATATCAAAGGATGCCTCTTTAACTCCTTGAAGTCCTCTTACATCAACAAAGTCTAATTTCTTTAAAGAAGTTTTAGTAATCCATTCGTAAGCAGTACGTAGTGCTGCTTCCATAACTCCGCCACTGGCCCCAAATAGAACCCCAGCTCCAGTAGATTCTCCCATGATTCTGTCAAAGTCTTCATCAGGAAGGTTAGCAAAGTCTATACTAGCACCTCTAATAAGTTTTGCTAATTCTCTAGTAGTAATTACTATATCTATATCCTTAATTCCGTCATTAGAGAATTCATCTCTTCCACTCTCATATTTTTTAGCTACACATGGCATAACTGATACTACTACTAGTTTTTTAGGATCTACTCCTAATTTTTCTGCCAAATATGTTTTAGCTATAGCACCCCACATTTGCTGAGGAGATTTACAAGTAGAAAGATAGTTCAAGTAATTTCCATAATGTTTTTCTATAAAAGAAATCCAACCAGGGCAGCAGCTAGTCATCAGTGGAAGATTTTCTCCACTAGTGAATCTAGCGATAAATTCTTGGGCTTCTTCCATAATAGTTAAATCTGCAGCGAAATCTGTATCATACACTTTATTGAATCCTAATTCCCTTAGTGATTTAACCATTTTTCCAGTAGCAGATTCTCCACCAATTCCAAATTCTTCTCCTAGGGCTGCTCTTACAGCAGGAGCTGTTTGAACAATTACCACTTTATTGGAATCATTTAGTGCCCTTATAACCTTTGAAGTGTTATCTTTTTCTAAAAGCGCACCAGTTGGGCAAACGGAAATACATTGACCACAGAATGTGCAATTAGTTTTAACTAAATCATCACCAAAAGCAGTGGATATAGTAGTATCAAAACCTCTATTAATAGAAGAAATTGCACCTACCTTTTGAACTTCATTACAGGCAGCTTCACATCTTCTGCAAAGAACACATTTGGAGGTATCTCTAACTATAGAAGGATTATTTTCTTCTTTAATAGGAAGAGATTTTTTACCAGTATACTCAACATCTCTTATTCCATAGTCACCAGCAAGTTTTTGAAGTTCACAGTTCATATTTTTACCACAAGTTAAGCATTCATTTGGATGATTAGAAAGTAAAAGTTCTATGATTGTATTTCTAGCGGAGATAACCCTAGGAGTATTTGTCTTAATAACCATATTGGGAGCAACTTGTGTGCAGCATGCAGGAGAAAGATTTTTTCTTCCTTCAACCTCTACAATACAAACTCTACATGAACCGGGTTTATTTACGGTTTTGTTATCATGTAGTTCTAAGTGACAAAGGGTAGGGATATTTATATTAAGTTGTTTTGCTGCTTCTAATATAGTCGTACCTTGTTCAACTTGAATTTCTTTATTATTTATTTTAACTGCAATTGTACTCAAAATTTTCACCTCTCTATATTAATACTATTAAACCACATCAATAGCATCTACAGGACAGCAAGATTTACATGCACCACATTTTATACATTTATCATTGTCAATTACATGCTTATCTTTAACTCTACCTTTAATACAATTTACTGGGCATTGTCTTGCACACTTAGTACAACCAATACATCTATCGGTAATTACAAATTTCATAAGATCTGTACATACTCCAGCAGGACAAATCTTGTCAACAACGTGAGATTTGTACTCATCATAGAAGTATTTCATAGTACTTAATACAGGGTTTGGAGATGTTTGTCCAAGACCACATAAAGAAGTATCTTTAATTACAGTACTTAAATGTTCTAATTTTTCTAAATCATCTAAGGTTCCAGAACCTTTAGAGATTTTTTCAAGAATTTCTAATAATCTAGTATTTCCTATTCTACATGGAGTACATTTTCCACAAGATTCTTCTTTAGTAAATTCAAGATAGAATTTTGCTATGTCTACCATACAATTATCTTCATCCATTACTATCATTCCGCCTGATCCCATCATAGATCCGATAGCAGTAAGAGATTCAAAATCAATATGAGTATCTAGGTACTCTTTAGGTATACAACCACCAGAAGGTCCACCAGTTTGAACGGCTTTAAATTCTCTATCAAACTTAATTCCTCCACCTATTTCATATATGATTTCTCTTAAGCTAGTACCCATAGGAACTTCAACAAGGCCTACATTGTTTATTTTTCCAGCCAGTGCAAAAACTTTAGTTCCCTTAGATGTAGCCGTACCTATAGAATTATACCATTCCCAACCTCTATTTATAATTGCTGGAATATTAGCAAGAGTTTCTACGTTATTAACACAGGTTGGTTTATTCCAAAGTCCTGATTCAGCAGGGAATGGCGGTTTATTTGTAGGTTCACCACGTTCACCCTCAATTGAGTGAATAAGTGCAGTTTCTTCGCCACAAACAAAGGCTCCAGCGCCATATTTAATTTCTATGTTAAAACTAAAATCTGTACCTAATATGTTTTCGCCAAGTAACCCACATTCCTGAGCTTGTTCAATAGCAATTCTTAATCTATTAATAGCAAGAGGATATTCAGCTCTAATATAGACACACCCAATACTTGCGCCGATACAGTATCCAGCAATAGCCATGGCTTCTATAACACTATGAGGATCTCCTTCTAGGATAGAACGATCCATAAATGCACCAGGATCTCCTTCATCTGCATTGCAAATTATATATTTTTGATCTGCGTCATAGGATTTAGCAAAGCCCCATTTCTTGCCTGTAGGGAATCCACCGCCACCTCTACCACGTAGGCCAGATTTTGAAATAATATCTATTACCTCATCACGGCTATGGTCTTTTAAACATGTTCCTAATGCAAGATAACCTTTTTCCGCAATATATTCTTTTATATCTTCTGGGTTTATTAATCCACAATTTCTAAGTGCAATTCTTACTTGTTTTTTATAAAAAGACATTTCATCTTGAGTTTTTACTTTTTCTTTAAGAGTAGGCTCTTCATATAGAAGTCTTTCAAGTACTTTATTATTAACTAAATGCTCCTTTACAATTTCTTCAGCATCATCCGGGGTTACATGTACATAAAATACATCATCAGGTGCTATTTTAACAATAGGGCCTTTTTCACAAAATCCGAAGCATCCTGTTATGGAAACATAAACTTCATTTTCAAGGCCTACATTTTTTATATGCTGCTCTAGGTTTGTTTTAATTAAATCACTTTGAGCTGATTTACATCCAGTACCACCACAAATTAAAATTTCTCTTTTATGATCCTCAGGTTTATAGGTATAGCTTTCAATACTAGTAGCTTTTCTAATGTCAGTTGTTGATTTATACTTAAGATTAAGTTGTTTTAACTGTTCAAAGGAATTAATTCTATCCAAAATTTTCCCTCCCATTACTATTGAGCATATTCAGCTAAGATTTTTTTTACTTGTTCAGGAGTACAATGGCCATAAACTTTATCATTTATAGTAACAACAGGTGCTAGGCCACAAGCTCCAACACATCTTAAAGAGCCTAAGGTGAACTTCATATCTTCAGTAGTTTCACCTGATTTAACTTTAAGTTCTTTTTCAAACTCCTTAAGAACATCTCCAGCTCCTCTAACAAAGCAAGCAGTACCCATACAAACATTCACAACATATTTCCCTCTAGGTTCTGTGTTAAAGAAGGAATAGAAAGTAACCACACCATAAACCTTTGATAGTGGTATGTCCAATTTAGTAGCAATAAAATCCTGTACTTCTTTTGGTAAATAGCCAAAAATATGTTGTGCTCTGTGTAGAACAGAAATTAGAGCGCCTTCTTTTTTTGGCAAAGAGTCGATGAAGCTCTCTAGCTCATTAAACATTTCATTTTTTTCTGCATTAAGACACACTTAAAAATTACCCCCCTTGACCAAAGTATAGAATATTTTATATTTTCTGAATATAAGATTATTCATTAAAAAGTATAATACTTTTTTTGAAACCTGTATAGATTTTTTACAAATTTTCTTATGAAATTACAGAGGAATTTTTCGGCATGTTTTTTATTTAACAAAACACATTTTAAAAAATGAAGAATATAATATAGTGAATAACAATTAAGGGGGATAGGTTATGAATTTTAGTAGATTTAAAAACTATGGATTATGGGTATCTATCCTATCTTTTATACCATTATTTCTAAAGGGATTTAATATAGATATACTCCCAGAAAATTATGGTGAAATGGTTACTTCTCTTCTAGGAATATTAGTATTAGCTGGTATAGTAAATAATCCAAATACAGATTCAAAATGGTATTTAGATGATAGAAAGATAGATTAATTTATAAATGAATAAATATTAAAAATAGAAATACTTGGGGTAAACTCAAGTATTTCTATTTTCTCTATTATTTAAATTAAGGGAGTGGTAAAATATACCTATAAATCCTAGAATAATGGAGGAGATAAATAGTGTATGATTTAGGTATAATCAACGGTCGTATATATATGGAGGGTAATTTTAGCCATGGAAATTTATATATTAAAGATGGAATTATAGAGAAAATAACTAATGAATTCCTTAGTTGTAATGAAATCTATGATGCAAAGAATAATTATGTATTGCCAGGATTCATAGATCCTCATGTGCACTTTAATTTAAATTGTGGTAAATATACCTCTGTAGATGATTTTTACTCTGGTACAAAAGCTGCTGTTTTTGGCGGAGTAACAACTATTATAGATTTTTTAGATCCTGTGGATACTATTGAAGGGTTAAATAATGCTTATATGAGAAGGCTCCATGAAGCAAAAGACTCCTTAATAGATTATAGCTTTCATAGCACTATAGCTAATTTAAAGGACGATAAAATAGAATTTATAAAGGAATTAAAAAATAGAGGAATTAGTTCTATTAAATTTTTCACCACATATAGTTCATCAAATAGAAGAACAAATTTAGCTGTTATAGATGAATTACTTAAAGTTTCTAAGGAACAAGGAATAGTACTGGTAGCCCACAGTGAAAGCGATGAATTAATAAAAGAAGGCCCTTATGAAATTGAAGAACATTCTAATAATAGACCTGTTATTAGTGAAATAGTTCAAACACTTACCTTGGCAGAAATGGCTAAATATAGAGATGGACTAATGTATATTGTACATTTAAGTTGCGGTTCCACACTTGGAAAACTTTTAACTCAATATGAAGATATACTAAATAAAAATTTATTTATAGAGAGCTGCCCTCAATATTTTTACTTGGGAGCAGATAATTATAATAAACCACAAGGATATTTATACACTTTGTCACCTCCATTAAGAACTGAAAGTGAACAAGTGCTATTAAAAACTCACATAGATAGAATAGATACTATAGGAACAGATCATTGTACTTTTTATTCAAAAGATAAAATTAATAAGTTATTGAATGAGATTCCAATGGGGATAGGTGGTATAGAATATTCCTTTAGGCTTATGTATTCACTATTTGGAGATAAAATCATTGATAAGTTTACAATTAATCCAGCTAAAATTTATGGATTATATCCTAAAAAGGGCACATTAATACCTGGAGCACAAGGGGATATAGTTATTTTTAATCCTTCATCAGAGAATTATATTAAAGAAAATCATTCTAATTGTGATTATAATTTGTATGAGGGAGTGAAAGTGAGAGGAACCATAGAGGCAACTATTTCTAAGGGAATTTTTGTAATGAACCATGGAAAATTAATCAATGAACATAGAGGAGAGTATATAGAAAGAAGTGAATTTCAATTAAATTAAAATTATTTAAGGAAGATATAGAAAAGTTATATATAACAATAGCATAAACTTTACTTATTAATACCTGATAAATAATTAATAAAAAAATAAATTTTTATTAAATTAGAAATATAGACCATAGGATTACAATAAAGGTTTTAAAAATATTATTATAGTAATATTATGTATTATTTACAATAAATTCTTGTGATGGTAAAATTAGATTAATTAGTTAGTTAATCTAATTGTAGAGTAAAATATAGAGTATAAAATTTTATTTTGGAGGTGCAAAATGACATACAAAGTAATAGGAAATAGTGTAAACAGATTAGATGCGATTGCTAAAGTTACTGGAAGCGCAAAATATGCTGATGACTATTTTGAACGAGATATGTTAGTTGGCAAAGTTTTGAGGAGTCCTTATGCTCATGCTATAGTAAAAAATATTGATGTGAGCAAAGCTAAAGAGTTAAATGGGGTAGAAGCAGTAATTACTCATAAAGATTTGCCTAAAATCAAATTTGCTACCGCTGGTCATCCATGGTCGTTAGAGGCTTCACATAGAGATATAGAGGATAGATTAATCCTTACAGATAAAGCACGGTTTGTAGGAGATGCTGTAGCAGCAGTAGTAGCTATAGATGAAATAGTTGCAGAAAGAGCAATAAAGCTTATTGAGGTAGAATATGAAATTTTGCCTCATGTACTAGATCCTGAAGAAGCTATAAAGCCAGGTGCACCTATAATCCATGAAGAAAGACCCGATAATATATTAAGTTCCTTTGGATCAGAAATAGGGGATATAGAAAGTGAACTTAAAAATAGTTACAAAGTTTTTGAAGGAGTTTTTGAAACAAGTATTGTACAACACTGTGCCATGGAGAATCAAACTGCCTATGCTTATGTAGATGATGAAGAAAGGATTGTAGTTGTATCTTCTACTCAAATACCTCATATAGTTAGAAGAATTGTAGGACAGGCACTTTGCATGCCTTGGGGAAAAATTAAAGTGATTAAACCTTATATAGGTGGAGGTTTTGGTAATAAACAGGATGTTGTCATTGAACCACTTACCGTAGCTATGTCATTAGCTGTTCATGGAAAGCCAGTTCGTTATGCATTAAATAGAGAAGAATGTTTCATTGATACCAGAACTCGACATGCTATGAAGTTTAAATTAAAAACTGCTGTTTCTGAAAATGGAAAGTTATTAGGAATAAATGTGGAAAATATAGTGAATAATGGAGCCTATGCTTCTCATGGCCATTCAGTAACTATGAGTTCAGGAACTAAGTTTAGACCACTATATAATTTTAGAACCATTAAATATGAGCCCAAGACTATTTATACTAATTTACCAGTGGCTGGAGCTATGAGAGGGTATGGAGTACCACAGATATTTTTTGCACTTGAAAGTCATTTAGATGATATAGCTAGAGAGTTAAATATAGATCCAATTGAATTTAGAAAAGAAAATTTTATAAGTCTAGGCCATGTGGATCCACTTAGTAAAAATGTTGTACGTTCCTTTGGGTTACCACAATGTATTGAAAAAGGTAAGAAATTAATAAATTGGGATGAGAAAAAGAATTTATACAGAAATCAAGATGGAGATAAAAGGAGAGGCTTAGGAATGGCATGCTTTAGCTATTTATCTGGTACACATCCTGTAGGGTTAGAGGCAGCTGGAGCTAGAATAGTGATGAATCAAGATGGATCTGTTCAACTACAAATTGGAGCAACAGAGATAGGGCAGGGAAGTGATACTGTATTTGGGCAGATGGTGGCTGAAGTTTTAGGATTACCAATGGATATGGTTCATGTTATATCAACGCAAGATACTGATGTCACTCCTTTTGATACAGGTTCCTATGCTTCAAGGCAGACATTTGTAACAGGAGCTGCAGTTAAAAAAGCCGCTATGGAAATTAGAGATAAAGTACTTATACTTGCTACTAGGAAAACTGGATTAGATAAAGAAGAAATGGATATTCGAAATGGAGAAATTGTTGAAGATAAACTAGGTTTAAGGATTTGCTCTATAGAAGATATTGCAATGGAATCCTTCTATGATAGGATAAATTCTTGCCCTATTACTAGCGATACTTCTGTTAATGTTAGAACTAATGCAGCAGCTTATGGAGTTACTTTTACTGAAGTCGAAGTAGACATGAAAACTGGACAAATTGAAATTTTAGAAATATATAATGTTCATGATTCGGGTATAATAATGAATCCTAAATTAGCTGAGGGTCAAGTTCATGGAGGAGTTAGTATGGCTCTGGGTTATGCACTTTCTGAACAGATGTTGTTTGATAAAAAAACTGGAAAACCTTTAAATAATAATTTACTAGACTATAAGCTACAGACTATTTTAGATACACCTACAATAGGAGTAGATTTTGTAGAAATACCAGATCCAGCAGGAAGCTTTGGTCAAAAATCTCTAGGAGAGAATCCAGTTATTTCTCCTGCGCCAGCGATACGTAATGCAGTTTTAGATGCTACAGGAGTTGCATTTAATAGAATACCAATGAATCCACAGGCAGTTTTCGAAAAATTCAAACAATGTGAATTACTGTAGGAGGAGGTGATATTAATGTTTGATATTAAAAATATATTAGAACCTGAAACTCTTGAAGAAGCATTACACATGGTTGAAAGTAATCTAAATTTAAAAATCATAGCAGGTGGAACAGATATATTAATACGGTTACATCATGGAGAAATGGAAGGTGCAGAGCTTTTAAGTCTAAGAAAAATAAGCAATTTAGATTACATTAGTATGAAGGATAATGGAACTATAGAAATAGGAGCAATGGCTGCATTCTCTCAAATATTTAGAAATAATATAATTAATAAATATATTCCAGTATTAGGAGATGCGGCAGTTTCTATGGGAGGGCCTCAAGTAAGAAATATAGCTACAATTGGTGGAAATGTGTGTAATGGGGCTGTTTCAGCAGATAGTGCTCCAGCTTTATTTGCATTAAATGCTAAATTAAAGATTCAAAGTATTTTAGGAGAAAGAATAGTACCTATACAAGAGTTTTATATAGGGCCAGGGAGAGTGAAGCTAGAACCAAATGAAATACTAACTAACATAATTATTGAAAAAGAAAATTATGAAAACATGCATGGAAACTATATAAAATATAGCAATAGAAAAGCTATGGATATAGCTATGTTAGGAGTTTGTGTAATGTCCTCTGTAGAGGACGGTAAGTTTAGAGATTTAAGAATTGCCTTAGGAGTAGCAGCACCAACTCCAATAAGATGTAAAAATGCAGAAGATTATGCTAAAGGATTAGAAGTAAATGAAGAAAATATTAAAACTATCGGAGAATATGCATTAAAATCTTCAAAGGCAAGAGATTCTTGGAGGGCATCTAAAGCTTATAGAGAACACTTAATAGAAGAATTAACTCAACGTGCAATTAAGGAAACTATTAAAGTAGTTGGAGGTGAAAACATTGGATAATGGAACTATGAAAAAAATATCTATGATAGTAAATGATAAATCTATTAGTATAGAAATTGATATAAGAGAATCTTTGCTTGAGGTGCTAAGAAATAGATTATATTATACAGGAGTTAAACAAGGATGCTCTGTTGGTGAATGTGGTGCATGTACTGTTTTAATTGATGGTACTCCAGTAGATTCATGTATATACATGGCGGTATGGGCAGATGGTAAAACCATTACTACTATAGAAGGTATAAAAAAACATGGTAAATTATCAACGGTCCAGCAAGCCTTTGTAGATGAAGGGGCTATTCAATGTGGGTTTTGTACTCCAGGATTAGTGTTAACCACAACAGCTCTTGTAAACAGTGGAAAGAAATATAGTGATGATGAGATAAAGAAAGAAATATCAGGACATTTATGTAGATGTACAGGATATCAAAAAATCTACAATGCAGTAAAAAAGTCATTAGATGAAGAAAATTAAGGAGGAGCTACTGCTCCTTTTTCTATTAATAAGTTAAAAACATAGTATGTTTTAGGAAAGATTGAGGTGATTAATGTGCTAGATATATTAATACTTTATAGATGTAATTATAGCTAGTAGAAAATTTTAAGTTTTCCACTAGCTATATTAGTTAAAGCTTTTACAAATGCTTTCCAACTTTAGATGATAAATCTTCTTTTTGAACAAATCCAACTACTCTCTCTACTGGATTTCCATCTTTGAAAATCATTATGCTAGGAACGCCCATGATTTTATATTTACGTGCTATAGCTGCACTTTGATCTACATCCACTTTTAAAAAATTAGCTTTGCCTTCCATTTCAACACCCAACTCTTCAAAAATAGGAGATAGCATTTTACATGGTCCACACCAAGGTGCAAAAAAATCTACTACTGCAACACCCTTACTGCTCTCTACCTCATTTATAAATTCATTATCATTTATTATTCTTGCCATTTAAAAAACCTCCTAAATTTATTTTAAACTTCATATTAGTTTTATAATTTATTCTCATATATTAATTATATACATAAATAATAATATAGTCTGTGATTAAGTCACAAAAATATAAGAATTGCTCAATAATTAATATATAATTTACTTTTAAAACATATGAATAAATAAAAGTGCAATTTAAAACTTTAAGGTGATTTATTGAAAATATTGTAGAATAAAATGGAATATTATATAATTATTATGCTATAATTGGTATTAATAATGGAGGTGATTACATAAATATGAAAAAAGTTAAGTTTTTTATTTGTACTTTTTTCTTTATAAATTTATTAATATTTAAAAGTATTTCAGTTGACGCAATGGAGATAAAAAATGTGTTAGTATTACATTCCTATAATGAAGGATTTTCTTGGACAGAAACTATCTCTAAAGGAATTAAATCTGCTTTTAACGACGCCGATATAAATGTTAATATAAAATTTGATTATATGGATTTAAAGGAAAAATCAGATGATACTTACTTACAAGGCTTTTTTAATCTTCAAAAGAGTAAATATGCGCATATTAAATTTGATGCAATTATAGCTTCTGACAATGGTGCTATGAATTATTTATTAAAATATGGACAAGAATTGTTTCCCAAGATACCAGTAGTTTTTTGTGGGATAAATGAGATTAACTCCGCTATTTTAGAAAATAATTCTGAGTATAAAATTATATTAGAAAATATTGCAATAGATGAAATGTTAGAAAACATAACATTAATGTTCCCTAACATCAATATTATTAATGTATTTGGAAATAATAGTATCTCTGGGAAGAGCGATTTTGATAATATAAAGAAAAGTTCACATAAATTTAGTAATTATACATTTAAATTTTATGAAAATACACCTATAGAGGAATTAAAAATAAAAATAGAAAATTCAGATGAAAATACTGCTTTTGTATTTGTAACAGATCCATTTACAGATAGTACAGGCCATTATAGATATATTAGTGATTCAAAAGATGAAGTATTTAAAAATTCGTCTTCTCCACTTTTTTCATTTTGGGATTTTGAGTTAGGTAATGGGATTTTAGGAGGAAAAATAACGAGTGGATTTTACCAAGGAGAAGAAGCTTCAAAGATAGCTTTAGAAATACTAAGTGGAGATTCTATAGATTCTATTCCGAAAATATCTGAAAGTCCTAATAAATACATGTTCGATTATGACCAATTAAAAAAATTTAATATAAACTCAAAGGTACTTCCAGAGGGAAGCATCGTAGTTAATGAATCAGTTTCTTTTTTCGCTAAGTACAAAGTCTTAGTAATTATAACAACTATAGTTTTTTTATTTCTTGTTACTATAATTTCTTTCTTATCTATAATAATTAATCAAAAAAGAAAAAATGAGATAAAGTTAAATGATAGTTATGAGGAGCTATCAGCAGTTTATGAGGAACTGACAGCTACAGAAGAAGAACTTAGGGCGCAATATGAGGAGTTAAGGGATAACGAAGAGGTGATAAGAAATAGTGAAGAAAGATTTAGACTTGCAATAGATGGTGCAAATGATGCAATTTGGGAATGGGATATGATAACTAACCAATTTTTTATTTCTGAAAAATGGACGGAAATAAGTGGATATGATGAGCCACTTAACTTGAAAGATATATTTAAAAGATATATTCACCAAGAAGATAAGAAAGCTGTAAAGGAGAACTTAGAAACCTGCATAAATAATAACAGTATATTTAGAAGTGAATTTAGAATTATAGGTAAGGATGGTTCTATTAAATGGATATTAAATAGAGGTAAATTATTACTTAATTCTAAAGATAAAGCTATAAAAATGGCTGGTTCTATCACGGATATCACTGAAAGAAAAATAAATGAAAAGCAAATTAAGGAAATGGCTTATTTTGATGATATCACAAAATTACCAAATAGAAATTATTTTATGAAAAAACTTACAAAAATCTTAGAAACTAACTATATAGATGGTAAAAATACAGCATTAATATTTTTGGATTTAGATGAATTTAAAGAAATTAATGATACTAGTGGACATGATAAGGGGGATTCTGTATTAAAAGAGATTGCTGCAAAGTTAAAGGCTACACTACCTTTAAGCTCAATTGTTGGGAGATTTGGAGGAGATGAATTCTTAGTTTTAATTCCGGAATATGGAGATATAGAAGATTTGGAAAGTATTTGTAATAGATTAGTGCAAATGTTTAAAAAATCCTTCATATTAGATGGTTCAACCAATTATGTCACTGCAAGTATGGGGATTGCCATAGCACCTATGGATGGTGAAGAAGCAGATATTCTTTTGAAGAATGCTGATACCGCTATGTACAGAGCAAAAGAGCATGGGAAAAATCAATATTGCTTCTTTAATTATGCTATGAGAAAAGAGCTTATGAAAAGAGTATCAATAGAAAATAATCTTAGACGTGCCTTAGAAAATCATGAGTTAAAAATATATTATCAACCTCAAGTAAATTTAACTAATGGTAAAATTGAAGGTATGGAAGCCTTAATAAGATGGAGTAACAAGGAGTTAGGTTTTGTTTCTCCAAGTGAGTTTATACCAATTGCAGAAAAAACTGGACTTATAGTACCTATAGGTACCTGGGTATTAGAAACAGTGTGTAAGCAAAATAAAATTTGGCTTAATAAAGGTTTTAAATATAATTCTATAGGAGTGAATGTATCCTGTATTCAATTTGTAAGGGAGGATTTTATAGATATAGTAAAGGACATATTATTCGAGGAAGAATTAGAAAGTAATTATTTAGATATTGAAATAACAGAAAGTTTATTAATCGATTCTACAGAAGATAATATCAATAAACTGAGAGAATTAAAGTCTATTGGAGTAAAGATTTCTTTAGATGACTTTGGAACGGGGTATTCTTCGCTAAACTATCTAAGAAAGCTGCCTATTAATGTATTAAAGATTGATAAATCCTTTGTACAAGAAATCTGTGATAAGGCTGAGCAAAGACTTATAATTGAAGTTATAATAAATCTTTCTCATAGCCTAGGATATAAAGTTGTAGCTGAAGGAGTAGAAACAAAAGAGCAGTTAGAGTTGTTAAAAACCATGAAGTGTGATATAGGTCAAGGATATTACTTTAGTAAACCAATCAATGTAGAGGAAATGGAGCAATTGCTTGAAAATTTATCAACGAATGATAATCAATTTTTATGTTAACTAATGACCTTGATTTAATTATAATTAAATCAAGGTTATTAGTTGGGTATACATATATGTTTACAATTATATAAATGTAAATAATTTCCTAATGGAAAAGGCTTATAATATCATCTTCAGATAAGCTTAACAAACCTTCACTATTGCATACTTCATCTCCTAATAGCTTAGATATAAGCTCTCTTTTTTCTTCTTGAAGAGCCACTATTTTTTCTTCTATAGTATCCTTTGCTATTAATTTAATTACTTCTACAACTTTATCTTGACCTATTCTATGAGCTCTATCTGTTGCCTGATCCTCTACGGCAGGATTCCACCAAGGATCAAAATGTATAACTACATCTGCAGAAGTCAAATTTAATCCAGTACCTCCAGCCTTTAAGCTTATTAAAAATACTGAGGCTCCTCCATGATTAAATTCTTCTACCATTTCCATTCTCTTTTCAGAAGAAATGGATCCATCTAAATAACAGTGATTAATATCCTCGCACTGTAATCGTGTTTTAATATTATTTAGTACGGAAGTAAACTGAGAAAATACAAGTGTTTTATGATTTTCCTCAATACTTTGAGACAATAGCTCAATCAATGCTTCCATTTTACCATTTTCTCCTGTGTAGTTTTCTATTACTACAGAGGGGTCTAGACATAGTTGCCTTAGTTTAGTTATGTAAGCTAATACTTCTATTTTACCCTTATTAAATTCCTCATCTCTAACTTTCTTCTCTATAAAGTCCACTACATGTTTGGCATAAACCCCATAATATTTTTGTTGCTCTAAAGGCAATTTTACTTCCAAAACTTTTTCAATCTTATCAGGAAGTTCCAGTGCTACATCCCTTTTAAATCTTCTAAGTATAAAGGGTTTTATAAGTTTAGTTAATTCAGTTACAATCTCTTGACTTTCTTTAAGCCTTCTATGGTACCTTGATCTAAACAATTTTTCATCATATAGATATCCTGGCATAATAAAATCAAAAATTGACCAAAGCTCCATTAGTGAGTTTTCAATAGGAGTACCTGTTAAAGCAAATCTATTTTTGCTATTTAAAGATTTTATAATAACTGCATTCTGAGAGTTAGGATTTTTTATATTTTGAGCTTCATCTAAAATAATATAATTAAATTGTATTTTGTTGTAATGCTCAATATCGTTCCTTATTAAATTATAAGTGGTAATTAAAATATCATAGTTTTTATAAGTTTTAATTAGTTCTTCTCTCTCTTCTTTCGAAGAGTTAACTAGTGCAACTTTAAGAGAAGGAGCAAATTTCTTAATCTCCATCTTCCAATTATAAATTAGAGAGGTAGGTGCTATTATAAGACTATGACTTCCACTATTAGATAGAAGAAAGGTGATGGTTTGGAGGGTTTTACCAAGTCCCATTTCATCTCCTAAAATTCCACCAAAGCCAAAATAATCTAAGGTTTTAAACCAATTATAGCCAATTTCTTGATAAGGTCTTAAGATTGCTTTAAGTTCTTTAGGAACATCATATTTCATCTTAGAGATGGACTTAAATTTTGCTTTAAGTTCTTTTAGGTGATTTTTCCCTTTTATATATTTAAGTTCTTTTTCATTAATATAATTATCAAAGTATAATCCTTTACTCTTCGAAAATTCAATGATATTATTTTCTATATTTGCATCTTGACTTAAACTATCCACTAATTTTAAAAATTTACTAAGTTCAATTTCTTCAAGATCGAGAAATTCACCTGTTTTTAATTTATAGTATTTTAAGTTATCTCTAAAGGCTCTTAATATATTTGAGGTTTCTTCATTTGGAATATCTCCAAGCTTAAATTTTAATTCAAAGTATTCATATTTGCCTGTAGATATATCTCCTATAATACCATTACTGCTTAAGCTTTTTATGCCTTTAAAGTTTTCTGAATAGAACACTTCACCAAGTTCTTGTAGTTTATTTATTTCATATTTAAAAAATTTATATGTATAATCTTCGCCAAAGATCAAATAAAACTTATTATTTATTTCACTGAATCCAAGAGCTCGTAAAAATGATTTTATTTTATCTTCCTCTTTAATGTTTCTGTATATAATTTTTTCACTACAATCATCAAAGATATTAAATTCATATTGATTATATTTAACCTTTAAAGTTAAAGAAAAACTTTCATTATCTTTATCAAAATAAAAGGAAAACTTAGGATTGGCTATAACTACTTTCTCTCTTATATTTTTAGAAAGATTCAAATATGAAGTTAAACCATTTAGTTCTGGTATTAATTCCCTCAATATCTTCTCTTCTTCACTTTTAGGTAGAGAAATTGAGTTTACTCCATTAAATACCTCATAATATGGAGTAACTTTAAATATAAAGTCTTGAGAGGGAATATATATATTCTGTCCCCATAGCAGTACATCCATTCTTCCATTTAAGCCCTCGGGAAGGGAGGAATTTAACCTAAGCTCATAGCATGAAGGGAGGAGTTTTAATTCAAAATCTAGATCTGGATTATCAATTAGAATTTCACAATCAACAGGTCTATGATAAAACCCTTCATTTAAAAAGATTCTATGATCTTTTATTCTGGTAAAAAACTCTTTAAGTAAATGGTTAGGAGGATAGATATACTTACCATCAATTAATTTATTCTGTTTTCTAATAGAAGATAGATGGGTAGACTCTAACTCTCTTAATTCCTGCATAAAATTTATTAAGTTACTATCCTTAGAATTAAATCTTTGTGTTTTTATATCAAAGGAAAAATCCTTACCATATTTTATAGGGACTTTATTGTCATAGTAAGTTAGAAATTGATTGATATCCTTTACTACATAAAGTTTATTTGCATTATGTCTCTTTAACCCTATTTTAAATTCAGCTGCAAGGATATTCTTATATCCTAGTCTGTTTAAATATACATCTATTTTGAGTTCTTCTTTACTTTTAGAATCTGATAATAAGATATCTAAAAGATTATTTTCATGATTTTTAAATATTTGGCTAGGAGGATTAATGCCTTCCTCTAGAGCTAGTTCTTTAAGTACTGATGATTTTTTAGCAGTAAATTCATAGGTTTGCAAGAAGTAATAGAAGGTAGCCATAATGTGTTTACAACAATAATTACTCTTTTTAAATTCATTTTTTTCAAAATCATTACAAGTGCAGGAAGTTTTAAAAACCTCTCTAGAGTTTAAGGCTATTTCAATTTCTGTTTTATATTCACTAAAAGAACTTTCAGATAATACATTCCCAACTATATCTATTATTTCATCTTCAGTCTTAGTAATTACATTAGTAATAAGGTCATTATTTAAAATTCTTTTACCTTTTATTCCATTTTTACCATTAGTATTTTTATTAAATATCTCAATAACTAATTCCTTATTCATATATGTTCCTCTATTCTCTTAAGTTGATTATTATTATAACATAAATAAATTAAATATTTTTATTAAGGATATAAATGCTTAAACATAGTGTACTAGTGATTAGATATTATTTTATGGTATTTAGAATTTTACTTAAATGTAAACAAATAATCTTATAATTTAATTATATATTTAATAAAATTTATTAAACATTTTTTATAAAAAGTGTTATAATTAAATCTTGTTTAGAGAATCTTTAGAAAGAAGGGTATGTATGAGTAAGGAAAAAGGAGCTTCACAAAAAAGAAAAAGACCAATGAGTGGAGGTAAAAAAGCATTAATAATTACTCTGATAGCTTTAGTGTTAATAGTAGCTTGTGGAAGTGTATACGCTCTTAATATACTAGGAAAAATAAATACTGTAGAATTTAAGTATTCCGATAAAGAATTGAATGTGACTCCCAAAGATATAGATAAAGAAAAAGGGGATATTAAAAATATAGCTTTATTTGGTATAGATACCTTTGAGGGAGATGTAGGGCGTTCTGATGCCATAATTATAGCAACTGTAGATACAATCCATAACAAACTAAAGCTGACATCTCTAATAAGAGATACATATGTAAGTATTCCAAATCATGGATACACTAAGTTAAATCATGCATTTGCATATGGTAAGGAAAAATTAGCAATACAGACTATTAACCAAAATTTTGGACTTGACATACAAGACTACGTTAAGGTTAATTTTACCGGGCTAGAGAGCATTATTGATGAAGTTGGAGGAATAGATATAACTGTTACAGAAGACGAAATCGACAACTTTAATGAGCATATAAGAAGTTTGTCAAAAAATAAGGGAGTTGAACCAGAATATATAGAGGGAACAGGAGAACATCATTTAAATGGACTCCAGGCAACAGCTTATTGTAGGATAAGATATGCAAATGGGGGAGATGTGAAGAGAACTGAAAGACAAAGACATGTACTAACTCTGTTATTTGATAAAGTCAGTAATACTGGAGCTGTAAAACTATCCTCTATAGTTTCAAAATTCTTGCCATATGTAGAAACGAGCCTTAGTTCCAGTGAAATAATATCCTTGGGAACTAAAGTATTATCCTCTAATATGGGAGAATTGCATCAAGAGACCTTTCCACATTTAGATTATAGTGAAGATGCTAAGATTGATGGTATTTACTATAGGACCTATGATGAAGAGGTAACTAAAAAGCAAATTCATGATTATATTTATAATGATATAAAGCCGCAGCCTAAAGCTGAAAATCAAGAGTAGGATTTTAATGATATAGAACTTGACAACAATAGAATAAATGTTAGTTTATTTAAAGTAAAATTAGAGAGGTGTAGTGAAAAGAAATTCACACACCTCTTTATAATTATTATTTTTAAACTCTATGACCTTCATTGAAGGCCTTTAAATTTATTTCTAAGGTCTTTTCAGGCACATAATTTTTAATTACTTCTAGCCAAGTATTTTCGTTGAAGGGTAAGTATCTAGATAGAACTCCCATAAGATATATGTTGGCTACTTTAGGATTTCCTAGCAGTTTAGCTTTTTCCTTAGCATTAACAGAAATAACTTCTAAATTTCTAAAGGAAATTTTTTCATTTATATCTAAAGGAAATTCCTCCTTTTCGATTAATACTCTGTTTGGAAATATTACTTCCTCATTAATTATAACTTTGCCACTAGGAGCAACTAAATGACACCATCTTAATGCCTCTAGTTTTTCCATAGCTAATAATATGTTTGTTTCGCCTTCAGGTATCATTGAGGAATGTACACATTTTCCAAATCTAACGCTACCCCAGACCATTCCACCTCTTTGGGATAATCCTATTACATCACTGGTCTTAATATCGAAGCCTTCTCTAAAAGCAACTTCAGCTAATATTCCAGTAGCTAATACCAATCCTTGGCCACCTACACCACTTATTAATATATTAGTAGTACTCATATCAAATCCTCCTGTTTATTTATAGTGCTTCTTTTAATTGCTCCTACTGGACATACTTGAGAACATACAGAGCATCCAACACACATATCAGGATCTATATAAGAATTCTTCTTTTCTTTACCTTCGTATTGTTTCATTGATATAGGAGGACAGTTAGTTCGTATACAGTTTCTACAGCTGATACAAATATTTTCATCTACATAAAAATGAGGTTTTACTATTTTAAAGTTTAAAGCACAAGGTCTAGTAGTAACTATAACTGATAAGCCGTCTCGCTTCATAGCACTTATAATAATATCTTTAGTTTCCTTGTACTTAAATTGATCTACCACAGTAACATCCTCTATACCAAAGGATTTGATTACCTCAGGTATACTTACTGAATTAGAATCCACTTCTTTAAAATATTCACTAGTAGTAGGAGTAATTTGTCCACCAGTCATAGCAGTTGTTCTATTATCCATAACTATAACAGTGATATTTTCTTTACAGTTAACTAATTGCAAAAATCCAGTCATCCCTGAATGAAAGAAGGTGCCATCACCAATGGTAGCTACAATAGGTTTTTTAATTCCAGCTTGACTATTTGCTTTAGCAACACCTAAAGCCATACCCAAAGATGCACCCATACTTATATTGGTTTTATGAACTTCAAAAGGCTCCAAGATTCCAAGAGAGTAACAGCCAATATCTCCAATTACAGTGGCATTAGACATTTTCAAAAGATGAAATATTGGTCTATGAGGACACCCGGAACAAAGCATAGGGGTTCTAGGTACAATTTTTTCTGCCTCTACATTCTTATTGGTAAAATCAATGATTCTAGCTAATTTTAAGCCTGCTTTTATCATATCTATTGAAAGTTCTCCTGTAAAAGAAAAATATTTTTTACCTTCAACATTTATATTATGTGATTTAAGCTCTTCTTCAATAAATCCTAAGGTTTCTTCAATAACTAATATCTTATCGTATTTATCAGAAAGATTTTTAATATAATCAATAGGAAGGGGCCAAACCATAGCCAACTTTAAGATATCTACAGGTGCATCAATTTCTTTTAAATTTTCATAACATAAGCTACTAGTTATAACTAAAATTTTAGAGTTATTATTTTCTAATACATTTTTCGGATTATTATTGTTAAATTTTTTAAGCTTTTCTATTCTCTCTTTCATAAAATGCTGAGCTGCATTAGCATATGGAGGTAACATGCAATATCTAGACTGATCAGGAGTAAAGCCTTCAACTTTCACAGTTTCTCTTTCATCTAGTTCTACTACGGCTCTACAGTGGCATAATCTACTTGTAAGACGTATAAGTACAGGAGTATTAAATTCCTCACTTATTCTTAACCCATCTTTTACATAATCTTTAACCTCTTGGGGATTTGAAGGATCTAATATAGGTATATTAGCAAATTTACCCCAAAATCTACTATCTTGCTCATTTTGAGAAGAAGTAAGTCCAGGGTCATCACCAACTACTAATAGAAATCCACCTTTAGTCTTAATCTGAGTAAAAGTCATAAAGGGATCTGAAGCTATGTTAATACCAACATGTTTCATAGAAACAAGAGATCTAGCACCAGCAATACTGCCACCCATAGCAATTTCCATAGCTACTTTTTCATTTGTCGCCCATTCAGAATAGATTTCATCATAGGTTTTCATACTTTCAAGAATTGATACTGTAGGGGAACCTGGATAACTAGAAGCTATTGACCCTCCAGCTTCCCAAAAACCTCGACTGACAGCTTCATTACCAGTTAAAATTACTTTGCTCAAAACAGCACCTCCCAAATTAAATAATTTTACAATATTAAGTATATCGTAACATAATACTCATTTATTTAATCTTTATGTCATCCAATGATAAATTTCCAGCACTCTTGGTGAAGGTAAATCTAATCTTCCACGTATTTTGTGGCAATGAATAACTCTTGGTAGTGGATGTAGTTGCTAGAGGATTAATTTGGAGTGAAAATAATAATATTTCATAAATTATAGCGGTGATTTTGGTAAGTGGATTTTTAATTAATAATTAAAGTTCCTTATAATTATTAATATTTTATATAATATACTAGTAAATATAATTATGGTACTTATCAGTAATAAATTTTCATAGCTTTGTTTTAAATGTTTGTTGATTTTAGAACTATATATTATTGCGAAGCAAACCATTTGTAGGAGGATTAGATTTACTTGAATAGAGCCTTAGTAAATCTAACTTCCGAAACGGTTTATGAGTAATAATATATAGTTCATTATCAGCACTATATTAAAACAAAGCTTTGTATAATAGAGTTGTGAATTTGATAAATTTTCTAATGAATATGATTTAGTTTTATTTTATGATAAGGTTTTTAGCATGGCAACAAGCTATTAAATCTCCTTTGGTTTCTATAAAAAATGGTATAAACTCATCATTACAATCAATAGTTATTGAATCTATTTCATCCTTAAGAGAGAGGTTCTTTTCAGATTTATATTTTCGTGTATTTGCTACGGTTTCTTTTAATTCTTCTCCAAATTTAAGGATAGTATTATCAATATGATCACTATGATTCCAGCAATGGCTATGGAGAGAAATAGTTTTTTCAAATTCTCTAAAGAAATTTTGATATATATATTCTGTAATATGAGGAACATAAATTGCATAAAGCTTAAGAATTTCAAGTAAGCAGTAATATAGAGCATACTGTGCTGATTTACGTTGCTCAGCTCCATGAATCTCAGGTTTATAAACACGATCTTTTACTATTTCAAGATAATAATCACAGAAATCCTTCCAAAAGAAATCATCAATTTCATGTCGAGCTGAACCAACCTCATACTTATTTAAAAAATTTCTGGCTGCATTTGTAGTTTCTTTACATTTTTCTATTATCCATCTATCTACAGCCATAAGATTAGGAGTAGATGTATTATCGAAATCATTTAGATGACTTATAGTAAATTTTGAAGCATTCCATAGTTTATTAATAAATCTACTGGAGATTTTAAGTTCTTCCTCTGAAAACATGGTATCTGTACCTAATTTTGAATTAGCTGCCCAATATCTTATAACATCTGCTGAATAAACTTCAATTAATTCCTTAGGTGCTAACTTAGAATTGTTCTTTGACTTGCTGATTTTCTCACCCTTTTTAGCCATTACAAAGCCACATATCATAATATCCTTCCAAGGTATTTCTTCAGCATGATATAAACTCTTTACAATGGTGTAAAATGCCCAGGTTCTTATAATCTCATGAGCTTGAGTTCTCATACTCATAGGGGCAAGAGGAGATGATATTTCATCAGATTCTCTCCATTTTTTATTTATCTGTGGAGTTAGTGAAGAAGTAGCCCAAGTATCTAAAACAGCTGATTCAGGTATAAATTCATTACAGCCACAAGAACATTTTTCTTTAGGTGAGGCTTCTAATGGGTTAACAGGCAACATATCTTCACTAGCTGTAATAACTTTTCCACAGTCCTTACAATACCATATTGGGAAAGGAACACCAAAATAGCGTTGACGAGATATACACCAGTCCCATTTTAGATTTTCAACCCAAAGTTTATAACGAATCTTTATATATTCAGGATACCAATTAATTCTATCTGAAGCTTCTAAAAAAAGTTTCTTATCTGTTAACACATCAATATACCATTGTCTAGATGGAATAATTTCTATTTCTTTATTACATCGTTCATGAATTCCAACATTATGAATAAGAGTTTCAACTTTTATTAAAAGATTCTTTGTCATTAATTCCTCTATGATGATTTTTCTAGCTTCATTTATTTTAATGCCTCCAATTAAAGGCACATCTTCGTCTATTCGTCCATCTGGAAGTATTATTTTTCTATAGGGTAATTTATATTTTTCATACCACTCAACATCTGTAGTATCTCCAAAGGTAGCACACATAACTACCCCTGTTCCCTTATCTATACTAACCTTTTCATCTCCTAATATGGGAACTTCATAATTGTATATAGGAACCATGGCATTTTTACCTATATATTTATTGTAGCGATGATCTTCAGGGTTTATAAATAGACAGACACATCCATATAAGAGTTCTGGTCTTGTTGTTGCAATAATTAAATTCTCTTCTCCTACTTTAAAAGTAATATAGTTGAAGGTAGTTTCTTTCTCCAAAGACTCTAGTTCAGCTTGAGCTATAGATGTGTGACATTCTGTGCACCAAAGTACAGGGGACTCTTTTGAATAAGCTTTTCCTATTCTAACTAGTTCTATAAAGGATTTTTGAGATATACGCTGACTCTGAGGACTTATTGTTTCATATTGTAATTCCCAATCAACACTAAAGCCTAAACTTTGCCATAGATTTTTAAACTGCTCTACGTATTGAGAGGTAGTCTCTAAACATTTTTCATTAAATTCACTTCTGGTCATATCCTTAGCAAGGATATTTTTTTCTTTTTCTACAAGTCTTTCTGTGGGTAGACCATTATCATCAAACCCAAAGGGATAGAATACATTCTTACCTTGCATACGTTGAAAACGAGCAATCATCTCTGCTTGCGTATAGGAAAAGATATGACCAATATGGAGACTTCCGCTAACAGTAGGTGGAGGGGTGTCGATAGAATATATTTCAGTTGAGCTTTCATTATCAAAAGCATAAACTTTACTTTCACTCCAAAGCTTTTGCATATCATTTTCTACCCTTTTAAAATCATATTTTTTCTCTAACATAATAAAACCTCCTATTTTAAAATTAATAATTTATTTGAAATAATTTGTTTACTAAAATATGATGAGCTCTATCAGACTTCAGTGTAATATTAGAAATTCAAAAATAATAAAAAAACCTTCATCCTAATAATTAGGACGAAGGTTATATTTCGTGGTACCACCTAAATTCAGATTATGTTTTCATATAATCTGCACTCAATAACAGTACAGGAGTGAAAATTGTCATCATGATCCGATACTGTTTTCCTTTTAACGGTGGAAATTTCCGTTGAAGCCTACTTCTTATTAAAGGTTCAGTTCACAGCTCAAAGGCTACTTCCATACATCTATCACGAAGATTTACACCATCCATCTTCTCTCTAGGCTTTAAGAGTGTATGTACTCCTCCTTATCAATGCCAATTTAATTATTAAATTAAAGTTATTATATGTTGTTGTTTGAATATTGTCAATATTTATTCTATGAAATATATATTATTTATGATTGATTTTTATTATGATGACAAATTGAATTTATAACAATTACAATATAATATGTTATTATTTTAACATATTATATACTAACATTTACCATGTTATAATTAAATTATTTTAAACTACAAGAATTTATAGAGATTATCAATCAAGAATCTCGGATAAAATTCTTGATTAATAAGTATAGTAGGATATAATATGATTGGATACTTTAGAAAAAATATTTAATGAAACAAATAAAAAGGAGTACAGTATGAGAAAAGTTTATAAAAATCCAAAAGAATTAGCAACTTGTTTAAAAGATTTAGTGGACCTATATTTAGATGGCCTTATGACATATGAAAAGCTAGAGGAGAAAATACTAATTCTGGTTGATGCTAATGAATCTGAAGTTTATAAGCATGGCAAAATATCTTCAAAAATATCTAATATAATAGATAGTTCAAGAGAAGATATTATCAATAAAATAGTAGAAGGCAGGAAGTAATCTGTGGAAATAGTTTATTTAAGAACATAAGTCTATTATAATTTATATGTATATTTTTAATATAATTTAAAATTCAAATGCTCTACCTATTTAGGTAGAGTTTATTTTTTTACCTAGCTATTTAATAAAAAAAGAAATTTTAAATCTAAGAAATTTCATTTATAATATGTACTTATAAATATAAAACAAAAATTTACAACCCTTGAAATTTCAACTTTTCTTTAATATTCAAAGGAATTTTTTATTTTAAAAAGTAATTTATAATATAACAGAAAAAACTGTAGAACTTTGCAGTGTTAAGTAAAAAATTACATATTAGATTATTAAAATCAAAAACCGTATTAACAATTATGAAGTGAAATGCAATAAATATCATAATATTTTTTTATTATTGTAATGTTCAGAATACTTTTATAAACTATATATGCGATAAAAATTTAACAATATTTGTAGGGGGGAAAAAAATGAATACACCATTTAACTATAGTAAAGTAGATGAGATATTAAAAAACAATGATTACAAATCTAGTAATATTATTGCCATATTGCAGGATATTCAAGAAGTATATAGGTATTTACCTAAGGAGATATTTCCATATTTATCAGAAAAACTTGTGATAAGCAAAGCAAAAATATATAGTGTGGCTACCTTCTATGAAAATTTTTCTTTAGAACCTAAAGGAAAATATGTAATAAAAATTTGTGATGGAACAGCTTGTCATGTAAGAAAGTCCATTCCAATATTAGATAAACTAAGAAAAGAATTAAAACTTTCAGAAGTTAAAGTTACAACTGACGATTTACTATTTACAGTAGAAACTGTTTCATGCCTTGGAGCCTGCGGCTTAGCACCAGTTATAACTGTAAATGAAAAAGTATATCCCGCTATGAATCCAGATAAAGCGTTGGAGCTTTTAAATATACTTAGGGAGGATAGATAACATGATACTTAATAGAGCTGATTTAATTAATATTAGAAATATATATAAAAATAGTCTTGAAAAACAAAATATAAAAATTCTTATTTGTGCTGGTACGGGCTGTGTTGCAGGCGGATCTTTAGACATTTATCATATGTTTGTAAAATTAATGGAAGAAAAGGGAATAAATTGTGACATTAGCCTTGAAAAAGAACCTCATGATGAATCAGTAGGAATTAAAAAAAGTGGATGTCATGGCTTTTGTGAAATGGGACCTCTTGTAAGAATTGAGCCATGGGGATATTTATACATAAAAGTAAAACCTGAGGACTGTGAAGAGATTTTAGATAAAACTATACTTAATGGACAGTGCGTTGAGAGGCTTTCATATAGAAAAAATGGAGAAATATACAAATCTCAAGAAGAGATACCTTTCTATAAAAGGCAAACTAGACTTGCCCTTGAACATTGTGGTCACATCGATGCAACCTCAATAGAAGAGTATATTGCTATCGGTGGATATTATGCTCTTGAAAAAGCGTTATTTGTTATGAGTGCTGATGATGTTATTAATGAAATAGAAGAATCAAGCCTAAGAGGCCGTGGTGGCGGTGGATTTTCTACTGGTCGTAAATGGTCTCAAGTAAAACGTCAAAATGCAGATATGAAATATGTTGTGTGTAATGGTGATGAAGGTGATCCAGGAGCATTTATGGATAGAAGTATAATGGAGGGAGATCCTCACAGAGTACTTGAAGGAATGATGATTGCTGCTATAGCTTGTGGAGCGCAGGAGGGATACATTTATGTTCGTGCTGAGTATCCACTTGCAGTTAGTAGATTAGACAATGCTATTAAGCAAGCAAAAGAATATGGACTTCTAGGGAATAATGTTCTAGGCACAGATTTTAGTTTCAATATTAAGATAAATAAAGGAGCAGGTGCTTTTGTATGTGGAGAAGGTAGTGCTCTTACTGCATCCATTGAAGGAAAAAGAGGAATGCCGAGAGTAAAACCACCAAGAACTGTTGAACAAGGTCTTTTTGCTAAACCAACAGTACTTAATAATGTTGAAACCTTTGCTAATGTACCTTCAATTATTTCTAGGGGAGTACAGTGGTATAAAGGCATCGGAACTGAAAAGAGTCCTGGAACAAAGGCCTTTGCAATAACTGGAAACATTGAGAATACAGGACTTATTGAGGTACCTATGGGTACAACTTTAAGGGAAGTAATATTTGATATAGGTGGAGGCATGAGAGGCGGTACAGATTTTAAAGCTGTACAGATAGGTGGACCATCTGGAGGATGTCTTACAAAGGCTCAGCTTGATTTGCCACTAGATTTTGACTCTCTAAAAAAAGCAGGTGCTATGATAGGTTCTGGTGGACTTGTAGTTATGGATGAGAATACATGTATGGTTGAAGTCGCAAGATTTTTCATGAATTTCACTCAAAATGAATCCTGTGGTAAATGTGTACCTTGTCGTGAAGGTACTAAGAGAATGCTAGAAATTCTAGAGGGTATTGTAGCTGGACAAGGTACTATTGATGATATAGATATGCTTCTTGAACTTGCAGATACTATATCATCCACAGCATTATGTGGACTTGGAAAGACTGCTGCATTCCCTGTGGTGAGTACTATTAAAAACTTTAGAAGTGAATTTGAAGAGCATATACTTGATAAAAAGTGTAAGTCAAAAACCTGTCAAAAACTTAAGAGAATATATATTGAAGAGGAACTTTGCAAGGGCTGTTCAAAATGCTCAAGAATTTGTCCTGTAGGAGCGATCTCTGGTAAGGTTAAAGAACCATTTAAAATTGATGAAGATAAATGTATAAAGTGCGGTGCTTGTATTGAAGCTTGTACTTTCAAAGCTATAAAGGAGGATTAGTAGAATGAATGGACAGTTTATGGTTATAGACAATATTCCAGTAGAAATAAATGGAGAAAAAAACATTCTCGAGTTGATTAGAAAAGTTGGTATAGAATTACCTACCTTTTGCTACTATTCAGAGCTTTCCGTTTATGGTGCTTGCCGTATGTGTATGGTAGAAAATAAATGGGGAGAAATTGAAGCTGCTTGCTCTACCCCTCCTAAAGCCGGCATGGAAGTATATACAAATACACCAAGGCTAAGAAGATATAGAAAAATGATTCTTGAATTATTACTTTCAAATCACTGTAGAGATTGTACTACTTGTGAAAAGAATGGCTACTGTAAACTACAAGAACTAGCACAAAGATTTGGAATAAAAGATATAAGATTTAACAACACTGCTGAAAGTGGAGAATTAGATAAATCCTCCGTATGCATAGTTAGAGATAAAAGTAAGTGTATTTTATGCGGTGATTGTGTAAGAATGTGTGATGAAGTACAGAACATTGGAGCTATAGACTTTTCTAAGAGAGGCTCTGAAATGTGTGTAAGTACAGCCTTTGATGAACCTATAGCGGAATCAAATTGTGTGGGATGTGGACAATGTGCAGCTGTATGTCCTACTGGGGCCATTGTGGTTAAGGATGATACTTCTAAACTTTGGAAAGAACTTAGTGATAAAAATACAAAAGTAGTAGTTCAAATAGCTCCTGCTGTAAGAGTAGGTATAAGTAAGGAATTAGGACAAAAAGACGGGGAAAATGTGATGGGAAAAATAGTAGCATCACTTAGAAAAATGGGATTTGATGAAGTCTTTGATACAACTACAGGAGCAGATTTAACAGTTTTAGAGGAAACAGGAGAATTTCTTTCTAGACTTAATAAAAATGAGAAACTGCCACTATTTACATCTTGCTGTCCTGCATGGGTAAGCTATGCTGAAAATACTTATCCAGAGTTAGTTGATAATATATCAACTTGTAGATCTCCTATGCAAATGTTTGCTTCTGTATTAAAGGAACATTATAGTCATTCTAATAAAAAAATTGTAGTAGTTGGAATTATGCCTTGTACTGCGAAAAAAGCTGAGGCACAGAGGGATGAATTTAAAGAAGATGGGATACCTTATGTGGACTATGTAATCACAACTCAAGAGCTTATCCAAATGATAAGGGAATCAGGAATCATATTCTCAGAGGTAGAACCTGAGGGAGTTGATATGCCTTTTGGAGTTAACAGCGGTGCAGGAGTTATCTTTGGAGTAACAGGAGGAGTAACAGAAGCTGTTATACGTAGGGTGCTAGATGATAAATCTACATCTACACTTCGTGCTCTTGCTTTTAATGGAGTAAGAGGAATGGAAGGAATTAAAGAAACTAACATTAATGTGGATGGGCGTGAAATAAAAATAGCTGTAGCAAGCGGACTAAAGAATGCAGATAATCTTGTACAAAGAATAAAATCAGGAGAAGCTCATTATGACTTTATTGAAGTTATGGCGTGTCCAGGCGGATGTATTTCTGGTGCAGGACAACCATTTACTAAGCTTGAAGGAAAATTAAAACGTGGTGCTGGGTTATACGAAGCAGATAGAATGAGTAATATAAAACGTTCAGAAGAAAATCCAGTAATTATGTCATTATATTCAGGTCTTCTAAAAGGTAAAGTTCATAAGCTTTTACATGTAGACTATAAAAGGAAGGAGTAATTTTTGTGATAAATTTAAGCGTTTGCATAGGAAGTGCATGTCATGTTAGAGGTTCATACAATGTAATCAATATCTTTCAACAAATTATTGAAGAATATAAGCTTTCAGATAAAGTTGAACTAAAAGCAGTTTTTTGTTTAGGGCATTGTACGGATGCAGTGTCTGTGAAGATAGATGATGGTGAAGTATACAGTGTTTCAGGAACAACTGCAAGGCAGTTTTTTGAATCACAAGTATTACCTAAAATAGCAGTATAAAATTGAGCTTAGCAATAGTTGAGATTTTCTAAGAAGTTGAAAATATTCCACATAGATGTTATAATGAGTTGACATATTATGCGAATATTCTGAAACGAAATCAATTATTAGAAAATGTGAGGCTTTGCTATGAGTATTATTCAGTTTAAAAAAGCGAACTGTAAAAATTGCTATAAGTGTATAAGACAATGCGATTTAAAGGCAATAAAGTTTTCTGATGATCAAGCATATATCCTTGAGGATCAGTGTATACTATGTGGTAAATGCACGTTAATATGTCCTCAAAATGCAAAACAAATTAAGAGTGATATTCCTTTAGTTAAGAGTTTTCTAAAAAGTGGAGCAAGGCTATTTGTGAGCCTTGCCCCTTCCTACGTGGGGGCTTTTCCAGGAGCAACCTTTACACAGATGTCTACAGTGTTGAAAAAACTGGGATTTTCTAGGGTTGAAGAAACGGCTATAGGAGCCACGCAGGTTTCAAAGAAATATGGAGAGCTTCTTAAAGAGAAGAAAATGAAAAATATTATTACAACAGGTTGCCCTTCAACTGTAATGCTTGTGGAGAGATATTATCCTGAACTTGTAAAATATTTAGCACCGGTGGTATCTCCAGCCATAGCTCATGGAAAAATGCTTAAAGAAATCTATGGAAAACGGAATAAGGTAATTTTTATAGGACCATGTATTTCTAAAAAATATGAAGCAAGCACTAGTAATAATCTTAATGCAGTATTGACCTTTGATGAGTTGAAAAGATGGATGGATGAGGACGAAATAATCATAGGTGAAGAAGATTTAGAAGCTGCTGAAATGCATGCAACTTCAAGTAGATTATATCCTCTACCTGGGGAAATTATTAAGGCTGTACCTACTAAATTAAGAAGTAATTATAAAAGTATATCTGTTGATGGTATAGACAGATGTATACAAATCCTTAACTCATTAAGAGATCATAATATAGAAGGATATTTTATAGAGATGAATACTTGTGCAGGTTCATGTATTGAAGGTCCAGGTATGCACAATTTAAAAGTACCATTTTTAATTTTTAAGGACCTACTATTTGAAAATAGCAATAAAAAAACTGTTACGCCAATTCCTATGACTGAAAACTTAGCGTTAGATTTATCAATAGATTACAATTACAAAAAAACTAGGCATAATGCACCTAGTGAAGAAACCATAAAAAATATTTTAGCAAGTATAGGAAAATTTAGTGAAGAACATATGTTAAACTGCGGAACTTGCGGGTACTCTACTTGTAGAGAAAAAGCCATAGCTGTATACCAGGGTAAAGCTGATTTAAAAATGTGTTTACCATATATGCGTGAAAAGGCAGAGTCCATGTCTAATATCATTTTGGAAAACACACCTAATGCAATTTTTATGGCTGATAAGAATTTTAATATATTGGAGTACAATAAAGCAGCTACAAATCTGTTTAAGCTAATAGATAAAAATGTGGTTGGGCTTCCAATTGAGCTATTATTAAATTCAGAGGAGTTTAATAATATAAAAATATCAGGTGAAGAACCCTATGATTTCTCATGTAAAAGTATAGATGAACAGGTTATTGTTAATTTGAATATAATAGCGACACCTAAAGGCGATTATATAATAATTGCAAAAGATGTAACAAAGGAAGAAGAAAAAAATCAGGAAATTGAAAGAATTAGAAAAGAGACTATAGAAACAGCACAAAGGGTTATAGCTAAACAAATAAGAGCTGCACAGGAAATTGCAAGTCTTTTGGGAGAAACCACAGGTGAAACCAAAGCTGTTTTAACTAAGCTAATAAAAATATAGTACAGGGTGAGTATTTATGAGTTTATTTTTTGAAACAAGTTATGGTAGCTTAAATAAAAAGGGTGAAGAGCTCTGTGGAGACATGGTGGAAATTATAAAAAATGGACATGATACTATAATGGTTCTTGCAGATGGTATTGGAAGTGGAGTAAAAGCCAATATCCTTGCATCTTTTACCAGTAAAATGGTAGCAACCATGTTAGCAGAGTCCACAGATATACGTGATGTTATAGAGACTGTGGCATCCACATTACCAGTATGCAATGAAAGAGGTATTACATATTGTAGTTTTAGTTTTATACATATAAATAAGTTAGGGGATGCTCATATTGTTGAGTTTGACAATCCCAATATTGTTATACTTAGAAATGGAAAATTTTATGAGTTTCCTAGAAAAGAACTTATTATTGCAGACAAGAAGATCAAGGAGGCACATATAAAGTTAAAATCAGATGATATTTGTATTATGTTTAGTGATGGAGTAATTAATGCGGGAGTCGAAAAAATGTTAAGTTTAGGATGGCAACAAAAAAATGTGGTTAAATACTTAGAAAATGCATATAAGAAGAATAGTACTGCTTATTCAATGCAGAATTTATTATTGGCCGCATGTAATAATCTTTATGGAGAGGAACCAGGAGATGACACCACAGTTGCAGTCTGTAGAATTAGAAAATCTGATAAGGCCTATGTTATGGTTGGACCACCTATTAATCATGACGATGATAAAAAAATTGTGGATGAACTGATGAATTTTGAGGGAACAAAAATTGTTTGTGGAGGAACAACTTCTCAAATAGTTAGTCGTATTTCTGGCAGCGAGCTTAAGGTATCATTGAATTATATCTCTCCAGATGTGCCTCCAGTGGCAGAGATGAAAGGTGTTGATCTTGTTACTGAAGGAGTGGTTACACTGAAAAAAACTCTTGAAATTATGAAGAAGTATGAAAGGAGTGCAGTTGATAGACGTACTTATGAAAATCATCAAGGTGATGCTGCATCTTTATTAGCTCAACTTCTAATAAATAAATGTACAGGTGCAAAATTTATAGTAGGTAGAGCACTAAATCCTGCTCATCAAAATCCTAATTTTTCTATGGATTTGAGTATTAAACTTCAATTAGTTAATGAAATATCTGAATCTATGAAAAGACTGGGAAAGGAAGTTCAGGTTGAATATCATTAAAATGTAGTTATTTTAAGGAGTAGATTGGATGCCATATAAGACCATATCCATAAAGCTATTAGAGCCGACTAAAACAAAAAGTAGAATTCTTGAAGATGCATTAGAAAGATATACTGAGGCATTTCATATAATTCTTAAAGAATTGGGTGAAATAAAATCTATAGATTCAAAGATTACAAAGAACTATATTCTAAAGCTTTTAAATAAAGATATAATGGATAAGGTGGATTTCTTAAATGTGGAACCTTTTAAGGATGCATTGAGGATGGATATAGCTATGACACTATCTACTTATTACAATAGAAAATTTATTTCTGCAAAGATAAATTATCCTGTAATAAGAACCACTGATGATGACATTGAGAGTATACTAAATGGAGCAGATAACCTAAGTATGGTAAAGATTAATTCTATGTTTAATAAGTATGAGAAACATAGACCATTATTATTTAGTCGATTTGCTTACAATAGGGATTACACTTTACTTAAAGATATTGAAAGCAGTAGATATTATGTAAAACTTTATCTATTTAATCGTAATAATGCTGTAGAAAAAGTAGAAGAATCCTATAGAATACTAAAATATGTTACATTTCCAGAGGAGTTCTTGCAGAAAAATACAAAAAAAATAAGATATGAGCTTTTTCCATTATACATAGGTAAGTGGCAGGAACATCATTTAAACGAAATAGAAGCTGGAATGGCTATGCCTAAAAGTGCACAACTTATAAAAAGAGGAAGTAATTTTTATCTTAATTTAAGAATTTGGTATGAATCTCCTAAAAAAATAAGCTGCAATAAATTTTTAGGAGTAGTAAGAGGAATAAGTAAAGAACTGTTTTATGTAATATGCAATGACAGTGGTGAATTAGTTAAAAGTGGGCCGATATCAGCTGTAAATGTGAATGGTAAGAATAAACTTCATGAATTGTCAAATACAGTTGTAAGGTTAGCTAAAGAAAATAGATGTGTTATAATTTTAGAGAATTTAGTAAATAAAAATGATAGGCTCAAACAAAGGAATTTTAACATACCTATAAGTATTGGCGAATATAATCTATTTGCTGATTTTGTATTGTATAAATCTGAGTTTGAGGGTATTGATAAACCAGTTAAAGTGAGTCCGAATTCGATTTTTTTTCGCTGTCCAATGTGTGATACTGTGAAATTTATAAATCGTTTTGAGAAAGATAAATTCTTATGTATAGGTTGTGGTAATTCTCAAAAACTAGAATTGGTAGGAGCTAAAAATCTAGCAACAACATTAATTAGATATAAATATAATAAAATAAGAGTTTATTATAGGAGAGTTGAAGGACATATTACCTTTATATTAAAGCTCCTAAAGATAGAATATGAGTGTAGCGATGATGAATTTGCCACTGAGAGATTTTACATATTTTTAAAAGATTTCATTAATAACTCTACAAATACTTTTAATAAAAGAGAAATTAGTATTATTAAAAAACTTCAAGCCCAAAAAGATATAAAAGATTGTATAAGTTATACTGAAATTTCATGAATTGGAAAGGTGTAGCTACCACACCCTGTACTACAAAACAGGAATAAACCTTTTTGTGGGCAAACATCTGCAGTGCAGAGTCTGTTATATACAGATTTAGGTAGCTATTAAATATAAGGCTGAAATGATTAGTTTCAGCCTTTTCTAATAGATTTAAAGTCTTAATGAATTAAAGGGTTTAATTACGGGAAAGATATTGACAATATTTTGAATCTTGTGATATCATAAAATGAAGATATAAAATATATTTATATGGTACAGGAGGATAAATTATGTTTATAATGAATGTACCAGCTAAGATATCAGGACTCCGCTTCGAATAAAGACCATAAGTTTATAGGTGAAGCTTTATCCGGAGCTAGTGTCTTTTATATCACCGCTGGAAGATATAAAACAAAATAAATGTAACTAACATACTTATTTGAAAAGTTGAATTTTCTGTATGTTTATTAGTTGTGTAAGATAATAATTAATGATTTTATATATGAGTATAAAATTTATTATTAGATTAGTTTTTTTGTTGTGTAGAGATTTCAGCGATAATATAAGATTTCAAAATTATTTATTCCATTTTTCATAGGCATCTATAATAATTTATAGTAGGCTATTATGGTATAACTATTATATAAGAATACTTATATTGTTAATTTAACATATATTAAAATATATCTAGTAATTTTTCTTATATAATATACTAAAAATCATGGATATAAATATACTTAGCTTAAGAACTATTGCCACGGATAATAGCATCATTATCCGTGGCTTTTATTTTGAGGTAAGACTATATTGTGTATGTATGCAATAAATAATTATTTACGACTATTTATTTATTACAGACCTATTAATTCCTCACAAATTATAGACCATGGGTATAATGCTTGTGGTCTTTTGACGTATCAAAATTTAAATCATAATTAAGGAGGAATTAATAATGAGTTTATTATCATTAGAAAATATTTCAAAGGAGTATAGAAATCAAAAAGTATTAGATAATGTTAGCCTAAGAGTAGAAAAAGGTGAAAGAGTTGCTTTAGTTGGGCCAAATGGCGCTGGGAAAAGCACTTTAATTAAAATTGCATTAGGTATGGAAGAAGCTGATAAAGGCAATATAATTCTGGCAAAGGCAGCTAAAATAGCTTATTTGTCTCAGGATATGATGGAATTAAGGGAACTAAATGGGGAAACTGCATTACATCTGGAACAAATTATAAGGCTGGAGGAGAAGCTTAAGATATTAGAAAAACAAATGGAGGATATATCCATTCAAATGGATTATGAAAAATATGATCAGGTCCTCAAGAAGTACTCAAATACCTTAAATGAATATGAAGCTATGGACGGATACGTTATAGAAAGTGTGATTACTAAAATTCTTTTAGGGCTAGGTATCAAAAAAGAAGTGCTTTCAATTCCTATAAATAATTTAAGTGGTGGAGAAAAGATGAGAGTACTCTTTGCTAGAATGTTGATTAATGAACCAGATCTTATTATTTTAGATGAACCTACAAATCACCTAGATATAAAAGCCATTGAATGGTTAGAGAAATTCCTAAAGAAATTTAGTGGTGGTGTGCTCATGGTATCCCATGATAGGTACTTTCTAGATGAAGCCTCTACTAGAATTGCTGAACTTAATAATGGAACTCTATGTGAAAGAAGTTGTAGCTACTCTAAATTTGTTGAAGAAAAGAATAGCATGAGAAATCATTATATATGGGAACAAAAAGGTTTAGAACTAGAAATTAAAAAAGAAAGAAAGGTCATAGAAGAACTTAAGTCTCATAGAAAAATTACTGCCTTTAAGAGTCGAGAAAAGCGGCTTAACTCACTTATAGAGCAAAAGAAAAAAACTCAAGAAGAATTTAAAAGTAGTAATCATTTAAATATGGATAATAAACCAAGAATCAGGTTTAATAATATAGATCATGTCAGTAAGGATATAGCTTGGGGAAAGAATTTAAATAAGTCTTTTGGAAATATAGCTATTATTAAAGATGGTAATTTTCACATAGGTGGTGGTGAAAGAGTTGGAATCATAGGAGATAACGGCTGTGGTAAAACTACTCTTTTAAATATACTATTAGGAAATGATAATGATTATGAAGGTGTGGCAACCCTAGGGAATTGGGTAAGATATTCATATTTAGGCCAAGATGTAGAATTTAAAAATGAAGAATTGACTATTTTAGAGGAAATTATGAGTATTAAAGAGTTCACGGAAAAGGATGGAAGGCTTCATCTAAGTAAGTTTCAGTTTTATGGAGATGAGGTTAATAAACAGCTAAAGGTATTAAGTGGAGGAGAGAGAGTAAGGGTTTATTTAGCTGAAATACTTCTTTGTGAACCTCACTGCTTAATTATGGATGAACCTACAAACCACTTAGATCTAGCTGCTAGAGAGTCCATAGAATTAGCACTTAGAGAGTATAAAGGAACGGTTATAGCAGTTTCTCATGATAGATATTTTTTAAAAAATTCTATAGAAAAAATTATGGAAATATGTAATGGTAAAGTTAGTACTTTCTATGGTAACTATGACTTTTATAAGAGTGAAAAGAATAAAAATAGTGAAACTGTGGGGGAAGAAAAAAATGAGAAAGCAGTATCAAAAATAAATAAAAATTATTCTATAAATAAAAACAATACTATGGTTACAGCTAGAGTTAAAGAAGAGAATTACAGAGAAATAGAAGAAAAAATAATTGAGTTAGAATACGAAATGCAAAAATTAGAAGATAATTTCAATGAAAAAACTAATTATGAATGTTATGAAAAATATGGAGATTTAAAAAGAAAAGTAGATAATCTCTATGAGAAACTGGTATAATTTTCGTTCTATATAAAGATTTACTCTAAAAATGATTTATAGCAGTCCTCTTATATGGCGATAATTTCGACCAATAGATATGCACTAAGTATGTGCTTCTAAAATAAAAATATATAAAATCATAAATGTGATAAAAAGCTGATTCTCTGCAGAGTCAGTTTTTTATTTTGTTAAATATTATCCAAAATTTCTATTTTTGTTTATCATGCTTATACAACGGCTTGAGAGAATAAGTGAAGAATATTTCACATAGATTTTAACAGAACGCTTTTTACTTTCACACAGCCCAAGTAAATCTAAGATTTCTGCAAATGGTATTCACAGCAATAATATGAAGTTCAATTTAAATAAACTATAAAAGAAAAGCCTATTTGTATCATGTAGTTTCATTATTGAAACTTATATATTATAAATCAATTAATATGAAGCTCAACTTCAACAATTCATTAAACATACTCATAATATGAATTATCTTTATTACAACTTATATATAAGCAAAATTTAATACATCTATTGACATATAATACTAATTAATGTAAAATCTGATTAATTAGTCAGTAAAAAATAAAAGGTTTTTTAAATATATTAAGGGGTGGCTATTTATGGAAAAAATAAAAAACTTAATTGAAAAGCTAGAAAAGTTAAATTTTGAAAACATGCACAATAACGACTTCTTACTAACTTGGGAAAAGACAGATGATGAACTTCAGGCTGTATTTACTGTTGCTGACATACTCCGTAACATGAGAGAAAACAACATATCCACAAAAGTATTTGATAGCGGATTAGGTATTTCCGTATTCCGTGATAATTCTACTAGGACAAGATTCAGTTTTGCCAGTGCTTGTAACTTACTAGGGTTAGAAGTGCAAGACCTTGATGAAGGAAAGTCTCAAATTGCTCATGGTGAAACTGTTCGTGAAACAGCAAATATGATATCTTTCATGGCAGATGTAATTGGAATAAGAGATGATATGTTCATTGGAAAAGGTAATGCTTATATGAGAGAAGTTTCATCAGCAGTACAAGAAGGACATGTGGATGGAGTATTAGAACAACGTCCTACATTAGTTAACTTACAATGCGATATAGATCATCCAACGCAAAGCATGGCAGATTTACTACACCTTATACACCATTTTGGAGGAGTAGAAAATCTTAAAGGTAAAAAAGTTGCAATGACTTGGGCATACTCACCATCTTATGGAAAACCACTTTCAGTACCCCAAGGTATTATTGGATTAATGACAAGAATGGGTATGGAAATTGCTCTTGCTCATCCAGAAGGATACGACTTATTACCTGAGGTAGAAGAGATTGCAAAGGGGAACGTTGAGAAAAATGGTGGTAGTTTTACTAAAACCAACTCAATGAAGGAAGCATTTGAAAATGCAGATATAGTATATCCAAAGAGCTGGGCTCCATATGCAGCTATGGAAAAACGTACAGAACTATATGGAGAAGGCAAGTTTGATGAAATAAAGGCTTTAGAAAAAGAATTGCTAGCAGAGAATGGAAAACATAAAGATTGGGAATGTACTGAGGAAATGATGAAGCTAACTAGGGATGGAAGAGCTCTTTATATGCACTGTTTACCAGCTGATATCACTGGTGTAAGTTGTGAACAAGGTGAGGTTGAGGCTAGTGTGTTTAACCGCTATCGTAAGCCACTATATCAAGAAGCAGGATTTAAACCATATATAATTGCAGCTATGATGTTCTTAAGTAAGATTAAAGATCCAGTAGCTACATTTGAAAAACTTTTAGAAGCTAATAAACCAAGATTTTCTGGAGAATAGTATTTAATATATAACTAGGAGTGTCCCTACATAAGGGCCACTCCACATTACTATAATATAGCAGATTTGTTGGAACATTATATATGTTCAAGGGGGAATGTAGATGAGTGATAAAATGCGACCAATCGATTTCCAAAAGTTAGTGACTTGGATTTTTGAAGAACTAACTGAAAAGGAAACTATTTTAGGAATTCAAGAAAATAAATTTTACTACAATAAAAGTAACAACAATATTGCATTTTTAGGAGAAAAACTTGGTTCGCCAATAGGTCCTGCAGCAGGTCCTCATTCACAATTAACACAGAATATTATTGCATCATATCTAACTGGAAGTCGATTCATTGAATTAAAAACAGTTCAAATTTTAGATGGAGAAGATTTACCTGTTTCCAAGCCGTGTATTCGTGCTGAAGATGAATGTTATAATGTAGAATGGTCTACTGAATTAACTGTTAGAGATGCCTATGATGAATACGTTAAGGCTTGGTTTTTACTTCATGTTTTAATGAAAGAACTTTCTTTTAGTGAGGAAAGAGATTTCATATTTAATATGAGTGTAGGTTATGACTTAGAGGGAATTAAATCTCCAAAAATAAGCACTTATATTGAAGGAATGAGAAATGCCTCTAGTACAAAAATTTGGAATGAATGCAGAGAAGTTCTTAAGGGTAATTTAGATAAATTTAAAAATTTTACTAAAGAAGATTTAGATAAAGTATCACCTACTATATGCACATCAATTACCCTATCGACGTTACATGGATGTCCACCTGAAGAGATTGAGAGAATTGCTAATTATTTATTAACGGAGAAAAATTTGCATACATTTATAAAGATGAATCCTACTTTATTAGGAGAAAAATTTGTAAGAGAAACTTTTGATACTATGGGTTATGATTATATAGCTTTAAATGGCCATCATTTTATTCATGATTTACAGTATGATGACGGGGTATCAATGTTAGCTAGGCTAAAAGAATTAGCGAAGACTCTACAACTTAAACTTGGGGTAAAACTTACTAATACCTTGCCTGTTAAGATATTAAATAAGGAATTACCAGGAGAAGAAATGTATATGTCAGGTCGTTCTCTTTATCCGTTAACTATGACTTTAGCTAGTAGATTAGCTAAAGAGTTTAATGGAGATATCTATATATCTTATTCTGGAGGAGCTGATTTCTTTAACATTGATAAAATATTTGAAACAGGAATTTGTCCTATTACCTTTGCTACTACAATTTTAAAACCTGGGGGATATGAAAGAATCACTCAAATAGCTAAGAAGTTAGAGCCGCTACTTAATAATAGAAGTGAAATTATAAATACAGAATTGTTAAAAAAAGTTGCTGAGGCTTCTATAACAGATGAACATCATTTAAAAGAGGCTAAAGCCGTGGAAAGCAGAAAATTAAGCTCAAAGCTGCCTATATATAAGTGCAGCATTGCGCCTTGTAGTATAGGTTGTCCAATAAATCAGCAAGTACCACAGTATATAGCTCTAGTGGGAGAAGAAAAGTATGATGAAGCTTTTTCAGTCATTGTTAAGGATAATGCATCTCCAGCTATAACAGGAACAATTTGTAATCATAATTGCCAATATAAATGTACAAGACTTGATTATGAAAATTCAGTGCAAATAAGGAATATAAAAAAAATTGCAGTAATAAATGCTCAAAATGATTATATAAAGCATATTAATCCAATGGAACTTAAAAGCAATAAAAAAGTATGTGTTATAGGTGCTGGTGCAGCAGGATTATCTGTGGCTCTATTCTTAAGAAGAAATGGTGTAGATGTAACTGTAATGGATAAGAGAGACAGAGCTTATGGCGTCATTGAATATGTAATTCCAGAGTTCAGAATATCTTCGGAAATTATAAAAAAAGACTTTGAGCTGGTGAAGAGTCATGGAGTTAAATTTAAATTTGGTGTAGAGGAAAATTTCAATATAGAAGAATTAAAAGAAAAATATGAATATATTGTGCTAGCTATAGGTGCATGGAAGCCTGGAGAAGTATCTTTAAAAGAAGGTTCAGATAAAACACTTAATGCTATCGCTTTTCTAGAGAAATTCAAAGCTAATAAAGGAAAAGTTAATTTAGGCAAACATGTATGTGTTGTCGGTGGCGGAGATGTTGCCATGGATGCTGCCCGTGCAGTAAAAAGGACTGAAGGAGTAGAAAGTGTTTCTATAGTTTATAGAAGAACAAGAAAGTTCATGCCAGCAGATCGTGAAGAGGTAGCTTTAATTCTTTCAGAAGGAATTCTAATAAAAGAATTACTTTCACCAGTATCACTGAATAATGGTAAGCTACTTTGCGAAGAGATGATTTTAGGAGAAAGGGATGCTTCTGGTAGAAGAAGTCCAATAAATACAGGAACTTTTATAGAGTTAGATGCAGATACTGTTATTGTAGCAGTAGGAGAAAAAGTAGATACTAAACTATTCACTGATAGTGGTATAGAAGTGGATTCAAAGGGTCTACCTAAGGTTAATTTACAATGTGAAACAAATATAAAGAATGTATATGTGGCAGGAGATGCAAAGAATGGACCTAGTACTATTGTACAAGCAATTTCCCATGGGAAATCAATTTCTAAAGATATACTTAATAAAGAAAATTTAGAGTGTGATTTTCATAGCATAGATATTTCAATAAACGAAAATTCATTATATGAACGTAAAGGTATTTTGATGGAACCTATTTGTTGTGAGGGTGAAAGTAAGAGATGCCTAGGCTGTGATAGCATTTGTGAATTATGTGTGGATGTGTGTCCAAATAGAGCTAATGTAGTTATAAAAGTTAAAGATGGACTTATATTCAACCATGAAATTGTTCATTTAGATGGTATGTGTAATGAATGTGGTAATTGCGGCGTATTCTGTCCTCATACTGGAAATCCATATAAGGATAAGGTAACTGTTTTTTGGAATGAAGAAGATTTTGAAAACAGTACTAATATAGGATTTTGGGTAAAGGATTCCTCCACAGGGATATGTAAAATAAGAACTGAACAAGGAGAAATTATTGAGTGTAAAACTTATGAAGAAAATACTATATCAAAGGAAATGAAAAATATAATAGAAACCTGTATTGAAGATTATAGATTTATGCTTTAGTACATTAAGTTTTAGGAGGTGTAACTATGATACTTGTTGGAAATGGTAAGGTTATAACAAGAGATGATTCAAGGCCGATTATAGAGAATGGTTGCGTAGCAATATATGGCAATAAAATCGTTGAAATTGGCACAACTAGTGAATTAAAGGATAAATATACTAATAGTAAATATATAGATGCCAAAGGTAAACTAATAATGCCAGGATTCATAAACACTCATATGCATTATTATAGTACCTTTGCTAGAGGAATTCAAAATGATAGTCCACCAGCAACAAAATTCTCTGATATACTTACAGGATTATGGTGGAGATTAGACAAAGTTTTAACTTTAGAAGATGTGTATTATAGTGCTATAGTTCCAATGATAGAGCAAATAAAAAATGGCGTAACTACATCCTTTGATCATCATGCTAGCCCCTATGCTGCACAAGGAAGTTTATTTAAAATCGCAGAAGCAGCAAAAGAAGTAGGTATTAGAAGTAATCTATGTTATGAGACCTCAGATAGAGATGGTGAAAAAATAGTTGATGAAGGTATAAAAGAAAATGTAGAATTCATTAAATATTGTAATAATAAAAATGATGATATGCTTAGAGCAATGTTTGGATTACATGCTTCTATGACCATAAGCGATAAAACCCTTGAAAAATGTCTAGATGCTATAGAAAATCTTAATACAGGCTTTCATGTTCATAGTGCAGAAGGAATTGAAGACTTACAGGATGCTAAAGTGAAGTATGGAAGTGGTGTTGTAGAGAGATGGTACAGTTTAGGTGTATTATCAGAGAAGACCATAGCTGTTCATTGCATACACATTTCAGAAGATGAAATTGACATGATTAAAGAAAAGGATGCCATAGTAGTTCATAATCCAGAATCTAATATGGGAAATGCGGTAGGAACATCACCAGTACTTTCTATGTTTAAGAAAGGAATTTTACTTGGACTAGGTACCGATGGGTATACAGCTGATATGATGGAATCTTATAAAGTGGCTAATATTATTCATAAACATGTTGCACAGGATTCTACTGTTGCATGGGGAGAAATACCTGAGATGTTATTTAAAAATAATAGACTCATTACTGAAAGATTTATCAATAATCAAGTAGGAATTTTAAAAGAAGGCGCTTTAGCTGATATTATAGTAGTTGATTACAATCCCCCAACACCAATTATAGGAAACAATATAAATGGTCATTTAGTATTTGGAGTTAATGGAAAACATGTAGAAACAACCATAGTTAATGGTAAAGTAATTATGGAAAATAGAATTTTAACTGGGATTGATGAAGAGAAAATTATGGCTAAAAGCAGAGAGTTAGCCCAAAAGGTTTGGGGAAAATTTTAAATTTCCAATTATTTTTTTACAACTAATTGACTGAGATTATATTTTATTGTACTATTCTATTAAGTAAAAAAATGTAAAAAATATGTTGTGATAATTCTATGCTTAATTATTAACAGTAAAGGTTAATGATTAACATAGAATTATATGGCAGATATAGTTTGAAAATTATGAATATTAAAATAATTTTGATCGTATTCGCTATTAATAGCATGGAGGTATATATGAGGCTTACAGAAATTATTGATTTAAATAAAGGTCAAATTGTATCTATAGTTGGTGCAGGTGGTAAAACTACTCTCATGTTTACTATGGCTAAAGAGTTAAGAAAGGGAAATAAGGTTTTAGTTACTACAACCACAAAGATATATGTACCACCAATAAATGATTTTCAATTTATGTTCTTTGAAGGTGATAACATAAATTTATTTAATAATTCTGTGGATAAAGGAATTTATGTATATGGAAACTTTATTAATAGCGAAGATAAAATAATAGGTACTTGTGATAATGAACTTCAAAAATTATTACCACATTATGATTACATTTTTATAGAAGCAGATGGCTCTAAAAGAAAACCCATTAAGGGATGGAACCATAATGAGCCTGTTATAAGCAAATATACAGATATTACTATAGGAGTTATTACCATAGAAGTTCTTGGAATGATGATAAATGAAAGCAATATACATAGAATAGAAGAGTTTATGGCTTTGACAGGTACAAAAGAGGACCAGAAAATAACTGAAAAGCATATTATATCTTTAATTTTCAATCCAAAAGGATTATTTAAAAATTCCTTAGGGAAAAGGATACTATTTATCAATAAATTAGACGTGGAAAAAGATTTTAATTTGACGTCTAACTTACTAAAATGCATCGCATTGAAAAACTGTGAATATAAATTAATAGATAGCATAATATTTGGAAGTTTAGAAAATAAAACCTATGAATATTATGAATTGCCTTAAGGAGGTCTATAAAGTGATTAATGCGATAATAATGGCTTCTGGTTTTAGTAGTAGGATGGGTGAAAATAAGCTACTTCTCAAATATAAGGGATGTGCATTGGTAGAATATGTATTAGAAAATGTAAGTAAGAGTAATTTTTCACATAGATTAATAGTTACAAATAGAATTGAAGTTATTGAACTCAGTAAAAAAAGAAACATAAATGGCATTATGAATTTAAATGCTGATTTAGGACAAAGTGAATCCATAAAATTAGGAATATTAAATTCACCAGAGGCATTAGGTTATGCTTTTTTTACAGGTGACCAACCATTTATCAATGAAGAAATAATCACTGAATTAATTAATGAATTTGAACAGTATCCTAATAATATAATTGTACCTATCTATAAGGGCAGAAGAGGAAATCCAGTAATTTTTCCTAAGAAATATACTGAGGAACTATTAAAATTACAGGGGGATATTGGTGGTAAAACTGTTATCAATAAGTTTATTTATCAGGTTAGATTTATAGAAATACATGAGGAGCTTCCACTGTGGGATATTGACACTATGGAAGACTATAATAAACTTCTAAAATTTGGTCATCTATAAATGGGGAGATGATATATTCATGGGTAAGGACAGGGTAATTGTAAAAGGTGGTGGGGATATTGCCTCTGGAACTATACAAAAGCTTCATAAAAGTGGGTTTAATGTGTTAGTTCTTGAAATAGAAAAACCTACTTCTATAAGAAGAAGAGTATGTTTTAGTGAAGCAGTATATAATGGTGAAGCTATAATAGAAGATTCAAAATCTGTACTTGTAGAAACCTTAGAAGAAATATATGATGCTTGGGAAAGTGGAATTATTCCTATAGTTATAGATAGTGAAGGAACTCTTATTGATAAAATTAAACCCTTAGTGGTAGTGGATGCGATTTTAGCTAAAAGAAATACGGGTACTAATATAAATATGGCTCCTATAACTATTGGATTAGGTCCAGGTTTCAATGCTGGAAAAGATGTGCATATAGCAGTAGAGACTATGCGTGGACATAATTTAGGAAGATTAATATTTCATGGATATGCACTTAAGAATACTGGTGTACCAGGAAAAATAGGAGGATATGACAAGGAAAGAGTTATCTATAGTCCATGTGAAGGCATTATTAGTACTTTTAAAAATATAGGAGATATAGTAACAACTAAAGATATCCTTGCTATAGTTAATGGGCAAAAAATCTATGCCTCAATAGATGGAGTTCTAAGAGGAATTATACGATCTGAAAGTTATGTAAAAGAAAGCTTAAAAATAGCTGATATTGATCCAAGATATGATGAATTGGATAATTGTAATACTATCTCGGATAAGGCTAGATGTATTGCAGGTGGAGTTTTAGAAGGAATTTTATACATGAAATCTTCAAAGATATAATTTTTTACTTTATCCTAACTAATTAATTAGTAAATCTCAATAAATTGATTGCTATATTTTAGATATTATTCAAATGTAATCATATATAGGGGGGATTTAATATTATTGCTAAGGCCTAAAGTAAGAATAATATTCTAAATTATAAAAATATATAAGTTTGATTTGGAGGTATTTGAAATGTCAATGAATATAAATAAAGAAGAAATATTAAAATTAGCAGAGCAATATAAGGATGATATATCAAAGTTCTTAAGAGACATGATAGCTATTCCAAGTGAAAGTTGTGATGAAGAGAAAGTTGTATTAAGAATTAAAGAAGAGATGGAAAAAGTAGGCTTTGATAAAGTTGAAATAGACCCAATGGGAAACATTTTAGGATATATGGGACACGGAAAACATTTAATAGCTATGGATGCGCATATAGACACCGTTGGAATTGGTGATATAAATAATTGGAACTATGACCCATATAAGGGGTTTGAAGATGATGAAATAATATTTGGGAGAGGCGGTTCAGACCAAGAAGGTGGAATGGCTTCCATGGTTTATGCTGGGAAAATAATTAAAGATTTAGGATTAGAAGGGGATTATACATTACTAGTTACAGGTACAGTTCAAGAAGAAGATTGTGATGGATTATGCTGGCAATATATAGTTCAAGAAGACAAGATTAAGCCCGAATTTGTAGTAATTACTGAACCAACTTCTTTAAATATATATAGAGGACATAGAGGAAGAATGGAAATTAAGGTTACTACTAATGGAATTAGTTGCCATGGTTCAGCACCAGAAAGAGGAGACAATGCAATATTCAAGATGGCTCCAATTTTAAATGAATTAAAAGAATTAAATGAAAGATTAATAGATGATCCATTCTTAGGAAAAGGAACTTTAACAGTGTCTGAAATATTTTTCTCCTCCCCATCAAGATGTGCAGTTGCAGATAGATGTACAGTGTCTATAGATAGAAGACTTACAAATGGAGAAACTTGGGAGTATGCATTGGATCAAATTAGAGAATTACCATCAGTTAAGGCTGCAAATGGTAAGGTTGAAATGTACACCTATGAACGACCAGCTTATACTGGACTTGTTTATCCAACAGAGTGCTATTTCCCAACTTGGGTATTAGAAGAAGAACACCCAGCTTGTCAAACTCTAGTAAAATCCTATAGAGATTTATTTAAATGTGAGCCACTTGTTGACAAATGGACATTCTCTACAAATGCTGTATCTATCATGGGTAGGTATGGAATTCCATGTGTTGGTTTTGGACCAGGTCATGAGGATCAAGCACATGCCCCAAATGAAAGAACTTGGAAGGATGAGCTTGTAAGATGTGCAGCTATGTATGCACTAATTCCTATTACTTATGTTACAGAGTATGTAAAATAGTAATTTAAAATTTAATGGGTGAGGTGAAATCATGAAAAAGATTAAGCACCTAGTATGTTCTAAATGCAGAGCTAAACTAAATGAAGAGATTATGTATCATTGCCCATATTGTGGTACAGAAGGAACCTTAGATGTAATTTATGACTTAGATTTAGTGAAAAAAGAATTAACTAGAGAATGTCTTAAAGAAAATAGTGAAAAAAATATATGGAGATATCTACCTATATTGCCACTAGAGGGATTAGATGGAGTAGCCCCATTACACATTGGGTGGACACCATTATATAAAGCAAAAAGATTAGAGGAATTTTTTAATATTAAAAATATATATGTAAAGGATGAGGGTAGGAACCCAACGGCATCATTTAAAGATAGAGCTTCAGCTGTTGGAGTAGCTAAAGCTATAGAGCTTAAAAGAGATATTATATGTGCAGCTTCCACTGGAAATGCAGCATCTTCGCTATCAGGCTTCGCAGCATGTATGGGAATAAAAAACTATATATTTGTTCCTAAGAGTATACCAGAAGGTAAATTAGCACAACTTTTAGTCTTTGGAAGTAAGGTTATTTTAGTAGATGGTGATTATGATACAGCCTTCGATTTTTGCTTAAAGGCAGTAGAACATTTTGGATGGTATAACAGAAGTTGTGCTATAAATCCATATCTAGTAGAAGGGAAAAAAACTGCAGCTTTTGAAATCTGTGAACAATTAGATTTTAATGTGCCAGATAAGGTGATTATGTCTGTGGGAGATGGATGTTCTATATCAGGGGTTTGGAAGGGTTTTAAAGAATTTTATGATTTAGGGCTTATTGATAAACTTCCTACAATGGTTTCTGTACAAGCAGATGGGTCAAATCCAGTTAATAGAGCCTATAGAAAAAATAGCAGGAAATTTGACTATATACCACCTGATACTATAGCAGATAGTATTTCAGTAGGTGTTCCAAGAAATGGATACAAAGCATTAAATGCGTTAAAAGAAAGTAATGGTATTACTGTTGATGTCAGTAATGCAGAAATTTTAGAGGCTATGACAACTCTTGCAAGGTATACTGGAGTATTTGGAGAACCTGCTGGAGTAACAAGTTTTGCTGGACTTAAAAAACTAGTGGAACAAGGAGCTATAGGAAGAGATGAAAGTGTAGCTATAGTTGTCTCTGGTAGTGGATTAAAGGATGTAAAATCTGCACAAAAGGCAGTAACAAGACCAGGTATAATAAAGCCAGATTTAGATGCGTTAATAAATTATGTAGGTGAAATAAATTAATTAAGGCTTTAAATGAAAGATATCAGTTTCGCTTGAAAGAAAATTGTTTTGGGTTAAATTTTATAAATAATAAAAGGAGGGTTTCTAGTGAGAAACTTGATAGATTTAAATATAAATGAAGAACAACTTAATAAAACGGTAAAGAGCGCTAAAGAAAGAAATATAGTTATCCCAACCTTAGCTCAGATGAAGGACCCTAACAAAATACCTGAATACATTAAAGAAAAATTAAAAAATATTGGATTATGGGATATTGACCCTATCAATTTATTTAGAATTTCTTGGAAAAATGAAGCTGTAAAAGATGGTGGATTATACAATGAATTACCTAACTACATTGAGATTCCTTCTGAAATATCAGGTGTAAAAGCAAGAATTTTTGCTATGGCAGGAAAATATTTCCCGATAGGTGCTCATAAAGTTGGAGCAAGTTTTGCTTGTTTAGTCCCTAGACTAGTAACTGGTCAATTTGATCCTAAATATCATGAGGCAGTTTGGCCTTCAACTGGTAACTATTGCCGTGGTGGTGCATATAACTCTGCCCTATTAGGATGTAAATCTATAGCTATTTTACCTGAGAATATGAGTAAAGAGCGTTTTGATTGGTTAAAACAAGTAGCAGGTGAAGTCATAGCTACTCCAGGTTGTGAGAGTAATGTTAAAGAGATTTATGATAAAACTTGGGAATTAAGAAGAACCAGAGATAATGTTGTAATATTTAACCAATTCGGTGAACTTGGAAATCATTTATGGCATTATGAAGTTACTGGTAATGCTATGAACGATATTATCAAAGCTGAGATTGGAGAGCATGGAAAAGTTGCTGGTGTGTGCTTAACTTCAGGTTCTGCTGGAACTTTAGGAAGTGGAGACTTTATAAAAGATCAATATCCAAATGCTAAGCTTGTAGTTGGGGAAGCATTGCAATGTCCAACATTACTTAATAATGGTTTTGGTGATCACAGAATTGAAGGTATTGGTGATAAGCACGTGCCTTGGATTCACAATGTTAAAAATACAGATATGATTATAGCTATTGATGATAATGATAGTGTGGGTATGTTCCGTCTATTTAATGAACCAGCCGGACAAGAGTATTTAAGACAACAAGGTATTTCAGAAGATTTAATTTCAAAATTATCATGGGTTGGAATTTCAGGTGCAGCAAATATAATTTCTTGCATTAAATTTGCAAAATATTATGAATTAACAGAGAATGACATAGTACTAACTGTTCTTACTGACTCTGCTGAAATGTATCAGTCAAGGTTAGAAGAAATGGAAGCTGAAAGAGGAAAAAAATATGAAGTAATTGATGCTGCCATTGATCATAATAGAAGTGTTCTAGGAGTTAGAACAGATAGTATGGAAGAACTCACATATCAAAGTAAAAATAGAATTCATAATCTTAAATACTATACCTGGATTGAACAACAGATGTATGATTTAGATGAATTAAATGCACAATGGTATGATTATGATAATTACTGGGGTGAATTGCATAAAATGGGACCAGAACTAGACAATCTAATTGAAGAATTCAATAAGAAGGTTGAAACACTAAAAGACGAAGAATAGCTTTTAGTATCTACGGATTTAATATGGTTTGGGACCCTAGTAGAAGTTAAAGTGTGCTTAAAGGGGTCCTATTCCCTTATGTCCTATTATTTTATATGTCTTAGCCGTGGATAAAGAGGAGGGAACTATGGTGTATCAATTTATATTAAACGGAAATATGGTCTCAATTTCTGAAAATATGAATTTACTTGATTATTTAAGAGAGGAAGAAGATTTAACCTCTGTGAAAAATGGATGTAGAGAGGGTGCTTGTGGTACCTGTATGATACTAGTTGATGGAAAGGCAGTAAGGGCATGTATTCAAACCACTGCCAAAGTACATGATAAAGTAGTTCAAACAGTGGAAGGATTATTGCAGTTCGAAAAAGAGGTATTTACATGGGCTTTCTCTAAAGTAGGTGCTGTACAATGTGGATTTTGCATACCAGGTATGGTGATTAGTGCTAAGGCTCTATTTAATAAGAACTTAAATCCTACGGAGGAAGAAATTAAAAATGCAATTAAAGGTAATATATGTAGATGTACAGGATATATAAAAATAGTAGAAGCTATAAATTTAGCAGCTTCTGTAATAAGACAAGGCAGTTTAAATATCAATGATAAATTTCATGGAAGAGTTGGAGATAACCTTCCAAGGATTGATGCAGAAAAAAAAATATTAGGAACTGCAGTATATGTAGATGATGTAAAGGTACCTAATATGATATATGGTTCAGCCTTAAGAGCAAAATATCCGAGAGCATTAGTAAAGAACATAGATATATCAAAAGCGCTGAAACACCCTGATACCATAGCTATTCTTACACCAGAAGACATTCCTGGCAATAGGTTTATTGGACATCTTGTTAAAGATTGGCCAGCTATGATTGCGGTAGGTGAGGAAACTAGATATATGGGAGATTCATTAGCATTAGTTGGTGCTAAAAATAGAAAGTCACTAAAAGAAATACTTGATTTAATAATTGTTGATTATGAAGAATTAATACCTATGACTTGTCCTACTATGTCTCTTGAAGAAGGTGCACCCAAAATTCATCCCGCTGGAAATAGGTTAAAAGTTGAAATACTAAAAAGAGGCAACGTAGAAGAAGCCATAGCTAATTCGAAATATGTAGTTACTAATCATTATTCTACTCCTTTCACAGAGCACGCATTTTTAGAACCAGAAAGTGCACTAGCTATGCCTGATGGTGATGGTGTATTAATATATACTGGCTCTCAAGGAGTATATGATGAGCAAAGAGAAGTAGCAGAACTACTAGGACTTCCAAAGGAGAAAATTAGAGTTATTAGTAAATATGTAGGTGGAGGTTTTGGAGGCAAAGAGGATATGAGTGTACAACACCATGCAGCACTTCTCGCTTGGTATACTAAAATGCCTGTAAAGATTACTCTTAGTCGCAAGGAAAGCATAATGATACATCCAAAGAGACATGCTATGGAAATTACTGCAACTACGGCTTGTGATGAAAATGGAAATATTACTGCATTCAAGGCTAAAATTATATCAGATACAGGTGCATACGCTTCCCTAGGAGGGCCTGTACTTCAAAGAGCATGTACCCATGCAGCTGGACCTTATAAATGTGCTAATGTAGAAATTGAAGGCACCGCTGTATATACAAACAATCCTCCAGGTGGGGCATTTAGAGGATTTGGGGTAACTCAATCAGCCTTTGCATCAGAATGTAATTTGAATCTTTTAGCAGAAAAGGTAGGTATAACTCCTTGGCAGATTAGATATAATAATGCTGTAGCTCCTGGAGACACGCTTCCTAACGGACAAATATCAGATGATGGAACAGCAATAAAAGAAACTTTAATGGCAGTTAAGGATGACTATGATAATAATAAAGTTGTAGGTATAGCATGTGCTATGAAAAATAGTGGTGTAGGAGTAGGTATTCCAGACACAGGGCGATGTAGAATTGTTGTATTACAGGGTAATGTTCATATAAGAACAAGTGCTGCATGTATAGGACAGGGATTGGGCACTATTATTACCCAAATTGTATGTGAAACTACTAATTTATCTCCAAGGGTCATAATTGTTGATTTCCCCGATACCTTTACCACACCAAACTCAGGAACTACTACAGCTTCAAGACAAACTGTGTTTACTGGAGAGGCTGCAAAGATCGCTTCATTAAAACTAAAAGAAGCACTGAACAGTAATTCTTTAGAGAGCCTCGATGGAGAGGAATTCTATGGTGAATTTCAAGGAGTAACGGACCCAATTAACTCAACTAAAGTTAATCCAGTTAGCCACGTAGCCTATGGATATGCCACACAGTTAGTAGTGCTTAATGAACATGGTAAACTAGAAAAAGTTATTGCTGCCCATGATGTAGGTAAAGCTATTAACCCTATCAATGTAGAGGGACAAATAGAAGGTGGAGTGGTAATGGGACTAGGTTATGCATTAACAGAAGATTATCCACTTAATAAGGGTGTACCTACAGCAAAATTTGGTACCCTAGGATTATTTAGAGCTTCTGAAGTGCCTAAAATTAAATCTATAATTATAGAAAAGAATACATCAACCTTAGCTTATGGTGCAAAAGGTGTTGGAGAAATAACTACAATACCAACAGCACCAGCGGTTCAAGGAGCTTATTATAAATTTGACAATATATTTAGAACTAAACTTCCTCTTGAGGAAACTGCATATAGAAAGAAAAGGTAGACAAAGCTAATTATTATATTATAAGGTAATGTAATAATTGGTATTTACAAAAAAATGTTTAAATATGATAATATATACAAAAAATTATATTATGTTGAAGTTAGATTATAATTTTTCTAGGTTAAAGGGGGCAATTAAATGGAAGGTGCATTTGGAGTAAAAGGAGATATTATTTTTACTAAAGAATTTGGTGAATACGAAGTATTAGAAGGTGGCTATATAATAGTCAAAGATGGAATTATAGATGGAGTATATAGTGAACTCATAGATGAGTATAAAAATATAGAAATAATAGATTATGACAACAAACTAATAGTTCCAGGATTTGTTGATTTACATTTGCACGCACCACAATTTCCCAATTTAGGATTAGGGCTTGATAAAGAACTAATGCCTTGGTTAGAAGCATATACCTTTCCAGAAGAAAGTAAATACTCTGATTTGGAATATGCAAAACAAGTATATTCTATATTAGTAAAAGAATTATGGAAAAATGGTACTACTAGGGCTTGTGTTTTTAGTAGTGTTCATAAGGAATCTACAAAGCTATTGATGGATATATTTAATGAAGCAGGACTAGGGGCTTATGTGGGCAAAGTAAATATGGATAGGAATTGTCCACATTATTTAATAGAAAACACCATAGAGTCTATTGCGGATACTGAAAATTTCTTAAAAGAATATGGAAATAAATATAAATTAGTAAAACCTATAATAACTCCTAGATTTATACCTACATGTACTTTCGAGTTATTGAAAACTCTTGGAGAATTAGCGAAGAAATATAGTGTACCAGTTCAATCTCATTTAAGTGAAAATTACGGAGAAATAAATTTAGTTAAGGAACTACATCCTAATTATAAAAACTATGCAAGTATATATGAAGATGCTGGTCTGTTTGGTCAGATACCAACTATAATGGCTCATTGCGTATTAGTAGATGAAGATGAAATAGAATTAATGGTTAAGAATAAAGTTTTTGTGGCTCACAGTCCTAATTCAAATTCCAATTTAGCAAGTGGCATAGCGCCTATAAGAAAACTCATTAGCAAGGGCGTTCCAGTAGGGCTTGCAACGGATATATCAGGTGGTCATAGTTTGTCAATGTGTAGTGTTATTGTAAATAGCGCACAAGCTTCAAATATTAGATGGTTAGAAAGTAACAAAGTTGACAAGCCATTAAGCACTGCTGAATTATTTTATCTTGCAACTAAGGGTAGTGGCCAGTTTTTTGGAAAAGTGGGAAGCTTTGAACAAGGTTACGAATTTGATGCATTAATAATAGATGATAGTAGACTTAATAGTTTTCATTCATTATCCATAGAGGAGAGGCTTCAGAAATTTATATATACAGGTGATGATAGAAATATTTTAATTAGATATGTAGATGGTAAAATTGTAGAAGAACCTAAAATTTAATGGAGTAACTTTATAGTACTTTAATTGCATTGAAACAAGGTAGTATATTATAATGAAGGTGGCATTAGAGGCTTATAGATTATGAGGGATGCCTTAGCATAAGCATATCCCTCTTAAAATATAAATGTAGCAATATATAGATTAATTAAATTATAGGTACAGTAGAAAAGAGGTTGTTGTATGGCTAAGGATATCGATAAAAAAATACTTGATGCTGCCATGGAGGTAGTATCAAAGGAAAAGATAAGTGGTACTCGTATGCATATGATTGCTAAGGAGGCTAATATGAGCCAAGCTAATCTTCATTATCATTTTTCCACCAAAAACGATATAATGATTGCTCTATTAAATAGTATACAAGAGGAATTTTCTCATAATCGAAAAAGTTATATAGATATTGAAAATAAAGATATGGTGGATAATATACGAGGTTTTTTTGAGCAAAAGAAAGATGACATCTTAATTAATAAGAAAATGGAATACACTCAAATTGATTATTGGGTACAGGGAACCGTAAATGAGGAAATAAGGGGATATTTTCAGGATACATTTAACATATGGAGAAAAGGTATTAGTGAGGTATTAAGTAAGGGAGAACCTGGTGACTGTATAGATGAAAAATATATAGAAAACCTTCCTTTTATCATGGTATCTCTTATGTTAGGAGCTTCATTACAATATCTTATTGATGAAGAAAAATTCAATTTAGATGATTATTTTCAGGTAGCGGAGAAAATAGTTTTAGGACAATGTCTAATTAATAAATAATACCATTGATAAAAATTTAGGAATGTTGATACTGGATAAAAATAGGCTCATCTATTGATAATAGTGAGCTTATTTTTGCACATATATAGTCGGTGAATTTAGTGTAAAATTCTTGTGTAGGTATTCGTAAATATTTTAGGATATATGAAAATTAAATCAAAAATATAATGTAAAGAGCGTTGATTAACTGATTAATAAAGACAAAGATTTTAAATTTTCAGGAGGTTAAAATGGAGCTATTAGATTTTTTTCAACCTAGTACTATAGAAGAAGTTAAGATGATTATATCTAAAAATCCAAATACAAAGCTCTTAGCTGGAGGTACAGATTTAGTTTTAGACATAAGGCGTAGTAAAGAAAATATTGATTACATTGTAAATTTGGAAAATGTAACAGAATTAAAGAACATCAGTGAAAATGAAAGAGAAGTAGTTATGGGTAGCATGGTTACATTTACGAACTTACTAGAAAGTAACATAATAAAAAATAATTTTAATTCCCTAATTGAATGTAGTAAACATATGGGATCTCCACAAATTAGAAATGTAGCAACTATTGGAGGAAATATAGCCAATGCTGGATCAGCGGCAGACGTAATTCCATGTGTAATGAGTTTAAATGGCGTATTAGTAATAGAATCTATTACTGATACAAGAGAAATTAGCTGTGAGAAATATTTTGAGAACTATGCTACTGAAAAACTTAAAAGTAATGAGTTATTGACAAAAATAATAATTCCTAAGAATAATAGCTGTAGCGGATACTATAAATTAGGAAAGAGAAATGCTTTAGCAATAGCTAGAATTAGTGCAGCGATATGCGTAGAAACTTTAGATAGCAAAGTGAATAATATTAACATTTGCTTAGGTGCAGTTGGAAGATACCCCTTTAGAGTAATAGAGCTTGAAAAACGTGCATTGAATGAAGATATAGATTGGTTATTTTCAGAAGAGGCATTGAACTATATTGAACATGCAGTAGAAGAAAGTATAAAAGGGAGAAAGACTATGCCATTTAAGAAAGAAGCTATTAAAGGTGTGTTTAAGAACGCTTTATCCATTGCTTTAAAACAGTAGTATAGTAAAAAATGTTAGAATATTCTGTATAATACGAGGAGTGAATTTATGATTAAGGTAACTATGAAAATAAATAATATAGAATATAGTAGAGAGATTAATCCGCTACTGCGCTTATTAGATTTTTTAAGAGATGAACTTAAGTTAAAGGGAACGAAAGAAGGTTGCGGAGAGGGAGAATGTGGAGCATGTACAGTTATTATGAACGGAAAAACTGTTAATTCTTGCCTTATATTAGCTTCTGCAGCCAATGGAGCTGAAATTACTACTATTGAAGGTGTTGGAATGGATAAAATACACCCTATACAAGAAGCTTTTATAGAGGTAGGAGCTGTTCAATGTGGATATTGTACCCCAGGTATGATATTAAGTGCAAAATCTTTACTTGATAGCAATATTAATGCTACTGAGAAAGAAATACGAGATAATATATCCGGTAATTTATGTAGATGTACAGGCTATGAAAAGATAGTTGAAGGTATAAAAATTGCACAAAGCAAATTAAAGAATAATTAGGGGGGATATATGTGAAAGCTGTTGGGGAAGGTCTAGTAAGACCAGATGTATATAATAAAGCTCTAGGAAAAGCTGTTTATGCTGATGATATAGAATTTGAAGATATGCTCTATGCAGGAGTAAAAAGAAGTACTATAGCTTATGGAAGAGTAGTGAATATAAATATCGATGAAATAAAAGCATTATCAGGAGTTGAATGTGTTATAGACCACACTATGATTCCTGGAGCTAAAACCCATGGTGTTGCATTTAAAGACATTCCCATACTAGTTGAGGGCATTGTTAAGAGAGTTGGAGATTGTATTCTACTAGTGGTAGCTAAAGATAAAACTTCTCTTCAAAATGCATTAGATAGAGTGAAGATAGAATATGAAGAATATGAAGGAGTTTTTACTGTAGATGATGCACTTAAGGAAAGTGCTCCTATATTGGGTAATGAAAGCAATATTTTATATGATATAAAAATTAAAAAAGGAGATATAGAAGAAGGTTTTAAATCTGCAAAGTATATAGTAGAAAATTGGTATAACACACCTATGATAGAACATGCATTTCTTCAACCAGAAGCGGCGGTAGCTAGATTTGATGAAGAGGGTTACTTAGAGGTATTTGTTACTACACAATATCCTCATTATGATAGAGAAGAAGTAGCAAGATGTTTAAAAATAGCTGAAGACAGTGTTAAAATTAGAAATACAACTATAGGTGGTGCCTTCGGTGCCAGAGAGGATATTAATCCTCAATGCCATGTAGCTTTAGCAACCTATTTAACTAAAAAACCAGTAAAGATTGTCTATAGTAGAGAAGAGTCAACAGTATCTCATTGTAAGCGTCATCCTATAAAGATGTATTATAAAACAGGAGTAACAGCAGAGGGCAGGCTCTGTGCATTAGAGGCAAGAATTTATGGTGATACAGGTGCTTATTCTTCCTGGGGGATGAATGTTTTAAGAAAATCTGCTGTTCATGCTTCAGGACCTTATGTAATACCAAATGTAGATATACGTGCATTAGCAGTTCATACCAACAATCCTTATAGTGGAGCCATGAGGGGATTTGGAGCTACTCAAGTACCTATTGCCATGGAAAGTCAAATGGATATTTTAGCAGAAAAATTAGATATGCATCCATTGAAGTTAAGACATATCAATGCCTTTCAGATAGGAAGTGTGACAGCTACTGGGCAAGTTTTAAAAAGTAGTGTTGGAATAAAAAAATGCATTGAAAAAATAGGGGAAGTTGATGACATAGATCTTTAAGGGGGTGAAGTTATGAAAAGAAAAGGTGTAGGATATGCTTCTATATTCTATGGAACTGGCTATGGAAATGGTTTTCCAGATGAATCTAGGGCCACTGCAAAGCTCACTGAGGATGGGAATGTAAAAGTATTTGTAGAAGTATCCGATGTTGGCTCAGGGGGAATTAGTGTTATGTGGCAAATAGCTGTGGAAACCCTAGGAATTGGGAAAGAACTAGTAGAAATTATATACGATAATACAAGTTTAATACATGATAGTGGAACTGCAGCTGCAAGTAGACAAACATATAATACAGGGAATGCAGTGTTGGATGCCTGTAAAAATCTAAGAAATAATATGGAACTAGCAATAGAAAAAGAAGATTTGGATTTAAATCAAAGTAAATTAAAAGAGTTATTTACTTTGATGAAAAATAATTCAATTTCTACAGTTGCAGAGGGATACTTCAAGGTGAAAACTTCCAAGGTTGATTTAGAAACAGGACAGGGAGATCCATATTGGCCGTATACATTTGCAGCTCAGAGAGTTACCATAGAAGTTGATGATGAGACTGGTAAAATCGATGTTATTGAAGTATTGGCAGTAAATGATGCAGGAAAAATAATTAATCCAGTTTCGGCTGAAGGCCAAGCTCAAGGTGGAGTTGCCATGGGTATAGGATATGCTATTATGGAAGAAATAGAGTTAAATAAAGGAAATATAAAAAATAAGAACTTCTCAGACTATATAATACCTACAAGCAAAGATGTTCCACGTGTTGAGACTTTTTTCATAGAAGAAATTGAAGAAAGTGGGCCCTATGGTGCTAAAGGTATAGGAGAACCTGTAATGATACCAACAGCCCCAGCTATATTAAATGCTATATACGATGCAGTTGGTGTAAGAATGTATGAGGTGCCAGTAACCTGTGATAAATTACTCCTTGCCATAAAAAATAAATAAATAAATATAAAATATCCACTAAGTTAGCTTAGTGGATATTTTCATGTTTACAACATGGGAATATAGGTGTATACTAGTGTATATACATCAGTATATCAAGGAGGATAAAAATGAAGACTAATGTAAAAAAAATGGTCATTACCGCACTTTTAATAGCAATATCACTAATTATTCCCATAGTATTTGGGCCTTTTCTTAAGGTATACATACCTCCATTCTCAGCTACATTGGCTGCACATGTTCCGCTATTTGTCGCTATGTACTTAGGCTCCTTTGAAGCTGGAGTAGTAGGACTTGGCTCTGCCGTAGGATTTTTATTTGCGATCCCAGATCCAATAGTGGCACTTAGAGCTACATCCCATATAGTAGTAGGCTATGTAGGAGCAAAATTAGTAGATAAAAACATGTCTTATAAAAAGGTAGTTGCTATTACCTCACCTATACATGCAATAATAGAGTCAGTAATGGTATATGCACTTACCCAAAATATTTTTCTTGCCTTTGTAGTTACAGCAATAGGAACTTTAGTTCACCATATGATAGATGGTGTAATAGCATTACCAATATTAAAGTTGTTAAAAGATGTAATGAAGGTAGACCTTCAAAAGATTGGAGTAAAAGAACATAGAATTAGTGCATAGAGGACCTCTTTAAGGGGTTCTTTTTTATGTACTATTAAATATGGCAAAATTTTAGCTAATTAGGTATAATCATTAGTGTGAAATGTAAAACATTAAAATTAATTTAAAGGAATGATGACATGAATTTAATAACCTTAGAAAACATATGCAAGAGCTATAGTGAGAAACAGCTATTGAAAGATATAAAATTAACTATTACTGAGAAAGATAAAATAGGAGTTATAGGAATTAATGGTACTGGAAAGTCAACCTTATTAAAAATCATATCTGGCATAGAAGTACCGGACAGTGGAAATATAGTTAAAATGAACGGATTAAGAATTGGATATTTACCACAGGATATAACCTTTGAGCCTAAAGATACTATTTTAGATCATGTATTTAAGGGTGATAGTGAAGTTATTAGGACATTAAATAGTTACGAAAAAGTCCTAGGAGAATTAAAGATAAATAGTTCTGATGAAATTCTTCAAAACAAACTTATTAAATTATCTAATGAACTAGATGCACTAGATGGATGGAAGATAGAAAGTGAAGCTAAAGCATTATTAACTAAGTTAAAAATAGAGGATTTTTATCAACCTATGGGAGAGTTATCTGGTGGGCAAGTGAAAAGAGTTGGTCTTTGTAATGCGTTAATTAATCCATGCGACCTATTAATTCTGGATGAGCCAACGAATCATATGGATAATGAACTTATAGATTATATGGAGGAGATTTTAAAGGGTAAAAGTATGGCAATCATAATGATAACCCATGATAGATACTTCTTAGATAGAATCACAAATAAGATTATTGAGATATATGAAGGGGATACATACACATATACAGGTAACTATTCTACGTTTTTAGAGAAAAAGCTTGAAAGATTAGATATGATGCAATCCCTTGAAAGAAAGCGCGAAAATCTCTATAGAAATGAGCTTAAGTGGATTAGAAGAGGTGCTCAGGCTAGAAGTACAAAACAGAAAGCGAGAATTCAAAGATTTAACGAACTTCAAGACACATCATATAAAGTAAATGAAGAAAAGGTAGATATTAATACTACTTCTTCCAGACTAGGTAAAAAAATTATTGAATTATACAATATAAACAAATCTTATGGCAGTAAAGAGTTAATAAAGGGCTTTAGTTATATATTTACCAGAGAAGACAGGGTAGGAATTATAGGCAATAACGGAGTAGGAAAATCTACTCTACTGAATATTATAGCAGGATTAATAAAACCCGATAAGGGAGAAGTAGTTATAGGAGATACTGTTAAGATTGGATATTTTACTCAAGGAAATCAGGAATTAGATGAAGAACTAAGAGTAATAGAACATATTAGAAACAAAGCAGAATATATAGCTACCAGTGATGGAGAAAAGATTACAGCATCGCAAATGCTAGAAAATTTCCTATTTAGTGGTTCTATGCAACATTCAAAGATATCCAAATTATCAGGAGGAGAAAAGAGAAGATTATATCTTTTAAGCATATTAATGGAGGCTCCAAATGTACTTTTTTTAGATGAGCCTACCAATGATTTAGATATAGAAACTCTAACTATATTGGAAGATTATCTAGATAGATTTAATGGTACTATTGTTACCATATCTCACGATAGATACTTTCTAGATAGAATGGCTAATAAAATATTTAGCTTTGAAGGTAATGGAGTTATAGGAACTTTAGTGGGAAATTATAGTGATTATAAAGGTGCAAAAGAATCTGAAGAAGAAGGAAAAATAGAAGAGAAATCTAAAAAGGAAAAAGAAGATAAGAAAGATAATAAAAAGAATAAGACGCTGAAATTCTCTTATAAGGAACAGAAGGAATTTGAAGAAATAGATAGTAAAATAGAAGAAAAAGAAAATGAAATACTAGAAATAGAGGAAAGTATAAATAGTGCTGGAAGTGATTTTGTACTTCTTCAAGAATTATTAAAAAAACAGAAAACCTTCAATGAAGAATTAGAATATTTAATGGAGAGATGGACTTATTTAAATGAATTAAATGAACTAATAGAAACTAATAGAAATAAACAGTAGAAAATTTAAGAACTGTTTTAATTAAAGGATTGAGATAATATGAAAAGTGAGGTTATAAATCTCTCGGTAAGAGGATTAGTAGAGTTTATATATAGACATGGTAGTATTGAGAGTGGTTTAGGCGGTATGTCCTCAGCTAGAGAGGGAGTTAAGATTCACCAATTAATTCAAAAAGATTTAAAAGATCAAAGTAAGGCTTCAGAGAATATGGAGTATTTAAATGAGATATTTTTAAGTCATAGCTTTGAATTTAATAATCTATGTTTTAAGGTGGAAGGAAGAGCTGATGGAATAATAATAAAAGAAGGTGGAGTAACGATTATAGAAATCAAAAGTACTTCTAAGGATATTAGAGATATTACTGAAGATTTTAATCCACTTCATTGGGCTCAGGCAAAAATATACGCATATATATATGCATTACAGAATTCCTTAGAGACTATAACTGTTCAACTTATATATTGTGATAGAGATAAGCATTATACTAAGACACTAGAACAAGCTCTAACCATTACTGAAGCTTCAGAGTTTTTTAATTCTGTAATAAAAGATTACTTAAAATGGGGAGAATTAGCTAGCAAATGGTTAAAGACAAGGAATACGTCTATTGAAACTATGAGCTTTCCCTTTGAAAACTATAGAAAAGGACAACGAGAATTAGCAGCTAACATATATAGTACTATTAAAGAAGGAAAAAATATTTATATAGAAGCTCCTACAGGAATCGGAAAAACCTTATCCACCATATTTCCAGCTGTTAAAGCCCTTGGCTATGGCTATGGAGAAAAAATTATATATCTAACTGCGAAAAATACTACTCAACAGTTAGTAGAAAGTACTATATCTCTTTTGAAAGATAAAAATTTAGAGCTGAAACTACTAACTCTAACTGCAAAGGAAAAAATATGTTTTAATGATGAATTTGTTTGCGATAAAGAAAGCTGTATTTATGCAAATGGTCATTTTGATAGAGTTAATGATGGAATATACAAAATATTAACAGAGGAAAACTTTTTAAATAGAGAAACCATAGAGAAGTACAGCAGAGAATTTACTCTTTGCCCCTTTGAATTTTCTCTTGATTTAATTAATTTTTGTGATTTTATAATAGGGGATTATAATTATTTTTTTGACCCAAGAGTAATGCTTAAAAGAGCTGGTGCTAATGAAGGATATGTTTTTCTAGTAGATGAGGCACATAATTTAGTAGATAGAGCTAGGGGAATGTATTCTGTTGATATTATGGAAAGTAGGATAGCACTTATTAAGAAAAAACTTGGACGAAAAGGCAAAAAACTACGAACTATATTAAATGCCTTATTGGAAATATTTTATGAGTATAGTGATAAAAGAGAACAATATGTAATTATTGATATGGGTCCTGCAGATATGGCATTACTTATGAGGGATTTTGTAAACGAATTAGAAGGTAATCTGAAATTGAAAGAAGAGTTATTTTTAGATGAAGAATTTGTAGATATATACTTTAACTTTATACAATTTATCAATATAAGTGAATTCTATAATGAGGAATTTATAACTTATGGGGAGAGCTATAGAGATGATTTTAGAATCAAGATTTTTTGTTTAAATCCAACTAAAGTAATAAAGCAATGTATCAAAAGTAATAGGGCTAATATCTTCTTTTCTGCAACACTATCTCCTTTAAGTTACTTTAAAGAGCTTTTAGGTGGCGAGTTAAATGACTATGAGATAAAACTTTTATCTCCCTTTAAAAAAGAAAATAGAAAAATTATCATAGGTAATAATATTGATACTAGATACAGATTTAGAGAAAAAAGCTATGATCCTATATGTAAATACATAAATAGAGCAGTAACCCTTTATAATGGGAATTTCATGGTTTTCTTTCCTTCCTATGAGTATTTGTTAAGAGTTCATGAAGTTTACGTAGAACTATTCCCAAATCATAAGGTTATCATACAGCAAAACTCTATGAATGAAGAGGAGAGAGAGGATTTTTTAAATAATTTTAATAATTATGAAGAAAATATCATAGCTTTCTGTGTGTTGGGTGGGATTTTTTCAGAAGGAATAGACCTAACTGGTGATAAATTAGTAGGTGCAATCATAATAGGAGTAGGATTACCTCAAATATCCTTCGAGAGAAGTAGTATAGAAAATTATTTCAATGATCTAGGTAAAATGGGGTTTCATTACTCTTACACCTTTCCAGGGATAAATAAAGTAATTCAAGCAGCTGGAAGAGTTATTAGAACAGAACAGGATAAAGGTGTAATATTATTGCTGGATAGCAGATATGATACTCCTTTCTATAAAAAACTTCTGCCTAAAGATTGGGAAGGATATTCCTTAGTAAAAAAATCAGCCGATATGGATGAAATTTTAGATGATTTTAAATAAGTTTTAGCTGTGATAAATAAAAGAACGCTTTGAAGTAAAGCGTTCTTCTAAAACATCATCGTTTGTTTAAGCAAAGTAAAAATCTTATCACGTTTATAGCAGCTAATCCTATTAATAAATATATGGATCTAGCTAATATTTCTGAAAACCCAAATAAGAAATGAACAAGGTTAAAATTAGTTAATCCAATAATTCCCCAGTTTAGTGCTCCTATTATAACCAAAACGAAAGAAATTTTGTCTAGCATGCTAACTTTACACATATGAATCCCCCTTAAATAATTCTATATTTATATAGCTAATATATATGTGATATTAGGACAAAATAGAACATTATATGATTTATATATATATTAGTAAAACACGAATAAAAATTAGACAATTTAAATAATAGTATGTTATAATAGTGAATAATAAGAAACTAAAGTAGATTTTTGTACGGAGGTAGCTATGAGAAATTTATATAATTCGCCATTAAATACTAGATACTCATCAAAAGAAATGAGTTACATATTCTCTGATGAAATGAAGTTCACCACATGGAGAAAACTATGGGTGGCTTTAGCAGAAGGAGAGAAGGAATTAGGATTAAATATAACGGAAGAACAAATTAAGGAATTAAGAGATAATATAGAAAATATTGACTATGAATTAGCTGCACAAAAAGAAAAAGAAGTACGCCATGATGTTATGAGCCATGTGCATACTTACGGAGTAGTAGCACCTTCAGCTAAGGGAATAATTCACTTAGGAGCTACTAGCTGTTATGTTGGTGACAATACTGACTTAATTATAATGAGAGAAGCCCTATATGTAGTAAGAAAAAAAGTGATAAATGTAATTGCTCAACTTAAAGATTTTGCAGTTAAATATAAAGATGTTCCTACACTAGGATTCACTCATCTTCAACCAGCCCAATTAACCACTGTTGGAAAAAGGGCTACACTTTGGATGCAAGAATTAGTTATGGATTTAGAAAATATAGATTTTGCTATTGAGCAAATGAAATTTAGGGGAGTTAAAGGTACTACAGGTACTCAAGCTAGCTTTATGGCACTTTTTGATGGAGATGAAAACAAAGTAAAGACTCTCGATAAAATTGTATGTGAAAAAATGGGATTTAAGGCTTCTTATCCTGTAACAGGGCAGACCTATTCAAGAAAATTAGACTCAATAATACTTAACACTCTTTCAGAGGTGGCTCAAAGTGCATATAAATTCAGTAATGATTTAAGATTGCTTCAAAACATGAAGGAGATGGAGGAGCCTTTTGAAAAAAATCAAATTGGATCTTCTGCTATGGCTTATAAGAGGAATCCTATGAGAAGTGAAAGAATTAGTGCACTTTCAAGATATATAATTGTAAACTCCTTAAATCCAGCTATAACTGCAGCTACCCAATGGTTTGAGCGAACCTTAGACGATTCTGCTAATAAGCGTATTTCTGTTGCTGAGGCATTTTTAGCATTAGATGGAGTATTAAATCTATATATAAATATAACCTCTGGTATGGTGGTGTACGAAAAGGTTATAGCAGCACATGTTAACAGTGAATTACCATTTATGGCAACAGAAAATATACTAATGGAAGCTGTTAAACGTGGCGGTGATAGACAAGAATTACATGAGAGTATAAGAGTTCATTCACTAGCTGCGGCTAGACAAGTAAAGGAATTTGGAGAGAGCAATGATTTAATTGATAGAATTGTAAATGATAATTCCTTTGGATTAACTAAAGAAGAAATACTGGGAATAATAGATCCAAGGAAATTTACCGGTAGAGCTAGTGGTCAGGTTGATGATTTTACTCAGGAAGTTGTTAATCCTATATTAGAAATCAACAGAGGATTGTTAGGGGAAACTGCTGAAATAAATGTATAATAGTAAGTATATTAATGGACACTCATAAAAATAAAAGGTCTATACTAAAATAAATTTTAATATGGTATTACAAAAAGTGGATTTAGAAGAATCCACTTTTTGTGTATAGTTTTATTATGCAGAAGCTAAAATTAACATAGAAAATTATATTGAATTAAATAGAAATTATCTATAAAGATATAATTGACAAAAAATTTAAATAAATATATTCTTAAAATGTACCCCTACTAGAGGGATGGATAAAGTAATAATATAATTTTATTCAAAATTTTACTTGTGATTGCTTATGAAAAGAATAAACATGTAAAACGCAAGGAGTGAAAATAAAGATATATGAAAGATTTAATTGATAAACTATATGAGACACATAACTTAGAAAAAGAAGAGTTCATTTTTTTGATTAAAAATTTTGATACTGAAATTAGTGAATATCTTTTTACTAAATCAAGACTTTTGAGTCAGAAACATTTTGATAAAGATATCTATCTTAGAGGATTAATTGAATTTACAAATTACTGTAAAAATGATTGTTATTATTGTGGAATAAGAAAAAGTAATAAAAATACCAATCGATATAGACTTAGTAAAGAAGAAATATTGTCATGTTGTGAAACAGGGTACAAGCTAGGTTTTCGTACCTTTGTTTTACAAGGGGGAGAAGACGGTGCTTTTACTGATGATATAATAGTGGATATTGTTAGTAATATTAGAAAGAACTATCCCGATTGTGCCATCACACTTTCAATGGGTGAAAAAAGTTATGAAAGTTACTTAAAATATTTTGAGGCAGGAGCGAATCGATATCTGCTTAGACATGAAACAGCTAATGAAGAACATTATAAAATGCTTCATCCTAATACACTTTCTTTAGAAAATAGAAAAAACTGCTTGAGTAATTTGAAGAAAATTGGGTATCAAGTAGGTACTGGATTTATGGTAGGTTCTCCTTATCAAACAGCAGAGCATTTAGCTGAAGATCTGTTGTTTATTAAAGAGCTGTCTCCTCATATGGTAGGTATAGGACCTTTTATTTCACATAAGGATACAGAGTTTGCAAATTTCCCATCAGGTAGTGTTGATCTGACCTTATTTTTAGTGGGTATTTTAAGATTAATGCTTCCCAAAGCTCTTATTCCATCCACAACATCACTTGGTACCCTTGATAATAAAGGCAGAGAGAAGGGGATATTGTCTGGAGCTAATGTACTGATGCCTAATTTATCTCCTGTAAGTGTTAGAAAAAAATATGATTTATATGACAATAAAATATGTACAGGAGAGGAAGCAGCGGAATGTAATGTTTGTTTGCGAAAGCGTGTAGGTTCCATAGGCTATAATATTGTAGAGTCACGAGGAGATTATAATGATAATATTTGTGCTGGTATAGATGAAGGAGAAAAAACACATCCAAAAACTATTATAAATTTTGTGCAGTAAATTCTTCAATTAAAAGTTCTGAAAAACTTATAGATTTATAAAGATAAGAGAAACATCTAGGAATTACTTAAAAGTAGTTTTTAGGTGTTTTTATATTTTGCTTTGTTTTAGCATAGTGTTGATAACGAACTATATATTATTACTCACAAACCNNAGTGTAAACTTAGTTTGATGTTATCATCAAACTTTAGTTGAACTTACACAGAGTGCGCTTCGCAATAATATATAGTTCTAAAATCAACAACCCTTTAAAACAAATCCAAATATTTAAATTATTTACCAACCTTTTTCCCAAATTAGACACTATATAAGTATAAAAGAGAATGAGAGGAAACTAACATTGAAAAAGAAGGAAGCAGATAGAATAATAGGAGAATATATAAAACCTCTATATGGTTTTTCTATGAATAAGACCAGAAATATAGCTGAAGCTGAAGAGCTTACTAGTAGAATTATACTGCAAGTATATGATGTGCTTATGAAAAAGGATAGTTTTGTTAATTTAAATAGTTATGTTTTTAAAATTGCTCATAATGTGTGGACAAGATATCTTGATGATAGGAAAAAGACAATTAACAATTTAGATATTGACGATTTGAATCTTTCATCCAATGAAGGGGTAGACAAGGATATTATGGAAAGTGAAATAGCAGGTAAATTAAGGGTAGAAGTAGCATTTTTATCAAACCAGCAGAGGGAAATAGTTATGCTTTATTACTATAAGGGATTAAAAGTTAGAGAAATTGCTGAAAAATTAAATCTCTCAGAAGGAACTGTGAAGTGGCATATTTATGAAAGTAAAAAGGAGGTAAAAAAGGGTATGGAGATAATAAGAACAGTTGGAAATTTAGGTGTTAATCCTATTAGATTCATAAATATGGGTCATGATGGAGAACCAGGAAAGAGGGGAGACACAAGTGATTTTTTTAGAAAGGCTATAACTCAAAATATAGCTTATGCGGCTTACCATGAGCCATTAGCAATAAATAAAATTGCGGAGGAACTTGGAATATCACCTGTGTTTGTAGAAGATGAAATTAATGAGTTAGAAGAGTATGGTTTTATAGAGAAGTTACCTGGAAGAAAGTATCAAACAAATATGCTAATTCAAGAGGATTCAGATGAAAAATGGGAGGAGGTATACAAGTTAAGCAAAAAATACGCTGACATAATAGTGGAAGAGTATTTGCTTCAGTTTTTCCACATGGAGAAACAATTTAAAGAACTAGATATTTATTATCCTAACAATGACTTCAATCTGTTTTTATGGAGTGCAATTCCTTATGCTATGGAAAATCTTTATTTTAAAGACTTAATCCAGATATCTTATGATGAGGTAACCACTCTTCGTAAAGATGGGGGAAATTATATAGCCTTTGCTCAGATTCAAAAGGAAATAAAGAAATGTGATAAATTTAACTATGGTTACTGTGGAGACATGTATAGAGAAAATGAGGAACTAAAAATTTTATCCTGGCAGCTAAATACCACGTGGAGCAGTAGGGACATTGATTGGAGAGATAATCTTACTTCAGATTATGTGGGACTCTATCATTTTATTAATGGAGACTTGATAGAGAATGCTGTAAATATAGATATGTATAGGAGATTAATAGATAAAGGGTATTTAATAAAAACTAAAGATGGCTATAAGATTAATATAGTTTACTGTAATAACAAGGAAAGCATAGATAGATTAGAAAAAATGTTATCAATTCCTTCTGAAAACCTAAAAAGGATTGGCGAAGAGTTTGGTAGGAAAATTTACGAAATAGATAAAGTTGGTCAACCTATACACATGTATAAAACTTTAAAGTATTATTGTCAAAATAGACTAACTAGCTTAAAACCCTATGTGTTAAAAAATTTAATTCATAGAGGATTATTAAAGGAACCAGGTGAAGGGGAGTCAAAGGGTATATCAACAATTCTTTTTATTGAGAGGTGAATTAAATGATTAAAAGAATACTGAATTTTTGCAAAATAAGCATTGCTTCAGCGCCAGGATTTTTTATTATAAATCTTAGTGTGTTGCTTATAATGGCATTGGCTAGCCTTGGGATTAGTTACTCTTTTAAATTAGCAACAGACACAATATTATATTATCAAGGGGCTGGAGAGTATAGTGTTAGAATAATGCTTCCTATATTATTTTTCTTTTTAATGATATGTATCGGTGGTAATACAGGAAACTGTGAGAATATGATGATAACTGCCTATACTAGAAAATCTAAAAAGCTTTTCTCAAAATTCTTTTTGTATAAGAGCTATAACTCTAAGCAGGACGATTTTTATAATAATAATTTTTATGATAATTATGAGTTTGTAAGAAAAAGCATGGATAATACCACTGAGATAGTAGTTACAGTTTTTAATAAACTTGCTCTGACTAGCTTTAGACTTATCTTATCAGCTTTAGCTATTTCATATTTTGACCCTATTATATTACTATGTATATTCCTTTTATCCTTAGTTTTAATATTTATAAACAAATATATTGTAAAGAAGCGAATGGCATTGAATGAAGCTTACATCAATGCAGAACGTCAAGGAGATTATTATAGGGATTTGCTTTCTTCAAGAAATCATGCAAAGGAACTTAGAATTTTTAAGTTACAAAACAAATTTCTTGAAAAGTGGGATAAATCTTATAAGGAATACACCATTTCTAAATATAAGTTTGAGGTGAAAGCTACAATATTATCAAACATATCCACAATTATTCAGCAGCTTATGACCTATGGGTTAACAGTTTATTTCTTATATCTTGTTTATATTAGAAGGTTAGCTGTAGGAGAGTTCGTATTTTTAAACTCAATAATGTGGTCCCTTACCTACAGTATTGGCCATATGGTGAATATACTATCAAAGGATTTAGCTGAGAACTATCAGTATGTAGAAAGATATGAGAATTTTACAGGAAAGACAAGTTTATCAATGTTAAAGGATATATCAGAGCCTTGTATAATAGAGTTGTG
>DFXM01000012.1:43793-132307 GCA_002381695.1 Clostridium sp. UBA4108 | reverse complement strand
TAAAAAGCTAAAATACAACAACTCGCTTCCCTCGAACAGGTTGTATTTCTTAACGCTTTTCACTTTCATATGACCTAAGTAAATCTAAGCTTCCTGCAAATGGCTTGCTTCGCAATAATATATAGTTCTAAAATCAACAATCGTTTAAAACAAAGCCAAAAATAAAAAAGCTTACAAACATATGTCTGCAAACTTTTATATTTAATTTGTGATAACTTTAAATTTAAATTTTAAGCTTTATTATCCTCTTAAGCTAAGAAGCTTCTTTTTTAATTCTCCTTCAATGTGATTTAATTCCACTTCTGCTTCTTTTCGTTTTTGTCTTCCCTCTATCTGAATGCGCATTACTTCATCAAGCGTGGAAATTAAGGATTCATTTGTAATACGAAGCGTTTCAATATCAACAATTCCTCGCTCTGATTCTTTTGCGGTCTCTATAGTTGACATCTTTAAGGTTGCAGCATTTTTACGAAGAAGTTCATTTGTCATATTAGTCACTTCATGCTGTGCTTTAGCTGCCTGAGCAGAATGAGCTACTCCTAATGCCAATACCATCTGACTTTTCCAAAGAGGAATAGTATTCACAATAGTAGACTGAATTTTTTCAGACATTAAAGTATCATTGTTTTGCACAAGACGAATTTGCGGAGCCATCTGAATAGATATCATTCTTGTTAATTCCAAATCATGAATTTTCTTTTCAAAGCGATTGCATAGGGAAGAAAAATCATTGGCTGCCTGTGCATCTTCAGGAAGTCCACTAATACTTGCCTTGTTTACTAAGGCCGGTAATTCTTCAGCTTGTAACTTTGCAAGCTTCTTTTTTCCGGCTAAAATATACATGGAAAGTTCTTTAAAATATACCTTATTCAATTCATACATCTTATCCAGCATAGCTATATCTTTTAAAAGCTGCATTTGATGACCTTCTAATACGCTACAAATTTTATTTACATTGCCTTCTACTTTGGTATATTTTGTCTTCATTATGTTAAGTTTGCTAGTACTTTTCTTTAAAAATCCAAAGAAGCCCTCTTTTTCATCACTAACATCAAAGTTTTTAAGTTCTGTTACTACATTTGAAAGCATATCTCCAACTTCACCTAAATCTTTGCTTTTTACATTATTTAAAGCACTTTCTGAAAAGTCTGCAATTTTCTTTTGAGCACCTACACCATATTGTAGAATTAAATTAGAATTGCTTAGCTCAATCTTATCCGCAAATTCATTCACCATTTTTTTTTCTTCTTCTGTTAAATGACTCTCATCAAGTGCTGGTACCTCTTCTTTTTCTTCCTTTACTTCAATAATTGAAGCTTCCTCACCAAAAGGCTCAAAAGTCAACGTTGGCACTGTGTTTACACCATCTTTTACTTCATTATTCATTATGTATTCCTCCCTATTTTACTTTTTAAAATCGCTTTCCGTTAAGCCTTCCTGTGTAAGCATGGTTTCTAACACAGAAATATCCGTAGAAATATCAAAGGCTATATCTTTAAATAAATTGTCTAATAGATTTTCAAAAGCAGCATTTATGGTATCTAAGGTATCCTCTATTTCTTTTTTCGCTGTGATAATATTCTCTCCCTGAACCGGCTGTGCATCAAGCTCCTTATAACCATTTACCAATTTTAAAGTAATAGGAAGATAATAATTCATGAGTTTATGAATCTCTGGAACTTGTTCTGGATGCTGCTCTACATAATTAAATATTTTCTCTGTAATCTGTTCTAATCTATACAATTTTCTTGAAATCTCTTCTCCTGGTATCGCATCGTTAGCTTCTTTAATCTGTCTAATACAACTCTTTCCTTCATCAATTATCTTTCTTAATTCTTTTAATGAAGGATCTGTTACATCTTCTACTTCTTTTTTCTTCTTTATTTCTTCTTCCTTACGTAGTTCTAAATTCTCTTGAGTCTTTAAATACTGCTGATAAACTTCATAGTTTAACATAAGATAGGTTTGCTGTTCATCTATATGTCCCTCTGGAAACATGCCTAGCTGAATCATCTTTCTTAAGTCTTTTACTATAAATTTAATTGATTCTCCAGTATGAGAGGTCAATTCCTTAATAGAGCAATAGCTACGTCCACGTATTTGTCTTACATACTGTTTAAATCTTTTTACTCTTTTTCTTAATTTTACACCTGTTAGAGCAGTGAATAAACTAGCTACAAAAATTAAAAGCAATACTACAAAACCAGCACCAATAGCCGGCGTAAATTTACTTAAAATACTATTAACAATACCATAGACTAAAAGTATAATTCCAAATACTGCAGTTCCCAAAAATCCAAATACCATAAATAGCACTCCAGAAATACTTCCAGCTGGTGTTTTAGCAATTGGTACCTGAGGCTTATTATCATTCCTTATTGGTTTATAATTACTTCGCGATTCTTCTCTACCATCTCTATTCACATTTTTTTCTTTTGAATAGGGCTGATTCACTTTTATGTTCTTTCGTACTTCAGCAAATGCATTTTCCGCTGTATCGCTAATTTCTTTTTTTAGTTTTGTAAAATCATTAGACTTTAGCGCCTCTTGAACAGTAGACCAAATTTGATTCCCCAAATTTGGAAAATTTTTCTTGTCCATATTCATTCCTCCAAATTAACCTGTTGTAACTGTAACTAATTTCTTCACCTATTAAAATTTATAAATTAAATTTTATATACTTTTCTAATAATATATTCAACTTATTATATCGTATAATTATAAAAATAACAATTTGTAAAATTGCTTTATACCGCATTAATATCTAATTTTATCATAGTTTATCTAATAACAAACTAAAATCTACTTAGCGACCATTTACTAGGTAGATTTTAACTATGATTTTAACTGTATAGAATAATATCCCTTCATCCAAAATGTTATTCAAAATATAAAAAGGTGATGAAAAATTCATCACCTAAATATTACTTCTTAAATATTCCAAATGGTTTTCCAACTGGTAAAAATACTCTTCCGAAATGAGTATTTAATACTGCAGCTCCCGAACCGTAAAATGATACTATAGCTATTCCTAATTCAGCATAAGCAGCTAGCATATGTGTTCCATGCTCCATTATTCCAAAAGTTGTTAATGTTAATCCTATAAATAAAAAATCTATAAGTACAAATATTGTAAATAATACCTTATGGGTTTCCATAGCCCCTATTGTCATAAATATTGTAAATATCAAATATCCTAAATAAGCAAAGCCTAATTGATTTATGTCTGCTTTCGCTGCAAGCGCTTGTCCAAATACTCCGTTTTGTATTAGCCAAGTAAAACCTACTGCATACCAAAAGAATGCATAAGCTCCAAAAGCTGTTGCCCCAAAAGTATTATTATGTTTAAAATCATTTATACAAGCAAATAATTGAGCTGTTGCTCCTAAAAATATTGCCCATGGTAATACTAAAGATACACCCTCTGTTAATCCTAATTTTTGAGATGATGCTACTAATGTTACCATTGCTAGTCCAAATAAGCCTAGTGCCGACGGATCAGCTACTACTACTTTAACCTTTGTCTCTTGCATAATATCCTCCTTATTTATGTTCACATAATTTTCATACTTTTAAACAATAACAAATCTATTATGCATTGTCAATAAAAATAATAATTATATCTTCCTTCTATTTAAGCTTTAAAAGCTATCTAAAACTCCAAAGTTTTAGATAGCTCTTCAGATTTCATTATAATAAAGCTATTTTTTATGGTCTCCCTTTATTATATTATATGCTCCACTAAAGGCTCCAAAGAGTATTCCTGTAATAGGAAATACAATCCAACAAATACCCCATCCATTATATACTAGTCCCCAAACTAAGAATATAGCTGTAGCTATAGGCCAAACAATTGCTGCAACCCCTCCAATTACTTTATCATTCTCTTTTCCACTCTCTTTTCCACTTTTAGAATAATCATCAATTTGTAAAAGCACACTATAACTATTATTTATAGTTCCAATTCTTATGAATATAAATACAGCAATAGCTACCATAATTAATAGAACGATTACTCCATAATAAGATAATCTATCTTCATTTCCATCTATTGAGGATAATACAATTAATGTAATAGGTGATAATACACAAAGAATAACTCCAACAATCATTGATATGATAAAAGTTGATGCAAACTCTTCTTTTCTAGCTTTAACTTTTTGTTCTACATATAATGGAAGAGTGAAATTCTTCTCCAAGTATTTGTATTTTTCAAGGTTTATACCTGAATAAATAAATAGTCCAACAGCAATGGCAATAAAAATAAATAATGGTATAATACTAAGCCCTTCTAAATCTCTATTATAACCTCCTATTCCCATAGCAATATTTACTATAATCCGATTAGTAAATATCAATACTGCTGGAGCCAAGATACATAACAATACTCCAACTGCAATAAGTTTTCCGTATTTATTTTTATCCTTCATATAACTTTCTGCCTGCTCCTCAGTAACCACTGGTACACTTTCTACTTTCCTATCAGTATCAATACCAAGCTCTTTCACCAATTCATCAATATTTCCAAATTCTGAAATCACTATGCCAATAGCTTCATTTTCTGTCTTTCCACCTTCTTTAAGTTCATTATATTTATCTTCCATATTTGAAAATAACTCTTCTCTCATCTTGGCTAACTCTGCAGATTTGGGTAAATTCGCAAAAATGTTATCCAAATAGTTTTTAATAGTTTCCATCTTCATTCATCTCCTTAATAAACTTACTCATAACCTCTTTTATAACCTTCCACTCCTCACACTTTTCCATATAATAATTACGTCCCTTTTCAGTAATTCTATAATAGGTCCTTCTCTTTCCAAAAGTCTCATTTCCATAAAAGGATTCTATGTATCCGTTATTCTCTAACCTAGTAAATGCAGAGTACAGTGTGGTTTCTTTTATAATATATTTTTCCTCTGATAGTTTTTTTATTGTTTTAGATATCTCATAGCCATAAGACTCCCTATCTAGAAGAGTGAAAAGAATGATCGTATCATTATAGCCTCTAATAACATCACTACTTATCAAATGTTATTCTCCTTTCTTATCTAATTATTTATTTCATAGATCGATATCTCTTTAGTATAAATTATACAATTACTATACCTATAGTACTACGTCTGACATACTTTATCTGTCGTAGTAATTATAATATATCATAATTACTACGACATGTGAAGTACTTTTGTAAATTTTTTAGACTTTATTTTAAATGGTTGTTGATTTTAGAANNTAGAACTACATATTATTACTCAATTTTAATAGAATATCATTTCTCTGGTTACTTGACTGTGATATACTGGAATAAAAAAACAGTCTTCTATTTTTTGGTAAATACGTAGAAGTAAAATTTATATATCCTTTAGTGCAAGAGGAGGAAAATATCAATGTTGATGGAAGCTAAACCAGAATTAAAAAATATCTTAGTTGGAAAAACCATACTGTTGACAGGTGCCGGTGGCGGAATAGGATTAGAAGCAGCTAAAACCTTTGCCTATATGGGAGCCAAAATAATAATTGCAGAAATTATTAAAGATAAAGGCATCTATGCAGAAAAAACAATTAATGAACTGTATGATAATGAGTTGGCTAAATTTTATGAAGTTGACTTAGCAGACGAAGTGCAAATATGTAAAATGACAGATTATATTATAAAAAAATATGGATGTCCAGATGTGGTTTTCAACAATGCTACCATTACTAAAATTGGAGCTGTAGATGAGGTGGAAACCTCATTTTGGGATAAGAGCTATGAGGTAAATTTAAAAGCCCCATTGATACTTACACAAAAATTCCTGCCAGCTATGAAAGAACGCAATAATGGTGTTATCGTATTTGTTTCATCTTCTGGTGCATCACCATACATGGGAGCTTACGAGGTTTTTAAAACAGCACAGATTGAGTTATCCAATACTTTGGCAATGGAAATTGATAGTACTAATATTCACTCCTTTACAATAGGACCGGGATTGGTAAAAACAGAAACCGCAATGAATGCTATTAAGACTCTTGCTTCAAAAATGGATATGAGCATAGAGGAATTTTATTCTATGAATAGTCAACATATTTTAGATGTTGAATCAGCTGGAGTTGGATTTGCTTTATCTGTTTTAAAGGCAGATTCATATCATGGTGAAGAAATTGGCTCCATTCAAGTGTTGATGGATTATAATTTGATAGAAAACAAAGATGAACTATTAGATACCACCCTTATTAATAAAAATACCTGTAAAGAAATTCAAGAGTACCTGAAAAAGATATTTATGACTTATGAGGAACAGTACAGAGGCTGGAGATCAATGAATATTTTTGAAAAACAATGGGTTTTAAGAGACTTTAAAAAATCTATGGGTTTATCAGCTGAACAGGCATATGACAAACTAAAGATAATAAATAATAACATTCAACAGGGAGAATATGAAGTTTTATCAAGTGATAAAGTATTCTTTGAACGGCTTAAAGAATACTGGAAGCATCAACTAAAATTATTAAAGGGTTATGAAAAAAACAAACTCAAACTGGAAGAAAATACCCAAATTATTGAAGGATGGATTTCAGATATAGAAAAAGTATTGACATCCTAATAGTGTATTGCTTACCCAATACACTATTATAGCCATTCAGCTCATTGAGTGAGAAGTTTTCTATTCGGAATAGTATGTAGATATAAATTAATCTAATAAAAACAGTCCCAAATTCCCTATGGTACTGTTTTTTTATCTCTTATTATATCTTTTATGAAGATTAGCCTTATTTAATTCTCTCAACATCACACCTTAATTTATGGAGAAGCTTGCTAACGATGTTTTTCTTTTGCTGCCGTCGCATTTTCAGCAACTCGGAATTGAACGATTTTACGGATTAACTCATATGGTAATGGCTGTTTTATCGGAAACTGTACAGCTCCTTTTGAGCTTTTGTATTCCGATAATTCATGACTAAAGGTGCTGATTCCGCTAGCACCTGGATAAAATCCGATATGGTTTTTATGAGCGGCAAAATGCACCAAATTCCCATGATAAAAAAAGGTTGGCATCTGCCAGCTCATCCTTTCCTCCGCATCTGGTACCAATTCTTTAATCAGACTTCTCAATGTTTTTAGAGTCTCTTGCACTTCCGGTGCTGTATGTAAAATATATTCATCAATTGTTGTATATGTGGTTATATTTTTTCCCAATTCTTTCTCCTCCTTTTTTTCACAAAGGCCCTTGCTCCAATTAACATATGTGTTAAATCAATTACGTTCATAACAAATCCTCACTTTCTTTATAACAGCCAATATAAATAACCTTTACTTATTATAAATTTGTCATGATATTAATATTCAACGCATTCAACTTAATTTTCTTAACAAAATGTGATTGTAAAAAGATATATTTATATAATCATCTATATCGGAAACCTTCATTTCAACTTCAAACATTTTTTCTTGCCAAATTGGGTCATACTTAATTTCATTATTTGGGTGCAAACCAAAAAACGTTCTAATTCCAAGTACCTTTTCAATATTAACGTCTAAATCACCTATCCACTCTATAACATCATTCATATCATAATAATTTACTTGTCCAAAATTCATCACATTAGCTGCTCCCCCATTAAGTAGAGATATTGCTTCATCCACATTGTTTTCAAAAACAACTTTTTGCATGATTCTTCCTGCATGATTATGTTTTACCATAGATATTATTCCATTAGGTTTAAGAACTCGACAAAATTCTCTAAATATTTCTTTTCGCTCTTCTGCATACTCCAAAACATTGTGACATACTACAACATCAAAGGAATTATCATATTGTTGCTTTAATTGTTCTATATTACCAATAATCTGTTGATAATTGGTATCACATATTCTCATATCTACCATATCAGCATTTGGTTCTATTGCTACCACATCATTATTCTTTGCTAAATGGTTTGCAGTAATTCCAAATCCACTTCCGAAGTCAAGGATTTTAGAATGAGTTACTTTATAGAGTTGCTCCCAAACCACTCTATAAAATAGTATCCCCCAAGGTTTTTTTATATTTTCTAAATATGTTTTTAAATCATTACTCATTATTTTTCTCCCATCATATAAGTCATTCTTATTCTTAATAATATACAAGGTTGTCCCATCTGTAAAGCTATGATTACTGCGGTCTTTACAAAGAATGTGCAAGCTATTAAAACCAAGTTAAAGTTTCAAACACTATTCCCCATAATAATCAAGCCACTCTACAGCCTCTCTATTATTTTCTCTCAAAATACTATTACAGTGTCCTACGTGATATTGTATATGTCTAATCTGCATAAATATCACATCTAAATTTTTAATCTTATGATAGATAATAGAATTGTTTCCAAGCCATTCATCATCCTTATCAGCAAAAAAGGCTTTAGAAATTTCTTTAACTATGTTTTTATATATCAACATAAATATTACGATCTAACCTCATCCTTTAAATAAAAATTATCATCATGCTTTTTATGAACTCTAAACGTTAGAAATAACCCCCATAAAAGAATTAAGACCAATGAAATAGAATGAATAGTATCTATAGTTGGTTTAAAATCTGTATTGGAAATTTTAAAAATAAAATCCCATAAAGCATGCACTATTATCTGTGGTAATAATAGATCAGTCTCATATCTGACAACAGCCATTACTAATCCAAATCCAAACGCAAATATTACCTGAACTACAGTATCTAAAATATCTGCTCCATAAATTAAATTAAATAAATGAAATAATCCAAAAATGGCTGAAGAGATTAAAATTGCAGACTTTCTTCCTCTTTGCTTTAATGCTGAAAGAATTATTCCTCTGAATACGAGCTCTTCGATTATTCCTATTAGAAAGGTAATAATTAAAATAACAAAAATTATATTAATACTAATTATTTTAACACCATTAAAAATAGGTATAAAAGAAAGTATAACTACAGGTAATAATAAAAATAATCCTTCCTTTGATGCCTTCGTTATTAATCCTACGTCCTTCCATAGCCTCAGTTTTGTTATGTAAATTATAATAGTTATTGCTTGTAATAATTTTCGTATTAAAGTTTCAATATATTTATTTAAATTAGGAGCAACTTCGCTAATTAAAGGTCTGTAACAACTCATTAGAATCATTAATACTAGAGTAATTATAATAATCTTGGTATCTTTTTTCATCCTTATTTTCTCCCCTCTTTATATTCTATTGATTATTTCATCATATATTGCAATGCAGAACTAATTCCATAAAATTATACCATATTTTACAATATATTTAACAATATATTGTAAATTGGGTTCGTTATATTTTAGTGCTGCATTATTTACCTACAACGCTTGTGTTATATTTTTACTATGGTATAAATTTTATACATAAGTCCTATGGTGACGTTAGTGAAGACACAAAAGGATGATGTGAGACGTCTGATGTTGGAACTTCTGAAGGAAAAAGATGAACACCGTTTTGGAAGCATGAATATGATGGCATATAAAACTCTTGAACTACATATTTATTTCTGCAGATATGCCTATGAACATATTGGAGTGAATAAAAGGGAAGAAAATGAAGTGTGGAACACCATTGAAAAAGTAATTCTGACTACAGGTAAAAATCTTGTTCTAAAGGAGATTACCGCAGAAGTTAATTGTTCAGCTAGGTCCTTGAATGAAAGAATAAAGAAGGCATGTGGATATACTTTTTTCAGCTTCAGCAGTTTGGTAAAATACTTAATGCCTGTGCACTTCTTCATTTTCCAGAATTGACTATGATTGATGGCCATGACGATTGTCTGCCAAATGGATTAACCATTGCAAAGCTAGTATTTGCAATGGTTTTATTTACTTAAAGTCTAATCTTTACATCGCACTCATAAGGTGCTGTTCCATCAAAAATATTTTTATAAGAACACATCCAAGTTGGACTAAATACACTCCTATATGCTACAGCTTGTGATTCTATATTGGATGAAGCAGTTCCATAATAGGGTACAACTCCTCTTTCCATGATCATTATTGCGAGATTGCTAACTAAACTTGTGGCAAGCCCTTTATTTCTAAATTTTGGTGAAACATCAATGCCTATTTGCCACATTAAACTACTATCGGCAGATGATCCTGCCATTGCTGCAACTTCATTGCCCCACATTGCATATATTACAATTACGTCGGGACGAGGATGATTTATATCATATTGAATTGCATTATAAACCGACAACGCCCTTTTGTTAGCACTCCACACTTCCAATCTTGATTCCTTAATATTCAAAGCTTTTAAACCTTCTAAAGCTCTCATGAGTAAGTTTTTACCAATACTTTGTTTTCTCCATTCCTTTGAAACAAATAAATCATCTACCCAGCCATATCTATTGTTATATTCATAAATATATATCCTATAGTTAATTAAAAACGAATAACTTTATTTTTGAAATAATTCACTTATAGTGAAATTAAATTAAATAATCCAAGGCTTCTACATAATTCAAATCAAAAGAATCATTAATAAAATCTCTTAAAAGCTTTAAGTGCCCTGCACCATATAACACTAATATACGATCTTCCTCTTTAGAAATGTTTTTTAAGTTAGCGAAAATATGTAGATTTCTTCTATACCATGAAGCAACAAAATCAACTCCTACAGAATCTTCTCCTATTCCAATTTCATTAAATGGTAAAAATGAAGTTGAATGTTGAAGTTCATTAGTTTCTTTATCATTGAAAAACTTATATATCTTTTCTATACTAGTTTCTTCAGTAAAAATACTGTAGAATGCATTTGCAAATTTCATATATGACTCCTCCAATTTTTTATATGCAGTCTCATCTTCTTTAGCCTTTTCAAATACCATGGGCTGAGTCCATCCATCATAATAATCAATACAATGTATATGATTTATTTTATTGTATTTAGCTAAATCAAAGGCAAACTTTATACGCTCATCCATAGAGTTAGTGATATCATAATCTGCTCCTTTTATATTAAATTCACCTAACTTTTTACTTAAATCTAATGTAGGATGTTCTAAAAACTCTTGAAAAATTTTATTATATTCTTCCTCTTCACTGGGTCTTAATTCGACACATAATTTATTAGGTTTAAACTCAGATATTTTCTTTATTAGTTCAGCTAATTCCTTTTGTCTATTTTCATTCTGAACTTTAATAATGTCAGTTCCTTCTTTAGTTCCAAAGTGAAATGTGCCTAAAATCATAATACTAGCATTATTCATAATTTATCTCCCCTATAGCTTATTTTTATGTTCTTTATAAATTTAAATTTTGGGCTTTGTTTTAATATATAGTTCTAAAATCAACAACCATTTAAAGCAAAGCCAAATTTTTAAGGACTACTATAACTAGCATTTCTCATACAACTAGTTTCTGTGATAAATCATTCCTTCTTACAATGAAGAATCAACTTTAGAAAATTATAACAAATTATACTAAATATTCATATCAAATTCCATAATTTTGTGAAATATATTTATAACACCTATTCTTTAATTTCAAAAATCTTATTCCCTTATTTAATATTTATATACTTTCTTATATCCTCTATCTTAACTATGGATTAAAAAATACCGTATATTCATCTAAGAATAATACGGCAATAAATCCACTGATTTTTCAACTATATCAGAACTAAAACTGGTTATCTAAACATTAAAGAAACATACCAATTGAGAGCTCTATCTCCTCATGAAACTTATATCCTACACTATTGTAAACCGATAAGGCTCTTTTGTTTGCACTCCACACTTCCAATTTTGATTCCTTAATGTCTAAAGCTTTTAAGCCTTCTAAAGCTTTAAGGATTAAATTTTTACCAATGCCTCTTTTTCTCCATTCCTTTGAAACAAACATATCATACACCCAACCATATTCAATGTTTTCTTCATCTTTCCCTACAATAATAATGATATTACCTACAATCTCATCTTCATGTTTAGCTGCTATACTGAACAAGTGATTTGCACTTTTCAATTTCTTTAAATCCTCAACGGAATAGCCAGTAACAAATACTTCATTTTGCTTTTTCACTAGCTGGATCAGCTCATCTTCGTCTATAAGCTCAAGTTGAACAAAATCAGTACCATGAATATCTGTAATCTGGAAACTCTCCTCAGTTATCTCTTTTTTTATTATATACATACCTTCATCATGGTTAAAGCCTTCTTTAGAAGAATAATATGCAATATTTTCTTTGTTATCTGGAAAACAACAATGGTAGACTCTTACATCAATATCCTTGTTCTCTTCTTTTATATCTCGTGAACGCTTCATTAGTTCATCAAACATTTGGTCTTTCAACTCTTCTTTATTTACAATATCAGCCACCCTAATATCGATATAAATATTCAATCTAGGTTTTTCATATAAATCAGAGGGTTTAAAAGGATAAATCACAGCTTCTCCTACTAACATATTGTCTTTATCATAAGCCTCCAAAATATATTCTCTTTCACTATCTTTAATTCTATAAATCATATCGTCCTCCTATTTTTAACTTCATTTTCTAGAATAATTCTAATTTAATCCTACCTTTAATAGATTACATTCATAAATTTATATAACCTATTAATAATTACTTTTAAGCAAATCATAATATATAATATTAAATATTCTTAAATGTATTCCGTAATTTAGGTAAGGTTTATTTGTAATATCCATTCTTCAGTTTTCAAAACAGACAGAACGGCTTAGTAGCATTTCGGACATCCTTTCTTTGCAGTGCAAAATAAAAATGCCGTAAAATTCATTTCTGATTAATACGGCATCTTAAGAAATTATTTGATTTTGCAGTTGTTACGTAATTATATGAAAAATACGACTTTTAGATATCATTATCTTCGGTTTTAAGTGTAGTCTTATATATTTTAATAAGGTCACTTACAAGTACCCCATCAATTGTCATTCCTTCTATATTACAATTGTTAATGGAAAGATTCTGTAAGTTTGAATCAATAATTCTGCTATTAATTAATTCACATCTTTCTATTGTAAGTGGCACTTTTTCTGATTGAAATCCTAAATTAGTATCGTGTATGTAAGCGTCAGCTAAGGAAACATGACAAATTTCTATTTTGTTCATATTAGAATCACCTAATATTGACCCGCTCATGTTTACATTGGTAAATCGTGATTTTGGTACATAAGCATTCTGAAATATTGCATTTTCCAAATTGAGATAAGAAAACTTCGAGTTACACATGTTAACACCATAAATATCAACATTCTGCATATTACATTGACGAAAATTTTGATTGCTAAAATCTTCATTTGAATGAAATACATATGAATCATTAATTACATCACCTATTATTTTGCGGTAATATCTGTCTTCTTCATCCTCTCCTACTTTCACATAACCGTTTTTTTCATAAAAGCAATGATTTCTAATACTTTTCTGAATTGTATCAAGCGTCCATATCTTTACCGTAGGATACATTTCTTCCATAAGATTAATAACTTTTGAACCTATACCCTTATTCTGAAATATTGGATTTATGAATAAACGGTCAATTCTTGCATGTTCTCTCCCTGTATAGGATATAAGTAAGACACCTGCAAGAACCTCATTATAGATTATTTTGTAATACTTTTTATCCCACATATGATACTTTTGCATATCAACAGAAGCATAACCAGGGATGAAGACTCTCTCACCATTATCATACCATCTATCAGTTTCATCTCTTTCAACTGCAATCATCATATCTCTTATTTGTTCTGCATCAGCTTCTAATGCAACTTCTAATCTTATTTTTTCTTTCATTCTTTCTTCCTTCACTTTCAAACAGATTCATAATATGAATAGATTTGTATTCGGATGTTGAGCCAACAAAAATTATGATTACAACATTTTAAGTTCATTCTCATTATTTTATTATACATGACTGTGACTATTTTTACAATTTTTTCAATAACTGTATGAATCATATAGAATAGGGTTCTAACCGATTATGGAAAGAGTATATTCAAAAGGATCTGTTTACTCCGGCATAGTGTTTCCATTTGGCTTACACTCTCCTTATGGTAAGTATATTACTTAAAAGTGCATACTTTCATTTTATAATATAGCTATTATAATTAAAATATAAGAAAAATTTAACAGAAGTATACTGATGTTTGTAGGAGGTTTATTATAGTGAAAATTTTCGAATCAATTAGGATAAAGAACGTTGAGTTTAAGAACAGGGTTGTTATGGCTCCAATGGTTCTTTTTGGGCTGTCGCCAATGGAAGACGGAATCATGGGTGAGGAAGTGCTCCAACACTATTTAAAGAGAGCTAGTACAGGTATCGGTCTGATAATTTGCCAGGCAGTTTCGGTAACTTCCTCCAAAATGCTATATAGTGGTGGTGGCGGACTAGGTGGTATAGGAGTATATTCCGATGAACATATCATAAATATACAAAGGTTAGCGGATGCATGTCATAAGAATGGTAGCAAATTTTTTGTGCAGCTTGTTTACCCTAGTGTTGGATACATCAACCAGGATACAATCAACAATCTAACAGAAGCCGATTTGGAAGAAATTAAAAATGATTTTGTGAGAGCGGCAGAAAGATGTAAAAAAGCCGGCTGTGATGGAATTGAACTGCATGGCGCCCATAGCTTTTTCCTTAACATGCTATCATCACCAATATCAAACAAACGAGAAGATCAATATGGCGGTGATATACATGGAAGATTGCTGTTGGTAAAAAAGATTGTTGAAGAAATCAAAAAATTTACCGATGATGATTTTATTATTTCTTACCGTATGGGTTGGAATGATACTCTGGATATTGACATCAAAACTGCTCAAACACTCGAAGCTATGGGAATAGAAATGCTGCATGTTTCCTCTGGCATACCTGCTAATAGAAAATTAGAGATCCCTAGCGATTTCCAGTTTAATGATATAGTGTATACTGGCAGTCAAATCAAGAAGTATGTAAAGGTTCCCGTCATTGCTGTAAGCGATATTAGAACACTGCGCAGAGGGAATATTTTGGTAGAAAACAATTTATGTGATTTTGTGGCATATGGAAAACCTTTTCTAGCGGATGCAGACTTTATGGAAAAATCTTTAGAAAATTACGATTACAAGCCGTGTTTCGGCTGTAAAAACTGTCAGTGGTTTGTAAGTGGGGAAAAATGTCCAGCACAAATCAAGGCTAACAGACGTAATCTAACGTAAGCTCAATTTGAAGAGTATATGGAAAGACCTGTGGAAACCAACAGCTATGAAAATGTATACTAATATTTGTCTTTTGCCAAATCAATTTAATCCTAAAATTGTCTCCAAGTCGTCACAATTGTTGATGGCTTTTTTATTTATTCTAATAACTATATCTGGTGTAGTTATTAGAATAATTCTTTCTTTAATAAATCTTTTAATTTCTTTATACTATCAATCTTATCCATTGATATTCCTATTCTTATAAAATAATCTTTGAGTATGTTACCACAACAAGAATGAATAGACAGTCCTTTTATCAGTAAATCTAAGAATGTATCTTTATCATCATTACCTACAAAACATGAAACAAACTCTCTATCACACAAAAAAAGTTCAAAGATTATGGCAGGTAATTCGTAATATGATGGTGCTTGGACACAATCTGCAAAATCAATTAATGTAATATCATTATTTTTACTAATTAGAATATTATCTCTTGTAATATCTCCATGTACTAAAACTCTCTCCTCACAACATACTTTTGATGAATATCTTACTAATTCTTTTATTAATTCTGAATTCAATCCTTGCATTCTTTTTAATTGTTCATTTTGATTATTTAATGTAATTGATTTAACTATAGAATTTATTGGCTTATTAAATTTCTCTAATATTTTTTTGATTTTCTCTACTAAATGTTGCTTTTCATTAATGGAATATGAAAGTATATAACAAGTCTCAATATCATTAGATTTAAATTCCATAATAATATAACGAAACAAATACTTATCTTGAATTTCACCATTTGCAATTATCTTAGGTACTGAGATACCTTCATTATTTGCAAATTCCATTGTATATAATTCAACGTTATAATCGTACTCTGTATCAATACCTGTCTCAAAAGGTGCATATATTTTTATTACCAAATTATCTACTTTAAAAACAGCATTGCTTCCAGGAGCTAAATTTTCAATTTCCCCTTGCACTATTAATTGTTCATTTCTTAAAATTTCATCTATCAATGGTTTGAATACTTCAATAGAACAAAAAACATTTCCCCAGGATTTCCAATCAGTCAATTCCTCTGCAAATAACATTTCATACCTCCATCTAAAATATAAATAATAATTACTGCGCAGCTTTCTACTATTATGTCTTAATTTGCATAGATTTAATGTACTAAACCTTATATTTACATGTTCTGAATTTTCCTTCAATCCAGAACGTAGCTTCAACAACTCGAAACTTTAATAAGAAACATTTAGGATCTTCAATACCTTTGCTGAAAAATCTTCTATCGCAGTCTTTTTCAAACTCTCTCTTTATGTTTATATCATGGATTATTTCAACATTCCCCATAAGAGTAACGCTATCACCTCCAAGATAATAGCAGACACTTGCTTTAGTATTATTTTGAAAATGGGTTGCTTTTCCGTTTAAATTAGACCTTTTTGAGGTAATAAAATAGATTTCAGAAAAACCCATTGCTTTAAGTTTCGATACTGCACAAATACGAGGATAACCATTTTCGTTAATAGAAGCAAGTGTTACAACATTGCATTTTTCTAACAGTTGACATGCTTTCTCTTCTATTTCTTTAATTCTTTCCTTTTGGATTTCATGAGCTGTTTTTTTCATGATTCTTTCATCCTTTCTTATATACAACTTAATTTTATAATGCTTACAAATTTAATAATATTACCGTCAATATCCCTAAACCACATTGATCTACTTACCCAAGGATGAGTTGTAAGCAACTTTATAAAATATGCATTAACTAAAAATCATTTTAATAAATTAAGTACTCTTTATTTCTTACGTCCATTTATATAATAATATTTAGAATCATATTTTTTACCATTTAAGTAGCAATAATCTATATGACGTATTTTTTCTACATCAAAATTATAAAATAAATTTAAAATGTCTTCCCGATCAGCATAAAAATGTGGTACATCTTTATCTGGACCATCTAATGTATTTAGTACTGTGTTCTCATCTATTTTAGGAAATCCAGCTTTATCAAAATCCCAAGCCCCTTTAGAACACATGGACGTATACACTTCTCCACCTTGCTTTAAAACTCGTTCTATTTCACTTATAACCTTTTTGGTACCCTCTGTATCTGTATGTGAAATAGCATGATATGCAAATACACAATCAAAGGAATTATCAGCATAAGGTAAAGCAACCATATCACCAAATTTAATATCAATATCTAAATTTTCTTTTTCAGACCATTCCTTTAAGTAGTTTACTGCATAATCGGATATATCTATAGCTGATACATGAAAACCTTGTTGTGCAAAAAATATAGAATGTCGTCCTAGGCCAGCACCCAAATCTAAAATCTTCTTAAAACCTAATTCTAACCATTTGCAAGACAAATAGTAACTGTCCTCAGTTGGCTTCAACCAAGGTGAATGATTTGCTTTTTCCCATTCCCAACCTTTTGAATCTACCATTTTATATATCCCCCTTAATAATAATTAAAATAATAAATTTCATCATATATTACTATTACATTGCAATTTAAGAAAGTTGTGTCTTACTTCCCAAAAGCTTTCTGTTAAATTATCTTATGAGTCTTTTATTAAGTTCCCAAAGGGCTACCTTATTGCTATCCCACTTCAGACAGGAAATAGCATCATTATAATTCATCCATATATATTCAGTGTGTTCATTTGAAATCTTCAATCGTTTATTTATAACTTCAACTCCATAACAATTTTCATTTATCACATATACATCTTCGCCCCAATGGATACTATCTGCAAATTCCTCAGCAGGAATTGAGTTAACTGTATCTAACTTTATGTACTGTGAATCCTCGGGAATTCCTCCTTCTTCCCATGCTTCTCTTTTAGCTGATTCAATTATCGTTTCTCCTTCTTCCCCTCCGCCCGAAATAGCTTGCCACCAATCTGCATCGCTTCTATGAAATATAGCATACTCTATACCTTTATCACTCCTATAATAAGGAAATACTAAAACTTGATATGTTGCTCTCAAAATTACCCCTTCTTTCTTATTCTCCTTAAAATAATTATAACGTAAAAACTTTTTTCGTATTTCACTTTCACCTAGTAAGTTGGGTGACTTCTTCTGGAAACTAACAAAAACACTAACGTGGTATAATCAATTCATCTAACCGCCTAAAATCGTAAATATAACTGTTAACTATTATAATTAAAATTCTTTAAATAGGATTCAACAAATTTTTTATTTTCATGCCACCAATGCATCTGAATAAATCTGATAAGAAAACACTGTCTTATCTAAAGTTGAATTTTCTCCTTTTATCTCAGAAGTTATTCCATACTTTCATTTCCAAGATAAACTTGTGTTTTTTCGTTGTGATAAAGTCGAATGATTTGTGAACGAAGCTTCGATGGATACAACGGTGTATTCATTAGATTTTCGATAGGTAACCATTCAAAACCGATTTGATTATGGTCGCCATGAAGCTCTGCTTTTTCTATTTTACCAATATACTCACATAGGAATACCAGATCTATCCTATGAAATGATTCACCCTTTAATCCTTCTACAACAAATTCAAGGGATTTGGGTTGGATCTCTATCCCGATTTCTTCCGCAACTTCACGCTTAACTGCTTCCGGCAATAATTCATCTGTCTCTTGCCCGCCACCAGGCATAATATAGAAAATATCTCCGTTATCCTTTATTTTAGTTGCCAGCATTTTACCATCTTTGATAATAAGTGCTTTAGCTGAATTTCTTATTCTTCTTTCCATATGTCTTTCTCCCTCAAAAAATTAATAAACAATATATGAAGATTAAGCATTATTCATTCAGAACATACTCCATAACTTCTGCATGTGCAATTTTATCTTGATATTTAACCATCTTTATAACCATCTCATGACACACTACTATTACTCTTTCATATTTTCTATATTTCTCCAGAACACTATTCATTCTTCTTTTCATACTCTCAGAAGTTTCCCATACTTTAATATCATTCTCTGGAGGTATTCCATCATGTAATTCAAAATCCTTACATAGGTCAAAGCAATCTTGAGAAGTTTTGTGCTGGAAGTTTATTATATCTGGTATCCATTCATGCAAATCTATATCAACTTCTAAATCTATTCCTAAATCTTTTGATAAGATTGCGGCAGTTTGCAATGCTCTTGTATAGGGTGAGGAAATAATTATCTCACAATTTTTAAGTCTGTTATCTTTAACCGTTTCCTTTACTCCCTTAATTCCATTTGGGGTTAACGGCGCTAAATCTCTCCCATGTCCGATAAAGTTTCTTTCATCAATAGGTTTATATGTTGGTTCTCCATGCCTAATAAGATAAAATGTGGTCAATATGAATTCCTCCTCAATACTTATTTGTTTTTGTAGTTGTTATATCTTATTTAAAGAATATTCCGAAATAATATTTTTTATATTAAACATATCTTGAGGCCTAAAAATACTCTTTTACATAATTATTTAATATTGTTTTTTATAAAATCAATACTGTTCATATATTAAGGTTATACTCTCATCATTTTTAATGAAGTGACTATAATCTCCTTGTTTACTACATAAAAATTCATTAAAAAACCTTACAGTTAAGTCGTTTATTACTTTCTGTGCTTTCTGTACAGAAGATGCTTCTCCTTGTATTATTGGAAAATCTGTAAATGTCATATGTGTAGTATCATTAATTTTTATGAAAGACTTATAACCTGACAAATATCTATAAAGCTCTCTCTGTTCAATCTCTGATTTCCTTAGAACATCGTCATATAGTAAAACTTGCTTTTTAAAAGCTTCAGCATCTGAGTTATCTTTCAAATAGTCAATAAACATTTTCATAGATGCTTCATAATTATAAGTACTTCGTCTAAGGTTTAAGACTGGAGTGCTTAATCTCTTATTTTCTTCTAACCCTTGACTTAAATTAAAAAGTTGTAACGCACCATCGAATAGTACTGTTGCTTTAATTCTGGAATCACGCTGAGAAGCTTTGAATACAGCAGCTCCCCCTAAAGAATGTCCTATCGTTCCTATTTTTTGTAAATCAAGCTTGTCTTTTATAACAGAATCTTCTTTATTTAGTTTTTCTATTGTGTCCAATATAAATAAAATATCCTTAACTCTGATATCTATTAGATTATTTTTTTCTTCTTGTGTTAATTCTTCTGTGGGAGGCACAATTATTTCTCCATTTGGTAACACCGTTAGCACACTGTCATAAATGTGTTCTATGGTGAATACTACAAAGCCTTCTTCAACTAATTTTTCAATATTAAAGGTCATATAATCTCTAGGCGCTCCAAGTCCTGTTGACTGTAGAATTACTGGATATACTTTTTTTTCTTTACTTATAGGTGCATCATTATATATGTTAGTTTTTATATTTTTAAGATAACTTTCCTTTTCTGTTTCATTATTTAAAATGACTACATTTTTGAATATTTCAATGAACTTATCTTCTCTTGGACTATATAAATCCGTATATAATGCTTGTCTCTCTTTTTTCCATTCTTTATCTATTGGATAATAGAAACTAATAACTACCCTTCTATTCTCATCTGTATTTGTTAATGTTTCTCTTCGCTTTTCATCTTCAAAAACTCTTATTGTTCTTCCTACTCTCATCTTTATAATCTCACTTTCAATTTCTTTTACTTAATGATAAATTATCAACATTATGTTTGATCAGCTACATCATCTATTTCCTCATATGAATGGTCTCTATTGAATAATATCATTTACAAAAGGTATTGCCGTTGCAGTTTCATTAGTATAATCAATCACATATTTTGTATCTTTACTAAATGCAATTGCGGAAGATAAAGTAATTTTCAAAATACAGGTGCATGGATCATTTTCATTGACATGACGATCATAAAAAGCAACAAATACTTTTTTTAATTCTTCTCTCAAACTTTTATTATTTTCTGCTTTTGGATTTCCTAAATTTTCGCCAAGTCCCTGTGCACACATTAAATCTTTGCAGATTGACACATTTGGTTTTTGTTCAATATCTTTCATTTTTTGTGAAGCCATATGAGTTATAACGTAAACTGCACCATCTTTATAATATCCATCAACATTACGCACATTTACACCATTTTCGGCGCAAGTAGCAAGGGCAATAACTACGTCAAAACCAAGCTGTTCTTTCATTAATTCGGTTGCTAATTGAAAAGCATTCATAATTCATCCTCCTGAAATATAAATAATCTTACTTCACGACATTTTACAATAGTCAATGAATATCAAGAAAATTATACCATATTATAGTAAGTATTGTATCTACATTCTATTATTGGATAATCTTTTCTAAATAAGCGGTAAAAACCAGTCACATTGACAAGTTTTTACCGCTCATAGTTGAAGGATAAAGATTGTATATTTAAAATTAAATTAAGGCTTATTTTTTAATTGGCATTAATATTACTGTTCCATCCTTAGTACAACATTCTATTTCTGCTCCACCTGTTAATTGGTAACCGGTAGCAGGAAGCCATTCATTAAAAATTCGCATAGTGAATGCTCCTACATCTCCTTCGCTTTCGGCGGGTACTTGAAAAGTTGCATACATCCCAGCAGGAATTATTATAACCTGGTAGCTCTTATCAAACTCAATGCCGTTATATTCAACACCAATCATATAATAAAAAGAATTAGGTTCATTATTATATGTTGTAATAGCATATACATTGTGGTCTACCGAGTACTTTTTTAAGCTATCATACAATTTTCTTTCCTCAAATTCATGCCAAAAAGTCCCTATTTCTTTGTAGTGTGCGTTGTCAGTGGTGTTCATTTTTTTATTGATACCAATAATTTTCATTTCTTCTTTTTGTTCAATTTTATAATCCATCTCATCTACCCCTTGAATAATAAATTTGAAGGATATCCGTGGATATGTCTTAAGCATGACACCAGCTTTTCGCGCTAAAGTTGGTGTTGTTCCATGTAGTTGACTGAATGCACGTGTAAAAGCAGAGTGTGAATCATATCTGTATTTTAATGCAACATCCAGAATTTTTTCATTCCCATTTTGAATATCATGTGCCGCAAGAGTCAATCGTCTGCGGCGTATATACTCTGATAGTGGAATTTTTGCCATGAATGAAAACACTCTTTGAAATTCCCAAACAGAGCAACACACAAACTTTGAAGCAATTGAATAATCAATATCAGCCTTTAGATTATCTTCGATATAATCAATTGCTTCATTCATGCCTTTATGCCAATCCATAAGTCCACCTCCTTGAAATTATTATATAAAGCCTGTAGAAAAACCGCTTTACATATTGTGCAGTTAATTGCACAATTGGGAGAACATTTCTGCTCTTGATTTTTTACAATGTATGTAGATTATACAGTAAATGCTACATAAGATTATGCTTATTACCTCATAGTAATTTTTCATATAGTCTAAACCAGTTCAACCCATAGTTTCCAAGTCCTAAGTCAACTGTATCAATATATTTAAAACCATATTTTTCATATAGCTTAATGGCAGGCATATTACCTTCGTAAACATCCAACCTAATTGATTTAGCTTGTGACTTAATACTATGTTCAATAGAAAAGTCCATTAATGCTTTGCCTACACCATATTTTAAAAATTTTGGATGCACTACAAATGTATATACAACAAAAACATCTGAATAATCAGACTCAAATTCCCATTTAGCTTTATAATATGCAGGTTCAGGCTCATGGCTTAAAATAACAGATCCAATGATTTTCCCATTATGTTTTGCTACATAGAGATTACCATGTTTAACTCCATCAATTGCATTTTGCCGAACAGGATATATGCCCTTTTTCCATCCAGGATAGTTTGCTCCTTTTTCCAAATGGTCATTTAAATCGTTATAAAGCTGTTCTAATTCATCAATATCATTTGCTTCTCCTAAATCAAAAACGATATCCATATGTGTATTCCTCCAATTAACGTAAAATATAAATAATCTTCTTAATTTATAAATATTGTCTCTAATATTAATTATTTTGTATTAGCCTGTTTTTTTATTTCATCAACAATTATTAATGTGCATACTACTACTATTGCAGATAATATGGAAATTGCAGCAACTACAATCCTTATCTCATAAGGACCAGAACCAATTGCTGAACCCGCACCTATAGCTAAAAGGTCTACTATACAAAATGTTATAAATCCGATTAATAGGTAAAGCAATTTATTGACCATTATTATCCTCCTTAATTTCTATTTCATTTATTTAATGTTATATAACAACTTCCAAAGCAATTTTTGTTGGACTAAACTGCTTTAATCTTTCTACAACTTCACAAATTTCTTGTTGCCTTGTAGGTGAAAGAAGATTGTCTAATTCAGTGTTACACATATCTGTGGTTTGTCTCATATGAAATGTACCAACAAGAAGCACCTTAGGTTTTAAAAAAGAATCTTTCATTTTCAAATCACTCCTTAATTTTCTAAAAAACTAGTGAATAATAGATTACAATGTAGAATCATTCTAAATTATACCATATTTTACTAAATCATCGCCAATACATTTCATCGTTTTGGTAAAAGATATGTTGCACCTGCTAAATAAAAACACCATAAAATTCACTTTTGAATAATATGGTGTCTCAAGAAATTATTTGGTTTTATATAAAAAAGATATCTCTCTTCAATGCATTTATGTTATAGCTTGAAGTTTCTCATTTATTTCCTCGCTGTATATTAGGTACCGCAAAAGGTTCTGTAAGAACAGGCTGATGGTTCAGGCAAGGTGGAGTACTCATCCTGTTCGGTGGAGTGAGCGTAGGGCTTCGAAATAACCTGAAGCAGCCGTTCCATAACGCTATAATCACCTTGTTTCACTGCGGCTTCTAGGGCTTCTTCTACCCGGTGGTTCCGCGGGATTATGGCGGGATTGCTGCTTTGCATCAACTGATTGGAGGAAGTTTTTGATTCCTGCTGCCTGCCTAGTCTCCTCTGCCACAGTTCATACCACTGAGCAAATTCCGTGGTTCGAAACAGCACTGTATCCTCAGGCTTATCAAAAGTTAATGCGCGGAAGGTATTTGTATAATCCGCATCATACTTCTGCATCATACTGAGGAGATCTTCAATAAGAGCTTCATCCTGTGGTTCTTGGTTAAATATCCCCAACTTTGCTCTCATTCCCATCAGCCAATTATGGTGATACAATTCAGTAAAATTTGAAATCGCATCCTGAGCCAGTTTCACAGCCTGCTCTTGGTTCTCATGAATCAGTGGCAATAGGGTTTCTGCAAATCTCGCTAAATTCCACGCTGCAATATTCGGTTGATTGCCATATGCATAGCGCCCATGAATGTCTATGGAACTGAATACCGTTGCTGGATCATAGGCATCCATGAAGGCGCAAGGACCATAATCAATGGTTTCTCCACTAATGGTCATGTTATCAGTGTTCATTACCCCGTGAATAAATCCAACCAGTTGCCATTTGGCAATGAGCTCGGCCTGACCCTTAATCACTTCCTTAAGTAGGAAAAGATATCGGTTCTCATCAGTGTTACCCTCCGGAAAATGTCTTTGCAATGTGTAATCAGCCAAGTCCTGGAGCTCCTGAGCACTTCCCCATTTTGAAACATATTGAAAGGTTCCAACACGCAGATGACTGGCAGCCACCCGAGCCATAATTGCACCCTGTTCCTCAGTTTGGCGAATTATTGCCTCACCCGTTGTTACCACTGCCAGGCTACGGGTGGTAGGAATGCCGAGGGCATCCATGGCTTCACTGATGATGTATTCCCGTAACATAGGCCCAAGTGCTGCTCGACCATCACCTCCACGGGAGTATGGAGTTCTACCTGAACCTTTTAGCTGAATGTCAACTCGATTACCTAGAGGCGTGATTTGTTCACCTAGGAGTACAGCCCGACCGTCACCCAACATAGTAAAATGCCCAAATTGATGCCCCCCGTAAGCTTGCGCAAGTGGTGAAGCGCCTTTTGGAATCCTATTACCCGCAAGCACCGCTACGCCATCATTACTTTGTAGCTCCTGAACATTCAATCCCAATGATGTTGCTAAAGGGTAATTGAGAATAATCAATTCCGGTGAACTTACAGGGGTTGGATTGATGTTAGTAAAAAATGCTTTTGGCAGTTTAGCATAACTGTTATCAAAATTCCATCCTGTTTCTATTATTGTTTTTCTCTCTATCATTGTATCTCCTTTTCTTCTATATTTTTCTATCCTAGCTCTTTCAACACAACGCAGCCCCTTTTAGTGTCTGCTTCTGCCAATTTATTATACCTTTTCTCCCATTAATTCTTTACGCTGCAGCTATGTGTAATAGATCTCTCTCAATTATATACTGATTCAATTCCTAATTGCTCATTCTCTTTTGTTTTATCACTACAAGAGTCACGGTAAGCACAGCCACAGCAAATCCAATGATTATGAGCATATTCAGAAATATGGGTGTAAGATTCTCCATATTAAAGTTAACCAAATTAGCTATACTATTGTTAGATTTTACATACCAATAGTTTGGTGTAAAGCTTGCAATTGTTAATACTGTTTTGCCTAGTAAAGCCTGAGGCACAAGCACTCCGCTGATGAAACAAGTACCTAACGAAACTACATTTGACGCCGCAGACATCGCCCCTTTACTCTTTATAACATTGCCGATTAAAAAGCTTATGCTCAAGGCTGCTAAAGTAAATACAAATGAGTTTAATAGAAATAGCAATCCCTTGGCAGTAAGCATATAACTGCCATACATGATAAAACTTGCAAAAATCATTGCAAACCAAGCAAGTATTGCATAACTAAGAGTTCCTAATATCATTTGGAAATTCATGCTTCTAAGTTTTACCGGTGAACAAAGATTTCGCTTTTTTAAATCTGTATTATTAAAGACAAGCATAACGGAGGAAACACCTAAAATTAATATTGCAAACAATGAATACGCCATATAGTTAAAATAGAATCCAATCTTCTCATTTTTAGAACTTTGCTCTACAGAGTTATTTAGCACAACTTCAGTTTTTTGTGCCAAATCCTTATGGATATAACTTAAAAGCTGCTCCTCAGATAAATTCTCCATATTGTCGGTATAGGTTTTTGCAGTATTTAAATATTTATTGATTATACTATCCAGGTATATTTCACTGGTTGAGCCCGGTACTGTAGTCTTTCCCAGCTGTAGTGTTTCTCCACTTAGCAGTCCATCTGTGAAGCCCTTAGGCACCCTTACTATATATTCCACTTCCCTGAAAAATAAAGCATCCTGCAGCTTTTGGGTATCATCCGGAATATCTGCAATGTTGGTATTTTTGCTGAGATAATCCTTTAGACCTTCTACTAACCTTGAATTCGTATCATGATTTATAAAGACTATATTAACTTTGGTTTCGGTAAAATTTGTATATGCAGATTTGGTATTAGTATTTGCAAATGCCACTGCTAAGAATATAAATATCACAACATAAATCATTATCTGAGATAAATTTTTATAAATTACTTTAAAAAAAGCTTTATAAATTTGCATACTTTTGCCTCCTTAATACCAAGTAGGTAATTATGCTGAAAACTGCGGCAAAACCGCAAAGCAGAGCTATATCTGTGAAAAATTGTGTATGGGTACTATAATAATATAGTGAATAAAAGCTGTCCGTTATTAAGTTTGCCGGGTTAAGATATCCTAAAATAGGTACATTGGTGCTAACAATATATTTCATTTTGACGTCCATCATACCTGACAAAAATGACATTAGCATAGTAACTCCAATTAAAATTGCAATTTTAAGACCCTCACCTTTTTTGATTATCGAGGCAATACAAGTACCAAAGGTAACTCCTGTAATTGTGCCTATTACACAAGTCAGTGCTATATAGCCTAATTGATTACCAAAGTTTACTTTTAGTATCAAAATCAAATACCCAAGTAAAATAAATATTTCAGCTAGCTGAACTGTAGTTGCCGCAAATATAGAGGCCAAAAATAGCTTTAACTTATGTGTGGGAGCCACGTTAACTCTTGCTCCTTGTGGAGATAGATTAGCCTGAATGGCGGTTACTTCTTTAAGTCCACAAAAACTTCCGTATAGACAAGCCATTGCAATTAATGTATAGAAGTGGTTTACAATGGTATTAGGAGCAGATTTGTTGGCAGCAACTTCTTTAAGATAATCAGTTCTGTTTGATATGCTATTCAAAAGTCCATTTTGAACTGCAGCAGGATTATTGCTAATAATTGTTGCCATTGTAGATGTGCTTTGCTTAAAGTCGTCCAAGAAACCTTTTATAATACTTTGATTTATACCAGATTTATTCACAATAAGCTCTATTCCATTGTCAAAATAAATATACCCTTCAATTTTGCTATCTTCAAGAAGCTTATCCATTTCGTCCTTTGATGTATACGTTATATCAAATAGATTACTTTCCCCTGAACTATTATTAGAACTTGAAACAGAGTCAATAGCTTTAATAAAATCCATATTCTTTTTATATTCATCATTATTAATTATTCCAATTTTAATTTCAGAAAAATTTTCTGCACTTGAAAGGTTTGAAAGAGCCATATTAAATAATGTAGCCAAAAGTATTGGAAATAAAAAAGTCCAAAATATGGTTTGCTTGTCCCTTACAATACATTTAAGCCTGTACAGATAGTTATGCAAAAACATAATATTCCTCCTTTAATCTCTAAGCTCTTTACCTGTTATTTCTAGGAATACATCATTCAAGGTAGGTGGCTCAGAATAAATCTTTCCAACAGTAATATTCTTTGATTTTAAATAGTCCATCAAAGCAACTAGATTATTTTTACCTCTGCTTGATTTTACAACAAGTAAATTGCCGTTATATTCAGCAGAAACTATATTGGGAAGATTTTTAATATCCTCCAAAATGTTGTTATGGATTTTAAATATTTCAACAGTGAGTTTTTCACCAGAATTTATCATTCCTTTTAGTTCCTCATTGGTCCCTGCTGCTATTATTTTTCCCTTGTCCATAATGGCTATCCGTGTGCAGATTTCTTCAACCTCTTCCATATAGTGAGAAGTATACACAATTGTAGCTCCCTCTTTATTAAGCCGTTGTATTCCCTCCAATATATTGTTTCGGCTCTGGGGGTCAACTGCAACTGTGGGTTCATCTAGAATAATTAGCTTGGGCTTATGTGCAATACCACAGGCAATATTTAATCTACGAAGTAAACCACCGCTTAATTTTTTGGGGTAAAACTTTCTAAAATCCTTGAGCCCAACAAAGTCTATAGCTTCCTCTACAAGCTTACGACGGTTCATTTTGTCTGAAATGTACAGTCCACAGAAATAATCAATGTTTTCAAAAACATTCAATTCATCGAAAACTGCAACATTCTGCATGATTATACCAATATTACGTTTAATATCATAAGCATCTGGGGACATAGGTTTATCATAAATTTCTATGGTACCCTTGTCATATTTGAGCAAGGATAAAATACAGTTTATTGCAGTAGTTTTACCAGAACCGTTAGGCCCTAATAGGCCAAATACTTCCCCTTCCTTTACTTCTAGATTGAAATGATCTAGAGCAATTAAATCATCATATCTTTTTACTAGATTTTTAACCTTTATTACCATAAGGATCCCTCCCATTATTGATTTAATAAATTTTCTCGGTATGGCTGCTTAAAGTACATCACCATCCTCATTTCCATATATTAATCATAATATATTTATTTGTAATTTATAAGTGATTAAACTCCAAGCTAGATATGACAAATGTAACAATAAACTTGAGCACTGTAAAATAAAGTGCTAGAATTTATATGTAATGACTATTCTTACAAAGTAAGGGTTTGGTAAATAGAATGAAGAAGTTAATTGATAAACTGATTATTTTTATTATTTCCTCTGCACTATATATACATAATGCAGATTACATATATATGATTATACCAATTCTAATTGCTATAATCTTAAGTGGAATTCTAAGTTACTTGGAAGATGAACGTATTACAGTAGCTGTATTTACTGCTTATTTAATTCTTTGCTTTTTTAAACCAGTTTTCTTATTCTTTATTCCTCTCATATGTTATGATGCGGTATTTCTTAAAATCAAATGGCTATGGGTGTTATCATTTCTACCATTAATTACTAATTTTTCTCATACACTGATCCTCTCAACGTGGTTAATTGCATCTTTTATTCTTGCTGCGTATATTTTAAAATACCGTACTGTTTCTCTTCAAAATATGGAGGAAGATTATTATAAGCTTCGTGATAGTACTAAGGAAATATCATTGCAGCTTGAAAAACAAAATAAAAAACTTTTGGAAAAACAGGATTATGAAATACACCTTGCAACTTTAAAAGAACGAAATAGAATAGCAAGGGATATACACGATAATGTGGGACATTTGCTTTCAAGATCCATATTGCAAATTGGTGCACTACTTGCCATAAATAAAAATGAAGAAACGAAAGAAAACTTGAAACTTATAAAGAGCACCCTGTCAGAAGCCATGGATAGCATACGTAGCAGCGTACATGATTTGCATGAAGAATCAATAGACTTGCAAACTGAAATACAAAAGTTAATTAATAGCTTTAATTTTTGCTCTATTAAATTCGATTATGATATGGAAACAAACTTAGAAAAAAATATCAAGTATTGCTTTATTACAGTCACAAAAGAGGCTTTATCAAACATCATAAATCATTCTAATGCCACCGAGGCTTCAGTGCTAATTCGTGAACATCCAGCACTTTATCAATTGGTTATACAGGACAACGGTACACAAATTAGCTATAATAGTGAACATGGCATCGGAATAAAAAATATTACAGATAGAATTACTGCTGTAGATGGCAACATCAATATTAGTACGGACAAAGGTTTTAGAATTTTTATTTCAATACCGAAAAAATAAGTATTTTGAAAGGATTGGTTAAAAATATGAGGGTAGTAGTTGTTGATGATGATAAATTAGTATGTGTATCTCTCAAAACCATATTAGAAGCAGAAAAAGATATTTCTGTAGTGGGCACTGGCCACAATGGTAAGGAAGCTATTGAACTTTATAACAGTTTAAAGCCTGATATTCTATTAATTGATATAAGAATGGAAACCATGACAGGACTAGAGGCAGCAGAGTCTATTTTAAACACATACAAAAGCGCAAAAATACTATTTCTGACTACTTTTTCAGATGATGAATATATAATAAAAACTTTCAAAATAGGCGCTAAAGGTTATATTATAAAACAGAATTTCGAATGCATTGTGCCATCCCTAAGAGCTGTACATATGGGACAAAGCGTTTTTGGTCATGATATTGTTTCAAAAATTCCATATCTAATTAATGAAAGCAGTAAAGCTGATTTTTCAGCCTTTGGTATTACAGAAAAGGAACTAGACATTATCACCACTGTAGCTGAAGGACTTAGCAATAAAGAAATAGCCAATAAGCTATATTTAAGCGAAGGCACTGTTAGAAACAGTATCACTACCATTTTGGAAAAGTTGAAACTCAGAGACAGGACGCAACTTGCTATATTCTATTATAAGAATAAATAAAGAGGACCTTTGATTATTCCCTAGTGTGAATCAAAGGTCCCCTTTCTGCATAAAATGTTCATTGACTTTGCTGTCCATATCGTGCTAACCATTTACTAAATATATCCATAGCTTTATGAATGACAACTAAATTGACTACCATAACTATAAATCCCAGAACACTATACAAAATGATGGTATTTAACGTAAATACCTGTATTATCTGCTTAATAATATAAATACAAATAGGCAAACAAATAACACTTGTAACAATAGCAGGTACATATTTTCTTACTATCAACGCTTGAAAACAATGTATTAACAAATGCAAAGTAAATGCAATAAATAAACCTATCCATAAACTATACCAATTCATCATATAGGAAATAACTGTAATTATGCTAATTAAAATAAATTCTTCCGCTACTCCAAAGGCGAAAGATGCTGTTGTAATATTATCAAAATGCGATAGTAACTTTTTTGATAATGTAGGAAACCTATCACATAGATATGGCTTATTTTTACTTATCCACACTTTCATAAAAATTATTTCTTCAAAATCATGGAAAATAAAAAGTATAGGAAAAAGCCATATAATTACTTCTATATTATTCATTTTATAAATTAGTTCTCCATTCATCTTTTAATATTCTATAAGAAACTCTGTCTTTCATCCTTCCGTCATGCCATTCCATCATTTTGTATTCAGCTTCCTTTAGCATTCCACACTTTTCCATCACTCGCTCTGAGCCAATATTTTCTTTTATGCAACCAGTTGTAATTCTAAAAACCTCATTGTCCTCAAAAGCAAATCTCATTATTTCCTTCAAAGCCTCTGTGGTATACCCCTTATTCCAATATTTAGGATAAGTAAAATATCCTAAATGTACTAGCTTACCTACAGGGGTAAAATCTGTTACTGTATACCCTATTTCTCCAATATGCTCCTTGGTATTCCTATCTTCCATTCTCAAAAAATATTTTGTTCTCTTTGGATTATTTATATCATCAATAGCAGCTAGTAAATTCTCTCTAGACTCTTCTATTGAATTTGTCATTATATCCTCTAAATAATGCATGGATTCTTTATCTGAAAATAATCTATGATGCGTGTCTAAATCCTCCATTTTATGGTCACGTAATCTCAATCTCTCAGTTTCCAAGCATATTGATTTGTCAGATGAATTAATATTTAAATAATTCTTTAGGCTTCTAATAAAAAAGTTTCTAAATCCATCAATAAAACCTAAACTTTCACTTTTGCTACCCTCTAAATCATAATAATATTTCATGCTTTCTATCTCTACAGATATGGAATCTAAGGGAAAACCCTCTCTATATTTCACATGTGGCTTGTCTACAATATAAAACTTTTCAGAACATATATCTTCACCATCATACTTATAAATATTATTCTCATCTATTACTAGACATATGGCATTCTTATAATAGGCGGTTAATCGCCCTCCATATCTTCCTGCTAAATTGCTATAATAATTGAGCATTTCTCTATAAGTCAAATTATTTCCATGAATTCTTTTTATCAATACCCCTGGTTGATCACTTTCATCAACACCTTCAAAATATAACCCAGAATCGCAAGAAAATATAGGCTTTTTAATTTGTTTAAAATAAAATATAGCCTTTTGTGTTGCATTTGCTAATGGATCCTTACCAGTTTCTTCAGCCTTTTTTAAGTCCATATCAAGAGTTTCAAGACTAGCAATAGAAATATTAAGTCCATCTAGCATTTTTATCATACTTTCAAGCTTAGATGGATTATATGTTCCATATATTAAGTTCATAAAATAAATCCCTTCCTCCCTAGCTTTAAACCTAGTATTTACGACATTGTATTTTCAAGGAAAACCTATGAGTCTTCCTTACTCGGCATTTTACAAATATTATATATACCTCTATATCACTTTAAATTAACTTTTAAGCACAATTTTAGCGCTTTCATATTTGTCTCTTATAATTTCTTTGGCTTCAGGACATAGTTTATTCCAGCTTCTTTCAATCTTTTCCCTTACCCAATTAGCACCCTCACTTACCTCCATTTTCCTTTTATAGTATACAAGATGTAATAGAGATGGTACTTGATCTATATGAGCCATGGCATCAGCACTTGCAATACATATTGATTCTTTAGTAGTTCTTTCAAGTGGTACGCTTCCCCTATGCTGGATAATACAGTCTTTAACTTTATTTATTCTTTCTTCTGGATAATTGAAACCTTTTAAAATCTTTTCTGCTTCAATTGCCCCGTATATATGATGTTCTTTATACATTGATGAATCTTTTACACTTGCATAATCATGCAACAAAGCTGCTATTTCAACTATTTCTTTATCTGCTCCTAATTTTTCCGCCAACAATTTTGCATATTTAACTACAGTGGTAACATGATAAATCCATCCTTCATATCCAAATACATTGGTTTCTTTCTTACTTTGCTCCTCTACAATATTTGAAATAGACTGTATTAATTCTTCTGAATTCAAGAAAACTCCCCCTCTTATTATAGTATTTTTTGTATAATATGTATAAATAAAGTTTATCAAACATACGTTCTGTAGTCAATCAGAATTACACACAATAGTAGGTGGTTTTGTATTTGGTATAATGCGGGAAGTATGGATTAGAGGTGGAATAATAACTACTTTTATATTAATGATTTCCGTAACCTTTCTATTAGTCACTATGAGGAAAAAGAATAGACTAGAGTGCTAGTAGTATATTATAAATAAGGAGAAACTGTTTCCAGTTTCTCCTATGAAAATTTTTTATTCACTTAAAAGGGATTTATCTGGAGTTACAAGAATTTTTACATGCTTTTTCTTTTCAGGGCCTGTCAGAGCTCCAAAACCTTCTTCTACTATATCATCAAGAACTATTTTTTTAGTTATATATCCCTCTGCCTTAATTCTTCCATCCTTCATTTGTGCAATTGTAGCTGGAAATTCGTGTCTATAAGCTAAGGTTCCTACTATTTTCTTTTCAGAAAACACTAAGGCATTAGGATTAAAGCTTACATCCTCTTCCCAAATACTTGTTACTACCATAGTTCCTTCATATTTTAAACTATCTAATCCTACATCAAAACCTACCTTTGCTCCTGTGGTTTCAAAGGCTACATCTACACCAGTTCCACCAGTAAGCTTCTTAACTTCCTTAGCTATATCAACTTCATTTGGATCAAGAACAACGTCTGCTCCTGCCCTCTTTGCATATTCCTGTCTTATTGATTTTCTTTGTAATACTACTACTAACTTTGCTCCTGCTGTTTTTAAACATTCAATAGTGGCAAGCCCTATTGGTCCTGAACCAAGTACAATTGCAGTATCTCCTGTTTTAAAATTAGAAATTCTAATAGAATGAAGTGCTACAGCCATTGGCTCTATTAATGCTGCCTGTTCATAGGACATACTATCTGGTATTTTATGTATATATTCTTCTGGAAATACCGTATATTCTGCAAGTCCTCCACCGCTACCACAAAGTCCATGAAATCCTAGGGAAGAACAAAGATTATATTTACCTTCTCTGCAGGCTGGACATTCTCCACAAGCTACTATAGGTTCTACAGTAACCCTATCTCCAATTTTAAAATTAGTTACACCTTCTCCAACTTCTACAACATCTCCTGAAAACTCATGACCTAAAACTACTGGTGCCACATTGCCACTTAAGGGATGTGGTTGTCCAACTGGTATAAAAATAGGTCCTCCTAAATATTCATGTAAATCTGAACCACATATTCCACACCATTTAACTTTAATTTTCACATTTCCTTTAGTAACCTTTGGCTCCTCTACCTCTTCAACTCTAATATCCTCTTTATCATACCATAGCGCTGCTTTCATAATAAAAGTACCTCCTAAAAATAATAATTAAGTATATTGTGAATATTCTCACATATCTATAAAGCAATTATTATACCAATAAATTAACCTGTGGTACTTTTTTAAATATTATTTAATTCTTTTTATTTTCCTTGCTACAAATGGCTATATTGTGCCATATTTCTATAATAATCACCTCTATAATTAAATTTTAATTATGTTCGATTTAATGCAAGAAACAATTCTTAAAATAAAAAATCTCAAAACGATACACATTTTAGTGACTCATTTTGAGATTGTCTATATTATTTTCTCATTTTGATACACATATTATACTATTTATTGATAATTAAAAAACAAACCGCCCTATATAAACTTCACATAACAAATCAAAAAATTTCCCATATATCAAATTTATAATCATTTCCTTCATAACCCATAACAAAGCCTATATTCATAATGTAAATTTAATTGCAACTTATATATTATATTTTTTTATTTTTCTATAGATGGTAGCTCTACTTATCCCAAGCATTTCTGCAGATTTTACCATGTTCCCGCCGCAAAGATCAATAGCTTTTATTATGCTTTCTTTTTCTAAAATATCTATAGTTACTATCTTCTCTAAATCATTTGCTTTCTCATTGCTAAAATTATCTTCTATTATTCGCGGATTTTCTGAAGACTGCATGTAGATTATGTCATTTTCACTAGAGTAATAATCTCGTTCTATAGCATTTCTAAGTTCTCTTACATTTCCAGGCCAATCATGTTTTTTAAGTTTATTTATGTAATCACTTTTTATCCGCTTATATTTATCCTTATTTTTTATATTGAGCTTATTGATAAAATATTTTACTAGTACCTCTATATCTTCCTTTCTTTCCTTTAAAGGAATTGTTCTTATATTCATTACATTTAATCTATAATATAGATCTTCTCTAAAGGTTTTTCTACTTATTTCCTCTTTTAACTTTTTGTTTGTTGCACCTATTATTCTCACATCTAATTTCTTCTCGTAATTTCCACCAACTCTAACAATTGTATTGTTATCTAAAACTCTCAATAGTTTAGATTGCATATCTAAAGGAAGTTCTCCTAATTCATCTAAAAAAATAGTCCCTCCATCAGCTAGTTCAAATTTCCCAGGATGTCCTTCTTTAGCTGCTCCAGTAAAAGCTCCTTTATCATAACCAAAAAGTTCACTCTCCATTAGCTCTCTAGGAATTGAAGCACAATTTACAGCTACAAAAGGCCCATTACTTCTTTCACTGTAATTATGTATAGCTTGAGCTACTAACTCTTTCCCTGTGCCACTAGCCCCTTCTATTAATATATTGCAATCACTTCTTGCAGCCTTCTTTGCGAAATTTATCATGTTTATCATTTTTTCGTTGCTAGTTACAATATCTTTAAACCTATAGGTGGCCTTATAACCTACTACTTTATTTACAAATTTATGTACGGATTTACTTTCCCTAAAAGTTATAACTACCCCCATAAGCCTATTGTTGGTATTCATGGGTACCACATTTAATATACATTTTATTCTCTTATTTTTTATATGAAAATCACATTCAATATTATTATAACTTTCCTCATAATTTTCTATAATGTAATTAAAATTTAAATTCCCTAAGGCTTTCTTTATATCTATTTTAAATATTTCTCTTTGATCTATACCTAAAATATCTTCTGCTCTATGATTTACTCTCTTAATATTAAATTTTTCATCTATAACTATCATACCCTCTCCAATGGAGTCAAAGGTTATATTTAGTAAATTATAGGATAGTATAAGTTCTAATTGTTTCTTTATGGATTCAGCTGCTGCAGTAACTATTCCTAAGGTATGTAGATGAGCATCTTTACATATACCAGACATATTTATACATCCTAATATTTTCCCATCACTATCATGAATAGGTGCTGAGGAGCATGTCCAAGCATGCTGGTGTATTCCATAATGCTCAGCTCCTATAGTTTGTATTGGTTTGTCTAAGTGTAGGCAAGTTCCTATAGCATTAGTTCCTACAGCTTTTTCTGACCACAAGGCTCCCTTTGTAAATCTTAAAGCACTAGCTTTCTCTAAAATATTCTCATCACCAATAACATCTAGTATATATCCATCTTTATCTGCAAGGAATAAAGCAAAACCTGAACCTGATATTGTGTTGTATAAATTCTCCATTATAGAATGTGCCACTGAAATTAACTCCACATTCTCTTTTATTTTAATTTCTACAGGAATTTTATATTCTTCCACACCTCTTCCATCCATATAATCTACACCGTATTCTTTACATCTTATCCATGAATCTCTTATATCCTTTTTAATTTCTTCATTGACTTTATCATATTCCACAAACTCACGCCAAGCTTTCATAATAAATTCCATATAATTACCCATGTTTTCACCCCTTAACCTAAGTAACATAGATGCTGAAAATAACAGCCTATTGCATTATGTAGTTTCATTATTATCTTCTATATAAAGACAAAATTTACATGTCAAATTATTCACAATTTAATCTTAACAGAATATTCAGTCTTAATAAACAAAAATAGGTCTAAAATAAAATTTCTTGAACCGTCCTTTGGTTCAAGAAATTCTTCCTTTGTAATTGTTTTACCTTTGTCCACAACTATTGGCTTGATTATTCTTTAATCGTCATTGCTTGGGAACCCATTTGCTTCCATGAACTTTCAAAATCTGTAGAATTCACTTTTCGATTGACTTCTGGATAGAGTGGATCATTAATATAGACAAAGTCATCATCATAGCCTGTAATAACCACACTATGTTGTTGATAGGTAACTTCCATCTCGCCAATTTTTGTATTCCAAGTTTTAAATTGATTAGAAGATAGTACTTGAAAATTTACGTTGTTTATCACCCAAACTGGATGACCTTGATCAATTTGATCATATAAATCTCTCATACTTTTTCCCGTGAGATTTATAATTCTTTGGTGTGAAACATATTTTTGTGCTAATTCAATGATTGGCTCCACATAAACCCCTAGACCAGGATTGTCGAATGTTTCCATATCACCAACAAAACCTTCGTGCATATTTCCATTTTGGTCCTTTTCATCTCTAAATGGAACATATTTTATCATTTCCGAAAGTTCCATTTTATCCACATCTATATTCATATATTGTAAAAGCATCGCAAGACTGGTTACCTCACATCCTCGCATTAGCTCTGGTTCTTGCATAATCAATGGAACTGCTAAATATTGGTTCACTTTAGAAGTATTGTCTTCATAATTAATAATCGTTTTATTTCCCTTATTTCCAGTGGCTTTAACATCATATTGATTCTTGATTACTTTCCAAAAAATAATGAATGCAGTAATTAATAATAAAAGACTTACTATTTTTATAAAAGTTGCTTTATAATGCAATTTTCCTTTTCTCATTTTAATTTTTCTCCTTTTTATTATGTTCCATACATGAAAGTGTACAGGAGTGAAATAAAGATTAAATGTCATAATGTCATCGTAAGTCTTAAAATAGGTTTATTAAATATCAAATTATGCGAATCAAATTTCCCATTGTATCTTTTTATCTAATTATTTTTATCTAAATTATTGTTTTATCAAATTTCTTACTTATTGCTTAACCTGCATTAGTTTACCCTCGCTGATACCCAAAACTACATCTGCAACAGAAGTGACCTTTTTGGAATGGGTAACGATAATAACACATTTATTCTCCTCATGAGCAAGGGCAGTAAAAATTTTGAGGATTTCCGTTTCAGTATCTTTATCCAAGTTACCTGTGGGTTCATCCGCTATGATAATATCGGGACTATGGGATAAGGCTCTTGCAATGCCCACACGCTGCTGCTCTCCACCCGAAAGCCTTAGTATTTTACGATCTGCGGTTTCTCTGTCAATACCTACCTTCTCCAAGAGCATATATGCAAAAGTCTTTCTATCCTTTTCAGCGCTACCGCTAATATTCATGGACAGGACAATGTTCTCCACGGCGGTTGCATTTGTTAAAAGATTAAAACTTTGGAACACAACACCAATGTCCTTTGCCCTGTATTTGTCGCGGTCAATGTTTTTCAGATCCCTCTGGTCATACAATATCTCGCCCCCTGTGCAGACATCAAGACCTGACATAAGGGACAGCAGGGTAGATTTTCCTGAGCCGGATCTTCCTACAATTGTGTAAACTCTTCCTGCTTCAAATTCTGCACTCACAGCATTTAAAACTATTTTTTTTGCACTTTCATATTTATAGGTTACATTTTTTAATATCAATATGCTCATATACCTCACCTAATTCCTTTCCATGAGTATTTTAATAGGTTCGTATTTTGTGATTTTACCTATGGAAACAATTCCGGAGACCGAAGCAAGAAGTAATGAGATGGCGATAATTTCCGCTATTGTATCAAATCCAAGAGAAACGTCCATATTATCAAGTGGCTCTACATTTGTACTTCCCGCCGCTTTTCCACCTACTATGATCATTTTAGGGCCTCCTGTACTTGCTTTAGCTTCTACTTCCTCTGCCGCTGCAATTTGATTATTAAGCAGAGCATTGGCTACAGGTTGTGCGGCAAGTGTGCCTGAGCTTATTCCAATAACTAGGCATACACAGGTTATAATAAGTATTTCCGTCCAAAGTCCCAAAGCTACTTTTCCTTTTTTCATACCCATGGCTCTTAGAACACCAACCTCATATTTCCTTTCACGAATGGAAATTGAAGAAAGAAGTGCAAGAATGATACCACCAAGAATTAAAACAATAACCATAAAGGTAACAGAAATGCTCTTTAAGCCTTCAACCGGGCCCACAATCTTATGATAGCTTGCTTCATCTGTTGTAACATCATATACTTCGTTTAACCCCTTTGCATATACCTGATTTTTGAAATCTGCAAGCATATCCGGGTTTTTCAAATAATAGTTAGCAGTGATCTCAATACCTCTCTGTCCTGACTCCATTGGAGCTAAAACCGTATCAAAATCAGCTAAGATTTCATTGCGTCTGTTCATATAAGAATTTTTGAACATTGAGGTAGAATATTCTTCTGTTGTATCATGAAAAGTACCTACAACAGTCAATGCGTACGTAATATTATAGGTGTTGTCCTCTTCGTCACTCAGCATACCGTCTAAAGTAATGATATCTCCAACTGAAATACCATTAAGCTCGGCAAGGTCGGTGCTTATAACACACTCATCTTTATTTTCCACCAGCCTGCCCTCTGCAATTTCACGATTTCCATCATTAAAATCATCCCAAAAGTTTCCGTAAAGACGCATTTCCGGTTGGAAGTTGCTTGTCCCTCCTGATCTCATCATTGTATTTTCACCTGTGGCAGCGTCTGCATCCATTGGGGTGACATCTTCGCCTTTAACACCCACAGCCGCCGTATAGACGCTGTTTAAAATGTATTCTGAATCGCCGAAGGCAACATATTGCTCAGGTGATATGGGTGGACGCTGCATTCTAACAGTAGTTTTGCCACCACCCATTTGGGTTTGCGCCTCCTGTTTCATTTTTTCCATATTTGGAGTAATTGTAACCTCCGAGCCAAAACGAGTCTTATAATCATCAATAATTCCACTGGCAGTGTTGTTAATAATCAATGCAACCACTGTTGTAACAATTATGGCAAAAATAATAATACCCATCAAAATATTTCTGCCACGATTTCGCACTATATTTTTTAGTGCATTTTGAAAAATGTACATGTTCATTTTCTCTCCTTTAATACCTTATATTTTTTGAATAACCATTCTACATTTATAATTATAATTCCTCAACCTTTAGCCAACCTTAAATGAAAGCTTTATTTTTAAAGACTAAAAAAGCCCTCTATAGTGAAATCACTATAGAAGGCTATGATAAATTTTATCAACTTATATAGGTTATATGGAATCCATTATAATCCAAGTGTGAAAGTAAACGTGGTGCATTCATCCTTTACGCTGTCAGCGTAAATTTCACCATACAGTCGGTCTATAATCACTTTGGCAATAGACAATCCCAAACCATAACCACCATTTTCCTGTGTTCTTGCAGGATCCGTCCTATAAAAACGATCAAACAATTTTGGAAGATTTTCCTTTGATATACCCTTGCCACTGTTTTTAATGGAAAATACCAGCTGATGTCTTGTTTTTTTCAGCACAATATCAATACATCCTTTTTCATCCGTATACTTTATTGCGTTATCAAGCAGTATAGTAACCACCTGTTTGATCTTTTCACAGTCACTTTTGATAATGATATTTTCTTCTACCTCTTGTAAAAGCATAATATCTTTCTCAAAGGCTACAGTCTCCATTGATAATATGACGTCATTCACTACCTCGCTGATATCAAAAGGTATCTCAATCATTCTGCTGTTTATATCCTCTGTCTTAGCCAAATATAGAAGGTCATTTACAAGTTTACCCATTCTGTCAATTTGGGTTTTTATATAATCAAGCCACTTTTTCTGACTTTTAATGGTTTCATCCTGATTTGCAAGGAGAGCATCGGAATTGGCATTTATAATGGCAAGAGGCGTTTTTAATTCGTGGGAAGCATCAGCAATGAATTGTTTTTGCTTCTCCCATGCCTCTGAAATAGGCCTAATGGATCTACTTGCAAAGAAAAGACTGATTGTGAATATAACGAAAAGCATAATGATTCCTACGAAAAATAATGTAGTAAGCAACTCCGTCAATGTTTTGTGAGAATCTGTAACATCTAAAAATATAATTTGATAATTATTATCATTGAAATTTATTATGGATTGTTTTCCCTTTTCACGGGTCACAAAGGTCCTATTCATAGGAAATATTTTATATTGCCATCGCTTATCTTCAATAGATATAATACTATGATCTTTTTTCTCATTCCACGCAAGTTCCGTTGCTTTAAAATATATTTCCTCCGGCATGTCAGTATTTGATATTACTTTAATAATATTACCATCTAAATCTACAAATATATTGAAAGAAAAGGAAAAATCGGAGAGAATCCCGCCAGTGATTATCTTATTTTGTTTTGTATCCTCTGGCAAATTAGGAAATGCTATGTTTGGTTTTGAATATAACAATTCAAGTTTGTTTCTGTTTTCTGTTTCTACATTATTGGAGGTTGTAAAATAAATAATTACAAAAGCGGCAAGCATCAATATAGAAATAATTGACATATTCAGTATAATGAACCTATTTCGCAGTTTTTTAAACATATCAACTTCCATCCTTTGTGATTTTTAATACATAACCCGCACCTCGCACTGTTTGAATGCTAACCTGGGATTTTATATTGCTTAATTTTTTACGCAAAAAAGATATATATACTTCCACATTGTTATCCTCTGCATAGGCTTCGTAACCCCACAGCTTCTCAATGATGGAATCCTTTGAAATAATAATATCCTTTCGCTTTATTAAAAGCTCTAACAGTTGACATTCCTTTAAAGTCAATTTGAATTCTTTTCTCCCACAGTTAAGATTTAAAGTAAGCAGATTCAATTCAATATCTGCATATTGTAAAATGTTATCCTTTATTAGTTCATCTTTTCTCCGCCCTAAGGCACGTAAACGCGCCATCAACTCCTCTGTGTGAAAAGGCTTTGCCAGATAATCGTCGGCTCCGCTGTCAAGACCCCTCACTTTATCCTCGGTTTCGCCTTTTGCCGTAAGCAAGATCACTGGTGTCTGAATACCATTTTTACGCAATTCTTTTAATACACTTATTCCGTCCATTTTAGGAAGCATAATGTCGAGAATAATAATGTCATATATACCTGAAATTCCACAGTCTAATCCATATTCACCATCAAAGGCTAAGTCAACGCTGTAATTATTTTTCTTTAAGACTTGCTCTATAGCTTCGGCCATATACTTTTCATCTTCTACCATTAAAATTCTCACATAAATACCTCCTTTTTTTATTATATCAAGAAAATATCATACTATACTTTCATTAAATTATTTGTAGTTACCTTATGACTTTATTATAACCATCATACCTTTAATGAACCTTAAATAAAAAAGAGGACTTCCTGAAGTCATCATCAAAATCATCTAAGGTGGCAAATATCCTCAATTACATCTTTTTATCTATTATTCACATATACAATTTTACAATTTTATACCTAACCTATATAATTATGTCAGGTGCATTATTAAAATAATGTAGTAATTTAACTTTCAGGAGGAAATAAAAATGAAAATTAAAAGTTCTCTTTTACTATTCACATTTGTATTTGCCATAGTGTGGCTGTTTTCTGGCTACAAAAAAGAAGTAAAAGCGTTGGAAAATATAGACCAATATGTTACGGGAATTGAGTCTATTACCATGTCAGATAATATAAAGGTTGTGGCCCTTGGAGAAGCTACCCATGGTAATGCAGAATTTCAAATTTTAAAAAAAGAAGTATTTCAAGCACTAGTAAAAAATAACGGTTGCAGGGTGTTTGCCATTGAAGGAGACTTTGGCGGATGTCAGAAAGTAAATAGTTATGTTCTAAATGGAAAAGGAACTGCAAAAGAAGCAGTTGCTGAAATTGGATTTGGTATCTATATGACAGAGGAAATGGTTGATTTGGTTCAATGGATACAAGATTACAACAAAAATTTGGACCAATCTAAAAAAATCAAATTCTATGGGTTTGATATGCAAAGATACGACAACAGCAAAGAAGGGCTGTTTGCATATCTCGAAAAAGTAAATCCAGATTTAGCTGTGAAATACAAGGATTCACTTAAAAACTTAAATGATAATACCGTATATACGGAAAAAGCTGCAAAGGTGAAGGAAGGATTGAAGGCTGTAGAAAATTTAATATCTGAGATGAACTCCAATAAGACCAAATACATAAAAACCACAAGCGAAAAAGAATATTCCTTAGCTCTTCAATTTGCTCAATCCATAAAAGAAAATGCCATCTTACAAAGCGGTGATGTGAATTATTCACAGACTAGAGATAAATACATGAGTAATAAGGTGAAATGGATATTGGAATATGAAGAAGATAACATGATATTTATTAACGGTCATAACGGACATATTGAGAAATCTTCAACTTCACTGTCTTATACTTCTATGGGGAATCATTTAGCTGGTGATTTTGGAGATGCCTATTATGCAATCGGAACAGATTTTTATAATAATACTTTTAGGGCAGTTACAAGAAATAATGAAGCTAAAAATTTTACTCTTACAAACCGCAACGAACTTGTTGATCAATTTGTAAAATTGCCTAAAAATCAATATTTTATGGATTTTAAAAAAGCAAAAGCAAATCCAACTTTAAAGACCATTATTGAGAAAAAACAACCAATGGCAAATATCGGTGCTGAATTTAATAATTGGCAGAAAAATTTTAAAAAATTCTATACCTTAAATATGATTCCAAGCGAAGCCTATGATGCAATTATTGTAGTTAAAAATGCAACTCCAACAACGGTTATAGAAAACTAATAAACAATCTTTGCAAAAAAGAATTAGAAGATGGTTCTTACAAAAAAGGCTGCATCTATAACAGGTGCAGCCTTTATTTTTCTTTAATCTCAATAATTAAATATTTATAATTTTTCCCCTCTATTTTATTATTGTTTCAATTTGATCTTTTGCTGTTTTAGTGACTGTAATGCCTTTTTTTGCTCAACATTCATATCTTCACTCCCTAAACTCCCATATAAGAGATGGTGGAGCATGATACAGCTATCTAAGCCCCTTTTGCCATTCTCATAAATCTTTTTGATCCAAAATATCCCATAATTAAGATACTTAAGATAATACCTAAAATACTAAGGTATAATGACATATGAGCAATTTGTGGAGTTAACACTGCTCTTAGAGCCTCATTTACATATACTAATGGATTGATTAATACTAATTTTTGAATAATTGGTGTTGCAGCTAAGTCACTCCATGAGAAGAATATCGCTCCCAAGAATACCATTGGCATTAAGAAGCCAGGAAACATAGCTGCAATTTGCATTGGTTTAATAATAGTTCCTACTAGTAGTCCCAATGTTGCTGACGCAATAGAAGTAAGTAATAAAATAGGAATTAGAATTAGTATACTTTGAAGATTTAGTGTAATCTCTAAAGAACTTCCCATTAGAATCAAAGAGAAAGGTAATACAATTAATCCACCAATCCAAGATTCTATGATACCTACAAACATTTTTGCTAATGCAACCGTTCTTATATTAACAGGAGCCATCAATCGATCTTCTATTTCTCTAGAGTTATTGAAATCCATTGTAAGAGGAACTCCAGTACCATGGATTCCTGTAACAATCATACTCATACCAACCATACCTGAAAACATCTGGGTTGGAAATGATTCTGGCACCAAGCCTATCTTTGGTAGTATATATCCATATGCTAAAATCAATATGAAGGGTAACATGGCCACACGGAAAACGAATTCCCATTTATCACGAATTTGTATCACCAAGTCTCGCTTCACCATTGTTTTAAAAGCCATCCATGTCACATTTTTATAGCTCTTCTCACTATTTATTTTAGTCATTGTTAACGTCCCCCTTTCCAGTTAAGTGAATGAATACATCATCAAGTGTACTTGTACTCAAGCTTATATTTTGTAATGAAGTATTCAATGTTTTTACCCAATCAAGAATATGATTGAAATCAGGATTCTCGTGTTTCATATATAAAAGTAGTAATCCATTTTGAATAACAGCCTTTTCAACATCTTGTAAAGTTTTGGCCTTCTTAATGAAGTCACCTTTTAGTTCTGCTAATTTTATAGATACTATATTATTGCTAGGAATTAAAGCTTTCAACTTATCAGAAGTACCGATTGCCTTTAATTCCCCCTGATCAACTATTGCAATTCGATCACATAATTTCTCAGGCTCTTCCATATAGTGAGTTGTTAAAAATATAGTAGTACCTGCTTTATTTAGTTCCAACATCTGTTCCCATAAAATAGTTCTATAGCTTGGATCTAGACCCGTTGTTGGCTCGTCTAGAAACAAGATATCGGGATTGTGCATGATTGCTCTTGCAATCTTTAATCGTTGAGCCATTCCACCAGAGTAACTCCTCACATAATCATGTTGACGATCTGTTAATCCAAACCTCTCAAGGTATTCATCCGCTCTTTTATTTGCAGTTTTATTATCTATTCCAAAATACATTGCATGATATATAAGATTTTCTCGTGCAGTTAACCCTCTATCCAAATTATTATGTTGAGCTACTACACCAATTTTTCTACGAGCACGACCTGGATCTTCTACTAGAGATTTTCCGTCAATTAGAATATCACCAGAGGTAGCTTCCTTCTGTGTTGTAAGCATACTTATAGTAGTACTTTTTCCTGCACCATTTGGTCCTAGAAATCCAAATACCTCCCCTCGTCTTACATCAAAACTTATGCCTTTGACTGCTTTGATTTTTCGATCTTTGCTTAATATGAATTCTTTCTTTAAATTCCTTACTTCTAAAATATTTTTTGACATTGTCTTGCTCCTTTCTTATTTAAATATATTTTATAGTTTAAGTTTTTATAGCAATTTCGCTATTCTTACCTCCCCCCAGGGGTGGGGTATATCTTTATATTAATACTTCCCTTTTCATATGTCAACTGTTATTTTTTCTACGAGCTATCTTCCTTATTAATCTAATTGATAGCTATTTTTCGTATAACTCTACCAGCTAAACTTCAAAAAGATTACATAAAAAATAATAGGGCATGGCTAGCATTAACTCTCCATCCCTTGATGATATATTTATATTCTCTTTTTTAAATCTTACTTCTACTTTAAATATTATATCTTCTCTATTTCTATGATATTTGCAATTGGATTTACTGTATGCTAAACTTTGATTATATCTTTAAATTACCTAAATTTAGTTTAATAAAGAAGGCTTGCTTTGCGAAGAACTGAGCCATTTTGAAACAAATTGAGACACTAAAAAGTTAATAAGAAATGAGAAAATACAGAACATAGAGTTTTTGAATATTCTCATTCCTGATATGGAGGTATTCTTTTGAATTCTACAAATTTAAACAAAATATCACTGGAGACATTCTCCTATAAAAAAACAAATATCGAATTATATGCTACACTATATCGAAGCACACAAAAAACAACCCGTGCAACGCTTTTATATTTTCATGGTGGGGGCTTACTATATGGAAAAAGAACAGACCTTCCAGAATATCATATTAATATGTTTTGTGATGCGGGATACTCTATCCTTGCCTTTGATTATCGCTTGGCTCCGGTAACTAAACTTTCTAATATAATAAATGACGTGAAAGATGCTATTATATGGTATTTAAATAACCGTACAGATTTATTTCATTCTAAATGCCCTTATTTCCTATGGGGAAGATCTGCCGGTGCATATTTATGCCTTCTCGCTCCAAGGATGGATTTACCAGAGAAGCCAATTGGAATTCTTTCTTATTATGGTTATACCTTTGCTCACGATTCCTGGCACAATCAGCCAAGTCCGTATTATGCACAATTCCCTGCTGTAGATGAGGAGACAATCACCTCTATATGCAAAGAAGGTGAAACCACAGAAGGTTTGCTAGATACACGATACAGCTTATATGTACATGCCCGCCAAACAGGAAAGTGGATAGATATGATTACTGATAATTCTATAGAGGATTTTTATAATTTATACTCATTAAAAAAATCAACAGATTTTAATTATTATCCTCCCGTCTTCCTTGCTCATAGTTTCCATGATACAGATGTACCTTTTGCAGAATCTCAAATTTTATCTTCTCTGATACCTAAGTCTCATCTATTTGTAGCTTCTGCCAAAGCACATGACTTCGACAAGGACACCACCTGCGAGGATACCTTATCTCTAATAGAAGAATCTTTATACTTTATGAATGAAATAAATTCTTAGATAAATCAAACACTATGTAATAAAGTGGCCACTTATTTGTCCTCTGTTAAAATTAGACTTAATTGTAATTGAAATATAAAATCAGAGTCGTCTATTTCTCGCTCCAGGATATCTTCGCATTTTTTTATTCTATATTTTACCGTATTTCTATGAATAAACATCTTATTTGCAGTTTCTGTAATATTACATTTCAACTCCAAATAAGTCTTTAAGGTATTTCTAAGTTCTAAAGTCCTTCTATTCTCTGGATATGCTAATGTTCTTAAATTATAAAGACAGAATCCTTCTACCTGATCTCTAGAAAGTGTTTTTAGCAACTCAGCAGCATTTTTAGTTTTATAATATTTGATATAAGAAATGTTGTTTCTTTCTTCTCCCATCTTATAACTTTCTAAGGCTTGAAAATAGGAGTATTTTATTGCTTCTATTTCTGACATTCTATTACCATATGAAAAGCTAACGTTGACTTTTAACATCGTCTTAAGCTTGTCATGATAATACCTAAGCTTTTCTGTTAAGTCATTTGTATTGCCTTGAATTAAAAACACATATCTGTAATTTTTAATTTCTGGTAGCAAAATTACACTATTACGATAATCCTTAAACAACTCTTTTTCTAACCATTCATAAATAAAAATATACTTTTGTTCACGATGAGAGAATTTATCAACATGAAACTTGTTATTTTTAAAAGATTCCAGCGTTACTAAAACGACATAATAGAACTTACTAAGCTTTAAACCATGTGCTTTTCCAATGGTTAATAACTGTTGTGACGTCAAATTATCACTTTTACGTTTATTTAATACAAATAATAAAGATCTTTCATCATCTTTTAATTTATTATATGAAATACACAGGTTTTTATATAATAAGAATTCAAATGCAAGCAGTACCTGTTCTATGACTAAGGCCGAGGCATCAGCAGATAATGACTCTGAATTAAAAATAAAAAGATAACAAGAACTATCATCAAAAGCATGATAAGGATAAATGGATATTCTATCTTTTTTATTTTTTGTATCAATATGATGTTTCACTGCACTTGATTGTTTTTTATATAGTGAAAGAGAAAAAAATAATTCTTTTGCTGTTTCTATATTTTCTTCTGTAAAATCACGATTGGTACAAATAATATTTCCAAGGGGATCCATAAGTAGAACCGACTTTTTTAAGATAATACTTAAATTATTTAACAACATTTCTGCGGATTCACCCTGAAAAAGAAGATTGGAGAATTTTTTCTGAGTGTTTAATGCATAAAGTATTTCCTTGTTTTGAATGTTCCATAAATAAGAAAGCACCTTTTGATAAACTTCTCCCAATGTAGCTTCCACAGGAATTTGTAAAAGAGGAAATCCCAACTTATCTGCCGTCATGATAACTTTTTCATCTAATTCATCAATAAAACGACCCAATTTGATTGCCAATGCTGCACAGGGTAAATCATTTAATCTATAAATAAGTTCACAAAGCTCATCTTGGTTATCTTTATATACCATAGCTGTTGTAATAAGTAAGGTGTTTTTTGGTAGGTAGGTCGTTACATCTGGGGTTTCTGTTGACTCTATTGTTTCCACTTCTCTATACAAATCGGCTTTTGTATTAATTACCTTTAATTTAGTCAAGTTCAATAATTCAAAAATAGTCATCTAACCCCTCCTATTGAGTTCCTGTAAATTATTATAAATATCATATGTATTTTTTATTACAATATCATAACTTTTAGGATATTATACAAACTTTAAATCATACAATTATTAGGTATATTATAACATACACTGTCAATTTGCGAATTAAATCATTCATAATACTGAAATTTTTAAAATTAAAAATTTTAGACAAATAAAAGCACCACAGCTTTTAAGACTGTGATGCTTTTATTATGTTATTGAAATGTGAAATGAAGACAGTATTCTTTCAAAAAGGCTGTAAAACTATATTTTTTAACCTTCATTATAAATTTAGTAGTATTAGTCTAAGGTTATAATAGTTCCACTTTCACCTTTTAATGCTAACTTTGCCTTCTCTAGTGAAGCAATAATTGCTTTTCTACCTTTTTTAGATTCAGCAAATTTTAAAGCTGCTTCAACCTTAGGAAGCATACTTCCATTAGCAAAGTATCCTTCCTCAATGTATTTTTTAGCATCTTCTGCTGTCAATTTATCTAAATTTATTTGATTTGGTTTACCGAAATTTATTGCAACCCTATCAACACCTGTTAATATAATAAGTTCATCTGCATCAATATCCTCTGCTAATTTTTCTGATGCAAAATCCTTATCTATTACTGCAGCTATACCCTTAAGGCTTTTATCTTCTAGCTCAATTACAGGTATTCCACCACCGCCTACTGTAATTACCACAGTATCATTATCCATTAATGTTTTTATTGACTCTACTTCTACTATTTTTTTAGGTTTAGGTGATGCAACAACTCTCCTATACCCACGACCTGAATCTTCTACCATCACATAATCTTTTTCCTTTTGAAGCTCTTCTGCTTTGCCTTTTTCATAAAATGGTCCAATAGGTTTTGTTGGATTTTTAAATGCAGCATCATCTTTATCAACAACAACTTGAGTTATAAGACTTACTACCGGTTTGTTGATTTTCTTTTTCATAAGTTCTTCCCTTAATGCCTGCTGTATATGATAACCAATCATACCTTGACTCATTGCACCACAAATATCAAATGGCATAGCAGGAGTTACTTCACTTGAATATTCATTTTGTATTACAATTCTTCCTACCTGTGGTCCATTACCATGAGCTATTACTAACTCATATCCTTCTTCTATTAAATCAGCAAGATGAACAGCTGTTTCTTTTACAACTTCTAATTGAGACTCCGCCGTTGCTTCCTTGCCTTCCGCTTGAAGTGCATTACCACCTAAGGCTACAACAATTCTTTTCATAATATTCCTCCCAAAAATTTAATATATTCTAACTATTTAATATTTCATAATCTAGTTCTTTTTCATCTTTTGCAATTATCATTGAGATTAGCGCATCAATATCTACATTTAATACAGTTCTAAACATACCAGAAAACCAGTCTATCCCAGAAAGTAGTGCAATGCTTTCTACTGGCAGTCCAAGGCTTGGTACTACCATTGCCAATGCTATAAGTCCTCCTCCAGGTACCGCCACTGTACCTAGGCAGGCTAACGTTGACAGTACGACTATTTTAATCATGTTTATCACAGATATTTCAATTCCATAAAATTGTGCAATCATAATGCAAGAGAGAGCTAAATACATTGCTAGCCCATTACTATTTAAAGTCATTCCAAGTGGATTTACTAATCTAGACACTTTTTGGCTAACTCCTAGCTTTTTTTCACTATCCTCCATTTTGATAGGGAGTGAAATTGCTGAAGATGTAGTTGCAAATGCAAATAATGTCATTCTTGTTAACTTATTTGCAATACGAATAGGATTAGCTTTACAATAAAAAGAAACAAAAAGGATTACAGCAATAAGATGAAGACATGAACCTACAGCAAAAATCAATAAGAATTTCATTAATGGTATTATTACTTTAATACCAGTACTTCCAGTTGTATAAGCTACTAGAGCAAATATCCCTATTGGAGCGGTTTTCATGATAATAGTAACCATTTTTAAAGTAATTTCATTAAACTCTTTCAATATTCCTAAAAACTTACAATCTTTGTGATTTACATGCCAAGCACTTAAGGCAACTCCGAAAATAACAGAAAAAACTATTACCTGTATCATGTTCGAATCCACCATAGATGCAAAAATATTACTTGGGAAAAAATTTAAAATGATATCATAGAGACTCTGATCTACTGTCTCAACTATGTAAGGACTTTGGGTAACATTAGCTATTTCACCTGACATAAAAATATTTCCTAAAACCATGCCTACCGTGGCTGCTAAAAAAGTAGTAAGCATGAACCAAAAAAACATTTTTCCTCCAATTCTCCCCAGTTCATGGTAGTCTAAATTCCCTACAGCTTCAATAACAGCTCCCATAACCAATAGCACCACAGGCATCATGAGTATCCTTAAAAAGATATCTCCTATAATCTTAATTCCAATTACTTTCTCCTTGAAAATAATCCCGATTAAAATTCCCAGAAAAGCACCAATAAGAATTTGTTTTGTCATAGAAATAGTCTTTATTTTTTTCATAGGTTCCCCTCCTATATCAATCACCTAATCCAGTTTGCAACTTTTTAATCTATAAATTTAGTCCTACAAGAATGCCCGCCATCATATCGCGGCCTGAAGTATGTCCAAATTCAAGAATTTTATCTATACTTCTTCTTATCATTTTTTTATCAACTGTAATCAATCCCTGATACATATCAAGCAAAGCATCATTATAACAATTTTCAAAGGCGCTGATGTAATAATGTGTACTAATATCCGTGGTATATTTTTCTTCTTTAACAATTGCCTCTAGTTCTTCTAAAAATTCCTGACCCAATATATTACATATTCTATTTGCAAATAAGATACCTACCAGAAAATCATCTCCTGCTGGAGTTAACCCTAATCCATATCCTACCCATTTTAACAGAACTGACTTTATAAAATCTTTTTCTCTACTTTGGAAACTGGAATATAGTGTCTCTCTTCTCGTATTATCTTCATTTATTAATTGCCATAAGGATACTCCCAGTCCCGTTTTCATATTCATATCAATATTATCTTTAAGTAAATCAAAACAACATCTTGATATCTTATAGGGCTTCTGGTCTAAAAAACTGCTAAAAGAGCTGCATCCTTTAAGCTCTATCGTAATTCCTTCTGCTACTAGTTGATTCATTTCTTTATTCCAAATAAAACCAATCTTTCTGCCATTTATTAATTCTAATAATGAGGATATATGCTGTTCTTTAAGTAAAATACCATATGGTAATTTCGTGTTTTGTCTGTTTCCGACAAAACATAAAAATCCATTTACTTTTATATTAAATCCACTTTCAAAGCAGCTGTGAACAGCATATTCCTCTTTATCTCTCAATAGCTTCATTAACTCAGCAGAAACGTTTTGGGCTTGTACTTTCATCTCTATTCACCTCGTTATACATATGAAGCTTTATATAATGTAATTACTCTGTATATCCTAACTTTTTCGCATATGCTAAAACTGCTTTTTCAAAGCATTCAATAGGTGGATGCACTGTTCCTGCCCCAATTTGACCTAATCCCGCTTTTTTATGAGCAATTCCTGTATTAATAACTGGAGTAATTCTCTTCTCTACCACTTTTCTAGCATCAATTCCAAGACATATTCCTTTGAAATTCCATGTTGGGATAATGAAATTAGGATTTTCCTCAATAACAATCTCTCTCATCTCATTGCTAATTTTCAGGGCATCCTCAAAGCCTCCAGTTCCTACAAATCTGGTAACTGCCGGTGCCGCAATCATTGCCATTCCACCAACACCAAAGGTTTCTGTAATAGCACTATCACCCATATCAGGACTTGCCATCTCTCCATCATATCCGGCAAAATACAATCCCTGTGGAGTATTTACAGGTGCTGTAAACCACTCATCTCCCATTCCTGCTATCCTAATACCAAAATTCTCTCCATTCCTACACATAGCTGTAACAATAGTTCCCTGCTGAATTGTTCTCGCTCCATCCATAATCGCTTTAGCCGAAGCCATAATGATATTAAGGAAAAACTGATCCGTATCTGCAAGAAATTTGATAACCTGGTTTTTATAATTCTCCTCTATATCAAGTTTAACAATAACAGGACTTATCTCTTTCAAGAATATTAAGGAAGCCGCAATGTTTCTTTGATGAAATTCATCTCCCATGGCAATAGCTTTTGCAACCATAGGATTAACTGCTAATCCACTTGGAAAAGTTCTAAGAGCTTTTCCTAAAATCGGTCCTAACACATCTCTCATCCATCTAAGTCTCTCAATTACTTCTTCAGAATAAGCTCCAAATCTTAATACCTTACCGATTCCTTCATTTAAAGTGCAATATGCCCTGTTGCCCTCAGTTGTATTTTCTACAACTAATACTGGCATATTTCCAGAAGTAATTCCACCCATGGGGCCAACTGCCTGTACATGATGACATGGAATAAATTTCACTTTACCTTCATTCAGAAGATTTCTTGCTTCTTCTTCTGTATCTGCCCACTCCTCAAAAAGTACTGCCCCAACACATGAACCCTGCATAGGTTCTGGCATATTATCCCACTTAATTGGTGGGCCTGCATGTAATAAAACTTTCCCCTCATTAAGCTCCTCAATCACCGTATTTGCTGGTACAACATCTAGAAGAACGGGAGATGAAGTCACTATTTTACCAATAACTGCCTTATTAGCAGCATCTATTGTTCTATAAACCATTTTAAAAGCCTCCTATCCTAAGAAAATTTATAATTTCTCAAATAACTTAATGCTTCAATCAATTCCATGTCCCCGCCTGCTGGTGGAGTCCAATTATATTGAACCACTTCACAGGAAAATTCTTTTAGCACCTTAGAAAAGCTTTCTAATCCCACATTAATTATTTTTGGTTTTTCTTGAAGTAATCTACGAACAGCTTCTGATATAGTATATTCTGATTCCTCTGCTGTTTTTTTCATAGGCAGAACAGGCTTTTCTCCTTCATTAAAATCATAACCAATGAAAGCAAGTGATGTTTCCACAGCCTGTTTATTACTTTCACAAACAATAACTCCTGCATCTTCCATAATTTTCTTTTGTTTATCATAATTTTGATAGTCTTTTCTTGTTCCACATATTGTTGTGACAAAATGTAAATCTCTGTTTTTCTCTTTTGCCTTCTCCTGCAATTCCTTAATAGCTGGCAATAAAGCTCCTGCCATGTCCTCATGAGAACCATATCCTAATACAATATCAAACAATATCACTCCAGTGGATTCATCTTTAGCTGCCTCTTTCATACATTCCACTCTTTTAGTTGGATCAATCATTGGATGTGGTTTTCCTTGAGTGTATTTATCATCTCCTAAATCCACTACAATATGTCCTGATGTATTTAACATATATCCTTCCTGTTTCCCTAAAGGTATAGATAAGTCTAATATATCACGAATCATCATTGCAGCTTCAGCTGCCAATGTTCCTCCTGAATAGTACCCCTTAATTGTCTTATTTTCTTTGGCACAAAAGTTTTTATCTACATTAGCTTTAAACTTATCTCCTTGTACCTTTTCATTTCTTAATAAGCGTACTGCAATTCTAGCTGCTTCATCCAGTGTATATGCATGGTAAAAGTTTTCTTCATGGACTTCAGGTTTTTCACCAAGGAATAATGTAACTACAGGCTTTTTAAAATGTTTTAAGCGTTCCACTACCTGGTTGCGAACTTTTTTAGCAGGCGGTTTTGAAATAACGATAATTACCTCTGTGTCATTATCCTCTTCCATTGCATTAATGGAATCCATCATAGTGATTGCTCCTATATGTTCAGATAGATCTCTTCCTCCTGTTCCAATTGCATTAGTTACGCCTTCTCCTAAACGGTCAATAATCGTTGTCAACTCTTGTATACCTGTTCCTGAAGCTCCTACAATTCCTATTTTCCCTGGGGTAACATTATTGGTAAATGCTATAGGTACTCCTTTGATAATTCCTGTTCCACAGTCGGGACCCATAACCAGTAATCCTTTTTTATGAGCTTTTTCTTTTAATCTTTTTTCATCTTCTAATGTAACATTGTCACTGAACATAAATACATTTAAATTTTCATCAAGTGCTCTGTCAGCTTCTGAAGCTGCATAAATTCCAGGAATTGATATAACTGCCAGGTTTGCATCAGGAAGTTTCTCCAAAGCTTTATCCCATGAAATTGCAGTATCAGATTCTCCTTTTTTCTTGGATTTTGTTGACTGACTTTTAAAAAACTCATCTACTTCATTTAATACCTCATCTATAATATCATCTTGTGTTTCTACTACGATTGCCATGTCATTAGATCCTGCTTCTAATAATTCAGGTGTAGCCATTCCACTTTCTTTGTATATATCTTTATTTGATGGTGTTGCCATCATGATAGAAACTTTACTAACGCCCTCCATTGTTGAAATCTTATTAGTTAATAACATAAGCACAACAGAATCGTGATAATTTCCCTTCTTTATGATTGTCTTTAACATAAAATCACCCCATTCCTGTTTTATTCTGCAAACTTATTCTTATGGTCATAGTTGTTAAAGTGAATAGCGTCGCTGATAAGATAATTATAGATGTCATCTACAATTTCAACGCCCTCTTTATCATATTTTTCTTTTCTAAGCAATGCTCTCTCTCCTGGATAATTAACCTTATCAAAACCTTTCGCTGGTTTTATTTCTCCTAATTCATCTAATACAGTTGACATGTTCTTTTTAAAGCTTTCAATGTCTGTAAATCTACTTGGATCAATTACAATATGAAGCTGTCCTAAATCTCTACCCTTAGAAAGATCTTCGTACATAGAACTTACATGTTTTCCAAATGGAAGACCTAATAATACTCCAGATAATACGTCAACCATCATCATAAGTCCATATCCCTTTGCCCCTGCAATAGGAACTAGAGCATTTACCTTAGTTGAATCAGTAGTAGGATTTCCATCTTCATCTACTGCCCAAGTATCTGGAATTGGTTCTTTTTTAGAACGTGAAACTAAAATTTTACCCCAAGCTTGAACTGTTGTAGCCATATCAAATATTACCGCTCTGCCATCTGCAGTAGGAATTCCAAAAGCAATTGGATTTGTTCCATAATAAGCCTCTGAACCTCCATATGGTACGGCCATCGGATCTGACTGACACATGGAAATTCCAATTAAATCTTCTTTTGCAGCCATCTCTACATAATAACCTAGGCTTCCGCTATGCGATATATTTTTTGCTCCTACAACTGCAACTCCTGTTTCTTTAGCCATCTTAATAGCTTCCTCCATAGAAAAAGTTGCTGCTACATATCCACATCCATTATCTCCACTATATACTCCACTGGCAGGACCGGTTTTCTCAAATGCAAATTTTGGATTTGTATTAATGCCACCTTTGAAAATTCTCTCTGCATAATACTCTACTCTTACTGCTCCGTGTGAATGATACCCTCTTTCATCAGCCCATGTTAAAATCTCAGCTATTATATCTGCATGATCATCACTAAGCCCAGCCTTATGTAATTTATCCTTCATTAACTGTTTTAATTTTTTTCTTTCTACTTTCATTTTTACAATTCCTCCTTCAGTAATTAAATAATATTTTTGCTAAAATGTATCTCTATTTTCATTTGTATATTACGAAAATCCCTGTGGAAATCTCATTTAAAATCAAGTCTTTTTTTTCTCTTAAACCAAGAGTAGATTACAGAGATTTTCGTACTATAAATTTTTTATCTGTATTATATCTTCATATCCCTATTACAATCTTTTGAATAAATGTATGCAAAGTCTTCATCTCTGCCAACTCCATAAGCTGCCTGCAAACTGTAGGCACCCATAAAGAGATAATCTCCTTTTTGTACCGGAACCCAATTATTATCTAAGTTATAGACACCTTGTCCTGAATAGATATATGCTCCATGTTCCTGTACATGGGTTTCTATATAGCCATGACATGCTCCTGGCTTAAAAGAAAGTATATGGAAATTCATATCAAATCCAATATCTGTAGCAGAAGGTAGAAAGTCCTTTACCAATACATCTTTCATTCCTTCATATTCCACCCACTGAATATCATTTATATTGTCAATTACAGTATAGGCATTATGTCCTTCTATGCGGTCATATCTTCTCTTATATAAGAATGCCCTTACTTTTTTATCTCCAGTATTCTCAAAATATAACTTTCTATTTTCTGGACAGAAGATAAATCCTCCATCTGTAAGCTGTGCCTCTTTTTCTTCATTCCATACTTTTAAATCACCTTCAAATACATAAAGGAAGGTTTCTATTCCATCTTCACCAAAACCTAAATGGTTGTATCCACCTTTTTCAATGTTCAATAGGTAATCTACAAATGAAGCTCCTAGCTTTGGAGAAGATAATATAGTAACTTCACAATTTTCAAAGTTAGGAATTACATTTTTCACAATACCATCCGGTTCAATCAGTGCAAAATTCCCACGTTTTATAATAGATCTGTTAGTCAAGATATCTTCTCTATACCCTGTAACCTGATTCAAATAACTCATAATACTTCCTCCTAGTTTTTTTAATTAAGCTGTATGTTTTACATTTTTGAAATTCTTAGCATTAAATACCGCAAAAAATACCACTCCAATAATTAACAAAAATGCTCCAATATAAAATCCTAATACCCCAGAACCTGTTTTGTCCATGATAATACCTGTGGCTGCTGGAGCAATAATTGATGATGACATTCCAAAGAAATTAAAAGTTCCTAAAGTTGTGGCAAGGTTCTTTTTATCTGCTTTATCTGAAACATAAGAAATCAATACTGGGTCAACTGCCATTTTTCCTAAAAATCCATAAAGTAATAGAATTATAGCTAAACTACTTGTATTAGGTGCCATCATAGATACTGCGACTAAAACAAATGCTGCAACTTCAAGTCCAATAATTATATATGATTTTTTATCTCTCTTTTTATCTGATAAGTAAGCAAAGAATAATGCTCCTGGAACTGCAGTTACTGAAATCATAGATACTATTAATCCAATTAACCCTCCTGTAATTCCTCTTTCAGCCTCTAAGAATTTTGGAAGCCACGTAACAATTAAATAATAAGCATAACATGTACAAAAATACAGAATGTAGCAAGAAACCATATTTAAGCTAAATAATGAAGATTTCTTTTCTGATGAATCCTTTTCTTCAGCAGTATTTACTTGTGTCTGCTTGTCTATTTTTATAGTATTTGTATTTTTTATCATAAAGAAGAACCATAACACCATAAAAAAGATTAATCCTGCTGAAATACATACCATTGACTGCCATGGCATCTTCAAGGTTTTTACAATATAACTTGAGCCAGTCATACCTATGATGAAACCTAAAGCAGAACCACTATTTACTATTGCTGTTGCTATTCCCTTTTTTCTTGGCGGCACATGCTGAGCTGTTAATGAGAAAGCTGCTCCATAATAAGTTCCACAACCAATCCCTGCGAATACACTACCCATATAAATAGTTCCTATAGTTTTTGATAATGCAATACTTAATGCACCTAAAGTAAATATAATAAACCCTGGTATTAATACTTTTTTCTGACCAAACTTATCTACCAAAAATCCTGAAGGAATTTGCATAGATGTATAGCCAAAGAAATAACAGCTTGCAATCAATCCCATTGCTGCATTTGTCTGCGTCCCTATTGTTCCCTGAATTTCTGAGTAAATAGGTGATAACATTGCCCTATATATCCAAATAATTGTCCAACCTAGACAAAAAGTAAATACAATAGTTTTCCAATAGTTCTCTGGAAATGACTTTGATGAATTTTCTCCCATTTTCTATCCCCTCCACTTTAATATGCTAATTGGTATAAAGTTGCCTTTAAAGTTTGAATACCTTTACTTATATCTTCTACCTTGGTATTTTCAGCTGGGTTATGACTTATTCCCCTTATACTAGGTACAAATATCATACCTGTTGGAATTCTAGGTGCAATTATCTGAGAATCATGTCCTGCACCACTATGCATAATTTTATAATTTATATTTTCACTCTTACATACATTCTCAATTACATTTATAATGTTGCTATCCATAGGAACTGGATCTTCATCCATCCAATTGTCAATTTCTATGTCTACATTAGCTTCTTTTGCAATACGTTTCATATCTTCTTCTATTCCTTTTGTAAAGCTATGTAGAAACTCTTTATCTGTATGTCTACAATCCATTGTAAACAGTGCTTCACCTGGAACAACGTTTACTGTATTCGGTTTCACTAAAACCTTGCCAAAAGTTAAGACTAATGGATCTCCCGCTGCTTTTGCTTTTTCAATAGATTCTGTTACAATTTTTGCGAAAACTTGCATAACATCTCTTCTATATTTCATCAATGTTGTGCCAGCATGGTTAGCCTCTCCTTTTAAGGTGATATTATATCTCTTCTGCCCCACAATACTGGAAATAATACCCACAGATTTTTCTTCCATCTCCAATGTGTTTCCCTGCTCAATATGAAGCTCTACAAAGGCTTTTACATCTGGAATAGAACATTCATTATCTTTTTTAAAGTCAAATCCACATTGATGCATGGCATCCACAAATTTAATTCCATTCATATCTTCAATATTTTCTACATCTCTTTTATCAGCTATTCCAAAAATATTCTTACTTCCCCAGAAAACATATGGGAATCTGCTTCCTTCTTCCTCTGCTAAGGATATTACTTCTATGTTTTTCTTAGGCTTGCCATATGTCTCTAATAACTGTTTTACTGCTAAATATCCACCTACAATTCCCAATTGGCCATCTAGTTTGCCACCGTTTACAACGGTATCAACATGTGAGCCTGTTGCAATTGTTTCATTTCCATTGTCTGTTCCGATAACCTTTCCATACAAGTTACCGATTTCATCAAATCTTACTTCCATGCCTAATTCTTCAAATTTTTTCTCTAACCCTTTTTGTACTTCTAACCAACTTTCTGAATATAACAGTCTGCTAGTTCCACCTGATTCGTCTAATCCAAAAGAAGAAATCCAACTTATGATATCCTCAATTTCTTTCAAAAATTTACTCATCACCTTGTCCCCCTTTACCTATCTTGATATTATCTTACGTTTTTGAAAATAAGAAAACAATATCTACAGTAGACAAGTTTCTTTTAGTTTTTTGTTTATTTTGAACATTCTGAAATGCATAATTTGAGCAATTATATGAATATTAAGTAAGTTTTTTATTTAAAATAAAATAATTTGGCTATGTTCTACAAAAAAGAAATCCTAAAAAAAGAACCCTATTTCTAGAGTTCTTAGTATTTTAGGATACAACACACTTAAATTTTTATGAACGTCTTAAGGACGAAAATGCCCTATTGAAGGCCTCTAATCCATAATCTTCTCTTTCATATATCTAATATCTTGAATTATATCTGAAATTCCCTTATCGATATAATCTTCTCTCACATTTGATACATTTAATTTAAGCAGTGTTTCCTTTGGAAAGAAGTCCAAATAATGTCCCTCTTCTGCTGCTACTATAATAGATTTCTTTTTTAATCTCTTTATAAGCTTCTCACTGGATATTCTATTATCCAGTGTTATATATGTATGAACGCATGGATTTTTAATAGCTTTATATTGAAAAATATCACTACAACTTTTAAGTTGTTTTTCTAATGAGTAATTTAAATATTTAGCTCTTAAAGAATAAGAAGATTTAATCTTTTCCTTATGGCGCTGAAACATGCCACTTTTAATATAGATTTCTAATGCTGCTTGAGAAAGCATAGAGCTATCTACGTCCATAAGTCTTTTGTATTTACTAAAGCTTTCAATAATAGGGCTCGGAATAACAGCAATACCTATTCGTAAGCCTGGAAATATAATTTTTGAATAACTCTTTAAATAAATAACCTGTGAAAAGTTATCATAGGCATAGATGGGATCTGCCTTTGAATCCTGTTCCAAATCAGCTAAATAATCATCTTCCACAATAAACACGTCATATTTTTGTGCCAGCTTTACAATAGCCTTTTTTTCTTTTTGAGAATAAGATGTGCCTAAAGGATTATGAAATCTTGGCATGGTATAAAAAAATTTGATATTTTCTGTTTTAAATAATCTCTCTAATTCAGTTAAGTCAATGCCTTCACTAGTTCTTTTAATGCCTATAACAGGAACTTTATGAGTTTTTAAATACTCTATAAATAAATGGTAACTAGGTTGCTCTATCAAAACTGTTTCCTTTCCATTTGGAAAAGGTATTGTGGTCAATATAGCCAATGCCTGTTGAACTCCAGAGGTGATAAAAATATTATCTTTACTTGTAAAAACTTGATAATTAGTCAATTGTTTTTGTACTACATTAATTAAAGAACATAGGCCTTTGGGAGTTCCATATATAAATAAATCATTTTTATATATATCAATTGCTTCATTAATGCAATGCTGAAAATCTAAATATGGAAATATCTCTGGATCAGGTGCTGAAGAGGCGAAATCCAATAACAAGTCCTTATCCCTATTGGGTCTATTTTTCCTCTTCACAACATAATATCCGCTTTTAGGTATAGAATAAACCATATGTTGTTTTTCTAATTCCTCCAAGGCTCTTATGATGGTGCTTTTATTACAATTATAATCCTCAGCAAAAACACGAATAGAAGGAAGCTTACTCCCCTCTTTATACTTTTCATCTTGAATTAAATTCTCCATATGGTTTAATATCTCTAAATATTTATACATACATTCCTGTCTCCTTATTAAAATCTGTACCGGTATAGATAGGTTTTATTCATATTGTATCATATATGCTAATCCACTAATATATAAGTATACCTAACGATAAATTTATAAATCTCTATATTTCTAAGGAGGAATGTCTAAATGAAATTTTCAGATAAAAAAAAGGTTTATTTTGCTGCTATACTATATGCCTTCATCACAGGCCTCTCATTTTTATTCACAAAATTAACCCTAACTGTAGCCTCACCTCTTGATACACTTGCTCATAGGTTTACAATTTCCTTTATTTTTGCCTCCATACCTGTTTTATTAGGCTGGATAAAATTAGATATAAATAAAAAGGATATAATTCGTATCCTTCCACTTTCCATGTTTTATCCAATTATGTTTTTTGCTTTCCAGGTTTTTGGACTAGTTTATATTTCTTCTTCTGAAGCAGGAATCATTCAAGCAACAGTCCCTATTTTTACATTGATACTTTCAATAGTTTTTTTAAAAGAACATCCTAGTATGTTGCAAAAAACATCCTTATTTTTATCCGTAGCTGGAGTGGTTTACATGTTTTTTATGAAGGGTTTAGATCTGAAAACCAATGTTTTTATGGGCATATTATTAATTCTTTTATCTGCACTTTCTTCTGCTGGTAATAATGTACTAGCGAGAAAAATGACAGGAAAATATAAACCCATCTGCTTAACTTACATTGTAAATGCTATAGGTTTTTTATTTTTTAATATTATCTCCATTGTTAATCATAGCTTAAATGGAACCCTTAACCTTTACTTTAAACCTTTTACCAATCCATTATTTCTAGTTTCAATTGTTTATCTAGGTGTATTATCCTCACTTATCACATCGCTACTACTAAACTATGCACTGTCTAAAATAGAGGCCTCTAAGATGAGCGTATTTGGCAATCTCTCTACCTTAATAACTATGATAGCCGGTGTAATATTTCTAAAAGAGAAACTAGAGTACTTTCATATTATTGGAGCAGCAATGATTGTTCTTGGGATAATTGGAACAAATTTTTTAGATAAAAAAATAGTATCTTAAAATACTGTCTTAGAATTAGACATTAAATTTTATTGCACTTGTTCTCCATTTTTTCAAATTTTCTATTTCTTTATTCATAACATAAATCTATAACGAATAATTTTTCTTTTATTACAAAACATATATTTGAGGTGATACAATGTCTAAAAAAATGATTAAACTATTTTCAATATTAGTATTATTTTTATGTTTAATGCACTCTACATCAGTTTTTGCTCTAACTACGCAACCTGGTAAAACACCCGAGAGTAATTTACTTTTAAATTTTCTTTCCCCTTATATCCTTAATGCTTTTAAAGAGAAAAATATAACTCCATCTACAATTGATTACGATAGTAGTACTATTGTATCTGTAAAGCATCTGCCAGACAATAAATTTGAAGTTGAGGTTTTTGTTAAAACTTATACAGGTAATCATATTGCACCTTTTGGAAGTAATATTGTAACTCTTGTTGTAAATAATAATAATAAAGTAGAAGTTACTAAAATAGTAGAAAGAGCACAACTTACAAGTTATGAAAAAGCCTATAATTTATACTTATAGGCTTTTATATTTACAAATATATTTTTCTTCCAATCAAATTACCATGAATTTAGTTTATCGAATTTAATTTTATTTTACACTTCTTACTATCTGACTTCTGTAATCTATCAATTTACTTAATTGCATGCCCACACAGTTCTGTATTCTCTAAATATTACTTTTTTGGAATGAGCCGAATAATTTTATCATCAGCTATGTTAGGATTACCTCTGCCATCCCTATTACTTGTTGTTAAATAAATTGATCCATCTTTCCCCTGAATAACCTCCCGCAAACGTCCATACTGATTCCTTAGCCATGATTCTACACCTTTCACTCCATTCCCTTTTCCATTCAAAGAAATAGCAAGTAATTGTTCTCCACGCAAAGTAGCAACCAGTAATTTTCCTTGCCATGGTCCTTGATTTACGAAGGCAATACCAGAGGGTGCCCATGTATCTTCTCCGCTGTGTATCAAGGGTTTTTGGGTCATAACTTCCTTAGATTCTTCATCTCCTTGAACGAGAGGCCAGCCATAATTGGCTCCTGGCTTTATAATGTTTATTTCATCATGGGCTGTTTGTCCATGCTCTGATGCATACAAGATATTTTTTGAATTCCACGCTAAGCCTTGCGGATTTCGATGACCTAAGCTATAAACAGGTGAATTAACAATTGGATTATCTTTAGGAATACTGCCATCTAACTCTATCCGCAGTATTTTCCCTGCTGTACTTGTAACATCTTGTGCCAATGCAGAATTCCCTGCATCTCCCGTTGTTATATATAATTTCTGATCGGGACCTATCTTTATCCTTCCTCCATTGTGAATTTGTCCCCCTGGGATTTTATCTAGAAGAACCCGATCAATGGATGCCTTATTATTCTGTTCAACCAATCTGAGGACACGATTATAGATTTGATTGCCTTCTGCATATGAATGAATAACATATATATAATGGTTTTGAGAATAATTTGGGTCTAGCGCAATGCCCATCAAACCGCCTTCCCCCCGACTTATAAAGGGTCTGCCAAATGTAATCAGTGGCTGTGGATTAAGTCTACCATTTTCAATCATTCTAATTACTCCAGACCGCTCCGTAAAATATAGTTTACCTTCATCGCTTATATCTATGGCCCACGGTACATATAAATTTTCAGCAATAACTTCAATTTCGTAGGGAAATTCCATTGATGTGACTGAATTTACTTTGACATTGACTGCATTTCCACCACGTAATATCATATTAGACAAAGCATTGTAAATTGTTTTTTTCATACTACTATCCTCCAAACTTAGATAAATCCATCTCTGAATGCATACTTTAATTATATTATGAGATATTTGCTTTAATGCATTATTAACTGCACCTTAAGATGCTCACTAAAGCGTCATTGGAAAATAATAAAAATGAAACAAAACCTTATAAAAAAATAATTTGCCAATCCCTGCACACCAGTATTAATTATTGAAACTTAACCATAATTCCATAACTGCGTACAGCTCTTTACTTAATTCCTCTTTCCTGCAATACAGCTTATTAAGCTCCTCATAAGCTAATCCCTCGGCAGCCATAGCTAAATCAATGTCTCTTATTTCATTTTCAAGACTTTCAATCACTGCTTCAACTTTAGCCTTTTCTGCTTCCACCTTTTTACTTTCATCAATATTCCTTGGTTTCTTAACTTTTTCAGTCTTTACTACTGGATTTTTAGGGGCCTGTAGACTGAACTCATCTTTTACGCTTTTATAATAATCATAATTACCAGGATAACTTTTGAAGGCATTGTTCTCAACAGCAATGACTCTTTCACTAATTTTATTTATAAAATATCTGTCGTGAGAGATGAAGAATATAGTTCCACTAAACTCCTCCAGAGCTTCCTCAAAGGTTTCTATGGAATCAATATCAAGATGATTAGTAGGCTCATCCAGTATCAATAAGTTTATATCTTCATATAACAGTTTACCAAGCTTTAACCTTATCTTCTCTCCTCCTGACAAATGCTTTACTTTTTTGAACACACTGTTACCATAAAACATGAATTTCGACAGGTATTCTCTTGCTTTTCCTTCCAATATAGAAACATCTTCCCTAAAGCACTCCAGCACAGTGAGCTCCTCATTTTTAAAAGTAATTTTCTGTGGCAAATATGCCGCCATCACATTTGCACCCAACTCCACTACACCATCATCGGGCTGCTCTTCACCTAAGAGGAGTTTTAAGAAGGTGGTTTTCCCGCTGCCATTTGGACCGATTAGAGCCGCTCTTTCACCGAAATTAATCAATAAATCTGCATCTTTTAAAATAACCTTATCTTCAAAGGATTTAGAAAGTCCTTCAGCCTTAATTGTCTCATTACCAGATCTTTCAGTTTCTTTAAAGTTAAACTTCATATTCTCTCTTTCAAACTTCGGTTTTTCAGTTCTTACATATTGCCCTCTGGTTCTATAATACTTATTGCTTTCAGTGTCACCACTTTTCATTTTATCAAGTTTTTTTTGTAGGCTGGCAGCTCTTTTAAAAAATTTATTATTATCTACCCTGTTTGCCCAGTCCCTTAACTCCTTTATGGTCTTCTCTATAGTCTTAATCTGCTTTTGTTGTTCCTTATATTGATGAAATTGTTCAAGCATATTCTCTTCTTTTTGCTTCGCGAAATCAGAGTAATTTCCTTTATAAATCTCACTTTCCATATCCTCTATTTCTACAATTTTTGTTACTACATTATCTAGAAAATATCTATCATGAGATACAATAATTACAATTCCTTTATAAGCTTTAAGATAATTTTCAAGCCATTCAATTGAATCCATATCCAGATGATTTGTAGGTTCATCCAGTAGTAATATATCCGGATTATCAATCAAAAGTTTCCCAAGGACTACTGTGGTTTTTTCCCCACCGCTTAATAAACTAAAATCTTTATTTAAAAAGCCTTCATCAAATTTTAGCCCCGTGCAAACCTTACCTAATTTTTCTTCTATATCATATCCTCCCTTAACTTCATATAATTGAACCAAATCACTGTACTGCTTCAAGGCTTTTTCCAAGGCAATATCTTCTAAAGCTTTCATTTTATCTTCTAATTTACGCATTTCATTTTCTATACCATGAATTTCCGCAAAAGCTAAATTTAAAACATCAATAACCTTTACGCTGTCAGGATACTCCGGTATTTGTTCAAGGTAAGCCTTAGTAGCTCCTCTTGGAGTGCAAATAAATCCTTCATCATATCCTGGACTTGTGGCACCTGGGTAACCAATGCAATAATTCATTGGTTCTATTCCCGCTATTAATTTAAGAATAGTACTCTTTCCACTGCCATTTGCACCTACTATACCAACCTTCTCTCCTGAATAAACTTGAAAGGTTATATTTTTAAGAACAAGAGTTGCATCCATATATTTCTTTACACTATTTAACGATAATTCAAACATAAAAATTCCTTCTTTCATCCAATTTTAAGTGAAGCATCTTATGGACAGGCAGAAAAAATCTTAACTCTTATGATTCTTTAAAGGAATTTTCAAAATAGACTTTGTTTTAATATAGTGTTGATAACGAACTATATATTATTATTCACAAACCGTTTCGAAAACTTGATTTACTAAGGTTCTATTCAAGTANNTAATATATAGTTCTAAAATCAGCAACTACTTAAAAATAAAAAGACCATAAGAAGATGGCATCTTCTTACAGTCTAAAATACTCTAATTACTATTATAATTTATTTAAATCAGATATCAGATATAAGCAAAAATTATGCAGTTCGATAAAACCATCCATTATGCCTATATATCTAGTTACAGAGTTTCTCAAAAAACTCTGCTCAATGTTTCAAAATAACCATTTGAAACACTCTATAAATTATAATATTGAATTCCAGTAAAGTAAGTTACCTTCTAAATGCCTTATTCCATAAAGAGTACAACAATAAAACCTAAATATAATTAGGTAAATTAAAACTCATTATAAAATACATATTAATTTAAAATTAATATTAGCAATTAGCTGGTGTCATAACTTACTTCCCTCCTTCAAGGTTTTTCTTTATTGTATCATATTTTGTATTCTATGTAAATAAGCCTAAATAATGTATCTTTTCCTTAAGTAACTTTAAACTCGTTCCTCCCCTTACCCTATTGGAACATAAAACACATAAAATAAAAATAGTCTATACCATCGCCTCTATCTTTATGCTATTTTCTCTCTAGTTTAACTGCCTTCTCCACATATGGTGTTTGTTTAAATATCAAATTTAACTAAGCTTAAAAATTTTATATAGATACATACAATAAAGCATTAATTATCCTTCCTATATAAAAATAATTCACAATTTTCTAGTTCTCGAATAGGAAACTTAATCCATTGCTTAAGGTTTCACCCCAAGATAAATAATCATGTCCACTTTTAAACTCTTCATATCTTACAATGCACTCTTTTCTTTTAATCAATATATCTCTGAGCTCTTTATTTACATCTATCATGGTTGAATATGGTGGATATTCCATATTTTCAAGTACACCAACATTAATAAAAAACTTAGTAGGTAATCTTTTAGCTTCTTTATATTTTGTGATTATCCAATTAATTTCTTCTGGTGCATTAGGACTCCAGAAAAAAGATCCAGATTGAGAAAGAACATTGCCGAAAATATTAGGGTATTGTAATCCCATAAAAGCAGCAAATAAACCACCTAAACTAAAACCACCAATAATGATGTCTTCAGCTCTATCACTGACATGAAAATTAGTTTTTACCCAAGGCATTATCTCAAATGCTAAACAATTAGCAAAAGCTTCACTGCACATCAATTCTTTGATTCTATTATCTCCACCATCAATTAATATAACAATCACTGGTTCAATAACTCCTTCTGCAATCAAGTTATCAATAACCGCCTGCGCAGAGAGTACATCAATATACGTATCCCCATCCGTTAATACTAATAGTTTATAAATATTGTCCTGTGAATAATTGTAGGGTTTATAAACATAAACTTTACGATTATTCTCTAAGCCTTTAAGATATACATAATGAGTTTCCACTATCCCCTTATTAGCTGTCTCTCTTTCTGTTGTCCATATATGTTTTTCTGCCCTTGGCATTACAAAATAAGATACGATAGAATCCCCTTCTCCTTCATCACCTTTAAATATAATCCTATTTCTATTATATATATCATGTCTTATATTACTATCTCTTTTGCCCCAATCTTCATCTAATGCATCATTTACTGAAAAGTCATATCTCCCTCTCACATCATTTCTTATAACATAGCTTTTATACCATACATTTGTATCCGGAATGTTAATAAGCATATTATCTTTATAATCTTTCCAACAAGTTGGATGCATTACTACAACATTTTTAGTGTCTTCATCACCTTTATAGATGTATGTCAGCAAAGCATTATTATTATCACCTTTAATTGATTCTATTAAAGGTGTACCTAAAAGTTCAATCTTTTCCCAGAATTTCTTTACTGAATCTTGATTTTCATTTTTTATTTCATTCTTTAAATTCTTTATAATTTCACTATAGTTCTGTGTTCTATACATTATTTTCTTCACTCCTTTTAATTTCTATTAATAGTCCTTTACAGAATAGGATAACCGTTGAATCTATTGATTTCTTTACTTCTTTTAACGAAAATATTTATCATGAAATACAATGATTATAATTTCTTTATAAATTTGCACCTACTATCCAGACCTTTGCTCCTGAATAAAAGTTGAAAGGTTATATTTTCAAGAAAAATGCCCGCATATATATTTTTTTACACCCTTTAACGATAATTCAAACATAAAAATTCCTTCTTTCATCCATCTTTTAAATCAAGCATTTTATGGACATGCAGAAAAAACCTTAACTACTATAAATTCTAAAAGGAATTTTAAAAATAAAAAGACCATAAGAAGATTGAATCCTCTTACAGTCCGAAATACTTTATTACTACTATAATTTATTTAAATTGATATAAGCAAAAATTATCTAGGCTAATAAAACCATCCATTATGCCTATATATCTAGTTACAGAGTTTCTCAAAAAACTCTGCTCAATGTTTCAAAATAACCATTTGAAACACTCTATAAATTATAATATTGAATTCCAGTAAAGTAAGTTACCTTCTAAATGCCTTATTCCATAAAGAGTACAACAATAAAACCTAAATATAATTAGGTAAATTAAAATTCATTATAGAATACATATTAATTTAAAATTAATATTAGCAATTAACTGGTATCATAACTTACTTCCCTCCTTCAAGATTTTTTTCATTATATCATCTTTTGTATTTTATGTAAATATTAGAAATTCTTCTAAATTGCAGTGGAAATAGTGAATATAAAACTTTTCTTACTTTCTTTATATTCCATAGCAAATGTGCAAAAAACTACTTAGAAGTTATACTCCTTACTGTTACATCTTTTAGTATATATAAGTTTCAATAATAAAACTACATAATACAAATAGACATTCTTATAATTTATTTAAGTTGAACAGTAATAATATAAAGTTCTAATTAATCTAATTTCCATAATATAGTCTATTTGTATAATGTAGAAACTTAATTGAAACTTATATACATACATTTATTTTAAGGACCTCCCTTAGTCATTGTAATAACTAAAGGAGGTCTTTAAAGACTTTTTTCCGAGTTTGATTTTAGCAGGCAATGACTTCCTTAATAAAAAATTCTCTCCCGCTTAATATTTCCCAGTGGTCACTTCCACAATTGGGACACTTTTTATGATTTTCAATGAGATTAAAAACCCTGTTGCAATGTTTGCAAATACCATTACCCGGCAATATCTCAATTTCCAATTTTGTATCTTGCAATATTGTACCGTCAACTGCGGCGGGATAACATTGCTCTATATACATGGGAATCATTGATGAAAGCTCTCCAATTTGTAAGACCAATGTATGGATTTTAGTCAATTGTTGTTCTTTTACAATCTTTTCTATAGTCTTAACAACCTCAATTACAACACCCAGTTCGTGCAAATTAATCACCTACCCTTTACAATTGGTAAAAGCTTTACAATTAACCATTTGTAAATAACTTCTTAACCTTTTTAACTGTAATTTTACCTTTACGTTTAAGAACTTGTTTAATAACTACCGGTTTTAACTCTTCATAGGCTACGCCTTCACCATCATATTGTCTAACAAGTGAAATAGCATCAAACTTACATTTAGTTGTACATTGACCGCATCCCACACATAGGAATTCATCTACAACAGTAGCACCGCAGCCAAGACAACGTTCTGTTTCCTTCTTCATCTGCTCTTCTGTAAAGGTACCACGTAAATCCTTGAAGGTTTCTTTAGATTTATTGACATCAGCATGACTTGCTTGCTGCCTTGGAAGAGTATCATATCCATCAAATACAGCCTTTGACTTATCTAATGAATGATACTCTTTCCTGTCACGGCCGATAATTAAACTCTGTCCGGAATGAACATAACGATGGATTGAAATAGCACCTTCTTTACCTAGAGCAATGGCATCGATAGCAAATCTAGGACCTGTAAATGCATCGCCGCCGGCAAATACATCAGGCTCTCCTGTCTGTAATGTAACAGTATCCGCTTTGATTGTCTTGTTAGGATTTAATTCAATCTTGCTGTCTGCAATCAAGTTGCCCCAATCCATTGCCTGACCTACTGAAAGCAATACATGGTCTGCATCAACAACTATTGTATTATTTTCATCATACTTTGGATTGAACTTTCCGTTTTCATCGAAAACTGCAACACATTTTTTGAATTCTACGCCAACAACGCGTCCATTTTCTGTAACAACACACTTGGGACCCCAGGAATTATTGATTGTAATGTCTTCGGATAAAGCTTCGTGGATTTCTTCTTCAAGAGCCGGCATTTCTTCACGGCTTTCAAGGCAGAACATATCTACTTTTGAAGCATCAACTCTTGCAGCGGTTCTTGCAACGTCGATAGCAACATTACCGCCACCGATTACAACTACCTTTCCTTCAAGTTTGGAGTTGTGGCCCAAGCTTACATTTCGTAAAAAATCAACACCTGTGATAACACCTTTCGCATCTTCACCTTCTATTCCCAGCTTTCTGCCTGCCTGAGCACCGATTGCAAGGTAAAAGGCTTCATATCCTTGACTTCTTAAGTCATTAAGACTTATATCTACACCAACTTCAATACCTGTTTTAAACTCAACACCTAATTCTCTTAAAATGTCAATTTCTGCATTAATTACATTTTTTTCGAGTCTGAAAGACGGAATTCCAAGGGTCAACATGCCGCCAAGAGCATTCTGTTTTTCAAATACTGTTACCTTATAACCGTCAATGGCTAAGTAGTAAGCACAAGAGAGACCGGAAGGACCTGCACCAATAACCCCAATTTTTTTACCATATTCATGTCTGCGTTTAGGTACATAGCGACGATCCATGTTTAAATCTTGTTCAGCAATGAATTTTTTGATTTCATCAATAGCAATTGGCTCATCAATATCTCCTCTAGTACAAGCAGACTCACATTTCCTCGGGCAGATACGTCCGCATACTGCCGGGAACGGATTTTCCTTCTTAATAAGCTCAAGTGCTTCTGTATATTTTCCCTGAGACGCCAGCTTGATATAACCCTGAATGGCAATATGAGCAGGACATTCTGTTTTACAAGGGCTCGTACCGGTGTCAACTACATTTTTCCTGTTAGTACGATAATCCGGATTCCATTTATCTGGACCCCACTCTGTATCACGTGGAGTCTCTTTTCTTTTTATGGACTCAGTAACTGGTGTTTTAGAACACAATTTTTGACCCAATTGCAATGCATTAACCGGACAATTTTGAATACATTCTCCACAGGCAACACATTTATCTTTATCTACATGTGACACATAGTTTGAACGTACCATGTCAGCGTTTATAAACATCTCAGCAGTTCTCAAAGAAAGACAGGAACATCCACAGCAGTTACAGATTGCGTGAGTTTTTCCTGAGCCATCCAAATTTGGTATCTGATGCATCAGACCGTTTTCTTCGGCTCTTTTAATAATCTCAAAAGCTTCTTCACGGGTAATCTGGCGGCCTCTGCCTGTACGGATATAGTATTCAGCAGCATGTCCCATCTGAATACACATATCTTCCTTCAGGTGACCACAGCCTTCTCCCATAACTTCTCTTGCTGTACGGCAAGAACAATCCGAAACTGTGAAGATATGGTTTTCATTAAGATATTTAGAAACTTCCTCATAAGATGCTTTTCTGGTTTCACCCTCAATGGCTGTTTCGATAGGTATAACACGCATAAGACCTACACCTACAGGAAAGCTACCAGCCGTTTTGGGTCCTCTCACTCTCCCATATGCTTCAAAAGCTTCAGCAATTTGTGGATACTTTGCAACGTTTTCCTTGTTGTTAACCATCATTTCCATAATTCCAGGAACCCAAGTGTCATACCAGAAATTATCTACGCCATCAATTTTATTTACAAAACAAACCCCGGCAACTGCTAAATCCATTAAAAGCTTTTCTGTTCTTTCTACAGACTTGCCACACATCGGAGCAAGTTCCTTTGCAGTGGCCTTTTTACGTATCTTCATGCAAAGTGCCACTTCTGCCATTTCCTCTGTAACCACAGGTTCAAGAATCATATATTCTGGATCTGTCGATTTAATTTCATTTTTTGAGCCGCGCTTTTTATTGCTAATATGATTGGCAAGGTCAAGTACTTTTTCTTTAACCATAATTTTTTATCCCCCAATTGAAATTATAATAATACTAATTTTCATTCCATTTTTTCACTTCAGCACGGAGCCAATCTGTCCATTCTTCAATTCCTTCACCTGTCCTTGCAGAGATTGGAATAATTTTAATATTGGGATTTAATTTCTTTACTCTTTCCTTGCATGCTTCTATATCAAAATCGAAATATTCTAATACATCTATTTTGTTTATCAAAAGAACATCAACAATTGAAAACATCAAAGGATATTTCAACGGTTTGTCGTCCCCTTCAGGTACGCTTAGAATCATTGCATTTTTTGATGCACCAGTATCAAACTCCGCAGGGCATACCAGATTCCCCACATTTTCCAAAATAGCAAAATCTATATTATCGGTTCCTAGTCCTATTAATCCTTGTTTCGTCATATCTGCGTCAAGATGGCACATACCACCTGTATGCAATTGAATTACTTTTACACCGGTTTCGGAAATAGTGTGAGCATCAACATCAGAATCAATATCTGCTTCCATAACTCCCATATTCATTTCATCCTTTAAAGTATTAATTGTTCTTGTAAGGGTTGTTGTTTTACCAGAACCCGGTGATGACATTAAATTGAGCAGAAAAGTTTTCTCTTTTTTCAAATCTTCTCTAAGCAAGTTCGCTTGGCGATCATTGTCTTCAAAAACACTTTGTTTAATCTCAAGAATTCTAAAATTATTCATACCTCTAACCTCCAAATATTTTACTATTCAGCAAGTGCTTTTACTTCCTGATATTTCTTCACATCTATATAAAGTTCCTCTTTGTATGGATTTCTATTGGTCTTTACAGTCTTGTAAATCATGAAAACCAATACTCCAATGTTTACTGCTAATGCTGCAACGCTCCAGATGGTTAATATAGTGGTATTATATGTGGAAGATACAGCAAATTTCCCTTTATCAATGAATGCAGGGACGGTCTGTGCAAACATACACCACAGTGCTAATGTGTGGGCACGATGCTGTAACCAGGCACCTTTACCAATGGTAAATGCACATAGAGTAGGAGCTAACAATAAAGCGAATCCACAGTACCATGCATGACCCGGTAAGCAATTATAAGTATATGCAAAATTCCAAAGATCGTAAGCTACAATCCAAAACCACATCATATCCGGCCATAACATATCCTGACTTCCATCTTTGTCAGTTTTCTTACGGATACAGATGCCAACCCACCCGGTGATGGTAATTATATTTATGATACCTGCTGCTGCATTCATGAAGTTCCATGGGCCGCCAAGTACATACATTGCTCCATCAGCAAGAATTCCTCCCTGAGCATAATTAAGACCTACTTCAATATCACGAACTACTGCTTCACAGATATTGATTGCAAGAATTAAGGGTGGAAAACAAAGAGCAATACGATTATCGGAAAGACGCCATTCTTTCCCTGTTTTTTTATTTTTTCCGTGTAAGTGACGAAGACACCAAAAACCGATACAACCTGCAATAGCAGAATATACTTTAGCAAGATGGAACCAGTCAGTATAGGTAGTATCACTCAATACCGTAAACCAGAGAACAGAAAGTGCAATAGGCATAATAATAAAGCAGAAAAATCCTGCTAAAGTGGATCTTCTTGTTACTTCGTTCAAGGCAAATAACAAAATAAATACTAATATCCAAACAAGCCAGACAGAAATTGCGGATGCACCGCCTTCATAATTGAATATAAACATTTCAAATCTCCCCCTATTGGCTTAACGTTCACCATCCTGGGATGGTTTCGTTGCCTATTTTATGCCCTCTGTTTCTCTGGTCATACCAGTATAACAGGTATGGCTTTGACAAAATATTAACATAAATATGCTTTATTTGTCAACATTTACATATTTTATATAGTATTTTTCCATTATTTATATACTTGCTCTTGATTTGTTCCTGATTTTGGATTAATATTACATTATATTTATTATTGGTTTGTGCACATACCACAGCCAGCTTAAAGGAGTGACAAGACCATATGGAGTTTAAAAAATTGAGTTCACCATCGTTAAAAGAATTGTTTATTAAGGAACTGGAGACTATGATTCTGTCCGGCAAACTCCCCATCGGAAAAAAGCTTCCTCCTGAAAGGGAACTTGCTGGATCCATGCAGGTCAGTAGAGCTGTAGTCAATGCCGGCATTTCCGAACTAGCCAGAAAAGGCTTTTTATTGATTAAGCCAAGAGTCGGTACCTTTGTGGCTGACTATCGTAGAAATGGAACTATGGAAACTTTGATTTCCATTATGAATTATAACGGTGGAATATTAAGAGAAGCAGAAATACGTTCCATTCTGGAGCTTCGAATCGCATTTGACTCCCTTGCGGTAGAATTATGTATTCCCAAGATTACAGATGATGAAGTTGCCATATTAAAAGATTATGTGAGGCAAATGGGAGAGGCAGACTCTCCAGAGGTAGCTTCTGAGCTGGCCTTTCGCTTCCAGCATGAGCTTGCCTTCCTTTCGGGAAATACACTGATGCCTCTAATCTTCTCCTCATTTAAAGTTCCTATTCTATCCTTGTGGGAACGTTTCTGTAGATTATACGGTTTAGAATCTTTACACAACAATACAGTTATTTTATGTGATTACATTGAACAGAGGGATACGAAGAAAGCTGTAGAATGCCTGACTGCTGCCATCAATGATACCATCAATGGTAGCAGACAAATTTACTATTAAATTTAATAAACATTTGCATTGGATAGTACATAATTTGCCTTATCTTTCTGTGGTTTAAAGTCATACGAAAAACCATACAGTCTTTTATAAATACAGCTTATCGCTCTTCCTTTATCAGAATAACGTTTTAAATCCCCCACAGATTTTTCTGTGAGGGATTTCGATTATATATTAATCTGCTATCTTTTCTATTTTAAAAACATTGATTACTTCTACATCTGGACAACAGAAAACACATTCATTTTCACTGTTACCTCCTGGCACTGTTCCACCATAACGTAGTATATCTATATATGGAAATGCAACGTGACACGCCATAGGACATAAATTCCCTCTTTCTGTATCAAAGTCGAAGCTATCTCCTACTTTATGCCCATGATGACATCCACCTTTTCCCTTTTTATCAATCAATGTAATTCTAATCTTAGGTCTCCTTGACATAGATATATCCCCCTTAAATCAAATTTGATGTTACCACTTCAGTCTTAACCTTAATATTCTTATTTTATAGTATTATCTACTCTCATGATTGTTTTTTTCTTTTAATACCTTAATGATTTCTCTAGATAATTTATAGGATTCACCAGCTCCAAAAACTATAATTATATCTCCACTTTTAACTTCACTAACAATTTTATTACATATTTCATCATAGCTTTCTATATATTCTGCTGTATTTATATTTATTTCATTAGCCAGAACTTCTAAATTCATTGGTTCAATATTTTTATTTGCTTCTCTTCCTAAAAATGGTTTTGAAATAATAACTCTATCTGCTTTCTTTAATGCTACTGCAAACTCATTAAAAAACAGCTTTATTCTTGAAATTTGATGTGGTTCAAAAATGGCAAAAACTTTTTTCCCTGGATAACTCATTTTAATTGAATCTAATGTTGATGCTACAGCTGTAGGATGATGGGCAAAATCATCATAAATCTTAACCTCTTCAATATCTTCTATTAATTCTAATCTTCTTCCTATTCCCTTAAAATTCTTAAAGGAATCCTTTATTACATTTATATCAACACCTAACTCTAAAGCAGCAATTAATACACCTAAAGAATTCTCAATATTATGTTTACCTATTAATCCTAACTGAAAATCATTTTCTTCCTCTCCATTTATTATTTTATATGTTGAATATTCAGAGGTAGTTGTACCTAAAACTGCTTTATATTCCATATCAAAAGGGAACTCAAACCTATTATTTATATAATATCCTATAACTCTTACTTGTTCTTCTTCTATCCAATCTTTTAATTCATATAATATTTCTCTAAGAGCTATACTTTCCTCATTAACAATTAAAATTTTGGGGCTTTCAAGTTTTTTTATAAACTTCTTAAAAGAGTCTTTAACTTCATCTAAATCCTTAAAAAATTCCGGGTGATCCATTTCAACATTATTTATTATAGCTATGGAAGAACTATAATTTAGAAAATTATTATTAAATTCATCTGCCTCACAGACAAAATAATTTGACTTTCCTATTCTATATCCCCCTCCCCACTTCTTAAAAATTGTCCCAGCTTCAACAATTGGATCTAGCCCTGCATTCTCCAAAACCAGCCCCATTAAAATTGTGGTTGTTGATTTACCATGAGTACCTGCAATAGAAATAACAAACTTTTCATTTTGTATATATTTAGCTGAAAATTCTTGCCATGTCATTAAAATCCCACTTTTTCTAGCTTCTATAATTTCTGGATGATTAGGAGAAATATCTAGAATAGCAGGCGATATAGCTAAGATATCAATGTTCTCTATATGTTTTAAGTCATGACCTTTTACAATCTCTATATTATTTTCTATAAGGATATCACTATAATAACCCGAAACATTCAAGTCACATCCTGATACCTCAAAACCCATATTTTTTGCTATAATTGCTATAGGTGCAATTCCACTTCCACATATCCCCATAAAATGTACTTTAATTTTATTTTTCAATCTAATTCACTCCCATTATTATAATATTGAAGTTAATATTTTCTAGAGAATTTATGCCATTATTATTCTGAGAACCTAATGATCCTAATATACTCTCTTTATTAGTACCATTATTGCATATTTATTTATGAAAATATACTATTCTTATTGTATCAATGAACATGTGTTTTCTCCATGGAAAACAGACCCACTAGATTAAATTCTATTTTCCAGTCGATCTTTGTTATTTTCCTTGATTATCCTCTATGGCTTGTTTTTTTCTCTATTATTTCTTCAAGCTCTTTCTCTTGCCTTTTTGATAAGTAAAAAGCTCACAGGCAAAGTCCGTGAGCCGTAAAATTAAAACTTTAAAATATAATATGATTAATAAGTAACCTAGTAAGACTGTTTCATATCTTCAACCACATTTCTTACCCATTTATAAGATATAATTCTCGGTAGTCCAATCAGTGCCTTAATCAATTCTTCCAAGGATATTAAAGCAACCACCCAATGTAATGGAAGATTAAATACTAAAACACCTACAAAAGCTAGGGGAATTCCGATTATCCATACTGTTCCCGCATCCAATAAGCAGGCAAAAGTTGTATCACCACCGCTTCTGAAAAATCCCACTACCATAATTACATTAAAAAACTTTATAGCCAAATATACTCCTATTACGTATAAAGTTTTAATTGCTTCTATTTTGACTTCAGGTTTTATATTGTAAAAATTCACAAAAACAGGAGCTAGAAGTCCCATTAAGATACCGGTAACGGCTCCCAAAACAATACTCAGTACAAAAAACTTTCTTACATATAACTTCACAGTATCATCGTCATTCTCTCCTATTTTATTTCCAATCATTACTGCTGAAGCTGTAGAAAGACTCTTTGCAACAATCATGAATAGATTTTGGACTACATTGCAAATTTGAATGGCAGCCACTGCTGCAGTACTTATTCTTCCATAAGCAATAGAATAAGTAATAACCCCTAAAGACCAAAGTGCTTCATTAAAAATTACCGGTAAAGTAGTTTTATAAAATTTAACAATAAAGTCTTTTGATATATCTAATAGTTCTTGTAAATTTGCAGCTAAAGCTGTATTCTTTCCATATACAAATCTTAATATTAATATCAATTCCACAATGCGGGCAATCAAAGTTGCAAGTGCACATCCACTAACTCCCATTGCAGGCATTCCAAATTTCCCATAAATCAATACATAGTTTAGGATTGTATTACATATTAATGAAATTGTACTTGCTTTCATAATAGCTTTCGTTTCACCTATTGACCTACAAGAAGTGGAATAGGCAAAAGAAATGCTGGTTATTATATAACTCATGCCAATGATTCTTAGAAATGTACTTCCAAGCTCAATTACTTCAACATCTTTTATAAATATTCCCATTATATGCTGTGGGATCAGAATTGCACCTAAGGTAAAAATTAAACTAATGATTCCACAGGAGACTAGTACCACTCCTAGAGTTCTTTTTATATTTCTAATATCTTTGTTGCCCCAGAACTGTGCAGTAAAAGTAGCAGAACCACTACATATCCCAAATATTATAAGAATAAAAAAATAAAAATATTGATTTGCAAGTCCAACTGCTGCCAATGCTTCTTCTTGTAATCCACCAACCATGAGGCTGTCAACAATATTTAATGAAGTTGAAAATAGACTTTGTATGGCTATTGGAATTCCAATTGAAAATAAGGTTTTATAAAAATTGTGATCCTTCTTAATTTTCAACGATAACTTCTCCTTTAAAGGCATCTACAGACACTATATCTCCAGTTTTAATAAGCTTTGTTGCATTTATAGTACCGATTACACAAGGTATATTAAATTCTCTGGCAATTACTGCTGCATGGCAAGTAATTCCACCTTGATCTGTTACAATAGCCCCTGCAATCTTCATTAATGGAATCAAATCCGGATCGGCCTCTAAGGAAACCAATATATCTCCACATCTGAAATCATGAACATCCTTATTTCTTTCCACAACAACAGCCCTACCTTTGCAGCATCCCATGCAAGCAGAACGACCTTTTAAAATATTTGAAGTAGGTTCTTCCTCCACTCCTTCCATTTTCTTTCTTAACTTCTTAGCTTCTTCTCCTACAAAAATCAATTCTTCTCCATCCAGAACCATATATACCATTTCAGATGTTCTTTCTTCTATATTTTGAAAATCTATCTTTTCTCTTTCTCCCTTAAGAAGTATCATAACTTCTTCAGGCACCATAAATCTGAAATAACTCTCAGGCAAATCTAATCTTCTTGCAATAACTCCTAACATAGAGTCTAAGAAATAAAAATTTTTAAGTTGTGCTAACCTTCTATAAGCCTTTGATACAGCAAGTTCACCATACATTTCAAATAGTTCTCTATGTAGAGTATCCATCTTTTCCCTTAATCTTATGACTTCTTCATTTTGCTGTTGCAAGTCTCTTTCCCACTTATCTCTTTCTATTGCTATATTAGAAGAATTTACAACATAGTCCTTCACTCTTGTTATATATTCATCTTTACGGTAAGGTTCTCTATCCCCAAAACCATGATATCCTAAATATCCATATTTACTTTGAATTTCTTCAACTTTTTCGTGAATCCAAGGTGTGATATGAGTTCTTAAATGTTTTAATGGCTCTTGGAAAACTTTCTTTAATTTAGCATTCTCTAATACATACTCAGCAATTTCAATAATTTTCTTTTCTTCTTCAACATAAACAGAATCCTTATGGCTTCTTGTTAAGCTATAGAAAGCCTCTTCTGCTTTTTCTTCATTAAGACTAAGGCTTTCTAAGTAATCTAATAAATAATCTGTTAATCCGACTCCAGGAACTTGAATTACTTCAGCAATCCAACACTTTTTATACAGTTCTATTTGTGCCTTATGCTGCTTTTCATATAAAATATAAAGCTCCTCAAGACTTAAATTCACAAGTTCTTCTCTTCTTATTCCATCATAGACATTAAACAATCTATCTGCTGTAGTATATATGTTTCTATTAAACTCCCTTCTCCAATCTGCATCATTTTTAAGCTTGTCTATAATCCTATCGCACAATCGTTTTGTATTCTCTTTTGTAAAGTAGAATTCTCCACAATATTTTTTATACATGAGAAGAGTCTTTTTGTGATAATCTTCAATTTCCTCTGCAATTTCACCACAAGCTGTTCTTAAAAATACCACATCAGTATGAAAATCGTCATCTTCATTCTTAGACGCAAATTCCCATGCTGTATTTTTTGTATTCTCATTTAATTCTTCCTCCTTAAACAATCTCTTGCAGTTTAACTGCCTTGCTTGACTTCCCAACTTCTGATAACCAATCATATTTTCTACCTCCTGGCGACTTATATTCAAAATTTTCATTGATCAATTTATGCTGAATGGCTTCTACTAACTCTCGATGACTTCGATCCACATCTCCCCAATCTATATCATTGTCTTCATTTTGATTAATCAATTTACTCCAAAATTCAGCTTCTATTTGATTAAATCTGCTATTGTTCTTTGTTACTATTTTTGCCTCCGAGTAACTTACACCAAAAATATATCCTCTTGTTTTATCAATACAAACAACCCTATCTTTCTTCTTATAGAAAGGTGGAAACCGATTAATTTGAACTTTATCATATTTTTCCTTTGTTATTTCCTCAATGCTTTGAATGAGATTCTTTTTATTAAGCTCTAAAATTTTCACTCTTCTAGTAAGAATGTCCCCTTCTTCTTTTTGCTTAAATTTGATAGCTGGTTTTTTAGGCCATCCTTTTTTGCCCAATAACACTAGATAGTCTGTCCTATTTTCTGCTTGAAGTTCCAAATATCTTTCAAAGCTATTTGTGCACTCCACGTCTCCCATTTGAAAGTTTTTTATATCCACATTTTTAAACATGTTATGAAATTGAGAAAATCCAAATCTCTCTCTAGGATAGACATCAATCTTATATTCTGTTTCATTTACTGACCAAAAGCTATTGTTGGAACATTCCATTTCAAGTGTCGGGTTAAACTCTATTAGAGTTTCTTTCAAGTCACTAACCTTATAACATAAAGTATTTACTACTTTTAAAATATTAATGTACTTCTTGTTTCCTTGCTCTGTATATTCTTCTAAAGTTAAGTTTCCATTTTTATTTATCAAACTGTTGATAATAAGAAAAAGTTTTGGGTCATTGATAATTCCATAGCTTTGTTCATTGCTCTTATTTAGGACTTCCTTCTTCCATTCTGCAACTTTTTCAAACAACATTCTCAATACTTCCTCCTCTTTAATTAATAAATTTTTCAATCTTATATTTTTTCTCTAAATCAATCAATAAACATAACTTACCTAACTTTTCTTAGCTAATATTTAAAATTTTTATAGCATAAAATTTCATAAAATGTCTCATTATATGTTTTTATTTTTACTTCACTCCGATGTAAAAACAAATATTTACATAATTTCATCTTTTTATTATACACCCCTTCGAAAAACTATTATGTAAATTAATGTATTATATTTGATTTTTCTTACAACATTTTGAAACTTTTTTTCACATTTTATACACAACATTACTTATCCAGTTAAGTTCTTATCTATTTTTATAATTGGATTTTAACTCTATAATATTTCAATTCATAAATTACTCTCTTGTTTAATAACATCACTAAGCATCATATTTTCATAATCCATATTCTCAATAGTTCTATTAGATTGCATAAAAAAACGCAGCTGCCTTTTTTAAGACAGCTGCGATAAATAATTTTAGCTAAGTTTATTAATCACATAATTATATTCTATAGGACCTTCCGTGATTTACATCACAATAGAAAAACTATTTATAAACTTCCACATTTTTTATAGCTTCATCTACTAATTTATCAATTTCCAATACACTTTCAGATTTTATTATATGTTCTAACCTTGGTTTTGTTTTAGGATGCTTTGGTACAAATACTGTACAGCAATCTTCATAAGGTAAAATAGAGGTTTCATAGGTATCTATTTTTCTTGCTATATCCATAATGTCTTCTTTATCCATTGAAACAAGTGGTCTAAACACTGGTATATCAGATACATCATCGCTTACCACAAGACTCTCCATAGTTTGACTTGCTACCTGACCTATGCTTTCTCCTGTAGTTACTGAATGTACATTTTGAATTTCTGCCATTTTACAGGCAACTCTCATCATAAATCTTCTCATAATTATAGTAAGCTCATCTTCTGGACATTTTTCAATTATAGCCATTTGAATATCTGTGAATGGCACTACATATAAGTTTAACTTACCAGTATATCCTCTTAAAATATCTGCCAGCTGTTTAACCTTATCTTTAGCTCTTTCACTGGTGTATGGATGACTGTGATAATATACACAATTAAGCTCTACACCTCTTCTTGCCATCATGTAACCTGCCACTGGAGAATCTATACCTCCTGATAGCATTAGCATAGTACTTCCATTCATTCCATAAGGAAGTCCTCCTACTGCTTTTATTCTCTTGCAGAAAACATAAGCTCTTCCCCTTATTTCAACATTTACAACACACTGAGGTTTGTTAACATCTACAGAAATCCCTTGGCTATTTTCTAATATGTAGGCTCCAACAGTTCTGCTTACTTCCATGGAATTCATAGAAAAAGCTTTGTTAGCTCTATTAGTTTCTATTTTAAAGGTTTCCGCTTTGGTATCTAATAGTTCTAATAGTGCTTGTTTTTCTATGGCTTCAAGGTCTGCTTCTACCTCTGAAACCACACATAGCTCTGAAACTCCAAATACTCTTTTTACTTTTTCTATTACCGCTTCTAGGTTTTCTGAATAAATAAACCATCTATTTTGGTCTACTACAAATTCATATGCAACCCCTTTTAACACATTAGCTATATTATCCTTTAACTTTTTTTCAAACCTATTTCTGTTTAAACCCTTTAAAAATATCTCTGGTGCATATTTAACTAATATCAGCTTTCTCATTTTGTAACTCTCCTTAAAAATTTTAGTGAAGTCTGTAGTGTATCAATGGTATGATCCACTTCTTCCTTTGTATTATACTCACAGAAGCTAAATCTTATTGTGCCTTTAATTTCATCATTTTTTAAACCTAGTGCTAAAAGCACATGGCTATCCTTCGTATCCTTTGAAGAACAAGCAGAACCTGTGGAAACGTATATGCCCTTTTCTTCGAGAAGATGTAGCAACACCTCTGCTCTAACTCCTTTAAAGGAAACACTTAATATGTAAGGCGAATAATATTCTCCTTCACTATTAATTCGAACTCCTTCTATGGTTTTTAAATTCTCTATAAAATAAGCCTTTAAATTAATTACTTTATTGAAATTTTCATTATTATTTTTATATATTTTTTCTGCAGCAGTAGTTAAACCTATTACAGAAGGCAAATTTTCAGTTCCTGACCTAAAGGTTCTTTCTTGACCTCCCCCAAAAATTAATGGCTTAGGAACAAGTCCTTTTCTTATATAGGCGAAGCCTACCCCTCTAGGACCATGAATTTTATGACCACTTACAGAAAGAAGGTCAATTTTACATTTTTGTACGTCGATTTTTAGCTTTCCATAGCTTTGTACCCCATCCACATGAAACTTTGCTCTACTGCTTTTTTCTTTTATTAACTTTCCAATGGCTTCTATATCTTGGATAACACCTATTTCGTTGTTAACCTGCATGATAGTAATTAGCTGTGTATCTTTATTTATGGCTTCTCTTAACTCCTCTAGATCTATTCTTCCATTACTATCTATGTTTAAGTATGTAACCTTAACTCCATTTTTCTCAAGTTCCCTACATGTACCAATAACACTAGCATGCTCGATTTTGCTGGTTATTACATGTCCTCCAGCTTTAACAAATCCACTAATTAAAAAATTATTACTTTCACTTCCTCCAGATGTAAATATTATTTCATCCTTAGAGGAATTAATAGTTTTTGCAAGTCTTTCTCTGCACTCATTAAGCTTTTGTTCTGCTTTCATACCTAATCCATGAGCAGAAGATGGATTGCCATAAATATTTCTCATAGCATCAGAAACTGCTTCTATTACCTCTTCATAAGGCTTTGTCGTAGCACTATTATCAAAATAAATCTCCATACTTTCACCTCATTTACTACAATTTATTATTACCAATATTAATTTTATCCGATGGCTACCATCCGTAATACTCCATTTTTTTACATCACTCAAATAATTATTATTGGTTAATTATACTTCTACAAATTTTCATCGTCAATATTTGCGATATTTCTAAACAATTTGAATTATTTGTTATCCTTAAATTTAGTAAAATATATTTTAATATTTGGCTTTGTTTTAATGCAGTGTTGATAACGAACTATATATTATTACTCACAATCCGTTTCGAAAGCTTGATTTACTAANNTAAGTAAATCTAAGCTTCCTGCAAATGGATTGCTTCGCAATAATATATAGTTCTAAAATCAACAATCATTTGAAGCAAAGCCTAATATTTAACTATATAAATATATAAACATATAAATATCTATATAGATAAGCTGCAATAAAGATAATTCATATTACAAGTATGTTTAATAAATTGTTCCAGTTTACCACACAGGGATTGTTCCTCTAACTAGGGATACAGTCCCAAGTTTATCCTTTGCAATAAACTCTTAGAAACTATACTCTTTGCTATCATAACTTTGAGTATTGATACCCTCAATGATAAAGCGTACGGTATCTTCCTGCTGAAAACTTGGTACTGAAAAACAAATATATAGTGGAAGTCCATGTAACCCACAAGAAAGGTTTTTCTCTTTCCCTGTTGATGAAAGAAAAATCGATGTAGGACCGCATGCTCCACCAATAATACCAATGGACGAGGTAGCGTTAGGGCTGAAGTCATCTTCCAGTGTCTCTGTATATTGGATACTGCTGTTAAACTGCAAGGTGTCACCTTGTGGCAAAGCAGGCTCTATTTCATACATTAACTGTGTAGTGTAAATGCTACGATTTATGTCTGTTCCAAAGGGAACTTTTGCACGTTCAATACTTTGGAAATACATTGTATGTGTTATTCCAGTTACAGGATGTTTAAAACAAAGTTCTTTTTCCTCTTCATCTGCTGACATTTCAAAATGTATATCCAGAGGAGAAAACCATTGAGCAGGGTAAGTAGAAATCTTTAAGCTGTTCACTCTTCCCAGCCTCAAAAAACGCATTAGTTTCTGAATTTTAGAGTTTGTTTCAGGATATGGCACACAAAAGCGTGCACAACCGAAACATGAGGTATCCTTTAGGATAGATGAATATGCCTTTTCCACAAGTGTCATTTCATCATTCTGTGGTTCCCATGATATGCTCATGCTACTGCTAGACGAATATCCACCTTCTACCGGTTTTCCATTTATCCATATTTCTTTTATGGAAACAGTCTGATAGGGATGTTCCTGCTCTGCACAACGTTTTTGTAATTGGGTCAAAGATTCCTCCACAGCTTCATACTTTTTAAAAAACTCACAAAGCTTCTCTTCCTCCAAAAAGGTGATAATATCAAAAACAATACCCTTTGGAAAATGATATATAACAGGAATACAACGCTTCGTTCCTTGATACTCAAACTTCCAGTTTATCCTCTGTGGCAATCCATAGACCCCTTTGCCTCTGCTCCATAGACTTGAATTGTAATATACTTTCATTTTTTTCCCTCTACTTTATGTAAATAAAATTTTATGAAGAATTATTTAATGACTTCTATGATATAATCTTTAAATTGTGAGTCACTTCTCATTAACTCACCATAAGTTATTTAATAACTTAATCTTATCTTACAATAATTCTTATATTTCATTATAGAATATGTGAAAATATACTTCAATTATTTTACATAATTAAATATAAATTGCTGTATTCTATCTATTAGCTATGCATTCTTTTCAAAGATTAATATCATAGATTAATGAAATAGTTATATATAAAATGAATAATTTAAATACTTATTCTAAATTGGTATAATTATGTAAATTATTCATTTTATAAGAGGTGTTTCATATGATGAAAAACGCAGAACAAACAATAGGAAATCTTATCGATAAGCAAGGTGTTCCTTTTATTAATTCCATAGACAAAGATTGTGTATTGCGATTTACAGCTGAAATTGGAAGATACTGCAGCAATTTTAAATCAAAGGACTTTGTGGTGGAATAGTCAGATGTTATTATCATCGTACATAATAGACGAGTCATTTAGGCTCGCTTATTAAATATCCATATTATCACCTATATAATTTCCTTAATTAGGAGATTCTAGAAATGAATTTATGATATAATTACTTAGGACTGAATGAAAAATATGAATACAAGGTTATTGTAGGTGAATATATTATGAAAAAGTTAAAATCTAAGCATGAAATGGACATGTGTAATGGACCCTTATTTAAAAAAACACTAATTTTTTCATTTCCATTAATGCTAACAGGAATTCTTCAATTACTATACAATGCTGTAGATATTATAGTTGTTGGTAAATATGCAGGGAGCGTGGCATTAGCTGCTGTTGGATCAACTTCCTCTTTAATTAATTTAATTATTAATGTGTTTATAGGCCTTTCTATGGGAGCCGGTGTTGTTGTTTCTCAAAATTATGGTGCTGGTAATAGCAAGGATGTAAGTGAAACCGTTCATACAGCTATGTATATAAGTATTTTTGGCGGCATCGCTGTAGGTATATTTGGAATCCTAATGGCCAAAAAATTATTAATGGCCATGGGTACACCTAATGATGTATTAAATTATGCTACCTTATACATGGGAATTTATTTTGCTGGTATGCCAGCTGCTATGGTTTATAATTTCGGAAGTGCTATTTTACGTGCAATAGGAGATACTAACCGTCCTCTTTATTTTTTAACTATATCTGGAATTGTAAATGTTGTACTTAATTTAATATTTGTAATTTTCTTCAAATTAGGAGTTGCTGGTGTAGCACTAGCTACAGTTATATCTCAATGCATTTCAGCTGTATTAATAGTGATTTGCCTTATGAGATGTGATGGAAGCATTAAATTAAATTTAAAGAAGATAACAATACATAAAGACAAATTAATTCATATTACAAAAATCGGATTGCCAGCTGGAATACAAGGTTCTATTTTTTCAATATCTAATGTATTAATTCAATCTGGTATTAATTCCTTTGGATCTGTGGTTATGGCTGGAAATGCTGCTGCTTCAAATATAGAGGGATTTGTCTATGTTTCCATGAATGCAATATACCAAGCTGCACTAACTTTTACAGGACAAAATGTTGGAGCTAAAAAACATGAGCGTATTGGACAAGTTTTCAAAATTTGTGTTCCCTTCGTAATTCTCACTGGAATGTTACTAGGTGGTGTTGCTTTTCTATTTAGCAAACCTCTATTAAGTGTTTATACTTCTGATCCTCAGGTAATCGAAATGGGAATAGTAAGAATGAGTGTCATATGTACAACTTACTTCTTATGCGGATTTATGGATGTTTTAGTAGGGCTTCTACGAGGCATGGGTAATTCAATGCTTCCAATGATGGTTAGCATATTAGGGGTATGTGGCTTTAGAATAGTTTGGATTTTCACTGTATTTGCTTCTACTAGAAATTTGAAATCTCTTTATTTATCATATCCTATATCTTGGACAATAACTGCTGGTATACATTTAGTATGTTACATAGTAATAAAACATAAATTAATCAATAAAGTTCAAGCTGAAGGGACCATATCAAAATAAAGAGAAGTATAAAAATTTGGCTTTATTTTAAACTAGTGTTGATTTTAGAACTATATATTATTACTCACAAACCGTTTCGAAA
>DFXM01000012.1:6932-43755 GCA_002381695.1 Clostridium sp. UBA4108 | reverse complement strand
ACACTATATTAAAACAAAGCTAAAAATTAAAACAAACTTAAAGTTAGCTCCGTTTCAACATTGTATTAGAGCATATTTGATGCACCAAACCATATTTTTTCAGCCTTATACCATATGTCATTAGGTATTAAATCTATTTTCTCTAATCCACGCTCTCTAGCCAAAGACATAGCAAATTTTATAAACTCTAGATGCCTAAATTCTCCTTGTCTCATGCTTTCAAGTATTATCCTACACCAAGGTCTTGCTTCACTAAAAATTCCACTTTCAACGAATCTTTTTTCCAAGTCGTCTATGTTAAAATCCACAGTTCTAAGGTCAACATTCCACTTATTACCCTCCCATGTCAACACTCCATACTCTGATTTTCTGCTTTTATTGAAAAATATCCCTATGCCACCTGGATTTATTATTAATTTATTATCTACTTCCACATACCATTGCGTATGGGTATGTCCACATATTAGAGTAGGCTCTTCTATACTTGATGCTACTTGATGCAATATCTGTGGAAAATCTTTTTGATAAATCCCCTTTGACATATGACCTGGTGACCCATGTACAACTCTTATAGGGGCTTTTCCTTGTAAATTAATGGATATTTCCTCAGGAAGATTTTCAATATATGTAACACTGTCCACACTCATATTTTCATATGCCCATACCATTGCAGCCATCTGATTATATTCTTTCCAATGCTTATTTTTACCGCTATGATAATCAAGTATATATTGTTCCTTATTGCCTTTAATGATCCAAGGATTTAACTCCTTAACTATATGAATAACTTCATCATTATCAACACATTCACCTACTAGATCTCCTGCAATGATTATATTCTCTATGTTTTCCTTCTGTATTTCTCTTAAAATATTCTTTAAAGCTCCTACATTTCCATGTATATCTGATAAAATAGCAATTTTCATTTTTTTACCTCGCTAACATAAAACTCAATTCATTGATTTCCACCATAACTTCATCCAATAAATCGGTTGCTTTATTAATTTCCTCTAGACTCTTTTCAGTAAATACTCTTGTGCTTTCAGCGTTTTCAGTAACTTTTTTTATTTTTATTCCTAGTTTTAATTTTTTCATCTAAAATAATAAACTTGCCAACCTTTGTTACCACAGCCTTACTATCATATATAATACACTAATGTCCACGCTTTGTATTAAAATTTTACATAGTAATTTTATTTTATCTGATGACTAGCAGCTGGTGGGTTCGTCAATGTAGTATAATAGGAAAAATGCTAATAGAATTCAATTAAGAATTTATAGGTTCCATGTGGTTTGCCAGGATTTCTATTTTAAATTTACAATTCTCTAAAAATGAAAAACACTCCGCTTATACGAGTGTTTTTCATTTGAGAACTCACTTAGAGTCTTATTTATTAGGCCTTACTTTTTCTAAACCATTTTAAAGTATTTTTAAGTTTTATAGGATTACCATACATTAATGTACCTAATCTGTAAATTTTAGCAGCTATAACAGCAACTAGACCTGTGGATACAACTAATATAACAAATGATGTTACAATTTCAATTGTTGATACACTTCCTAAAGCTACACGTACAAGCATTGCCATAAATGAACTAAATGGAATAAATGATGCAACCCTAATTAGCATGCTATCACTATTAGTCATTCCAAATACAGTTATTAAGAATACTGCAACGAAAATCATCATAATTGGTCCTACACTTGAGCTTATATCTTCAGTTTTAGATACTAAAGCTCCTAATGCACCAAATATAAATGCATAGAATAAGTATCCAAAAGTACCAAAGAAAGCAAAGGTTATTAATATATTAGCTGGTATATTAAACACTCCATCTAAGAGCCCATTCCACGCTGCTCTATTAATAGAGTAGCTAATAATACCTGCTGCTAAGATAGTTCCAACTTGAATAATACTTGCTAAAGCACCAGCAAGGACTTTACCAAATATTAAGCTATTACTACTTGTACTTGTTACTAATACTTCAATAGCACGGTTGCTTTTCTCTGATGTAACTGATACTGCTATAAGTTGACCATATAATAAAATCATCATATATAATACAAAGACTAAAAGGTAAGCATACATATAATTATTTACACCATCTTTTCCTAAGATAGTTACTTCTGATTGAACTTTCGTATTATAAACTGTATTTAATTCTTCAAAATTTAAGCCTTTACTTTCTGCATAGTTTTTATGATACTCATTTGCTAAATATGATTCAAACATACCTTGATTCATATCTGAGAATCCTGAATTCTTAACATAATAAGAATACCTTGTTAAGTCATTTACTACAAATCCTGCTTCAATCTTATCTTCATTAATAAGCTCTATTAATTCCTCTTTATTATTTACAGTTTCCCAATTAGAATTAGGAAAAACCAGCTTAAGTTCATCTATATTTAAATTTACATTTCCTTCATCATATATAGCGAAGTTTTTAGATTCTTCATCACTTACAGGATTTTCTTCTTGTTGTGTTTCAATAGACTGATTATCCCCTAATGATGGTATTAATTTAGAAAAATCAAAAAATGATGGAAGTGATAAACCTATCATTAAAACTACAGATATTAATATAGTAGTTATAAGATATCCTTTATTTTTAAAATAATTAGTTAATTCAAAGCCTAATACTGTTAGAAATTGCTTCATTATTCTTCACCAGCCTTTAATACAAAAATATCTGTTAATGTTGGTTCATAATCTCCAAATTTCTCTATATCTATATTAGAGTTTATTAATTCTTTAAGTAAAGCATTTTTGTTTCCCTCATTACATAGTTCTAAAATAATGAAATCTTTTTTTACTTCAGATACTAATACTATCTCACTAAAACTTTCCTCACATTTACTTTTTAACTCTTCTAAAGAATAGTTATTGGCACTTAAAATCAATCTATTTCTACCAAAATCCTTTTTAATATCCTTTAAGTTCCCGCTTAAAGCCATACTGCCTTTATTAATTATTGCTATGTCTTCACAAAACTCCTCAACATAACTCATTTGATGACTACAGAAAACCACTAATCTGTTTTCAGTAATTAATTCTGCTACAACATCCTTTAATATTTGAGCATTTACTGGATCAAGACCACTAAAAGGCTCGTCCAATATCACTATTTCAGGATTACATACTAGGGTTTGTGCAAGCTGTACTTTTTGCTGATTACCTTTAGATAACGTATCAAGCTTTCTATTTTGATATTCTAGAATCCCTAGTTTTTCAAGCCATTTTAAAACACTTGCTTTAGCTTCTTTTTTGCTAATTCCCCTAAGTGCTGCAAGATAAAGAATTTGCTCCATTACCTTCTTTTTAGGATAAAGCCCTCTTTCTTCAGGAAGATACCCAATTTGATGATTTCTTGGATTAAAAAGCTTTCCATCAATTAATATTTCTCCTGAATTTGCCTTGAAAACATCCATCAAAATTCTAATAGTAGTTGTTTTACCAGCTCCATTTCTTCCAAGTAACCCTAAAGCTTTACCACTTTCCACCGAAAATGAAATTCCATGTAAAACTTCTGTACCGTCAAAGCTTTTTCGTAAATCTTTTACTTCTAATTTCATAATTTTCCCCTTTTCTCTAAAGTATGATCTCATTAAAAATTTCATTTTTATTTTATATAGTATATAATACTATATAAAATGATTGTAGCCAACTTTTTCAAAATAGAAAAATAAAGTGTTTTCATACTTTGTTTAACTACACTGGTTACTTATCAAATCTTCAATTAACCTTTCTGGCTTACCTGTTATTAACTTTCATCACACAACTTCCAATATCACATTTTATATCATTTGCTACAGGACCGCATTTTGCTTTAAATAAATAAATGATTTTTTTATTATTTATTTCACTCAAGGTTTCATAATTTGCTTGTCCTTTAGATATAATTAAATCGGCTTCTTCAAACTCTTTCTTAAACTCTTCTGAGCATAAGGAAAAAATTGTGCCTTGTGCATCTGAACCATTATCTATAACTCTAACTAGTTCTGTAATTTTTACATCTATTGCATCTTTCATAGTTGCATCGTTCACTATAGGCCTTGCTTTTACTACATATGTAATTTTTTCTTTTGGTAACTCATTGATTAACAATTTGTCAAAAACTATTTCTCCTGAATTATCAGCCAAATACAAAATTTTATTACTATTGTTTACATACTTTAATAGCTCTTCACCAGTAATTCCCACTATATCTTCATTTAAACAGTTTTTTATTGTTTCTCTAATTTTCATTTCACTTATATTATTATGGGCGCTAAAATCAATTATATTGCCAGCTATTGCCAGTCTACAAGCCGTATCTATAGGTGATACACTGTTTCTAATTGTTTTTTCTAATTGAAATTCATCACAGAGTTTAAAGGCTAAAATATTGCTGTCTTCCTTAATTTTTTCATAAGGATCTTCAATATTTAATTCTTCATTAACATATTTATTAACTATTCTCCCCAAATATGGAGCCGATTCATCAAAAGTAATCTCACTAAGCATTTTAAATGATTTTTTAATAATTTTTTGTTGCAATAGAACATCCTCTGTACTTGTAGATGCAACTTTAATTATCTGCCTAGACAGACAATCCAGGCATTGATATGTTACTTTCATTTCTTTCCCCTTATTAACCCTTCTTACATTTTTCAAATTTTTATCATTATCTTATAAGTAGGCACACAAATTCTCTAATTTGGCATGTTTGCTTACTCTACCCGATAAAATTAGGCAGAGTTTCTTATATTTTCATTATACTTCAATATAAAGAAAAAACATAAATTATTTTTTTCTATTCCTTCTGCTATCACTTCATCTCTAGCACCTTGAAGCCTGCTTTTCTCATCTCTTATAGCTTTGTCTCTCATTTCTGCTAGCTCTATTAAATTTTTATCTCCAAAAATAAGCTTTAGTTTAAGTTCATCACTAAAACTAAAGCTTAAAATATTTTCTAAATCTATTCTAGATTAAGTCTGTTCTTCAAAATATAATTAGTTATGCAGAATAAAATTGTAAAGAAGAACAAACTCCCAGCTATGATATAAAAGAATATATGTTGTGGAACTATATTATCAAAAATTCCAATTGCAGCAAATACAGCTATACCTATTCCTACTATTGCTTGTTGGACAATGCTTATTATCATAAATCCAAGAAAAGCTCCTAAAAGTTTTTTTGATTTAAATAGTTGACCTATAGAAAGAGATGCATAAACCATCATAATTTCATGAGCTAAAAATACAATTCCAAGAATTACTAGTTCTATAATAATAACAGGTATATCTAATCCGATTTCGGAATAAAAATGTCTTAATCCAGTACTTATGAACTTAAATATACCTGGTTCATAAGCCATTATAATTATAGAAATCCCCGCTACTACCACGCTTATTATAGCCCATACCATAGATACTATCAATTTATTAAGAATGTTTTGCCAGCTCTTTACTGGGATAGTATTCATCAAATATCCTTCATTTCCAAATAAATTTTTGTAGAATCTTTGCAAAATTATAAAAAATGTTACTACAAAAACTCCTATCATAGTGACCGCATAGGCCATAAATGTTATAAAAGCAGGAATTCCTCCTAGGAAATCCATATTAACTTGGTTTGAATTCATTCCGATAAATAGTTTATTAATAATAGCGAAGCATAATAATGTTGCATAAAGAGGAATCATTATTCTGCCTATAGCCTTAAATTCATATTTCATTAATTTTCTTAGCATTTATATACCTCCCTAAACAATTCATCTACAGTCTTTCCACTGCTTTCTCTGATTTCATCTACACTCTTTTGTAACATTATCTGCCCGTTAGATATAAAAATAACATCATCTAAAACTTTCTCTATATCTGCTATTAAGTGAGTTGAAATTATTACCGTTGCATTTTCGTTATAGTTACTTATTATGGTGTTCAAAATATAATCTCTCGCCGCTGGATCTACTCCTGCAATAGGCTCATCTAAAAAGTATAGCTGTGCCTTCCTACTCATAACTAAAATAAGTTGAACCTTCTCTTTAGTTCCTTTAGATAATGTTTTAAGTTTAACATCTGACTCTATATTTAGCTTTCTTAACATGTCATAGGCTCTCTTTTCATCAAAATCCTCATAAAAATCTTTAAAAAAAGTTACAATGTCAGATACCTTCATCCACTCATTAAGATAAGTTTTTTCTGGAAGATACGATACTATTTTTTGAGTTTCTATGCCTTGGGTAAGACCTGCTATTTTTATTTCTCCAGCTGTTGGTTTCAATAATCCATTAGCTAGTTTTATTAATGTTGTTTTTCCACTACCATTAGGTCCTAGAAGTCCAACTATTTTACCCTTTTCTATAGTTAAATCAATACCTTTAAGTGCTTCCTTATTGGCATATGTTTTTACTAGCCCTTTACATTCTAAAATAGGTTCACTCATTACTCCATCTCCTTTGCAATTTTTTCTACGAACTCTATTATTTCTTCACTGCTAAGTCCTAATTCTCTCATACTTGCAAGAAAATTTGTAGCTTGATCCTTAGCTATATCTAGCTTAATATTTTTTATCATATCAACATCCTCCGTAATAAATCTTCCACTAGTTCTTTGACTATACACAAGTCCTGTCCGTTCTAATTCTGATAAAGCCTTTTGTATAGTATTAGGATTTACTGATGCCTCTTCTGCTAATTCTCTTACAGGTGGAAATTTTTGTCCTGGATTGTATTCCCCTGATAGTATTTTTAACTTTATTTGTTCTATTAATTGAATATAAATAGGCCTTTGATCCTTAAACTGCCATGCCATTAAATCACTCCTCTTGTATTATTGTACTAACTCCTTAATACAATAATACAATTTGAAATTGATTACGTCAATACCTATTTTTAGAAAAGATATAAATTTTGTCTAACCCTAGTTTCCATAGGAATTAATAAAATCCATAGGGAATCATTATACAAAGTGGAATACAGGAAATTTCAAAATAAAAAGCTATCCCTTATAGTTTTCCTAACCTACAAGAGATAGCTTAAATTAATTATGGAATTCTGTTAATCCACTTTTTATTCTACTGCAAAATCAAGTTCCCAATTTCCTTTAATTTCTATAGGTGCATCAGCTTTTTTGTGTCCATAAAAAGATTCTATTATTAATGTGCATTAAACGCCTTGTTTCATTCCTGTATCTCACCAAATATAACTACGATGAATTTACACAACATGCTCTCTCTCTCTTAATTCTAGTTACACATCTCCATATTACTTTTCCTGAACCTGCTTCAGGAGCTTTTCATGAGCTTCCATTGCGGGCTTATATGACCCATTATAACCAATACCGAGCAGTTCCTTATCATGTCGAGAGAAAGTCATTAAAGCAATTTCTCCATTTTCTCCTGTAATATCAAGTGAAATCGTCGGGTCATTGCTGCTGTAACCTTGCCCGTTGTATGCAACCGACTTGACTGGGCTGTGAACAATGTTATATTTCTCCGCTAGTTTCTTTGCCAGCGCAACATATTCCTGCGGATTTTTATCAAGAGCCGCATCAAAAGCTACTGAAACTTTTTTATCCAGCGTTCTTACACGGTCTATGTTAAATAATTCTCCTGTTACCGAATCCATAGTGAAAGAATAACTGTGCTTGCCATTGATTATCACATCAGCATACCAGCTGGAACGAGGAAGACTCTCGGTTGGCTGCTGGTAACCCATTTCAATCACCTGACCCTCTAAGCTCACGCCAAATACTTGCCAAAGGGCCTGTGCCCCAATTTCAGCTGCACCTTCTTTTGTCATATCCTTGCTGGTTGGTGCTTGATTGCGGTAGTATTCAAGGTCAATTGCTCCCACCTTATAATTTGCTTTTTTGTAGTCTTTCGATAAGACGTTTTGTGCTGTTTGGGATGAATTGGTTGTATAATTCGCATAGCTTGTAGGTATAATGTTTGTCTGCTTGAATTCCATCGCCATCACTGTCTGTGTGAATCCCTGGAACAGTAATGTGCTTGCCCCAACTAACATTGTGGCAGCCAATATGGTTTTTTTTAAGTTCTTCCTTTCTAATGTGTTTCCTTTCATCTGAATCTCTCCTTCATAGTTTTTTGTGATCACAATAAACAGTATAAAAGGGTTGGATTATAGAATCATCATCAAGTTGTTTTGAAGTTGTGAAATTTATTCTTACTGTGGTTCCTTCACCGGGATGGCTTATAAATTCTAACTCCGCACCGTGACTCAAGACAATCTGTTTACATATGGCAAGTCCTAATCCAGCGCCACCGTCCCTGCGGTTTCGTGATTTCTCTGCACGATAAAAGGGCTCTGTAATACGCTGGAGTACTTCGGAGGTCATACCTTTTCCGTTATCCTGGATACAAACAGTTTTCTTTCCGGATTCTATAGCAGCACGGACTATGATATGTCCCCCCATACCGCAGGCCTTTATTGCATTGTCAATGAAATTGAGAAACAGACTTTCCAGTAAACAGGCATCTCCCCAAATAACATCTATTTCACAAAAAAATTCTATTTGAATTTCTTTTTCGGTAATCTTATTATACAAGGTCTGTTTGACAGATTGAAAAAGTCCAGATACGTTTTGTACTTCCCAGGCTATCCGATCGTTTTTAAGGTTTGCTAGTTCAAGTAATTGATAGGCCATTGTCTGCAAACGCCGACTTTCTGACATAATATAATTGATAGCGGATAGTCTGTCATCCTCAGTCATGGTAGCCTTTTGCATATATTCCGCATATCCGTAGATCGCAGTTAGAGGCGTACGAAGCTCATGGGCAAAATTATCAATAAACTGCTGTTTTTTTTCTGCGGTGGTAATAAGCTCTGTAATTTGACGCTGGATTTCCTCCGCCATGTGATTGAAACTTTGTGCCATTTCAGAAAGCTCATTATCCCCAGATACCTGCAGCCTGGTATCATATGCACCAGCCGCGATTTTACGCGAGGTTTGAGAAATCTGCGATAGGGGCTTGAATATTCGATTAAGCAATAAAAGAAGACCTAATGCAAATAAACTGGAAAGAATAACTCCCACGAAAAACAGCATGTTTTTCATTTGTTTCCATGAGGTGATGACATCTGTGGTATCATAAAGATAAACCATTGTATAATAATCATAAGGTGCAGGAAGCTTTCCTGAAACAATTACATAGGTACTTTCATCTGATTTTTGTATAGAGCTCAAACGACTTCCGCCCTCTGGCGGTTCCAAAAAATTGCTCTGCAATACTATTTCCAGCCGATTGGAATATACAAGCTCATTACTCTTGTAAAGTGCCAATTTAACCTTTTTATCTTCGGATAAATAACTGTATGGCTGTAGTAGAGAATTTATAGAACCTTCAACATCAATTCCGCGGCTTTTCATAGCATTAAAATCCTTTATAAGGGCAGACGTTATAAAATAATGTTCTTCAAGGCTTTTTTCCTTTACCCGATTAACAGTATCTTTGAATGTAGTTACAGAAATCATAAATATCCCAAGATTGAAGGATAGCAGAAAAAGCATAATGGTTGCTAAAAAGGTTCGGTGTTTCATAGGCCTACCTCCAGACGATAACCCAATTTGTAGACGGTTTTTATGGCATTCTCCCACCCTAATTTTTTTCGTAGTTTTTGTATGTGAACATCAATCGTTCGAGTATCACCCTCATAATCATAGCCCCACACAAGCTCTAGAAGTCTTTCTCTGGATAATGCAATATTACGGTTATTTACCAACACCACTAACAATTCATATTCTTTCGGGGTACACTCCACAAGTTCTTCCATATAAAATACTTGATGACTATCAAAATCAATCCTCACAGCCTCGGCTTCAAAGCAGCTTTTATTTTTTTGTGTTCGTCGCAATACTGCTTCTACGCGGGCCAATAGCTCCATCATTTCAAAGGGCTTTGTTAAATAATCGTCAGCTCCCATGGTGAAACCCTTTATGCGGTCCGATAAACTATTCCGTGCTGTTAAGAAGATTGTAGGAGTTTCTTGTACCTTTTGGAAAACTTCAAACCCATCAAATTCAGGTAACATAATATCTAAAATTATTAAATCATATGTATGATCTTCTATTTCAGAAATAGCAGTTTTCCCATCAAACACAGAAGTGCAGCGATGTCCAACAAGTTGCAAATTCCTTTTCACTAACTCGTTGATTGATATTTCATCCTCAACAATCAAAATTGCTGCCATAATGATTCACCTCCTTTTTTAAATATAATATTATCATTATAATATTATAGAGTTGTAAAATGAAAAGCCCCAAAATAGTAAGTTTTTTTACTTGAGTATAAAAAAAGGCTAAGTCTATCAGTCATTGAAGTCGCCCTAAAACTTAGCCTATTAATTTCATATTAAGTTTTTATCTAAAGTATATTCCCATAAACTCACCCACAAGCTGGAATTTGTCACTTACAAAACTACTTAATTTCTCTCCATTCATCCTCAAGAATTGCCATCAAAATCTCATCAGCATATTCTTTTCCATCCCATACAGCGTCACGCAGTACACCCTCCCGCTTGAAGCCAGCAGCAAGATAAGCCTTTTCCGCACGGGTATTGAACGAAAATACATCCAGTTCCAACCTGTGTAGCTTCAGCTTTTCAAAGGCAAAATCTCTGGTCATTTTCACTGTCCAGGAGCCAATGCCTCTCCCGCGCTCATTAGAATGGAAAATGCCGATGCGGTAATTCGCACTTCGGGCCTCCCAATCAATCTCATTGATTACGCTCTCGCCAATGATGCGACCATCTGGCGCAATAATCAAGAAATCGTATCGGTCATCTGCTTCCAAGCATTTCAGAAAAAAGTTTACCACTTCATCATATGTAAACTCTGTTTTGCAGCCAGTGAGCCGTGCCACTTCCCCGTCCAAGGGGTTAAAATTCTGCCTATAGTATTCCTCGGCATCTGCCGCCTGTGCCAAACGCAAAACATAACCATCTTTCGTCCATGTATGTCCTTCTTTTTTCATCAATGATATCCTCCTGATTTTTATTTCAGCTTATTTTTACCGTAGCTTTCTGTTGTATAATCAACACTTCTTTCCTTGCCTACTATATTATTATAACATCTATTTTAGGCTTTAAAAAAGAGGGTGTATATGAGAAATATTCACTTATACACCCTCACTTAATTCCATTTTTTCTTCCCTTTTAGGAAATATCCATTTCTTCTTTAACTCGCAGTGCCTCTTTGTATTTTCGTTGGTATTTATATAGTTGCACCAAGAAAGCTCCATAAAACCGCCTGAAACCAAATCCAAATGGCTTATCAACCTGTTCGTAGAGTGCTTTTAATACAGCTTCATACTTGTCAGAGTCAAGATAATCTTTATTCTGCAAAAATTCTGCAAAACAGATCATCTGTTCATACAATGAATATTCTTTTGTCTCCACTTGGGAAACAGCCAGGCATTCCTTTGCCAATCCCAACTGTTCAGCAGCCTTTTTGACATTCCCTGTTTGCGTGTAAAGAATGGACAACTTCTGATATAGCATCACATTGTGATACGCCTCATCTTCCAAATCTCCTGCGTTGAACAAGTAGTAAAGTGCTTCTTCATAATACTGGCAGCTGAGATAAGCCGTTCCTAAATTATAATAAGCATAGCTTTTTACTTGGATTTTATATCCTCTGGTTAAAGCAATCGCCCGCTCATAATATTTCTTAGAAACGGCTATGTCACGATGATTGCAATAGCAAGAGCCAAGAAGAAAACTTGCGCCAATTAAAACCGAAGGATTTCCTTCATCTGAAGCTAACCGGTAGGCTTTTTCAGCTTTTTCGATACTCTCGCTATACTGACCGATATGGTAAAATACAGTAGCCATTTGGTAGTAGATTAGACTGTTGTCTCCATGTCGAGCGGCTTCCAGAAGCAATTGTACTGCTTCTTCTGTATAACCAATATTTTGAGCAGCGCCCAGATAGTATCTGGCCTTTTGGTTTTCATCCATATACTTAATAAACTGTTGCAGATAGGCTTGCTCTGCTCCAGCACTTTCCTTATTCCTTGTATGAATGTTGAAAAACAGCAAATAAAGATGGTAATGCAAATGTAATTCGCTGTTTTCCAATTGCTGCCCATATCGAGAAAAATACTCACTTTCCATATGGAAAGCTTCATCCGCATCCAACAGGGAGAAAAAATTGTCGAAATGTTCTTTTGCTTCAACTAAAAATGTTTCGTCCCGATAATATGAAATACCAAGAGCGGCAAACAGGTGGTCAATAATATCTGCACTTGCATCTACTTGCCCCTGTTCGATTTTACAAAGATAGGATGGGGCGCAAATACCTTTGCAGAGTCCATCCTGAGAAATATTTTGCTTTAGTCGGGATTGACGGATTAAAAACCCAATATAGTTGTTCAAAAAAAGCCACCTCCTGTTCTGTACTTTTCCCTTTATGATTTCAGTTGCTCTAATACCTTTTGCGATATAGGTCTAAATACCAGATATAGCGCATAGCCAATGATTCCGCCAAAGGTATTTGTAATTAAATCTGTAACATCAAATACCCTGCTTCCACGACTGCCTGCCCAAATATAGAGCAATTGCATGGTTTCAATGGACAAACTGAATGCAAATGCCCATGCAGCAATGCAAAAAACATTTCTTTTTTTAACAAGAGGTACAAGAAAACCAAAAGGCATCATCATAATGACATTGAGAACAACCTCACGCAAAGCATTTCCGTAGTTTTGAACTAAATCACGAAACGGAATCCAATTGATTGTTTGTAAAAATAAATTGTTTGTACCCATAATACCAGATATAGGAAGTCTGAATGGCATTAGTGTCACAAATAATACCAAACAGATATACAAATATAGTAAGTTAAAAACCAAGAATTTGTCTTTACTTTTTGTTCTCCATCGCTTAAAAAAGAAAGCAAAATAAATTACTCCTAATATCAAAAAATCCATAATATATTCCATCACTTATACCTCTCTAAATTCTAATTTATCTGCATGTTATAGAAATTATCTCCGTCATCTCCAATGTTTGAAAAAGCTTCAAAAAGGCTTTATCATTACCTTTTTGAGCTTTTTTCACTAACTTATTCATAACACAACTGTCCGCAAGCAGCACTAATTTCAGAACCAAATTGTGTTCTAACAGTTACACTAATACCAGCTTTCTTTAGTGTACTGCAAAATTGCTTGATAGCACTTGAAGATTGAAATTTAAAAGTTGTTTTGTCCGTAGAATTATAAGGTATCAAATCAATGTGATATAAATGCTCCCATGAACCACGATTTTTCAATAAACCTACAACTGCCTCTGCATGTTCTTTCGAATCATTAATTCCTTCAAGCATAATATAAGCAATAAACACTCGTCGTCCCGTATGAATGATATGTTCATCTAATGTCTTCATTACCTCATTCAATGGAAATCTTTTATTTATAGGCATTAAATCGCTTCGTTGGCTTTCAAATGGTGAATGAAGTGAAAAAGCCAGATTCACTTGTGGAAATTCTTTGGTCAATCTTTGAATTCCTGGTATAATGCCAATTGTTGAAATAGTAATTCTTCGTTGACTTAACCCAAATAAATTTTGATCAGTTAAAATTTTTACTGCATCAAATAACTCCGGATTTGCAAAAGCCTCACCCATTCCCATAAATGAAATACTATTCAATCTATGGTCATTAAAATAGAAATAAAGTAATTGGTCAGTTATCTCATCAGCAGTAAGATTGCGTTTAAATCCAGCACTTCCCGTTGCACAAAAACGACATCCAAAACCACAACCACATTGGGAAGAAATACAAAACGATTCCCACCCCTGTTTATACTTTAATCCAATAGCTTCTATTCTTTCTCCATCAGTCAATTCGAATAACAATTTTTGAGCTTGTTTAGAATCTTGTGAAAAAACAGGTATTACACTAGATACATTATTTCCAAACTCATTTACTAAAGCTATCCTTAACGCTTTTGGTAGTATATGCATATCATCAAAACTATCTATTCTTTGATGAAAAATAGCTTTTGTAAGCTGTTCGTATCTATAATCAGGTAATTTTAAATTTGATACTATTTGTTTTATTTTTCCATATTTCGTTTTTGTCTGTTTCATGTAGGCTTCCTCCTCACTATTAATAGTTAAGAAGCAAAGCCAGTATAATTAGCGACTTATACTACTCCATGCAAGCGTCGCCCAAAACATCTGGCTTTGCATGGAGCCTATTATGTGTTACTTTTATATTCCCATTAAACATATTAATTGCCATTTCTACCTTTACAATTTTATTATTTTTGTTGCAACATTTTCACAAAATGCACTATCATGCTCAACAAACAAAATTGTAGGTTCATGTTCAATTAACAATTTCTCAATCTGCATACGAGAAATGACATCAATAAAATTCAATGGTTCATCCCAAATATACAAATGTGCCCGATCACACAAACTTTTGGCAATCAATACCTTTTTCTTCTGTCCTCCACTAAAATCTTCAATATTCTTTTCAAACTGATCTCTTGAAAGATCAAGTTTTCTAAGTATCGATTTAAATAAACTCTCATCAATACAGTGTTTATCTGCATATTCAGATAAGTTACCATATAAATCTGAAGTATCTTGTGAGACATACGAAATGATTAACTTATTATTCTTTCTTACAACTCCACTATGGGGAATGTCTTCTCCATAAATTAATTTCAATATACTTGATTTTCCGCTGCCATTCTTTCCTTGAATAACAATTCTTTCACCTTGCTCTATAGTGAAGCTTACTCCTTCACAGACAATTCTATCATCATATTCAATTGCAATATCTGTAAGTTCTACAAGCTTTTTATCATGGAAAGTAAGCGGTGCTATTTTTAAGCTTTCATTAGATTCAATATTTTTAAGAAGCTTTGATTTTTCCTCAATCATGTTTTGTTGTCTAGCTTCTATATTTTTAGCACGCTTCATCATTTTTGCAGCTTTATGTCCAACATATCCTTTATCTAATTTGCTCCCAGAATTAGTAGTTCCATACTTGCTGCTTTCAACACTATCTGACCACGTAGATGTACGTTTTGCCGAGCTGGAAAGTCTGTTAATATCCTTTTTCAATTTTTCGTTTTCTGCTAACTCAAAACCATCTTGTAATTCTTTGTTTCTCCACCATGAAGAAAAATTTCCTTTTTGTATTTCAATATTAGTTTTATTAATAGACAGGATATGGTCAACACAATTATCCAAAAAATACCTATCATGTGAAATCAGAATAAATCCTTTCTTTTTTTTCAAGTAATTACTTAGTTTTTGCCTAGCTTCAGCATCCAAATGATTGGTAGGCTCATCAATAAGTAAGAAGGAGTTCTTCTTCAAAAACATAGCAGCCAACAATGCTTTGGTCTGCTCTCCTTTAGATAGTGTATAAAACTGTCTATATAAAGCGTCGTAGTCCATATCTAACAAAGATAATTCTTTTACTATTTCCCAATCCATTGAATCTGGACTAATCTCCCTTATGACATCTATGGTGAAATTGCTTTGCTGCTGCACCTCATAAGGAAAATATTCAAAAGTCACATCCGCTGAAATGTTTCCATTATATTCGTATTTCCCAAGCAAAAGATTTAGAAAAGTAGTCTTTCCTCTTCCGTTTCTTCCAGTAAAGCCTAATTTCCAATCGGTATCAATTTGAAAACTAACATTTTCAAAAATATTATCATAGCTACCTTCATAAGCAAAGGTTAGGTTCTTAACATTTATTAAAGACATATTTTTGTCCTCCTCTGTATTTAATAGTATAAATAACAAAGTCGGAACAATAGGCGACCTTGTTATTACTCCATATAAGTGCCACCTGCAGTATCCGACTCTATATGGAGATTATCATGTGTTATCAAAGTGTCTATCATAATATTATTTATCCTCCTTATTCGAATTATTTATAAAAAAATAAGAGCCGCAAGAATTAATTATTCTTACAGCTCATAGATATACGTAGTTAAGCTAATCATTATAGCATAACGCAAGTGTATATATTAAGAGAAAAAAAGAATAACTTTCTTGCATAAGTACAACAAAACAAACAGAACGCACCTGTTTATCTTTGTATTAAATGTACTTTAAAAATTAGCAAGAAAAATTAATCATTTTTTCACCTCAAATTTCAATTTTTTTTATCATTATACTATTATATGTCGAAAAAGTCAATTAAGAGTGAATCAAGAAAATCTATTTCTTCTCTATATTTATTATTTATTTCTATTCTTTATTTTTAATAGCAGTTAATTTTACTATACAGCATATTTTTCATGGATATAAACACCATTTACAATTACTTCCCATACTCTTTTTCAATCGGATACTGGTAAGAAAAAATTTAATGGACGAAACTAAAAATTCAGCGGCAAGAATTTTATAAACAGATATCGTTTTGTAACATATATTATATTTATATAAAATAGTTAAAGCCTTTAAAATTTTATTGACTTTCAGTAATTTTAAGTATACTATATGTTTATAAACAGGAGCTCTGTGATATGGAGAAAAGCGACTGCCATTACTTGGTGTCGCTTTTTTTTCTATTTAACTTTAAAAATTATAGGAGGAAATGGTATGAAAACTAAATCTAACATTGTTGATTGGAAAACTATTACAAATTTTGTGGTAGATGCCTTCAAAGGATATGGAATTCCTGAGGAAGACGCGAAAATCTGTGCAGATGTATTGCTTGAGTCTGACAAACGAGGAATTGAATCCCATGGAGTAAATCGATTTAAGCCAATCTATTTAGACCGTATTAAAGCAGGAATCCAGAATCCAGTTACGAATTTTGAAATCATAAAAGAAACCCCCACAACTGCAGTTGTTGACGGCCACGACGGTATGGGGCAGGTAATCGGCGTAAAAGCAATGAATATGGCAATTGAAAAAGCTAAAAAATACGGAATGGGTATGGTAGTCGCACGTAACTCTACTCATTACGGCATTGCGGGTTATTATGCCACAATGGCTTCCAACGCAGGATGTATTGGGATTACCGGCACAAATGCTAGGCCTTCCATTGCACCAACCTTTGGTGTGGAAAATATGCTGGGTACGAATCCTCTTACTTTTGGTATGCCAACCGATGAAGAATTTCCATTTGTACTGGATTGTGCTACCTCAATAACACAACGGGGCCGTATTGAATATTATTCCCGTCTCGGTAATCCTACACCTGCTGGCATGGTTATTGGACGCGACGGACAGGCAAAAACCGACTCAGACCAGATTCTATCCGATTTAAATACAGGACGTGCGGCACTTGCTCCCCTTGGCGGAATTGGAGAAGAACTGGCGGGTTACAAAGGATATGGTTATGCTACTGTAGTTGAAATTCTCTCTGCAGCCTTACAGCAAGGGAACTTCCTGCGGGCATTAACCGGCATCGGAGAAAACGGTGAAAAAGTTCCCTTCCACCTTGGACACTTCTTCATGGCAATTGATACGGAAGCTTTTATGGGCCTTGAGGCCTTTAAAAAGACCTGTGGTGATATTCTGCGTGAACTTCGCAGCTCAACCAAAGCCCCCGGTGAAGACCATATCTATACAGCTGGTGAAAAAGAATATCTGGTATGGCAGCAGCGTAAAGACAGCGGAGTACCGATTAATGAAGCAGTACAAAAAGAAATTATAAAAATACGGGATGAATTAGGTTTGACACAATATCAATTCCCATTTGAATAATAGGTATATTATTGATATAAGAACAATGCTAACTAGAATAACATTATAAATAGAATGAAAATGTGCACTCTCTAAGGAGTTTGCGGATATAGATGCATTTCCCATCTGCTTACGCACAAAAATTGAAGGTAATTCAGCATAGTATTTGTTGGATTACCTTCCTTTATTTTTACCTAAAGATATTTTACTGTCTCTACTTGGTTTTTTCCTTATTTTTTATTATTACAAATATCTTTTTGCCATGCCAACAGACTTTGGTGCCGAATACTCGAACCCAAATTTTTTATATAACCTATCTGCTGGAACATCGGCAATTAAACTTACATAAGAACTTTTTGGTACATGATTCTCTAGATATTTAGTTATTTCTGACATGATTAAATTGCCTAGTCCATTTCCCTGATATGATGGGGCCACAGCGATATCTACTATATGATAAAAGCATCCTTTATCCCCTATAATTCTCCCCATGCCAACTAGTTTATCGGACTCCCTTAAAGTAACCATAAAAATAGAATTTTTCAATCCTATTTCCGATGCCACTTCATCCTTTGGACTCAATCCCGAAACTATTCGTAAATTATTATATTCCTGTGCATTTGGAATTTCATATAAAACATTTATATTCATATTAAAATTTCCTCCCTCTTTTATTTTACTTTACATTGCAAACTTACTATCCTATTCCTTCTCTATCAGCACTACCCACTGATTACTTTATAGAATCTATTGTAACATCCAACTAATAAGAAAAGTATAGACATTAAAATTATAATTTATGGCTTTAGTTTTATCTGTCTGCATATTTTCTCTTATACGGTAAAACCTAATGTTGAGGTGATGTTATGTTTAGAAAATCTAGTGCGTTAATTTTAACACTTACATTAATTTTATATTTTTCATCTTCTGTTCCATCATATGCTATTACTAATTTTGATATATGTACATCTATTATTCAACCAGAGTCAACTAGTAAGGCTCTCGAAAAAAATATTATTGTTTCTTTACTTGTTCCTTATCTAATTAAAGCTTTTGAAGAACGAGACATCTCCCATGAAATGTTTAAATTAGATGATATAATTATTACTTCAATAACAAAATTACCAGATGATAGCATTCAGATTAAATTAAATATCCGTACATTTCCTCTTCAATCTTATGAGCCTCCTTATGGAATCTATGATATCATTGTAAATATAAATGGAAAATCTGTAACTATTACTGATATGAAGGAATATTAATATATCTCATACCAATTCCTTGTTTAAAATTTGGCTTTGTTTTAATATAGTGTTGATAATGAACTATATATTATTACTCACAAAGAAACAGCACTAGTTTTCACTAAACTAATGCTGTTTTTATCATGACTTACCTAATAACTTTTGAAAAATATCTGAATGGATTATCTAAACATGCCCTGAGTAGACAATAATGATGTCGTTAGGAGCTGGTTGTTCCCTGGCGGTACCTCAATTTCTAAAGGTTAGTTATTTTATATAGTTAGGCCAACTTGTATGATATCAGATAATATTTTTATATTCTTTTCATTAGACGGAATATATTCCAATAAACTCAAACCAACAATATTGAAGTTTTCTTTCAACTGCGTTAATATATCTGATAACAATTGTGATTTTAATCCATTAGGCTCTGGCACCATAACATAAGGAAATTCCTCATTATCTAAAACATCCAGATCTATGTGTATGTAGATATTATTAGAATTCTTTGATTTAATTGTATTGATGGTATTATTAATATCACCACTTATTTCATCTATACTTAATATATCCAGTTTATATTCTTCAATATATTTTCGTTCCGGTTCATCAAGATTCCTCTGTCCTAAGAGTACTATTTGTGATGGCAATAATTGAGAAAACATTACCTCAGAAATTTTCGAGTCCCCATTTCCCAATAATGTCCTTAAAGGCATACCATGAAAATTTTTACTTGAAGATGATTCAGGTGTATTTAAATCACCATGAGCATCAATCCATAAAACCGTCATATCCCCTTTATATTTTTTGTTCAAATAAGACACTGGAACTATTTCTACATCACATCCTCCACCAATTGTGAAGATACTTGTTGGGTTTTCTGTAGAAATAATTAAATTGGCATTTTTCAGTTGCGTAAGAATTTTTTCATATCCCAGAATGTCATTTAGTACCTCATCAATATCTTCGTCATCAACTTCAACTTCAACTAAATTATAATCTCCAAAATATTTTTATTTTATTTCCTGTGCTCCCTTTAGAATATCTTTGCTTTTACCTGCTCCCTGCCATTGAGGGAAAAATAAATTCATATGTTTTTTTTCCATATCATTTTCCTTTCAACCTTGTAATAAATTTAGAACTTTAACTCCATAACAATTTATATAGCATATATCATGCCAACAAATATATTGATTGAAAGGGGTATTTCTCATTACATACAAAATTAAAAGTGTAAATAGATTTTTACATTGTAAAATAATTTTTACAACTTATTTTTTATTTAGATTATATTTTTCAATTTTGTATCTTAAATTTTGTCGTGTAATGCCAAGTTTTTTAGCTGCCTTAGCGTAAGTGCTATTTTCTTCAATTGCTTTAGCTATTAAATTCTTTTCAAATATCTTAACTTTTTCCTCAAGTTTCTCACATGAATCATCACCGTAATATTCACTTGATAAATCTTCTGCGGTTTTCAAGCAAAACATGTACTCAGGTAAATCTTTTAAGGTAATCTGATTTCCTTTCATCAGATTAAAAGCTCCTTCAATAACATGCCTTAATTCTCTTATATTTCCTTTCCAATGAAATTCCTTAAATAAGTTCATAACAAGTTCACTAACACCTTCAACAGAGCGATTCATTTTTTCATTGTAATAATTAACAAAGTAATCTATCAAAATAGGAATATCCTTTTTTCTATCTCTTAAAGGCGGAATATTAATTGAAACAACATTCAATCTATAAAACAAATCTTCTCGAATTAAATTTTTTTAATAGCTTCCATTGGAAATATATTCATAGCTGTAATTACACGTACATTCACAAAATGCTCCTCATTTGCTCCAAGCTGACGTATACGATGATCTTCAAGAAATCTTAATAATTTCGACTGAATATTTAAAGGCATCACTTGGATTTCATCTAAAAATAAAGTTCCTCCGTCTGCTTTCCATATTAAACCTTTATTATTTTCAGCACCTGTAAAGGCACCTTTAACCGTACCAAATAATACCGATTCTAATAGGTTTTCCGGTACTACCGCACAATTCAAAGGAACAAATGGCATCTGATTTCTTTGGCTATGAAAATGAATTGATTGTGCAACAAGTTCTTTCCCCGTTCCAGTTTCTCCTGAAATAAGAACAGATGAATCAGTTTTGCCTACCCTTAAAATCTTTTCTTTAATTTCAAGCATAATCGGATCATTGGTAATGATATCTTTTAGAGAATAATTCTTTTGGGCAGAAATTTTGATAACCGCATCCTCTTGCTTTTTAATAAACTTTGAAACTTCGATTGCACCTATTATATTATTTCCATCAATAATAGGAACCGTACTATTTATAATATGATGTAAGGTATCCCTAAAATCATACAATGTTTGTTGTTCATAAAATATCGGTTTTCCGTTTTTTAGTACTCTTAATATGCTGCTATTTTCTTCTTTTAACTGAGGATACACTTCCAGTATATGCATTCCTGTTGTATTTTCGTTTTTAAATTCCTCTTGTTTAGTATCATACAAAGTGCTGTATTCTATGATACCTTCCTTATTAACAATAATAATCCAATCAATTTCGTCATACAAATTCAATGCATTATTAAGAGCTTTATTTATCAACTGATTCACTTCCTCTAAATTTTATTAATAAACTATAACTTTCAATACTTCTAAAATATAACTTTCATTTTATATTATTATCTCTTTAATTTAACTCAGTATATCATAAATAAATAATAAAAAAACCATTTGACAAGGTGATACATTTAAAGCTATTATAGATATATTAAGTCTTTTATTGGAGGTGATACATACATTATGAAATATTCAAAAGCTACAAATTATGCCCTTCACACTATGCTTTTTCTTGCAATGGACACACAAAATAAACTTGTTAGTGTACAGGATTTAGCAGAAAGACAAAAAGTTTCTCCAACGTACTTGTCTAAAATATTGACTAAGTTGGCTAAGGAGGGAATGGTTAATTCTTCTTCAGGTGTCAACGGAGGTTATTCCCTTAGTCAAAATTGGGAAGATGTTTCATTCTTGGACATCATACATGCTATTGAAGGTAAATCATCTTTATTTGATTGCTGTTTAGATTCTCCTTCAGAATGTGCTATAAAAAAAATAATGCTTTCGGCAGAGAAAAAAATGGAGGACGAGTTAAAGAATCAAAAAATATCAGATCTTGTTAAGAAAATACCTGTGGATTTATAATCCACTCTTATTTTTAAACGAATTACAGATATAAAGAGTCTTTTAAATCTTTGAATCATAAATTTAGATTGGTATGGATGAATATCAAATTTAATTGAGCTAAGTATCTTCCATCAATTCTAAATATAAAACAGTATCATAGAAAAAGTCTATTCATCTGTCTCTACTTTGATAGGTGAAATTAAAGGATTAATTATTGATTATTATTTTAGAAAAAAATTTTAATCCCATCATTACAACTAAAAAATAAAAGGGGGCAAATTTATGCAAATCATACTTTACTTAATTATGGGGGTAATTATCGGAATGTTTTTCCCTATTCAAGCATCTATAAGTGCTCGTTTAAGCTCTTACTCAAAAACACCTTTAACAGCTTCGTTCATCGCATTTTCTTTAGGGACGGTTATACTATTCATTATAAATTTAATAGTAGATCCTGCAGGAATCAGTGTTGGGATTGATTTTTCATATCCATTGTATGTTTTTATCGGTGGAGCAATAACTGGTGTTGGATTTAATGTAGCTAATATCATTCTTTTTTCAAAACTTGGGGCTTCAGTTACAACAATAATAACTGTAACTGGGCAAATGATTCTAGGAATTCTAATCGATCACTTTGGATGGTTTGGTGTACCATCTAATCCTATTACTATCACTAGAACAATCGGGACTATAATTATGATTTTAGCTGTTTCATTGGTTCAACCTAAAAAGAAAAGAGGTTCAACTGTGGCATCAAAAGAAGAGAAAAAGGATAGTAAAATTGCTTGGATAATTTTAGGGGTTTTATCTGGGTTTTTACCACCATTACAAACCGCGATTAATGGAAAACTTCGTGTTGCAACAGGTTCAATTTTAGGCGCTACTTTTATTTCTTTCTTCGTTGGCGCCATTATCTTGCTTATTTTGCTATTGATTACTCAACGCCGCTTAGAGTTTCCTTTGTATGACACTCAAAAAAAGCGCATTCCTATTTGGACATACATGGGAGGTATATTTGGCATATTTATTCTAACAGGTAACATTATCTTATTACCTGTACTTGGATCTGTTTTAACTACTATGATTTTTATATTGGGACAAATGATTATGGCATTAGCAATCGATCAGCTTGGAATGTTTAATTTACAAAAAAGAAAAATTGATAGTAGAAGAATTGCCGCTCTAGCATTGACGATTATTGGAATAATGTTTGTTAAGTTCTTGTAATCTTATATGTGAGACTAGGCACCTATTCAATATATTTTAAAAACTACCAAGTTATGCTAGCCTGGTAGTTTTTTCTTGAAATCCTTATAGTTATGATATTTATTTCTTTCACTTGTTATACTTTTAGTAAAAAGGCTATCCTGACTTTCTACAAACGCTAATAATGTTAGGATCTAAAGGTGAAAAGGGAGTTTTATTCCAATCTGAGTATTGATTTTCAATATTAAAACCATTGTTATTTAATAATGATCTAAGAGTATCATTATCAGTAAAACGGCAAGCAATTCGAGAAGTAGTTTTCTTAAATCCCCAATCACGAAAAGTTACCCAATGCATTATATGATTTTCTGCATCATAAAATTGTGTTCCGGATACCTGAACTAGTATTCCGTCCTTATCGATAAATTGCCCCCAATTTGTTTCCTCTTGGTTTGATAAATCAGTTCCCATGGGATTACGTGTTTCGAATGCAAATATCCCATTTGGTTTTAAATGCTTGTAAACCATTCTAAGTAGTGAAATTTGATCTTCCTTACTCAAAAATGCTTGAAATGCATTTCCTGTTAAATATATCATAGAAAAACACTTTTTAGATTCAAAGGTCCTAGCATCACCTTCAATAAAAGTCACAGGTAACCCCTCTGCTTTAATTCGCCCATATTTAAGCATCTCTGGTGCAATGTCAACGCCTGAAATCTTTATTCCACATTCCGCTAAATGTATCATTGTTAATCCTGTTCCACATGCAAGTTCTAAAACCTCTCCTGTGCTTGATTTAGCAAGTTCAAGATAGAAATTATATTTATCAGTTTCCCCACCAAATTCAAGATCATAATTAATCGGATCTCTATATTCTTCAAGATTATTGTGTGTTATCATAATATCCCCTCCACTCTTCATCTCTCGCAGTTTGGTCCCCACATACCAAATTCCCCCTGAATCAAATAAAAGAAAGAATTAATTCTTATTTTCTTTTAGGTTTTAATGATATTCCTTTACTAAAAGCGGGATGATTACTATCTGTTTCAGATGTTATAATTTCCATTCCTTCGGGAAACGGCCAGTCAACCCCTATTGTTTTATCATTCCAAGGGATACCACTTTCATCTTCTGGATGATAATAGTCAGATAACTTGTAAGCAAATTCAGCCGTATCAGAAAGGACTAAGAAACCATGTGCAAACCCTTTTGGAACATATAACATATTTTTCTTTTCAGCTGATAAAACAACACCAAACCATTTACCATATGTTTTAGATCCTTCACGAATATCAACTGCCACATCAAAAACTTCACCACTTGTGACACGTACTAGTTTTCCTTGCTGATATGTTTTTTGAAAATGTAATCCTCTAAGAACACCTTTTTTAGACATTGATTGACTTTCTTGAACAAATTCCATATCAAGCCCAGCTTCTTTAAAATCTTTAGAATTGTATGTCTCTAAATTATAACCTCTTTCATCTGAAAATATTTTAGGCTCTATTGTATAAAGTCCTTCTATATCCAAACATTTTTCAAACTTGAATTGTCCCATTTTTGACCTCCATATATTGAATTAAAATTGCTTAAAAAGTATTTAATATATTATTTTAATAGCCCTAATTACCTCTATTAATAGGTTTGTAAATCTATTTTTGGATTTCTTACGAATTGATTATATTATCTAATATAATAATTTTAAATCATTTTTATTTCATAGATGGTATAATTATTAAAAACAAAAGTTTAGGAGGATTATTAATGGCAGGTTGTCCAAATTGTAATAATAAAATCTCTTCATGGAAGATACTTTTCTTAACCAATTTCAATAGTATACATTGTGATTCATGTGGTAAATCTATTATTATTGGTAATAAACTAATAGGAGCTTTAATTGGAGCTATCGGCGGTGCTATTGGAGCTTTAGTTCTTTCATTTGCTGTTTATAGCTCATCTCAGAATACCTTTGGAATAAAGAATATTGTTTTAATATTTTTATGGCTTGCTATGGTAATACTTGTAGCTCCTAAATTTACAAAATTAAAAATTAAGGAATAATATGATAAGTTATTAATATTCACATCATATCAAAATTTGTATTTTTTATTATTTCAGTTATCTTAATTTTATGTAAATATATTAATACAGATATTTTAGAAAAATAAAAAAAGCTACAGGCTACAAAAGAACTGTAGCTTTTCATTTTACCTGAGAGGTTGCATTAGCTCCATAGCCTTTTGACAAGTATTTACCCCATCTCTGCCTATAATAGTATAAGTGCACTTTATTCTTCATCATTACTTAACTCCCCCTCCATCTATATACTAACAAATTTTACTTTGAGATTCAATTATTTACAATCATTAATGCTATAAATATACATGTTATGAATTATTTTCTACAATATATATGTTGTAATAATGATAATTCATATTAATTAAACATTATACAAATAGGCTTTTCTTTTATAAACTGTTTAAATTGAACAGGAATAATATGAAGTTCTAATTAATCTAATTTTATATTTAAGCCTATTTGTATAATGTAGAAACTTAATTACAATTTATATATTTTTCATAAATTCATAAAATCCTTTGTTTGAAATTCAAAAATATGGATATAATTTAATTAAATCATTCTTTCATTATGATTTCCAAACATTCGAAAGACAAAAGCCATGAACCCTTTAATTAGAGTTCATGGCTTTAGTTTTGTTTTTTATAACCCATCTAAATATATTTGCATATACTTGTACATTTTATATTTTTAGGCGTTGTTTTAAACGATTGTCGATTTTAGAACTATATATTATTGCGAGTAATAATATATAGTTCGTTATCAACACCATGTTAAAACAACGCCTATTTTTATAATTAAGACCAACTTTTTAACAATTATCCATCCCTTAAAAATTCTAAATCATTTAGCATTTCTTTAAGTTGTTCTTTAAAGTTTTCAGTATCATTAAATTGTCTTAACATGCCATAAACCAATAACTCCTTTGCATTATATTCATAAGCAATAAATTTTACAAAGTCCTTAATTGCAAATTTTTCTTTAAAATAATCTTTCTTTAGCTTTTCAGTTTTTAAAACTTCAAAATCAATTATCATACTTTACTCCTTGTGTATTCTTTTTATATTATCTATTCTCAATGTTTTAAGTTATTACACATAGTTATAAAATATTTTTTAGCTTCAAAAGCTTTAACTATACTGGTCCACATTTATGACAAAATAAAAGAGCCACGAACCGCACCTAAGTACAATTCATGACTTTTTTTATTTCCTATTCTCTATTATATATTCCATAACTTTTCTACAAGTATCCTATGCATCTACACCTATAATCTCTATATCACATTTAACTTCTTTACAAGCTCCTCCTAATATATGCCTATGACTCTTCTAACAGTTCCTGTAGCATATTGATGTGGCATAAGAATACTCCAGACAAAGTCTCTATTTAGCTACTTAACATCGAACTCATCTGTAAATTTATTAATATCCATTTAACTATATTACCCCATACTACAACATAAAGATTATAGACTAAAAATGATTGTCAAAATAATTGTCGCTCTCTACCTTACAAATTCGTATCATATATTTTGAATACCACATCTTTTGTCCCATTTTTTTTGCTTCCATATGAGAACTATTATATTTCCATGCGTTAATACTTTCTAATGAATCCCAGTATGATATTGTCATCCCAAATCCATCTTCACCTCTAACATTTTCTGTCCCTAAAAAGCCTTTTTGTTTAGAAACAATATTTACTATATCATCTCCAACTTTCTCATATCCATTATCACCTAAAGTTCTTATTGATGTAAAAATAACAGCATAATAAGGTGTTTTAGGTGTTTTTACTATCTCGCTCATTTAAAGTCCCCCAATCAAAAGTGAGTTTATTTTATCTAATTAAACATTCGCGCAGCAATGTACTACACTGCAAAATCAATTCTATGAAAATTATACCACATCATAATAAATATTCATTCACACATCTGATAATTTGTGTAGATTGTGTTTTTAACACCGTGTTATTTAGTTTTTAAAGAACATCTTATTAATTAGTTCGATATATCTTGGAATTGCGGCGAAAAAAACCACAGAATTCAATTTTGAATAATGCGGTGTCTTTATAAATTGTTCATTTTTCCATTGTTACCTCAAATGAGAATATTCCGAAGCTTTCATTATATTCATCTGTTTGAGTATCAGGTTTTGAGGTGAATACGACTTATTACTTTTGTGGAAATAATTTATTTTTATAGTACGCTTCTGCTTGATAAATTACAGCTAATGGATTATGACCTAAAACTCTATCCTTTACTGCAAAAACAGTTATAGGTGCATTGGAATACTTTATAAATAAACTATCATGCCCTACGCATAAACCTAAAATTATATTAAGTTCTGTTTTAGATTCATTTAAAAATATTGCTTGTCCTATAGGATTACACATTGGCTCGTAAGTACCTGAGCTTACTTTTTCACTATCTTTAATATTTAAAAATTCTTTAGGTATGCTTCCATTTTTACATACAACTGAATTAACCTCAAACCCATTATTTTTTAATATTGAACATAATATTTTTGCTTCTTTATTTAAACCTACACAGAAAGCTACTCCTAACTTTTTAAAATTACACTTATTTGCAAAATCCATTATCTCTTCAAGTCTTGTGTTTTTACAGTATCCTTCTGCTTCAACTAATGCTGAGTTATATGCTAATTTATAATTTTCCTCTTCATTATATAATTTCTTTATTTTTTCTTGTTCTTCTTTTTCACTGCATGGACAATTAAGGGGTAATTTTTCGAGCTCTCCTTTTTTACAATAATTTTCACTACACATAGCACAAGTATACATATTTAACCCTCCCATTAATATTAAAAATATGTCATCACAAATTACATTTTCAGTTAACTAATGATAAATATATCATATTTACATAATTTCATATAGTTATTTTTACTTATTAACACCGCATTGTTCGTATTTTTAGACTGAAAAGTTAATTCGTAATATATTCATAGGACGAAATAAAATACTGCATATTCTCGTTGAATAAAATGTACTCAATGAAGTAGACATTAAAAAAAGTCCACTCTATTAGGTTTTCATTTATAATAATATTATATATTTTAGAAGAAGTGCAGTTGATGAGCAATAAATTATTTTCGCCTAAGGAAGTAGAATTATTATCTTAAAATAAGATACACATAAGTTTAATATTGGTAGATCGAATGAAAAAAATTTATCATTAGAAGAAAAATATGAAAAACTACAAGCTAAAGTAAAACTGTTGCAAGCTGAGAATGAACTACTAAAAAGTTAGAAAGTCTAGAAAGGAGGATGAGAAAAAAGCAGTGAAATTGCTAGCGCAAGAGAAGTTTATATTATACAAATGACATTTCCGTGTCAAGCCAAGTTTCGATAGCATTTCTTATATCAATGATTGAGTCATCCAGTGAAAAACGAAACCCTTGGCAACCTCCATTACAATGATCGCTTATCCCTCTTTTTATTCCACAGCCATATCCCTTTTCAATCATTTCTTGTATAAATGAAGGAAATTTTTCGATGGTATCAGCGTATTTATGCGTGTTTTTCGCTTTGATGTTTATTTGATAACCATTATTAAGTGATACATTAATTCCCCATATCTCTTTACTTTTATAAGAATATTTAACCTTTATCCATAAATCTTTTATTTCCACATTGCATTTAAGCCCTTTATCCAAATAACGTTGATGTAGCTGCAATATAAAATCTTGCACATCGGCAGACAAATGTTTCATAGTATCCTTTAATATAGAAATAACCTCGTCGATTTTATTTTCTTTCAATACTCTGTAATCACATCTCAATAAGATATCGGAGAAGCGGCAATAACTGATTGTACTTAACTTATTGACCTTCGATTCGTTAGCGTTTGTGCCAAATTCTGTCTCGGCTATTGCCATTACCTTCAAGCCTGTCAACATGGCAGGATTATCAGGATACGAAATTTTTATTCTTTCAGCTTTTAATAACTCCGGTTTTTTATCATTCAAGTTTATACCGTCAATCAATATGCCGCAATCAGTCAAGAATCGCAAGCATTCAATGCTTTTTGAAACGGGGATTTTCGTGTTGAATATGTTGTTTCCGATGGTAATGGATTGAGCGCTTTCTGTTAGTACACCATGAAAACCTATATTCAATAATAAGCATTTCACATTGTGCAGGAATGGAAAATATACCGAAATAGTAACGCGGTCGTCAAATTCGTGAGCATTCTTTTTATGATTGTCATAGGAATCACCTTCAACAATCAAAACATCGCAAAGCTTATACAAAAAATTTCTGAAGGCAAGAACTCCTTCTCGAATACCTTTCTCCTTTGAAATATTTTCAAACATAGGATTAATTGTATATGTTTCAGGTATTTCTTTAGTAATAACATTTTTTAGATGTTTTGCCATATCCTTCAGTGTCTTTTGCATTTATTTCACTTCTTTCTTCACAAAGTCAACTTTATACTGCCATTCACCGTATTTTTTGTCGTTATCAGTTATCGTTCCTTCCGTAAGGGTGATACGCAGAACGATTGAGTCAGGGTTGTCTTCGTCGCCATGTGCATCGAACCATGCAAAGATTTTTTTCATCTTCGCTCTTATTTCCGAATTCCTCTCGTCCTTTACCCAACCGAGATTTTCAGCCGTTCCTTGAGCAACAAACAAGTCTAACCCACAGATGGAAATCTCGTTGTTTTTCCCAATCTCCAGCATTTTATTTTTATTCGCGTCTGTAGAAACATAAAACACGCCGTCTTCATAATAAGCATCAACCATACGGACAGCAGGGCGTGGATTGCCCACGGCGTTCGGGGACAATGCAATAGTTGCAAGAGCAATAAGGTTGTCCTTTCCATTTCCGCAGAATTCTTCCATAAGCTTCATCGCATTTTCATACTTGTTCATAATAATTCCTCCATTTATTTTTTATTTCCCTATGGGTTCTGTCCTACTTTGTATTCCGCAATTACCTAAATAATACATGGGAAATTCCTTGTATTTTTATATTCCTTCTTTTAGCTTGATGGGAAAATATCTTTGCATTTGTTTATAGCCAAGTCCCTTTTCTATGTCTTTATATCCAATATCTCTTCCATCTTCATATAAATAAGGCATATTGAACATAACATTGCGGCCATTGTCAAGCTCAAAATTTGTGCTTTCAATCCATCGACGAACTTTATCTTCCACTTTGTGTAGGCTCTCGTTATCTTCGTCGATACTTACTGCCATAGCGTATAAGCCTCCCGGAAAATCCAACAATTTAAAAGGGCTTACATCCGCATTGGTAACACCATCTTTAACGGCACATATCCATTCAGCTTTGTCATTTTTAGACAGCAAAAAATCAAAACAATCGAAAATCACACTCTTATACAAATGACAATACTGCCACAATTGGTACATATATCCGCCTTCTTTGAACATTTCCCCCCACGGTTGGTCGCCGCACGTTACCGCTTTGAATTCCGGTATCCTGACAACCATTATATCAGGAATTTTTTTATCTAATTTTTCCGTTATTTCAATCAAGCGATTTATATTGGAGGGCTTGCCGATATAGTCAACGCTTATCAGCTGTGTTTCAATCTCTTTAGCCTTGTTATACAGCAGTTTTATGTCGGAGTTGTCTGCAAAGTTCACTTGTTCGATTTCGCGTATAAAATCCAGCACGATTTCTTTCAACTCATGCAAAAGCGCAACCTCGTCGTCTATGCTCTGTACTTTTTTTCCCAGCACTTCTAAAACTACATCGGAACCGGAAGCGTTGAAAACACGTTGAATGTCTTTTATGCTGATATTCAGCTTGCGTAAAATGAGTATTTGTTCAAGCTGCCTAACAGCGTTTTCGTCGTACATTCTATATGCGTAGCCATCACTTCGGGTGCTGGACAGCAATCCCATGTCCTCATAATAACGCAGTGTACGGGCTGTAATGTCATATTTGCTTGACACATCTTTGATTTTGATTAGGTTGTTCATTTGTTTCGACCTCTTTTCTAAATTATCAAGGATAAACTTAGTATAAAGGATTCCCCAAAGGAAGAGTCAAGAAGGTAATGCTATCTTTTTGTAGAAAATGTAAATTTTCTCTCTTATTGAGAAACGGCATAACACCGTAATCTCTAATCTTAATGTTTTCATCTTGGTAATAAATCATTATAAATCCTCTCATAAATCATATTAAATTTTAATTCGTCATAGTTTACTATCATAAATTAATTATAACATATTTTGTAAATACCGTACTATTCAGTCTTCAAAGAATATTAATTATTTCACCCTATATTCAAATTGTGAAATAAAAAATACCGCTTATTCTTTTAAATAATACGGCATTTAGAAAAACTATTTGATTTTATAGTTTAGTTATTAAATATGAAAATAATGAACCAACTTAACTTCGTATCATGAGTATATATGAAGATATATTTATTTTGCTGGATTCGTTAGCCATTCTTCTTTTGTAATGATAAGCTTGCAGTCTTCAAATTGTGAAATTTTTCCATTCAGGTTAGTTCTGAATTTATCGGCCATTCTTGTTTCCGTAGCCTTCATACCAAGCTTTATAAGAGGTGCAAGCTTATCCCTATCATTCAATGCCCAACTAGCTTGTATTTTTTCGGCACCCAGTTGGATGAATCCATAGTTATAAAGCACTTTGAGAGCCTCATAGTCATAATCATTGCCAAAATATTTGGAATTTATGATGTGTCCGATATCCAAAGTGCGCTCATCGTCCATAAAGTTAAAATTGATAAAGCAAATTACCTTATGCAAATCCTTTACTTCAACAGCCCAAAACTGATGCTCTTTCGAGAAATACTCGACAGCACCTTTGATTCCTGCTTCATCTGTAGGCCACGCATGGTCACAATCAGCAAACGGTGATTGTTCATTGGATATAGCGATTTCAAGCAAGTCTTTCCAGTCATCGGGTATAAACTTTCTAATAATAAGACGCTCAGTTTCGATTCGCAATATTTTATTTGCTCCCATTTTTGATCTCCCTCCATAAATTTGTGTTTGAAAAACAATGCGGTCGTATTCATCGAAGGTTCCGGTTTTTCGTGTAATAGATGGTGGAACTCCGTGGAACGACTGATAAGTCCGTGTAAACGCTTCCGGCGAATCATAATCCAGCATGAATGCTAAATCAATCACCTTAATATCCATATTTATCAACTCGTGTGCGGCAACAGTCATACGTCTGTACCTGACATATTCTGAAAGTGTTACCCCGGTTGACAACAGAAATATTTGTTGAAATTTGGACAGAGAGCAACAACAAACCCTTGCCGCCTCCTCATAATCCAGTTTTTCTTTTAAGTGTAATTCGATGTACCCTATTGATCTATTTAGATTATCAATCCATTCCAAAACAATCACCTCGGTATTACTATAACATAACTCTTTTTTAAAAAACCTTGCATTTTACCCAGTGTTTTGCAAGAGGTTATCCTTCATAATATAAATAGTCTATAGTTTATTATTCCTAATGTTTGATAATGAACAATATTTTACTATTATGAACTGATTATAACATATTTTGTAAATACCGCTTATTTATTGAATAATGCGGTATTTAGAAAATTTATTCGGTTTTATAGTTTGGTTATTAAATAAGAACATTACGAAGAAAACAAGTTCTGATTATGCTTATTAGAAACATAATAAAGAATCTATCTCAAACCAATGTTCCGTCAGCCAAAGCATTTCATCTTTGAAACGTTTGGGAATTTCGTCACATTCTCTAAAAAATTCCGGCTGTATCCACCACGGTGTTTCAATGCACCACGAAAGCCTCAAAGCGTCCGCTATATTAGGCAAAGTTAGCTCTGAATGCTGTGTATAGCCTTCAAGGAAAGCATATACCTTTTCGACATTCATTACATTGCCTTCCAACGCAAAAGACAGTATCGCTCTTCCTATATCATGCCAAATATAGCTGTAACAATTGCGGTCGAAATCTACGACAGCAGATACGCAATCCACATCGAACAGGATATTGCCGGGTTGAAAATCCTCATGGGCGAGTCCTTTGGGAAACTTATCAAAAAATTCGGTGCTAAGCTGCTTCAAAATCGGCTCCAGCGCAAACAAAGCTTTTCGATATTCAACATGTACGTCCGGCGAGCATTTCCTCATACGGGAGTTAAAGTTTTCCCATAATAAATCCATCGTATAACCGCCAAAAACGGGTAGGCTCTTGACTGATGGCTCCAGTAATTTTGAAAATGCTTTATGCATTACGGCACATATGCTGCCGAGACTTCGCATTTGTGCTGTTGTGATTGTATTGGCTTTTTCGGTCTTTCCTGATCGAAAATCCATGACCATATAGGCTGTTCTGTCATCCAGCCAACGAATTACACGATCTCCGTACTGCCAGAGAAACGGACAGAGAACGCCGTTTTCTTCAAGGATAATCTGCCGCTGCAGTGCGGACTCGATTCTCTCAATTTGTTCTCTGCGAAATCGCTTAGTGCTGTATTGTTTAACCAAAAGCTCGCCCTTTTCAGTGGAAACCTTCCATTTCAGATTCAACAATCCACCTGTTACTGGAGTAATTTGATTACAAATTAGCCCATAACTGTTTTCCAAATCAGCTATAATACTGTCCTTCATACAAATCTCCTTAACATAAAATAAATAATCACTAGTTCACACTTTCCTACTGTTGTGAATTGATTATGCCTTTTCGCACTATATAAACAGTCAAAACTTGATCAACAAGTGATATCCATACACTAAATGCCTATTTTATTTGATAATAATAAATAATCTCTCCACCATCATCAATTTCATTTTTTGTGTAAATTCTGTATCTTAATATTTTCAAGTTCTGTGCTTGTCCCTATCAGATTAATCTCATTTTTAATGGCTTCATTTGCATAACCTTTATTTCTGAAATCTTTAGATATCATTAACCTATCAATATGAAATAAATTAGAATCATCTTCATCTTCTCCAAACAGTTAAATACTTTTTATTTCTTCCTACATACTAACAGTCCATGATTACTTATTCCTAACATACTTTTTTCTCTACAGCTGCTTAGTATATACTTTTTCCATGCCTCATACTGTTCTTCGTTTAGCTCGTTTATATTATCCCTTAACAATGAACATAAGCCATCAGTAGCTACATGATCCGTAACTTCAATATTAAAATTTCTTATAAATGCTTCAATTTCAGTAGGTGATGTAAAGAATCCAACTGGTAAAAAGCACTCAATTCCACCTTCTTTAGTTATACCTGAGCTTAATACTTCATCTATAAATGTAGGTGTAAAAAATTGTTTTAGATGTGCCATAACTACATGAATTATGTAATGCTTATTAATATACGCTATTGCTAAAATCCCACCAGGTTTTAATACTCTTAATGACTCCTGGATACACTTTATTCTATCCTCTTCATCTTTAAGGTGATACATTGGTCCTAGGCAAGTTACAACATCAAAATTCTCTGATTCATATTGGCTTAAATCTATAGCGTTCGCTACTTCGGCTGATAATCTAATTTCTCCACTCTTTTCTTTCAGTTTTTGTTTAATAATGTCCACATGTTTGGGTGTTATATCTGTAGCTACTACTTCATTTCCTTTTTCAGCATAGTAAAATGAATATGCGCCTACACCTGCACCCAGCTCAATAATTTTATAGTGTGGCTTTATTTGTTCGTCTAAAATAGTAGTTGTAACAGTAAATTCTATCTTTCTGGCATTATCTCTCGTAAGTCTATTTTCCTCGTCATATCTTTCATAAAACTCAGTGACTGAACTCATAGATTCCTCCTATCATGCTAAATTATTTTAACATCTTTAATTTGTAATACTATACCATAACGAATAAATTATAACATATTTTGTTAGTGTTGTAATATTTAGTTCTTCTGGACATAAAAATACTCCCCTTAGAGTAGACAGATTTTTATTTTTAAATCTGTCTACTCTAAGGGGAGCATATCATTGAATAATATGGCATTATAAATAAATTATTTAATTGTATATTGATTTCATCATTTACGAATGTTGCATATTAACTATAATATTACAGATTATACTCACTTTGTGATGAGGCATTACTTACCAATTGGCCTCTACCTATATATTGACCACCCGCTGAAATCACAATTTCCCCTAGAGTTTTACGTTCATCATAGATATGATAATTTTCCTGCTTTGTGACGTGTATATTTTCAAAAGTGATAGGAAGACCTGCTGATAGAAAAAAGTCTGTGCCGTCTTGTAAATGAAAATGTATATGTGGCTCCGATGTATTTCCACTATTTCCACATTTCGCAATAACTTCTCCAGCCTGTACATTTTGACCTACTTCAACTTGAATGCTTTCTGGCTTAATATGTCCAATAAAACTATATTCTTTCTCTGCATGCTTAATAATAATATAATTACCACGAATATCTTCAGCAGTAAACGCTAAAACACCATCTGCAAAAGGCTTATTATCAATACAATTGCTTCCTATATCAACAATTTTCCCATCAGCCGGTGACAAAATATTCCTTCCATAGCAATAATAAGATTCCTCTTCTGTTTTATCTCCATAATAAGTTTCTCCATTATGATTCATAATTAAAAAATCATAAGCATATCGTTGTGTTGGCAGCATCCATGAATGTGAAAACTCTTTTTCGGTACCACCATTAATAACGGTCCATTCACCCTCAAACGGAAGCTGATATCTTACTTTACACTGGTATGTGTTTTTATTTTTTAGAGAAAAGCAATGTGAAATATAAATATATACAATTCCTAAAAGTTGTTTAAATCCTTGAATAACCACTTTTCTTGATACTTTTACACTCTTGCTCATTAATACCTCCTAATCACAAATTAATTATTAATATGATATACAACAAATATAAATAATGATTACTACACACCTACTTGCTATAGTTGCTTAATTACAAACATATTATAACATCTCTAACATATTTTTATATATTTCCAATACCGTACTATTCAATTTTCAAAGAACTCTTCTACTAGCTATTTCACCCTATAATCATATGGTGAAGTAACAGTTATTTAATCCTTTAATTGTATTACTTACTAAGCATCGTTTATCATATAAGGCATTACTATATGCATTAGTACTTTAGTTTGTTTTTATAATATGTTTTTCTTTTTCATAGTTTTGAAAGCACTTATTATCGAATACTTTATTACAAAAAATAAAGCTATGAATAGTATTATATACCATATAGAAACATCAAATATTTGTCCAATTGTAATTAATATATTATCCATATTATCACCTCTTTGACCAATATTTTACATGATATTAATAGATATTACAATTTAAAAGACACCTAGTTTTTGTACTAAGTGCCTTCTATAGCTGGAATATGTGTCCTTCTTTTGTGTAAGGCGTTGTTTTAAATGGTTGTTGAT
>DFXM01000012.1:270-6908 GCA_002381695.1 Clostridium sp. UBA4108 | reverse complement strand
TTTCGAAACGGTTTGTGAGTAATAATCTGTAGTTCATTATCAACACTATATTAAAACAAAGCCTTGTGTAAATAAAAAGAACCCTAAATTAATAGAGTTCTTACTGGTTATCTATTCATTATTCTTTTAATTTATATATTTTATGCTTTCCGACATATTAAAGTATTACATATTATTTCCACTGTCTACTTGACAGGGGCAGTTCATTCTTAATAATATGGTGTTTAAGTTTATTATTTGGTTTTTATTGCTGAGTCAACATAAAAGAAGGATACGAAATTACTCGATTATAGATTATGCTTATAATGTGAGTAATCTTTCAATTTCATTCTTAATTCTATTTATATAATCTTTTCTTACTTCATCGCTTGGTCTTGTGAATTCATCAAACAATACGCTATTCGGCAGTTGATAAACCGAGCTTATAATAGGAGTATCTCCCTTCACCCTAGGGTATAAATGCCAATGAATATGAGAGCATCCATTCCCAAGCAGCTCATAATTCATTTTATCTGGCTTAAACACATTAGAAACAGCTTCTGCAACTATCGACATTTCCTCAAGGTGTTTAATTTTAAAATCATGTTCTAAATTATGTAATTCTGGCCCATGTTCTTTGCAGTTAAAAACAGTATATCCCTTGAATCTCTGATACCATCCCAAGATAACATATCCAGTTTCAAGTTCCATAATAAAATATGGATCATTTTTAATGTTCTTTTGTTGTTCACACATCTTGCATTGCATATTATAACCTCCTGAAGAAAATATAAACTTTCCGCTTCTTATTAAATAACCACTGTGGCTTAATTATTTGTAATTATATCATGTATCACCAAATAATCCCACATAATCTATAGAAGGATTAGGATTTTCCCATTATCTTTTCACCACAATATTAAATTTTTAAAGAACATTTTTTATTATTTAGTTCGTCCTATGATGCTAAGATGATTTAATACCTCATCCTATATTTGAATTGCGACGTAAAAATACCGTAGAATTCATTCGAATAATACGGTATTTGCATAAAATATTCGATTTTTAATTTTAGTCGTTAAAGAAGAAAATTGTTCCTCAAAATATAATCATCAAATTGAAATTTGCTTTTCTTAAAATTAAGTTCATAACTTTATCTATGATTTTTTTTCAAAAAATGTACAATGATAAGCGTATTAACCAATAACCAGATAATAATCAATAGCATTACTACCATAATTAAATTCCACATGGTACTCATTAACCCTGAAGCATATGCTATAAGTACCATAATACCAACTGTCCATATACAAGTCGCTAGAATAAACTTTTTAAGTGTTTTACCTTCCATAATTATCAACTCCAAATATAAATGAATTTTACAAATAATTTTTATTTTAAACTCCTAGATAAATTCCTATTTAGTGGTTAGTTTAATAAACAACTAATTCGCGTTTTATAACTATAATGAATTAATTATAGCATATTTTGTAAATACCGTATTATTCAATTTTCAAAGAACACTCTTTATTAATTACTTCATCATTTATTCATATTGTGACATAAAAAAAATACCGCAAACTCACTTTTGAATAATGCGATATTTTTTCAATATTTTATAGCTAATATTTTCTTTTCAATCATTTTTATATAAATATCTTGTATCATTTATACTTTCAATATAAAATCCTTCATCTTCATAAACTATTTTTGTTATGCTTCCATTATTAACATTGTTAACCTCTCTACAACGCTCTTTTGCAAATAAATAAACTAATGTTTTTATTATGAAAGCATGAGTAACAATTAAAACATTTCCACCTTCATTTTTTGCAATATATTCTGCTATTTCTTTTAAAACTTCTCTTAATCTATTCTCAATAGTCTGGAAATCTTCAGCATATGAAATAGTATCCACATTAACAATAGCTTCACAAATTTCAGGCAAATAAAAACTAAGGTCATTTTTGCAAATATGAGAATCTAACCCATTTTTCACTACATCCCTAAAGTACTTGTTATTTTCTCCCTCAAGACATCCAAATCCCCATTCCATTAGTCGTTTATCTTTCAATATTTTAACATGATTTTGTTTGAGTTCTTTAGAAATAATTTCAGCCGTTTCTATTGCTCTTCCACTATTGCTTGAATAAATAGCTACAAAATCCATATTGCTTATTGATTTTCCAAGAAGTTTTGCAGATTCCATTCCTTGTTGCGTTAGTGGCGAATCTACCCAACCCTGAACTCTATCTAATAGATTAAGCATAGTTTGCCCATGCCTAATAACATAAAAAGCAACCTTACTTTCCATCAACTATGCTCCTTCATTAATATTATTTTTTCGAAATATAAACTATACTTTAAATAATTATAGCATAGTTGTCAAATACCGCATTATTCAATTTTCAAAGAACATTTTTTATTATCTAGTTCGTCCTATGATGCTAAGATGAATTAATACCTCATCCTATATTTGAAATACAACATAAAAAATACCGCAAATTCATTTTTGAATAATGCGATACTTTTATATACTATTTTATCTTTTTAAGCTCATTAACAAATTGGAATTTGTCATGGTAAGTACGAAATCAAATCCATGTAATAGACTAAATTTACCACCTACCCAAGGCTGTTAGTAAAAAAATATAATGTGTTTTGTAAGGCATAAGCATAGTGGAATGTGTTTCTACCATTATTTTGAATTTCTCAAGTGAAACATACGATACCTCTTTCACTTCATTATCGTAGAAAGAGTACTCCTCTAAAAGAATATCCGTTCTATAAAGGAACACATCATCTATTTCATTTTCAATATATCCATCAACCTCCCCATACTCTCGACACGAAAAGAGATACTGGAGTTTATCTATTTCTAAATCAATGCCAAGTTCTTCTTTTCCTTCTCGTATAGCTGCTTCTAAAGATGTTTCACCGGCTTGGATATGCCCTGAAAACGAAATATCCATCATATTTGGGAACATAACTTGATTATTTCGAGTTTGTAGTAGTATCTCATCATTAGAATTAACAATCCATACACAGACACCTTTATGAATAAGTCCTTTTCTATGAGCCTCGTATTTTTCTTCGGCCTTACCACATTTTTGACCTAATTCGTCATAAATATCTATTATTTCCATACAGTACAGTACCCCCATAAATTACTATTTATCTGCATGTCTCATACAAATAATTTTTACTTCACTTTATCTTACTATTATGAATTAATTATAGCATATTTTGTAAATACCGTATTATTCAATTTTCAAAGAACATTTTTTATTAGTTAGTTCGTCCTATGATGCAATTGTGCACTACTCCCCTAAATGCTCTACACAACCCTTATAAACAACCTTACCTTAATATCAATGTTTAAAGTCCCTCTAAGTTCCACTTGAATAACTACTCTTCCTAGCTCGTCCACTCTTCTTACTATTCCTGATAATAAGCCGCAAGAGCTTATCGTTTATCAGCTCTGGATCGCTAAGTTCAGAAACCGCAATGTGTTCCTTTCCAGAGTAAAGTTCCTTTGCCATATTAAAGATGGCATACCCACCTAAGTCCACACCATTTATATTAAAACAGAGGCATCAAGATTTTTCATCTCAATACCTCTGGATTTTCTGATTTCATAATAAAGGATATGCTCATAATCTTGCGTCCATACTCTGATTATAAACAGAATTCTTTATTACAGTTACTCACTCTTCAGGATGTAAACATAATAACTCTTCATGTTGTAAATACTAAAATTGGTTTTTATTATTTAATACTGATTTGTTTAATGTGTGCAACACCCCATGTGTTCATAGAATCCAAGATTGGTTTCAATGAGTGTCCAAGTTCCGTCAGTGAGTATTCTACCCTCGGTGGTACCTCCGGATAGACCTTTCTATCAACTATTCCGTCTGACTCCAACTGTTTAAGCTGCTGCGTTAGCATCTTCTGGCTTATTCCACTAATTCCTCTACTTAGTTCAGAGAATCTTTGGGTTCCGTTATTAAGCAGATTTCTTATTATTAATACTTTCCATTTATGCCCTATCAAATTTACAGTATGTTCAATAGGACATGATTTATCACATGGCATTATGCTCCCTCCAATTCATCTTTATTCAATACTTACTGTTTGGTTAGTATTGAACTGAAAAGTGCCTTCTTGTAAAAAGAAAGTAACCATACTATGATAATTTTATAGTAATTTATTTGTAAATTCAAGCGCTTGTAATTTATTCATTGTTATTACTGCATAGTAAAATAAATGGTTGTACTATGAAAAAGATCAATAAAAAAGGAGAATTTGTTATGCAAAAAATTAACATTGAAAATATTTTAGACTTTGCAGTTGGCAAAAGTTCCCGTAAAGGAATATTCAAAGAAGGTCAGTTAGATATAGGCCTTTTGCTTTACGCCCCTGGACAAACAACACCTGATCATAAACATTCGGATATTGACGAAGTTTTTTATATAATTTCTGGTGAAGGCACAATTACTATAAATAACGAACCAATGCTTGTAAAAGAAAAAGACATCATTTTTTCCCCTCATGATGAAACACATGGGTTCCAAAATACGACTTCGTCCAATTGGGTCGTATTGCAGATTAAAATGATATTACCAAAAGAAAACTAAATACAGAGCTTATAAACACTAAATAATGAACTAGGAGGTATTAATAAATGTTTACACACATTGATCATATTGCAATTTCTGTAAAAAACAGAAGAAAGTCTATTGATTTTTATGAAAAAAACTTTGGATTTAAAAAATATTTTGAACATGATGTTCCTGGTGTACCCGAGATTGAAAAAGTTGTCTATCTTCAACTAGGTGAGACTGTATTAGAACTTGAGAATTGGACAAAGAAAAAAGTGAATTCTGGATACCACTTTTGCCTTATTAGCGATAACTTCGATGCAGATTATGATAGACTCATAAAAGCGGGTGTACCTGTTGTAACCGAGCCGCATATTCCCAATCCCAGAACCCCTCAAGAAAAGGGTTGGAAAAGAGTTGTCTTTAAAGGTCCGGATGACGAGCATATCGAATTTCGAGGTTAAATTAAATCAAGAAAAAAACTTCTTTAAGTTCTAACTCTTGTCTATTTCCCGTTTTAAAAATGCAGTTAAACCACGACAATTACAAATTGTCGTGGTTTTTATTGTCTTATTTAGAATTTCCTTAAGTTCTTATTAATGTAAAGATAACAGCATAATAAGGTGCTTTAGGTGTTTTTACTATCTCGCTCATTTAAAGTCTCACAATCAAAAGTGAGTTTATTTTATCTAATTAAACATTTGCACAACAATGTACTACACTGCAAAATCAATTCTATGAAAATTATACCACATCATAATAAATATTCATTCGCACATCTTATAATCCTGTACAATTTGTATTATTTATCACATATATCATATTATCTGTCCATGCATCAGATTCAAAAATAAATCCTTTTCGGATACCCTCAAACTTCATCCCCGCTGCTTCTGCGGTCTTTTGAGAAGCTATATTATCCAAATTTATATGTGCCTCCAGCCTATGAAAGCAAAGTTCATTAAAAGCTATATCAATCATAACTTTTACCATCTCACTTCCATAGCCCTTACCCCAATACTGGTTGAGCATCCAATACCCAACTTCTGCCCACTGAAAATTCCTTCGCTTAATAGTTTTAATAATAGCACCACCGATATAACTTCCATCTTCTTTTCTAAATACTTTAAACTCATAGGCCCTATCACTTTTTGCATATTGTACTAAATTATCTGCAGTTTCTTTACAGAGTGCTTCTGTAAAAACATCTATTAACTCAAGTTCTTCTTCATCATATTTATTTTGCTGTGTACTCTGGCCTCTCAAACTATCCAGAATAGTTTCAAAATCATCTTCCCTCATTGGCCTAACTACAAGCCTTTCAGATTCTCTTCTAATACTCATAAAATCCGTTATTTGCATTTTTCCCCCTCCAAAAGTTAATTGTATGCTCACCACCGCCGAGCAGCAGTTTAGTTCTATAAGAAATATTACAAATTAACTCAACAATAAATTGGAATCTGCCTATCTTATGAAAGATTTAGCATTAATCTATATGCAGCTTATAAACATGCGATTCATAGACTATATTTGTCTTAGGCTGTTTAAAGCTACTTTTATGGTCTATATGCATTCCGCATTTTTCTAAAACCCTTCCAGATGCAGAGTTTTCTATAGCACAATCTGAAATAAAATCTGCAATACCTAAACTATATCCAAACTTAATAACTGCTTTTACAATTTCAGGAGCATAGCCTTTACCCCAGCATTCTTGTTTAATTGAATAGCCAAAACCCCACTCATCCTTTTTATCTGTAGAGCCGAAGCAACAAGTTCCAATAACTTCACCAGTATCTTTTGAAGTTGCAACTTTTAAGTAGCCATCACTATTTTTTTTACTCTTACATATAGATACAATCTCTTCTTGTGACTCAACAGGGTCACCCATGTATTTTTCATTCTCACTATTACTCCATATCTCCCAAACAGCTTTAGCATCAGCTTCTGCCATATCACGAAGAATTAACCTTTCACTAATAATATTATCTCCCAACATATTAGTTTATCCCCCTTTTAAAACCTTATTTTTAATAATGGCTTTGTTTTAAACGATTGTTG
>DFXM01000012.1:0-181 GCA_002381695.1 Clostridium sp. UBA4108 | reverse complement strand
CACTATATTAAAACAAAGCTTTAATAATAAGTAATTTAATATAATGCTCTAAATAAATATTATCTGCTCAATAAATTCCTATTTATTTACACATAATATAAATTATACTCTTTTCGTAATGTTTTACCATAATGGGTTAATTATAACATATTTTATAAGTACCGCATTATTCAATTTTCAA
>DFXM01000025.1:142711-223693 GCA_002381695.1 Clostridium sp. UBA4108 | reverse complement strand
AACACTTACACTTTTACAGTACAAAACAAAGCCAAATACTTAAGTGGTGAAATAACATGTTATGTTGAACATTAATATAGTGGGTATACTTATTCTCGTAGTAGATTACATAATATTAAATGAAAAATCAATTAAGATAGCAATTTTATATTATAACTAAAGATCAATTTTACCAACCTGATCTAAAGCAAAACTCTTCGCAATCCGTTGATAACTAAGGGTTTGTGAGGAATTTTTTTTGTGGTTTTTAAAAAAACACAAAGGGGTTGGTAAAATTTCTCTCAAGCCTTGTAAAATCAATGTTCTTATGGTATCTTTGATTTAAAGAATGGCTATTTTACTATGGTTGAACCTTAACATTGGATGTATTTTAAATTCGAAAAGATACAGATTATCTAATCTTTCTAAAGGGTGAACCTTAACATGATATACTAAAATTATTTCTCCTAAATTATTAAAAAGGAAATTGCAATCTAATTTGAAGAAGCTTATGAAAATCATTTTTAAAGTTGACATACAGGTGTCACCATTAGAATGATATATTAAAACTAACAAATAAATTGCGAAGGAGAGAAGAGTTATGGAACAAAAAATATGTCAAAGTTGTGGTATGCCTTTAGAGGAAGAAAAGGATTTTGGAAAAAATGCAGATGGTTCAAGAAATGGAGAATATTGTTGTTATTGTTTTTCTAATGGAATATTTAACAAAGATGAAACCATGGAAGAAATGATTGAAAGCTGTATTCCATTTATGATAGGTGATAATTGCCCGGATGCAGAAACTGCACGAGCTAAAATGATGGAATATATGCCAATTTTGAAGCGCTGGAAAAAGAATTAGGCATCTGAAAATAAATAATAAGTCAAGGATGGGAAGTATATTTTGAGTTAGACAAGGAAACAGGTTCCGCAAATAGTAGCACTATCTAAGGGTTCTGTTAACGCAGTATAACTCAAAATAGACGAGAATTCTGACTTATTTATTTTTTGAAGATGCCTTAGTGAAGAATATGAAGAAATATTTTATAAATGATAAAGAAGGAGAATCCACAAATGAGGGTATTCTCCTTCTTTTTCAGTTTTTACTATAATCATATAGTTTATTAAGATAAAATTAACTAAATTAGAGATTTATTGATGTAAATTCATTATATGTATAATTGTGAATATTGAAGTAATAGGTATTAACTTATATTATATTCTAATAATGATAATATGCAATTACTGGTGTTATCCGTTATATAGTATAATAGGTATGAAAGAGGAGTTGATAGAGTGAGCGTTACTAGAAAGGTTTTTGTCCTAGGTATGGCTAGAAGTGGTTATGAGGCTGCGAAACTACTGGTAAACAAAGGCTATGAAGTTATTGTCAATGATGCTAACACTGAACAAAACTTAGAACAGATTAAAGAGCTGCAATCGTTGGGTGTTAAAATTGTTTTAGGTAGTCATCCAGAGGATTTGATTGATAACACTTTTGAAATGATAGTTAAAAATCCAGGTATTTCAAATAGTCATAAATATATAGAAAAAGCTTATGAACTTAACATTCCTGTTATAAATGAGTTGGAATTAGCTTTTAGATATTTTCCTTCAGATGTCACAATTATTGGGGTTACTGGAACTAATGGCAAAACAAGTACAACAACAATAATTTACGAGATTCTAAAAAAAGCTTCGAAGAGTGTGTTTTTAATGGGCAACATTGGATATCCTGCATGTTCTTTTGTATCTCAATTAAGAGATAATGATATTGCGGTTATGGAAGTATCAGACCATCAGTTGTGTAATGTCTTAGACTTTAAGACTAATATATCTGTTTTAACTAATATATCGGAAGCCCATCTTGATTTCCATGGGTCCTACCATATTTATAAGAGCATGAAAAGAAGGATTTTTAATCATCATACTAAAAGTGATACAGCAATTCTTAATTTAGGTGACAAAGAAGTTCTTAACTTAACAAATGATATTGAATCTACTAAAAAATATTTTTCATCTAGTTCATTGAATAAATTAGGTTGCACAATAGCTGATGGATATATTTATTATAATAACGATAAAATAATATCGCTAAATGAAGTAAAAATTAAAGGAAAGCATAATTATGAAAATGCTATGGCAGCTATTGCAGTTGTTAAAGAATTAGGCGTAGATAATGATGCTATTATTAGTGTTTTAAAAGCTTTTGGTGGTGTAGAGCATAGAATGGAATATGTTAAAACTATAAATAATATAGATTTTTATAATGACTCTAAATCCACTAATATAAAGTCGACTCAAGTTGCTTTAGCTTCATTTACAAAATCAACAGTATTGTTACTAGGTGGATTAGATAGAGGGCACAGCTTTGATGAGTTGAAGAACTACTTATTAAATGTAAAACTAATTGTAGCATATGGTGAAACAAAAATGAGGGTAGAGAATTTTGCTAAGAAATGTGACATTCCTTGTAAAGTTATTGATACTTTAGAAGAGGCTACTGAAATAGCATACAGTTCATCTAGTGAAGGATATGTTGTTCTTTTAAGTCCTGCATGCGCTGCATGGGATCAATTTAAGGACTTTGAGGTGCGTGGGAATTTGTTTAAGGAGTATGTAAACAAACTAGAGTCTGAATGTTCTTAAAATGATTAATTGTAATAAAGTATGAAGGCTTATCGCAGGAAGAGTAAGCCTATTTTTTTTATAATCAAATCAAACTATTACATTAAGCCAAATTAACTATGTCTATTTTACTCAAAACACTCCATATCTATATATACAGGTACAAAATTAGTGCAATTGTTTTTCACCTGTATTTCACATTCTATATATGCGATAATGAAAATACAGGATTTACCTGTTAAATATTTCGGAGGTGAGTGTCATGAAAAAGATTAAAAGAATAACTTCAGATACAATAAGTGAATTCGCAGATAAAATTGAATATGCAAAAACGAGTTTCATTCCGATGTTGCCATTTGTAAAAATGCCTTTGCATGATTTTGATAGATATAAGCTTTATAGTGAAAAAGGGATTTATTTAATTGATTACATTGAAGATGAATATTGTCTCTACCATTTCTATCATTTAAGTGAGGGAGATGACACATTACGGGCTACATTGATACTACCATCAAGTTGGGAGAAGAGATTTGAAATTATCGAAAAGTCGATTCCCAATATTAAAGAATGGTTTTTAGCTGAAGATACCTCGAAAAAATTTATCATTCAATCGCTCGAGTATGGTGAAATTGAATACTTTCCGACGCTTTCACATTATCTAATTCCCACAATTATTAGAAATGGGTTTGAACCTAAATATCGAATGTATATGAAAAAGGATGGAAATACACCAGTACCTCAAGCAGGTGAACTGGGAAAAGGTTTGTCGGAAATAAACTATTCTGAAAAATTCCTAAATAATATAATTGATTTTTACTATAAATATGAATCTACTAGAAATTATCGTTACTTCACGAATTGTACTTATGAGGAATTCCTGGAAATGTTTAAACAAGATTTCACAATTAATAATTCAAAGTTTATAACAACAGAAAATGGCAGGATTGTTGCGGGTATCATCGTTTCAAAGGATTCAGGGAAGATATGGATTGATAATTTCACAGTTAGTCCTGAATATAATGGGAGTAGTGTTGGAGATTACATTCTAAGCAAAACAATAGACCAGTTGTCCAAGGTCTGCTCAGAAGAGGACCTTTACATTTATTTAAACAGGGATTGTCATGATGCAGTTACTGCTTGTGAAAAAAATGGCTTTATTCCTTTTGAATTTTGGACTGATATGATTCTTGAGAGATGATGCCTATGCTTGAGTATTTAAGGAGGTCTATTTATTGAACTATAAAAATGCAAAAGATATTTTTCCTCCTGAGCTTTTAAAGGAAATTCAAACCTATGTTCAAGGTGAGAGAATATATATACCTCAATTGGATAATGTGAGAAGAAATTGGGGTAAAAAAAGTGGCTCAAGGGAGGAAATTACTTTCAGAAATAATGAAATTTTAAAAAAGTATAAAGATGGTTTAACTATGGATGAGTTGTCTGAACTATTTTGTTTAAGCAGTGAATCCATAAGAAAGATTGTCTACAAAAACTTAAAGGATGTAAATAATTCTATAGAGGGGGATTGAAATGTCTAAGAATCATAGAGGAAAGGGATTAATTCATTTACCTGCTAGAGGTAGGGGAACATGTCCTGTCTGTAAAGCGAAAAGAATTAAACTATTATATGAGATTTTACTAGATAACGATAAAAAACTAACAGTATGCAAGCGCTGTAAGAATAAAAAAGTGAGTTTATGATTTACAAAATCCGTACCGCCCGTTTTACGGGTGGTACGGATTAATTACTAAAAAAACACTCACACATGAGAGATAACATTGCAGATGTAGATTTTAATAAGACAGAGAATCTTACAATGTTTCATAATAGGGTCGCTAGTTTTATAAATAATAATATATCTAAAACTATCCTTGATAAAGGGTACCTTTGCAAATATATTTTATAAATATTTTGAAGGATTATCTAAAATCTCTTGAACTGCATTAAAATATTGTCCAACATGTAAGCCATCAACCAAGGCATGATGGACTTGAACAGATAGTGGCAACTTAATTTTTTCATTTTCCTCAAAATATTTACCCCATGCTATTCTAGGAACGCTGTCAACAGGATTCATCTGAATTGGGTGAGTTACACCAGTAAATGAAACCCAAGGAATACTGGTCATATATAAAAGGTCATCACATCCAGATTCATCTTCTATAATTATATTGTTTTTTATTTTCTCAATTTCTTTAGATGTACTAATTTTAAAATCATTAAATTCATTTATGAATTTTGAGCTACAAAAGCTAAATACTTCATCTTTACCCATGATAGTAAAAGCAGGATTTATAGCTTCATGTTCAATCACCTTATCTTCTCTGATCCTATATCTAAATTCTTTTATATCATTTGCTGCTTTTGTAGCAACATACAAAAACGATATAAAAAAAGGAATTTCATTTTCTTTAATATAACTATAAAATTTTGTAATGTCCACGTTACTACAAATATTAAAATGAGGATAATCAAATTCCTTAAAAAAATTATAGTGGTCTTTTCTCTTCCAGCTTTCTATATCTATAAATTTCATTAATATATCACTCTCCATAAAAATAATAAATTATAATTATACATAAGTTTATAGAATTTCAGATACTGGTGAAAAATTGAAAGTGTTTAATTCATATTTATCAATTTCCAGAGTTTCAGCCAAGCGTAAATCACCACCACCAATAGCTACAATTGTTCCCATATAACTCTCCCTTTATTATATAAACAATATTTATATTTAATTATAATATACAATCCGTATTTTTAAGTATAGCACAATTTCAATATATTGTAATAACTATATGAATTTTGGTTTTCTTACCTTAGAATCAATTATCTTGGTATAAGAGTGTGCTACATTACAGTGAACCAAGAAGTTTCTACATTATAAATTAATTGATATGAGCTTCATATTATCCCTGCTCAACCGTTTATTAAACATACTTGTAATATGAATTATCTTTATTGCAACTTATATAGAATAGAAAAAATAATTATGATGATGTAAAAAACATTTAGCTAATATTAAAGTTTTCTTTTAATAATTCAATAAACAACGACATTGTAGGGCTAACCCATTTGTTTTTATGATAAGCATATATTGCTGTAACTTTAGCATCAGAACAGCCAACGTTAAGTTCTTTTAACTTACCATTTTCAAGTTCTTCTTCTACTGTAAATCGAGGTAAGAACGAAATTCCCAAATTACTTGCAACACATTTTTTTATCGCTTCTATGCTCCCGAGTTCAATTGTGTTATTTAAGAATATATTCTTATCAAAAAAATAACTTTCAATTATTTTCCGATAAATGGATTCAACTTCATTAATGATAAGGCTTGTATTTATTTTTTGATTTGGCTTACAAAAATCTAAATTTTCTTGTTTGAATAATGACGAACAAATTAAAGCTAAATTGAAATCAGAAAGCTTAACAGTAGTTAAATTATCATTTTGGCTTCCTACATCATACATTAAACCAAGGTCTACTTCACCATTCGATAAGATATTTTTTATAGTATAGCAATTGAGAGAAATTATAGAAAGTTTTACATTAGGAGCTTTTTCTTTGAACAAGCTCAATACAGTTTGTAATTTATAAGACATCAATGATTCTGCAACTGCAATTTTTAATTCTCCTGTAATATTCTCATCATATTTACCAATACTCTCAATTTTTTTCACTGTATTAAGTAATTCATTTGCATAAGGTATCAATTCTTTTCCCAAGGTCGTTAATACCATATTGCGACCAATTTTTTGAAATAACTTGATTGAGAGTTCCTGCTCTAACTGCTGAATTTGTGAGGTAACAGTGGATTGTGTATACCCCAATTTCATTGCAGCATTTGAAAAGTTACCTTCTTCAATAATACTTTTAAAGGTTTTAAAGTGTCTAATATCCATTTATTTCACCTCAATCTTTATATTAAGTTAATAATATATTGATAAAATCGAATTGTCAATTCGAATATATCAATTTTACAAATATATAGTTCCTTGATAGTATAAATTCATAGGCAGCTATAAAATTGATTAAGTAAGTTTTGAGCATAATCTTATATCAATATATCAATAAAAATAAATGAATTTGCATAATAGGATTTGCTAAAAAAATGACAAGGATGTATTAGATTATAGGAGGAATAAAAAATGAGAGATGTAGTAATAGTAAGCGCAGTAAGAACTGCAATAGGAGCATATGGTAAAACTTTAAAAGATGTACCAGCAGTTGAATTAGGCACAACAGTAATAAAAGAGGCTGTTAAAAGAGCAAATATAAACCCTAATGAAATCAACGAAGTTATTTTTGGTAATGTACTTCAAGCAGGTTTAGGCCAAAATCCAGCAAGACAAGCTGCTGTGAAAGCAGGATTACCTTTAGAAATACCTGCATTTACAATTAATAAAGTTTGTGGATCAGGATTAAGATCTGTAAGTTTGGCAGCTCAAATTATAAAAGCTGGCGATGCTGATGCTATTGTAGTAGGTGGTATGGAAAACATGTCTAGCGCACCATTTTTACTTAATAATGCAAGATGGGGACAAAGAATGGGACATGGTGAACTAGTTGATGAAGTGATAAAAGATGGTTTATGGGATGCTTTCAATGATTATCATATGGGAGTAACAGCAGAAAATGTGGCAGAAAAATGGAATATAACAAGAGAAGAACAAGATGAGTTTTCACTTCTATCACAACAAAAAGCCGAAATAGCTATTAAGAACGGAGAATTTAAAGATGAAATAATTCCTGTAGTAATTAAAACAAAAAAAGGTGAAATAATATTTGACCAAGATGAATTCCCTAGGTTTGGTAACACTATAGAAGCATTAAAAAAACTTAAGCCTATTTTTAAAGAGAATGGTACAGTGACAGCAGGAAATGCATCAGGACTAAATGATGGAGCAGCAGCATTAGTAATAATGAGTGCGGATAAAGCTAAAGCTCTAGGAATAAAACCACTTGCTAAAATTAGTTCCTATGGATCAGCTGGATTAGACCCAGCAATAATGGGATATGGCGCATTTTATGCAACAAAAGCTGCTTTAGATAAAATTAATTTAAAAGGTGAAGATTTAGATTTAATTGAAGCAAATGAAGCCTATGCATCTCAAAGTATAGCTATAACTAAAGATTTAAATTTAGATATGAGTAAAGTTAATGTTAATGGTGGAGCTATAGCACTTGGACATCCTATAGGTGCATCTGGTGCACGTATTTTAGTAACATTGCTACATGCTATGAAAAAAAGGGATGCGAAGAAGGGACTTGCTACTCTATGCATTGGTGGAGGCCAAGGAACTGCTTTAATAGTTGAAAGAGATTAATTATAATCATCAATTTAGAAAGAAGTGTGGAAAATGACTTTATTGGCAGAGAAAATAAAAAGTGCAGCACTGGAAATGGGATATGAAAAGTGTGGAATTATTAAGATCTCCCAGATGGATGGATATGAGGAAAAACTCAATGAAAGGATTGATATCATTCCAGAAGCCAAAAGTTTTTACCAAAATCTTTATCGTTTTACACAGTTACAAGATACTCATCCTTGGGCAAAATCAATTGTCATATGCGTAAGAAGATATGGAAAATATCATATTCCAGAACATTTAAAAGGTATGATTGCAAAATATTATTTAGTTGATGCAAGAAAAGATGAAAACTCTAGAGATTTTCAAGATAGCTTGAAATTTGAAAAATATATGCAAAACTTGGGGCTCAGAGCAGAAAATGAGCGTAAGTTTGGTTTTACAGCATTACGCTGGGCAGCATTGAAAGCTGGACTTGGAATAGTTCGAAAGAATAACTTTTTTTACACTGAAAATGGCTCATGGCTGTCTTTAGAAGCATGGCTAATTGATACAGAACTTGAAGCTATAGAAGTACCAAAAGTAAAAGTTTGCACTGAAGAGTGTAATCTATGCATAAAAGCTTGCCCTTCTGCTTCTTTATCCCAGCCATATACAATGAATCCTATGGCGTGTGTATCTTGTATAACTACATTTACGGGTAGGGATATGCCTAACGAAAGATACAGAGAACAAATAGGAAATTGGGTTTATGGATGTGATGTCTGCCAAGATGTTTGCCCTATGAATAAAAACCGTTGGAAGGAAACAGAAGAGTTTCCTAATTTGCAAGAATTAAGTCAACATATATCCTTAGAAAAAATTCTAAAAATGGATTATTCCTTTTTAGAAGAAGTAATGCAGTCTAAGTTTTGGTATATAGAAAAAGCTGATGTTTGGAAATGGAAAGTTAATGCTATTAACGCAATGGTAAATGACTATAAGGATCAATATAGAGAACACATAGTGTACGCTTGTAACGATAGCAATTCAAAGGTAAGAGAAATGGCTCAATGGGCAATTAAAAAATTGAGTCTATAATAAGTGCTTTTTTGAATCAGTAGCGCATTATTTCAGAAATGGATTTGAAATATTTTTGCAAACAATTCTATTTAGGGATGAGTTAAAAACTATATCACTTGCTACTGATACGGTGAACAATATCATAAATAACGTAGACTGTTTTGAAAAAAGGATATTGAATGATAAATTTTTAGGTAAATATAGTAACATATTAAGTCTATAAATATATATTAAGACAGTAATAATAAGCTCTTATTTGTATATAGAAATACAGGTAAGAGCTATTTCTATGAGGATGTAAAAATTATGTCTATGCATTTTAAAGATATTCTAATGAATCCTATGTATATTATTAGAATATAGTAAGTCTTGCTCTTAGTACAACAGGTGATTGGAAATTATTACATATACTTAGCATAATGTATTATAAGGCATTAGTGAGGTCTCTGAAAAAATCAGCAAATATGAAAAATTAGCTGTCATATTCCATGAAATGATTAGTAAACTGATGAATTGACTGATGCGAGGAATTTACTGAATAATGTATTATCAATGGGCATATCCAGAGTCAGAGCTAATAAATTGCCCATCTGAAGTACAAGGAGTTTAATTCAGAGAATGGAATAGATAAGGTTATGGTGAATTAATGAGAAATGGCTAACAATTTAAAGGTTTTATCAACCTGATCTAAAACAAAACTCTTCGCAGCCCATTGATAATTGAAGGCTTGTAAGGAATTTTTTGTAATTCTTTTAAAAACACAAAAAAGTTGGTAAAATTAACAACAGACCCTTTATTTACAATAGATTAGAGTTTATAATGGAAATATTAAATGGCTTGATTACAGTGCTTGAACCTTAACATGACATGCTAAAATTATTTCTGCTAGATTATCAAAAAAGGAAATCGCAATTTAATTTGAAGAAGCTTATGAAAATCAATAACTGATGAATTCGCTAGATATCTAAGAAAGGGAAAAGATAACATGGAAGAAACTATTATTTCTGAATTTAATGATAAGCTAAAAGTGTATTATACAAATGAGAAAAAATCCTTACCTAAGGAGTATAGTGAACAAGTTAAAAGACATTGGGAGGATATATTAAGTGGTGGTAAAAAGTTCTTTAATGGAGATGTGTTTACAATTAATAATATAGTAATTAGTGAAAGCAGTTTAAATATTTTCGTTAGGTTAACTGATTATGCTCATTTTTTATATACCATACATAAAAATAAATATGAAGAAAATGACTGCAGGGTTATTCATACTTCTGTTTTGATCCAAACTAGTGATAATAAGTTTGCAATTGGGGAAATGAATGAGGGGACAGCCTTTCCTTTTAAGCTACAGTTTATTGGTGGTGGCATAGATAAGGGTGACATTAAAGGAGATATCATAGACTTAGAGCATAATATAAAAAAAGAAATTTTAGAAGAACTAGGTATTGAAGTTGAAAATAAAAGTATTGTGAAAAGCTTAAAACCTTGTTATTTAAAAAGTGGAGGAGAAAGCAACTTTCTATCAGCTATTTTTAAAATGGAATTATTAGTTGAAGAATATGAGCTTAAGAAACTTTTGAAGAGGCATAATGAAGATTTAGCATCAAAAATGGAAATGCAGGAAATAAGAGAATTAAATTTTCTTGACGCAAAAAAAGAAGCTATAGTGAAGTTCGTTTCAGAGGATAAAAGAAAAAAGGATGGAAATCTTATTGCCACCTTGGAGGCTGCTGTTGGAATACGACCAGTTTTACCTTTTAGGTAAATAGCATATCGACTTATATAATTTTTGCAGGAGTAAATGACACACATACTCACTTAAAAAGTGTATGAAAGCCTAATTTTAGGCTTTTATACACTTTTTATATAAAGAATGCATTGCTTTAATTAATAATAGAATTATTCCAAATAATAATAATATATATGCTATAGGTATTAAGAAAAATGGCTCAACAAGGATTCCATCAGGGGCTACTTTTGAACCTATAATATTAAAAGCAATAAAGCAACAAGCACTTAAAATAAACGGTAAAAAATAAATAAATTTTTTCATATAAAAATCTCTCCTTTGTTTTTCTGACTTTATAATAACACCATTTAAAACAAAAATCAATAAAAATTTATTGATAATCAATAAATAATATCGGTAATACGATAAAATTTAACCTGTGGTTAATTTCAGTGGAAGTGAATTACATATACCTAGCATAATGTATTATAATTGAAAGTATATAAGCTATGAATGCATTAAGGATGGTGAATAAAATGACTTTCTCAGATTTTATTGAAAAACAAGAAGGTATATATAAAGAATTTAAAGATACATCTAAAGTTGAATTGGAGGGCATAGTTCCTAAGGTAATTGAGAATCAAGGTGGATATATTATCGCTTATAGACATTCTAATAATATAGTAGATGGTATTAGTGAGATCTCTGAAAAGGTTAGTAAGATTATTCCTTCAATTATATATAATGAACATAATATACACACCACATTGGCCACTTTTCAAGTATGTGATGACTTCGCTGTTGATAATAAAATTTTAGAGAGTATCACTAATATCCTTTATGCTAATTTACCTTTAGTTAAAGATATAAAAATAGAATACAATCAGTGGTTAATGAATCAAGACAGCGGAATTGTGGCAGGAAATCCCAATGTTGCATTTTTTGAGAATGCAAGAAAAATAGTTGACTATGCAGGGAAAAGGGATATACAGCTCAAATCTCCTTGGGGAGCGCATATTACCGTAAGTCGTTTTTTAGAAAAAGTATCAAATGAACACACATTAGAACTGCTGAGATTATTTAAAAGTAATAAGCCCTTGGGAATAAGCATACCAGAATATGTTGATGTAGGCTATTTTGTTCTCACATCTAAAGAATTTAAGCTTAACGTTCATCAAAGATTTAAATTATAGCATTAAAATTATTATTAAGTTCTTATTTGTATTGAGGAATACAGTAACTTATGGGGGGAATATGAAAACTATAACTGATATTACAAATTTTATTTTCCTTGAGAATAATCTTGAAAAGGCAGATATTATATTTATACCTGGAGGGTCTTATGCTGAATTAGCAGAAAAGGCGTCCGAACTTTGGAAAAATAATTACGCACAACTTATTCTACCTTCTGGAAAATATAGTCCTAAACGTGGATGTTTTCCAAAACCGTCATCAAAAGCAGAAATATATAATGATATGTATACCACAGAGTGGGATTTTTTAAATGATGTTTTAATCAAAAATGGTGTTGATAAAAGTGCAATTTTGAGAGAAGATAATGCTGAATATACATATCAAAATGCTTTTAAATCTCGTGAAGTTACAGATAAATTAGATTTGCATATAAATAGAGCAATAATTTGCTGTAAGAGTTTTCATGCAAGACGTTGTTTTATGTATTATCAATGGGCATATCCAGAGTCAGAACTAATCATTTGCCCATCAGAAATACAAGGAATTAGCAAGGACAATTGGTTTAATTCAGAAAATGGGATAGATAAGGTTATGGGTGAGTTAATGAGAAGCGGCTCACAATTTAAGGATTATATCATGGAACTTACTAAATAATTTTTATAAAAGGCTTCGTAATAATATATATTTCTAATATCAACAGCAGTTTAAAACAAAGATATATGCAGCTCTATCTAAAGGAATAGCATTTTAGCTATTCCTTTTCCATTTTAATTGTAATTTCGTAAGAAGCTTTTTATCATCACCTATAATAGTATGAAGAGTAGTAAGTTCATCATTTTTATTTTCTATTACTTCACTGGAAATATGAAGAGTATCTCCATCATTTGTTTCTTTTTTAAATAACACCTTAATATTAGATAAGCTATATTCTTTCAAAATAGATCTTGGAAGTGTATCTATTGCCATTTCCATATATTTTACATTGTTAACATGGCTATTTGAATCAATATCACTATATCTAATAGGATAGTCATTAGAATATTCTTCTTTTTCTAACTTCAATATATCATCTAAAGGAATAGGTTCTTCTAACTCGCCTTTAATTCCATATATTTCATATTGGTCAGGGGATATTTTCATAGGACGTCTCTTTTCAATATCAATTAATATAGCTATAGAAAGTGCCTCAGCTATAACTTTACCTTGTGAATTTTTAATAGTATATCCTCTGTAACCATAAAACTTCTTAACGCCTAATACCTCAGTATCCACACTTATGATTTCTTTAAATTTAGGATATTCATATATATTTATATCATACTTTAAAAGAACCCAAAAACAGTTATTATGTACAAATCCTTTTTCTGTTTCCCCTAAGGACTCAGATTGCGAAATAACAATATCCCATAGGTAATCTACTAAAGATGAAAATTTACATTGTAGTTTAGAATCAACATCATAGATGTTTATTTTGTACTCTTTTTCAAATTTAACATTCAAATATATCGCCTTCTTTCATATTATGATAGTTTATAAATAAATTATCATAATATAAACAAATAGACAATTGATTTTAAATAATAAGGTAATTAATCCTCTATATTGAAATTAATATACTAAATACTATAATAATAGAGAAGTGATATAATCTCTTAATAATTCTTTGGACATGTTCCACATAAAAAGCTCCTCCTTGGAATGTATTGCTATTAACAACTATTACCAAGAAGGAGTTGAATTTATTCAGTTTACACAAAATTCTTTACAGGGCCTTGAAGCTGTTTTTCCATAGCTATATAAATTATTTATGCGCAATATAAAAACATTGGACTTATATTACGGTTCAATCAAATTTACCTTCTACCAGTGAAGAAATCGTCATAGGTTGATGCGATTTTTTCCCAGGTTATTCTATTCACAACCCCAGTTCTTCTTAAGCCAAATACCCTTTGAAGACTCTTAACATTTCTTTCAGTTGCTAAGTCAAATATATTGTCTACAGGTAGAATTCTTATGTTATATCCATTTTTAGCCAAAACATTCATATACTCCTTAAGAACAGCAACATATCCATTGTTATCTCCAAGTTTTAGTTCAAATGGGAATGGGAAAAGAATGTCTGATGTATTTATATTCCTGCCAGAGTCTAACTCCAAATACACAAATACAATATTCCGCCAAGTATTAATATCCACCTCACCATCTTGAACTAATCCAAAAGTTTTTTGAAATCTTAGTACGGTATCTTGTGTTCTTCCATCAAAATCACTATCAACATTAACTTCTGGTATCTCTTTATATAATGTAGATATCTTTCTAAGCATTGTTTTAAGTCTTCTAACATCTTTATTGCTGAAATTTTTCCTTAGAACATACCCTGGATATCTAGTTAAATCCTCCACTGAGTAGAGTTCTGTTAAATCTAGATATGCACAGTATAAAATATTCCAAAGCCTTCTATCAATTGATTTCAAAGGAGCTAAATTAAATGCTTTTTCAAATTCCATTAAGGTTTCCAGAGTTTTATAATCAAAAATACCAGTTATAGTATTTTTCTTAAACCCATAAGCCTCTGCTAGGGTACTTAAATATACTTGTAGCTCCCTTACTTTTCCTCCTTTAGAACCATATTTTAATCCTTCTAAAGGATATTCTCCGTCAAAACTTGCATCGAACTCTTCTATAATCATATATTCTTCTATTTCTTGATCTAATTCAGCTAATCTTTTTACAGCAGTATAAATTGCTGATAACCTATACCAAGTTGCTCTTCCAACTATTCCATCTTGAACTAAATTAAATACTCTTTGAAATACTTTAACGGAGGCTTCAGTATTAGGCCCAAAGATTCCATCTACAGGAATTAACTTGGGAATAGCTGGATAATTTTGCGATATTCTATTTAATTGTTGTTGTATTATAGTTACATTGGAGTTTCTGTCGTTGATCCTTATTGCTGATCCCGGATATGACTCTACTAGCCCTGCAACTATTGGAGTTCTTTTTAGTATTTTATCATTACCATAATAATATTGCAGCATTTCAAAAGCATTTCTACCAGAATTCGCTAAATCTACAGTTCCCCATTGAGATAACCCATTACACCTAGATGTTGTACCATTGCAGTATTGTGTAAAATATGGTGCTCTGCTACTAACTATAGAAAAATATTCATTAAAAATAGAATCTACAATTTTGCTTATATTTTCAAATACATTTCCTCCAGGTACAAAGTATTGATCATAGGCTGTAGAATTTGTTATTTGAAATGAGTATCCTCTACTTACATACCATTCTGTATAAACTCTGTTAAGGGCAAAGGTTATCTGTGCATAAATATTGGCTCTTAGAGATTCTTCAGGCCATGTTGGATAAATCTCATGGGAAGCAACATTTTTAATGTAATCTACGAATCTGACAGTGACATTTTGAGCAAATGCACTAGGCACTCCAAGATGTACTGTAATATACTCTGGTATATATACTTCTCTCAATACAAGAGGTTGAGATAATATACCGGTTTTCTGATTTCTTTGAACATCCAATAATAATTGATGAGGAGGTATTACAATCCTCTCTTCTGTTATATTATAGAAATTAGCCGCACCAATTTTAATCCTCTCATTTAATGACACATTTTGAATAGAAGTAGTTTCATCAAAAATACTAACTCCTTCTATTTGAACATCATTATATCCTTCTGCTCTTATTAACACATCATATCTAGCATAAGGAATGTATATTTTATTCATGGGCTCTAATGACAAATTTTTATCTGGAGCTTCTAACTCAATAACCTCACTTCTGCCACTTTCATCTACACCACTGTCTGTCTCAAAAATAACCTCTTTTGTTTCATGATCTCTAATTCTTATATTTGCACTTGTGATAGGTAAAGCTTCTTGTTCCTTTGAAAGTTGAACTATTATATATCCTTTTCCCATTTTACACCACTAAATATTGATCTAATATATTATATTGATGTGTTTCCATTTTGGTACTGGCAACTTATGGTATAAAAATAATTGTATTAAACATGGAATTAAAGCCATTAGTGCGATGCCATTATTTTAGCTACACCTATTTACTCATGGTTTTGTACACCACCTATGAAATCATGGTTGGATCCTTTGGTGTGTGAAATGAACAAGCATCATGGTGGTAAAAAAGGTCTGTGGTGCTAGAAAATAAGAACATTTCATATGAATTGTAAAATTATGTATTGACAATTTTAATTAATAAGCATACCATATGAGTATAAGTGAATATAATCATAAATGAATGTAAGCATTAATCCATAAAACTATAAGGAGATATGAAATGGATATAGTACAAATGCTAAAAGCATTAGGCGATGAAAATAGAATCAGAATATTAAATTTATTAAAGGATGGAGAATTATGTGTATGTGAAATTGAACATATATTAGGAATTACACAATCAAACGCCTCAAGACATCTCACTAAGCTAAGTATACTTAGGATTGTGATATATGAGAAAAAAGCTCAATGGGTGTATTATAAATTAAATAAAGAAACTTTGGAACAGTTTCCATTTATAAAAGAACTTTTAGGAAATGAACTAAGCAAAATAGACATATGCAAGCAAGATATAGAAAACTTAATTGAATATAAAAAGAGCGGAATGACTTGTGAAAATTTAAGAGATTATAAAAATCATGTTGAAGATAGTTGTAAATGTAAAAGTAATTAATGGAGGCAAAAAAGATGAGTGATTTTAAAAAGATAGATGTTAGAAATGCTGTTCGTAATAGTTATAGGAAAATAGCTATTGGAAATGTAAAAGAGGATGGCTGCTGTGGTGGAGGTATTAATCTTAAAAAATCTTCAATAGAGATATCACGTAAAATTGGATATTCTGATGAAGAAATATCAACTGCTCCTGATGAAGCTAATATGGGATTAGGTTGTGGGAATCCACAATTAATAGCTAATCTTAAAGAAGGTGAAACTGTTATAGACCTTGGAAGCGGAGGAGGATTTGACTGTTTTTTAGCTTCAAAAAAGGTTGGGATTAAGGGATATATTATTGGAGTTGACATGACTCCAGAGATGATTAATAAATCAAGAGTTATGTCTAAAAAATATAGATATAGAAATGTAGACTTTAGATTAGGAGAAATTGAAAATCTTCCTGTAGCAGATAATACTGCGGATGTAATTATTTCAAACTGCGTTATAAATTTATCTCCCAATAAACAAAGAGTATATAATGAAGCGTATCGTGTATTAAAAAAGGGCGGTAGAATTGCTATTTCTGATATAGTTCTTATTAAAGAATTGACAGAGGAAATGAAACAAGATGAGAAGCTTTATTGTGGATGAGTTACTGGGGCATCTTCAGTTGAAGAATTAAAATTATATTTAGAAAAGGCTGGCTTTAGTGATATTAGAATTGAAACCAAAGAAGTTTCAAAGGAATATGCAGAAAAATGGGCGCATAACTTAAAAGTTGGAGAATATATTATGTCTGCATCAATAAAAGCAATAAAATTATAAAATTTATGCTATTATTTTTATTTAGAATAACAACTAAAAGTTAAATAATTTATTTGAACACCACATTATTCAAAGTTGAATTTTGTGGTGTTTTTATGTCAAAATTCAAAAAAAGACGCAACATGATTATATTCTGTTGGACGAATTATTTTAATATGAGTGTGAGCAATTTACATGGTTCATAATTACCTAGATTAGACAGATTATTCATGTAGTATTCACCAAAGTAAAAAGGCAGAAATTCCTTTTTACTTGTTTTTAAGGAGAATAGTAGCTATTTTTCAATACATGAGCGAAATACTAAGAGAATTAAAGATATTTGTACATTCTATAGGTCTATTTTACTCAGAACACTCCATATTAATCCATTTCCCTGTAACCATTAGAAAATTGTACCAAGTCAAAGTTGTAATAATAATTATTAAGTAGTATAATAAATTATGTAATTATTGTATGCATTTAGTAAGAAGTATTCGAAATATAATAGGAAATAACAAATACATTGATTAGATGACTTCTAGGGAAAAAAGACTTGAAGGAGTCACTTGAGTTTAAGGAATTTCGATTGCTACAAACTCATCAGGGAAGTGCATTCATGAAATCGTTTTAATTATGGGGAGGTGTATTTATGTTTTTTAAGACTACAGAACAACATGAAAATTTGAGGACAAAAATCAGAAAGTTCGCTGAAGAGGAAGTTAAACCTATTGCCTTTATGTTGGATCAGGAAAATAAATTCCCTTCGGAAGCAATTAAAAAGCTAGCTGATATGGGTATGATGGGTATACCATATCCGAAAGAGTACGGTGGAGCAGGATTGGACGTAATCAGCTATGCAATGGCCGTTGAGGAATTATCAAGAGTGGATGGTGGTACAGGCGTAATTCTCTCCGCTCATACATCTTTAGGTGCATATCCAATTTCTGCTTATGGAACAGAAGAACAAAAACAAAAATACTTGGTTCCATTAGCAAAAGGAGAGAAAATTGGTGCATTCGGTCTAACTGAAGAGAATGCTGGTAGTGACGCAGGCGGTACCGAGACCACTGCTGTTTTAGAAGGTGATTATTATATTTTAAATGGTGAAAAAATCTTCATCACCAATGGAGGTGAAGCTGATACTTACATCATTTTTGCAGTTACTACACCGGATATAGGTACTCGCGGCATCAGTGCGTTTATCATAGAGAAGGGCTGGGAAGGCTTTAGTTTCGGACAACATTACGACAAGATGGGTATTCGTTCTTCTGCAACTGCAGAGCTTATTTTTAACGACGTGAAAATACCTAAGGAAAATTTATTAGGTAACGAGGGTGATGGTTTTAAGATTGCTATGTCAACCTTGGATGGTGGTCGTATCGGTATTGCAGCACAGGCTCTTGGTATTGCCCAAGGTGCTTATGAGAATGCACTAGAGTATTCAAAAGAAAGAATTCAATTTGGTAAGCCTATCTGTCAACAACAGGTCATTTCTTTTAAGTTGGCTGATATGGCCACAAAACTTAGAGCAGCTAGGCTACTTATTTACAGTGCAGCAGAGTTAAAAGAAAATCATGAGCATTACAGTATGGAATCTGCTATGGCTAAACAATACGCTTCTGATGTTTGCCTTGAGATTGTAAATGATGCTCTTCAAATATTTGGTGGAAGTGGTTATCTAAAAGGTATGGAAGTTGAACGTGCCTATAGAGATGCCAAGATTTGTACAATATATGAAGGAACTAATGAGATTCAGCGTATGGTTATCGCTGCTAATATCATCGGTAAAATGCCGAAGACAGAGCATGTAGGTAAAAGTTCTAAAAGTGGACCTGCCACAGGTTATCGTAATAAAGTCATTTTCAAAAGTGGAACTGCTGAAGAAAGAGTTAATTCTCTTGTAGAAGCCCTTAAGGCAGATGGCTATGATTTCACAGTGGGAATTCCTATGGATACTCCTATAAGTAAAGCTGAAAGAGTAGTCAGCGTAGGTCAAGGTATAGGGGAAAAAGAAAATATGAAGCTTATAGAAGATTTGGCAGTTCAAGCTGGTGCAGCTATAGGTTCATCTCGTCCAGTAGCTGAAACCCTTAAGTATGTACCACTAAATCGTTATGTTGGTATGTCAGGTCAAAAATTCAAGGGAAATCTTTATATTGCCTGCGGTATTTCAGGTGCAGGTCAACATTTAAAAGGTATAAAGGATGCGTCTACAATTGTTGCTATAAATATTAATGCTAATGCGAAAATTTTTAAAAACGCAGACTACGGTATCGTTGGCGATTTAATGGAAATATTGCCATTGCTTACTGCCGCTTTAGACAACGGAGAACCTAAGAAGGAAGCTCCAGCAATGAAGAAGATTAAGAGAGCTGTTCCAAAGAAAGTTGCTCCAAGCTGGAAATATCATGTATGTAACGGATGCGGTTATGAATACGATCCTAGCGTTGGTGATCCCGAAGGCGAGGTAATTCCAGGCACACTCTTTGAAAATATACCTGAAGAGTGGACATGTCCTGCTTGTGGTGAAGAAAAAGATATGTTTATAGAAGTTTGATTTCTATAATAATTAGACATAATAAGGTTTTTCTAGTTTAAAGGAGGATTAAATCTATGTATTGTGTTAGAAATATAACTGAGGATCTTTATTGGGTTGGTGGCAACGACCGTCGACTTGCTCTATTTGAAAACATTCATCCTATTCAACGAGGTGTTTCCTATAACTCTTATTTACTTCTAGATGAGAAGACAGTACTCTTTGATACGGTGGACTGGTCAATTTGTCGCCAGTTACTTGAAAATATTAAAGAGGTTCTAGGCGATAGGACTTTAGATTACATGATAATCAACCATATGGAGCCGGATCATGCAGCCTGCATTGAAGAGATTATTCTTCGTTATCCCAATGTAAAAGTTGTATGTACTGAAAAAGCTTCCTTGTTTATGCGTCAGTTTGGGTTCCAGGTGGATGACAAATTAATAGAAGTCAACGAAGGGGATACTATGTCCTTTGGAAAACATAACGTTGCATTTGTATCTGCTCCAATGATACATTGGCCAGAAGCTATGGTGACATATGATACTACCAATGGTGTACTATTTTCTGCTGATGCCTTTGGATCTTTTGGTGCATTGGATGGTAAGCTATTTAATGACGAGTTAAACTTTGATCGCGATTGGATTGACGATGCTAGAAGGTATTATACAAACATTGTAGGTAAGTATGGTCCTCATGTTCAGGCTCTTTTGAAGAAGGCCAGCAGTATCGACATTAAGATTATCTGCCCACTACATGGACCGGTATGGCGTAATGATTTTGGGTACTTGTTAGATAAGTACGATAAGTGGAGTCGTTATGAGCCAGAGGAAAAGGGTGTAATGATTGTCTATGGAACAATGTACGGCAATACAGAGGCTGCTGCTAACGATTTAGCAACAAGGTTAGTGGAAAAGGGAATGACAAATGTAGTTATGTATGATGTTTCAAAAACTCATGTTTCCTATTTGATTTCCGAGACATTCAAATATAGCCATGTGGTTCTTGCGTCAGTGACTTACAATTTAAATATTTATCCACCGATGCTAAATTATATAATGGATATGAAGGCATTAAATCTTCAAAAACGTACTTTTGCTATTGTAGAAAATGGGTCATGGGCTCCTCAATCCGGCAAATTGATGCGTGAGCTTTTGGGACAGATGAAAGAAATGACTATTTTAGACAGTGATATAACAGTGAACTCTAGCCTGAAAGAAGATGATGGTGATTCAATGGATGCTATTGTTGACAGCATTATGGAGTCAATGAAATAATTTTAAAAACCAAAAAGGATGGCTCATGGACAAAATCCATGAACCATCCTTTTTGCAGTACATGATAATATTACTACAGCATTCTTGATTCAGTCATTGTTGATTTTTTCAACGTATAGTGGTATGATATCAATGAATTTGAAATTTGAGGTGAAATGATGATTAAATTTTCTTGCTAATTTTTAAAGTGCACTATAATAGAAAGATAAATGGATGTATTCTGTTTATTTTGTTGTACTTATGCAAGAAAGTTGTTCTTTTTTCTCTTAATGTATACTCTTATGTTATGCTATAATGATTAGCTTAACTACGGATATTTATGAGCTGTAAGAATAATAATTTCTTGCAGCTCTTATTTTTATAAATAATGAGAATAAGGAGGATAGATAATATAATGGAAAATAAAGACACTATGCTAACACATGATAATCTCCATATAGAGCCGGATACTTCAGGCGATATTTATATGGAGTAAGACCAGTCGCCTATTATTCCGACTTTGTTATTTGTACTATTAATTACAAAGGAGGACAAAAATATGTCTTTAATAAATGTTACAAACCTGACCTTCTCTTATGAAGGCAGTTATGATGCTATTTTTGAAAATGTCAGCTTTCAAATCGATACCCATTGGAATTTGGGCTTTGCCGGAAGAAATGGACGAGGAAAAACTACCTTTCTGAATCTTTTACTTGGGAAATACGAGTATACTGGAGATATTTCAGCTAATGTAACTTTTGAATATTTTCCTTATGAGGTTCAGGAACAAGAAAATTTCACCATAGATATAATAAAGGAAATCAGTCCAAATTCAATGGATTGGGAAATAATGAAAGAATTATCGTTGTTGGATATAGACGATGATGTTTTATACAGACAATTTTATACACTATCAAAAGGAGAGCAGACCAAAGCATTGCTGGCTGCTATGTTCTTGAAGGAGAATTCATTCCTACTTATTGATGAGCCCACAAATCATTTGGATGCTGAAGCTAGAAAAAAGCTCAGTAATTACTTGGGAAAAAAGAAAGGATTTATTCTGATTTCACATGATAGGTCTTTTTTGGACAATTGTATCGATCATATTCTCTCAATAAATAAGACAAATATAGAAATACAAAAAGGTAATTTTTCCAGCTGGTGGGAAAATAAAAAAAGGCAGGATGGCTTTGAGCTAGCAGAAAACGAAAAGCTTAGAAGAGATATTAATCGTCTATCGGAGTCTGCCAAACGAACGAACAATTGGTCACATGAAGTGGAAAAATCAAAAAAGGGAACAACAAACTCTGGCTCCAAGCTGGATAAAGGCTATGTTGGCCATAAGGCTGCTAAAATGATGAAACGTTCCAAGTCAATCGAAAATAGACAGCAAGCTTCTATTGAAGAAAAGTCTAAGCTTCTCAAAAATATTGAAAGCTCCGACAGCTTGAAGATTTCCCAACTTGCTTATCATAAAAATAAACTCGTGGAACTTGAGAATATTTCAATCTTTTACGGTGATACCATGGTTTGCAAAGATATTGGATTTAATATTGAACAAGGTGAGCGAATTTCACTCAAAGGTAAAAATGGCTCAGGAAAGTCAAGCATTATCAAACTTATTTGTGATGAGAATATAAAATATACAGGCACTTTCAGAAAAGGAAGTGAGCTTAAAATATCCTATGTATCACAGGATACATCACATCTTAAGGGGAATTTAACTGACTACGCTTTTGAAAACAATATTGATGAAAGCCTTTTTAAAGCAATTTTAAGAAAACTTGATTTTTCAAGAATTCAATTTGAAAAGGATATGTCATCGTTTAGCGGCGGCCAAAAGAAAAAAGTATTGATTGCAAAAAGTCTTTGCGAGAAAGTTCATTTGCATATTTGGGATGAACCCCTTAATTTTATTGATATTATCTCTCGTATGCAGATAGAACAGTTATTGCTTGAATATTCACCAACATTATTATTTGTGGAGCATGACAGTGAATTTTGCAAAAATGTTGCAACAAAGTTTTTTGAGCTTTAGCTAAATCAATCAGAGTGTATTAAAGGGGGAGTCACAGGTATCCCCCTTTTGTTTGTCTAAAATAGAATGAATATTTTACTACATTTAGGGTAATGTCTCCACACAGTGGATCTGTATCCATTTACGAATTACATGTTTTTATATATTAGATAAGTATGAATTTACATCTTTTACTTATAACTCTGCATATCTCTGTGATAAAAGAAATTGCTTATAATAATTAGAAAAGTAAACAAATTTAAAAACATATTTACAAATATGTAAAATAATGATAAAATGAATTTGTTAAAATAATTAAAGAGGAGGTCGTTTGTAAATGAAAAACTTAATAAGTATATATGAAACTAAATTTAATAATATTTGGAACGACCTTGATGATAATTTTTAAAATATTTGTTTTCACGTTTTAAGTCATGGGGTTGTTTATACTCTGTGACTTTTTATATTTTATATTGTAGAAATAGAAGGTTGTAGATAATTTAGGTTTTTACCCAAGGAGTATCTATGACTTTTTTATTTTATATATCTTAATATATAGATTGTAATAATGGAACTACATAATTCAAATAAGCTTTTCTTTTATAACCTAATTAATATTATTTTATATTTAAGCCTATTTGTATTATGTAGAAACTTAATTACAGCCTATATATAAATTTTTATTAATTATAAGGGGATGATTGATATGCAATTTAAAATTAATGAAATGCATCATGGTTTTAAATTATTAGAAGAAGAGAAGATTGATGAAATTCAATCAGTAGCTAGAGTGTTTGAACATGTTAAAAGTGGGGCAAGGCTTTTGCATTTAGAAAATGAAGACGATAATAAATTATTTTCTATTGGATTTAGGACAACCCCCACAGATAGTACAGGAGTCGCACATATTTTAGAGCATTCTGTACTTTGTGGCTCAAGAAAATTCAAAACTAAAGATCCTTTTGGTGATATAGGTAAGAGTTCTTTAAATACTTTCTTAGATGCTATGACTTATACAGATAAAACTATTTATCCTGTTTCAAGTAGAAATCATAAGGATTTTATGAATTTAATGGACGTATATTTAGATGCAGTTTTACATCCTAGAATATATGAAAACCATGAAATATTACGCCAAGAAGGTTGGAGATATGAAGTTGATTCAAAAACAAATAAGTTATCTTATAAAGGTGTAGTATATAGTGAAATGCAAGGAGCGCTGTCTTCTCCAGAGGCAATAATTTGTAACCATATATATAGTTCCTTATTTCCAAATACTACTTATGCTTTTGTCTCAGGTGGAGACCCAGAAGACATACCTAATCTTACTCAAGAGGATTTTGAAAAGTTTCACAGTAAGTTTTATCATCCATCTAATAGTTATATTTTCTTGTATGGAGATCAAAATTTAGAAGAATGTTTAAAACTTATAAATAATGAGTATCTTAATGAGTTTGATAGAATAGAAATACCTTCACATATAGAAAATGTAGAGGCCTTTAAATCTATGGTGGAAAACACATCACAGTATTCTATCAGCGAAGATGAAGAGGAAGAAAACAAAGCTTTTTTAGCTTTAAGTTTTGTATTTGAGGAAACAAGCAATGCTGAGGCATATTTAACTAGTGAGATACTTTATAATATGCTTGTTGAATCTTCTGCATCTCCTATTAAAGAAGAATTACTTAAAGCAGGTATAGGAGAATGTATAATTACTATTGATGAAATGAATATGGACCCAACAAAGCAAATCTTATTTCCGATAGTTGTGAAAAATGTAGATAGTAAAATGAAGGATAAATTTAAAGAGATTGTTTTAAATACTCTTAAAGAGCTTGTGAAAAATGGTGTTGACATAAATCAATTACAAGCAGCTATAAATACAGTTGAATTTAATCTTCGTGAAGCCGATCCATGGAAAATTGCTAATAAGGGACTTCAATATAATGAAAAAATCATGAATAGTTGGATATATGACGGAAATCCACTTGTTCATTTAAAGTATGAAAAGAATCTTAATAATATAAAGGATGCTATAAAAGATAGATATTTTGAGAGTTTTATTGAAAAAAATATGATAAAAAATTCTCATTGTTCACTAGTGATTTTAAATCCTAAAAAAGCATTAGAAAATGAAAAAATTAAGGCTCTAGAAGAAAAGTTAGAAAAGTATAGAAATTCTTTATCAGAAAGAGATTTACAAGGACTTATAGTTAGAAATAAAAAATTACAAGAATCTCAAGTTAAGGTTGATACAGAAGAAGAAAAGAACACTATTCCTAAACTACCTATAGAAGAGATAGATAAAAAAGCAGAACAAATTCCTCAAGAAGTTGTAGAGGAACAGGGAATAACTATACTTAAACATCATATTTACACAAATAAAATAGCATATATAAATTTATTGTTTGATGCAAAAATTCTTGAAGAAAAATATATTCCTTATTTAGGACTTCTAGGAGATATGTTAGGAGAACTTGATACAGAAAGAAAAACTTACTCTGAGCTTGTTACGGAAGTTTATAAAAATACGGGGGGAATAACCTTTAAAAATGAGATTTATACTGAGAAGAATAATCACAAGATGTATCATCCTAAATTTACTATTAAGTCAAAGGCAATTTCAGATAATATTCCTAAGTTATTAGAGCTAATCAATGAAATAATAACTACTACTAAATTTGATGATGTAAATAGAATTAAACAAGCTATTCAAGAGACAAAGTCAAAACTTCAAATGAGGATTATAAATGCAGGTCATGAAATTGCAATGACTAGAGTATTTTCTAAGTGTTCTTATGCTCAAGAGTATAGAGATAGGATTGATGGAGCTTCATATTATGAATTTATATGCAATTTAGAAAAGAATTTTGAAAATAGCAGTGATGAAATTAAAAATAATCTTACGAAAGTATATGAAACTATATTTAATAAAAATAATTTAATTGTTTCAGTAGTTGGAGAAGAAACTGAAAATCAAAAATTACTTTCAAATATAAATATAATTTTAGATAACATTAAAAGTGTTGTATGTGAAGTTCCTAAGTTTGAATATAAACAATCAAAAGATGTAGAAGGATTAATAACTGCTAGCAATGTACAATATGTAGTTAAGGGCTTCAACTTTGCCAAGTTTGATTATAAGTATTCAGGAGAGATGAAAGTTCTTAAAAACATATTAGAGAGTGAATATTTATATCCTAGAGTTCGTCTTCAAGGTGGAGCTTATGGCTGTTATATGCATATGGCTAATGACGGAAATTTAGCCTTTTTCTCCTATCGTGATCCAAATCTTACAAGGACAATAGATGTATATAATGAAACCTATAAGTTCTTGGAAAACATGAATTTTACAAATAAAGATATGGAAAACTTCATAATTGGAACAGTAGGTCGAGTATATAAGCCATTGACTCCTGATAAAAAAGGTGAAAAAGCAGTTAGAGATTATATTTGCAACATAACCTATGAGGATATTCAAAGAGAAAGAGATGAAATTTTAAATACAACTATTGAAGATGTAAAAGCTTATACAAAAATGATTAAATCAGGAATGGATGAACATTACTGCTGTGTAGTAGGTAATGAAGGACAAATTAAAGAAAATGAAACCATCTTTCATAGGATAAGTAAATTGTTGTAGAATGTGAGAGTTTGCATATATTTTCTGACATACCTAATGATAGAAAAATAGGCAGCATGTATAATTTAAAAATGGATAAATATACATTGTGTATTAAGTTTAGTTTTGATATATTAAAAGATCTTTATATAAATAAAATTCCCATGGATGATATTGTTCATTTGTGGGGATTTTTTAGTTTTATAAAATCGTTGTAACTGTAAATATATTTTGGTTCGTTATACTTTTATGATAATATTATTATAAGCTTATTAATAGATGAAATTATTGAAGGGAACTTAAGAGGAGAGAAAAATGAAATATCGCGAAAACATTAAAAACTCAAAAAGGATAATTATAAAAATCGGTACATCAACCTTAACCTATGACAATGGAAACATAAACTTAAGAAGAATTGAAAAAATAGCCATGTCAATATCTGACTTAATAAATAGTGGGAAAGAAGTAATCCTTGTAACATCTGGATCCATAGGTGTTGGAGTAAGTAAAATGAACTTAAAGGAGAGACCAAAAACTATTAGAGAAAAGCAGGCAGCAGCATCTGTGGGACAAGTAGCGCTTATGAATATTTATAGCAAACTATTTGGAGAATATGGCTATTCAGTAGGTCAAATACTTTTAACAAGAGACATTATAGAATGTGAAAGAAGTAGAAATAATGTTGCAAACACTTTTGAAACCTTGCTAGAAAGCGGAATAATTCCAATAGTAAATGAAAATGATAGTGTATCTATAGATGAAATTGAAAACGTATCTAGATTTGGAGATAATGACAATCTAGCAGCAATAGTTTCTACTATTGTGGATGCAAATCTTTTAATAATACTATCAGATATCGATGGCTTCTATGATTCCAATCCAAGAACAAATAAGGATGCAAAGCTTATAAAAGAAGTGAAATCTATAACGGAAGAAGTACAAAGTTTTGCAGAAGGTGCAGGAAGTAATTTAGGTACAGGTGGCATGGAAACTAAAATACATGCAGCCAAGCTTGTAACTGATAATGGCACAAATATGATATTAGCAAATGGAAAAGACCCAAGTAGACTTATTGATATATTAAATGGAGACGATGTAGGAACTTTATTTCTGGGAAAAAAAAGATAGACAAAATATAAAGGGAGTAATTTTAGATGGAAGAGTTAATTTTAAAAGGTAAAAAAGTAAAAGAAGCTGCGTACATATTATCAAATATTTCAACAAATGATAAAAACAAAGCTTTAAATGAAATGTCAAAAGCATTATTAGAAAATGCTAGGGAAATAATAGCGGCAAATGAAATTGACATAGAAAATGCAAAAAATAAGGGAACATCAGAAGCAATAATAGATAGATTGCTTTTAAATGAAGATAGAATCAAAGGAATGAGTGGAGGCTTAACACAAGTGGCGGGCCTAGAAGACCCTGTAGGTGAAGTAAGTTCAATAGTAACTAGACCAAATGGACTACAAATAGGGAAAAAAAGAGTGCCTCTAGGAGTAATAGGAATAATATACGAGGCAAGACCAAATGTTACTTGTGATGCAGTAGGGCTATGTTTAAAATCGGGTAATGCAACAATACTAAGAGGTGGAAGTGAAGCCATAAACTCCAACAAAAAAATAGTACAAGTATTAAAAAAAGCCTTAGAAAAAACTCAGTTACCAGTAGATTGTATCCAATTAATAGAAGATACAAGCAGAGAAACTGTTAAAAACATGATGAAGCTAAATGAATATATAGATGTGCTAATACCAAGAGGAGGAGCTGGACTAATAAAATCAGTAGTAGAAAATGCCACGGTACCAGTAATAGAAACTGGAACAGGAAACTGTCATGTTTATGTTGATAAAAATAGTGACTTAGAAATGGCAAAACAAATAGTTATAAATGCAAAAACTACTAGACCAGCGGTTTGCAATTCTGAGGAAAAATTACTTGTTCAAGAAGATATAGCAAAAGAATTTATTCCAGTAATAGTAGATGAATTAAGACAAAGAAAAGTAGAAGTTAGAGGAGACAAAAAATCTATAGAAATAGTAAATGATATAATACTAGCAGATGAAGAGGACTATTATAAAGAATATTTAGATTATATAATTTGTATAAAGGTAGTAAAAGATATAGATGAAGCTATAAGTCATATAAATAAATATGGCTCAGGACACTCTGAAGCTATAGTAACAAATGATTATCAAAATGCTCAAAAATTTCATCAACAAGTAGATGCAGCAGCAGTTTATGTGAATGCTTCTACTAGATTTACTGATGGAGAGGAATTTGGATTTGGAGCAGAAATAGGCATAAGCACCCAAAAACTACATGCAAGAGGTCCCATGGGACTTAAAGAGCTTACTACTAATAAATATATAATATTTGGAAATGGTCAAATAAGATAATAACTAAGGCGTGAATCATATAAAACTATATATTTATTTATCTTACAATTTAAATATGGATAAATATATATTGTGTATTAAGTCTAATTTGAATATAATAAAAGACTTTTATATAAATAAAATCCCCGTGGATGATATTTTTCATCTGTGGGGATTTTTCGTTTTTTTGTGCAGGGTAAAGCGAATAAATCTTCATAATATCAACAAGTAATTTATGTATTATTATTTTATTATCAAGCAAGAGGAGTGATACTATGAGGGTAAAAACCCTAACAATATTAGGAGTAAGTATACTAATTTTAACTGCAGTAGGTTTTTACATATTCAAAAATGAACCTAAAGCCCTATCAGATAATAAAACAGAGAATATTAAAAAATTTGATGAGGTATATAGTAGTGAAATAAATAAGAGTTATGACGGAAGTTACTTAGATAAAGTGGTAACGATGGTTGACGCCAAAGAAAAATTTAATATAAAAATCAGTGATATTAATAAGGGTAGTAAGATAATACTTGTTAATTCGTCAAATGGAGAAAAGCAGGATATGACTTATACAGAAAATAATGAATTTGTTTTAACCACTAAACTTGATGAAGGTGTAAATTATGGGATTCTTATGGACAATAAATTAATTGGTGGTATAAGAGTTGTAGATAAATTAGATAAAGCAGATAAAGAAAAAATATATGAAGAAGTAATGAGCAGTTTACAATGCGGTATTTAGGAGGAAAACTATGAACTATATATTACTATTTTTAGAAGGGATAATAACCTTTATATCTCCTTGTATATTGCCAATGATTCCAATATACGTTTCATATTTTGCAGGGGGAGATATAGATAATAAAAGTTATAAAAACAGAGCATTAATAAGTTCAATAGCATTTGTTGCAGGATTTACCTTTGTGTTTACCTTATTAGGTGTAGCAGCGGGAACAGTAGGTGTGATTTTCAATAAATATATGAGGGAGATAAATATAGTATCAGGATCTATCATGGTAATATTTGGTCTGAATTATTTAGGCATAATAAATGTAGGATTATTACATAGAAGCTTTAAAATAAATAAGTCAACAGGACATAAAAAATCCTCTATTATGTCTACAGCATTATTTGGAATGATATTTGGACTTGGATGGACACCGTGTGTAGGGCCATTTCTAGGATCAGCACTTATGATAGCATCAAATTCCACTAATGTATTTATGGGGGCATCAATGCTAATGATTTACAGTTTAGGTCTTGGAATACCATTTATACTATCAGCACTTCTAATAGATTCTCTGAAAACTACTTTTGAATTCATAAAGAGAAACTATAAGACAATAAATAGAATATCAGGGGTTCTGCTAATTATTATAGGGATAATGATGATAACCGGTTACCTAAACTTATTATTGTCAATATTGACATTTTAAATTATAAAAGGAGCGATAAATTTGAAAAATAATAAAAGATATATATATATAAGTGCTATAATGTTAGTTTTACTTGTAGGGGTCAAATTGGGATATGACTATTTATCAAGTAATTACAAAAGTAATGAAGCTATTAATAATGTATCAGATGAGAATTCTAGTTTTCAGCCAGCAGTGGATTTTACAGTTTATGATAAAGATAATAATGAAGTAAAGCTATCAGATTATAAAGGGAAGAAAGCTGTAGTAGTAAATTTCTGGGCAAGCTGGTGTTCTCCATGTAAGTATGAGATGCCATATTTTCAAGAAGCAACAAATAAATATAATAATGAGGATTTAGAAATACTAATGGTAAACCTCACAGATGGAATGAGGGAAACTAAAGGGTCTGCAGAGGGATTTATGAAAGATGAAGGATATAATATGAACGTGATGTTTGATATAGACCTTGATGCAGCTAATAAATATAGATTAAATGCTATTCCAAGAACAGTATTTATAGATAAAGAAGGAAATTTAGTGTATGATCACGTAGGAATCATTGATAAAGAAATACTTAATGAAAATATAAATAAGATAATTAATGAAAATATAAATAAGATAATTAATTAAGTACCCATATGGAGGTATAATTTTATGAAAGAAACTATACTTGTTATAGATGATGAAGTTAAGATAATAGAAGTTATAAAATTGTATTTAGAAAATGAGGGATATACTGTAATACAGGCTACAAGTGGGGTTGAGGCGTTAAAGAAGCAAAGTGAGTTTAATCCTGATCTATTAATATTAGATTTAATGTTACCTGATATATCAGGCGAAAATGTCTGTGAGCACATAAGGAAAGAATCTGAAGTACCAATAATTATGCTAACTGCTAAATCAAGTGAAGATAGTATACTAAATGGATATTCAATTGGAAGTGATGATTATATAACAAAACCATTTAGTCCAAAGCAATTAGTAGCGAAGGTTAATGCAGTTTTGAAAAGAGTTAAGGGAAATCAATGTGAAAACTTAATTTTTAATGATGAATTAATCATAGATATTGTTAATAAGAAAGTAGAATACAATAACAAGGAAATTATATTAACTGCTTCGGAATACAAAATACTATCTATACTAGCCAGAAATCCTAATAGAATATTTTCAAGGGAAGAGTTAATGGATTATATAAGTAGAGATAATATTTGTATCTATGATAGAATAATTGATACTCATATAAAAAATATAAGAGCTAAACTAGATCAAGATAGTAAAAATCCAACTTATATAAAAACTATTCGTGGTATGGGATATAGGTTTAATGTTTAATAAATTAAGATATAGAGTAAGCTTCATTTTTATATTATTATCCTTGAGTATCATATTTTTAGTAAACATAGTAAATCATTATTTCATTGAGAAGAAGTTTAATATATATACTAGCGAAAGAATACAACAGTCGAAAATGGAAATCAAAAATAAAATATCAAATGCATACAGTAATAATTTATGGGATGAGAAAGCTATTGAGAACATAGGAACAGATGCAATAACTGGAGGATTGCTTATAACAGTTAAAGATAGAAATGATAATATTATATGGAATGCAAGAGAATATGATAATATTGTATGTGAAAAGATTTTAAATAAAATTATAGAAAATACTAATAAAGTAAGCCCAGATGTAGATATTAAAAATACATTTGATAAATTTGACTTAGAACAAGGTGAAGCTTTAATAGGAAAATTAGAAATTGAGTATATAGGTCCAATTTATTATGAAGATTCAGATGTTATATTTTTGAGAATGCTAGATAGAGTATTATTTATACTAGGGCTACTATTTTTCATTATATCTATTATAGTAGGATGGTTATTGTCTTATGCTATCAGTAAACCTATCTTAAAGGTAATAGGTGCAACAAATCTTATATCAGAAGGAAATTATTCCAAAAGCATAAAAGAAGACTACAGTATATATGAAATCAATAAACTTGTAAAATCAATAAATATGATGGCAGGAGATTTAGATAAGCAAGAAAGAATAAGACAAGAGCTAACGAAGGATATATCACATGAGCTTAGAACCCCTCTAACGACTATGCAAGCACAACTTGAGGCAATAATGGATGGTCTATGGGAGCCATCTCAAGAAAGGTTAAAGAGTATATATGATGAACTTCAAAGATTAAATAGATTAACTGTATCCATAGATGATTTATCAAGATTTGAGAGTAGTAAACTAAGATTAAATAAGTCAGAAGTAGATTTAGAGACTGTAATAACTACAATTTTAACAAATTTTGAAAAGCAGTTATTAGATAAAGATATAAATTTACAAGTAGATCTTAAACATATTAATATTATGATAGATAAGGATAAAATAAGCCAGGTAATAATTAATATTATCTCAAATGCTATTAAGTATACTCCAGATAAAGGAGAGATATTTGTTAGATGTTTTACTAAATCTGATAATGTATATATATCTATAAAAGATAGCGGAATAGGTATAAGTNNACAATATCAAGAGAAATAGTCAAGGCTCATGGTGGCAGTATAAATGTATATAGTAAATTAGATGAAGGTAGCAACTTTGTAGTAAAACTGCCAATAAAATTTTGTGGGACATAATATTTAAACTTAATTTTTATATCAATCTAGAAGACACTCTTACTTCTGGTAGGTAGGAGTGTCTTTCTAATTTTTCGAATATATAATCCTTATTGACAATGAAAATATTTTATTATACAATCAATTTAAAATATGATTATGTAAAAAGGAGATTTAAAGAGATGATTTTAGTTGCTTTTAACTAAACTATTAAAATTAAATAGTTTGAAATGCTTTTAAAGTTCTACACTAGAGCTTTATTTAATTATGCATTTTAAGAACAATATCATCTATTAAACTCTTTTATATAAAAATAAAATAACTATATATCAGTTCTAAAATTAATATATATATGTAAAAATAATTGGTATCTTTTAGTGTTATAGCTGAAACTATTGGATTTACAATTCTGGATGTTTCTCAGCAAAACCTGAGAAATTTAAAATTATTTATCTTTGAAGTGGTACAATCACTTCTTATAAAGAACTAGCAATACGTTGCTAGTAAAAATTAGTTTCAACCATAATTGTGAATTTTGCATTGAGATACTTAAGGGTGCAGTTATATTGATTTATACATTAAGTTTAGGCTAAGTATATCTATATTGTGTATTAAGTTTTATTTGAATATATTAAAAGGCATTTATATAAATAAAATCCCCATGGATGATATTGTTCATCTGTGGGGATTTTTTAGTTTTATATTAAAAAGGTGGGATATTTTATGGCATTAACAAAAGTTACAGAAAGAATTTATTTTCTTGAAAATGATAAAGAAGCGGATAGACCTTTAATTGGATACATTAAAGGAGATAAACACTCTTTAATGGTGGATGCAGGAAATTCGAAAAATCATGTTAAAAAATTTAATAACTCTATAGAAAAATTAAACTTAAGATTACCTGATTATGTGGCTATTACTCATTGGCATTGGGATCATACTTATGGGATGAATGCAGTTACCGGAAAAACAATAGCATGTGAAATAACTAATGAAAGATTAAAAATTATGTCTAAATGGGAATGGACAGAAGACGCAATGAATCAACGGCTTTTAACAGGAGAGGATATTGAATTTGCAGATACGAATATCCGCAAAGAATATAGAGTCCTTCAAGATATAAAAGTTATACCTGCTGATATAGTGTTTAAAAATGATTTAGAAATAAATTTAGGAGGATTAGTGGTTATTCTAAAAAATGTTATTGCACCTCATTCAGAAGATTCTGTTATAGTTTATGTACCTGAAGAAAAAGTAGTATTTATAGGAGATGCTTACAGTATAGATTTTTATAATAACTACAAGTATGATTCAGTTAAATTACAAAGTTTTATAAATATGTTAGAGGATTTAGAGTTTGACACTTGTTTTTTAGGACACTCATCACCTCTAAAAAAGACAGATATTATTGAATATTTAAAATTACAATATAAGAAAATCTCTACAAGTAATGATTAACTATGGTCTAAATTTCGTTTTAAAGAAAGTCAGAGCATTTTAATTTATAAGATGATGTAGAGAAATTAGATGCGGAATATAAGACTTTATTAAGTAGAGGTAAGTTATAGAATTATGAAAAAAAGTTTATAGAAGATGAAAAGTTAAATTCAATCACAAAGGAGATAAGATATATGAATAGATTTGGCCCAAATCCAAACAGTATTTATCCTAATGAAAATATAAAGAGCATTTGCTATATAAAAAATGTTATTAAAAATCCTAATATTCAGGTTGGAGATTACACTTATTATGATGATATAAGTGGAGCAGAAAAATTTGAAGAACATGTTACACATCATTATGAATTTATAGGCGATAAACTTATTATAGGTAAGTTTTGTGCCATAGCAAAAGGAATAGAATTTGTTATGAATGGTGCAAATCATAGAATGAATTCTGTAACCACATATCCTTTTAATATTATGGGGAGTGGATGGGAAAAAGCAGCACCTAAGCTTGAGGATTTACCTCTAAAGGGTGATACTGTGATTGGTAATGATGTATGGATTGGACAGAATGTTACAGTAATGCCTGGTGTGCATGTTGGAGATGGTTCCATTATTGCTGCTAATTCCGTAGTAACAAAAGATATTCCTCCATACCATATTGCTGGAGGCAATCCATGTAAAATTATAAAAAAGAGATTTGATGATGAATTAATTGATTATTTACTAAAATTAAAATGGTGGGATTGGTCAGAAGAAAAGATATTTAAAAATCTTGAAATACTTTGCAGTCCAGATTTAGATAAGATTAAGGATATGATACTTACCATGTAAATGTAAGAAAGGATAAACTAAAAATGAGTGAATTTTTATTAATTAATGATAAAGAATATATTTATAGATGTAATTACAAAGATGATAATGTGTTAAGAAATAGTTTTAATACCCTAACAGAGAAAACTTATGGTTTTAATTTTGAACAATGGTATGAGGATGGCTATTGGGGAGACAAATATATACCATACTCTTTGTTAGATGGAGATATAGTAGTATCTAATGTTTCAGTAAATATTATAGATTTTTTGATTTTAGGAGAGAAAAAGAGATTTGTACAAATTGGAACGGTTATGACAGATGAAGAATATAGAGGACAAGGATTATGCAGAGCCATTATGGAAGTAGTATTAAAAGAATGGGAGGATAAATGTGATCTTATTTATCTTTTTGCTAATGACAGTGTTCTTGATTTCTACCCAAAGTTTGGATTTGAGCAGTGTAATGAATATCAATACTCAATAAACAAAATTAAAGAGAATGGGTTAGAAAAAATAAGAAAGATGAGCATGGATAATAAAATGGATAGAGAATTTGTTTACAATATGGCTTGTAATACAATACCTCTCTCAAAGGTTTCTATGAAAAATAATGCATCTCTTATAATGTTTTATTGTACATCTTTTATGAAGGACGATATTTATTATATTGAAGAGTATGATGCAGTTGTTATTTGTAATTTTAATGAAGATGTTTTATATGTGCAAGATGTATTTGCCACAAAAGAAATAAAATTAGATAAAATTATTAATGCAATGGTCAATGAAAAAACTAAGAAAGTAGTTTTAGGATTTACTCCAAACAATATTTCTTCCTATGAAAAAAGTTTAATGAAAGAGGAGGATACTACTCTTTTTATTAAGATGGGAAAAGATAATCCATTTAAAACAGGAGCTTTAATGTTTCCTGTATTGTCACATGCATAATGATAAATAAATAAAATGGTGCAAAAATTGAAAGAGTAGACCCTGCAAATATTCTGTCTCCTGTGGGGAAATATAGTCATATAACAAAGATATCAAAGAATGCTGATATTTTTGTGACTTCAGGCCAAATAGGTGTGGATATAGATAACAATATTCCAGAATCAATTAATGATCAAGTGGAAAATACATTTAAAAATATTGCTAATCTATTAGCATCTCAGCAATTATCTGTCCATAATGTAATTAAGGTTAATATTTGGGCAACTGAAGAAATTGATTTAATTTTAATTATATAAGTTGTAATTAAGTTTCTACATAATACAAATAGGCTTCTCTTTTATAAGCTATTTAAATTNNTGTTCGAGTGAAGCGAGTTGTTGGCTTTTAGCTTTTTACTTGAATAGAGACTTAGTAAATCAAGATTCCGAAACGGTTGATAAGTGTAAACTTAGATTCATGCGAAGCAAATGAATCTCTAGTTGAACTTACACAGAGGGCCAGAAATAATATGAAGTTCTAATTAATATTATTTTATATTAAAGCCTATTTGTATTATGTAGTTTCATTATTAGAATCTATATATCATATATTTCCATTACTTCAGAGGCTTTTGTTTTAATTTCATTAATAGCTTCTATAGGTTTAATTATTTTTATATTTTTACCATAGGTAAAAGCAAATTCAATACCTTGCCAAATACTATCAAAATTTATATCTAAATAAATCTCATTATCTTTTATAAATTTATTATTTATAGCTATAAATTTCCTTTCTTGTATATGATTTAGGATAGAAGGATTAACCTTAAAAGTAAATAGATATTTAGGAATTAAAGACTTAAAATTACTTATAGATGACTTCCAATGAGTTTCTAAGTTGAAATCCTTTGGTCTATGAAAATGCTCATTTATCAAAAATGCGCTTTCTATAGAAGTTACTTTATAGGTTTTAATAATTTCAGTGTTTATTCCAATTAAATACCAAATACCTCTTTTACATACTAATCCTAATGGATCTAAGATTACTTCTTTTGTTTCATTTATTTTTCTATATACTATTTTTAATATCTTATGATTCCAAATAGCATTTTGTAATACAGAAAGAATATCTTTATCTACATTAGCAGGATTTTCGCCCCAAGTATACATATCCATGTAAATATAGTTTTGAATATTTTCAATTTCTTTAATTTGATTAGGAGAGGAATTTCCTAAGAGCTTAAGTAGTGTAGAGTCTTTAAGTTTTTGAATTCCTAAGTCTTCTAAAATTTTATCACCAGTTGGGAGAAATAGTGAGTAAATTTCATCATTATTTATTCCATTTAAAGAAGTTTTATAATCTCCTAAAAGTTCTATTCCGCCGTTTGTTCCTCTATCACTAAATATAGGTATTCCAAGACTACTTAAGGAATCAACATCTCTATAAATAGTTCTAACAGAAACTTCTAATCTCTGAGCTAACTCATTAGCTGTTAACTTTTTATGTATCTGTAACAGCATTAATATAGAAATTAACCTATCTGCTTTCATAATAAATATCTCCTTTTCAATATGACATAAGGTGTCAACTATTATAAGTTATAATATATTTTGTATCAAGTAGAAATTGAGAATATAAAAAATTTTACTAACAAATAATTAATATATTTAAAAATATAAAAAAGGGAGGAAAAGATATGAGTAGAAAAATAATATTGAATTTAGCGATGAGCATCGATGGATATATAGCGGCAGAAGATGGTGGGTATGATTGGATAGTTGGAGATGGAGATGATAAATTAGACACTGAAAAAAAATGGGATTATGATGAATTTTTAAATGGTACAGATGTTGTAGTGATGGGAAAAAACTGTTATGATCAAGGCTTCCACAATGATTTTAAGGATAAAAAAGTATATGTAGCAACATCACAAGAATTACAAGAGCATGACAATATCCATTTTATAAATGGTGATATATGCAAAGTAATAGAAGAAGAAAGAGAAAAAGAAGGTAAAGATATCTTCTTATTTGGTGGTGGAGGTCTCGTAGATAATTTTATTAAATCAGATATTATTGATGAGTATATAATTGGAATAATTCCTACAATATTAGGTAAAGGTAGACCTTTATTTTTGGGGAATAATCCTAAAATAGATTTACATTTAGATCAGTATATTATGGATAAGGGTATTGCAATATTAAGATATTCAAAAAGATAAATATATATAAGTTGAAAGCCTATTTGTACATTATACAAATAGGCTTATTTATTCATTTAATATTTTCTCAATATAACTTAATAATAAGCAAGAATACAAATGTAATTCATTATACTACTAAATTTGTCAATAGTAGAAATATTATTAACGGTCAAGGATGCTATGTCTATGATCTTGATGGAAAAAAATATCTTGATCTTGAGGCAGGTGTTTGGTGTCTTTCATTGGGACACAAACATCCAAGAATTATGGCGGCAATGGGAGAACAGATGAATCAGGTCTGCCATGTTGGATATAAGTATAATGCCCATATCACAGAAAGAGCAGCCGAAAAACTTGCTGGTATTGCAGGTTTTCCCTCTGGAAAATGTGTATTTTTATCTTCAGGTAGCGAGGCTGTAGAGTATGGAATACAGATTGCTAAAGTACTTCGTCCCCAGAAAAAATGCATTTCTCTTGCTAATCAGTATTTATCAGCCTATGGAAATGGAGCAAATCTGACGAACCAAGATTGGATTTGCATTCCTTGGGATAGCTGCAAAGAAAAAAGTGTTGAGGAATGGTATGATGAATTGACTGATTTTATTGACTTTCAGGAAGTTGGCATCTTTGTTTTTGATGCTGGCAATAGTTCCGGTCTAGTAAAGTTGCCTCCGTATAATTTAGTGCGTGCACTTAGTTTGAAAATAAGGGAATTTAACGTGTTAACAGTTGTAGATGAAGTCACCTGTGGGATTGGCAGAACTGGTAAATGGTTTGGATACATGAATTACGATATAGATCCTGATATAATTGCAGCAGGAAAAGGACTTGGAAACGGTTATCCGGTGAGTGCCGTTATTTTCAAAGATGAAATAGCTAAGGATTCTTTACAGGCAGATTTTCATTATGCGCAATCTCACCAAAATGATCCACTTGGATGTAGAATAGCTCTTGAAGTAATTCAGACAATTGAGGATGATGCTCTCTTAGAAAAAGCAGTAATATTAGGTGAATACCTGAGAGATGGATATAAGAAAATCAAGGAAAGATACTCAATAATTGAAGAGATTAAGGGAATCGGATTGTTGAACAGTATAAAATTTTCAGATGAAATTCAGCCGGAACAGATGGCAAACTTGGATAAGCAACTTTTCAATGCAGGATTTATAGTAGGTATGAAGCCAAAAGAGAGAACTTTGAGGACATACATCTCATTGATTGCAGATAAATTCATGATTGATTCTTATTTAGCAGCCCTAGATGCCTGCTTGGGAATTTGGTGACATCCTTGATGTTTATTCACATTCTTAATCATAGGATGAAGTAAAGCAGTTTTTCCAGTTGTATATTTCATTTTAGCGGAAATTTGGCTTCACAATTTTCCTGCTATTATACCAACGGCAATTTTTGGAATAGTCCATGTAATAATTACTTATATAGATTTTTGTTCGTCACATTAGGATTATGAGCATAATTTCATATCCAATATGTTCTTAATATTCTATAAAGGACGTTCTAGTAATAATAGGGTGTCAACAATATGGAAGATGTGCTACAATTTTTATATGTTAATAAACAATTATAAATAAATGTATATTAAGAATCATTTATATTTGATAGAGGTGACAATATGATTAAAAAAAGCTGTTTTATAATTTTGGGCATAATATTAGGACTATTAACTAAAACAGTAATTAAGAATGTTTTTCCTCAGATTACAGGTACACCATACGTTGCATTAATATTATTATCTTTGGGGTTAATTGTGATAGTATTAGCGCTTGTTTTTAGACTATCTGACAGGACAAAACAAAAAATCAAGTGCAAGTAAGATTATGAGCATTTAACATAATAATTGAAAAAATAATTTGCTAGAACACCGCATTATTCCAGTTTGAATTTTGAGGTATTTTTGTTTCGCAATTGATTTAAAGGATGAATTAACCAAATAGTTTTAAAGGCAATAGATAGCACCATTAGGTGTTTTTATTGCTTTTTTTATTCAAGCCTTCAACATATCTTTATCTATATAGGTTTTAGGATATTCTCCTAAAGCTTCAAGCTTCTTTAAGTCAGATTTGTTATCTGATTTTAGAATCTCTTCTTTTAATTTTGAATATCCAATTCTTTCATTTTCCATCATGTTGATAACTTGACCGACTCCTATATAATGGGATACTTTCTCGGGATATTTTTTAAAATATATCGTAATTTACCTATGTAGAAGAGTAGTTGTTACTAAAAATATACTTAAATAATTTTTAATTGAGGCTTTGTTTTAAGTAGTTCTAAAATCAAGAACTACTTAAAACAAAGCCTTGTAAAAAGGTATGAAGGTTTATAAAAGCTTACTTTTATAGGAGTAATACTTAAGGAGCTATGTGAGAATAAAACAATAAGATTAAAATGTAAGAATTCATTAAGAATTTGAAATAAATATATTAAAAATTAATTTGTATTATAAAACTATGGAGGGGATAAAGATGTGGAAAAAGAAAATTAAACAAAAAAAGATACAATTTATTTTAATAGCAATTATTTTAATGGTATCTTCATCTATATTTGCAGTTTGTGCAAGTTTTTCCAGTACAGTTGCAAGATATACTGAGGAATATTATGAAGGAGAAAATATAAAAGATATTTTAGTTCAAACTTATAATGATGACATTATCCCAAAAGTTGAAAATTTCATTAAGGAAAAGGAGCCTAATGAAAAGGATATAAGAAAAACAAAAGGACTAATGGTAGATAGACAAGTATTTTTAGGGGATGAAAACCTTGATCTGGGCATGGCAAATTTAATAATTTATGAGGGGATGAAAGCTCACCCATGGGATGTAGTAATAACAAAAGGTGAAAAAGTAACTACTCCAAGTAAAGGTACTATTTGGGTTTCAAATCTTTTAGCTGATTCTAAAAATTTAAAAATAGGAGATAAGTTAAAGATAAAAGATGGTAATGAATATAAATATTTAACTATATCAGCATTAGTAAATGATTCATTAGTTCCAAGTTCTGTTATGGGGTATAACAATTTATATATAAATAGTAATGTATATGGGGATTTTAATGAACTTATTAAATCTCAATATATTGGTTATGATTCTTCTAAAGAAGGGAACGATGCAACATCTGACTTAGTTTCTTATGTAGGTGATTCTGTTGATGGAGTTATATACGACAAGTGGATTACTATATTTGCAGCAAATGCTGGAAGCCAAATTACAAGTGGAGTAGGATTAAGTACAGCTATATTAATATTTATTGTATCTATTGTAATAATAAGATTTGTACTATGGAACAACATCTTAAAGGAGTATAAATCTATAGGTGTATATAAATCATTAGGATTTACCTCAAAACAGATACGTAATATATATTTAAAAAGCTTTGGAATAGTAGGAATCATTGCAATAACCTTTGGAAGTTTCTTTAGTATTTTGTTTGTTAATTATTTAATAAAGATATCTATTAAATATATTGGAATATATAAGGGTGGCATAAATAACTTTAGCTTTATAATTTTAACAATAATATTAATGAGTTTTGTTTTAATATCTAATATTTATCTTTTACTTAGAAGAATAAATAAAATAAAGCCAGTTGAGGCCTTTAGAATAGGTGTAACTTCATCTAAAGAGAAATTTAAGAAGTCAATTATTAAAGATGCTTCATCACCAATGTCCATGGCTATAAATGATATTTTTAAATATAAAAAACAAAACTTAATTATAGTAATTGTATTATCCATTGTAATATATCTTTCAGTATTTTTAGTTAGTGTAAATTACTCAATGGTTAATATGAAAGATAATGCATGGAATATGTTTGGACTACTTCAGGGGGATGTTACCTTAGATTTTCCAAGTGGAGAGGAGTCATATGATAAAGCTTTAGAAGAAATTAAGAGTGATCCTAGAGTATTAGGAGTAAGGGAATGTTCATTTGATGTAGGAAAGGTGGCCTATATAGATGTATCAAGATACAATATAAAAAATGCACAAGTTGTCACTTATTTATATGATAACTATGACAATGATCATGGGTTTAATGTATCAATTACAGAGGGAAGAAATCCTAAAAATAAAAATGAAGTTGCATTGTCAGAACAAATTCTAAAAGAGGCAAATTTAGATATTGGTGATTATATAGATATGAAAATATTAGGAGAAGAAAAATCATTACTTATCACTGGTAGCTATATAGGTATGATGTCAAATAACTACAATATGAGAATGACTTTAGATGTAGTGCCTAAGGAATTTAGAAATAATCTTAATAACTTAAACCTCAATATTACTTTAAAAGATAAAAATGATTATGAAGTGTTTAAAAATGAATATAAAGATAAATATGAAGTATGCTCCATAGATACATGTCCAAGCATAATTGTTACAACAAGTAAGTCAATTATTGAGATAGTTATACCAGTTACTACAATTATTCTTCTAGGAATATTGCTATTTAGCATCTTAAATATAGTAAATCTTATAATTATGAACAATACGGACAATAGAAGAAATAATGCAATTATGAAATCTCTAGGATTTTCAAATATTTATATTTTAAAGAGAACTTTATATAGAATTATGATGCTTACAGGTATTTCATCTTTAGTTGGATTTATTTTAAATGCTACTATCTCTAAAAGTATATATAAGTTTGCAATGATGGGGATAGATGGTTTAATGATTCCAAATGGTGAAGTTATAATTACAATAGTATTTATTGAAATATTAACTATTGGTGCAACAATAATATCAATGTTTAGTATAAGAAAAATATCTACAGTGGAGCTTATGGAAGAGTAGGGGGGAGAAGAGATGGAAAGTATTATTAAAGCAAGAGGATTATGTAAATCATTTATTTTAGGAAAAACATCAAACAATGTATTAAAAAATATTAACTTAGATATATATGAAAGTGATTTTACAGTAATAATGGGTAGTTCAGGTTCTGGAAAATCTACATTGCTATATTCTATTAGTACTATGGATAGCCCAAGTGCAGGTAGCATTGAGCTTTTAGGAAAAGATATAATTAATATAGGTGAAAAAGAAGCTTCAGGTATTAGAAATAAAGATATATCATTTGTTTTTCAGAGTATAAACTTACTTTATGATTTGACTATAAAAGAAAATATTACTTATTGTGGTTATTTAAACAATAAAGATAAGAAGGGTGTAAACAAAAAAACAGATGAACTATTAAATAGATTAGAGCTGAAAGATATAGAAGATAAATATCCTTCAGAAATATCGGGAGGACAACAGCAAAGAGTTGCAATTGCTAGAGCATTAATAAACAATCCTAAAATAATTTTTGGTGATGAACCGACAGGAGCACTTAATTCTTCAACTGGAGCCAAGGTACTAGATATACTTACTCAGTTAAATGAAGAGGGCCAATCCATAGTAATGGTAACCCATGATTTAAGGGCAGCCTCAAGAGCAAGTAGATTAATTTATTTAAAAGATGGAAGAATTGATGGTGATTTATCTCTTGGAAGATACAATGAAAAAGATTCAGATAATAGAGAAAAAAAGATATTTGAATTTATAAAAAGTAGGGGCTGGTAAAATAATGATATAATGGAAGTGGGGGTGAGTAAAATAGGTGACAAAATCTTAGTGATTGAAGATGATAATGATTTAGGAAACTTAATAAAAGACTATTTAGAAATAGATGGATTTCAGGTGTTAATAGCTAATGATGGTCTAAAAGGAGTAGAGCTAGCTAGTGATCCTATGATAAAGCTCATTATTTTAGATATTATGCTTCCACTTTTAGATGGGATTGAAGCTTGTAAAAGAATAAGGACAATATCAAAAATGCCAATACTTATGTTATCGGCTAAAAATGGAGAGATGGATAAGATACTAACCTTAGGAGTAGGGGCAGATGACTATATGACAAAGCCCTTTTCTCCAATGGAATTAGTAGCAAGGGTGAAAGCCCATATAAGGAGGTATACTTCATTTTCTAGTGATATGCTACCAGATGTAAAACAATTTGGGAATTTAATAGTAGACTCTAAGGGGTATAAGGCTATATTAAACAGTCAGGAAGTACCACTAACCTCCAAAGAATTTCAAATATTAGATTTTTTTACTTCTAATCCTTCACAAGTATTTTCAAAATCCCAGATATATGAAAATGTATGGGGATACAGTGAGTATATGGACGAAAACACTATAGCTGTATACGTTAAAAGGTTAAGAGAGAAACTTGGAGAATATGGGGAAAAATCAATAAAGACAATATGGGGAGTAGGATATAAGTGGGAAATAATAGAGTAAAAGATAATTACCTTAGTAAAAAAATCAGTATATTTACAGGGCTAATATATCTACTTGTTATATTGTCAGTGATATATTCTATTCTAATTTTAAAGGAAGATATTAAAAAAGAAGATAAGTCTAATCTATTAAGAATAGAAACCTCAAGTCAAAGAGGATTGATTAAAGAAATGTTTAAAGAAAATAACTATTACATGGAAAATGATTTTTATAATTATACAGTTATAAACTTAAAAGGGGAGGTTATCTTTTCTTCTATAAGTGATTTCAACAAAGAAGAGAAAATAAATCTTGAAAATGAAATAGGTTATGATAATGCCTTTGCTAATAGGAACAATGGACTAATTAGATACAGTGTTCCTTTAGTTAATGATGGTGTTCAAGAAGGGATTGTAATTATAGATTTACCTCAGAATGCGTTAGAAGGTGCAAATGAGAATGAAAAATTTATACTCCTATGGATACTTTTATTTGTAATAGCTATATTAGCTTTTATGATTAATAGATTTGTAAAAATTGATATAATAAAACCAATTAAGGAGCTTCATAGTAGTGCGAAAACTATATTAAATGGAAGTTATCAGTGTAAAATAAACTATGACTACCATGGGGAAGTTGGAGGATTTTGTCATGACTTTGAAGCTATGAGAGATGAAATAATATACTCAAAAGAGAAGGAAGAAAAACTTAAAAGAAATGAAAAAGAACTATTAGCCTGTATTTCTCACGATTTAAAAACTCCACTTTCATCAATCTCAGGATATGTAGAAGGTATAAGAGATGGAATTGTAAATGATGAAGAAGGCATAAAAAGATATTCAAACATTATATTGAAGAAATCTAAAGAACTTTCAAAATTAATAGATGATATATTAGAGCAATCAAAAACAGAGTTAAATGAAATGCCCATTGAAAGAAGAGAAATATACTCTGATGATTATCTAATAGAAATCTTAGGGGACTTATCTATTGATGTAGCTACTCATAATATGAGGTTAATTGTTAAGGGAGAATTGCCAAGGGCTCTAGTTTTTATAGATACAATAAGAATAAATCAAGTTATAAATAATATTATTGTAAATTCAATAAAATACTCTAAATCAGGAGAGAAAATTGAAATTTGGATAGATGATGATATTGATAAGATCACTTTAAATATTAAGGATTTTGGTAGTGGGATTAGCATAGATGACATACCCTTTGTCTTTAATAAATTCTATAGAGGAGAAAAATATAGAAATACTAATATATCAGGTTCAGGACTTGGTCTTTCTATATCTAAGTATATAGTAGAGAGTCATGGAGGTAATATAAAGTGTTCATCTTCTATAGAAGCTGGAACTACTATTAGTTTTACCATACCTAAAATGTAGACAATGAAGCTATATCTATATAGATATTTGACTTTGTTTTAATATGGTGTTGATAATGAACTACTTAAAACAAACTCTACTAAAATCATGAAATTCATATGAATATATAGTATAATTTATTATAATCTTCTGAAAGTGATTTTACGTTGTAAGATCACTTTTAGAAGATTCATTTATAAAAGATGGGGGATAAATTTATGAGAAAAGAACAAGAAATGATGGACTTAATTCTTAGTGTAGCAAAAAATGATGAACGTATCCGTGCGGTTTATATGAACGGCTCGAGAACAAATACTAATGTGCCAAAGGATATTTTTCAAGACTATGATATTGTGTATGTAGTAACGGAGACAAAGTCTTTTATTGAAGATAAAAATTGGATATCGATTTTCGGTGAGCTACTTATTTTGCAAGAGCCTGACAAAAATGATATGGCTTTCGATATTCAAATGGATTTTGACCGCTCGTATACATTTTTAATGCTATTTAAGGACGGAAATCGCATTGACCTTTGCTTGCAGACCAAAGGAGAAACTCTCACCAGATATTTAAGTGATAAATTAACTGTTCCACTGCTTGATAAGGACAACTGCCTCCCAATAATTCCATCTGCCACAGATGAGGACTATTGGATTAAAAAGCCTACAGAGCTTCTCTATTTAAGCTGTTGTAATGAATTTTGGTGGTGTTTACAAAATGTAGCTAAAGGTATTGCAAGAGATGAATTACCATATGTTATGTGGATGTTCAATTCTCCTGTAAGGGAAGCACTTCATACTATGATAGAATGGCATATTGGAGTAGAAACAGACTTTTCCCGTTCTGCTGGAAAGAGCGGAAAATACTTTAAAAAGTATCTGTCCCCAGAATTTTGGGATATGTATGCAAAGACTTATTCAACCAGTGATTATAATACTTTATGGTCATCAATTTTCACTACTTGCCAGTTGTTTCGAGCTTTAGCTTTATCTGTGGGAAAACACTTTGAATTTGAATATAATAATGAGGAAGATAGAAATATGATGGAATATCTGAAACGTGTAATGCAAATGCCTGAAAACATCACAGATATATTATAGGGTCATACTCCCAAAAAGGATGTTTTTTTATTAGTACGAATCTTTAATATATTGAGAAATTGAAAAACATTTATACAATATAATCAGGGAGAAAATAGGGAGGATTAGTATGATAGAAACAAAGCGTCTTTATATACTTGACGCCACTGAAGAAGATATTGAAACTATTATTGAATTGGAAAGCCATGAAGATAATAAAAACTTTCTCTGGATTGGTACCTATGAGGAGCACAAGGAAGAAATTGAAGATAAAAATCAACTGCTTTTTGTATTTAGACAAAAAGTGGACAATTCAATTATTGGATATGCTCTAATTAGATTAGATTTAAAATCAGAAATTTTTGAATTGAGAAGAATTGCTATTTCTAACAAAGGGATAGGATACGGAAAAGAAGCTATGATTGCATTACTAAAATATGCATTTGAGGATAGAAATATTAATCGCTTTTGGTTAGATGTGTATCCCGATAATTTCATAGGAATTAAGCTTTATGAAGGACTTGGAATGCATCGAGATGGAATTCTAAGACAAAACTATAAAGATAAACGTGGTTATTTGGATCAAATTATATATTCAATGCTTAAAGATGAGTATTACAAAAGCAGTTTTTTATTTTAGAATTATAATAGGTGAACCGTACCATAAATGACGTACACTTTAATTATATATATCAATGATAAGCTGTAATTGTAGTTAATAGTTACGTCTACGTAATTAGGTACGAACTTATTTTAATATTAGTAATACTGTTGGAGGCAATGTATGATTATTAAAAACAAAATAATAGAAGGTAAAAGTCTAACATGGATACTTCGTTGTCCAACAAAATATGATGCAATTGAATTATCTAAATTAAGAGTTAAAATTGATGGAGAAACAGAACATCTTGATAGGGAATCTGGTGAAGATTTATTAAGTCCAGAAGATTTTGAAAAACTTATTTATGAAGATTCAATAGCGGAAAAAGCTATATTTTTAGTTGCGGAAGTAGAAGGTAAAATTGTTGGATTTACTCGTTGCAAAGGAAATAAACTAAGTAGATTTAGACACAAAGCTGAGTTTGGAATATGTATATCAAAGGAATACTGGGCTCATGGAATTGGTAAAGTACTACTAGAAAATATTTTGACGTGGGCAGATAATGTGGAAATTGAAAAAATTTCATTAACTGTGGTGCAAATAAATAAAAAAGCAATTCAATTATATAAAAGATATGGATTTGTACAAGAAGGATTATTAATAAAGGATCGTATTCATAAAGATGGAAATTATTATAATACAGTTATAATGGGAAGATTATTAGATAAATAGATATTTAAAATATGATTTACAAAATTATGCAATATATAAATGAATATTTAGTGAAATATGGTATAATTTTCTTTAGGTTGAAGCTATGTCATAAAATAAGAATTATTTATACAATTCATATAGAACCTAAAGAGGAGTGCAAAAAAATGAGTGATGTTCAATACAATCTACAATTTAAAAAATTGTGTGATATTTTACAAATTGGTGAGATAGTCGGTATGCCTGAAGCCATATCGGGTGGGCTTTTACACAGAATGTATGCTATTGAAACCTCGCAAGGTAAATATGCAATTAAAGCATTAAACCCTCAAATAATGCTTAGACCTGCGGCAATGCAGAACTTCATTAATGCAGAACAAATTGCTAATATTGCATCAAATAATATACCTGCTCTTCCAGCTAAAAGATTTAATGGCACTTTCATTCAAGAAATAGACAATCAATTCTATCTTGTGTTTCATTGGGTAGAGGGTAAAAGTCTTAATCATAATGAAATCACTACAGTTCATTGCGAAAAAATAGGTGCTATTCTTGCTAATATTCATATAACGGATTTTTCAGAATTAGGCATAGTTAATCATTGGTCAGATAATCCAAAGCTAACAGATTGGAATTACTATTTGCAAAAGGGACAAGAAAATAATGCAGTGTGGGCTAACCTGCTGCTTGAAATCATTGATAAGCTTCACCATTGGAATGCCCTGGCAAATAAATCAGCAACACTGCTTGCTTCAGATATGGTTATTAGCCATAGGGATTTAGATCCTAAAAATGTTATGTGGAGCGAAGACAACCCCATTATTATCGATTGGGAGGCAGCTGGCTATATAAATTCTATGCAAGAATTAACTGAAACAGCTATTTACTGGTGTGAAAATGAAATAGGAAACATTGACAAAGAAAAATTTTTGGCTTTTATATATGGATATAAAAGTAGATATGGAACACTACAAGCAAATTGGACAATGGTCTTAGTAAATGGTTTTTTAGGCAAACTAAGCTGGCTAGAATATAATTTAAAACGATCTTTATGGATTGAATGTACAGACCAAGAAGAACAGCACATGGGGACTGCTCAAGTAGTAGAAACAATAAACTCCATTAGTCGTTATGCAGATATGATTTCTGAATTAGAAAAATGGCTAGAAAATGAGATTTGTATTATCAAGTAGTATTAAAACATATTATTATTAGACCACAAAAAATATTTCTATACTAGAATTATGAAATTTCTCTTCCATGACTTTCATAAGAGTTTCAAACATAAATTAGATTAAGAAATTCTAATCTTTTGAAGATTTAAAATCCTCTAACGCTCACATTCGACGTCCTGTCTCAGGTTCGCTAGCTTGTCGTCCTGACAAGCTTACGAGAATTTTATCTGTTCAAAAGAAGAATTTCTAAAATCAAATTTAAATAGTTTCTCCACTTCTTATGCAAATCATTACAGAGAAATTTCATAATTCAAATGTATTTTAGTTTCTTATGGGATAAACATATTATTGGAGTAATAAGTATGCCTTCATCAATGATACATTATTGCATAGCAAAGAAGGTTCTTGAAGCAGTTAATTTAGATAGAAATTCATTTGTTATAGGAAATTTAGCACCAAATGCTCATTATTAATGACTTTCAGAAGAATTTTAAACACAATAACAATGAGGAACCTTTAACAATTTTAGATATGGAGTATGTAATTAACGAAATAGATGAAATAGCTAAGAAATGCATAGTAGATATTAAAGAACTATCTTTAATGAAATATTGAAATTATATTTAAAAAAATAGGGCATAACTATCTAAAATTGTGCATAACTTTTGACAATACCCTAAATAATTAGGAGGTTTAAAAATGAATGAAATTAAAAAAAATCTAAATACTTGTCTTGATGTAAGAGTTATGAAATTGCCACAGATGAAAGTAGTATCATCAACTCATGAAAATTGCTCAGTTATTAGCGATAAAATGCAGGAATTTGTGAATTGGACTAAGGGAAAAAAATAATGTGCCATCCTGGAATGCGAACAGGATTTATGTTTTACAGTAAAGAAAAAAAAAGGTTATGAATTAATCATGGCTATTCCTGATGATTTTACAAATACTGATTGTTACGAAACAAGAATATTTGATGAAGGTATATATGCAGTAACTTCAGCATATATGCATGAAATAGAAGAAAGAATGAATCAGTTAATTAAATGGGTAGAAAATAGTGATATCTATGAACTTGACAAATATAATGGTGAATTTAAACAAGAACCAATGAGTGAAATTATTACACCATGGGAAATTGTAGAACGATTTAATATTGAGCAGCAAGATTTATTTGTACAAATTCGATTACGTGAAAATAAATAACCCAGATTACTCACCTTTGTCAAAAGATTTATTACAATTACAAATAATTGCCTTTTATGAGTTAGTTTTTTTATTAAACTAATATATAAACAGTAATTTATTACAAGATACTTAGAGAGGATGTTGATCTATGGAAGGGATTGTTATTCGGAAATACCAGAAGCAGGATTGGCCGCGTTTGATAGAAATTCACGACAATGCCCGTGTGGTTGAGCTACGGCTTGCGGGACTAAGTGATGCATTTATTCCGCTTGCTGAGGCTGCTTTTAATGAAGGTCTGTTTGATTATATCGTTTGCGTTGCTTTGGTGAACGGTAGAGTGCTTGGATTTGTCGCATATTCGGATGATGAGCTTGCATGGTTGTACGTTGACCCAGTATATAAGCATCAGGGGATCGGTAAATGCCTAGTTAAGTATGTAGTTGAAAATACCGCGAAAAGACCTCTTTGTGTGGAAGTTTTGGCTGAAAATGAGCCCGCTATGCATTTATATAAGTCAATGGGCTTTGAAACCATTGATATATGCTCCGGAGTAATGCCAGGTAACGAATTGTTTCATGTTACAGTTTGCTGCATGCAGAAATTATAAGCATAATCTCAGCAAAGGAGAGATAAAATGAAATATTGTATCCTTATGGGAGGCCCTCGTAAAAATGGAAATACATCTAAATTATTAAAGCCATTTATTGAAGAACTTGAACTTAATCAAGTTCAGTACGATTTGATTTGGCTTTATGATAAAAATATTGAACCGTGTACTGCTTGTCGGAAATGCCAAAAAGACTGGACAATCTTTGGATGTCGATATTCTGATGATATGCAGGAAATTTTTGATAAAATATATGATTGCGATGCCATTATTTTGGCTACACCTATTTACTCATGGTTTTGTACACCACCTATGAAATCATTGTTGGATCGTTTGGTGTATGGAATGAACAAGTATTATGGTGATAAAAAAGGACCCTCTCTTTGGGATGGCAAAAAGTTAGCTGTCATAACCACTTGTGGGTATAGACCAGAAGATGGGGCTGATTTATTTGAAGAAGGCATCAAACGTTATTGCAAGCACTCTCAATTAAAATATATTGGAATGCTCGCTGAAAGAGACCTTGGGTATAAATCTGTATTTATAACAGATGATAAAATTGAGCATTCAAGGTCATTTGCTCAACAACTAATAAATAATTAATTATAATCTATTTCTATTTAGCGATTAAAACATAAAACCAAATATTTTATAAAAATACCGTATTATTCGTAATGGATTTTATACATTTTTATATTATAGAATGTCATTAATGAAGATCAAGCTTTTATAGAGCGATGTGCGGAAAAAGGTGATAGAATAGGTGAAAGTATTATTGCAAAATTGTAAAATATTGATCAATTAAATAGTTGAAGGGGTGGCGATAGGATGAAAATTATAGACCACTTAAATAGATATGTTTCAAATGTTGATAAATTTATAGTTTTTTATAGAGATGTTCTTAATTATGAACCTATTGATAAAGGCATAAAAGCAAATGGAAAGAGTTATGCGATTCTTAAGGGAAATGGACATGAATTGTTTATTTCTGAAAAGGATAATTTCACAATAGAAAGAGAGCAAAACTTTAGACATATAGGTTATTATATTGAAAATGCAGATGAACTATTGGAATCCTTGAAATTAAAGGGGTATGTTGAACAAAAACAAGAAATTATAATTAAACCATTTTCGAGACAATTCTACATAAAAGATCCAGATGGATTTGAAATTGATTTGATTCAATGGACAGATAAACAAGGGTTTTACAATCACCTAAACGATAAAAATAATAAATAGAATATACCACATAATATTGATATACAGTATTTTTGTTTTGCAGAACAAGAAATGATGCACAAAAATGTATAATATTTATTATTAAAATTATGATATGTACATAAATATTTAGTATAATATGGCATAATTTTTATAAAGTAATTATATATTGTAATAAGCTTACGTGCAGCAAAGATTTATATAACTTGAAGTATGGTATAAGACCACTGTTCCATGATCTTAGAATGGTGACCCTTTGTATAAATTATAAATAATAAAACACAAAATGAGTAGGAGTTGAGAAAATGGTACAATCTATTGTCCATATAGCTCTAGTTGTCAAAGACTATGATGAGGCTATAGAATTTTATACGAAAAAACTTCATTTTACATTAATTGAAGATACATATCAGCCTGAACAAGACAAGCGTTGGGTAGTTGTATCTCCACCAGGTTCAGTCGGAACTACAGTATTACTTGCAAGAGCATCTAATCCTGAACAAGAGCCATTCATAGGTAATCAATCAGGCGGCAGAGTTTTTCTGTTTTTAAGCACTGATGATTTTTGGAGAGACTATAATGAAATGACTTCAAAGGGAATAGAATTTGTGAGAGAACCAAAAGAGCAATTTTATGGAATAGTTGCAGTATTTAAGGATTTATATGGAAACCTATGGGATTTAATACAGTTCAATGAGGAACATACAATTATGAAACGAGTTAAGTAACAAATGGCCTTCATAATGTGAGAATTAAGGGATTATTAAACAATTCCTTAATTTTTTTGTATATAACCTGAAGTTATATGAAAAAATTGGTATAATATTAAGATATATAAGTTTCAATAAAGATAATTCATATTACAATTATGCTTTAATGAACTATTGAAGTTCATACCAATTAATTTATAATGTAGAAACTTTATTGCAACTTATATAATGAAATCTTTAGATAAAAAATAGGAGATATAGCAATGAATTATAAAATATATGTTATAGAAGATGATTTGTCAATAAGTAATTTACTGAAGGATTACATAATAAGATATGGCTTTGAAGCAAAGGATGTAGCGAATTTTGAGAACATTATAACAGAGTTTAATGATTATAATCCAGATTTAGTACTCTTAGATGTGAATTTACCAAAATTTGATGGCTTTTATTGGTGTAGTAAGATAAGGCAGCAGTCCAAGGTACCTATTATCTTTATATCTGCGAGAGAGGGAGGGGCCGATCAGATTAGAGCTTTAGAGTGTGGGGCTGATGATTATATAACTAAACCCTTTTATTATGATGTGGTGATTGCAAAGATAAAAAGCCATCTTAGAAGGGCTTTTGGGGATTATGCACCTAAGGTGGATGAAAGAGTAGTGGAACTAGATGGACTTAAATATTATACGGAGAGATTAGAATTGGAGTTTGAAGGTAAAACTTTTATTATTACTAAGAAGGAAGGAATACTTCTAGAATGTCTTATAAGGCAGTATCCTAAGGTGGTGAGTAGGGATTATCTACTAGAGAAAATCTGGGATAATACTGAGTTTGTTGAGGAGAATACCTTAAATGTAAATGTAAGTAGAATAAGAAAAAGGCTGCAGGATTTAGGTATTGAAAATGGAATTGAGACTATAAGGGGTCTGGGCTATAAATTAAATAAAGTGTGGTAAGAAATATGAAGATGAAGTTATTTATGAAAGAGTATAGAGGATATATTGGCATATATTATTTAAGTATTTTTCTTACAGTAATATATTGTGGACTTATGAATTTTATCGACTTAAAGGAAGTACTCTATATATTACTATTTAACACCTTTATTCTATGGTGTTTTTTAGCCTTTAGATACTATAAACAAAAGCAGGTATATGAATTATTTCATAGTGGATTAAATACTACTCAAGAGGCATTCTTAGAGTTAGGAAATTCCACCTTAGGTGAAAATATTTCAGAGGTATTGAAGAAGCAGCATAAGCTATATGAAGAAGAGTTACAGAAATATGATAAAATCTATAAAGAGCACATCACCTTTATAAATCAGTGGGTTCACCAGATGAAGACACCACTTTCAGTTATAGATCTTCACCTTCAAGACAATGAGGGTGATGCGGTAATAGAGAGCATAGGTGAAGAGGTTATTAAGCTAAATAAGGGCTTAAACATGGCTATGTACTTCGCAAGACTTGATTCCTTTCAAAAGGACTTCCGCGTTGAAAAGCTATCCTTATACAAATTAGTGATGGATAGTGTAAATGAGGAAAAGAAATTGTTTATAAAAAATAGAATTATGCCTAGGGTAGAAATAGATGAATCACTAGAAGTGTACAGTGATTTAAAATGGTTAAAGTTTATATTGCAGCAGCTCATTATAAATGGAGTAAAATACTCCAAATGTCATGGTAAGTATTTAACCATAGCTGCACGTAAAGAGGAAAAGAAGATTATATTACATATAGTTGATGAAGGTTTTGGGATACCTAAAAAAGATATAAAAAGAGTATTTGATCCCTTTTTTACAGGAGAAAATGGCCGTAACTTTGGTGAATCAACAGGTATGGGCTTATATATGGTAAAAAAGATATGTGACAATCTAAATCATGGGATAAATATAGAATCTAAAGTACAAGAAGGTACAAAAGTTACAATAGTATTTACTAGCGGTTAATTGTAATATTGTTATGTTTCATATAGTGCTGATTTCTGAGCTACATATTATTACTCGGAATCCGTTTCGAAACCTTACACAGCTGTAAGGTTTGTGTAAGGTTTGTAGATAGTTACTTTTGAGAGTGTATTATAACATTGAAGTATAGTCAGAATGAGCAGAAACAAAAGGAGTGAATACTATGGATATATTAAAAGTAACTAATTTAACTAAGGTGTATGGAAAGCAAAGGATTTTCAATGCTTTGAATAATGTAAGCTTTACTATAGAACATGGAGAATTTGTAGGAGTTATGGGGCCCTCTGGAAGTGGAAAAACCACTCTTTTAAATATGATTTCAACGGTGGATACACCAACTTCAGGAGACATATGGATAAAGGAGAAAAATCCACTAACCCTCAAAGGGGATGACCTTGCATTATTTAGACGAAGGGAGTTAGGCTTTGTATTTCAAGATTTTAATCTATTGGATACTCTAACCATAGGTGAAAACATCTTATTGCCCTTAACTTTAGATGCAGTAGAACTAAAGGAGCAGGATGAAAAGTTAGAAAAGGTATCTAAGATCTTAGGAATAGAAGTATTACTTAATAAGAGAACCTTTGAAGTATCAGGTGGAGAAGCACAGCGAACGGCTATTGCTAGAGCATTAATACATAATCCTTCCATAATACTAGCCGATGAACCTACAGGAAATTTAGATTCAAAGGCTTCAAGAATTGTAATGGAACTATTTGAAAAGATAAATAATGAGGAAAAGGTAACTACAATGATGGTAACTCATGATCCATTAGCTGCTAGTTACTGTAATAGAATATTATTTATTAAGGATGGAGTTATATATAATGAGATATATAAAGGAAATAGTAGAGAGCAGTTTTATCAAGAGATAATTGACGTACTTGCACTATTAGGAGGCGTTAATTAATGAACTTTATAGAATTTGCCACTAAAAATGTCATACGAAATATCCGGGCTTACTTTGCTTATTTTTTAAGCAGTACCATATCAGCCTCCCTACTCTTTTCCTTTACCATGGTGGTATTCCATCCAAATTTAAAATCCAATGAAATACCGGATTATTTAATAAGAGTTCTACAAGTAACTGAAGTAATTGCATATTTAGTTCTATTTTTCTTCGTATTTTATTCCGTTAGTGTATTTTTAAAAAGTAGATATAGTGAGTTTGGAACACTCTATATCCTTGGTACCTCTAAAAGTCAAATTAGAAAGCTGATTTTTATGGAGAATACCATTATAAGTACAGTAGCTGGAATAGCAGGGATTATAATAGGCTTGATTTTCTCTAAATTGTTTTTAATGATTACTTCAAGATTACTAGGAATAAAGGTATTAGAGTTTTATATCCCTATTAAGGCAATTATAATTAATTTTTTTGCCTTTGGAATAATGGGAGTATTAATTTCCATGTTTGCTTCCTTTATAGTTAAGGAGAATGAAGTTTTAAAACTACTTAAAGGTACAAGAGCACCAAAAAAGGAACCAAAAACCTCACCGATTTTGGCTATGAGTAGTTTGATTCTATTAGGAATTGGATACTACTTAGCAATTACAGCAGTTAAGGATAATGTTATAAATCTTGTAATTCCAATTACTTCAATGGTTATTCTAGCAACCTATTTATTATTCTCAGAATTTAATGTATTTGCTATAAAACTACTAAAAAACAATAGGTACCTTTATAGGAAAAATATCACATTACTGTGGGTTTCCAATCTATACTATAAAATAAAAGATAATACTAGAATGTTTTTCTTGATAACAATAACTACAGCTATAGCTTTTACCTCTATTGGAGGAATATATGCCTTTTGGAGAGATGTAGAAAATCAAGTTGAAATGGCTTTTCCCCATGCATTCTATTATTCAATAGATAATAAAAATGAAAATGAAGAGACTAGCAACTCGAAATCTACACATGAAGAAAGAATTAATTTTATAAAAGATTCTTTAAAAAATAATAATATACAATACTCTATAGTTGAAGGATATATTAAGCCCATTATTTTAGATGGAAGTGTTGTGAAAATGGGATTAATAAATGAAAGTACCTATAAAGAATTAGCTAATGCCCTAGGAATAGAACCTATGAACATTAAAGAGGGTGAAGCACTAGTAGGAGGACCATTAGAAGAGCATCCAAGAAATACTATAGATATAGGGGATAAAGTTGTAAAAGTCACAGGGAAAGTGAAAAAAAGAATAATGCCAGCCTTATATGAAGATGTATACATTGTGAAAGATGATTTATATAATAGCATAAATCTTAAGGCAGTAGAGCAAAAGTTTTATTCCTTCCATGTGGAGAACTATATTGAAACCTTAGATATATCGAAAACCTTTCAGGAGAAATATAACGGTACCCTAAATGAACCTATATATATTTTTTTATCTAAGGCAGGAATGCTAGAGGACTCTAAGGTGAATTATGGAACGGTTATGTTTTTAGCTATAATACTAGGAATAATTTTCTTTGTAACTACAGGAAGTTTCGTATATAATAAGCTTTATATGGACACAGAAGAGGATAAGAAAAAATATGAGCAACTAAATAAGATAGGATTGACCTATGGTGAAATCAAGAAGATATCAACTATTGAGATAGGAGTTTTATTTTTACTTCCATATATAGTAGCTGTAATACATGGACTATTTGCCCTTGGAGGATTAAAAAATGCCTTCCATATAGAAGTTACTTCAGCGGCCTTCTTAGTAATGGGAAGCTTCTTATTAATCCAAGTAATATATTTCTTAATCATAAGAGGAAAATATCTGTCAGAAATTAGACAGCTCATCAAGTAATTAATAGCAATATTTTAAATGGTATGGATATGAACTCAATATTAGTACTATATTAAAATAGTGTCAATAATATAGAAATGGGTGGTTACAATGGAAACAATACTTTTAATAATAAAATCTATGGTGCTGGGCATTGTAGAGGGAATAACTGAGTTTTTGCCGGTATCTTCCACAGGACATTTGATTATTTTTCAAAACCTAATGGGATTTAAAGGTACTAATCCAAACTATGTGGAGATGTATACATACGTAATACAATTAGGGGCAATCCTTGCAGTAATTATACTTTACTGGGCGAAAATAAAGGATACTCTTATAAATTTCTTTCCACAAAAGGTGGGTTATGAAAGATCAGGTTTTAAATTTTGGTTTATGATATTTATTGCTTGTATTCCTGGAGGAGTTTTTGGAATACTTTTAAATGATATAGCAGATAAATATTTATTTACACCAATGGTTGTAGCTATAAGCTTATTCTTTGGTGGTATATGGATGATATATGCTGAGAAGAAATTTAGAAGAAGCAATGGAAAGGTGAAAAGTAAAGGCAGAGGAGCGGATCTAAATGTTACAGTAAAGCAAGCAATAATAATTGGAGCATTTCAATGCTTAGCTATAATTCCAGGAATGTCTCGTTCTGCTTCCACAATTATTGGAGGATGGATTTCAGGACTTTCTACTGTGGCTGCTGCAGAGTTCTCCTTCTTTTTAGCAATCCCAGTTATGGTGGGAATGAGCTTTTTAAAGATTTTAAAAATTGGAGGATTAGCTACTCTTACATCACCAGAAATAATTGCTCTTGCGGTTGGATTCCTAGTTTCCTTCATAGTAGCATTAGCAGTAATTAATAAATTTATATCATATCTAAAGAAAAAACCAATGAGAGTATTTGCAGTATATAGGATGGCCTTTGCAATTGTAGTATTACTTACAGGATTCCTTGGGTTATTTTAAAAAATTCCGAGCCAATGAACAGTTTTAAATATGTTCGTTGGCTTTTTATTTTGTGCACCATGTACAAATATATATAGATTTAAATGTAAATTGTGCACAAAATGTACAGAATTGCTAAATTACACTTGAGGATAAGTATGTGCGTAAAATGCTTATAAATACGTACTTTAAAGCATAAAAAAGCTTACTTAATAAGGATATAAAAAACTTCATACTTCATGGTAAATGGGGGTGCATGGTACCACACTTTATTGTTTAAAAATTTTCCTTATGATATAATATAGAAAAAATGTTAAATTGTATCCATTTACATATAAAGCTAAATAAAGATATTTTAGTTAACTTATAGATTTAAACTGAAGAAATAAATTGGGGGATTAAAAATGAGTGCATTTAATGAAGGGGCTAATTCAAGCAATTCCTTTCCTGTGGAGCTAGCTAAAAGAATTGTTAATATGTTACATGATGTAACCGGAGGAAATGCTAATTTCATGACCCAAGGTGGCGTTATTATAGCCACAATGCAACCTGAAAGATTAGGTAAGGTTCATGATGGTGCAAAAAGAATTATGTCTGGAGAACTTGATGAATTAGCAGTCAGTATTGAAATGGCAGAAAAACTTAATGGAGTACTACCAGGTTATAATGGAGTAATATTGTACAATGGAGAGAGATTAGGCTGTATAGGACTATCTGGAGACCCAGATAAAATGAAACCACTTCAACAGCTTGCAGCAATTATTGCAAAAGAAGAGTATACAAAACATTTATCAACTCAGGCAAAAGTAAAGATTATTCAAAAGGTTGCAAGAGAAATAGAAGAAATGACCTCCGCAATGCAACAGATTACAGCAGGTAGTTTGGAGAGCCTTAATCATTCAAAAATTATTGAAGATATGGCAAACACTTCAGAAAGCCAGTTAGGTAGTATTAATAATGTTTTAAACACTATTAAAGGCATTACAGACCAACTAAAACTTTTAGGATTGAATGCTTCTATTGAGGCTGCTAGGGCAGGGGAATATGGAAGAGGATTTGGTGTAGTATCCAAGGAAATAGGTAAGTTATCCACAAATTCTGCTGATTCTCTAAAAGGTATTAATAATATTTTAAATGATATAAAATCGTCAATTACAAATATTGCAGAAGGCATACGTAATAGTACCCAGATTGCTAATGAGCAATCCTTAGCGCTTCAACATATAAGTAATAGTATTTTGGGCATACAAGAAGAAATAGAAAAAATATAGGTATCAACCGTTTAAAACAAAGTCAAAAAATAATAAACAGTAATTTTTAGACAAATAAAAGGTGTTATCTCAAATTGATTTTGAGATAACACCTTTTGTGTTCATATACAAATTTTTAATATTCAGCCTTGAAATCAATATTATATTAAAATCTAAGTAAAACTTAAGATTTTCTTAATAATTATGATAGGAAAATTTAAAGATTTATCCCTTATAATTTAATTATAGCAATTGATAAGTTATAAATAGCAATATTTAGAGGTGAAATATTTATATATAGGTCCTTTAAAGAATATTTGGGGAGGGAAAAAATGAGTAAAATTGTAAGAAAGAATCTTGGAGCAATAGCCATATTTATCATTGGTTTTTCATTTATTGCAGTTGGAGTAATGAGATTTGTACTATATTAATTAGTTTTATAAACCTAGTTAATAAAGGGAGAAGATATGAAAAAATTTAATATCTAAAGATATAAGTGTATCCAACAACATATTTGCTACATTAGCCCTTGGACTTACTATTATAAACCTATTAGAGTATAGTAAAAGATGTAAAGGAAATAACAAGATAGGAGTAATAATATTATCTATTCTTTTAATTCCTTGAGCATTATTTGTAGAAGGTGGAACAAGTCTTATACCATTTATAATGGTGACATATTTCTTTAGAGGAAATAATAAAAAATTATTAATCGGATATATTTTATATATTTTATTCATTACACTTATGGATATTAGCTATAGTAAAGTTTATGATTAATTAATGAAAGAATCCTAAGGTTAGTATTTCTAACTTTAGGATTCTTATTATTTACTTTGTTTTAATATAGTGTTGATAATGAATTAATATCCATTTATCAGGATAAAGCTAAGTTAATTTCCAAATAAGTTTGAATTGAAATACATAGGTAATATTGTAAAAATTATGAATTGAATGGTATAATTATTAGGAATAAGTAGTGCAAAATTGCGTTCATGGGGAGATTATGTAGCTTATGGTTCTGATATTGATGGTCATATAATAGCATTTGCTAAGAAGAAAATATGAAGTTTAAAGGTAGAGGGATCTAAAATGGAGAAATTTAATTACAAAAATAGAGTAATTATAGAGAAGAGCTTAAATGAAGAAAATTTTGAGGATGTTAAGAAATTAACAGCGATATGTAATGAAAAAGATAATACAGATCTAAAGTTTTATATTGATAAAGAAGCAGAGAACATTACTAAATTTCTATTTTATGATAAAAGAGATTTAGTTGCATATTTTGGTATGACACCCAGCTATAATGTGGGTGAAGCCTATATATGGGGTGCAATTCATCCAGCTTGCAAAGCAAAGGATATTTTCGCTGAGCTTTTTAAGAGTGTAAGAGATAGATGTAGAGAAAATAAGGTATTCACTTTAAAATTCATTAATAAAAGAGATGTTATTAGATTTAGAGAGTTCATTATTTATGTAGGTGGAGAAGAGAAATACTCAACCTATGAAATGAAATTTAATAGAGAATATTATAAAGAACTCATTGGAGAATACACTGATCTTGTTTTGAGTAGAGCATCACTTGAAAATTTAGATAAGATTGTACCTATAGGCATGGAAGCTTTTGGGACCACCGAAGAAGATGAGAGAGCATACAATGAGTCGAATTTAAATAATTCTAAATACCATAATTTTATTGGTAAGATTCATAATACTACAGTGGGGATCATTTCTGCAAGAATAGAGAGTGGTGAGGGAAGTATTGCTGATTCAGCAGTGCACAAGAGTTATAGAGGAAGGGGATTTGGAAAAGCAATATTATCAAAAACAATTGCTTACTTACTTAATCAGGGAATCGAAAATTTCACCCTTAGTGTTGAAACAGAAAACAGAAAGGCTCTCTCATTATACGAGGATTCTGGATTTAGAATAGTAAGTGTCAATGATTGTTATGAAGTAAAAGTTTGATTTTCTCAAATGAATTTTGTCCAATTATCTTACAATGTGAGTTAGATGAAAAAAGATGGTAGAGATGCTTATCACCCAATTTATAATGTACAAATGAAATCCAATTATTTATATAAAAGGGGAATCAGGATAATATGCGAAATTGGTCAAGTAATATAGATTATTATGAACTATCAGATAAATATTCGATTGTAAAAGCTAATCCAGAGGAATTTGCAATATATGAATCAGTTTATGGAGATAAAACTTATAATAGATTTGCAGTTAAAAATTGGGATCTGCGGTTAGCAATAAGTCTCGATAATCCTTTTGCAAAGGATGAAAGCTTTTACTGGATAAAAGCTGGTGAACTTAGAATCGGTGGAGTGCTAATAGAACCTAATGTACTATCACGGTTATTTATTATTCCTCCGTTTACAGACCTATTTGAAATAGTAAAATTATTAAAAAAATTATTGGTTAAGTGGTCAGATTCTAGCAAAGACATATATGCGTATCAAATTTCTCTAGAACAATCTCACTATTTTGAAATGCTTGGTTTTTGGCCAGATAAAAATAGACGATGGATGATGAGACCTACCGAAGTTTTTGATTTTGTGTGGGATAATACTATAATAGTAAAAACCCCTGAACAGAGCAATAATGCAGAAATTGCTAAGCTATTTTACGAAAGCTTTAATGGCGGCATAGATTGCCAGTATGCTGCTAAACAAAACGGCCAAGAATGTACCTATGAAGATTATTTAGATGGAGTAAATGAATATTTTAACGACCGCACCGAAAACATACTACTTGAGGCATCTACACTTATATACGACAAATCAGAAAAAAAGTTAATTGGTGCTTGTCTTGTATCCTGTTTTGAAGAGTGGCCTTTAATACATACTATTGGAGTTAATCCATCATATAGAGGAAAGAATCTTGCAACAACCATGCTTAAAAAGGCACTAACCGTTTTAAATTGTAAATATTCCATTTTACGATTGTTTGTAACAATAGGAAATAATTCAGAATCGGTTTATTACGAGCTTGGATTTATTCCAGGAGTTGAATTTAAAAGATTTTATCTACCCCATTAGTAGTATAGAAAATCTAAAAAGAGTAGCAATGGTCATTTTATTTTTAAATTTAAGATGTGCATTTAATATAATGTAAATTAATTCTACATTGTGAATTATTATAACTTTTCTTAATATAAAACTATAAAATACATTAATTAAAAAAGTGAGGTACTTACAATGATTACAATTAGACAATTAAAGGAATCAGACATGGTACAAGCTATGAAATTAAAGATTCTTTGCTGGACTGAAGAATTGGCTGGCAAGGCTAAAAATACTCTTTCCATTTCTCAAGAATTGGATTTCTGGGTAGATTGGATGCATACAGCTCAAGAAAATGATGATATTCGTTTGTTGATTGGAGCATTTGAAAATGACAAGATGCTTGGTTTTGCAGCTGGAAGCTTTGCTGAGACTGAGGATATAGCAGAAAATGGAATTGAACTTAATGGGTTATGGGTGTGTCCAGAACAAAGAGGACGGGGTATTTCTCTTAAAATGATTTCATATATTTTAGAGTCTTTTTTGCAATATGGAATGAAAGAAATTGTTATTTACAATCATCATTTTGCACCTTCTAACAGCTTCTACCGTAAATTTGGCGCAAAGGTGTTCAGACAAGAGTATCATATGGATGGCAAACTGTTAATAGATGTTTTCTTAACAGATATGTTGGCAATGAAAAGAAATATGGAGCAGTCACTAAAGAAATATGCATAAAGCTAGGTGTATAATCTACATACAAATTAATACATATATTGGAATATACATGAAATTTTTATAGATATAAAATAAACCATAACATTATAATTTGAAATAAATACGTATGGAGAGATCGCGATAGGAGGTAACATGGGAAATATACATTTTAGAGATATTGATAATACTAATAAATATGCAGTTAGAAAAATAAAATTAAAACCGGAACAAGAAAATTTTATTGAAACTGTAGATCAGTGTTTAGAAGAAGCTAACACTTATGATGAATGGCACCCAGTAGCCATATATTGTGATGAAGAAATTGTTGGATTTGCTATGTATGGATCTTTTGGACCTAATAAACATACTTGGATTGATAGGATAATAATCGATGAAAAATATCAAGGTAGAGGATTTGGAAAGATTGCAATGATAAGGCTCATTGATATAGTTTCAAAAGAATATGGAGTAAATACTATATATTTAAGTATAATTGAGGGAAATGTATTGGCTTATAATTTATACAAAAGCATTGGATTTAAATATATGAATGAAAAAGATCCCAATGGGGAACTTTTATTTCAATATACAATTTAAGATAAATCAAAATTTATCACTAGAATATCTTTAATGTGAATTAAAACCACCCTATTTTCATTGATGGCTGTGATAGCCTGTTATGATTTGGTGAAAACTGAATAATACGGTAATTAAAAGTCAGCTCAATCATTCATAAATTTATGACCCCGTGAATAATCTATTAATATAGTTAGTTATTTATTGGAGGTAATAAGTGGGATATTATGTTAGAGTAGAGCCAAATGTAAAAATCTATGTAGAGGATCTTAACCCAGAGGGAAATAAGACAATTTTGTTTTTGCACGGTTGGCCTGGTAGTCATAATTTATTTGAATACCAGTTTAATCAACTTCCAAAGATGGGATATAGGTGCATCGGAATAGATATGAGAGGATTCGGAAACTCAGATAAGCCTTATTGTGGTTACGACTATGATCGGTTATCAGACGATGTCAGATGTGTAGTGAATGCATTAAAATTACATGACTTCACGCTGGCAGGACATTCAACTGGGGGAGCTATTGCTATTCGATACATGGCTCGCCATAAAGAACATGGAGTATCTAAGCTTGCTCTTTTTGCGGCAGCAGCTCCTAGCCTTATCAAACGCCCCAATTTCCCATATGGTTCAGACAAAGAAGATATATTCAAAATTATTCAGGGAACATACACTGATCGTCCTAAAATGCTAAGGGATTTCGGAGACATATTTTTCTTTCAACACATAACTGAACCATTTTCTGATTGGGTATTTCAAATGGGATTACAGGCAGCAGGGTGGGCAACTGCGGCTATTGCAAATACTTGGTTAAATGAAGTACTATTTTCTGATCTAGAAACAATAAATGTTCCAACCTTAATTCTTCACGGCATTCATGACAAAGTTGTTCCATTTCCATTAGCTGAAGTACAAAAACAAAGTATTAGAAATTCAAAGCTTGTGCCATTTGAATTCAGCGGCCACGGGTCCTTCTATGACCAGCGAGACAAATTTAACGAAGAATTGATGAAATTTATTGAAGAATAAAGTTTTGCAACTTAGAGCGTCTCAATAAAAATATTAAAAGTTAATAAATAGTTTGAATACCATATTATTTAGAAATAAATTTTATGGTATTTTTGTTTTGTATTTCAAATGACTGACTAAATAAGTCATTTGAAGGAAAAAAGCATAATGTGTTGATAAAATATTTCTATCATTAAACTGAAATGAAGCTATATGATATCTAGAGAGACGTAAAAGCATCTGTTGACTGTAAATATCACTATTGTTAATATATAAATATTGGTCAATATTACGAAAGGATGAGATTTTATGAACATAATGCTAAAAATAAGAATGAAAGATCATGTAGCAACTTTCTGGGACAAGACTCAAGATGATGAAATTAAAAAATTATTTCCATTTAGTATTGAATCTTTAGAAGAAGCATTAATATTATTTGAGGAATCTCTGAAAGAAGATGCCTTGAGTTACGGCAAAGTAATCTATTTTGGTGAAAAATATGTTGGAGATATTTGGTGCTATGGTATAGATGAAAGTGATGAAAAAATGTCTATGTTAAGTATTGTGATTTTTGAAAAAGAGCTGTGGGGTAAAGGTATAGCAACAGAGGCTACAAAAGCTTTTGTAAAGGAAGTATTTAATAAGTTTGATATAGAAAAAATTGGAGCATTTACATATTCCAATAATTACGGATCAATAGGTCTATTAGAAAAGGTTGGATTTGTAAAAATTGAAACACTTGTTGAAGATGGAATTGAATCAATATATTTTGAAATAAAGGATACGAGATAGTATAGGTACCAAGGAAACCTGATTGTTGAAGAAAACGACGAAGCTTGAATATGTGATATTTGATTTGGGGAATAGGATGAAATAAGTAATAGAAATATTCTTTAATAATTGAATAGTACGGTATTTGAAAATATATTATAATGTGGATAAAGTCAGCGTGTTTAAATGACAATTACATCATAGGGCTAATTAAAGTTCGACGTGTCTTTTATATAGATATAAAATTAATAATATGCACTTGTGAAACATTTAAAAATGAAATTATCAAATCAAAGGAGATAAAGAACACTAATGGAAAATAAATCTTGTTGAGGAAGCAAAACAGAATCTATCAGTATGGTAGAAATAAACAGCTTATGCCCAGTATGTAAAGAAGAAGGTAATTTTGTAAAAAATATTACTGTAAAGAACATGGTACTTAATGTATTAAAAGATTATGTTGGGGATGATGACTATTATTTATGCATGAATGAAGCTTGTTGTGTAACATATTTTAGTCAAAAATCTGATATTAAATTTAACAAGGAAGATCTAAAAGAACCTATCTGGTTTAAAAGTAACTCTAATCCTAAATATATTTGTTATTGTAATAAAGTAACTGACGAGCAAATTATAGAAGCAGTTATTAATAAAGGGGCGAAAAATATTAAGGATATAATAGCATTAACAGGTGCAATGAAAAATGGTGAATGCGAAACTAAAAATCCTGTAGGAAAATGCTGTAGCCCGATTATACAAAAAGTAATAGAAAGAGGTTTAGAAATAAAAGAAAGTTCTAAATAAATATGAAAAATCATCTGTTGAGGAAGATGAAGATTGGTTAATCTTTGAAGTTGATACAGATGAAGATAGAGCAAAATTATTAAATAAGTAGTTTATAATTCAAATAAAGTACGCAATAGGCATATTTTATGAAGTAAATTAAAAAAGAGTCCTTTGAAAATTCAATAGTTTGATATTTGCAAGATATGCTATAATTAACTGAAAGATAAATTGTAATTTGTAAAATGGAAAAGGAGAATAATTATGCTTGAATACAGATTTGATACGCAGTTATTGATTGAAGGAGAAAATCTTTCAGAAGATAAAATAAACGAGTATATTACAAAAAATATTGAAGGCGATTGCTTACTTGCGGTTGGTGATGAGGAATTGATTAAAATTCATTTTCACACAAATACTCCATGGAAAGTGCTTGAGTATTGTGCTTCATTAGGTGATATTCATGATATTGTTGTAGAAAATATGGAACGACAGTCCAATGGTCTTCAAGGTTAAGCAATAAATATAAACTCCAGTTCGTTGATGAGCTTATTAGTTTGTACATTATTAAGTTAAAAAGATAAATAGCATATTAGAATATCGCATTATTCAGAGATGAATTTGCGATATTTTATTTTGTCCTATGAATAAAAAGCGACGTAACCATTGAAATTTAAACAACGAATAATGTTCTTTGAAAATTAAACACTACGTTATATAAAATATATAATTTATGTTATAATTTTTTGTAATTAGGTCGAAACAGTGAAATATGATGAAATAAAATTATTACTGTATTTACACACATAGGAGGTAATTTAATATGGAGATTATGGGCAATAAAATATACATTAGATATCTTGAAGATATTGATACAGAAGTATTACTTGATTTAAATTTAAGAAACAAAGAGTTTTTCCAAAAATATTCACCGACTCATGAGGATACATTTTATACGCTTGATTCACAACGTAAGTTTATTAGTGATATGGCAAAAAAGAGAGAAAAAGATAATGGATATTGCTTTGGCATATTCATAAAAGACAGCAATGAACTAATAGGAGATGTGAACTTGTTCCAAATATTTCGTGGTTCACTTCAAAGTTGTTTAATTGGTTATTCATTAGACAAACAACATAATGGAAGTGGATATGCAACGGAAGCAGTTTCTTTAGCGGTTAGATTTGTATTCAATGAATTAAATTTACATCGGATTGAAGCAGGTGTTATGCTAACAAATATTGGTTCCATAAGAGTTTTAGAAAAGGCAGGCTTTCATAAAGAAGGTATAGCGCAAAAAAATGTAAAAATAAATGGTAAATGGGAAGACCATCAAGTATTAGCTATTATATCTAATAAAAATTAAATATGAATATGTAGTGTTTTATTTGGTTCTGCAAATATATTAATATGTATTTAGTAAAATATGGTACAATATTCTTAATGCTAATCCTACATTGTAAGATATTGAATTCTGAATAGGGACTAGTATGATACCGATAGGAGAGATGTTGTATGAATATTAAATTAAGAGATTTACAGCAATCTGATAAAGAATATTTCTTTTCCTGGATAAAGGATAAAGAGGTAATAAGATATTCTTTATCTATATTTCAGAAAATGAAAAGTAATGATGAAATATCAAACTGGTTTGATGGACTTTTATTAGATAAATCATCTTGCAATAAGGCCATTGTAGATAATTCTAATAAAAATCTAATTGGATATGCTGGTATAGCTCAAATCAGTGAAACAAATTTATCTGGTGAATATTTTATATTTATTGGAGATAAATCTTACCATGGAAAAGGCGTTGGTACGTTTATAACAAAAAAAATTATTAGATATGGATTTGAAGATTTAGGTCTTAATAGAATAATGCTTACTGCTTCTGAAAAAAATGTAGGAGCAGTTAAAGCCTATACTAAGGCTAATTTCAAAATGGAAGGTATTATGAGACAAGCCTTTTATAGAGACGGTAGGTTTCATGACAAAATTATTATGGGGATTTTAAGAGAAGAATGGACTAAGTTATAACCAGAATATAAGGTATATCAACTATAGAACAGAATAATTTTTTAAAATTTTAACATAACAGTTTTAAATTATGGAAATTGTTATATAAATGGAGGGTTTATGAAGAGAAATATAAATATATTATTAGGTGTTCTACTTTTTTGGTTTACGTTAGATATTACAGGATTTTCTTTAGGAAATTTTTGCTTAGTTGAAAGTCCTGGTATACTAAGTGTTGATACTGCTTGGTGGACAATTTTTGTAGTTTCTTCTATATTATTTTTCTTAAAAGAAAAACAAGGGAAATATATATTATCAGTATTTCTCACAGCTTGGGCTATAATTCAATATTTTTCACATTGGAATTACACAATCTTTGGTGCAACTGAAAGAAAATTGAGAGGATATAATAATTTTTTTGCTAATACATATCATATTATCCCATCATCTGATAGTATACTGATACCAGATTTATATCATATAATTCTACATATATTGATAATCTCATTACTTGCTTTAATAATAGTGTATATATTTCAAAAAAGAAATATAAAAACTTCTAAGTAGTTAAAGATAAAATTTTTAAATATAAGGAAAAGTACAAGATCTTTATATATCTTTATTAAGATTGGAGAGGTGCAGTGAAATGTTATATTTAGGTTCAACATATATCATTGTTAAAAATATGGAAAAATCTATAGATTTCTATGAAAAATTATTAGAGATGAAAGTATCATCACAAAATTATGATCGTTGGGCACAGTTTAATTTTGATAATAAGTGTATTGCCTTATTTAATAGTAAATTTGATGAAAGAATGATTGAAAAAAATGATGATTTAGAAAATCATTATGATAACAATTATTTAGAATATATAAAGGAACGTAAAATTACCTACGGAAATAACATGGTTTTAAATTTTTGGATAGACGATTTAAAAAAAGAGCGTATAAGACTAGTAAATTTGAACATAGGAAAGGTGTCAGAAATAATGTATTTGAATATAGCATCACCTTACTATATGTTTGTAGTTGATGACCCAGATGGTAATACTATTGAAATAACTGGAAACTATAAAGAGATTTAGGACGAAATAATATTATCTATCAGTAAATAGGAGGAACTTTGATGAGTATATTATTGAAAGGTTCCCTCTAAGTACTAAATTAGATTCAGAACAAATATTAATTTTTGAAAAGAATTAAGGCTATCATGTTGATATTTTTACAAGGAGTTAAAGATGAAAAAATTAAAATTACAGAATTTTATACCATTAATTATAGCAATGCCATCGGTTATGATTGGTGCAATAGCAATGCACCTCAATAAAGTTCCAATAACTATTTGGGGTAAAAATGTTGCTTGTTTATTTATATCAGGATTAATTTCTTATTTTGTATTGTCAAATGAGCAGAAAAATAGGAGAAGTAAGTTTGTTGCTTTTATTGTTTCAATAATATTTTTAATACTTACTTTCTTTGATTCAGGTATGGAAGGAATTCATAGATGGATATCTATTGGACCTTTAAGATTCTATATATCAAGCATAATATTACCATTTATAATCATAGAATTATGGCGACTTCTACAAGTATTAGATTGGTGGTTTTCAGCTATTCTAACAGTAGGAATATCACTTTTACTTGTGTTTCAACCTGATGCATCACAAGCAACCGCATTTATCATTCCAATGATAATCATTCTAGGATATAAGGCTAAAAATAATATTCACCGCTTTGGTATTACAGTTCTACTTTTGGCTTTCGTTATTTCTACGTGGATATTTTTAGACAAGTTGCCGCCTGTAGTTTATGTGGAAGAAATACTTAATTTAGTTGCTAATATGGGACTAGTGTGGTTTATTTTAGGAGTTATTTCTCTTTCTATATTGCCACTACCATTTATATTATTTCCACCAAAGGATTCCAATATAATGTCAATAGGAATTGGAATTTATTATATAATTGTTTTAGTCTCTACAAAATTTGGAAATTTCCCAGTTTCTTTAATGGGATATGGCATTTCCCCTATTATTGGCTACTTTATAGCTATAAGCTGGTTTGTAAAATCTAAAGCTAAATTGGACAATAATCTATAATTTATACAAAGTACTGAGTTTAAAAGTTTAATATTAAGTTGGTTAATACTGTATTATTCATGAGTGAATTCTACGGTATTTTTTATTGAGCAATTCAAATAAAGAATGCAAGAAAATATATAACTATTAAATACGAAAATGAAATTCTTTGAACACTGAATAATAGGGTATTAGAAATAAAATTTACCAAATTTATCAAATCTATAGATGGATATATAGTATAATATGGTATAATTTTCTTAAAATTAATTCTTACATTATAAGAAAATACAGAATAAGAAAATACAGAATAAGAAATTATATTATTCAGCTTGAGAGAGAGGTAAAACTTAAGTTTTAGATCACAATGTAAAATAAATAATTATGGAGATAACAGATATGGATAAGGGTTTTAAAATTCAAGGAAAAAATATTAATCTTAGGACCATAGTAAAAGAGGATATTATGGACTATAAAAGATGGAACAGCTCAGACTTAAGAGCCTGGGAACTTGATGGCCCATGGTACAATGAGGATTTAAGTGCAGTTATTAATAGAAATAAAAAATGGATTGTGGGAGATAAAAAACCTCCATATAAATTCTTGGAGATAGAAACCAAAGATGGAATTCATATTGGATGGGTGAATGTGTATCATAATGATTTAGATCCACATATGACAGAGATTGGAATAGATATTGTGGAAGACGATTTTTGGGGATGTGGAATAGGTGAAGAGGCTTTGACCTTATGGATAAATTATCTTTTTACAGAAAGAAATTTTACAAGATTAGGCTTTGAAACCTGGGAACTTAATAAAGGAATGATTAAATTAGGAGAAAAACTAGGATTTATTGAAGAAGGAAGAATTAGAAAGGGTTGTGAAGTAAAAGGTGTTTTCTATGATAGAGTGAAAATGGGAATTTTAAGAAGTGAATGGGAAAGCAAAGAATAATGCATATGGATGTACACCCTACGTTTATAGAAAAAATCCAAAGCCAATGCAGCTTTATGATAAACAAAATGTTATCTTTCTTAAAACAAATATTGATGAAGGAGTGGAGAGTGTAATGGATAAACAGGAAAAGGTATCTATACAAAAGGCACAACAACAAGTATATGAGAAACATGGTAAAAACCTATTAAATATATTAAATGGCCAATGCATGTATGATAGTTTTAGGGAAAATAACCTGATGGAAGAGGGGATATATATTCCTTTTAATGAAGCAATGTGTGTAGGACAGGCTAGTGAAGGTGTTTTTTCTGAGGAGTTTATAACATGCCGTTGTGAGTCACATAATGTAACTCTGGAGCAATACAGGGAGGTTGTGCTAAAACCCCTACAAGGTTTATTCGAAAGGCAATATGACTATATTGCAGTGTGGTTTGGTGATGATATGTTTTGTCAAATAAACCTTCTTACAGTTCTTGCTTATTTAGATGAAATAAATTATAGTGGGAAAATAGTTTTCCACCTAGTGAGAGAAACCATTAAAGAATTTGAATGTTTTGAAGTGGAGATACAAGGCTATAAGGAAATATATAGGCAGGCTATGCTTTATAGACAGCTCCCAAGTAACGTTCCTCTGCCTGTAATGTATAAAGGAGTCAAACTTTATCTTGAATACCTGAAAGATGAAAATGAAATTACTTCATATATTAAGAAGCATGGACAGCTAAAAAAAGATCTTTTACTCCAAAACTTGTTTCAAAGATTTTCTAAATATGGACTAGGTGATATTCAATATTTAGAATTAATAAAGAAATGTGAAATAGATATATAAGTTGTAATAAAGTTTCTGCATTATAAATTAATTGGTATTAACTTCAATAGTTCATTAAAGCATAATTGTAATATGAATTATCTTTATTGAAACTTATATAATTAAAAGTTTGTAAATAAGCTTTAGAAAGGATATTACAATAATATGATTAGTGTAGCTAAACAATGGAATCCTAAGCAGGCATTATTAAAAAGCTTAATTAGAAATTTAGATAATTTTGAAGAGTCAAGGATGCTATTACTAGAATTACACTCTATGGTACACACCTCTGAAATGTCTCATAGCTATATTAGAACATTTGAAGATGAGATTTGGGACGGATTAGAGGAAAAAGTTTTTAGAACTATGCCAACTATTAAGGATGTGACCATTGCTTGGAATCTTTGGCACATAACACGAATAGAAGACCTAACCTCAAATATACTTATTAGTGATGAAGAGCAGGTAATAAACATCAATAATTGGATAAAAAAGATGAATATTAGGGTTTATGACACTGGAAATGCTATGAGTGATAAGGAAATCATTGCCTTAAGTTCATCTCTTAATATGAAAGAGTTAAGAAATTATAGAATAGCTGTTGGAAGAAAAACCCGTGAGATAATAGCAAGGCTAAAACCTGAAGATTTAAAAAAGAAAGTAGAACCTAGAAGATTACAACGCATTTTAAATGAAGGTGGTATTCTTGACATTGATGATTCAAAATGGCTTTTGGACTTCTGGGGTAGAAAAGATATTGCAGGAATACTACTGATGCCTATAACTCGCCATCAAGTTGGACATATAAATGATTCTTTGAAATTAAAAAGAAAATGTTTAAAAATTTAAAGTCATAGGAGGGAAAATAATATGTTTAAGAAGCTTAGTGAAAGGGTCTATTATTTGGAGCATAATCCAGATAGACCTGTTTTACTTATTTCAAAGATTTTCAAACTATGGTCTAGGGGATATCCAATATTTAGAATTGATAAAGAATTGTAGAGTAATCGGTATATAAGGAATTAAGCTAGATAATTAAAGGAGAGAAATAAGAGATGAAAAGAGAAACATTAGACAAGATTAAAATGAACATTGATAATTATTTTAATGAGCTTGAAGGAAATGAGAAATTTAGTGGGGTATTATTAGTTTCTGTTGAAGGTGAAAATTTAATAAATAAAGGCTATGGTAAAGCAAATTATGAATTAGACATTCCTAATGAGGCTAAGATGAAATATCGTATTGGTTCTGTAACAAAGCAGTTTACAGCAGTGATAATACTTAAGTTATGTGAAGAAGGGCTATTAAATCTAAATGACACTTTGGATAAATACATACCAGATTATCCAGAGGGAAATAACGTAACCATTCACCACCTATTGACACATACATCAGGAATATTCAATTCTACTAGAATTGAGGGCTTTCGAGATAATATGAGAAGTCATCACAGTGTTGAAGATTTAATTAATGAATTTAAAGAGCTGCCTTATGATTTTAAACCAGGAGAAAAATTTTCATACTCAAATTCTGGATATATACTATTAGGATATATAATAGAAAAGGTTTCAAAACTGACCTATGAAGAATATCTGTGTAAGAACATTTTCAATAAATTCTTTATGGAGGACTCTGGTTATGATGATTATAAGAAGATAATAAAAGGAAGAGCTAGTGGTTATGATTTAGAAGGTGAAGAAAAAGACCTTGTAAATTGTGATTTTATAGATATGACCGTGCCTTATGCTGCAGGAGCATTGTATTCAACTATTGAAGATTTATATATTTGGAACAATAAATTAATTAAAGGTCAGGTCCTTAGTGAATCTTCATTAAATCAAATGATGACTAAGCATGTTAAAACTGAGGAATGTTTCTATGGATATGGAGTAATCTTAGATGATGAGGAGCTTGGAGGAAAGATTAGAAGAAAAATATGGCATACTGGAGGAATACCAGGATTTCTTTCCTGTAATAAAATTTTTCCAGATGAAGATATACAAATTATTATGATAACTAATATTGCTAGTGGGTCTTTTCCACATAAATGTGACAAGGTGGAATCAATTATCTTTGAAAGTATACAGGAATAAAGAATATCAAATAGTTTAAATTGTAATTACATGGAGGAGATAACATGTTTAATAAACTAAGTGAAAGGGTCTATTATTTGGAGCATAATCCAGATACAGATAGACCTGTTTTAGGATATATTAAGGGAGATAAATATTCACTAATGATAGATGGCGGCAATTCGGACAAACATGTGAAGTTTTATATGGAAGAATTAGATAAAAGGCAATTGCCACACCCAGAGATTGTGGCAGTTACTCACTGGCATTGGGATCATACTTTTGGACTCTCAGCCACGGATGCAATAATAATTGCGAGTTCATCCACTCATGAGCAGCTATGTAAGATGAAAAGTTGGAAATGGGATGATAACTCTATGGATCAGCGTATATGCTCAGGTGAGGAGATTGAATTTTGCAGTAGTATGATTAAGAAGGAATATGAGGAAAGAGAAACAATCAAAATTTCTAGTGCAGATATAGTATTTAATGATTTTATGGCTTTAGATTTAGGGGGAATTACCTGTGCAATATTGAGAATCGGTGGCCCTCATAGCCAGGATTCTACCATCTTTTATTTGCCAGAAGAAAAGATACTATTTCTTGGTGACGGTGTATGTGAGGATTTATATCATGGAGAAGCTCATTATGATAAAAGTAAGCTAGAAGAAGTTATTCGTATTTTATCAGGAATAGAATTTAACACAGCTATAGAAGGCCATAATGACCCTATAGAAAAAGAAAAATTATTAGAAGAGCTACGAGAAGAACTTGCCAAGCTATAAAGTTAGGCCCGATAATTCAAGATTAATTAAAAGAGGTGAAATATGGGTATATTGCTTCTAGGATTTTTTTTATTTTTTATAATCTATTTTGCGGTAAAAGTGTCAATAAGAGAGTTATTAGAGAAATTTAATGAATCAAACATAGATCAGGAAAAAGATGGATTAAAGTTTTTAGAAGATATAGGAATTTTAAATGAAATTGAGCTTAATGAAGTAAAAGAAATCTATATAGATTAGCTTTTGAGTCCTAATCATAATAGAATTTTATACATTATAAATTATGGTTCCTATATATGTATATTATACCCATATATGATATAATATACATAATTGACTTATAAACTTATACATCTTGTAATTTCTAAAGTGTAAAATAATTGATATGAAGTTGGTAACTTGAAAGCTATAGAAGTCAATAATTTAGTGAAAAAATATGGAAAGCTTACGGCTGTGGATAATATTTCATTTTCAGTAGAAAAAGGAAGTATATGTGCAATACTTGGCCCTAATGGATCAGGAAAGACTACTACTATTAAAAGTATATGTAATTTATTAATTCCAGATCAAGGTGAAATAAAATTAGATGGTAAGGATAACAGTAAATCCTTAGATAAAATAACCGCCGTATTTGAAGGTACTAGAAATCTTTATTGGAGATTAACTCCAAAAGAAAATCTACGATATTTTGCAGGTATAAGAGGCTTAGGTGGAAAAAATATACGATATAACTCTAGGTGGAGAAACCCTTATAGATTTTTCACTGGGTGACTTTGGAATTATAATTGGAAATTCTGCTATATATTTTACTATAGGATTATTAATTTTTAATCAATGTAGTAAAATAGCAAAAAAGAAAGGACTATTAGGACAATATTGATTAAATTGTGCTTCATAAATTAGAATTTGGAGGTTAATCATGAAAAAATGGTATGATGAGGAGTACGAATTTGAAATTGAGGTAACTGGGTTTCTTCGCAGTGACCATACAGAGCGGTACTGCCGAAACGGCGAGGAAGTCGGGGATAAGTATACCTGCACCTATGGCTGTCCCATAAATGCGGATGGACAGGGTATCTGTTCCAAGGTTATGATGATTATGTTTCCAATCATGGAGTCGGTCAGAAGTGGCGGAGATTTAGAGAACATTGGCGGCAATGGCAAATATAGCAAGGACATTGTATGCCCAGACGGTTGCGTCATGTTCAGGCTAACGGCAAAGAAACTTGACAATGAGAATTTTTATAAGGGGAAGTTTTTTGATTAGTTTTGATTTTTATTGTGCTCAGTTTGAAGATAAGTCGAAATATATAAATTTCAGTTTGTAGTTGAGTTTATATTCACTATTAGAAGAATAATTTTTACATATTATAAATTTAGTGAGTAGATTTAATATATTATGAAATAAAGTCCAGCAAAATTTTTGCTGGACTTTATTAATATTACATACTACACATATATAGTATGTAAAACCTAAGTTTTTTTAAGATTTTTTAAATTTTACTCTTGATAACATTAGCTACCTTTTTATTATAGCAAAAATTCAGATCATACATTTAAAAGGAATATATGGTAATATATACATATATAACATAATAAAATAATTTCATTTTAAGTCATAGAAAGGGGGAAGAGATGTGTATCAATTATTAGCACTATTACAATTATTAATTTTTATAGTTATTATAAGAAAATTTATAAAGGAAAAAGGTGTAGTAATATTAGTAGATCAAGTGAAGATAATGTTTATACTTTGGATAGTAGCCTTGATGCTCTATGATTTTCAGCTGAGCACTTTGTATAATCCAACTATTCAAATAAATATAATAGTTATGGTTATTTGGGGAAGCTTTTTAATCATGACTAAATTTGCTTTCTTAGAGAAGGAGGATGTGTATCTTTTATTTAAAGACTTTAATAATAAGGATTCTTATAAGCTATATGCATTAGCATCAAATATAATTTTTATAATTGCTGCGGTGGTGTTCATTTTTAATGTGAAAAAACATGGCTTTGCCATATTAGAGGAGAATAAAATAGACAAGCAAGGACTAGATCATTATGCAGGATATATTATCTACATGTTAGTTCTCTGTGGAGAAATAAAATACATACTATTTAGAAACTATAGAAAATGGTCAGATTTGCTAGTACTTTTAGGGAGTATAGGAATTTTATATTTAACTCTAAATAGAGGACCTATAGCATTTTTATTTATAACCATAGGCATATATGAAGTGTTTAATTTTGTAAATATAGAAGAACGATTGACTAAAAAGCAGAAGTATTTTATATATGGAGGATTTATTATAACAATATTAGCTTTTATATGGTTTTTTGGATACATAGGAAATATGAGAATGAAATTCGTATTAGAGGAAGTATATAAAAGAACTCTGTGGGAGCATTATGGAATGCCAATGTGGATACCTTCAGGACTTCTCTGGATATATGTATATCTTACAAGCACCCTAGAAAATGTTGCCTATGCCTTGGCTCATCAGTTAATTTTAGGATTTACACTTATGGGAAATTTATTCTATCCATTTGTAAAATTGTTTGCTAACCTTCTTGGAAAAGGAGATATATTTAAAGGTTGGTTAATGAGTAAGGGGCGCTATGTACCACATTTAGAATCAGAAGTAGGATTAAATGCTATGACCTTTATTCCAGAATCTTTTCAGGATCTAGGAATAGTAGGATTTATGATATATGTGGCATTATTTGCTGCACTTGCATATTTATCTTTAAGGCTAATAAAAAGTAGAAAATATTTCACTTCCATAGGAGGAATAATTATATATACTAACATAGCCAGCATATTGATTTGGAGTATATTTGTTAACTCCTTTAAGAATACCCCAATACTTATACTAAATATATTTGGTATTTTACTCATAGAGCTTATATTACATATTAGAAAAAAAAGTGTAATAATAGCTTGAAGGAAAAAGATGAAATATTTAAGTGAAGGGATTTAAAGAGTGAATCAAATGAATCTAATAGGTATGAATGGAAATGAACTTTCCATGAAAATAATAGATTATCAATTTCCTAATATAATGGATGAGATATATGATGCAAATTGGCTTAACATAAAGTTTGATGCAGTAAGAGAAGGAAAAACATATAGTATAATAGAACCAGCACTATTAACCTGGGAAATGATAGAACTTATTCATTGGTTAAAAAGTATATATAATAAAGAGGATGTATTAAAAGGAATAGATTTTATAGAACCTACAATTTCTTTTGAATTAAAATCCTATGGAGAAAAATACATCAGGATTATGGTGATATTAGAATGTAAACATAAATCCTTATGGGATGAAGATAGAAGAGGATATACTAGTTTAATAATCAATTGTAACTACAATGATTTTAATACTTGTATTGAAGAATTAACAATGCAAGCTAGCAAATATCCCAAAAGAGAACCTCAGACAAAATGCATCATAGAATAGAGGATCTTTCAAGGACAAAATTCACAATATTGCAAATGAATAAGACAAATAAAAAGGCAGCAATGCCTTTTTATTTTTATCATAGATGATAAGCCAATAATAATTAGGCCTAAAAATGAAAATAATAAGTGAAAACTATAGATATGAAGAAAGGAATGATTAAATATGACTAAAATAAAAATTAGTGATAAACACTTAAACTGTATGTTAAAGTGCTTTAAGCTCCTTGGAGTAATAGTGTTCTGTGGGATAATGGGATTATCTGTAAGAGCTAAAATGCCAGGTAGAGAAATTCTAAATTCTAAGGAAGTTATTTCAGAGGCGCATATCCCCAATCCAATAAAGAAATACGATACCCTGAAAGAGGTAAGGGATGTCGTTGGATATGATTTTATGGTTCCCACAGTGATTCCTAAAGGTTATAAACAAGATAGCTTAACCACTATCGGCGATAAGATCGTTTCTATAAGCTATACTAATGGCAAATATGAGATGGTATACAGAACTGCACAGGGTAAAGAATCTCTTAGCGGAGATTATAATAAATATCCTGTAACTGAAAAAATCAAGGTTGGAGATAATGAGATAACGATTAAAGGCAATAATAACTTAGTTTATGTGGCAGAATGGACTCAGGCTAATCAGAGTTTTTCAATAACTTCACAGGCTGGAATTGAAAAAAATCAAATTATAGAAATGATAAAAAGTGTAACTCCAGTTCATAGTTATTAAATTATAATTAAAGATTTAAGTAAGAGATTTTACTTAAATCTTTTTTTAGTCTTTCTTTTAAGTTCTAATCTGTTCAAATTTAAGAATTAACTATGGATGAATTCAATTGTTATAATTATGAAATTGATGGTATAATTTAACTCGTAAGCTTCATTTTGTAAATGAGGGCTAGGAGAGAATTAATAATTTCTTCGAATTGTAAAATCAATTCAAATTTTTTGAAGGAGATGATTACATTATGAATATGAATATTGGAGTTATATTCTTATCACTTTTAAATTTAATTATTATTCTTATATTATTAGGTATCAGTATTTATGGATTTATTTTATTTGTAAAACTTGCTCATAGGGGCATAAAAGCACTGGATATTTATATAGATGAGAAGAAAACCAAATAGATTTAGACAAAAGAGAGGAGATTTTAATTGTATCCTATGATTAGAAAAAGTGCTTTTAAAAGCCTAGAAGAAAGAATAAATAAATTTCCACAAGGTGTTCCACCTTCAGAGACTTTATATAAAATATTTTGGAAGCACTTTAAAAATCTTATATTAATGTTGTATTAAGGTTGTAATGAAATTATATTTCGTTGCAGCCTTTTTATATTTTTAGCTTTGTTTTAAATGCTTGTTGATTTTAGAACTATATATTATTGCGAAGCAAACCATTTGCAG
>DFXM01000025.1:142444-142645 GCA_002381695.1 Clostridium sp. UBA4108 | reverse complement strand
TTAAAACAAAGCCATATTTTTAAAAAGAATGTTGTTATATATAATTTGAGTTAGTCCTTTTGTTAAAACAGCTAATCCAAAATTAAAGGAACCAAATACAATGCGAGATTTTGATAGTGAACATTTTCGCTTATCTCTGAATATATTATAGTGAAAACCCTATTCGTATTTGAAACTCGACAGGAGGTTATAAATAAATGT
>DFXM01000025.1:141998-142324 GCA_002381695.1 Clostridium sp. UBA4108 | reverse complement strand
GGTCCAACTGGTCCAACAGGCCCAACAGGCCCGACAGGCCCGACAGGTCCAACAGGCCCAACTGGTCCAACTGGTCCATCAGGAGGTCCACCAGGTCCAACTGGTCCAACAGGCCCAACTGGTCCGACAGGTCCAACTGGCCCAACTGGTCCGACTGGCCCAACTGGCCCAACTGGTCCAACAGGTCCGACAGGTCCGACAGGTCCAACTGGTCCGACTGGCCCAACTGGTCCAACTGGTCCGACTGGCCCAACAGGTCCAACTGGTCCAACTGGCCCAACAGGTCCGACTGGTCCAACAGGTCCAACAGGTCCAACTGGTCCAAC
>DFXM01000025.1:132153-141846 GCA_002381695.1 Clostridium sp. UBA4108 | reverse complement strand
CTGGTCCAACTGGTCCGACTGGTCCAAGAGGTGAAGGCGCAATAATACCATACGCATCAGGTACAGTACCTGTAATACTATCAACAGTTGCTGGCGGAGTAGCAGGTACTGCTGGATTAATAGGTTTTGGTAATTCAGGTGCTATAGCATTTGCAAATCCACTAAATCTTACAGTAGCCGCAGGTGACTTTGCTTTTTCTGTTCCTCGTGATGGTACAATAACATCGTTTGCAGCATTCTTTAACGCACTTACAGTAGCAAACGTAGGAGTAGGAGTTGTTACTATTGATGCAAGTATCTTTGTATCGCCACCTCCACCAAATAATACCTTTACACTAGCTACAACTCTAGCTTTAAATCCAACACTTCCAGCACCACTTGCTATTGCAACTATAACTAGTAACATTGCAACAGGCTTGTCAATAGCAGTTACTGCAGAAACACGTATCTTAATAGTATTTTCTGCGACGGCTACAGGAGTATCACTTCTAAATGATATTAACGGATTTGCAAGTGCTGGAATCACAATAGAATAAGAATTTTATAAAATAAAGACTAAGTTTTAATTTATTAAGATTATAATAAAACTTATACTTCTTTAGCATGAAACTATAGGGATGGTATGGAAACATACCATCTCTTTATTTATAAGTCTTCGTTTGCCACTGATAAAGAAGATATTGAGAAAATAAAATAAAGGCCATTGATTTTGAAAAAGTATATTTAAATCTTATATTATAAAATTAAGAGAACAACTTTGAAATAAAATCATATATTTTTTAACAGTTTTTCTACATTTGAATATATTATAATAAAAGCAAATTTAACTCATAAGAAAAAATTTATGCAATATTACTCTTTAAATACATTATAATGACATCTAAAGTTTAATAGGAGGATATGAATAAATATGTATAAGTAATGGAAAACCCAGTCTTTTCCAAGTGGCTTTTGGCCAGACAGATTCTACAAGAATTATTGGACCTATTATAAACATTGTTGCTCTAACTTAAGTATAATTATTAAACTGATAATTGCTTAAACAATAATATTAATAATTATATTTAATTTCACTTAAATAAAAAAATTACCTAAACAAAGGCTATATAATATTTAAAAACTATCTGTGGTTCTTCTTATAATATTTTTAGCGCTCATAATGTCAACTATATATTAGAAATAAAGTATAATGGAAACTTTTAAAAACCTAAAACAACGGTAGTTTTTTAATATGAACATTTTTACTTATTTGAGAATATATTATAATGAAAACCATATTCATATTTGATTGAACTCGATCCATATTTTATTGAACTCAACAGGAGGTTATAAATAAATGTGTATAAGTAACGGAAATGAATCCTTTTGTACAAATGCTTGTGCTTTTGTAAGATTAACAGGTCCAACTGGTCCAACAGGCCCAACTGGCCCAACTGGCCCAACAGGTCCAACTAGCCCAACAGGTCCGACAGGTCCAACTGGTCCAACAGGTCCAACAGGCCCAACTGGTCCAACAGGTCCAACTAGCCCAACAGGTCCAACAGGTCCGACTGGCCCAACAGGTCCAACAGGCCCAACAGGTCCAACAGGCCCAACAGGTCCAACAGGCCCAACTGGTCCAACAGGTCCGACTGGCCCAACAGGTCCGACAGGTCCAACAGGTCCCGCTCAAAGATGTCCTTGTATTGAACAGCTTCAGAATCTTTTGCCACAAATAATTGCCAAATATGGTGCACAGAATGTTATTGTTAATATGGAAAGTGGTGACAATTCTTCTGGTCTTCCAGCTGCTGTTGTAACAGCTGCTAATCCAGGAGTATTCCAACTTAAGAATGCTTCTCAAGTTATAACATCTTCAAATAATATTTGTAGAATTGCATCGATCAAGGTAACTAGTGCTGTTTATGATCCAACAATTCAATATATCCCTGTGCCTGATCCACTACCACCAGGTTGTGATACAGATTGCGAAGCAGCTATCCGAAGCTTACTTCCAGTAGGTGCTACTGTTATGAATGTTAAGGCTGGAAATCAAGTTGTAGCTACAGGTTCTGTTGTTGCTAGTGAATTTGGTGTCATTGTATTTGCCAGTGGTGGTAATGTAGATTTTGTAAGCACATGTCAAATTGAAATAATAAACCCAGCAACAACCCCATAGTTAGCCAACTATAGTTCGGTGTATATACTAACTTTTTGGTTCTACAGCGACGAATTAAGAGTTTTATAAAATAAAAACTAAGTTTTAATTTAGCAAGATTATGATGAAATTTTACACTTTTCTAACATGAAAGATAAAGGACAGTATCAAAAAAATGATACTGTCCTTTTTAAACTTATCTCTATAAGTAAATAACTTTACAAATTTTAGCTACAGTTGCATATAGGAAGCTTAAGAAAAGCCCTAGTATGTACAATAGATCAACTACCTTGTATAATATATACAGTATTGTATTTAAATTCAATATGAATATTAATATATATAAGTTGTAATTAAGTTTCTACATTATACAAATAGGCTTAAATATAAAATTAGATTAATTAGAACTTCATATTATTACTGCTCAACCGTTTCGAAACCTTGATTTACTAANNGTTGTATTTCTTAACGATTTTTACTTTCATAGCTCCTAAGTAAATCTAAACTTTCTGCAAATGGTATTCACAGCAATAATATGAAGTTCAATTTAAATATTTCATAAAATAAAAACCTATTTGTATAAGGTAGTTTCATTATTGAAATCTATATATAGTTTTAATAAAGGTTTATTGAAGAGTTTAGATATATCTGTATCTAAAGAGAGTGAGGATTCATAGAAAAATGAAAAATAATTCTATAAGAAAAATTATTGCTGTATCAATAATCGTTGTTATTATAATTATAGGTCAGCTTATAAACAAGAATTCTACTATTGAGGCTCCCTTATGTGAAAATGGGGTTATGGATCTTACTAATTGGAATTTTAGTAAAAATGGAAATGTAAAGCTTAATGGTGATTGGGAATTTTATCCTAACAAACTTTTATCTCCTATAGATTTTAAGGATAAATTATTATTACCAGATTTCTATATAAAGGTTCCCAATCCATGGCACACCAAGGATATGAAGAATATAATTTCTGATAAAGGTGTGGGAACATATAGACTTAAGATTAAAGTAAATCACAATGTTCAGATGTATGGACTAAAGACAATAAACATAAGAACCTCAGATAGGATTTTTGTAAATGGAAAAGAGATAGGCGGTAGTGGAAATCCATCTCTGAGCTTTGAAGAGGGATATATAGGAAATGTAATACCACAGGTTAATTTTTTCCCTTATGAAGGAAGCACCATAGATATCATCATTCAAGTAGCCAATCTAGACTATTATAATGGTGGAATTATACAGAGTATCTATTTGGGAAATGATAAAAATATATTGGATTATAAGTTTAAGTTAAATACCTTGGATACTATGTGTATATCCTTTCTTTTATTAACAGGTATTTATTATCTTGGAATTTACACTAAAAAAAAGGATGATAAGAGGTTTTTATACTTCAGTATTTCCTGTATGGTTTATGTTTATATTATTGCTACCAGTAACGAAAAAATCTTTAATCAGATTTTTACTATGATTCCTTTTATGATAATTATAAAAGTAAAGATAGCCGCTGTGTGTTTGAATTTAATTTTAACAAGTTTATTTATAAGTGAAATAGATGAAAGCCTTATACCTATTAAAACTCTTAGATTTATAATAATTACTATGTCCATTAATATTACATTAGCTTTACTCTCACCTATAAACATAACTTATATAATAGAAAAAATTACAGCACTATCAAGTGTATCAATCTATTTTTTCATAGCAGCTTTAATTTTAAGAGCTATTATCTATGAAAAATACAATTATTTAAATAGAAAAAATGCCTTCTTTATATTGGTGGGAATCATGATTATTATGTTTCAATATGTTAGCAATATACTTTATTACTATTCTATAATAACTAACAATATCATACACTTATTTACTTTATTGTTCTTATTGATTGGAATAGCTACTATGCTTCTAGGGCAATACAGAAAGGCCTATATAGAGTTAGAAATCATGAGCCGTAAGTTAATAGCCACAGATAAAATAAAAGACGAATTTTTAATAAATACCTCTCATGAATTTAAGACCCCCTTACATGGCATAATAAACATTGCTGAAGCTACATTGACTTCCAATGAAGGTTCTATGACAGAAAGGCAAGAAGAAAATTTATCTCATATAGTTTCTATGGCAACAAGGCTTTCTAGCCTAGTAAATGACATAATTGATTTTCAAAGTTTGAAAACTAGAAGCATTAGATTAAATAAAAAGATATTTGATATCAATGGGACTGTACAAGCTATGATTGAGGTTTTAAAATACATGCGAAAAGATGATAGTATAAAACTGATAAATAGTATACCAGTAGGAATTTATTACATCTATACAGATGAAAATAGATTTAAGCAAATTATTGTAAATCTCATAAGCAATTCTCTTAAATATACTGAAAAAGGCTATGTGGAAATTAGTGCAGAGAAGATAGACGATTTCATACATATAAGTATTGTAGATACGGGTATAGGAATTGATGAAAATGCTCAGAAGGAGCTTTTTATAGAAAATAAACATAATCAAGATGTAAATTTTACTGAATATACTTCTTCTGGACTAGGGCTTTCTATTTCAAAATTACTTGCTTCAAATCTAGATGGAGATTTGTATTTAAAGTGGTCAAAACCTGATTTAGGTTCAATCTTTGTTGTGAAAATTCCTGTAGCTAATGAAGAGCAAAAGAAAAAACAAAATGAAGAAAAGCGAAAGAATAAAAGTAAAAATATCAATGTTAGGCATGATAATAGAGAACTTTCTAGTGTAGAAATGAAGGATAACTATAATAAAGTTAATCTTAAAAAGGTTAAATTTTTAATTGTTGATGATGAGGTTTCTAATATTAAAGTGCTGCAGGAGATATTTAATGAGGAGAAATATGAGATATTAATTGCCTACGATGGCTTTAAAGCCTTAGAACTAATAAAAATTCATAAAGATATATCCGTAGTATTACTTGATGTGATGATGCCTGGTCTCTCAGGTTATGAGGTGTGTAAAAAGATTAGGCAAGAATATAGAATTTTTGAGTTACCTATACTACTTATGACTGTGAGAAATACTTCAGAGGATATAGCTACTGGACTTGAAGCTGGTGCAAATGATTTTTTGGTTAAACCTTTTAATGGTAAAGAGTTAAAGGCCAGGGTAGGGACCCTTGAAAAAATGAAAGAAGCCATAAAGGAAGCTATTAAAGTTGAGACAATATTTTTACAATTTCAGATAAAACCACATTTTTTATATAATGCCTTAAGTGTAATCATGTTCTTGTGCTATAGTGATGGAGAGAGAGCTGGAAGGCTCATTGGCGAATTAAGCAATTATTTACGTTGTAACCTTGACCTTGACCCATATAATTTACATATCAGTTTAAGAAAGGAGATATCTCTCGTTAAATCCTATATAGAACTTGAAAAAGCACGATTTGGAGATAGACTTAAGGTTGAATTTGATGTTGGAGATGAAGTTTTAGGATACCATATACCTGCATTAATAATCCAACCAATAGTTGAAAATTCAATACGTCATGGCCTCATGAAGCGTATTTCTGGAGGAACTGTATGGATATCTGTAACTATTAATAATAATACTCTTGAAGTTATTGTTCATGATGATGGATTAGGGATATCTACTGAAAAGTTGAAAAGTTTACTAGATAATAACAACTTAACAGGTAGTATTGGATTGAAAAATGTTAATAAGAGGCTTCTTAATGAATATGGACAAGGGTTGTCAATTAAAAGCATAGAGGGAGAGGGAACTAATGTTACCTTCAATATTCCAATTAAAATGAGAAATTAATTATATTGGAGGAATAACAAGGGACTACTTTCCTATTTATAACAAAGATCTTGTAAACTAAAAGATAATTTTCTTACCAATGAAGCTGTTGATACAGAGTAATCTGTTTAAGTTAAAATTGCTATAAGACATATGGAAATATTCTTACAATAGCTCACCTATTTATATTTAATGAATAACATGTTAATGAAAGAATTTTATTATGGAGGAATACCTTTGGGATACTATGTTAAAGTAGAACCAACAGTAAAAATTTATGTAGAGGATATTAATCCAGATGCATATAAAACCATATTGTTTATACATGGCTGGCCAGCAAACCATAATCTCTTTGAATATCAATTTAATAAACTTCCCAAAATGGGCTATAGATGTATAGGAATTGATATTAGAGGTTTTGGTAATTCGGATAAACCTTGGTCAGGATACAATTATGACAGACTAGCTGACGATATTAGATGTATAGTTGAAGCACTTAAATTAAAAGATTTTACATTAGCAGGACATTCTGTAGGTGGAGCTATTTCTATTAGGTATATGGCTCGTCACAATGGTTATGGAGTATCAAAGCTTGCTCTTTTTGCAGCAGCGGCTCCAAGTTTTATTAAACGTCCAGATTTTCCTTATGGACAAGATAAAGAAGCTATGGATAAGATAATTCAAGATACTTATAATGACAGACCTAAAATGTTAGAAGGATTTGGAGATATGTTTTTCTTTCAATATATAACAGCACCATTTTCAGATTGGTTCTTCCAAATGGGATTGCAAGCAGCAGGATGGTCCACAGCAAAAGTAGCAATTTCACTGAGAGATGAGACACTATTCTCAGATTTAAAAGAAATACATGTTCCTACTGTGATTTTCCATGGCATTCATGATAAAGTTTGCTTCTTCCAATTAGCAATAGCACAGGAGAAAGAAATTAAGAATTCTAAACTTATACCTTTTGAAAATAGTGGCCATGGTTTGTTTTGGGAAGAGAAGGAGAAATTTAATGAAGAGTTAGTAAAGTTTATTGAAGATTAAACATAATAAAATAAATACTTTAGAGCCTTTGGTGTAAATTTAGACACTAAAAGTTATTTTTGAAATATATTGAATATTCTATTTAATTATGTTATTATAAAAATAATATTGTAGTAAAGGAGGAGTGTAGGTTATGAAACCATCACATTGCTAATATTCGCTAAACTTAAGTGAATAAAATTTTCTAAGAGAGCTTTTTGGCTAATGCTAATTAGGTTAGTTTAGTGTACTCTTTTATGAAATAAAGCAATGTAGGAGATAACTTGCATTTCAGTATTAGATTTTATAGATGGTTTCTACTTTTAATATAGAAAAATTATGATTACCAAGGAATTCTAGGATTATGAACTCTTCTTAAGAGTGGAGATTCTAGATAACTATGGTCTATTTAGTAATGATTCTAGGGTAGAAAATTTCAAAAACAATACTAAGAGCTGTAAGAAGATATGCCTTCTTACGGCCTTTTTAATTTTATAGCTTTATTAACTAAAGGGTGCACTACAAGAGAGGAGGGAAATACTATATGACACCATCAAATAAGGTAATGAATTGTAATCGTTAAATGGAAGGAGTATAAAATTTAAAGATGAAATCATTACCAAAACAACAAATAAATATAAACAATATTTATATTCCTTGCCATGAATTTAGAATATATGGAGGTAAGGAATATGGAAAATATATTAACTTTAAATTGGGAGATATTAAATATAGAGGTACAAAAAGAGGAAAGATACTGTCATAATTGTGGCAAAAAGGTGATTTTTGAAGATTCACTAAAAAGAAGACAAAATGCAAATGGAAAAAATATTCACTATTTTGCTATTTATAAATGTGTTAATGGTCATACGTGGAATAAAAGAATTAGTATGTTTAAGGCTATCCCAAAATTGGAGAACAACCCTGAGTATATAGAAAACAGATTAAGTTTTCAAGAAATTTTAATAATAAATCAGCTTATAACTGAAGGATTTGAAAAAATACAAATTAGTCTTAATATGCTTACTGACAACGTGAGAATAGATAAATTTTTAGGAGAGAGAATATGTGATAAGAGTAGAGGAGAAATAATACATTGGATAGAGAGCAGAAGAATACTTGTGAATAATACTACAGTAAAACCTAAGACAAAAATAAGGGAAAAAGATACTATAACTATACTATTATAAATTTATATATATGTGGTAATAATGATAATTCATATTAATTAAACATTATACAAATAGGCTTTTATTTTATGATATATTGGAATAATATGAAGTTCTAATTAATCTAATTTTATATTTAAGCCTATTTGTATAATGTAGAAATTTAATTACAACTTATATATTAAACATATATTATAGGTTTATATATTATTTATGATTTATTGTATAATGTTTTATTAAATGTTAAGATAGTGATAAATTAAATTATACAAAGGAGGAATTTGATGAAGAATAAAAAACTAAATATTACAGTAATGAGTATGGTAATATGCGTTCTATTCTTATTAAATACATTCACAAATGCTATAGCGGCTGCTCCAAGTGCGGACAAGCTATATGCAAATGCTTTTGAAGCTGTAACTCTATGTAAGAATAGCTATACTCAAGAATCTATAAATAAAGCAAGATATGCAATTAATCAATTAAAAGGCAGTAGCGCTTCTTGGGCTATTGGTGAATTTTCAAAACAAACAGATATGGTGCAACAAAAATTGTTTGAAGATTTTATGGGACTGTTATTTGATAAGAATAATCAGCCTAAGGCTAGTATACCTCAAACTGATGTAAACAAAGCTAGGGATTTAGTAATAAGTTTCGATACATATGAAGGAAACAAACCCTATACTGCTGCTTGGTCCTCAGCAGTAGACAAATATCAACAGATGCTAATGGCAGATGTGCTTAAATTAGTTACTAATGCAGAAAGTACTAAAAAAATTAATGATATAGCAACTGCAAAGCAAGGTGTTAATAGCCTTTTAACAGCAAAAAATAATCAAGGTGTAATCAACTTTGCTAACGGATTAATGACAAGAGTAAATGCCATTGTTCCAATAGACCGTAACTACAAACTTGCTGGTCGTGCAGGGCATAATTTTAAGGCTGTAGGTTCAAGTTTAATACTGGATGAATCTACGGAAGCTAGAAAAATATTTACTAGCTCTTTCAATTATCTTAATCCTGTTACTGACTTCATTGATTGTACACCATACCATGATCCACCAAATCAAGTTGATGATTTAAAATATGGTGTAAATAAAGCAAATAGCAATAATGCAGATTTCTTTTATTCAGTGCACTTAAATAAAGCTTATAGCACAGTTCAAGATTATGCTATTGGCAGTGAAGTGTGGGTTTATGATAGTAATTCTACCGAGGCTATAAAAAAAGGAAAAGCTATATTAAGTAATTTAGAGAAATTAGGCTTCAAGAATAGAGGTATAAAATATTCTAAAAACCTATTTGAATTAAATAGCACTAATTCTGAAGCAATAATAGTAGAATGTTTCTTTTTAGATAGTAAGGTTGATACTGATTTATATGATAAATTAGGTTCTGATAAAATAGGTCAAGCTATAGCCAATGGATTAGATAGTAGAGTTCCTTTTAGCCTTGAGACTAAAAAATAAACATCTCTTGATTAAAATGGAAAACTATAAGAATTAGTTTGAATATATACATATATAATTTGAAGAGACTCTATGAGTCTTTTTTTATTTTTAGGTTTTGTTGATTTTAGAACTACAT
>DFXM01000025.1:105757-132134 GCA_002381695.1 Clostridium sp. UBA4108 | reverse complement strand
ATGGTTTGCTTCGCAATAATATGTAGTTCATTATCAACAAAGTATTAAAATAAAACCTAGTTTTGATATAGGAAAAATAGATTTTAGTCTTAATTTATCATCGATATTTTCATAAAATTTATTGTATTATTTTAATGCTAGGCAGTATAATTACCATAGATATTATAAAAGGACTTCTCATAAAATATTGATTACCATAATAAATAAACACAGCAAGGAATGACAGGTATTTTCATTATCAATGTAATATAATAATTAATAAAGATGCATACAAGGAGGATATATCATGGATTATGAAGCACAAATTCAAAACTCTATTGAGTATATTGAAGATAATTTATGTGATGAAATAAAATTGAGTGACCTAGCTAAGCAATGCTATTTTTCAGAGTTTTATTTTCATAAGCTTTTCAGTAGTATAGTTGGAGAAACTATCATGGCCTATGTAAGAAAAAGAAGACTTGCGGAGGCAGCAGTAGAGTTAGTTGAAACAAAGGATAAGATTACTGACATTGCACTAAAATATAATTTTGGTTCAGAGGAATCCTTTTCAAGGGCTTTTAAGAAGATTTATGGTATAACTCCTAGGGAATGCAGGAATGCTGAGAGGAAGATTATTTATTATGAAAAGGCAAATGTTATAAAAGTTGATGTGGCATCACCTACTACAGTAGAAAGCACAATGAGGATGTCCGCTTAATAATTGTATAATATTTAACTAATATATTAACGTAAATGAGGAGTGAGTTTTAATGAGTTATGTACCTGTTGTTGTAGAGCAAACTGGTCGTGGAGAATATTCCTATGATATTTATTCAAGGCTATTAAATGATAGAATAATTGTATTGAGTAATACTATAGATGATTCTACTGCAAGTCTAATTATTGCTCAAATGTTATATTTAGAATCTGCAGATCCGAATAGGGATATTTATTTTTACATAAATAGTCCAGGTGGATCAGTTACCGCTGGTTTTGCAATTTATGACACAATGCAATATATAAAACCAGATGTTTCCACCATATGTATGGGTTTAGCTGCAAGTATGGGGTCTTTCTTGTTAACTGCTGGTGCAAAAGGAAAGAGATTTTCATTGCCAAATAGTGAAATATTAATTCATCAACCTAGCAGTGGAGGAATGCAAGGTCAAGCTACAGATTTAAAAATACACACAGATTGGTTATTAAAGGTAAAAAGCAAAATAAATAGAATTTATAGTGAAAACACAGGTCAACCTGTGGAAAAGATAGAAAAAGATATGGAGAGAGATTTCTTTATGTCAGCAGAAGAAGCAAAGGAATATGGTTTAATAGATGGAATATTCTTAAGAAAATAGCTTATTTAGTGCGGTATATTAGATCCCATGTGAGTCACAAGATATAGAGATGAGTAAATGCCAATAAAACCTTAAAACGTAGCAAAAACATAAGTCTCTATAAAGGAGGAAAGGTAGCTCTTGTCTAAGAGCTACCTTTCAGGATTTTTCAATGCATTAATGGTAAAGAACTCAATTTTAAAGGGAGAGTACAGCATATAAAAACATTACCACATTAAAGTAATAAAGTAAATACAAATTTAGAATATTAAGTAATATTATTAAGAACGTTAATTGCTTGAATTATTGTAGAAGACATTTATGAAATATTACCATTGACAATTTATCAGATAATTGTTATAATTTTAAAAAATTAATAAAAATCTTATTAAGAGAGGCGGAGGGATAGGCCCTATGAAGCCCAGCAACCAGTATTTAATTATACATGGTGCTAAATCCTACAGCGATGCTGAAAGATAAGGAATAATCGTTATTAAACCTCTTTCAAGCAAAGAGGTTTTTTGTTTTAATTAAGGCTAGAAAGTTTTAATTAAAAATTATATACAAAATTTAATAATGTGCTCTTATCAAGAGAGGTGGAGGGAATGGCCCTATGAAACCTCGGCAACCTTCAGACCCATTTGTCTGAAAAGGTGCTAAATCCTTCTTAGGTATTTTACCTAAAGAGAGATGAGGGAGAAGATAGTTACTTCTTAAAGCTAATTAATATAGCTCTCTTTCATCAAAATTATTTGGGAAAGGGGGCTTTTCTTATTTTTAAAGATGAATATTTATTATAGATTTATAGGCTCAAAATTTATTTAATCAGTGGAAATAATAAGTAATTTTCAACGCTGAACTGTTTAATTTAAATGAAATTTATTCAAAAATTAGGCTTTATTTTAATATAGTGTTGATAATGAATTGCCATTTAAAACAAAGCTAAAAATTAATATATTGAGGAGAGATTAAAATGAGTGAAAGAAAGTTAAAATTTGATACATTACAAGTACATGGGGGACAAGAACCAGATCCAACTACAGGTTCAAGAGCAGTTCCACTATACCAAACAACCTCTTACGTGTTTAATAGTGTGGAACATGGAGCAAATCTATTTGCATTAAAGGAGTCAGGAAATATTTATACAAGGATTATGAATCCAACTACTGATGTGTTTGAAAAAAGAGTTGCTACTCTAGAAGGTGGAATAGGTGCCTTAGCAGTGGCTTCAGGCTCTGCAGCAATAACTTATGCAATTTTAAATATTGCAGGAGCAGGAGATGAGATAGTTGCTGCCAGCACACTATATGGAGGTACTTACAATCTTTTTTCAACTACCCTTCCTAACTATGGTATAAAAACTGTTTTTGTTAATCCAGATGAATCAGGAAATTTTAAGAATGCTATAAATGAGAATACTAAGGCACTTTACATTGAAACCATAGGAAATCCAGGAATAAATTTAATTGATATTGAAGCAGTTGCGGAGATTGCTCATGAAAATGGACTTCCACTAATTGTTGATAATACCTTTGGCACTCCTTATCTTATAAGACCTATAGATTTTGGAGCGGATATAGTTGTTCACTCTGCTACTAAATTTATTGGAGGCCATGGAACTTCTATAGGAGGAATTATAATAGACTCAGGAAAATTTGATTGGATAGGTAGTGGTAGATTTAAAGGACTTACTGAACCAGATTCTAGTTATCATGGTATAAGATATGCTCAGGATATAGGGCCAGCTGCATTTATTACTAAGGCTAGAGTGCAACTCTTAAGAGACACTGGTGCATCCATCAGTCCTTTTAATTCCTTTTTATTCATTCAGGGGCTAGAGACCTTATCTTTAAGAATAGAACGACATGTTGCTAATACAAAGAATGTGGTGGAGTTTCTAAGTAATCATCCTCTTGTATCTTGGGTTAACTATCCAAGTTTAGAAGGAAATAAATACTATGAATTGGCACAAAAATACTTACCAAAGGGTGCAGGTTCTATTTTCACCTTCGGAATTAAAGGTGGAGTAGAGGAAGGAAAAAAATTCATAGAAAGTCTTGAAATATTTTCTCATCTTGCCAATGTGGCAGATGTAAAATCCTTAGTTATCCATCCTGCAAGCACTACTCATAGCCAACTTAATGAAGAAGAACAAAGAGCAGCTGGTGTAACTCCAGATATGATAAGATTATCAATTGGTATCGAGGATGTAGAGGATATAATATATGATTTAGATCAAGCCCTAAATAAAACTAGATAGTATAAAAATTATAGAAGTACATTATCATAATGCAAAGGAGATAAAACATGTATATTAAAGATTTATTTGAAGAAAAGAAAGTAGTACTATCCTTTGAGATTTTCCCTCCAAAGGTTACTTACCCAATAGAGACGGTTTATAGCACAATAGAAGCTTTAAGTAGTCTTACCCCAGATTATATAAGTGTAACCTATGGAGCAGGAGGAAGTACTAATGATAATAGAACCTGTGAATTAACTTCTTTAGTTAAAAACAAATATGGAGTAGAACCACTAGCACATCTAACCTGTATAAACTCTAGTAGAGAGCAAATAGATAGTGTTTTAGAAAACTTAAAGAAAAATTCTGTGAATAATATATTAGCACTTAGAGGGGATATTTCAAGGGATAGTGAAAACATTGGTGATTTTAATCAAGCCTGTGAATTAATAAAATATATAAAATCAAAGAATAAGTTTCATCTATCAGCTGCCTGTTATCCAGAAGGTCATATAGAAAATAGAAATTTAGCCAGGGATATAGAATTTCTAAAGATGAAAGTAGATGCAGGGGCAGACCATCTTATTACTCAACTGTTTTTTGATAACAATCTATTCTATGATTTTTCTAATAAAGTGGAGCAAAAGAAAATTAAATTACCTATACAGGCGGGCATAATGCCTGTAACTAATAAAAAACAAATTGAGAGAGTAGTTTCCCTTTGTGGAGCTACTCTCCCAGAAAAATTTATAAAGATAATAAATAGATATGAGCATGACAAAGAAGCATTAAGAGATGCTGGAATTGCCTATGCCATTGATCAAATAGTAGATTTAATTTCCACAGGTATTAGGGGAATTCATCTTTACACAATGAATAATCCCTATGTGGCAACCAAGATAAGTGAAGGCGTTGCATCACTATTGAAATCCATAAATAATAAAGAAGCTGTTTAAAGGAGGAATTATCATGGCGAAAGTAGAAAGTTTCCAATTAGACCACACAAAGGTGGTAGCTCCCTATATAAGAAAATGTTCAACTTTACTTGGAGAAGAAGGAGATAAGGTAACTAAATATGATTTAAGATTTACTCAACCTAATAAAGAATTCATACCTACAGGAGCACTTCATGCTTTAGAACATCTATTAGCGGGTTATGTTAGAGATGAACTACAAGGCATTATTGATTTATCACCCATGGGATGTAGAACGGGATTCTATCTAATAATATTTGGAGAAGAGGAGCCTGCTAGAATTAAGGAAGCCTTAGAAAAATCACTGAATAGAGTTCTAGAAGCTGAAGCTGTTCCCGCTGCTAATGAAATTCAATGTGGAAATTATATAGACCTATCTTTATCTGGTGCTAAAGAATATACTAGAGATATATTAGAGAAGGGGTTTAGTTTAAATATTTACGGTGAAGAATAATGAAATATCTAACCATTAGAAAAGAGGAAGTACTAAGATACTTAGGTTTTAAAAATCAAACCTTAGAAAAAGATATGAATAATTTAATTGAAGAAACCATAGAAGAAATGAGAAATTTAGCAAAAGTAAGGTATGTGTATAAACCTTTTAATATAGATAGAGGTAAAGATGAAATAATTTTACTAGATACCAAGATGAAATTATTAGGAAGGGATATATATAAGCATTTAGAAAAATCACAGAAGTGCATATTAATGGCAGTAACTTTAGGTAGTGAGATAGATATGAAAATAAGATACTATGAAAAAATAAATATGACCAAGGCACTTATATTAGATGCTTGTGCTACCACTGCTATCGAGGAAGCCTGTGATGAAATCTGTGGGACTATAGAAAATGGATTAATAGAGAAAAATAAAAAATTGACCTGGAGATTTAGCCCTGGTTATGGAGATTTACCCATTGAATCACAGAAGGATTTTATCTCAGTACTTGAGGGAAATAAAACCATAGGATTGACCGTATCAGACCATAGCATATTACTTCCTAGAAAGTCAGTAACTGCAGTGGTGGGGATTATAGATAATACCTATGAAAGTAAAAAGAGAAATTGTCTAAATTGTAATAAATATTCTACCTGCGAATTTAGAAAGGATGGTAAGGGTTGTGAAGCTTAAAGAACAATTGAAAAGAGGAATTTTAATTTTTGACGGAGCTATGGGTACAATGCTCCAAAAGATAGGACTTAAAACTGGGGAGTTACCTGAAATTTCAAATATAAGAGAAGGAGAGAAAATAATTCAAATTCATAGAAGTTATGTTGAAGCAGGAGCACAGGTTATAACTTCAAATACCTTTGGCGCTAATGAAATAAAACTTAAGAATACTGAATTTACTGTAGAAGAGGTAATCCACAAAGCAATAAGTAATGCTAGAGAAGCTATAATGGATGAAGAAACACTTATAGCCTTAGATATAGGACCTATTGGGGAATTATTAGAACCTATGGGGACTCTATCTTTTGAAAGAGCCTATGAAATTTTTAAAAGACAAGTAATTCAGGGGGTTAAAAGTGGAGTAGATTTAATATTAATTGAGACTATGACAGATTTATATGAGGCTAAAGCCGCTGTACTTGCAGCTAAAGAAAACTCCAACTTACCTGTATTTTGTACCATGAGTTTTGAGAAAAATGGAAGAACCTTTACTGGTTGCAGTCCCTCTGCCATGGTCATGGTACTTCAAGGGCTTGGAGTAGATGCCCTTGGTATAAACTGCTCCTTAGGACCCAGAGATATTGAGCCTATCCTTGATGAAATCTTGTCATTTTCAAAAATCCCCGTTATGGTTCAAGCTAATGCAGGGCTTCCACGGGTGGTAGAAGGTAAAACTATCTTCGACGTATCCTCTAAGGAATTCGCCATTTATGGACGTAGATTTATTAAAAAAGGTGTTTCCATAATTGGGGGATGCTGTGGTACTACCGACGATTATATAAGAGATTTGTCAGGGGCAGTTAAAGATGTAAAGCAAACTCTCTTAGAATGTAGTCCCTTAAGTGCTGTATGTACTCCTTCAGAAACTGTCTTTATTAATGGAGTAAAAGTAATAGGAGAAAGAATTAATCCCACAGGAAAAAAACTATTTAAGGAAGCCTTAAGAAAGGGAGACATTGATTATATTTTAAGAGAAGCTATAGCTCAAGTAGAGGCAGGGGCAGATATTTTAGATGTAAATGTAGGGCTTCCTGATATAAATGAAGAAGAGATAATAGTAAAAATAATTAAAGAGCTACAATCCATATTAAATACACCTCTTCAAATAGATTCTACCAATGCTGCGGTTATAGAAAAGGGCTTAAGAGTTTATAACGGTAAGGCTATTGTAAATTCAGTGAATGGGGAAGAAAAGGTATTAGATAGTATTCTACCCATAGTAAAAAAATATGGAGCTGCAGTGGTTGGATTGACATTAGATGAAAAAGGTATTCCAAATACTGCAGAGGAGAGGTTTAAGATTGCAGAGAGAATTATAAAAAAGGCGCAGTCTTATGGAATAGATAAAGAAGATGTTTATATTGACTGTTTAACCCTCACTGCGGCAGCCCAACAAAAAGAAGTTAATGAAACCTTAAAAGCACTTACTATGGTAAAGAAAATACTAGGCGTTAAAACCTTGCTTGGAGTTTCTAATGTATCCTTTGGATTACCTAATAGAGAGCTGATTAACAGGACATTTTTGGCTAACAGTTTATATGCAGGCCTAGATTTACCAATAATAAATCCATTAGATAAAAGTATGATGGATACAATAAAAGCCTTTCAGGTACTTTCTAATGAAGATATTGGAGCTACTGAATATGTAAAAAATTATAATAGTGGAGATAAGGAGATATCAAAGAGCGCTACCTCAAAGGAAGTAGTAGCGAGTAATCTCTATGAGGTGATAATAAAAGGCACAAAGGAACAAGCTAAAACCATCACAAACATGCTTTTATCAAGTAATGAGCCTTTAGAAGTTATCAATGAGAGCATAATACCTGCCTTAGATTTTGTTGGAGATAAATATGAAAAGGGGGAAATATTTCTTCCCCAGCTTATACAATCTGCAGAGATAGTAAAAGCATCCTTTGAAATAATTAAAGAAAGCTTAAAAGGGGATGAAAATACCAATATTCTAAAGGATAAGGTGATTTTAGCCACTGTAAAAGGGGATATTCATGATATCGGGAAAAATATAGTAAAAGTATTATTAGAGAACTATGGCTATGAGGTTATAGATTTGGGTAAAGATGTGTCAAAGGAAGAAATAATAGAAATGGCCCTGAAACATAAGGTAAGGCTAATAGGATTAAGTGCTCTCATGACAACTACAGTAAAGAACATGGAAGAAACCATCCTTGATTTGAAAAAATCCTGTAGTAACTCTGTAGTAATGGTAGGAGGTGCAGTATTAAATAGAGAATATGCCATTAACATAGGGGCAGATTTTTATGCAAAGGATGCTAAGGAGTCAGTAAAAATTGCTAAAGAGGTACTAGGATAGTATTTAAAGACCTATAGTCACAAGTAATAGAAAATCAAAAAACAATAAGTTTAGAAAAAATTAAGAATTTTTAACATGAAATCTTAATAATTGTATTTTATACTAAAATAATGAAGTTAATTAAAATAATGGGAGATGTTTTAGTATGGGTACAATGAAATTTCTAATAGAATATATTAAGTCGCCAAGAACTATAGGCGCCATAGCTCCGAGTTCTAAAAAGCTTGCAGAGAAGATGGTTAGCTCCATAGATTTTGACAGTGCAGAATGTATAATAGAATATGGTCCTGGAACTGGAATATTTACAGACAAGCTAGTAAAGGAGAAAAAAGAACATACAATGTTGATATTACTGGAATATAATGAAAATTTCTGTAAAAAGTTAAAGGAAAAGTACATTGATTTTAATAATATTATAGTAGTAAACGATTCTGCGGAAAATATAGATAAATATTTAAAACAATATAAATTTGAAAAAGCAGATTATATAATTTCAGGATTGCCCTTTACTAGTTTGCCTAAAGATGTTTCTAACAACATATTAAACAAAACTAGGGACGTATTAAAGCAAGAAGGCTTATTTATAACTTTTCAATATACTCTGCTTAAAAAGGGGTATATAAATAATTATTTTAGAGACATAAGTTTAGAGAAAGTTATTGTTAATGTACCTCCAGCTTATGTATTAAAATGTAAAAATGCTTAATTAGATTTAAACCTCCTCTTGAATTAGACTAATAGAAGAGATATACTCAGATTGGTGAGATATTTTAAAAGTATGTGTTTCAACTTTAGAAATTATTAGAAGATTTCGAAATCTAAAATTTCTATTAAGTTGTAATTGGAAAATTTAATATATCAGATAGAGGTACAAAGCTTTAAATGCTTTGTTTAAAAGGGAAATAAGTGAAAATCTTATACGGTCCCGCCGCTGTAATGGGGAGAAGCTTCTTCAAAATGCCACTGATTTATATTGGGAAGGCTGAAGCAACAATGAACCAGAGTCAGAAGACCTGCCTTTATTTATACACTAAGTACTCTACGGTTGATGGGGGGTGTCATAAAAAGAATGGCTGTATAAAGGCGTATTTATTGTGCTTATATATATGTTCTATTCTGTGCGATTTTATGCCTCTTAACTTTTGAGTTAAGAGGTTTTCTTATTTTGGGGTAATATATCCTATAATCAAATACTAGAATATCAATGGAGGAATTTTTATGAGTAAAAAAATTAAGGAATTTATGTTAATTGATTTAGGAATTATCATGGTGGCATGTGGGATGTACTTTTTTTTAATGACTAATAATTTAGCTATAGGGGGAGCCAATGGATTAGCCCTAGTTATTAATTACTTTATTCCTAACATTTCAGTGGGGACCATAATGATAATTATAAATATAGTGCTTTTTATAGTAGCATTCATTTTTATCGGAAGTAATTTTGGTATTAAAACCATATACTCTAGCTTTGGAGTATCTTTTATGGTGTTAATTTTAGAGAAAACAGTAAATTTGACACATTCAATTACAGGGGATTTATTTTTGGAACTTGTCTTTGGAATCTTAATATCTGGTGCTGGCATGGGAATTGTATTTAATCAAGATGCCTCTACTGGAGGTACAGATATCATAGCCAAGATTTTAAATAAATTTTTTCATATTGATTTAGGAAAGGGTGTATTGTTATCAGATTTGAGCATCACTGTAGCTGCAGCCTTTGCTTTTGGACCAAAGCTATCCATGTATGCAATGCTAGGAGTAATCATAAATGGCTTTGTCATAGATTCAGTTATAGAGGGCATTAACATTTCTAAAGAAGTTACTATAATCAGTGATGAATATGATAAAATTAACAATTTTATCATCAAGGATTTAAATAAAGGGTCTACCTTCTACAATGGAAAAGGCGGCTTTACAAATAAGGAAAAGAATATAATTGTGGTACTTATAGGAAGAAGAGAGTTTGCAAAATTAAAACGTTATATCAATGAAACAGATAAAAAGGCCTTTGTAACAGTAAATAATGTATATGAGGTATTTGGTTACGGGTTTAAAAGTATTACTCACTAATTAGAGGAGATGGAATATGGGGAAAGATAAATGTTATGTTGGACATTCTATAGGAGATAAAAGGGTAAATCAGATGAAAGAAAAGCTATATGACATTAGCGGTATGGTCATAAAAGATGAATCTATGGTTCAGGTTTTAGGGAGTGCTACAAAAATTTCAAAAACAGATATCACAGCATTGATTTTGGGGGAGACTGGAGTAGGCAAGGAGGGAATTGCAAAGTACATTCATTATAATAGCTCAAGAAAGGACAAGGCCTTTATAACAATAAACTGTGGAGCAATACCAGAGAATCTTATAGAATCTGAGCTTTTTGGCTATGAGCCAGGAGCTTTTACAGGAGCTAACAAAGGAGGGAAAATAGGACTATTTCAATTAGCAGATGGAGGTACCATATTTTTAGATGAGGTAGGAGAGCTTCCCTTAACTACCCAAGTTAAGCTTTTAAGAGTACTTCAAGAAAAGCAAATCGAAAAGGTTGGTGGCACAGAGTCTATTTCTATAGATATAAGAATAATTGCAGCTACCAATAAAGATTTAAAGGAATTAATAAATATGAAGCTATTTAGAGAAGATTTATATTATAGACTTAGTGTATTTCCTATAGAAATACCTCCTTTAAGAAAGCGAAAAGAGGATATTTCACTACTTATAGGATATTTTACAGAGAGTATAAATAAGAAATATAATTCTAAATGTAGCTTTAGTGAAGATACCTTAGAGTATCTCTATAACTATGAATGGCCAGGAAATGTTAGAGAGCTTAGAAATGTTATAGAAAGACAAATTATAATTAACGAAAATACCATGGTACAAGAAAGTAGTTTACCACAGGAGATTAGCAATACGAGAGTGGAACAGGATTATATACTTAGCATAAGTAACTATTCCATAAAGGGATATAGTTTAAGAGAAATTATGGACAGGGTGGAAATGGAGATTATAACAGATGCATTAACTAGATATGGAAATATAAAGATTGCAGCAAAAGCCTTGAAAATAGATCCATCGACCCTCATTAGGAAGAGACAAAAATATATGAAGATTAGATCAGAAAATGACTTTAAATAGTAGATATGTTTCAATATAGTATTTGTAAGGAAGTACATATTATTACTCGTAAGCCGTTTCGAAAGTTTGATTTGCTAAGGTTCTATTCAAGTAAAAAGCTAAAAACCAACAACTCGTTTCACTCGAACAAGTTGTCTTTCTTAACNNTCATATAACCTAAGTAAATCTAAACTTCCTGCAAATGGCTTTCTTCGTAATAATATGTACTTCCAAAATCAACACTATATTAAACATAGCTTATATAAATAAATTTTTCACATGCAATGCTGCATAGGTGCATTATTGCATATAACCATAGAAAGTGTTGATAGATATGGGGTTTATATCATATAGCATATAATTATTGCAATTTTTCAGTGATAATTTTAGGCTATATGATTTTTTTATTGAAAGAATTGAGGGAAATAGGGAGTTTGTACAGATATTAAAAATTGGCATAGAAGTTGCTATTAATATTATTAGATAAATGAAAGGGAGGAATTTTTATGGGATTAATGACTAGAGAAGAATACATAGAAAGTTTGAGGAGGTTAAAAACCAAGGTATATCTATTTGGTAAATTAGTAGAAAATCCAGTGGATCATCCAATGATTAGACCATCACTAAATTCAGTGGCTATGACCTATGAATTAGCAGAGCAAGAGGAATACTCAGAGGTTATGACAGCCACATCGAATCTTACAGGAAAAAAAATAAATAGATTTTGTCATATTCATCAAAGTACTGAAGATTTAATAAATAAGGTAAAAATGCAGAGATTATGTGGTCAAAAAACTGCCTCTTGTTTTCAACGTTGTGTAGGCATGGATGCTTTTAATGCAGTGTATAGCACTACTTTTGAGATTGATAAATCACATGAAACTAATTATCATGAAAGATTTAAAGAATATATGATATATGTTCAAGAGAATGATTTAGTAGTTGATGGAGCCATGACAGACCCAAAAGGAGATAGAGGTTTATCCCCAAGTAAACAGTTAGATCCAGACTTATATCTTAGAGTGGTGGAAAGAAGAGAAGATGGAATAGTAGTAAGAGGTGCAAAGGCCCACCAAACTGGAATGATAAATTCTCATGAAGTGCTTGTTATGCCAACTATAGCTATGGGACCAGATGATGAGGATTGGGCAATAGCATTTTCTGTACCTGTAGATACAGAAGGGATATTTAGTATATATGGCCGTCAATCCTGTGATACCAGAAAAATTGAAGAAGATGCAGACATAGATATTGGAAATTCAACCTTTGGAGCCCATGAAACCTTAACTATTTTTAAAGATGTATTTGTACCTAAGGAAAGAATCTTCTTAAATGGAGAAACTGAATTTGCAGGAATGCTAGTGGAAAGATTTGCAGGATATCATAGACAAAGTTATGGCGGATGTAAGGTTGGTGTAGGAGATGTACTTATTGGTGCCGCAGCCACAGCAGCAGATTACAATGGTGCAAACAAAGCATCTCACATAAAGGATAAGCTTATAGAAATGATTCATCTGAACGAAACTTTATACAGCTGTGGTATAGCATGCTCATGTGAAGGGTGTAAAACAAAGTCTGGAAACTATCAAATTGATTTATTACTTGCCAATGTATGTAAGCAAAATATAACTAGATTTCCTTATGAAATAGCTAGATTAGCAGAAGATATTGCAGGAGGACTTATGGTAACTATGCCCTCAGAAAAAGACCTTAGAGATCCAGAAATAGGACCCTATGTTGAAAAATACTTAAAAGGTGTTGTAAGTGTATCAACTGAAAATAGAATGAGAATTTTAAGACTTATAGAAAACATTACCCTAGGAACTGCAGCAGTAGGTTATAGAACAGAGTCTATGCATGGGGCTGGCTCTCCTCAAGCACAGAGAATTATGATTTCAAGACAAGGAAAACTTGAGGATAAAAAGAGATTAGCTAAAAATATTGCAAAGATAAAAGAATAATTGAGAGCACAAGGAGAAAAAAATGGATTGGAGAGAATTATATAAACAAAAAATCATATCTGCAAGTGAAGCAACAGAAAAAATTAAAAGTGGATATAGAGTTGTAATAGGCCATGCAGCTGGAGAACCTAAAGCAGTTATAGATGAAATGGTAAGGGATAGTGATAAGTTTTCAAATATAGAAATTGTTCACATGATAGGAATGGGTACAGGTGGATATGTACAAGAGGAAAAGGAATTTAATTTTAAACATAATTCTCTTTTTGCTGGGCCATCCACAAGAGTTGCTATATTGGATGGTAGAGCTGATTTTACCCCTTGTTTCTTTTCAGAAGTTCCAAAACTTTTTAGAGAAAAGTATCTAAAGGTAAATATAGCAATAATTCAAGTTTCTATCCCTGATGAACATGGTTTCTGTAGCTTTGGTGTATCTAATGACTACACAAAGCCAGTAGCAGAGTGTGCAGATATTGTCATAGCTGAAGTAAATCCTAATATGCCGAGAACTTTAGGAAATTCTTTTATTCACGTAAGAGATATTAATCATATAGTAGAAGTTAATTATCCCATAATGGAAATAAAACCTAGTGAAATTGGAGAAGTTGAAAAAGCTATTGGTAAAAATTGTGCAGAGCTTATAGAGGATGGTTCTACCCTTCAATTAGGAATTGGCTCAATTCCAGATGGGGTACTACTATTTTTAAAAGATAAAAAAGACTTAGGCATACATTCTGAGATGATTTCAGATGGCGTATTAGAACTAATTGAAGCAGGGGTAATTAATAACAAGAAAAAAACTCTTCATAAGGACAAGATGGTGGTGTCCTTTTTCATGGGAACAAAGAAATTCTATGACTTTATAGATAATAATCCAATGATAGAGATGCATCCCGTAGATTATGTAAATGACCCTTATATTATCGGCAAAAATGACAACATGGTATCTGTTAATTCCTGTATACAAATAGATTTAATGGGCCAAGTAGCCGCTGAATCCATGGGGTTAAAGCAATTTAGTGGAGTAGGCGGACAAGTAGACTTTATAAGAGGTGCCAATATATCTAAGGGTGGAAAATCTATAATAGCAATGCCCTCCACTGCAGCCAAGGGTACTGCATCTAGAATTGTCCCATTTTTAGAGGAGGGTGCCGCAGTAACTACCTCTAGGAATGATGTACATTATGTAGTTACTGAATATGGAATAGCTGGACTTAAAGGAAAATCTTTAAAGGAAAGAGCAAGAGCTTTAATCAATATAGCTCATCCTAAATTTAGAGCTGAACTTATAAAAGAGTGGGAGAAGAGATTTAATAAGCAGTTTAACTATTTTATTTATCATAAAATTCATAAATGATTGAAGGAGCTAGAACAATGATATATATAAATAAAGCGTGGTGTAAGGGCTGTGAACTATGCATAGATAATTGCCCAAAGAAGGTACTTGGAAAAAAGAATATGAAGGCTATAGTGGTTCAAGAAGAAAAGTGTATAAAGTGCGGTATATGTGAAAATATATGTCCTGATTTTGCTATAAATATAAGGAGAGACAGTGATGAGTAAATTGGTATTAATACAAGGAAATGAAGCTTGTGTTGAAGGTGCTATAAGGGCTGGAATGAAATTTTATGGTGGATATCCTATAAGTCCAGCCAGTGAAATTGCAGAAATAAGTTCTGTAAAATTACCAGAAGTTGGAGGAAGATTTATACAGATGGAGGATGAGATTGCAGGAATGGCTGCTGTAGTTGGAGCAGCTATGACTGGAGTTAAAGCAATGACTGCAACTAGCGGTCCTGGATTTTCCTTAAAACAGGAGGTCATTGGATATGCTTCCATGGCTGAAATCCCTTGTGTAATAGTGGATGTAATGAGAGGAGGACCAAGTACAGGACTTCCTACTTCCGTATCTCAGGGAGATGTAATGCAAAGTAAGTGGGGAACCCATGGGGATCATCCAGTTATAGTATTGGCACCAGATAGTGTGGCTTCTACATATGAATTAACTATTGAAGCCTTTAATTACTCAGAGAAATATAGAGTACCTGTAATTTTACTACTGGACGAAGTCATAGCACATATGAGGGAAAGTGTTTATTTAAAGGACCACATAGAAATTATCGATAGAAAGGAGCCTAGTTTAGAGGAGGTAAAAGAAGGCTTTGCACCCTATAAAAATACAGAAGATTTAATACCTCCAATGGCTACCATAGGTGAAGGATATAAATTTCATGTAACTGGACTAAATCATGATCAGTGGGGATATCCTTCTAACTCTAATGAAGTTGCAGAGAAATTAACCTCAAGATTATTAAATAAAATAGAGAAAAATAAGGATACTATAGCTAAATATAACGAAGTGAAAACTGATAAATGCAAATCATTAATCGTTACCTTTGGTTCTACAGCTAGGGTATGTAGAGAATTAGTTATAAAAAATAAGCAAACCGCCATAGGTTTATTTGTACCTTACACCATATGGCCCTTCCCAGATAGTGCATTGCTATCAATCATAGAAAATAATAATATTGAAAAGATATTTGTACCAGAATTAAATGCTGGTCAATTAATCTTTGAAGTTCAAAGAATCGTCGGAGATAGGTGCAAGGTTGTAGGTATTAATAAATATTGTGGTGAAATCTTTAAAACTGAAGAGTTAGAAAGCGCAATTATGGAGGGAACATATGAAAGAAGCATTAGTTAAAAAATACATGAGAGAAGAGCATCTTCCTCATATTTGGTGTGCAGGTTGTGGTAATGGAATAATATTAAGTGCACTAGTTGAAGCCATAGATTCTCTAGATATAGATAAAAATAAAATTTGTGTAGTTTCAGGTATAGGCTGTTCTTCAAGAGCTGCTCAGTACATGAATTTCGATACAATACACACCTTACATGGAAGAGCTATTCCTTACGCAGAGGGCATAAAGCTTGCAAATCCTGAATTAGAGGTAATCGTTTTGACTGGAGATGGAGATTGTACTGCTATAGGGGGAAATCACCTTATCCATGGTTGTAGAAGAAATATAGATTTAAAGGTTATTGTTTTTAATAATAACATATATGGAATGACAGGAGGACAATGTTCTCCAACCACACCACTAAATGCTAGAACTACTACTACGGAAACTGGAAATATATGTAGAGATTTTAATATATGCAAATTGTGTGAAGCAGCAGGGGCAACTTATATAGCAAGAAGCACTGTAGCACATTATAAACATCTAGTAAATGTTATAAAACAGGCTTTTGATAAGAAGGGCTTCTCTATAATTGAAGCCTTAACACCTTGTCCTGTGCAGTTTGGAAGAAGAAATTCACTACGAAAACCTTCTGACATGATAGACCATTTAAGAAAAAAGGTCAGTGAGAAGCAGGAGGAAACATATGAAATAGGCGTATTTAAGAATACTGTAGAGCCTGAATATGTAGAAGAATATATAATGCAGTTTCAAAAGAAATAAATAATGTCTATTTTATGTCAAATATCTGTAAAGTAGTTTTAGGAGGATAAGAAAATGAATAAAAAAGAAATAATCTTCACTGGGTTAGGTGGACAAGGAATTGTAAAATCAGGAGTAATTTTAGCAGAAGCAGCAGTATTAGAAGGAAAGCATGTAGTTCAAACTCAAAATTATGGACCAGAATCTAGAGGCGGTTGTTGTAGAGCTGACGTGATTATCTCTGATGAAGATATATGTTACCCAAGAGTAGAAAAAGCGGATATAATATTGGCTTTAAGTCAAAGTGGTTTAGATAAATTTAAAAATTTCTGTGATGAGGATACCATGATTATAACTGATAGTAGTATAGACGTTTCTGAAGGACAAAATGTGAGAAAATTTGATATTTTTGATTGTACAGAAAAAGTTCTTGATAATGCTCAAGCCATAAATATATTGTGCCTTGGAATACTAGCTGCACTAACTAAGGATATAGATTATGAAAATTTAGAGAAGGCTATATGTGATAATGTGCCAAAAGCTAGTATTAAAAAAAATCTATTGGCTTTCAATGCAGGAATAAACATGGTGATAGCAAGTTAATTTTAAGTAGAAAAGGAGAGAAGTGATAAATGGGAAATAGTTTATATGTTAAAGAAATATTAGATAAGGTTAAAATAGATGAAAAGGAGAAACTTAAGATGGAGAACAAAATATATATAGAGAATTTAGTAAATAAAGCAAGAGTTGCACAAAAGGAGTATGAAAACTTTACTCAAGAACAAGTAGATAATATAGTTAGAGAAATTGGAAAAATAATATATGACAGAGCTGAAGAATTAGCAAAAATGGCTATAAAAGAGACAGGAATGGGAGTATACGACCACAAAGTCACAAAGAATAAGGGAAAGTCTAAGGTTATTTGGAACAATTTAAAGGATAAGAAATCTATAGGAATTATAGGGGAAGAAAGAGATAAATCACTTATTAAAGTAGCTAAACCTATGGGTGTAGTAGGAGCCGTCACCCCTTGTACAAATCCTATAGTTACTCCTATGTGTAATGCTATGTTTGCTTTAAAGGGTGGAAATGCCATAATTATAGCACCTCATCCTAGAGCAAAGAAATGTGCTAAATATGTGGTAGAGCTTTTTAATGAAGCCATAAAAAAATTAGATGCTCCAAAGAATTTGATACAAACTATAGAAGAACCCTCTATAGACTTAACTTCAGAGCTTATGGCACAAGTGGATGTAGTAATCGCTACAGGTGGTATGGGAATGGTTAAATCAGCTTATAGTAGCGGGAAACCAGCTTATGGAGTTGGAGCGGGAAATGTGCAGTGCATTATAGATAGAGATGTAGATATAAAGGCGGTAGTTCCTAAAATAATAACAGGAAGAACCTTTGACAACGGCATAATATGCTCTGGCGAACAGAGTATAATAGCTCCTAAGGAAAATTATAAAGAAATTATAGAAGAGTTTGTTCGAAATGGAGCTTATTATACTGAGGATAAAGATATTATAGAAAAATTTGAAAAGGTATTATTCATACAAGGAAGTATAAATGGAAAAATTGTTGGGCAAAGTGTTGAATTTATTGCAGCCTTAGCTGGAGTAGAGGTGCCAAAGGATACTAAGGTAATAATTTTAAAGGGTAGAGGAAAAGGTATAGATGATATATTATGCAAGGAGAAAATGTGCCCTGTAATGGTTAGTTTTGAATATGATAGCTTTAAAGAAGCAGTGGAAATAGCTCAGACTAACCTAAATGTAGAAGGAAAGGGTCATTCTTGTGCTATACACTCAAATGATAAAGAGCATATAGACTATGCAGGAGGAAAATTAACTGTAAGTAGACTTGTGGTCAATCAGCCTTCTTCAACTTCAGCAGGAGGAAGTCTATATAATGGCTTTGCACCAACTACAACCTTAGGTTGTGGCTCTTGGGGAAATAACAGTATATCAGAAAACTTAGATTATAAACATTTAATAAACGTATCAAGGATAGGTTTTTATAATGAAGATGCAAAGGTACCTACCGATGAAGAAATATGGGCACAATAATATATAATAAGAGGGTGATTTTATGATGTTGTTAGAGATTAGACCAGAGATTTTAAAATTTAATAGTTGTAGGAATTTTGTTGAGAATTTTTCTATTGGAGAATATGATCTAATATTTACAAATAAATTCTTACACAAAACTTTCCTTGAAGAGTTAAACCTAAAATGCTCTTATATTTTTCAAGAAGATTATAATTTAAAAGAGCCTTCCGATGATATAATAGATAAAATAATGAAAGAAATTGCTCCTAAAGGCTTTAAGCGAATTGTAGCTATAGGTGGAGGTTCAATAATAGATATATCGAAATTATTAGCACTTAAAGAGGTTGAAAAGGTTAGTGAATTGTTTGAAAAGAAGGTAGCTGCAGTTAAAAACAAAGAGCTTATAATTATACCTACCACTTGTGGTACAGGTAGTGAGGTTACTAATATATCCATTGCTGAAATAAAAGCTAAAAAAACTAAAATGGGATTAGCAGTGCAAGAGCTCTATGCGGATTATGCAGTTTTAATACCAGAGCTAGTTAAAGGATTGCCTTATGAATTTTTTGTCTATAGCTCCATAGATGCACTTATCCATGCCATGGAATCCTTAGTTTCACCCAAGGCCACACCCTATACAGAGATGTATAGCAGAGAGGCAATAAGAATGATAATAAAGGGTTATAAAGAAATAATAGAAAATGGAAAAGAGTATAGAACAGAGATTATAGAAGGGTTCTTAATAGCTAGTAACTATGCAGGAATTTCCTTTGGTAATGCAGGAGTTGGCGCTGTTCATGCACTTTCCTATCCTCTTGGCGGAAAATATCATGTTCCTCATGGAGAAGCAAATTATCAATTTTTTATCCAAATATTTAAATACTATAATAAGAAAAATCCAGAGGGGAAAATAAAGGATGTAAATGCCCTACTTGCAGATTTATTGGAGATTAAGCAGGGAGAAGATGTGTATCATTCACTAGAACAGCTTTTAAATAATTTAATTAGCAGAAAAAAATTAAGAGCTTACGGTATGGAAGAAAAAGAGATAGGTGAATTTACTGAGAATGTAATTATGACTCAACAAAGGCTTCTAGCAAATAACTATGTAACTCTTAGTAGGGAAGAGATTTATGAGCTGTATAGAGGGTTATATTAATTAAATATTGATCGTAGTGATTCCATCAGAATTAAACCATTACAACCTGTTTCCTTAAAATTTGAAAAATCCAGTAGATGAATTTATATCATCGCTGGCTTTTTATTTTAAGACTTTGTTTTAATAAAGTGTTGATAATGAACTACATTTTATTACTCGCAAACCGTTTCGAAAGCTTGATTTACTAANNTTCTTAACGCTTTTTACTTTCATATAGCCTAAGTAAATCTAAGCTTCCTGCAAATGGTTTTCTTCGTAATAATATGTAGTTCTAAAATCAACACTTTATTAAAAAAGTAAATTTTTTCAAATATATATTGCATTCTATGTATCGTAATATATTATAATAAACTTAAGATGATAAATTATGGAAAAATTTCATATATATTAATCATTACAAAATCTAATTAAAATCTAGAATATATAAATAGAGCAAGGAGGAAGTAAATTGTGAGCATAGTTTTAAAAGTTAAGAATCTTAAAAAATCCTATGGAAAAGTTGCCGCTGTAGACAATATTAATTTTGAAGTAAGAGAAGGGGAGATTTTTGGATTACTTGGTCCTAATGGTGCCGGTAAAACCACCACTCTTGAGTGTATTGAAGGTATAAAGTCTTATGATAGTGGTATCATTGAGATATTTGGACAAGATGTAAAAGAAAATGTGGATATTAATAAGTTAATTGGAGTTCAACTTCAATCCTCTTCCTTACAAGGTAATATTACTGCCCTAGAAGCCATGACTTTATTCTGTAAGTGGAAGAACATTCCCATTAGGAAGGATCTTCTTGATACCTTTGGATTAGGAGAGAGCTGTAAAAAGCAATATGAAAATATGTCCACAGGTCAAAAACGAAGACTACATTTAGCCCTCGCCATAGCCCATGAACCTAAACTCTTAATTCTAGATGAACCTACAGCAGGATTAGATGTAGAGGGAAGAGTTAGCTTACACAAGGAAATCCGCAGGTTAAAGCAAGGAGGAGTAACTATTATATTAACAAGTCATGATATGGCTGAAGTAGAAACTCTATGCGATAGAATTGCAATAATTTTAAGCGGAAAAATTACCACCATAGGAACTCCTAGTGAAATCAAGTCTACAAATAGTGATATAAAAATAAGTGTAAAGACCTTAAACAATTCCCTTCTTAACAAAATATCCCTTAAGCATAGCAATAAAATACATCTTTTAGAAGAATATATAACCTTACTTGCCAGTGATATTGAAGAGGCATTATCAGAAATACTTTATATTGTTAAGGAAAATGGAGATAAGATTGTGGATTTAAAAGTAGAAAGATCTTCACTAGAGGAAAGATTTATTGAGATTATCAATGAGGAAAAGGAGGAGTAATAATATGAAGGCATTAATATACAGTACATTTTTACAATGGAAGCTAGATTTTAGAAATAAGGGAATATTACTTATCTATTATATAATACCTCTAATTTTTTATGTGGTAATGGGGTCAGTATTCTCAAGCATAAATCCACTTTCAAAAACCACCTTAATGCAATCCATGACCATATTTGCAGTCTCCATGGCAGCACTTTTAGGGCTACCAAATCCTTTAGTGGAGCTATTTGCTTCAGACGTTAAAAAAACCTATAAGGTTGGTAACATTCCACTATGGGTAATGCTCTTTACAAACTTTGTATCTGCTCTAATCCATATTTTAATTGTGTCTATTATTATTTATATCTCTGCTCCAATTATATTTAAGGTAGAGCACCCAGTTCATTATATAAGTTATTTTTTACTTTTAATTTTATTTATTAGTGTAAGCATAATCATAGGACTAATTATTGGTATACTAACCAAGAAAAATTCTACCATGACCATGGTTTCACAGATGTTCTTTTTACCAACCATGCTCCTTAGCGGCATTATGTTTCCATCGGATATGCTACCAAGTTTCTTTGGACAGTTAAGCTATGTTTTACCAGCTACCCATGCCATGAAGATTTTAACTAGCCTAAATGAAATAACCTTAACCGCCTTAATGCCCTTACTAGCTATAGGTGTTGTATCAATATTAGTCTTAATATTGCTATATAAAAGGGTGTTAGTAGATTAGATTTAGACTCTGTTTTAAATTCTTATTGATATGTTAAAACAGAGTTTAAATTCATGTATTATGTATCTAAGAAATGTATCACCTCAATTCTATTCCCATATTATGTACTAGATGACCATAAATAAGGATGTGATATATTTGAAAGATCATGGTTATGAATGTGAAAATGATGAATTTAATAATTCTTTTAATAATAAAGTAGACCCCTCTGACCCTAATACTATTCCTAAATTTGTAGACGAGGTTCCAAAGCCTCATGTACTGAAACCCACAGCAATCCTCGGTGGAATAGAATATTATGAAATAAGTATGAAACAATCTATCCATTACTTTCACAAGTACTTTCCTTGCAGCATTATATGGGGATATAATGGCTGTTATCCAGGCCCTACGCTTAAAGTATTTAAGGATCAAACCATCTTAGTGAAATGGATAAACAAATTACCCTATAAGCATTTTCTTCCTGTAGATATTACCTTGCACGGTGCCATGGATTCTCCTGAAGTAAGAACTGTGGTTCATCTTCATGGTGCTAATGTGGCTTCAGATAGCGATGGTCACCCAGATGCTTGGTTTACAAACAACTATTTGCTTAAGGGAAAGACCTTTAAAAGAGAAATATATAAATATACTAACCATCAGCCTGGTACAACTTTATGGTACCACGACCATAGCTTAGGAACTACTAGATTAAATGTATATGCAGGTTTAGTGGGTTTTTATATAATAGGCGATGTTCTTGAAAACCGACTTGAACTGCCTAGTAAGGATTATGATATACCCCTTATGATTCAAGATAAGAGTTTTAATAAGGACGGTTCTCTTTTCTACCCTGATGCTCCACCATTTCCTGTATCTGTAAAACCTTCTGTAGTCCCTGCTTTTTTAGGCAATACTATTGTAGTAAATGGAAAGATATGGCCTCATTTAAAAGTAGAACCAAGAAAGTATCGACTTAGACTTTTAAATGGTTCAAATACTAGGGCTTATACATTGAGCTTATCTAACGGAGAAGGATTCTACCAAATAGGTACTGATGGTGGATTACTTGATAAACCTGTAGAACTGAAATCCATAACTTTAGAACCAGCAGAAAGGACAGATATTATTATAGATTTTTCAAAACTAAAAGATGCATATATAGATTTAGTAAATAGTGATATTGATCCAAACACAAGCTTAATAATGCAATTTAGAGTTATACTTCCCTTAAAAGCTACCGATAATAGCAAGATTCCAGAAACTCTACAACCTATGACTATGCTAGATGAATCCATGGCGAAAAAAACAAGAAATTTGACCTTAAGTGCTAGTGCTGACCAATATGGCAGGCCTATGCTTATGTTAAATAATCATATGTGGGATGACCCAACTACAGAGAAGCCTGCTTTAGATAGTATAGAAATATGGAATATAATTAATCTAACTAATTTCCCACATCCCATTCATGTGCATTTAGTACAATTTAAAATTTTAGATAGAATTCCATTCGATATTCAACTTTTTCAAGAAAAAGGAATTCTTCAATATATAGGTCCTGCGGTGGAACCTAAGGAATTTGAAAAAGGCTGGAAGGATACAGTTAGAGCAGAAGCTGGAATGGTTACAAGAATTATTATGCATTTTAAGGATTATGCAGGAGACTATGTATGGCACTGCCATATATTAGAGCACGAGGATCATGATATGATGAGACCTCTTAAAGTGGTAGAGGATAATACCTCACCTCATTAAAGGTACTTCTATAACAAAGCTTTAAGAATATGAAATAAAATATATTAAGGAGCAATCTAAGTTATAGAAGGCTCCTTAAATTATTTATAAATGGATAAATGAAAACGATATCATTTGCATTCAGAAAAGTTTATGAATATTATTGAAAATCTCCACTAATAGAATCCATTCCTTGTATCATGCCAAGTATCCTTTACATATTTGACTCTGCATTTGTCTTCAGATGATTAATAGAAAATAAAAATATGGAAATAATGAATAGTAGATGCTTATAAATTATTTTGTATATAAGGATGTGTAATTATGAAGCTAGGTTTAGTTCTATCAGGTGGTGGTGGAAAAGGAGCTTACGAATTAGGAGTTTGGAAAGCACTAAAAAAATTGAAAATAGATAAATATATAGATGTGTTTGCTGGAACTTCTATAGGTGCCTTTAATGCCATACTATTTGCACAAGACGATATGAAAGCTGCAGAAGATTTATGGGAAGAAGTTACTATAGAGCAGCTTGTACCAGTAAGTAAGAGAATGTTGATAACAAAAGGTGTAGAGTTGGCTTTAGGGTGGCGATATATAAATTTCACTAAGAAATATATGTGTAAGAGATTGGAGTGTGGAATTGCATCTAAGAATGGTGCAATAGACATAATAAATAGATATTTAAAAGTGGATGTAGTTAAGAGGAGAGGTAAGATATGTTATGCAGCATGCACAGAATTGCCTGATTTTAAGCCTAAATATTTTAGAATTAATGATTATGATGACAGAATAGGTAAAGATATAGTGGTGGCCTCAGCATCTCTTCCTAGAATTTATGATTGCACCGAGGTATTAGGCAATAAATACATAGATGGTGGAATATCAGATAACACTCCTATACGGCCAGTATATGAAGAAGGATGTGATATTATAATCGTGGTATTACTTTCTAAGGAAAGTAATATAGATAAATCACAATACCCTAATTGTAAAATAATAGAAATAATTCCTAGAGGATTACATGAAAACACCATTACAGGTACCTTAAACTTAGATCAAATTTGTAAAGAGAATAGAATAAAAGAAGGATTCAAGGATACTATGGAGCTATTAGAGCCAATTATTAGTATTGGAGAGTTAAAAAAGGAAATGGAAGTATTAGAAAATAATAGTTTTGTAAAATTACATGCATGGGTAAAAAAACTAATGTTTAATGATATGAAAATTGTTGAATAAAAGGGGCTTTATACAGTTATAGAGCCCCTTATTTTATATAACTAGCTAATTTAAACTGTTAGTATATATCCTTATAATATCATCTAATTTAACTTTCCAAGGATGATTTTTTAACTTTGCTTCATTATTAGCCATAGCTTTAGAATACTCTAAAATTTCATCATGAGAAATTTTAATTATATCTTTATTGATAAGTTTATCTATAAAGCCTTTAAACTCCTCTATAGATTTCATATCTAAAATAGATAAAATTACATCTATTTTAGCTTTGTCATTTAGTTTATAAAGTTCCATATATTCACCTAATAATACTCCATTAGCCATGCCATGAGGTACATTTTTATAATAGGTCAATGGATATCCCATACCATGAGGAAGAGAGGTTCCTGACTGTGCAATCACCATTCCGGCAATAGTGGAGGAAACCATTAGTTTTTCACGTATTTCGAAAGGAAAATCCTGCTGTAAAAGGGCACTCATACAATGACTAAATAGTTTCAGCCCACTTTCAGCTAAACAATTACTAAATATATTTGAATTAGTAGACAGATATCCTTCAATTAAATGAGATAGTGCATCAATGGCAGTATTTATGGTTACATGATGTGGCGTATGCATTAAATAAGTAGCATCCACAAAAGAAACTAATGGGAATACCTTCTGAGGTATGGCTCTCTTATTTTTTACACTATGATCAGTAACAATAGAGTATGGAGTAGTTTCTGTTCCAGTACCTGCTGTTGTTGGCACTGCAATTAAAGGGATTGCTGTTAATTCTCCTTGAGTTAATAAGTTATCTATAGAACAATCAGGATTTTTAATTAATACAGCACCAGCTTTAGCGGCATCAATTGGAGATCCTCCTCCTATACCAATTACAAAATCTACCTTATTAGATTTCCCAAGAAGGGCCAACTTTTTAACGGTTTCAGTAGATGGATTCTCTTCAACTTCATCGAATATTACATATGAAATATTATTTATTTTTAATGTATTCAAAACATCATCTAGTGAACCATTATTTTTTGAAGAGGTTTTTCCAGTGACAATCAAAGCAGTACTACCTAATTCTTTCATAATAGCTCCATGATTTTTCAGAGCATTTTTTTCACAAATTATTTTTGTAGGCATAAAAAATATTGAATTACTCATAATAATCCCCCTTGCATTAAATTGCTATATTCTATCATCTACTATAGCATTTTCCTTTAATTTCTACAAATATAGAGTTAAATAGATTATTTAATAATATGCAGTTATTTATCAACACTATATAAGTCATCTTCACAAAAATAAAAGAGTTAAATATTTATAAACACTCCATGTTATGTGAATAAATTGGAGGATTTTAGAAAAGATAATAACATAGGAGGTGGTATCTATGGCTAAAAATAAAGATAAAAAACCAAAGGGATATGGGAAAGAAAAGGCAGAAATCACATCTATGATAGACAATAGTGCTGACAGTAGAAATTCAAAAACTGGATATATGAATACTCAAAATTCTAAACAAAATCAACTTAAATAAATGGTTTCGTTTTAATATAATATTGATAATGAACTACATATTATTACTCACAAACCGTTT
>DFXM01000025.1:0-105723 GCA_002381695.1 Clostridium sp. UBA4108 | reverse complement strand
TATGTAGTTCTAATATCAACAATGATTTAAAACAACGCCAAATAAAAAACAGCTCTAAATTTGAGCTGTTTTTTTATTAAGTACTGTTATTATAGATTTTGAAGTATTTATATTAAGCCTTTTAAGGAGTAGTCTGCTATTTAAAGTTGATTTTTTAGAGGTTTATATTTATAATTCAATTTATGAAATAGAAAAAATGGTAAGTAAATAACTATAGGAGTGGTATTTTGGAAGAAAGATTACAAAAGTATATGGCTAGATGTGGTGTAGCATCAAGAAGGAAATGTGAAGAGATTATACTTAGCGGAGTTGTGAGGGTAGATGATACTACAATCACAGAACTGGGTGCAAAGGTTTTGCCAAATGTAAATAAAGTATATGTAAATGGAAATTTGATTTCTCCTGTAGAAAATAAAATATATATAGCACTAAACAAACCAAAAGGATACATATCCTCTGTAAAGGATGAAAAAGGAAGAGAAACTATAATTGACTTGATTGGAATAGAAGAGAGAATATACCCTATAGGACGATTAGATTATGATACCTCAGGGCTTATTCTATTAACCAATGATGGAGATGCTTATAATGGCATAATTCATCCTAGAGTAGCTATTGATAAAACTTATATAGCAACAGTAAAGGGGGTTCCATCTATATCGTCACTTAATAAGTTTACCAGCGGTATTGATATTGGTGATTATGTAACAGCTCCAGGAAAGTGTAAAATATTAAAGCAAGGTAAAAACAATTGTGATTTAGAAATAATAATACATGAAGGTAAAAATAGACAAGTTAGAAGAATGTGTGATGCTGTGGGTCATCCTGTTATTGCTTTAAAAAGAATTTCTGTAGGTAAAATAAACCTAGGAAATTTAAAAGAAGGCCAGTGGAGAAATTTAACCAATAATGAGATTCAGTACCTAAGGAGCGGAGGAACTAAAGATGTTTAAATATGTTGGAGATATTAGTGTAGTTTCTCATGGCATAATAGAAAAATATGTGGGCAATAAAATAATAGCGGTAGATGGGACTTTAGGTAATGGTTTTGATTGTGACTTTTTAAGTGATCACTTTAAAAAAGTGTATGCCTTTGACATTCAATCAATAGCCATTGAAAACTATAGAGCAAAGAATAAAAGTAATGTTGAGTTAATTCAAGATTCTCACGAGAGTTTAAAAGAGTATATTAGGGAAAATATTGATGTAGCAATATATAATCTCGGTTTTCTTCCAGGTGGAGATAAATCGATTACTACTAACTACAGCTCAACTATAAAAAGTATTGAAGCTGCTCTCCATTTATTAAATAGTGGAGGTTTTGTAATAATTGCTGTATATATTGGCCATGAAGCAGGAGCTATAGAGGGAGAAGAGCTTTTAAAATTCACTTCATCACTTCCTAAAAGTAACTATGGAGTGATGTTACATAAGTTTATTAACAGGAGCGAAAAATCTCCTTATTTGCTAGTCATAGAAAAAAAATAAATGCATATCTATAGAGAGGGTGGTTGTTAATAACTATCCTCTTTAGTTGTTTTAACATAAGTATTTTAAAATGAATGTGATTTTATTAGCAATTTCATTACTGAGATTGTTAATAAATTTTGAATTATGTGTAATTTTATATATGTTGGAGAAATACCAAGGCGGAACAAAGGATTCTATGAAATATCTTAAAACTCTATAAAATGAAATCTGTATTGAATAGTACTTCATTATATGTTAAAATGAAGTGAAAATTTCATAATAATATAAAGTGAAATATTTACTTCTACATATATTTACAAAGGAGTGTTAAAATGGAAAACAACAATCTTGATCTTATGAGGATGATTCAAATGAAATTTCCGAGATTGAGCAAGGGACAAAAGCTTATTGCTGAATATATTTTAAAGCATTATGATAAGGCTGCTTTTATGACTGCTGCAAAATTGGGAAACAGCGTAGGGGTTAGTGAATCTACTGTAGTAAGATTTGCAAATCAATTAGGATATGATGGATATCCAGAATTGCAGAAGGCATTACAAGAATTGATAAAAAATAAATTAACTACAGCTCAGAGGATTGAATTATCTAATGATTTCATGAGCCATAATAATGTACTTAAAGGAGTATTAAAATCAGATATTGACAATATAAGAACAACCCTAGAAAAAATTAATTATGATGCTTTTGAAAATGCGGTGAATAGTATATTAAAAGCTAAAAAGATATATATAGTAGGACTTAGAAGTTCAGCAGCTCTTGCTGATTTCTTAGGATTTTATTTAAATTTAATTTTAGATAATGTTAAAATTGTATCCTATGGTATGAGTGACATATTTGAACAAATGCTAACTCTTTCAGAGGATGATTGTTTAATTGGAATAGGATTTCCCAGATATGCCATGAGAACTGTGGAAGTGCTTACCTTTGCTAAATCTCGAAATGCAGATGTAATAGCAATAACTGATAGTGTATTATCTCCACTTGCTACTAGAGCCGATCACACGCTTATTGCAGAAAGCAATATGGCTTCATTTGTGGATTCATTAGTTGCGCCTTTAAGTGTGATTAACTCACTAATCATTTCGGTAGGATTAAAAGAGAAAAATAAAATTTCTAAAACTTTTAATGATTTAGAAACTGTTTGGCAACAATATCAGGTTTATTCTTATAAAAATTCTAAAGATGATGGAAAATTCTAAAGTTAGTGGAAAATTTTAAAAATTGTGTTGATTTAAACACATAAATGTCTTATTATGAATATGGAGATGTTAATGTAATCGTTTTTCTAAAACGAAAAAATTCCTTCGTGATTATCACAAAATAGAAGGATAAAACTCATTTGTGTAGAATATATATAATTAACATGATATTATTATAGCTTCATTTTTAAAAGGTGGAGTTATAGTACATAAATTAAAGTCAACTTCAATTTTTAGGGGGTATTACTTATGGATACTAAAGTTTATATTGAACAAGTATTGGAAAATGTAAAGAAAAGAAATGCTGGTGAACCAGAATTCATCCAAGCGGTTGAAGAGGTTTTATATTCATTAGGACCAGTATTAGAAAAACATCCTGAATATGTAGAGGCTAATTTATTAGAAAGATTCTGTGAACCAGAAAGACAAATCATGTTTAAAGTGCCATGGGTTGATGACAATGGTAAAGTTCAAGTTAACAGAGGTTTCAGAGTACAATTTAATGGATGTATAGGACCATTCAAAGGCGGATTAAGATTCCACCCTTCAGTATACATCGGAATAATCAAATTCTTAGGATTTGAACAAATTCTTAAAAACTCATTAACTGGTCTTCCAATAGGTGGAGGAAAAGGTGGAGCAGATTTCGACGCAAGAGGAAAATCAGATGCTGAAATCATGAGATTCTGCGAAAGCTATATGACTGAGCTTTATAGACACATAGGACCAGATGTAGACGTTCCAGCTGGAGACATTGGAGTAGGCGCAAGAGAAATAGGATATTTATATGGACATTATAGAAGAATAAGAGGAGCTTTTGAAAACGGAGTATTAACCGGAAAAGGCTTATCTTATGGTGGAAGTTTAGTAAGACCAGAAGCTACAGGATTTGGAGTTACTTACTATTGCGAAGAAATGTTAAAACATGAAGGCACAAATTTAAATGGAAAAACAGTTGCAGTTTCAGGCTTCGGTAACGTTGCTTGGGGAATCTGCAGAAAAGTTTCAGACTTAGGTGGTAAGGTTGTTACATTATCAGGACCAGACGGATATATTTATGATCCAGCTGGAGTAACTGGTGAGAAAATAGACTACCTTGTTGAAATGTTAAAAGCAAACAAAGGTGCAAGAGTACAAGATTATTCAGATAAATATGGTTGCGAATTCCATGCTGGAGAAAAACCATGGAATGTTAAAGTTGACATAGTAATCCCAGCAGCAGTTCAAAATGATATTAGAATTGAAGATGCTAAACAAATAGTTGCAAATGGAGTTAAATATGTATGTGAAGCTGCAAATATGCCATGTACTAATGAAGCAGTTCAATACTTCCAAGCTAATGGTCTTATAGTAGGACCAGCTAAAGCTGCAAATGCTGGTGGAGTTGCTACTTCAGCTCTTGAAATGGCACAAAACAGTATGAGAATAGCTTGGAGCAGAGAAGAAGTAGATGCTAAACTTCATGGAATAATGGTTAATATCTACAACAATTGTAAAAAAGCTTCTGAAGATTATGGATTTGGCTACAACTTAGTAGCTGGTGCTAATATAGCTGGTTTCGTAAAAGTTGCCGAAGCTATGCACGCTCAAGGAAACTATTAATCTTTATAATTTACTATAAATACAAGGAGGGAATTATGAAATTCTCTCCTTTTTTACTTGGATATATTTCATATTTTGAACCTTTTTGCTATTTTAAATATCTTTATTTTACAAAATCAATTGAATAAAATGTAGTTTTGTATTAAATTATACTATAGAAGAATTTTAAATATTATTCAGGTGGTGATTTTTTGGCAACAGTTATAGTAGTTGGTGGTGGACCAGCGGGAATGATGTCAGCCATAGCTAGTAGTGATAAAGGTAATAAGGTTATTTTAATAGATAGTAATGAAAAATTAGGAAAAAAGTTATTTATTACAGGAAAAGGAAGATGCAATGTTACAAATGGGAAAAATATAGGTGAATTTTTTGACTATATACCTACAAATCCACATTTTTTATATAGCGCATTATATACTTTTACCAATGAAGATACTATGAACTTTTTTAATGAAAGAGGAGTTCCTTTAAAGGTTGAGAGAGGGGATAGAGTTTTCCCTATGTCCGATAAATCTTCAGATATAATAAGGGCACTGGAAAGTGAATTAAAAAGAAAAAATATAGAAATTCTTTTAGGAGATGGAGTTAAAGACTTTAAGAGTGCAGATAATAAGATTACTGGAGTTGTATTGAATAGTGGAAAAATGATTAAAGGTGATTATGTAATTCTTTGTACAGGGGGAGCATCTTATCCTCAAACTGGGTCCACAGGACATGGACTTACCCTTGCAAAGAAGTTAGGACATACAATAATAGACATAAAACCTTCCCTAGTACCACTAGAGATTAGCGAAGGTTGGGTTAAAGAACTTCAAGGTCTATCACTTAAGAACATAGAATTGACCTTAAGAGATAAAAAGAATAAGGTTCTATTTAAAGACCTTGGTGAAATGCTATTCACCCACTTTGGTATATCAGGTCCATTAGTTCTTAGCGCTAGTAGTTTAATTAAAAACAAGGATAACTATACTATACATATAAATCTAAAACCTGCATTAAATGAAAAAGAGTTAGATAAACGTGTTCAGAATGATTTTATATTATATGCCAATAAAGACTTTAAGAATTCTCTGAATGATTTATATCCTAAAAAACTTATTGATATAATAATTAAGTTAAGTGGTATTGATGAGAATCAAAAGGTTAATTCCATAACCAAAGAACAGAGAAAAACTCTAGTAAAGCTTACACAAAATTTAGCTATGACTGTAAAATCTCTAAGACCTGTGGCTGAAGCAATAGTTACTTCAGGTGGTATAGATACTAAAGAGATTGACCCATCTACTATGAAATCAAAAATAGTTCATAACTTGAGCTTTGCTGGAGAGGTCATAGATGTTGATGCCTATACTGGTGGATATAATGTTCAAATAGCATTATCCACAGGATTTATAGCAGGAAGCAAAATTAATGACAATTAGTTAAGAGAATATACTATTGTTATGGATCTTAGAAAGGACGGATAAACATGCAAATATCTATAGCTATCGATGGACCAGCGGGGGCTGGTAAGAGTACTATAGCAAAGCTTGTAGGGAAAAAATTTAATTTAATGTACATAAATACAGGTTCCATGTATAGAGCAGTAACACTGTTTGCTATGAATAAAAATATAAATTCTGATGAGATAGATAGTTTATGTTCTCTATTATCAACTTTAGAAATGCATTTTCAAGATGAAAACCTTATAGTTAATGGTGAAGATGTTACTAGTAAATTAACTCATCCAGATATCAGCAACAACGTATCTAATTATGCTTCTATTCCTCAAGTGAGAAAAAAATTAGTGCATATGCAACAGGAGATTGCCAAAAAATATAATGTGATTATGGATGGTAGAGATATTGGAACTGTGGTACTGAAAGATGCAAACTTAAAGATATTTTTAACTGCAAGGGCTGAGGAACGTGCTAAGCGAAGATATGAAGAACTTGTAGAGAAAAATTTAAAGGTGGATTATGAAAATATTTTATCTGAAATTAAAAGAAGAGATTATATAGATAGCAGTAGGCCACTGGATCCTCTTGTAAAGGCAGAAGACGCTATTGAGATAGATTCTTCACATCTTACTATAGAAGAGGTTGTTGAAGAGATATCAGGGCATGTGCAGAATGTTATTGACAATGTAAATTAAGAGGTGATCACGATGAAAGAAGTTATATTAGCAGATAAAGCTGGATTTTGCTTTGGTGTTAAAAGGGCTGTAGATAAGACTATGGAGCTTAAAAGAAAATATAATAAGCCCATATACACCTTAGGGCCACTAATTCATAACAATGATGTGGTAGAAGAATTAGAAAAAAACGAAATATTTTCTATAGGCGTAGATGATATTGAAAAACTAAATCCTGGAGATGTAATAGTTATTAGATCCCACGGAGTTTCTAGTTTCTTAATTGATAAATTAAAAAAACTTAACCTTATTATAGAGAATGCTACCTGCCCTTATGTGAGTAATATTCAACAAAAGGTTGAGGAGCACTATAATAAAGGATATAATATAATTATTGTTGGAGATGAGAATCATCCAGAGGTCATTGGAATAAATGGGTGGTGTGATAATACTGCGCTTATTTCAAAGGATGGTAATAATATAAAGGATATTTCTAGAAAAGTTTGTGTAGTTTCTCAGACCACAGAAAAACAGGAAAATTGGCAAAAGGTATTGAATAAAATTATTACCCTTAGTAAAGAAATTGTTGCTTTTAATACAATTTGTAGTGCCACAGAGGTTAGGCAAAAAGCAGCTGAAGAGATTTCAAAAGAAGTTGATGTTATGGTAGTATTGGGTGGATTTAATAGTTCTAATACTACTAAACTTTATGAAATTTGCAAGAGTAACTGTTCTAATACACATCATGTAGAAAAATTTGATAATACCCTTTTAAATTTAATAAAAGGTGATGATACAATAAAAATAGGTGTTACTGCTGGTGCTTCAACTCCAGATAGTGTAATTAAGGAGGCAATTAATAAAATGAAAATTGACAAAAATCTTAATAACGAAGAAATGGAATTATATAATCAATATTCCAAAGATGCTAATAATATATCTGTAGGTAAAATCTTAGAAGGGGAAGTTTTTAAAATTAATGATAATGAAGCTTATTTGACAATAGGATCTAAAACTGAAGCTATCCTACCAGCTAGTGAGTTTTTAATGGATAAAAATAGTTCTCTTAAAGATATGATAAAAATTGGAGATATGATAAAAGCGAAAGTTATAAATAGAAAAAATGATGATGGTTTAGTTGTACTATCTAACATAGAATTAGATAGAGAAAAAAATCAAGAATTATTAAAACAGGCTTTTGAAAATAAAGAAATAGTTGAAGTTGTAGTTAAAGAAGTTGTTAAGGGAGGACTAGTTTCTACATTTAAGAGAGAAAGAGTATTTATCCCAGCATCTCAAATAGAATTAACAAAAATAGAAGATCTATCAAAATATGTGGGAGAAACCTTTAAAGTTCAAATTATAGAATTTTCAAAACAAAGAAATGGTTTTAAAATCATAGGTTCTAGAAGAGAGTTATTATCTAAAGACATGGAACTTACTAGGGCAAAGACCTGGGAAAAATTAGAGAAAGATCAAGTTGTAGAGGGTATTGTAAGAAGAATCTCTTCTTTTGGTGCTTTTGTAGAAATCGATGGAGTTGATGGATTACTTCATAGTTCTGAGATGTCATGGAATAAAGTAAACAACCCATCTAAACTATATAAAATAGGGGATAAAATTGAAGTTTTAATTATAGATTTAGATAAAGAAAATAACAAGCTAGCACTTAGCGTTAAACAACTTTCTGATAATCCATGGAATAATATCCAAGAGAAATATCCAATTGGTAATATAGTTCTTGGTAAGGTAGTGAGAATTGCTGAATTTGGTGCATTTATACAACTAGAAGAAGGCATTGATGGATTAGTTCATATTTCTCAAATTAGTGATGCAAGAGTTGAAAAAGTAGAAGAAGCACTTAAGATTGGTCAAGAAGTTAAGGCTATTATTCTTGATGTAAATGAGGAATCAAAAAGAATAGGTCTTAGTATCAAAGCTGTTTAATTATTTTTAATATACCTATAAAAAATAAATCATCCAATAAATTTATTAGATGATTTATTTTTTTATAGGTATATTTACTATTTTTTACTATAATAATAATATATGTAGTTTTTTAAAAAGGTGTGTTTGCTTATGTATAAATTGGAGAGTCTAAATGATATTAACTTAAGTCTTATGGATTATTTGAATGTACCTACGGAACATAAGAAGGAATTAAAAGAGCTTTATAGGAATAAGAACATCATTAAGAAGCTTTTATTTAGAAAGGAAGTCCGATTTTTAAAAGAAAATAGTAAGTATATTGGATTTATATGGTTTAATAAAATAGGTAAAAATTCATATAGAATTCATTGTATTAATCTTCTCCCATCATATAGAGATAAAGAATATTACGAATTGCTTTTTAGTTTTTTTGATAATAACGCTAAGTTTATAATGTGCCATAATGAAAATTATTTTGATATCAACCAATTAAAAGAAATAGGAGTTATACCAGATAAAATTATCTTTGAAATGAAAAAGTCTATTGATGGAGAATATGAAATACCTATAAGAGGAATTTCTTTTGAGCAGTTTAGAGCTGGAAAGGATGAGAAAAAAAGATGTATGATACAAAACTTAGCCTTTAGTTCAATAGATAGAACGGAAATTAAAGAAGAGGATATTATATTTGAGCAATATCAAAAGTATTATATTCCTAGGGGAAGCATATTTATAAACTATTATAATGAACCTGTGGGTTATGGTCAGATAATTAAACAAGATAATAAAATGTACATTGTCAATCTAGGTATACTTCCTCGACATAGAAATAAAAAGTTAGGAGATGTACTATTAAACCATCTAATGAATGTAATCTATAGTTTAGGATATAATGAAGTATATTTGAAATGTCAGGATACTAATATTATAGCCTTTAACTTATATAAGTCTAAGGGTTTTGAAGTAATAAATACCTATCATGAATTTAAAAGGAAAAGTATAAAAGCTTAAGGTCATTTCCAACCTTAAGCTTTTATATTATTTTTCTATTTTAATATATTCATTAAGACCTTTTTCAATTATATCCATTGCATCTGTCAATGCATCTGTATTGAGGCAATAAGATAATCTAATCTCATCAATACCAAGACCACTAGTTGCATAGAAACCATCTGCTGGAGTAACCATAACTGTCTTATTATTATAGTTAAAGTCAGTTAACATCCATTTAGCAAAATTCTCTGCGTTTTTAACTGGAAGTTTAGCAACTATATAAAAGGCTCCTGTAGGCTTTTCACAAACGATTCCTGGAATACTTGATAATTTACTATATAGGATGTTTCTTCTAGCTTCATATTCTGCCTTAACTCTATCAAAATACTCTTTAGGTGTATTTATTAAGTTAGCTGCTGCAATTTGCTCTATAGTTGGTACACATAATCTTGTTTGACAAATCTTCATTATTTGAGATATAAGCTCTTTATTTTTAGAACCAATTAATCCTATCCTTGCTCCACAAGCACTATATCTTTTTGATATACTATCAACTAAAATAACTCTATCCTTTATATCTTCCATATAAAGGGCAGAAGTGTATTTTAATCCATCATAAACAAACTCTCTATATACTTCATCAGCAATTAAAAACAAGTCATATTCCTTACATATATCAGCTAATAATCTTATTTCTTCTTCTGTATATACCACTCCTGTAGGATTTCCTGGATTGGAAATCATTATAGCTCTAGTTTTATCAGTAATTTTTTCTACGATTACATTTTTATTAGGTAAATGAAATCCTTCTTCAGCTTTAGTTATAAAAGGTACAACTTTAACACTTGCATTCTGTGCAAATCCTTCATAATTTGTATAGAATGGCTCAGGGATTATGATTTCATCATTAACATCACAGATAGCTGTAAGTACTAGAGGAATGGCTTCAGAACCACCATTAGTAATAAGTAATTCATCACTATGAAAGTCTATATTCCATTGTTTGTAGTATTTAATAAAGCTATCGATAGTTACATTTAATCCTTGAGAAGGTGCATATTTAAGAACCTTTTCATCAAAATTTATAATAGCATCCATAAACTCTTTTGGCGTTTCTATATCCGGTTGCCCTATGTTTAAGTGATAAATTTTAATTCCTTTTTTTGAAGCTTCATCCGCGTAAGGAGCAAGTTTACGTATTGGAGAATACTTCATTGCTGATATTCTGCTTGAAAATTTCATTTAAAAAAACCCCCATTAATTTAATTAATTTAAATAATTATTATTTAAATCAGCTATTAAACTCTCTATAGGTATATATGAATTCTTAGCTGATACATAACCATAATTCTCTGTTTTAAAATATCCTCTATCTTTTATACAATCACCCTTTAAATTACTAGAACATTCTTCATTTTTATTCTTTGAATCATACATATAAATCACTCCTTTTAGATATTATTCCCTAAAATGAGATGATTTATGATTAATTTATCTATTAATTATAATACTTATTAAGTACTTTTCCAAGTCTTTTAATACCTTCAACTATCTTTTCTTCAGACATATTTGAATAATTAAGTCTGAAATAATTTTTCTTTCCACCATTAGGGAAGAAGGAGCCACCAGGTACGTAAGCTACATTCTCTTTAAGAGCATCCTCCATTATAACTGCTGCATCTAAATCCTCTCTTAATTCTACCCAAGTAAATAATCCACCAACAGGATATGTATATTTTATACCTTTAGGGAAATATTCTTTTATACTGTTTAGCATTAGATTTCTACGATTTTTATAAACTTCAATTATTTTTAAAATATGTTGATTTAAATCATATTTTTGCATATACTCTGCAGTAGCCATTTGAACTAGAGTATTACACTGAAGGTCTGCACCTTGCTTAATTAAAATATATTTTTGTATTATTTCCTTATTAGCTGTTATCCAACCTAATCTAAGACCTGGACAAAAGGTTTTAGAGAAGGTGCCTAAATTGATAACATATCCATTGGTATCAAAGGATTTAATTGCTGGCAATCTCTCTCCTTCGAATCTTAATTCCCCATATGGACTGTCTTCAATCAATGGAATTTCATATTTATTAGCTAATTCTGCTAAACGTTTTCTTCTTTCTAAGTTCATAGTTATTCCGCTAGGATTTTGAAAATCAGGAATAGTATATATCATCTTAATAGACTCATTATTTTTTAGTAATTCTTCTAGTTTATCAACTTCCATGCCATCTTCATCCATATCAACTTCTATAAACTTAGGATTATAAGCCTTAAAAGCGTTAATAGCACCTAAATAGGTTGGGCTTTCACAAACTATAGTATCACCTTCATTTATGAAAAGCTTTGCAGAAAATTCTAAACCTTGCTGAGAGCCATTAGTAAGCATAATATTTGAAATATCGCAGTCCACACCGGAAGGCTTCATTCTCTGATTCACGATTACTTCTCTAAGAGGAGTATATCCATCTGTCGCTGCATATTGAAGTGCACTTTGCCCTTTTTCTTTCAATACTTTAGACATTATAATTTCCATATTATCAACAGGAAATAGCTCTGGAGCGGGAAGTCCTCCTGCGAAGGATATAATTTCAGGTTTTTCAATTAATTTCAACAATTCTCTAATCTCTGAAGCTTTTAGGTTACCAATCCTATCAGCGTAACGTATGTTCATACATACACCCCCATCTAAAAATGAAAATTGAATATAAAAAATATTCTGTATTTAATATATCTTAGTCTCATTATAACGTATATATAGAAATTATTTCAAGTGACTTTAGAATAATGAGAAAGTTCCAAATAGAGTTATTAAAAACTTTTAAAACAGGTTGTAAAAATCACATATATGAGTTATAATGAATAACAATAAATAAAATTCTTTAATTTAGTCCAGAGAGGCTAGCAAGAGTATAATAAATATGTAAATATATTTTATATTTATATAAACTTCTTGCGAACTTGCGAGAAGTTTTTTTATTTATAACTAAGAATTTGTGAAAAATGCTTAGTTGCAATAATAGTATATTATATATTAAATTATTAACCTTTTAATCAGTACTGAGATACTGAAAGGGAGAAAGAAATTTCTCCTAATATTAAAAATATTCAGGAGGTCTTATTATGGCGGAAAATTTAATTACAGAATCAAGAAATTCATCTATCTCTAATGTTAGTTCAAGTATTAAAAAATTGGTATTAGCATTTCAACATTTAATAGCTATGTTTGGAGCTACAGTGTTAGTTCCAGTATTAACAGGTCTTGATCCTTCAGTGGCACTTGTAGCAGCAGGATGTGGAACACTAATATTTCATCTATGTACTAAGGGAAAAGTTCCCGCATTTCTAGGTTCTTCCTTTGCATTTATTTCAGTTATCGTTACTGCTGCAGAGCTTCATGGTGGAGATTTAAGGTATGCTCAAGGTGGTTTAATTATAGCGGGACTTATTTATGTAATACTTTCGTTGGCTGTGAAAAAGATAGGCGTTAATAATATAAAGAAGTTTCTTCCTGCACAGGTTGTAGGACCTATGATAATTGTTATCGGATTGAATTTACTTCCAACGGCTTTAGATATGGCCAGTAGCAACTTTATCATAGCTGGAATTACTCTAGCCTTAGCACTTAGTATAACATTTCTATGTAAGGGATTTATAAAGCAATTAGCTATATTAATAGCAGTTACCATTGGATATTTACTATCTCTTAAAATAGGACTAGTAGATACAGCTACTATAAAGGATGCAGCAGTGCTTGCAATCCCAAACTTTACATTACCCAAATTCGATATGTCAGCAATACTTATAATTGCACCAGTGGTTCTTGCAGTTCTAATGGAACACATTGGTGATATTACTACAAATGGACAAGTAGTTGGTAAAAACTTCATAGAAGATCCAGGTTTAAACAGAACCCTATTAGGAGATGGTCTTGCAACAATGTTTTCAGCATTCATTGGTGGACCAGCTAACACTACCTATGGTGAGAATACAGGGGTATTAGCCTTGACTAAAAACTATGACCCAGCAATTATAAGAATAACTGCAGTACTGGCAATAATCTTGGGCTTTGTTGCAAAGCTAGGTGGACTATTATTATCTATACCAAACCCAGTAATGGGCGGAATAAGCATAATGCTGTTCTCCATGATTGCATTAATAGGTCTTAAAACTTTAAAAAATGATAAAGTTCAATTAAATGGAAAAAATATTTTAGTCATAGGTTCTATAATATTAATAGGATTAGGAACTACTACTTTGCAAAGATACACAGGAATAGATATCGGAATACCTGTAGGTAGTACTGTCACAATAACAGGAGTAAGCTTAGCAGCTTTAATTGGAGTAATACTTAATGCTGTAATTAATTTTAAAACAATAAAAGAAAGTAAATAATATTATTATAACACCACTAGTTTACTAAGTTTAAATTAGTGGTTTTTTTTTACATAAAATGCTATAATGGTAAAAAATGCATTTGGAGTGGTTAATATGAAGATGGTTAGAGTAGAAGATGCTCTTGGCATGGTAGTAGCTCATGATTTAACTAAAATTGTTCCTGGCGAATTTAAAGGAGCTAGATTTAAGAAAGGTCATATTATAAAAGGCGGAGATATCGCTGAACTTAAATCCATGGGGAAAAATCACATTTATATATTAGAATTAAAAGAAGGAATTCTTCATGAGGAACAATGTGCAGAAAGAATAGGACAAGCTATCTATGGAGAAAACTCTATTCCCATTGCTGTAGGAGAAGGAAAGGTGAACATAATTTCTAACTGCGATGGAATTGTTAAAATTAATATAGATGCTTTAGAAAAAATAAATAGCATTAATAACATAATAGTGAGTACTATTCATAACAATTCTGTGGTGAAAAAAGGAGATATTTTAGCTGCCTGTAAAGTAATTCCCTTAGTTTTAGATGAAAAATACATTATAGAAGTTGAAGATATTATGAAAACATCCCATAGTGTTATAAGTGTTAAAGAGTTTCAAGATAAAAAAGTTGGAATGGTGGTTACAGGAACAGAGGTTTATGAAGGTAGAATTAAAGATAAATTTGCCCCAATTATTAAAGAGAAAATAGAAATCTATAACTGCAAAGTATATGAAACTATCTTTACACCAGATGATTTGGCATTTATTAGTGAGGGTATTGAATCACTAATAAATAAAGGCTGTGATTTTATTATAACCAGTGGAGGTATGTCCGTAGATGCTGATGATGTTACTCCAAAAGCAATTGCAGCATGTGTCAGTGAGGTCATAACCTATGGCTCCCCAGTAATTCCAGGTGCTATGTTTATGCTAGCCTATAAAGATGATGTAACTATTGTTGGATTACCTGCCTGTGGTATGTTTTCTAAAACCACAGTGTTTGATATTTTATTGCCTAGAATAATATGTAACGATAAAATTTCAAAAAAAGATATAGTTAAATTAAGCCATGGTGGGCTATGCTTAAAATGTGAAACATGTCATTATCCTATATGCCCATTTGGAAAATAGAGGTGAGATTATGGAAAATTTAATGTTGGATAAAATAAACAAAGAAGTATCAAAGGGATTAATTGTTGCCTTGAGTATTATAACTAAAGCTTGTGGCTCATCTCCTAGAGGAGAAGGAACTATGATGGCTGTGATAGAAAATGGAGAAGTTCTTGGTACCATCGGTGGAGGTGCCTTAGAAAAAAATCTAATTGATTTGTGTAAAGAATGTATTAAAGAGAATAGTAATAAAAGATTTTCCTTTAGTTTAACTGAAAGCGAAAATGGACTAAAGATGGCTTGTGGTGGGGAAGTTGAAGGATATATAAAAATTTTTTCCCCTGCAAAGAAGTTACTTATTGTTGGTGGCGGACATGTAGCCTTACCACTACATTCCATAGCACATATTCTAGGGTATCATGTAGTTATATTTGAGGATAGAGAAGACTATTGTAATAAGGAAAGGTTTAAAGAGGCAGATGAATTAATCTTAGGGGACATCAATGAAAACCTAACTAATTATCCTATAGATGAAAAATCCAATGTGGTTATAATTACAAGAGGTCATGTTTATGATGAGATTGCATTAAGAGCTGTAATTAATTCAAAGGCAAATTATATAGGAATGATTGGAAGTAAAAATAAGGTAGGTAAACTTAAAGCAAATCTAAAAGCAGATGGATATTCTTTAGATATACCTAATTTATATACACCTATAGGTTTAGATTTAGGTGGAGAAACACCTGAAGAGATAGCACTAAGTATCCTTAGTGAGATATCTCTAGTAACTAATAAAGGAACTCTAGCTCATTTAGGAAAATAATATAGATAATTAAATTCAATAATTATTTAGTTAAGTAAATAATTATTGAATTTAATGGGAGTTAGTGATATAATTTATTTGTTAGTTATCATATGCGAGAGTGGCGGAATCGGCAGACGCGCACGCTTGAGGGGCGTGTGGGGTATCCCCGTGTGAGTTCAAGTCTCATCTTTCGCACCAAATAACTAACTTATATTATGCAGGTGTGGCGGAATTGGCNNCTAGACTTAGGATCTAGCGCCTTCGGCGTGGGGGTTCGACTCCCTTCACCTGCACCAATATTTAAGAAGTTTATATTAAGAGTGAATATATCAAACTGAAAAAAGGGTTCACGTTGAGGAATAAAAAGATTCTTCAATGTGAGCCTATTTTTTTATGTCTAAAAGGAGGTAATTAAATGAAAAAGAAGCTAGTGATTAAACAAAATTATAAGATTTTATTAGGGAAAAAACCAAATTTTAAAAAATGTAGCTTTAGTCATTATAGAAATTGTGTCATTTGTAATTTTCTCTTATCAAAAGGATGTAGAGCTAGTACATTACCCAATATAAATGTTGAGAATTTAGATTTAGAAAATGAATTAATAAAATATAGACATATAAAGAATAGAAGACAGCAGATAGTTTCAATGAGTAATTCATTAAAATTGATACTTATTATATTTCTATATTTCTATATTTGTAATATTTTAGAAGGAATTTAGAGATTTATGTAGAAATATGTAATGGAAAGGTGAGTGACGTTTAGTATGAGAAAAATTACTAGAATTATTTCTACATCATTAATTTTTGTTTTTTGTTCAGTGTCAATTGCTTATGCACATCCGGGACGACTAGATTCAAAAGGTGGACATTATGTAAGGAAACCAGGGTTGGGATATCCAGTTGGTTCATACCATTATCACAATGGAGGTAGTGGCTCTTCCACATCTACAGGAACATCTAGCAGTAATAAGATTAATTCTTATAATGCTAAAGATAATCAACTTTATGAAAAAGCATTTACAGAAGTTAGTAATTGTAAAAATAGTGATACTCAACAATCAATTAATAATGCTAGAGATGCTGTAAGTTCTCTAAAAGGCAGTGGTGCTTCTTGGGCTATTGGTGAATTTTCAAAACAAGTTGATGGAGTTCAACAAAAACTATTTGAAGAATTTATGGGGATTTTATTTGAAAAGAATGGTTTCCCAATCAAAGAAGTAAGTCAAGAAAAAATTAATAGAGCAAGAGAATTAGTAAATGAGTTTGCAACTTATAATGGAAACAAACCTTATGTATCTAGTTGGAGTTCAGCAGTTGATAAGGTTCAAAAATATAGAATGGATCAAACACGGGTATTTTTAGATGAAGCAAAGAAATTTAAAAATGAAGCTACAATAAATCAAGCTAAAACTCATATTATAGAATTATTGACTGTTAAAAATAATGATTTAGTATATAATTATGCCAAAACATTAGAAGCTGAAGTTAATTTAATAAAGATTGAAGATTTTGCTATACTTGATGCTTATAAAGAAGGAAATACTTTAACTGTTAAATTTAATAAAGATATATCAGATGTAGCTAGTCCAAGTAGTATTCAATTCACTATACTTTTAGAGGGGCAAGAAAAATACATTGCACTTGGAAGTACTAAAGAAGCAACATTTGAGATAAAAGATGGAAATATTGTTTATGCAACATTTACCAATACTGAATCTTTTGATAAAGCTACAGGGATTCATACTAATTTTAAAAGAGCTAATTTTATAAGTGGTAAATGGATTGATGAAGTAAAAGAATTAAATTATAAGTTTAAATAACAATCGAAAGGTAGTCTAAATAGGCTACCTTATTTTTTCAGTTGTTTAAGCTATTATATCTACATTAATTACAAATTATAGAGGGAAACATGTTAAAACATAGAAATATTTAGATATAATCAAAATGATTAGGAGATATTATTATATGAGATGTGAGAGTTGTGGAATAAATTTAACAGAGGAAATGATGCTGACAGGATTTTGTTACCAATGTGGAGAACAGATTTATATTCAATCTAAAGAAGAAATTGAAAAAGATAAAATTCAAGATAAGAAATTACAAGAACAACAAGAGAAATTAGAACAAGAAAATTTAGCTAAAGATTTTCTAATGACCACTGGGCATAATTTTGAAGGTTATGAAATTTTAAAATACAGTAAGCGAATGGAACAGCAGTAACTGTTCAAAAGATATTGAGAGATTTAAAATAACGTCAACTTTAAAAGAAAATTTAAAACAGATTTATTTAATGATGTTTAGATAAATTGGAGTTTAGATTATTTAAAAGAGGTATTTTTATAGCATCTCTTTTTTGATGTAAGCATAATTAAGTGAATTTGTACTTATAGGAGAATCACCCTTCTTTTTATATGTAGTGAGTATAGCAAAGTTTAACCATGCTAGTTAATAAAAATTAAGTCTCTATAATTGTTAAAAATCCATCTATTCTTATAAGTGATGGTACTTAAAATAGAAAAATTTCTATAAGAATAGATATTTAAATAATAGCGAAGAATATATAAGTAAAAAATAAAAGGAGTTGTTAATATTATGAATAATAAGCAATTTGATATAAAAAGAAATTTAAGTATGTTAACAGACTTTTATCAACTAACTATGGGAAATGGCTATTTAAAGACTGGTATGAAAAATACTATAGGATATTTTGATATGTTTTTTAGACGTATTCCTGATAATGGAGGCTTTGTAATAGTATCAGGATTAGAGCAACTTATAGATTATATAAATAATCTTAAATTTACAGAAGATGATATGAAATATCTTGAAATTAAGGGAATCTTCTCAAAAGAGTTTCTTGACTACTTAAGAAGTTTTAAGTTTGAATGTGATATATGGGCCATACCTGAAGGAACAGTTGTATTTCCTAATGAGCCAATTATAACAGTAAGAGGATCACTTCCACAAGCTCAATTAATAGAGACAATGTTATTATTAACAATAAATCATCAAAGTTTAATTTCTACAAAAGCAAATAGAATAGTTAGGTCTGCCCAAGGTAGAGGAATCTTAGAATTTGGTTCAAGAAGAGCTCATGGATATGATGGAGCTATATTAGGAGCAAGAGCATCCTATATCTCAGGATGCGTGGGTACCGCCTGTACTATAGTTGAAGAATTGTTTGGCATCCCAGCAGTAGGAACTATGGCTCATAGTTGGATTCAAAGCTTTGATACAGAATATGAATCATTTAAAGCTTATGCAGAGACCTACCCCTCATCCTGTGTGTTATTAGTGGACACCTACAACACTCTAAAAAGTGGAGTCCCTAACGCCATAAAAGTGGCAAAAGAAATTTTAGAGCCAATGGGGAAGAGATTAAAAGGAATAAGATTAGATAGTGGAGATATCGCATATCTATCAAAAATCACAAGAAAAATGCTTGATGAAGCAGGAATGGAAGATTGCAAAATAACTGCCTCAAGTTCACTCGATGAATATATAATAAGGGATTTATTGCAGCAAGGAGCTCAGATAGACACTTTTGGGGTTGGAGAGAATCTCATAACATCTAAATCAACACCAGTCTTTGGAGGAGTATATAAACTTGTTGCTATAGATGAAGATAATAATATAAAACCAAGAATAAAAATAAGTGAAAATTTTGAGAAAGTAACTAATCCTGGATATAAGAAAGTTTATAGATTTTATGATAATAAAACAAATAAAGCAATGGCAGATGTATTGACTTTAAGTGATGAAGTAATAGATGAAAGTAAACCCTATGTATTATTTGATCCTATACACACATGGAAAAAGACAGTATTAAAGGATTATCATATCAAAGAACTTCAAGTAAAAATATTTGATAAGGGTAATTGTATCTACAAGTCTCCTAATATTGAAGAAATAAAACAGTATTGTAAAGAGCAAGTAAATACATTATGGGATGAAGTATTAAGGTTTGAAAATCCTCATCAATATTATGTTGATTTATCACAAAATCTATGGATGCTAAAACATGATTTAATTAATAAATACTCTAATGAAACATTAAATCATGAGCTGTAGTGGCATAACTACATATTTTAAATACATAGAATAGATTTTTCTCTATTTTTTTATTTTATTAAGTGTTAAACTTATCTTCTACAGGAAGCATAGGAGGTATGGGAATGAATATTCAAGAAGTTAATGAGAGAGTGCTACAGTTCTTACAAAAAGAACTAACTGAATCTAATTTTAAAACGTGGTGTGGATTTATAGAAAATGCTTATATAGATAATGATGAGAATATAGTGATAACAGTACCCACCGAATTTACGAAAGATATTATAATATCTCGATACTTAGAATTGTTTAAAAACACTTATTATGTAGAAGGTTTAAGTAATAACATTGTTATTACGGTTGATAAAAATATTACAGGTATAAAATCTAATGGATACAAAATGGCTAGTTTTTATAGAGAATTAGCAGATAGGAAGAATTCAGAAATAGTAAATATTCAGCAATTAATTGAAGATACCTTAGATGATATATATAGCGCAATTGACTTTTCCTCTTCAGAAGGCAAATATAGTGTTGATTTAGTAATCGAGTATAAAGTTGACAGTAATATAATCAAAAGAATATCTGAAAAATTACAGGAAAATGGATTTACCATTGAGTGTGAATTTGTAAATGAAGATGCATCTATATTAACAATTAACTGGTAATTCTTATAGTTTATTCATAGCCAAGAAGGGAAGAAACAATCAACCCTTCTTTTAAATTTTGGGCTTTGTTTTAAATGGTCGTTGGTTTTAGAACTATATAAAACAAAGTCTAAGTTTAAGATTGAATTTGTATGAGAGTAAGATTTTGAACATATTTTCAATCTTTTATGTACATATAAAGTATATAAAAAATTGAAAAGAATATGATGTAAAGATTAAAGAATTAACATATATATTAATATAATTAAAATAATAAATTGAGAGGTGTTAGAATGTGTTAGAAGTTATAAATCTTCATGATAGTAGCTGGTACCCAGTAGTTCATATTAACAATATGAAAGTTGAATTTATTGCAAAAGAGGAAACAAATTCTATTAAGATAGAACAAGCAATTTTTAGGTTCCGAAATAGAGACGGGTCAACATTTTTCTTAGGGAAAGTAAAGTGTGAATGAAATATATTATGGATATAGACTTTTATAATAAATAACAAATTTTAAATATAATATAAATACAATTAAAAATTTAAAATATTAAAGGAGTGTTAATAATACCTACACTCCTTTTTGTTACAATGAAGGTAGATAAAGTTTACATATTATTTATATAGTTTTGAAGGTATAAATTTTTATTTATAGAATATTGATATATAATATATGATTTGGTATTTTAGAAAGGAGCCGTTATGTTATGAATAATGAAGAACTTGTTCTAGAATTAAATGGTAAGAAACCATTTGTATACCTAATAAATGATTATTATTATGCAATAGGTAGTGGCGTTTTTCACTTGTTTAAGAAAGATTGTAATGTAAATACGTATCTTAATGAGTATAAAAATCGACCTAACAGAAAAAATATCTTGAGATTACTTAGATTAGCGTATCTACATCGATATGATAAAGAGGATTTAGAAGTTAAAGTAGCTACAGATAATCTTATTGAAAAACTAGATGATATTAGCAAAGAAAATCTAGTAGAACAAATTAAAACTTTTGAAAAAAATCATGCTGAATATATATCCTAAACTAAAATACTCTTAAATGAGATTATAAAGCTAAAAACAGGTTCACTTTGAGGAATTGAAAATTTCTTCAACGTGAGCCATTTTTTATATCTAAATGAAGCGATTATAATAATTTTTTTCAATAAGTAGTAATAATTATTCTCAATATATGTTATAATGTTTATATTAAGCAAAATAGAATCAAAATAATATTATAGGAAGGGAGATTAAATATGAATACTACATTGGTATCCTTAAGCGGAATTATTATAACTCCTATGGTGTTAATAGGAGTTGCAAGTATAATTATAAGGTTAGAGAGTTCTTTAAGACGTTTAAAATGTAATATGTAATCTTACTTAGACTTCTCTCTTTCCCTTTCCAAAATAGCATTGTTCACCTTTATTTGTGTTTCGTAATAGGATTCTTTTAATTTTTTTATTCTATTAAGTTCCACCATTTCAGTATTCTTTTGCTTTTCTTCTAGCTTTCTTTTCCTGCGTCTTTTAAAGCCGGCATTATATTGAGCTAGGAACATAACCGCAATGCCTACATCAGTAATAGTCAAGAAAACTTGAAGTAATTTAAGTATTTCCTGCATAATAAACTCCAATAAATTGATACAATATAAATTTATTCAGAATATATGTTTTTTATTATATATCTTTATAAAAGCAGACTATAATTCTAGTAGGTAAAAAGCTACTTAGATACATAGTCTATTCTTTATATTAGACTTTGTTTTAATATAGTTCTAATAAATCAATTTTAAAATACCATAAACATATGCCTCATATAAAATAATATGATATACTAATTTTATAATTCTTTAGGAGGCGTGATTCATGGGGGATAACTTTAATAATATTTCACTATTTGACCTTTATGATGATGATAAATCTAGTGATACAACAATAAGTAATGCACCCTTAGCTCAAAGATTGAAACCTTGTTCATTAGAAGAATTTATAGGTCAAGAACATATTTTATCTAAAGATAAATTATTATATAGAGCTATACAAGGGGACAGATTAACATCTTTAATTTTCTATGGTCCTCCTGGGGTCGGAAAAACTAGCTTAGCAAAAATAATTGCCACCACAACTAAATGTAGCTATTATGAACTAAATGCAGTTACATCAGGAATCAAAGATATTAAAGAAATGGTGGAAAAGGCTCTAGAAAATCAAAGAATGAGAAACCAAAAAACTATCTTGTTTATTGATGAAATACATAGATTTAATAAAACCCAACAAGATGCACTACTTCCTCACGTAGAGAAGGGAACCGTAATATTAATAGGTGCTACCACAGAAAATCCTTTCTTTGAAGTAAATAAGGCCCTTTTATCTCGTTCAATGATATTTAAACTTAATTTACTTGAGGACCATCATATAAGAAAACTTATAAATAGAGCTCTAACTGATAAGGAAAAGGGCTATGGAAATATAAGGATTAATATAAATGAAGAAGCTATAGGTTTTATATGTGTTAACTCTAATGGAGATGGTAGAAGAGCTTTAAATGCCTTGGAACTGGCTGTGTTAACCACTAATAAAAGTGAGGATGGCATAATATATATAACTCTAGAGGTTATCGAAGAGTGCATGCAAAAAAGAAATGTTAGCTATGATAAATCCGGTGATAGTCACTATGATGTTATATCTGCATTCATTAAAAGTATGAGAGGCAGTGACGCCAATGCCGCCATTCATTATTTATCAAGGATGTTGTATGCAGGAGAGGATCCTGAATTCATAGCTAGGAGAGTATTTATAGCCGCATCCGAAGATGTAGGAAATGCAGACCCTTATGCTGTACTTTTAGCTAATGCTGCATTAAATGCTGTAAAGCATATAGGTATGCCAGAGGCACGAATTCCATTAGCTCAAGCAGTTATTTATATAAGCACTGCACCTAAAAGTAATGCTTGTTATAATGCTATCAATAGTGCTATTTATGATGTGGAAAAAGATATAATAGGGGAAGTACCTGTACATCTAAGAGATAAAAGCTATAGTGGTGCACAGATTTTAAATCCTGGAAGTGACTATAAATATCCACACGATTATAAAAACCACTATGTATATCAGCAGTATTTACCCGATGAACTAATAGATAAAATCTATTATACTCCAGCGAATTTAGGATACGAGAAGAAAGTTAAAGAGAGAATGGATTATTTAAAAGGACAAAGATGATTTTGAAATCTTTGTCCTTTTCTTACGTCTTATTTATAAATAGAAAATAAATAATAAAGTTTCTAAGTTAATAAATAAAATTCGGTATTTTAGTGCATCTTATAAATATAATAAAATTTGGAGGTTTTAAAATGGATAATAAATTTATTACAGTATATAACGAAGAAGGAAATCCTGTACAATTAGAGCTAATAGATGTAGTTAAAGTGGATAATTCAGAATATATCATAGCGGGACCTAAAAATTCTAATGAAGCCTGTGCATATAAGGTAATCAACAGAAGTAATGGTGAAGTTGAGTATAAATCCATAGGCGTTGGTAAAGAATTCGATAAAGTATTGGAAAAATATAATTCTTAAAAGCTTTAGGAGGACTATTTATGAAAAATAAAAAGAATAAATCCAAAGGCAAGGGAATAAATCTTCAGGATGGTATACAGGAGCTAAATAATCAAGTCGTAGATGCCCACCCTATAGACAGTGGAACTTTAGCCAAGGGTTTGTTTGGAATAGATATAAAAGATAAATTAATAGATCCCAGTACTAAATGGCGAATTTAAAACTTAGTAATACTTTAAATTAAGACTGTGTAATATTACTTTAAAGTCTCTTGAAGACAGCATTTTCAAAAGCTGATTTCATATAGGAGCGTTAAAAGTAATGCTATACGGTCTATTTTAAAGATTATTTTCAAATCTTAGTATTTCCATATAATAAGAGAGAGGTTTTAATGTATAATTTATATATTAAGACATCTTAAATAAAATAACATAAATTAGGAGGATTTAGGTGAACAGTGTTCACTATAAATAGATTGAAATGAATTTTAAAATAGAATTACCTAAAAATGTTTGTAATATTATAAATATATTATATGAAAATGGCTATGAAGCTTTTGCAGTTGGAGGTTGTGTTAGGGATTCATTGCTAGGAAAAACTCCCAGTGATTGGGATATAACCACCAGTGCTAAACCCGAAAATATAAAACATATATTTTCTCCATTTTATAAAATTATAGATACCGGTATAAGCCATGGAACTGTTACCATTTTAATTGATAAAAATTCTTATGAAGTTACAACTTATAGAATAGATGGAGAATATGAAGACAATCGGAGACCTAAGCAAGTTGTTTTTACTTCATTATTAAAGGAGGATTTATGTAGGCGGGATTTTACCATTAATGCCATGGCCTATAACCATGATACAGGGTTAATTGATTATCATAATGGAATTGAAAATATAAATAATAAATTTATAAATACCGTAGGAGATGCGGATTTAAGATTTCAAGAAGATGGACTTAGAATGATTAGAGCTGTGAGATTTTCATCGGTACTAAATTTTACTATGGATGATAATGTTAAAGCAAGTATTAAGAAAAATAGCATACTTATTAGAAACATAAGTAAGGAAAGAATAAGAGAGGAGTTTAATAAAATTCTATTGAATAATATGCCTTCCTACGGTATTAGACAACTCTCCCAAGTAGACTTGTTACAATATATAATTCCAGAGCTTCTTCCTCAAATTGACTTTGATCAAAGAAGTAAATATCACAACTTAGATTTATTTAACCATACTCTAAAGGTATTAGATGAAGTACCTAATAATATGATTTTAAGACTGGCCGCATTGCTGCATGATATAGCTAAAACAAATTGTTTCTCCATAGATAATAAAGGCTTTGGACATTTTTATGGTCATGAAATAGAAGGAGAACTTCTTAGTGAAATTATACTAAAAAGATTAAAGTATGATAATAATACTATAAACAGGGTAAAAGTTCTAGTTAGATATCATAACCTCTCTAAGTATAAAAACCAAGTCGCTATAAGGAAGTTCATAGCAAGTGTTGGAATAGATAATCTAGATGCTTTATTTCAGTTGGTTATTGCCGATAGAAAGGCCTCTGCTTCTGAATATAACAATTTAAATGAAATACTTTTACTAAAAAAAATCTGCAGAGATATTATACAAAGAGGAGATCCTCTTTGTATAAAGGATTTACCTATTAAGGGTAGTGATTTGTTAGAACTGGGCATTCCTCAGGGAAAGTTCATTGGAGAGGTTCTTAATTATCTTTTATCCTTAGTTATTGAAAATCCAAAACTAAATACTAAAGAAACATTGATAGAACTTTTATACGATTATTGTAAAAGTAAAGGGCATACTATATAATTAGAACTAGTGCTAAATTTTACTATAGAAAAGGAGATATTCACATGGAAGATAAGAAAATTATAACATTAACAGATGCAGAAACAATGGAAAAGGTAGAACTAGAAGTTATTGAAGAAATTGAAATTAAGGACACTCAATACTTACTTCTTGCACCATTAGAAAATGAAGAAGAGGCTTATGTATATAAAGTTGTTGGAGAAGGGGAATCTGCTACTTATGAAATGGTAGAAGATGAGAATGAGTTTGATGCAGTGGTTGCAGAGTACGATAAGCTTTTTGATGAAGAGATGAGCAAATAGCATTTTAAATAATCTTGCCTTGGCAGGGTTATTTTTTATTTACCTATGTTTAAAATTATAAGCAATTGCACAACATATATTATAATTTTAAAGGAGGGGTATACATAATGATAGATACCAATAATTTTAAGAAATCTATGCCACCGCAGCATCAAAATAAGCAACCTGGAATAGAAGGAAGTATGAATCCGCTTCCTGTATATGATGATACTACTTATGTTGGAACAAACAAACTCAAAGGTAAAGTAGCCCTTATTACTGGTGGAGATAGTGGTATTGGAAGAGCAGTAGCTATATCTTATGCTAAGGAAGGGGCTAAAATTTCTATAGTATATTTGAATGAAGAAGAAGATGCTAAAGTAACTAAATCTGAAATAGAGAAGTACGGTGGTGAATGTATTTTAATAGCAGGGGATATAGGTGACGAAAATTTCTGTGAAGTTGCTATTAATGAGACAATTAACAAATTTAAAACTATAGATATTCTTGTAAACAACTCAGCAGAACAACATACTCAAGATTCTTTAGACAAAATCAATTCACAACAATTAAATAGAACTTTTTCTACCAATGTATTTGGTGCAGTTTATATGACTCAAAAAGCTCTCAAATATATGAAAAAAGGAAGCACTATAATTAATACAGTATCGGTAACAGCCTATGAAGGTCATAAGACTTTAATTGACTACTCAATGACTAAAGGAGCACTAGTGAGCTTTACTAGATCCCTTCACCTAAATCTAATAGATAAGGGAATAAGAGTAAATGCAGTAGCTCCAGGGCCTATATGGACTCCACTAATTCCTGCAAGCTTTACTGAAACTGAAGTAGCTCAATTTGGCAATACAGCTCCTATAAAAAGACCAGGTCAGCCTGTTGAATTAGCTCCAGTATATGTATTATTAGCTAGCGAAGACAGTAGTTATATTTGTGGTCAGGTTATACATGTAAATGGAGGTATTATGGTTAGTAGCTAAAAATACCTAGGAGATTTCTCCTAGGTATTTCATTTATTTTATGCTGTAGTGCTAGCTTTACTTTCATCACCTATAGATGATGTATTGCCTTTTTTTAACCTTACTTGTGGTTCTCTTGGTAAGCCAAATTTAGGTATGAATCTATCCCAACCAGTTACTGTTAATAATAAGATAGAACCAACTGCTACAAAGGCCATTACGTTATATCTTATTATATCCATAGCACCGAATTTATGTAGTGGATAAACCACTGTTAAAATTCCTACATAATATCCTATATATACGTGCCATGGAATTAATTGAGATCCGAATACTCCAAGAGCATCTCCAAAAGTAGCATTTCTTAAATATAGTTTGTACATATCTTCTGGGCTACCTTCAACATTGTTATCAACTAACTCTTTTGTTATTGGTCCAACAGTTACTATTTGAGCCATTTCATCAGAAAGAGCAGCATTACCAACTAAACATAAAACACCATTCCAGAACATTAATTGACGTACATTTCTAGAAATTTTCAGTACTAATTTAGATAATGGTTCGAAAGCTTTTATTTTAGACATTATTCCACCAAAGGCTCCTACCCACATCATCATTACTATAACCCAAGAACCGGCACCTTCAAAGCCTACAAAAACTATATCTTCTAAGAATGGTTTTATACCAGTTACAGTTCCAGCAAAACGTCCCAATACAAAACATGAAACAATACCAACGGCTAGACATGCTAAAGTAGGGATACCTTTAACGGCAACAGCTATAACTAATACAAGTGGTATAGCCATGTAATATGGAACTCCTTCCTTGACTTGGTTTAATAAATCAACTGCAGATGGTTTCTCTATAGCCAGTGCTTCCATAGCTTCTGCTGGTATAGCATCAATAGCTACGCTTGCATTAGCAATCTCAGTTGGTAGTTTCATACCAAGACTAATTCCAAATATAATTACTGCAGTTATTAATAGACACATAATTGACCAAACTCCTTGGCTTCTTATTCTATCAATAACCTCAACTTTTTGAATACCAGAACTTACAACTGTTGTATCTGATATAAGACCTATATTATCTCCAAAACAAGCTCCTCCAGCTATAGACGCACTAGTTAATAATATACTTCCACCAACTATATGATTAAGCCATAAGAAAATTGGAGCACATGCAGCAAATGTTCCCCAAGAAGTTCCTGTAGCTACTGAAAGTACTGCTGTAACTAAGAAGCCAACAACTGCAACAGTTCTTGCTGTTAATCCAAGAGTAAGTGCTATATTAACTATAGACGCTCCAACACCTGTAGACATAAATGCTTCTGCCATAGCATAAGCAAACATTAGAATAAAGAAAACTAAATTTAATTGCGAAACGTTTTTAACTGCACAATCAAGAAGTTCATCAAACTTCAATTTGTCAGTTATAGCACCAACAACAAATGCATATATAGTTGCAATTGGTGCTGCCAGTAAACAATCCATACCAGAAATCATTAATCCGGCTAGTACAAATACTGGTGAAAATTTAAACAATCCAATCCAAAAACCCATAAAAATGAGACCCCCTTTTTTTAACCGTATAATATATGTAATGTATACGATTTAATAGGTTCATTATAAAACGATTCTTCAAAAAATTCAACATTTTTTGAATATTTTCAATAAAAAAAATACAACATCAATTAATTTCTTAACAATGTTGTATTTATATTTAAATTTTGTTAATAATTTTCAACTCTTTTCCTTCTTTTGGTACCTTGGACACTTCGATGAACAATTACCACATCCACAATCGCCCTTTGATTTTTTCTTGAAATTATTATATAGTATAAAACTTGCTATTAAAACTATAAAAATAGTTGTTAAAATTTCTACCATATTAGCACCTTCCTATATACTAAAATAAAATGGTTAATATGCTATAAAAACTAAAGGACACAATCCAAGCTACAAGAAATTGATATACCACTGAAAAAATAGCGAAGGTCCTTCCAAATTCTTTCTTCATGACAGCTATAACTGAAACACAAGGTGTATATAATAACGTAAATACTAGGAAAGAAATTCCACTAGCAACAGTAAAATTTTCAGCAATCTGCATTACCAAATCTCCACTATATAGAACTCCTAATGTACCTATAACTACTTCTTTTGCCATAAGTCCTGTAAGTAATGCTACAGAGTTTTGCCAAGTTCCAAAGCCTAAAGGCTTAAATATTGGGGAGATAAAATCACCAATACTAGCTAAGAAGCTACTATTTATATCCGTCATACCTGATGTGTTGAAGTTAGATAAAAACCATATAACTACTGAAACTGCAAATATTATAGTCCCAGCTTTTTTCAAGAAGCCTTTACCTTTTTCCCATGTATGAAGAAGTAAATTTTTCCACTCAGGAAGCTTGTACTCAGGTAGTTCGATGATAAATGGTTCTTCATCTTTTTTAAATAGTGTATTTTTAAAAATAAGAGCTATGATAAAGGCAACTAATATACCTAAGGAATAAAGAAAAAATATCACTGAAGATTGATTACTTACGAATAGAGCACTAGCAAATAGAGCATATACAGGTAATCTTGCATTACAGGACATGAAAGGAACTATTAATGCTGTGAGCTTCCTATCTTTTTCACTTTCAAGTGTCCTTGCTGACATTATGCCTGGCACTGAACATCCAAAGCCCATTAATAGTGGAATGAAGGCCTTTCCAGAAAGACCAAGCTTTCTCATAATCTTATCCATTATAAAAGCCGCTCTAGCCATATAACCACTGTCTTCTAAAAAACTAATACATATAAATAGTGTCAAAATTATTGGTAAAAACACTATAACTGAACCAACGCCACCAATGATACCATCTATTATTAAGGACTGAAACCAAGGTGAGGTACTAGATAGTGTACTCTCCACTAAAGGTATTATTGAACCTTCTAAAAAACCAGTTAGTAATTCTTGCAGTGGAGCTCCTACCCATTCAAAAGTAACCTTAAATATAAAAAACATAATTCCTAAAAATATCGGGTAAGCTAAAACCTTATTTAGTACTAACTTGTCTATCTTTTCTGTAGAATTATTAGTAGCTGATTTTTTTCCAACTACTGATTCTTTTAAAATAGATTCAATATAACTATAAGCTTGTTTCTCATCCATATTCACAAATTTATGAATACTATTTATTCTTAAATCTAAATCTTTAAAATCTTCTTTAATTAAAAATTCCTGAAAGTCTTTAATTCCTATTCCTTTGGAAGCAGAAATAGGCAGTATTGACACTCCTAAATTTTTTGATAAAGTGTCATAATCAATATATACACCTGAAGCTTCTGCCACGTCTACCATATTGACTACTAATATAATGGGTTTATTAAATGCTGTTAGCTGAGAGGTTAAATATAGATTTCTCTCTAAATTAGATCCATCTACTATATTTACAATTAAATCAACATCATCATTTTTTAAAAATTCCTTTGATACTTTCTCTTCATTAGAAAAAGTATCCATTGCATAGATTCCAGGAAGGTCTACAAGCTTTGTTTCTTTATTAATAAAGCCTTCCTTTTTCTCTACAGTAACCCCAGCCCAGTTTCCAACATATTGATTAGAACCCGTAAGTGCATTAAATAAAGTTGTCTTTCCTACATTGGGATTACCAACTAAAGCAATTGTCTTCATTATACTGCCTCCATTATATGAATGTTTTTAGCATCTTTTTTTCTTATGGCTAGGTTTGTCCCTCTTAAACTTATTATAATTGGATCACCTAATGGTGCAGTATTTTTAACTAATACCTCAGTACCTTCAACAAAACCTAAAGCTAACAATCTTTTGCTAAGTTTTTCATTACAATCCAAATATTTAATAAACCCTTTTGTCCCAGGCTTTAAATCATAAATACTCATGAAACCCACTCCTTGTTGAAAATTATTCTCATTTATTTAATTTAATTATACTCTAATTGATAAATATTGTCAATGAGTTATTATTGGAAGTATTTAAAAGGTTCCTATAGTAATGTAGAATATAAATGTGATATAATTAATTTATGTGTTTATGATTATATTAAAATTTTATAAAATATCTTAAATGTTTAATAACTTGATATACGGAAAAGAGTGGTAAGGTGATAGTTAAAAATTCTAGTATTCAATTACAAGAAATAGATTTTAGTAATAGCTTAGATATAGAAGGAAATAAGGAATTTTTTAAGGATGCCATTTTCTTTGATTTAGAACACTATGTGTATAAAAAGCCTATATGTATTGGAGTTTTTGGCGCTGGATATTATAATGAAGCCGAAAATTGTTTAAAGATAACTCAATTTATGCTTGAAAATAAGTATGAGTTGAAAGGAATGCTAACTCACTCAAAAAAATATTTTGAATATATGAAGTTTAATTTAAATAAAAAATGTATTGTCACATTTTCAGGTAATAATGATTTTATAGTAATAGATTACTTATTAAAAAAATATAAACTTCCTTTTGATTTTGACAAGAATTTTGTGAAGATAGATTTACAAAAGAAATATGAAGAAGTAATGAAAAAATCTATTGGATTAAAGGTATTAGAGAGTGAATTTGGAATTGTAAGGGAAAGTGAATTAATAAGTGGCTCTACTTTAGCTAAGACCTTCGGTAAAGTAATGAAGGATAGTGAATATTTTAATAGAATGCCTGATGAGAAAAAAGAAAAAATTCTCTTATATAATATGCAAGATGTAGTTAGTTTGTTTCATATTTATATAAATTGGAATAGTTATATTCACAATGAGTCTAAACCTATAGATGAAGAAATAATTGAGTAAAATATTAAATTAATTTAATAAAGCAATAAATTTATAGAAAATCAACTTATAAAGGTTAATAAATATCTTTTACAAGTTGATTTTTTTATTGATTAATTAATATAATTAGTATAAGATTATTTGGCAAATATATATATGTTTTGTAAATTTAATGAAAAAAATTATAATATTTATATTTAGTTTTAAGGGGTTGGATGTATGTATGATTTTAAAAAAAGTATAATGGCTTCATTAAAAACTTATAAATGTGATCTAGTACTAAAAAATGCTACATTTATAAATGTATTTACTCAAAGTTTAGAAATTGGAGATATCGGTATATGTAATGATATTATTGTAGGAATAGGTGATTATGAAGGCTCTTTAGAAATAGATTGCAGTGATAAGATTATTAGTCCTGGTTTTATTGATGCTCATGTTCACATTGAGTCATCCATGGTAATTCCTCAAATTTACGGCAATTTGGCTCTTAGGAATGGTGTCACTTCGGTTATCGCGGACCCCCATGAAATAGCAAATGTGCATGGTATTAATGGAATTAAATTTATGATTGATAATTCATATAATACTGATTTAGATGTATATTATATGATGCCTTCTTGTGTCCCTTCCATAAGTTTTGAAGATAATGGACACACTTTAAATAGTGAAGATTTAGAAAAATTCCTAGATAACCCTAAAGTCCTTGGACTAGGGGAGGTTATGGATGTATCCTCAGTATTAAATACAGAAGATGGTATGATGAAAAAATTGATGTGCTTTAGAAAAAAATATATTGATGGTCATGCTCCAAATGTAAGCGGAAAAGAATTGAATGCATATATTACAGCCGGTGTAAAAACTGATCATGAGTGTTCTACCTTAGAAGATGCTACTGAAAAAATTAGAAGGGGAATGTATGTAATTATTCGTGAAGGATCTGCCGCTAAGAATTTAAAAGCTTTACTTCCTGCTATTGATGAAAATAATTATCAGAGATTTCTCTTCTGTAGTGATGATAGGCATTTAGAAGATTTAATAGAAGAAGGCTCTATTAATAATTCTATTAAATTAAGTATACAGGAAGGTATTGATCCGATTAAAGCATATACTATGGCAAGCTATAATGGCTACAACTGTTATGGACTTAAAGATAAAGGAGCTATTGCACCTGGATATAAAGCTGATTTAGTAATACTTAATGATCTAGTATCTGTAGATATTCACAGTGTTATTAAAAGTGGTAAATTATTTGAAAATATTTCTCAAAACATCGCTACTAATAATATGAAGAAATCTGTTAATGTTACTCCAATTGATGAGAGCTTATTTAGTATAAAATCTAAGGATAAATATATTAATATAATTGGAGTAGAACCTCATTCTCTTGAAACAAAAGCTCTAGTTGAAAATTTTAATACGGAAGAGAATTTCTATATTACTGCCAAGGATAAGGATATACTGAAGATAGGAGTAATTGAAAGACATAAAAATAGTGGACATAGTGCTGTAGGTTTTATAAAAGGCTTGGGATTAAAGAACTGTGCCATAGCACAAACTATTTCCCACGACTCACATAATATAATAGTGGTTGGAGATAATGATAAAGATATGACAGTAGCTGTAAATACCCTCATAGAGATTGGTGGAGGAATTGTTGTTGTAAGTAAAGGTGAAGTTATCGATTCATTATCCTTAGAAATAGGAGGAATTATGACTAATAGCAGCGCTGAATTTGTATATGACAAGCTTAAAAATCTAAATAATATAATAAAAAGTTATGGATTAAACCCAGGATTTGATGCTTTTATAACCCTGTCATTTATGGCACTACCCGTAATTCCTGAATTGAAATTAACTACTAAGGGATTATTCCATTATGATAAATTTGATTTTATACCGTTAACCTTTAATTAAAGGTTTTGGAATTTTATTAAGAATTAAGGAACTACCTATGATTGTAGTCCCTTAATTCTTAAAATCTTATGTTTAAAGATAAAGTTTTTTATATCATTTATTTTATGCAAGCATACTTAGGAAGACCATTTTCATACTGAATTTTGGGTTCTCCTATGATTAATGGTAAAGTATACTCATAAGCTTCTTTAGTTACATTATTCCCCTCTGCATTAATCCAATCTTTAGGGAAGTATTTGATAGCATTCGCCACCTCTGAGGTATGAACTGCAAAGGTTTCTGATTTATAAGGAGTGTTACATATTCTTTTAATACCTATCATATATCCATTCTCACCATTTAAAGAGTATTTTAAAGCTTCATATCCACAACTAAAGGCTTCTTCTATATCCGTTTGAGATGCAAAATGCATTGCACAACGCTGCATGGTAGAAAGTTCTATAGCTCTTACTTTCTTACACACACCGCTTTCAGTTATAAGGTTTTTTAAATAGCTACATACTCCGCCTAGCTGAGCATGACCAAATTTATCTAGTCCTGTTCCTCCAAGTTCTCCTAAGAAAGTCCCATCTGATGTTCTTATTCCTTCAGATACTACCACAATTACAGAACTTTTCTCTTTAAGTTTAGCTTCAATATCTGCTATAAATTTTTCTGAACTAAAAGCTACTTCTGGAAGGTATATTAAATCTACAACTGGTTCTCCATTTAATGTTGCTACGCAGGAGCTAGCAGCAAGCCATCCTGTATCTCTACCCATAGCTTCTATTATAAATACATTTTTAGCAACATACACACTAGCATCTAATTTGTTTTCTAGTGCTGTGGTTGCTATGAATTTAGCAGCACTACCAAAACCTGGAGTGTGATCCATAACTGGTAGGTCATTGTCTATGGTCTTTGGAACTCCTATAAATTTAACATCTATATTATGTTCTTTAGCATAATTGCTAAGCTTGTGAACTGTATCCATAGAATCATTTCCACCTATGTAGAAGAAGGCTTTTATCTCATATTTTTCAAATATTTGAAAAAGCTTTATATATTCTTCTTTATTATCCTCATAAGATTTTAATTTATATCTACAAGACCCTAATCCAGATGATGGAGTGTATATTAATCTATCTATAACTTCAGCATCCATCTCAGAAAGATTAATAAAATTTTCGTTTAATACTCCTTCTATACCATTTACCCCTGCATATACTACATCATAATATTTAAATTCTTTATTAGCTTTGAACACTCCCATAGCACTGGCATTAATAACTGAAGTTGGCCCTCCTGATTGAGCCACTATACAGTTTTTCATATTAAGCACCCCTTTTCAAAATTTATACTTTTTTAATTATAATATAAATTCATATATGTAACAATTAAATGTGTGGAAATAATTTTAACTTTATTATGGTATAGTTAGGATTAAAAATATAATAATTATAGTATATAATTATTATATATAATTTAATGTGTTTAAAGTAGGAGGATATATATAATGAAGTTATACCCAGCAGAAGAAGAAAATAAATATGGTTATGTTGATATGGAGGGAAATATAATAATACCTTTTAAGTTCGATTATGCAGATGAATTTGAAGACGAAATGGCCTTTGTAGAAGTAGATGGATTATGTGGCTTTATTAATTCTAAAGGTGAATATTTAATTCAACCTAAATATGATGATATAAATTATTTTAATGAGGGGATGGCCCTTGTAGAATTAAATCATAAGTATGGTTATATAAATAAACTTGGTGAAGAAGTCATTGCTATAAAATATGATGAGGGAAAGGGATTTACTGAAGGACTTGCTGCTGTAAAATTATTTGGAAAATGGGGGTATATTAACTGCAGTGGGAAAGTCATAATTCCATATAGTTTTGAAGATGCCAATGAATTTGAAGAAGTTGGATTAGCCTTAGTAAAAAAGGGTGATAAATTAGGTTTTATAGATACCAATGGACAATGTATAAGTGGATTTATCTATGATTATGCAAATAATTTTAGTGAAGGTCTTGCTTCAGTTTCAATAGGGGAGAGCTACTTTTTTATTAATGAAAAATTTGAAGAAGCATTGAGTGGCGACTTTGAATTTGCTTGTGAATTTTCCAAGGGGTTAGCCTGTGTATGTACAGATGAAGGTTGGGGTTATATAGACAAACAGGGAGATTTTAAAATTCCCCCTATATACACTTGGGCTGATAGTTTTAATAATAATTATGGGGTAGTAGCAGTAGAAGATAAATATGGTTTTATTGATGGTGATGGTAACATAATAATTCCTACTGAATATGATAATGTTTTAGATTACAGTGAGGGATATTTTGCAGTGGAGATAAAGGATAAATGGGGATTTGTAGATATAAATAACAAGGTAGTTATAGATCCTATTTTTGATGAGGTTTATAATTTTGACAGCGGAATATGTAAGGTAATTCATAATGGATGTGAAAAATATATTAACACCTCTGGTAATTATCTCTTCTAAAGGTTCATAGGCTAAGGATTCCCCTTAGCCTTATTTCTTAATAATTTTAAAATTTTTAATTTTTAGTTACATTTTTTATTTCATTTCTGATACAATAAATATATCTACACAAAAATTTATGTGTAAGTAAAAGGGGAGATAATATGGAATACGAAAAGGTTCAAGGACAAAGTTCAGAAAATTTAATTACTTTTAAAAAGGTAGATATAGATGGTAACATCTGTGGTGAATTTGTTGAATTTACCATAAGCCACGTTTACTTGAATAGAGGTGAAGATGATCTTAAAGCTGTCTATAACTTCCCAATACCAGATACTGCGGTATTGTCAGGATTTGAAGCAAACATCGGTGGAAGAGTAATAAAAGGTCTAGTAGAAGATAAATTAGAAATAGAAAAAATATATAAAAATGTAGAGAAAGAAAGAAGTAATCTTTTATTAGAGGAATTAAATAAGGATAACTTTAGAATATCTATTGGCACAATTTTACCTGGTGAAACAGTGACAATAAAGATTTCATATATAGAAGAATTATCTTATCATAATGGTAAACTAAAATTAATAATACCTAAAATAATCCCTCCTATAAATAACTTTTCAAGTCAGGATCTTAAAAAAGAGGATTTAAGCTATAAATTAAACTTAAATTTATTGGTGGAAACCTTTGAAAGTACAAATTTTTCTTGTGACACTCATAAGATTCATGTAGAGGAAGGAGAAAATAACCTTTATAAATTGACTCTTGAAGATGATAATCAACAACTTAATAAAGATATGATTATATATCTTGAGGAGAATGAAACTTGTGAAACCTCAGGTATAATGTATGAAAACTATAAGGAAAATTCAGGGGTTGTATATCTTAAGTTCTTTCCAGACATTGATGAAGATACAGAGAAAAAACCAGGCAAATATATCTTCTTAATAGATATTTCAGAGTCTATGGATGGAGATAAGATAAAAGAAGCTAAAACTGCTCTTCAACTTTGTTTAAGAAATTTAAATGCTGGAGATAGCTTTAACATAGTTGCTTTGGGAGACACTCTTCATCACTTTACAAATGAAAGAAAAGTACCCTTTAATGACGAAAATTTAAAATTGGCCTCAAAATGGATAGATGAATTAAAATGTGAATGTGATGCTGTAATATTTGATGGTATTAAGTATGCCTTTGAAAACGAAAAATCTGGTGAAGAAAATACTATATTGCTATTTACAGATGATTTAGTAGATGATGAAAAGGAAATTTTAGATTATGTAGATGAGGTATGTAAAGAGAGTAGAATTTTCCCATTCGGTATGGATGCCTCAGTGAATACCTACTTCATTAATAGATTAGCAAGAATTACCTATGGAAAAGCAGAATTTATTAATAGAAGTGTTAGAATTGAAGATGTAGTATTAAGACAATTCAATAGAATTAGAGGACTACAAATAACAGATATAGACATAGATTGGGGAAACATAGATGTAGAGAGGACATATCCTAGAACTATTGAATATATGTATGATGGAGAACCACTCTCAATATTTGCAAAAATTAAGGGCAACACTGAAGGGGTAATTACGTTAAGAGGTAAAGTTGGCAGTAGAAGAGTACAAAGAAGAATAGGGCTAACTAAATTAGATTTAGAAGTGAATGCAAATCTAATAGAAAAAGTATGGTATAAAAAGAGAATTGAATCTCTAGAAAATAGATTAACCTATCAAAGAGGAGAAATATATGAAGCAATGAAGAAAAAAATCATTGAAATATCTACAGAAGTAGGTATTATTAGTGAAGATACTTCCTTCATATTATTAGAAGAAATTTATGAACCAGTGCTTGGTATAGTTATGAAAAAATTCTTACCAGTAAAAATTGATTTAAATAAAGGGGAAAATAAGATTATTTCTCCAAGCTTCTACTATAATCAATACTTAGACGAAGCACTGTTTAATAATTTGGATATAAATAACGTAGAGAAGAAGGAACTTTTGAGAATTTTAGCTACTCAACAACTTGCGGATGGAGCTTTTGCGAAATCTACTGATGAAGATGACTATACAAAATTCCTATTGACTTTAAAAGTAATTTTAGCATTTACTTCTCAAAAGGAAGATATATCCTTATATAAAAATCTACTTTTAAAAGCAGTAAATTATGTAGTAGCTAATTATGAGAACTTCTTAGGAGAAAATGAAGGATTAATTCTTTCTTTATTGGCCCTTAAGACTTGTTTGCGTAGAGGGGTAATTAAGAGTGATAAAAAACAATTTATATCTTCAATAATTTCTTCTATTGAAGATAAATTAAAAGAACTTAATGTAGATGTTGAAGATATAGATAATAAGGGAAAAGATTTAATGGAAAGTTCTAAATACAATGATGTGTTAAGTAATATTATTAATAATATTCTTAAGGATTAATATAGTGCTCCTAGGTATCAATGACCTAGGAGCACTATTTGTATTATAAAGCTAATAATGTTATTATAAATTAGATAATTATTATTAAATTTGTATAGGGGATAATATGATTGTTTTCAAAAAATATGATGAAATTTATATAAAGTCATTAAGAAAAGATATTAGAACTATGTTTCTTGAAGAATTTGTAATTGAGGATATAAAGCACATAGATGTAAGGCATGTTGAAGTATTATTTAAATATTATGACCATAGATTTTTTGAGAATCAAATCTCATATGCCCTTAAGGATACTATTAAGTTTTCAACATCTAATAAAATGACTAAAAGTGGAGGCAAAACTATATATTCTATAAGGAATAATAGAAAATTCTATGAAATTAAAGTAAGTAATGTACTTTTAATGAATTTTAATAGAACTGATGATGTGAAAAGAGTATGTGGTATAGATGCCTATGATTTCATAGATGCACTTATGCTTATACTAGAACATGAGCTTTGCCACGTAATTGAGTTTTATAATTATAGTTCTTCAAGCTGTAAAAAGGATAGATTTAAGTTTATTGCTAATAATATATTTGGTCATAAAAGTAGCTATCATGAATTATTAAAGCAGAAGAATTATGATAAAGAACCTATATACATAAATTATGGACAAGTCGTTTATTTTTATCATAAAGGCTCATTGAAAACTGGTATAGTTACCAATATCAATAAGAGAGCCACTGTGATGGTTAAAGATAGAAATGGTATATATAGAGATAAGAATGGTGTTTTGCATTCTAAGTGGTATGTGCCTTTAAGTATGCTTAGAGAAAAGGAGTAGATGTATTATGATAAAAGCAATTTTTTTTGATTTAGATGGTACCTTAATTGATACCAATGAGTTAATAATAACTTCCTTTCAACATGTATTTAAAAACGGATTAAACATTGAGGTTTCAAAGGAAGAGATAATTAAAACTTTTGGTTCTCCATTATCGGATGTACTCGGTAAGTATTTTCCTGATAACGTAGAGGAAATTGTTAATGAATATGTGAAATACTCACTTTCAATTCATGATGAATATACTAAATCCTTTGATGGAATTGAAGAAGGCTTAATATCTCTACGTAAAAAAGGAATTAAGCTGGCAGTTGTAACTTCTAAAAGAAGAAATACAGCATTAAGAGGATTAGAGCTATTTAATCTAACTAAATATTTTGATGTTATAGTTAGTCCAGAAGATACAGAAAAACATAAACCAAATGGAGAGCCTGTTATGAAGGCCTGTGAATTACTGCAGGTTAAGCCAGAGGAAGTTATAATGGTAGGAGATAGTCATAATGATATTCTATGTGGTAAGAATGCTAATGCTAAAACCTGTTTAGTAAGCTATTCCTTATTACCTATCGAGGAAACAATGGCCTATGGTGCAGATTATCTAATAGATAATATAGAAGAATTAATTGATTATCTAGATTAGTAAGAGTATTTTTTCAAAATAATGTTAAAAAAGGCTGCATATTATTGCAGCCCTTTTTAGTACTATTTTGAAATAAATTTTTTCATGGTTTTTACAACCAAGTCTATATTCTCTTCACTAACCCAATAGTGAGTTACAAATCTCATAAGACCATCTTCCTCACCAGAGATTTTTATGTTATTTTCTAATAGATAATCTACAAGTCCTTGAGAGTCTACTTTTTCATCTAATTTAAAGAAAACCATATTTATGTGAAGGCAATCTTCAGCAATAGTTACTTCAGGAATCGCAGCTAATTTCTTAGCTAGATATTGAGCCTTACTATGATCTAATTTTAAATTCTCTCTCATATCTTTAAGAGCTACTAATCCAGCTGCGGTTATAACTCCACATTGTCTTAGTCCACCACCCATAAGTTTTCTATACTTTCTTGCTCTGTCAATAAATTCTTTATCTCCAGCAAGGATTGACCCTACAGGTGCGCATAAGCCTTTTGATAAGCAGAACATTACTGAATCTACATTTTTAGTGATTTCTTTGACGTCTACCTCTAAATGAGCTGCTGCATTAAATAATCTTGCTCCATCTAAATGTATAGGTAACCCATATTTGTTAGCTACTTCTCTAATTTCAATCATATTTTCTAAGGATATAGTTCTTCCTGTAGAGTGAGCATTCTCTAAACATATTAACCCAGTGTTCGGATAGTGTATATCCTCTTCTTTTCTTATTGTACGCTCTATATCTAAAGGTGAAAGTTCTCCTTTATTACTTCTAAGAGTTCTAAGTTGAACCCCTGCGATTACTGCTGCTGCTCCAACCTCATGACAAACTATATGACAATCTTCACCTAAAATAACTTCATCACCTTTTTCACAGTAGGTTAATAATGATAATTGGTTACCAAAAGTACCACTTGGTACAAAAAGAGCTGCTTCTTTTCCAACTAGTTCTGCAGCGTATTTTTCTAATTCTATAGTAGTTTCATCATCCCCGTACACATCATCCCCAACGTTAGCACTATACATAGCTTTTCTCATATCTTCAGTTAATTCTGTAACTGTATCACTTCTTAAATCAATAAATTTCATGAATATCCCCCCTTAAAATATAATTATACTATAGGAAAATATTAAAATCCATAATACTAATATACATAAATAATTTGTGATATAATAATGTTATTTGGTATTAGTTACGTAATATATTTGTAGATTAACTGGAGGATTTTATGCTAGAATTTAGAAAAATAACTATTTTAGATAAGGAGAATATATTTCCCTATATTACTCCCTATAGCTTTAAAACCTGTGAATTTTCTTTCTCTACTTTAATGATATGGAAGGATGCATCAGATATTCAATATACTATTAAAGATGATGCTCTTATTATTAAGAAAAAAGATTATCACAATAAAAGCCATTTTATGCAAGTACTAGGATACAATAAATGCAATCTTAAAAATATAGTTGAAATATTAAAGAAGGAATTAGAAGAAAGCAATATGGATTACCTTTTTAAAGAGGTAGAAGAATCTTTCATTTTAGATTTATTAGAAATCTATGGAGATAAGTTAATCTATGAAGAAGATAGAGATAACTTTGATTACATTTATAGAAGCGAAGATTTAATAACTATGAAGGGAAAGGTACTTCATAAAAAAAGAAATCATTATAATAAGTTTGAAAAAAGCTATAATTATAGATTAACTGAAATAGATGATGAAGAGGTGAAGAAACATTGTAAAGATGTAGCTTACACTTGGTATAAAAGCTATGGTGAATATGATAAATTGACAGAGTTTGAGCTTTTAGCCATATACTATATTTTAGATAATATGGAATTACTAAACCTTAAGGGATTAGCTGTATATGTAGATGATGTAATAGCAGGTTTTAGTATAGGAGAAATCGTAAATGAAGATATGGCAATTATTCATTTTGAAAAAGGGGATAAGAACTATTCAGGAGTATTTGCCTTTATAAATCAAAAATCCACAGAACTTTTATACAAGAATACTCCATTTATAAATAGAGAGGATGATATGGGACTTTCGGGTTTAAGGATAGCAAAAATGTCCTATGGGCCTGTGCGATTAGAGAAAAAATATACTGTATATAATGTTTTATAAGGAGGTTAACTTATGGAAAAGTATATAAAAACTATGAATGATAAATTAAAAGTAACTTCTGCTGAAGAATTTTCTATAAAAAAATTATTTACTAATGATAAAGTTAAAATATGTGCCATTGATGAAGAACATCTTTCTACCATAAAAAAATGGTTTAATGATATGAATTTCTTAAGATATTTTGATAATGTAACGGCGATTCCTTTCAACTATGAAGATATTAAAAACTATATAGGCATCGGGGAACAACATCATAATGAAATAATTTTAGGAATATTTTCCAAAGAAAATGAAGATATCATTGGCTTGATTGGCTTTGAAAATATAAGGTGGAGTAGTGGTACTTCAAGTATATTTATTGGTATAGGTGATAGTTCTTATTTAAATCTTGGTCTTGGGAAAGAGGCTATGTGCTTAGCTCTCGATTATGGATTTAGAGAATTAAATCTTCATAAAATACAATTGACAGTTATTGAATATAATCATAGTGCTATTAAACTATATGAGAGGGTTGGTTTTGTAAAAGAAGGATGCCTAAGAGAATATGTATTGCGAGATGGCATAAGATTTGATTTATTACAATATGGAATTTTAAATAGTGAATGGTTTAATAAATCTTGTAAAATGTAATATTTAGTTGTAATTAACCATTAATAAATCCTTAAGATCTACTTAGGGATTTTTATTTTTATACTTTTACAAGATTTACTATATCTTTTATCCCACATTTTCAGGAATATTTTTAATATAGTTATTGACTGAATTTTTAATATATGGTATTGTTCACTATATATAATTTTATAAATAATCATATAAAATTTTATAAATAATCATATACTTTAAAGCTTTTTATTTTTAAGTTTAATTCGGTACAAGCTAAAATAAAGGGTATATGAACAAAGGAGGACATTATGGCTGATAAAAAAAAGAAAAAAGGGTTATTTCAAAAGTTTCTCGATGGAGTAGAAAGGATCGGTAATGCTCTACCACATCCTGTAACTATTTTCTTAATACTTTGCGCAGTAATAGTTGTTGTATCTCATATCTGTTATAAAATGGGATTATCTGTTAACTTCACGAAGATAGATAATAAAACTTTCGAATCCGTAGAAACTACAGTTAGTGTAGTTAGTTTGTTAACACCTGAAGGAATTAGATATATATTCGAAAATGCAGTAACTAACTTTACTAGCTTTGCTCCATTAGGAACTGTATTAGTTGCTATGTTAGGTGTAGGAGTAGCCGAAGGAACTGGACTTATATCTGCATTAATAAGAAAATTGGTACTTTCAACACCTAAGAGTTTAATAACAGCAGTAATAGTATTTACTGGTATTATGTCTAATATTGCCTCAGATGCTGGATACATAGTACTAATACCATTAGGAGCCTTAATATTTGCAAGCTTTAAAAGACATCCACTTGCAGGTATGGCAGCTGCTTTTGCTGGAGTTTCAGGAGGTTTTAGTGCTAACCTAATCATTGGAACTATAGATCCAATGTTAGGAGGAATAAGTACTGAAGCTGCTAAAATAATAGATCCTAACTATTTTGTTGGACCTATGGCAAACTGGGCGTTTATGTTTGTATCTACATTTTTAATAACCATTCTAGGAACTATCGTAACGGAGAAAATCATAGAGCCAAGACTTGGGTTATATAAAGGATCTGTGGATTCAATAAAATTAGATGCCGTATCAAAAGAAGAAAAAAGAGGATTATTATTTGCTGGAATAGCCTTTATCGCGTTTATATTAGTAATGTTATTACTAACAGTACCAGTAGGTGCAGCATTAAAAAATCCTGAAACAGGTGAAATACTTGGAAAATCACCATTTATGAATGGCATAGTATTTATTATAATGTTATTCTTTTTAATTCCATCAATAGGCTATGGAATTGGAGCTAAATCTATAAAAAATGATAAACAAGTAGTGGCAGCTATGAGTAAATCTATGGCTACTATGGGTGGATATTTAGTTTTGGCTTTCGTGGCTTCACAATTTATAGCTTACTTTAATTATACTCAGTTAGGAACAGTGCTTGCAGTTAAAGGCGCAGATTTCTTAAAGGCACTAAATTTTACTGGATTACCATTGTTAATTGCTTTTGTATTATTAAGTGGATTCATAAATTTATTTATGGGATCTGCCTCTGCAAAATGGGCAATCATGGCCCCAATTTTTATTCCAATGCTCATGGGAATAGGAATTTCACCAGAGTTAACTCAGGTTGCATATAGAATAGGAGATTCAACCACAAATATTATATCTCCACTAATGAATTACTTTGCATTCATAGTAACTACAGCACAAATGTATGATGAGGAATCAGGAATAGGTACGATTATATCTACCATGTTACCTTATACTTTAGTATTCCTTGTAGGTTGGGTTCTATTATTAATAGTATGGTATATGTTAGGTATCAATCTAGGACCTGGTGCACCATTAGTATTTCCAGCTTAACGGCTAAATAAAGCATTTGAAGAAAAAATAGCTAGTCAAAGGCACTTAAATAAGAATCATGTTAATTCATGGTTCTTATTTTTAATTCTATTTCAAATAGAGAACAACAAATAATATTTTTAATGAGATCTTTTTAAATAAAAATTGGATAAAAATTTTATATTTAACTACTCTAAGAGCAATAATCCATGGTATAATTTGGTTGTAAAATTATTACACATGAATAGAACGTAATCACTTAATATTTCAAATTCATTGAGTTTAATAAAAATAAAATTATTAGGAGAATATAATCATGGAAATTAGAAAGATAAAAACTAATAATCTTGAGCAAGTAAGAGAGTTGCTGGAAAGATATAGAAAATAGAGCGATGTTATTCATATATTTTACAAAGCATAAAGATCAATTTTTACATATTGAGTTAAGAATTCCATACGGTGCTAATTTCTTTGGATGGTTATGTGACCCAACAAGACCTTTTGAAGTAAATATTAATAATAATCCATGGATGGTAAGAATTATTGATGCAATAGAAGCAATGAGGGATATGAATGTGACTTTTGAAGGGGAAATTATTTTAGAATTACATGATGAGTATTGTAAGTGGAATAATTGTGTTTATAATCTTGAAACTGCTAATAATAAATTAAAAATGAGTAAATGTAAGAACGTAGAACCACATGTAAAGATGGATATAAAAGGACTCACTGCACTTTTATATGGTGTATACTCCGTAGAAGAACTTGAATTCAAGGAGTGGATTGTACTATCAGATTCAAAAATTAAAGAAATACTAGATAAATGGTTTCCTAAAAAGTTTCTTTATAATCCATATTATTTCTAAAGTATTAGTTTGATGTAAATAACCATTTGAATTGTATATTTAAAATCCATCTTTCTAAATTAAATTCTTGATTCCTATGAATTAACAATATATATATTTCAATAATTAAACTAGCTATACAAATAGGCATTTATTTTATGAAGTTCTAATTNNTTAATCTAATTTTATATTTAAGCCATTTGTATAATGTAGAAACTTAATTACAACTTATATATGTAAATATAACAAAAATTTCATATATTTTATATTTTAATCTATACTAATAAATGATAAACTTTATAGAGTATACAAAGTAAAAATCATAAGCTAAAAGGAGAGACAATTAATGAGAAAAAAAATAATTTCAGTATTATCTATTATCTTAGTAGGAGCTATGTTTTTAGTAGGTTGTGGCTCTAAAGATAAAGATTCAACTGACAAAAATAACAACAATTCACCACAAGAAAATAATTCAAACACACCAACCGCAAGTAAAGAAACTGAGAAAAAACCAGAAGATAAAAATCCCATTGCTACTGTAGAAATGGAAGATGGTTCTATAATAAAGCTAGAACTTTATCCAGAAAAAGCACCAAACACAGTGAGAAATTTTATTTCTCTTGCTAATAGCGGTTTCTATAATGGCTTAACTTTCCATAGAATTATACCTGGCTTTATGATTCAAGGTGGCGATCCTCAAGGTACAGGTATGGGTGGTCCAGATTATTCTATAGCAGGTGAATTTACTTCTAATGGTTTTGAAATCAATGATATAGCCCATGTAAGAGGGGTTATCTCCATGGCTAGATCTCAAAATAATGATTCTGCCGGTTCTCAATTTTTCATAATGCATCAAGATGCACCTCATTTAGATAATACATATGCTGCTTTTGGTAAAGTTACTGAAGGGATAGAGGTTGTGGATAAAATCGCTAGTGTTGAGACTGGTGCAAATGATAAACCAACTACTGATGTTAAAATGAAAAGTGTTTCTGTAGAAACCTTTGGAGTTAAATATAATGAGCCAGAAAAAGTGAAATAAAAAAACACCAGAATCAATGATAATAACCGTAATCCATTGATTTCTGGTGTTTTTTCTTTCTATTATAAGACCCTTTACCTTTCTTAGCTTTTACAACTCCAGCACCTCTATTCACCTTTTGATGGTAGTCATGAATATCTTCAATTTTAGTTCTAACATAACCGCCTTTTAATACCATTTTTTCCATACAATCACCTTCCATATAAAATAATTTATCTTATATTATAATTATATCAGTTTTCTATAAAAAAGATATAAATAACTTATGGAAATTAATCATCTATTTTTAACCCTTCCTCTTTTTGACCATCATATATATTAAAATATCTGTAAATCTATTAGGTTATCTTTTATTTCTATAATTTTATTATAAATTGATATATGTACTCTTCCTCATTTTCTAGGATTTTAAATCTTTGAAAAATTTTCAAAGGTACATTCCCTCCTTTATTTATTTTTTCAAATTTCAAAATCTAAATTTCATATATACTACTTTAAAACAGCACCATTCAATATAACTTTTATTATATTGAATGGTACTATTATTTTATTCAAATTACACATTTCATTTTCGAAAATTTATTGTATACTTTAAGTTTACAATGTATACTATATTATATACTATGTATACATAATGTATACTATATTTACAGTATGTATACAGATTTTTAAAGCCAAAAATGTTATAATATGAAAGTAAATAATTAAGTTTTATAAGTTTAAAAAAGGAGAATATGAATGGATTCAATTTTTAGCGTTAGAATAAATGAGGAATTAAAAGAAAAATTCTTTAAAATGGCTCAAGAACAGGGAATTAATAATAAAGATCTAATGGAAGTTATGGTTAAACACTATGAATTAAACGATGCTAAGGACAGTTTTAATTATGCTCAAAATGATATAGATGAGTTGCAAAGCATAACTAAACGTGTATTAGATATATATATTAACTTATTAGAGAAAAGTAAAATTAAATCCTTAGAAGTGGATAATACATATAAAAAAGCCCTTACTAGTAAAGAAGAATTATTCAATAAATTATCTTCTGAAAAGCAAGAGGTTGAAGATAAATTTAAGGAATTTAAAAAGCAACTAGAAGAATGTAATAAAGAAATTACAAAACTAAAAGAGGAAGTAAAAAAAGAAAAGGATATAGCTAAAGAAGTTGGAGAATTAAATAAACTTCTTAAGGACAAAAATGAAATGCTGCAAGGTCAATTATCTAATTTTGAAGATTTCCAAGAGGAAAATAAGGTATTGGAAGAAAAAATTATCAACTTTAAAGAAGAAATTTCTAATATAAGAAGTACATATGAAAGTCTTAAAAATCAATTAATTTTGAATCAGGATGAAAGTTCGAAAAAAGAAAAAGACTTTAAAGCTACTATAGATTCCTTAGAGGAAAACTATAATGAGGAACTTAGAAAAAAACAAGAAGAGCTTGATTTTAAAATAGCTAAGGAATCTTTAGCTAAAGAAACCTATTTTAGGGAAGAAATATGGAATTTAAAAACTCAATATGAAGATAGAATATCTACATTATTAAAAGAGAAAGAGGAACTTTACATAAAATTAAATGACCTTGTTATGAAATCTAATAAATAATAAATAATGATCATGGAGATTTGATATGAATAAAGATATTAAAATATTAGTAGTAGAAGATGATAATGATATAAATAAATTGCTTTACGAAATGTTATCTAATGAAGGATATACAGTAAAATCAGCATATTCCGGAACGGAAGCACTGATATATTTAGAACAGCACCAATGGCATATGATTTTATTAGATTTAATGCTACCTGGGAAATCCGGAGAGGAACTTTTAGTTCATATAAGGAAAGATAAAAAAATGCCTATAATAATTATTTCAGCTAAAGAGGAAAAGGGAATTAAAGTAGAAATGCTTAGATCTGGAGCCGATGACTTTATAACCAAACCTTTTGATATAGATGAAGTTTTAGCTAGAATTCAAAGCAATTTAAGAAGATATGTCGACTTCGCCTCAAAGGATAATATAAACAAAATTATAACTTTTGAAGAAATTTCCCTCAATATAGACAATAGGCAGGTATTTGTAAATAACCTAGAAGTATTGCTAACCACCAGAGAATTTGACATCCTTGAACTCTTAATAAGAAATCCTAAAAAAGTATTTTCAAAAGCTAATTTATTCGAAAGTGTTTGGGATACTGAATATATGTGTGATGATAATACCATCACAGTTCATATAAGTAATCTTAGAAATAAATTAGCTAAATGCGGCGTGAAGCAGGATTATATACAAACGGTGTGGGGAATAGGGTATAAATTAAGTTAAGGTTCTATCTGAGAATCCTTTAGAATGAATGTTAAATAAATATATTGATGTTAAATTTTAAGACTTAAGACTTTCTTAGGAATTTCTTTATGGTTAATTAGAAGTTAGCTTTTATACTTATATTAAACCATATGGAAAGGAGAGTAACAAATGTGCAATTATGTCTTAAGAACTAATAGGTTAAGCAAAATATATAAGACCCATTGTGCCGTTGATAAGGTGTCCATGCATATTAGAGAAGGGGATATTTATGGTCTTATAGGTAAAAATGGCGCTGGAAAAACCACCTTAATGAGACTAATCACGGGATTAACTAATATTACAGGAGGCAATGTTGAGCTCTATGGAATTGATACATCTCACGAAATATTTAATGCTAGGAAAAGAATGGGTACACTAATTGAAACTCCAGCATTTTATCCAGATATGACTGCCTACGATAATATGGAATTCTTAAGGATTCAAAAAGGAATTCCAGGTCGTGAATGTATTAAAGAAAAGTTGGACTTGCTGGGATTAGGTGATATGAGAGAAAAGAAGGTTAAAGACTTTTCTCTAGGCATGAAGCAACGCTTAGGATTAGCTATGGCTCTGCTTGGAGATCCAGATTTTCTCATATTAGATGAGCCCACTAATGGCTTAGATCCTATAGGCGCATTAGAAGTAAGAAATCTTTTAGAAAGGTTAAATAGAGAAAATAATGTAACAATACTAATATCCAGCCATGTGTTAAGTGAAGTACACCAACTAGCCAACTGTTACGGAATTATTAATGATGGTAGATTAGTTGAAGAAATAACCCAAGTAGAACTTGATGAAAAATGTAATAAATTTTTAGAAATAAAGGTTAATGATACAGATAGAGGAGTTTGGGTTATGGAGAATATACTTAAAACTAGAAATTATAAGGTTTCACCTACTAACTATATAAATATTTATGAATATATAGATGACCCAGGCATAGTTTCTCAAGCTCTTGTTAAGGAAAATATTATAATTGAACAAATATCAGTTAAGGGTAATGAGCTGGAAAATTATTTTATGAACTCGATGGGAGGTAAGAATGATGATTAATTTAATAAGATCTGATCTATTTAGATTAAAAAAAAGTAAGACTTTTAGAAAATCTATAATTATATTGTTAGTATTTATGATTATCTCAATAATTGGATTTTCAATTTTAGGTAGAGGATTATCTCTGATTAGCATAGCTATAGATAATAAGGATTATGGTTTTCACATTAAAAGTCCATCATTAACTAATTGGTACCTTGATTTATTTACTTCTTCCCTTGGCTTTACATTTATAATATACCTAATTACGTTATTTCTAGTAGGAAATGTAGTTATAGCAAAGTATGATTGTGGAATATTGAAGAACTCAATATCCTCTGGACATGATAGATGTAGAATTTATATATCCAATTTAATCTCCATATTTATAGCAATCCTTTTTATGGCTGTACTTACCTTAGTAATTCCATTCATTTTGTGGAGTATAATATTTTATCCTCAAAATAAAATATTAGAAGAAGAGCTACTTCTTATAATTAAAATTATTCCAGTATGGCTTATAATACTGTTTGCTATGACAAGCTTTTATGTTTTTCTTGCTACAATTAGTAAAAGTAAAGGTATTGTTATAGGGCTAGGTATTTTAAATTTATCAGTTTTATCGATGACCTTAATATTTATTGGTAGCAGTAAGATTATAAATAAAGTTCCTATACTTATGCTAATGGACCTATGTAGTTCTCCTTCCTTTAATACGCCTTTGACTTCTTTTTTAATAAATTCTATAATAATAATTTTCTCAACCACCATACTTGGATGTATAACAGTTACTAATCAAGATATTAAATAATAAGAGGGGTGAGTAGAATGGGTTATTTGGCGGTAATATTTTTTATTACTATCCTAGTTTTACTTACCCATTTAGTTCTTATAAAAAGAGAGCTCAGAAATATTACAAACCAATTAAATGATTATAATAGTTTAAAAACACGTAAAAAAATAGATATGAATTTACTTAATAATGAAATTGAGTCCTTAGGAAAGAGTATTAATACACACATAGATCTACTAAATAAGTTACAAGTAAAACAGAAGCAATCCGACAATGAACTTAAGAAAACCATTGCTAATATAGCTCATGATTTAAGGACCCCCCTTACATCAGTTTTAGGATTCCTTCAAATGCTAAAAAATAATTCTTTGCCAGAAGAGAAGAAAGTTGAATACCTCCGTGTAGCAGAAGCTAAAGCTCGAGATCTTCAAAAATTATTAAATGATTTTTTTATTCTATCTGTTGTTGAGTCTCCAGACTATGAATTGAAATTTGAATATATACATTTAAATAATATTCTATGTGATGAACTTGCAGCATTTTATGATAGCTTCATGGATAAAGCTATAATTCCAACCATAGATTTATCTAAGGAAGATATTATAATAATTGGTGATAAATCTGCTATAAAGAGGATATTAGAAAATCTTATAGTTAATATATTAAAGCATGGTAAAGAAAATGTAACTATAAAACTTAGTGTAGAAGATAATAAAGCAGTAATAGCAATAATTAACTCAGCCACTAATCTCACTGATAATGATGTAGATTTAATGTTTAATAAATTTTACATAAGTGATAAATCTAGAAATCCAAGCAATGAAAATACAGGGTTAGGATTATCTATTTCAAAAAGTCTTATGGAAAAGATGGGTGGAGAGATATATGGAGAGCTTAAGGATGATTTATTACATATCTATTGTAAGTGGAATATAAAGTGCTACTAAGTGTTACACTCAATTACTAGGACATACTATTATATTTTAATAATATGTCCTAGTTCTTTTTTATCTTACGATTTGTTTTAAGATAGTGTTGATAATGAACTATATATTATTACTCACAAACCGTTTCGAAANNCTGCAAATGGTTTGCTTCGCAATAATATATAGTTCTAAAATCAACAATTATTTTAAAAAAATTTATTTTAAAAAAATTTATCTTAAAACATGCAGTTGATGTTATTAGTTCAGAAAATCTCTTGGATATTTATTGAAGAACTTCTTAAAAGCTCTTAGAAAGCTAGAATAATCATTAAACCCACATTGAATTGAAGCTTTAACAATTGGTTCTCCTGCTTTTATAAGATCTTTCACCATTAAAAGTCTTTTTTGAAGTATATAATTATGGAGGGTATATCCTGTTTCTTTTTTAAATTTATGCATAAGATAATATTTACTAATATAAAATCTTTCTGATAAAAATTCAATGGAAAGAGGTTCAGACAAATTGTTATTTATATATTTTAAAATATCTTCTATCTGTTTATCATATTTAAGTGCATTTTCATCATTGACATACATATTCCCAAGATAAATTCTATTTAGATACACAATTAGCTGAATAAATAAAGAGTTACTCAAAAGTTTGCTTCCAAATTCTAATGAATTTAAAGATGATCTCAATGAAACTAGTATAGACTTTAATTCATTCTGCAACTCATCTTCAAGCCTAATAAGATTAAAGCTTCTTTCATTTGCTAAAGTAAAACAGTTTAGAAGATTACAATTATCATAATTATGAGCTTCTAAGAAATCTGAATTAACCCAAATAATTATTCTTTCATAGGTTTGTGTAGAGTCAATAATAGGTTTGTGAACATCTTTACTATTTACAAGTAAAATATCCCATGGCTTTAGAAAATAAGCCTTACCCTCAATAATATAAGTAACTTGCCCTGATAAAAATATAATAATTTTATTAAAATCATGGTAGTGAAATTCAAACTCTTGATTTATCTTATCTTTTAAATGAAACAGTTGAAAATCTTTATTTAAATATCCTTTTTTATTACTAGATTCTTTATTATGCATTTTAAATAGAAACCTTTCTTAAAATATAATCTTCATGCAAATGGTTTAAGTGTAAACTTAGTTTGATGTTATCATCAAACTTTAGTTGCCTGTACCCAGATGGGTGAACTTACACAGAGTGATCTTCGCAATAATATGTAGTTCTAAAATCAACAACTGGTAAAAACAAAGCATATAAATCAAATCATAGAGCATTTTTTACAATATATCAAGCAACAAATACAATATTTATTGCTAAAAATTTATATATAATGAAAGCATAATATATGAATTCAAGGAGGTAATATTGATGAAGTTGCATAATTTACTTAAAAATACTGACTATAATCTATTGAAAGGTAATCTAGATATAGATATTAATAGCGTTAGCTACGATTCTAGAAAAGTTAAGGCTAACTCTTTATTTGTATGTGTAAGGGGAACTAAAATGAATGGGCATGATTTCCTACATGAAGCTATAAAAAATGGATCAATAGCCATAGTTTTTGAAGATGAAATTAATTATGAAGATATCAACAATACTACATTTATAAAGGTTGAAAATACTAAAAGAGTTCTAGCAAGTATGGCTAATTTATTTTATAAAGAGCCATCTAAAGAAGTAGAGTTAATTGGCGTAACAGGAACTAATGGTAAGACTACAGTGATAAATTATATTAAAGATGTGTTAGAATCATATGGAAAACGCGTAGGTACAATAGGTACTTTAGGCTATAAATTTGAAGATAAAGAAATAACTATAGATAAAACAACACCAACAACTCCAGAAGCCTTAGAACTCCAAGCTGCATTCAGAGAGATCATAACTAATGGTGGAGAAGATATAATAATGGAGGTCACATCTTCTGCATTATCTAAAAATAGGGTAGATTATTGTGATTTTAATATCGGTGTATTTACAAATTTATCACAAGATCATCTTGAAGAGCATGGAACCATGGAAGTATATAAAAATGAAAAAATGAAGCTATTTCATAAATGTAAACTAGGTATTATAAATATAGATGATGACATTGCTGATGAAATAATAAATACAGCTACATGTAAAATATTAACCTATGGTATAGAAAAAGATGCGGATATTAAAGCTACAGAGTTAAGACTGACTTCCGCTTCAGTAACTTTTAAAGTAAACTTTAAAGAAATATGTAGAGAAATATCAATCAATGTTCCTGGTAAATTTACTGTTTATAACATTTTAGCTGCAATAGCAGCAACCTATGGTCTAGGTATCGATATTGATACAATAATAAAATTAATAACTAACATTAAACCTGTTCCAGGTAGATTAGAGATGGTTCAAAACCACTTAAATAAAAATGTACTAGTAGATTTTGCACATACTCCAGACTCCTTAGAAAAATTACTAACTGTGGCAAAAGAAATAACTAATGGAAAAATAATTCTTGTTTTTGGCTGTGGGGGAAATAGAGACATTGGCAAAAGAAAAATCATGGGTAAAATAGCTAGTGCTCTTTCAGATTATTGTATAATCACCTCGGATAATCCTAGAACTGAGGATCCAAATATAATTCTTTCTCATATTGAAGAAGGAATAAAAGCTACAAAAACTCCTTATGAAAAGTTTGTTGATAGGAGAGATGCTATTGAAAAGGCGATGAAACTGCTAGGTGATGAAGATTTATTAGTTATAGCAGGAAAGGGGCATGAAACTTATCAAATTATAGGAATAGAAGAAATATACTTTGATGACAGAGAAGTGGTAAAAGAGCTTTTTATGAAATTTAAAATTGATAAAGATGATATATAAAAATGGATAATATAGCACTTTTAGTTGTAGATTTCCCAAATGCACTAGCATTAGCAAAATCTTTTGCCGTAGAGGAAGTTATAAGCAATATAATAATTATTCAAGAAAAATAAATACAACCTTTGACAATAGTATTATTAGTTAGTGTAAAGTGATATCTTAGAACCCTTTACACTAACCATTGCTTTTTACACCTTTATTACTTCTATTTGATTATATAATTCTATCCATCATTTCTGTTTTTTATTGCTATTAACCTTAAAAGCTGAGCAATAGCTGTTATCGCCGCCGCTATATAGGTAAGAGCTGCAGCACCTAGAACCTTCTTAGCACCTTTTAGTTCATCTTCATATAATATATTTCTTGAACCAAGTATAGCTATAGCTCTATTAGATGCATTAAACTCCACTGGTAGTGTTACTAATTGGAAAAGTACAGCGGTTGAAAAGAAAATTATTCCTAAATTTATAAATAAGGCATTAGACATAATAATTCCTATAAAAAATAATATCCAGGATGCTTTAGTCCCTATATTTACTATGGGTACAAGAGACCCTCTTATTTTTAGAGGAGCATATCCTTCCTTATGTTGTATTGCATGACCAATTTCATGAGCAGCTACCCCTATAGACGCTAATGATGTGCCATTATATACATCATTAGATAATTTCACCACTCTTTTAACTGGGTCATAATGGTCACTAAGGTTCCCAGATGTAATCACTACTGGTATATCAAAAAGTCCATAACTATCTAAAATCATTCTTGCTACTTGTGCACCAGTATATCCATTTCTACTATATACCCTTGAATAAGTTGCATAACTACTTTGAATTTTATACTGTGCCCAGAATGAGATTATCAATGCTGGTAAAAGTATAATCATTGTTGGATCAAAATATGGTCTAAAATAAGGCATATAAACCCCTCCTACTCTTATTAATTTAAAAAAGCTAAAAAATTGACCGTGCAGTTTGTTTTTATAGAATACCATAAAACAGACCGCAAGGTCAATAAACATTAAATTAACATTTTATAAATTTATTCCAAATTAAAGATTCTTTATAAGTAAGCCGATAAATAACTATAGTATATTGAGAGGTGGATTTTATGATATCAAATATAAAAAATACAGCTACTTATACAAGAGATCAAAATATGCACCGAACTAAAGATAATCATCAGAAAGCTAATATAAATGAAAAAAGTACGCAAGCAGCCTCATCCTCAGATAAAACAACCAAAATAATTGAAAAACTTAATCAAGGAGAGGCATTATCAGAGGATGATTTAAGATACTTAGCAGATGGATACAATAGTAATATAATAACTAATGAAGAACTGCTTCAAAATATTGTTGATAAATCTAATGAAAAATTTGAATCAGATTGTAAAATGTCCATAATACTTAGTAAGATGAACTCGAATAAGAAGCTATCACCAGAAGAACTTGAACACTTAAGAAAAACAAATCAAAATCCAGTTCAACTTTTAGTAGATAGAGTAAAACTAAAGGACAATGAAAAAAAGCAGCCAGATTATAGATTATCTGGTATAATCGGTAGACTTAATCAAGGTGAAAAGCTATCACCTATGGATATTGAGTATTTGAGAGTTAAAAGTCCAGAACTATATAAAAAAGCTTTAAAAATAAAAGAAAAACGTGATGAGTTCGAAAGAAAACTTAGAGCCTGTAAATCAAAGGCTGAAGTAAGAGACATACACCAATCAGTAACTCAAGCTACATTTATTTCTGATGTAGATACTGGGGATGCTTCAGTGGCTAAAACTGGTGGTGATACCATGTTGTCCATGGCTCTTGGCAAAGAATGGGGAACCTTTACTAGAAGTAACAGGTATGAAAAATTACAAGAACATCGTTTAAATAAGAGAAAAATAGATGTATTAGTGTAAATACATCTGATTGAAAATAATAATTATGGAAAATAAAGAGATATTAAGATAAACTAAACTGTTGAATTTTTCTTATATGTTCCATAAATAGTCTTGGATAATAGTTAATTATGTGCTATTATAGATAATAATGATTATTAATTAATAAGGAGTGTGTTTTATGGACACTATTTTTATAGAATATCCAAAATGTACAACATGTAAAAGGGCAAATAAATTTTTAAAAGATAATGGTGTTGAATTTCAAGATAGACACATTGTTGATGCAAATCCTACAAAAGAAGAGCTTTTAAAATGGATGGATATGAGTGGATTAGAGACAAAAAAATTTTTTAATACTTCTGGTAAACTTTATAAAGAGATGAACCTTAAGGATGTGGTTAAAGATATAAGTAAAGAGGAAGCTGCAGAACTTTTATCTACTAATGGAATGTTAGTAAAAAGACCTATTTTAATTAAGGATGATAAGGTTCTTGTGGGTTTTAAAGAAGAAGAATATAAATGTATACTATAGACAAAGTAAAGGAGAACATAGTATGGAAAGACCATGCATGATTTTATGCAATTTTAAAGATAAAGAGTTAAAGCTAATAAAAGCCTATGGCACCATGATGGGACTAAAGGATCAAATTGTAGTTACATGGAGAAATGGAGATAGCTTAATAAAAGATGTCTTAGAAGGAAATTTACTTGAAGATTGTGTCATTGAAATTAAGGATAGAGCTATTATTTTTAATGATATTCCTCCTATTAAAGTAAGTACCTTTATAGATAATATGAAAAAGATGCGAATACCTCCTACTCTGAAGGGTGTTGTCACTGAAACTTCTAAGGAGTGGACTTTAACTCGCGTTCTTCAAAACTTCGTAGAAGAGCGAAAAGCTGATAAAGAAGGTAAGGAAGCAAAACATATTTAAAAATTAGAATTAGATACTTTAGATTGTGGAGAAGCACAAGAAATATAACTGTTGCTTCTCTTTTACTTTCTTCTAAGATAAGGCATGTTCAAAAAAATAAATAGTCTAATATACAAGTAGACTGACTAATTATTTTTCTTCAGATGCTTAAATGAGAATAATTTTACGCAAATAAGAAAAGCTATTGAATAAAAGATAAATCTAATCTATAATATACAAAATATAATATACAAAGTATAATTAAATAATAATTATCTAAGAAATAGATAACTAATGAGAAACTTTAAAGGGGTGATTTACTATGGATAATAAATTTAATGATATAATAGATAAATTTTCATATATAGAAAAAAGATTAAATAAGGAGTTAATAGGACAAGCAGATTTCTTGAATAAATTATGTAATTATTTCCAAGAAAAGATTTCACAAGATAAAAAAGGAATATTATTTTTAGTAGGGGAAAAGGATACAGCTAAAAAAACTAGTATCAGATTACTTTTTGAAAATCTAAAGAAGGTTGATTTAATAGATAATAGTCAGGTTGATGAAATAAATTTAGCCTCTTATAATTTTAATCTAGGTTATAATGCATTTTTGACAGACTTATATGAAAAACTTAATACTTCATCAAAATGCCTGCTATTTAAAAATGTGGATAAGGCTAGTGAAAGCATATTAAAAGTACTATCTAATGTATATCCTAATACCTGTTTAGCCTTAGATGAGAATTATGTGATTAAGAACAAATTCTTAGTGGAAGCTAATAATAATGACACTAATAAAATAAGCCAGTTTATTTGTCATAATAAATTTTTTATATTTACTTCTAATAAAAAAGCTTTTGATATATCAGAGTTGTTTAATGAACCTTTTTTAGATAAGGTTGATATTACCTTACATACAAGAAGATTAAATAAGCGTGAAAGAAATATAGTGGTAAGGAAAGAGCTCTTAGACACTATTAAAAATATAGAGGCTAATTTAAACGTAAATGTGTTGATAGATATAAAAGAAAATAATGAAATACATGAAGATTTTGGGTTATGTAAATTTTTACAAGAAAGTTATAAACATGATAGTAGCTTTGGAATTGCAGAGTATGTTTCATATAAAATCTATAAACCAGTAAAAAATTTACTAAGAGAAGAAAGCATTGAAGCTGAGGATAAAATTTTATTATATGTAGAAAATGATGAAATTTATTGTAAAACAGATAATGGAATATTTAATTTAAGTAACTATTCAACTCCAACTCTTGAAGAAGCAAAGTATAAGTTAGATTCTATAATTGGTATGACGGAGTTAAAGGACTTTATGACAAATGTGCAAAATAATTTCAAGGTTCAAAAAATAAGACAAAGACTTGGGTTGCAGACATCAAATGTATCTCTTAATATGATTTTTGCTGGTAATGCAGGTACAGGTAAAACTAATGCAGCTAGAGTTACCTTTGAATATTTGAATGCTCTAGGTGTTTTATCTAAGGGAATATTTAGAGAGGTTAGTAAGGCTGATTTTGTTTCCGAAAATACAAATGATACTGCTAAGAGAACTAATGATATTATAGAATCTGCACTAGGAGGATTATTATTTATAGATGAAGCCTACTCATTGTGCGAGAGTGAAGATGATAAAATTGGTAAGGAAATAGTAGATGCATTATTAAAAGGAATAGAAGATAATAGGGATAATTTAGTGGTTATATTAGCAGGTTATGAAAATGACATGAAAAGATTCCTAAGTTTTAATCCTGGACTTAAATCTAGATTCCCTAACTTTATACACTTTGAAGATTATAATCCAGTGGAGATGTATGAAATTGCTATTAATATTGCAAAATCTAAAGGATATAGAATAGCTAGCAATGTAAAAGAGGGGTTAATTGACTTATTCACAAGAAATCAAATTGCTGGTAAAAATGATTTAGGTAATGCTAGATTTGTAAGAAATATAGTTGAAAATGCCATAATGGATGCTTCTAAAAAGTATTTAACTGATGGTGATAAGCAAATTGATTTATTAGAGAGAGATAACTTCAATTTTAAAGTTAATTCTAAATTTGATTTAGAAGAAAAGCTAAGTGAGATAATAGGCCTTGAAGAAGTTAAAAAGCTTTTAAGAAGTCAATATAAATTAATTGCTGCTCAAGAAAAAAGAAAATCAGCAGGAGTTAATACTAAAATAGATCAGAATTTAAATATGGTTTTCGCAGGAAATCCAGGTACTGGTAAAACAAGTATAGCAAGATTAGTAGCTGAAATGCTGAATAGTATGGGACTTTTAAAGATTGGACAATTAGTGGAAACGGATAGGTCTAGTTTTGTTTCAGAAGTACCTGGCGAAACTTCAAAGAAAACAGAGGAGAAGTTTAAAGAAGCTATAGGTGGAATTTTATTTATAGATGAAGCTTATACCCTTGCGAATGATTCTATAGGTATAGAAGCTATAGAGACTCTTCTTAAGCTGATTGAAGATTACTCAAAGGAAGTAATAGTTATCCTTGCCGGATATGATAAGGAAATGGAAGACTTCTTTGATGTTAATATTGGTTTGAGATCTCGGTTCCCTCTTTGGACTAATTTTGAAGACTACAATCCTAATGAGCTTTGCGAAATGGCCCTAAAATTAATAGAGTCAAAGGGCTTTAAATTATCTAGAAATGCCCATATAGCCATAAAAAAGAGCTTTATAGATATTTATGAAAGCTCAGATTCACAATCCGGTAACGGTAGGATGGTAAGAAATTATGTAGAAACACTAATTAGAAACCAGAGTATACGAATAGCTGAAGAAGATATTAGTGTTTATGAAATGAATTTAATAACCACTAAGGATATAGAAAAAATAAATGTTTCTGAATATGATAATAACTTTGATTTAGAAAATAGCTTGAAATCTTTAATAAGTAGTGAAAAATCAAAGGAATTTTTAAGGAATCAATACAAGTTAATAAAAGCTAAAGAAAAGAGAGAGAAGCTTGGAATACGTACTGATATAAATAAGTACATGAATATAATTTTTACTGGAGAAATCGGAACTGGTAAAAAGATTGTATTGGATATATTATCTGAAATGTACTATTGTATGGGAATAGTCAAAGCCAAAAGCATAGTAGAAATAGATAATACTGAAATTATTTCAATGATTAATAATGGCGTGAAACTAGAGGATATATTTAATAAATTCTTAGGCAAAGTCTTATTCATTGATAAAGCTCACTTAATTCTTATGGAAAAGAATCATAGAGAGATAGTTGCTGCATTAATAAAATTCATTGATAAAAATAAGAATAAAATAATTATAGTTTTATCTGGAGAAAAAGAGAGTATAAAGAAATTAGTGTTAGCTAATCCTTCTCTTAATCATAGATTCCCTCAATGGCTTGATTTCGAAGATTATACTGAGGAAGAATTATTCCAAATAGCACTACATTTATTGAAGAACAAGGGTTTCCTTATCAATAAAGATGACGAGCACTTATTAAACAAAGCAATAAATGAACTATTTGAAAATAAGAATTTAAGTTTAAAAAATAGCTTGATGATAAAAAACTACTTAGATAAATTAATAAGAGTTCAAAGTGTAAGGGTATATGATGAAAAGCTTTCTCCAAAGGAAATAAATATTATAACTCCTAGAGATATAATGCTAAGCAAAGAAGAGTTTTTAAAGAAGAATTCTTATGTGGTTGAAAAAGATAAAGCACATGAAACATCCTTTGAAAATAATAGTAGTAACGATAACAATGCCCCATATAACTTTGATATCGCAGATGAGCTACTTAAATTAAAAAATCTATTAGACTTAAGAGCCATTACAGAGGACGAATTTAAACTATTAAAAAATAAACTATTAAATTCATAAATTAATTAAAACATATTCTGAAAATTAATAAGGCTATAGAGTTGTGTGCTATAAATGCTCAACTCTATAGCCTATTTCTTTATTTGCTAATCTATATGAAATACTTACTTAAACAGGGTTAAATATTCTCCGTAGCCTTTCTCTTCAAGTTCAGCTACTGGTATAAATTTAAGAGCAGCAGAGTTAATGCAATACCTAAGTCCACCTAATTCTAAAGGGCCATCACAAAATACATGACCTAAGTGAGCATCACCATTTTTACTTCGGACCTCCGTTCTAATCATTCCATGAGTCTTATCAACCTTTTCCACTATAACCTGTCTATTAGTAGGCTTTGAAAAAGCTGGCCATCCACAATCACATTTAAACTTATCTATAGAAGTAAACAATGGCTCTCCAGTAGTTATATCAACATAAATTCCAGCCTTATGAAAATCCCAATATGGATTTTTAAAAGGAGGTTCTGTTCCACTTTCTTGAGTAACATAATACTCCATAGATGAAAGCTCCTCTTTCAACATTTCATTTGACTTTTTTTCATACATCTTACTCATATATAACACCTCAACTTATAATCAGTTCTTATATAGTTTAATTATAAGATTATTATAAGTTAAATTAAAGTATATATGCGTTAGATTAATATATTTTGGGAAAGTGATTTGGTGTGAGTTACCTCCACCACAAAACCCTTGACACATTTGTTGTAATAATTATCCTAAGTGGTTCAGGCAAAATCACATTACTCCATCATATTGCCGAATTAGATGAATCTATTATAGATTAGGTCATTAACAGGGATTTTCAAAACCCCATTATTTTATTGTAAAAATTTATAAGATTCATACTATCAATTGTAGTTTTATATAGTTATGGAAATTGAATTATTACAATGCTATAATTTTTTTATGTTATGCGAGCTGCGAAGCAGTACGCAAAAGTAAAGGAGGAGCGGATTACAATTGATTAAAGAAGAAATGACACCAAAAGAAAGAGTACAGGCTTTTTCTAGAGGAGAGGAAATTGATAGATTAATCTGTATTCCTGATATGGGAGTTACTATGGTACCTTTTATTGGGGTAACAGCTAGGGAATATTACCATTCAGCAGAGCTTATGGCTAATTTAGAAATAGCTTTATTTAAAAGGCTTCGTCATGATGGGGCAAGTATATCTACTAGTCTTAGAGGAATTGCTGAAGCTATGGGGTCTAAAGTAGGTTATCCTGATTATGGTATTTCATATTTAGTAGAGCCAGCTATTAAATCTGTAGATGAAATAGAGTCCCTTAAAGTTGTAGATCCATTAAAGGATGGCAACTTACCAACTTTAATTGAAGCAATAAGACTTACTAGAAATGCACTTATGGATGAGGTAGATGTTGGTGCTGCTATGTCAGGACCTTTTAGTGTTGCTGCTTCAGTAGTAGGAACAGAAAATCTATTAAAATGGATGATTAAATATCCTGAGAAAATTCATACTCTAATGGAAATAGTAGCAGAATCTAACAATAGATATATAGAAGAAGTGGCTAAATTAGGAGTTTCTATTGGAATTGCAGATCCAGTTTCATCTAATAGTCTTATAAGTCCAAAGCAGTTTAGGGAGTTTTCACTACCTGCCCTTCAAAAAAATATTAATAAAATAAAAGAAAAAACAGGAAGTGCTCCAAGTATACATATTTGCGGCAAGAGTAAGGGCATTTGGGAAGATGTTGTAAATACAGGTATTTCTAATTTCAGCATTGATAATGCAGAAGATCTAGAAGAAGCTAAAGAAATAGTTGGTAATAGAGTGGTTATTACTGGAAATGTTCCGCCAGTGGATATTGTATATTCAGGAAGTAAAGAAGATATCTTTAAGTCAGTTAAAGAATGTATTAGAAAGGGACATGATTCTAAAAAAGGTTACATGTTAAGTACAGGCTGCCAAATTCCAATGAATACGCCAATAGAAAAGATTGAAATGTTTATGGAAGCTGGTAGAACTTATGGAAAATATCCAATAGATTTAGCATTATTAGATAAATAAAGAAGCATAAATAAGAAATACGATTTGTGAGTTATCATCGCATGATTTAAATGATGCTATTAAATTTGCAATTATGAGATTGCTAAGGAGGCTACTATGGAAGAACTATTTAACTTTAAATGTACTAACAGTGACATTGAGGAAATACCTTTAGAAGTAGCTGAAAAATATAAGTTTTTGTTTCCAGAAGTACATCTAAATGCAAAAAAGATGGTTAAGTTTTCAAAGGTAATAAAAGAGTACAGAATGGAACAATATTGTAAGCTGCCTTTTTGTATGACTGTTGAGTCAGAGTCTTTAGGTGGAAAAATAAATTTAGGAGATCCTAAAATTGGACCAAGGATATCCCAATATGCATTTAATTCTATTAATGAATTGGATAATATTAGAGGTATTGATTATGGAAAAAATAGAATCAAAGAGGTTTTAGAGGCTGTTGAGATTTTATCTGGAGAAGGAGAACAGGTTATTTTAAATGTACAGGGACCTTACTCTATAGCTCAAACACTGATAGACCCAAAATTGATTTTTAAAGCTGCAAGGAAAGAAAAATATAGGATAGAACAGTTTTTAAGTGTTATAGAAGATATAGTTGTTAGTTATATAAAGGAAGGAATAAAACGAAGGGCTAAGATTATATCCTATGGGGATGCTAGTGGAGCTTTAGATATATTAGGGCCGAAAATGTACAGCGACTTAAGTGGAAGATATAACTATAATGTATTAAAAAGGGTATCTAAGGATTTAAATGATGGGATTATCCATGTTTGTGGAGTAACCTCAGCTTCATTGCATAATTCAGGTTTTACAAAGTCAACACTTGTTGAAATAGATGGAGAGATGACGTATAGTGAAGCTTTAAAAAAAGCTGTAACAGAAAACAGCAGTATAAAGATTGTAGGTCACAACTGCATAAAAAGACTTAATAAAAAAATGAAAAAAAATAAGATTTGGATTATTGAAGTTAATTAATGGGAGGCTATTAATGATGGACAACAATAAAGATGTACTGATTAATGCTTTAGCAGAAGCAGTAGTAGAAATGGAAGAAGAGAGAACAGAAGAATTAGCTAAGGAATGCATAGAAAAGGGTGTAGATGTATTAACTGCTATAAATGAAGGACTTGCAAAAGGTATGGAGAAGGCTGGGAAGCTCTATGATGAGGGAGAGTATTATATACCTGAGCTTTTAATGTGTTCGGAGGCAATGTATAAGGGAATTGACATATTAAAACCATATCTTAAAACGAATAATGAAACTAAGTTTAAGGCTGTTATTGGAGTTGTTGAAGGTGATACACACGATATAGGTAAAAACTTAGTTAAGATAATGATGGAAACAGCAGGGTTCCAAATGTATGACTTAGGCAGGGATGTTCCTCCAATGGACTTTGTTAAGAAAGCAAAGGAAGTAAGGGCGAGCATAATAGTTTTATCAACTTTAATGTCTACAACAATGAATGTAATGGAGGATGTAATAAAGATATTAGAAGAAGAGAACTTAAGAGATAATGTAAAGGTTATGATAGGCGGAGGACCAATATCACAAAAGTTTGCTGACAAAATTGGAGCAGATGCTTATACTACCGATGCTACTAAGGCTGCTAAGGTAGCAGTTGAAATTGCCAAGAACTTAAGTGAAGGAAAATAATATTATGAAGGTAGTTATTAAATTTCCCCAATTAGGTAAGAAAATACAGGTGGAAGCTGGGACAAAGCTTATTGAGGCAATTAGAAAATGTGGACTGTCCCTAGAAACTCCTTGTAATTGCGTTGGCTTGTGCGGCAAGTGTAAAGTTAAAGCATTTGGGAAGCTTTCACCTATTTCAAAGGAAGAGGCTGCTTTTATTAATGAGGAAAATGTAAGGCTTGCTTGTACTGCAGAGGTACAAGGCGATGTAGATATAGAATTTTTTGAAAGTTTTAAAACCTTAAAAACCATTAATAGAGGTTATTCTATTAATGCAGAGGCTAATAGCGAGATAAGGAATAAGAATAAAGATAGAGAGAGATTATATGGAGTTGCTTTTGACATAGGAACTACTGGATTATCTGCATATTTAATGGATTTAAGAAGTGGAGAGGTTTTAAATATAGCTTCAGCATTGAATCCTCAAACAGAGTACGGAGGAGATGTTATTTCAAGAATAACCTTCTGTATGGAAAATGAGGATGGTGCTCATATATTAGCTAACTCTATACGTAAAAAGCTGAACCATATTATCGGACAATTACTTAAAGATCTCATCAATAGAGAAGAAATATACGTAGTAACTGTTTCTGCCAATACTACTATGCTTCATTTACTTGCTGAAGAAAATCCTGAATCCATAGCAAAGGCGCCATATAAGGCCGTATTTTTAGATAAACAGGAGCATTTAGGAAAAGACTTAGGCTTAGAAATAAATGAAAAAGGTATGGTTATATTACTGCCTTCAGCATCAGCATATGTGGGAGCAGATATTATTTCAGGTATAGTTGCTACAGATTTTATTAACAAAAAGAATAATTCTATATTTATAGATATCGGTACTAATGGTGAGATAGTTGCAAATTGTAATGGTGTACTTGTTGCAGCTTCTACTGCAGCTGGTCCGGCTTTAGAAGGAATGAATATTTCTTGTGGCTTAAGAGCAATTAATGGAGCTATAGACAAGTTTCATATTGATGATGAATACAATATCACTTATTCCACTATTGGCAGAGAAAAGGCTAAAGGAATATGCGGAAGTGGGCTAATGGATATTGCAGCAGCTTTAGTAAGCTTTGGAATTGTAGAGAAAAGCGGAAGATTTAATCCCAAAATGCATGAAAAGTTTAAAGAAAGACTTATTGATAAAAAGTTTTATATTACAGAAGAAATATATGTTTCCCAAAAGGATATCAGGCAGATACAGTTAGCTAAAGGTGCTATTTCCGCTGGAATAATTATGATTCTAAAGGAGCTTAATATTAAAATTGAAGACATAGACGAAGTAGTTATAGCTGGAGCCTTTGGTTATCATATTGATGCTGAAAGTATAAAAATTATAAGTCTTATTCCGAAAGGTTTTAATGGACTAATTTCATTTGTAGGAAATTCATCTGCGGAAGGTGCCGCATTGGCAGCTATTAATGACGGAATTTTGAATAAAATTATAGATATAAAAGAAAAACTTAGAGTTATCGAACTGTCAACTAAAGATGATTTTCAGGAGCATTTTATAAGTGAATTGAATTTTTGATATATAAATTGGTACAGATATTTTTCGTATGGATTTTAAATAAGAAAGCAGGTGATTCCGTGTTAACACCTAAGGAAAGGCTGTATAAGGCCCTTAGAAAGCAAGAAGTGGATAGAATTCCTTGTATATGTCCCGGCGGCATGATGAATATGATAGTCGAAGATATAATGGACAAGACTGGTTGTCAGTGGCCAGATGCTCATTCAGATGCGGTGCTTATGGCAAAGCTTTCAGCAGGAATGTATGAGTTTGGAGGCTTTGAGAATTACGGGGTACCTTTTTGTATGACGGTAGAGGCTGAGGCTATGGGGGCATCAGTTATTATGGGAAGCAGGGTAAATGAACCAAGAATAGATAAATATCCTATAAGTTCTGTTGCAGAATGGAGAAAACTGAAGAGAATAGAGGTAGAGGACAATAAACGAATAAATGTTACTTTAGAGGCTATAAACATATTAAAAAACAAAAATAATGCAGTGCCAATAGTAGGCAACCTGATAGGTCCTGTTTCTCTTGCCTCATCCCTTGTGGAGCCTACAATTTTTTATAAAGAGATAATAAAAAAAAGAGAACTGTGCCATGAATTTATGGAATTTGTAACTGAGAATTTGATAGTCTTTGGAAAAGCTCAGATAGCCGCTGGCGCTGATGTTATTGCTATTTCCGATCCAAGTGCTACAGGGGAGATTTTAGGACCAAAACTTTTCCATGAATACGGGGTAAGATACATAAATAAAATAGTGAAAGAACTTAGACCTCTTTTTAAAACAGGACTTATTGTCCATATTTGTGGAAGATTAAAAAGTATTTACGATGAATTGAACGAACTAGAAAGCGACGCTATAAGTTTCGATTCAATCACAAGTGTAAAAGAAGTAAAGGGGACGGTTAACAACAAATCAATAATGGGTAATGTAAGTACATTGGCATTAGAAAAAAATACTCCAGAAGAAATAAAGGATGCTTCTAGATATTGTATTGAATCTGGAGCCAATATCTTATCTCCTGCATGTGGAATTGGAACTAGAACACCACTGGTGAATGTACAGGCGATGGTTAGCGCCTGCAAGGAATAGGGGACGGTTAACAACAAATAATGTAGAAAATTAAAAACAATAATTCAAATTGATTATCATTACAATTTGGTATAAAATAAAAATTAAATAAGTTCTTTAATAACACCGTATAATTTTGATTATAACTATAAATTATTATAATAGCTATTAAAAAGTACATTCTTAAAAAATAGATTGTTAACAACATAAAAAGGAGAGACAGATATGTTAAATAAAAAGGAAACAGCATTATTAGTTGTAGATATGCAATATGGTGGAGGAGCGCCTGATGGGTCACTAGTACAGATGTTAAATGTTGATGTTTCAAATCAAGAAGATATAGTGACACCTATGGTAAAACTAAAGGATTACTTTAATAATAACGAAATGTTAGTTGTGAATATTAAAACAGAGTATAAAGAAGACTTTAGCGACTGGAAAATGCTAGATGAGAGATTTGAAGTTAAAAAGTATAAACATTTTGTAGAAGGTTCTTTAGATGCCGAAATTATACCTCCTTTAATGCCTAAAGAAGGAGAGGAACTAATTATAAAAAATAGATGGAATGCTTTCTTTAACACAAATTTAGATGAAATATTAAAGTCAAAAAATATAAAAAACTTAATAATAGTAGGAGCAGCTACAGATGTTTGCGTATTAGAAACATGTAGTTATGCTTTCTCACTAGAGTATAATTGTATTGTTCCAATTGAAACTACAGCATCTTTTAGCCCAGAAAGAAAGAAAATGGGATTAGAAATACTTAGCTTTGGAAGAAGTAATGTAGTTGAGGTTGAAGAAGTATATAAAATGTTTAAATAAGAAAAACATGTAATTTTTATAAAATATTTTATAGATAGAAAGCTTGGCGATATGTCCAAGCTTTTTCATCTTTTCAATTAGCATAGGAGTTTTAATAATTTTAGAAAATAGACCTATTTTTTATTAATAGTTCCTTGTTATATTCTTCATGCTTTTTAACTAATTTATCTATAGATTTACCCTTTAACATATCTATTATCATTGGTGCTAACACAGCTAATGTATCCCTATAACCAAGGTCTATGTGTTGATTTACTGTATTTGTCATTAGATTTACCGTTCCAATTCCATTTATTGGTTCAAGATGCATAGATGGATATATTTCTATAATAGGTGTATTCTCAAATCTAGATTTATCTATAGGTTGCTTATAAGATAAATGCACTACAATAATAACATCACAATTATGATCTTTTAAAGGTGTTATAGGCACGTTATCAGCATTTTGACATGAATACTTAGGGTTATTTATCCCACCATCTGAATATCTATATTCATTTATCCTAATTGGTTTAAACATAAATGGTATCGAACATGAAGCAAGGGCAATATCTATTATCTCATCTTCCTTAAATTGATTTAACATAAAATATTCTGGTCTTTTCAAATCTATGTTATATGCACAGGCATAAAATATTTTCTTTGATTCCTTTATAACCTTTAAATCAACATACTGTTCAATAAACTCTCGAATTCCACTTTGAGAAAATAGACCAATATCATTATCCTTTATTAGGTTAATAGCTGATATATCTCTACTTTTAGCTTTCTTAATGAATTCAGAAATTTTTAAGTTTTTAACATTAATCTCATTACTAATGAATCTTGAATAATTTAAACTGGACCAACTCTCATCCATAATCTTACCATCATCCATGGAAATCATAAGTGCATTAATGGTGCCAATAGACGTACCTGAAACAACAGAAATTCTTCGTATTATGTCCAGTTCCCAAAGCCCTTTAAGAACACCTGCCTCATAGGCACCTTTAGCACCGCCACCAGCTAATACTAATCCTATTTTTAAATTAAATAATTCTCTAATAGATTCCATCTTTAAATACATCCTCCCACTTATAGATTTCACCACTTAACATAGATTATATACCTTAATATTATAACATCTTATTTATCTTTTTTATCTTATTTTAATATTAAGTAGATAAGAAAAAAGAAGGCTGATATAATATTTTTAGAATGTTTATAAAGGAGTTATTAAATGAAATACTATTTAGCACCAATGGAAGGAATTACGGGATACATATATAGAAATTCTTATGAAAAGTTTTTTAATAATATTGACAAATATTTTACACCTTTTATTGTTCCAAATGAAAGTAGAAGTCTTAAAACTAAAGAATTAAGAGATATTTTGCCTGAAAATAATAAAGTGATGAATCTAGTGCCGCAAATACTTACTAACGATTCAGAGGGTTTTATTGATACTTCTAGGAAATTGCAACAATTAGGTTATAATGAGATTAATCTAAATTTAGGTTGTCCTTCTGGAACGGTTGTTTCAAAAAATAGAGGTTCAGGATTTCTAGCAAAGAGAGAAGAGCTTCATATGTTTCTAGATGAAATATTTAAAATGGATGATATGAAGATTTCTATAAAAACTAGAATAGGAAAAGAGAATCCAGAAGAATTTTATGAGCTAATAAAAATTTATAATAAGTATCCTTTAGAAGAATTAATTATTCATCCTAGAACACAAAAAGATTTTTATGGAAATAAACCTAATTTAGAGGTGTTTAAAGATGCATTATCTTTGAGTAAAAGTCCAGTATGTTATAATGGCGATGTTTTCACTGCTATTGACCATAATAAATTAATAGAAGCTTTTCCAAAAGTAAATACAGTAATGCTAGGCAGAGGTATACTTGCTAATCCAGGGTTAATCAATGAGATAAAAAATACTACTAATATAAATAAAGAAGTATTAAAAGATTTTCATGATGAAGTCTTAAATAAATACATAGAATTATTTAATGATGATAGAATTACACTGTTTAGGATGAAAGAACTATGGGGTTATATGATTTACATATTTTCAGATAATAAAAAACATGCCAAGAAAATAAAAAAGGCACAAAAGCTAAGTGATTACAATGAAGCTGTCTCAAGTTTATTTAAGGATCATGAAATCATTGAAGGGGCTGGATTATTCACTAATCATTAAATATGACTATCTTGTTAAAAATTATTCATTGAATATTATTACTAAAACTAGACAAACTAATGTAAATAAACATTAGGAGGTTATAGTATGAGTAATATGAATGATGGAACCATAGGTGGATTACCAAAAAACATTAACAAAGAAGTATCAACTCCTAAGTTAGATGCAAACACTATTACTAAATTAGTTAAAGAGAACGGGAAAGTAGTAGGCTATGAACTATCGAATGGAGAACAAGTCTCTAAAGAAGAAGGGATTTCCTTAGCTAAACAAGGTTGTATTGCAGGTGTTGCTATTGCTACAAGAAACGATGAGGAATATTTACGAACTCTACCAGATGATAATGAGAGCAACAATTTGAGTGACCTTCCCACAGTAAAAGAATAATAAATCATATGAGGTATCTCTTTTGAGATATCTCTTTTGAGATATCTCTTTTAATTAATGAAAATTTAACTAATAATTTATATTAATTATTGTTATTTAATTTGCTAAGATTTAAATTTTGCTATAATAGTAGTATAATATTTTGTACATTTAGCAAAGATACTATTTAATTAACAATTTATATCTGTAGTTACATACATATCAAATTCTATGTAATAGGTTATAAATTGTTAATAAGAAAAGAGGTAAAACATAATGAATTATGAATTAACAATATATGAATTAGGCCAAGCATTAACTGCTCTTGAGAAAGCCTACGGCTTAGATGTAGTGATACGTCTGAATCTAAGTGGAGGTTGGATGACACTCATTGGAAAAGCTACTATCGAAAGGAGTCCAGCCATTGTAGCTTTAAACGGTAATCCTATGCGCAATAATACTATAGAGTTTAAAGTCATTGATAATAATAACCAAGGAACAATAATTAAACTTACAGGTGATAAAAGTAAGAAATTCAATGTTAATGTAGATGCAGCAAAATATAGAGAGTTGGGTCCTAAAAGTACATCACCTGATGAAATTAAAGTAAATGAAAATGAATGTAAATTAATAATTGATGATAATATTATCTTTAGTATAAAAACTCCTGTTAGTACAGCTCTTAAACTTATAAAAAGTAAAACTAACTTATCTTAGTATTTCATTAAGCTAGTTGAAAGCACAAATCTAAATAATAAATTATTTTATAAATATGGATATAATTTAAGATATTAGCTTTGTTTTAATATGTAGTTCTATAATCAACAATCATTAAAACAAAGCCAAGATATTAAATAAATGGGGGTGATAAAATGTTTACCAAGGACGAACTTTTAGTAATTAAAGATGCATTAAAAATTGCTGATAAGGAATATATTAAATTAATTGATCTACATAAGAATAATAGAAATAGCTTAGTTGCTTATAATCGAAAGCAAAAGAAGCTATGGATGGCTCAAAATAAATTAAACAAAATTTTAGATGAAGAGCAATATGAAAAATAAATAATAGTTAGCCCCTAAAAGGTATTACATAGAAATTTCACATTTTCTTTGTGTATGACTTTTGGGGGCTTTATATTATTTGAAAATATTTGCATTATCCTATTGACCCTTACCTAAGGTAACCCGATATAATGAAGTTGGGTGATGAAAATGAGAGAGGAAAAATTTTATACTGCTGGGGAGTTTGCAAAAAAAGCTGGAGTTACCATTAGAACTATAAGGTTTTATGACAACAAGGGTTTATTGAAGCCTTCAAAACTCACTGAGACTGGATATAGATTATATACCGATTTAGATTTTGCAAAGCTCCAGAAAATATTAACTCTAAAGTACTTAGGTTTCTCCTTAGAAGATATAACTATGTTTATAACAAGTAATAACACCACTGATTACTTGAAGCATTCCTTACAACAACAAAAACAAATTGTTAGAAATAAAATCAATCACATGGAAAGAATAGAAAAATCCATAGAAGAAGCTGAGAAAATCTTTGAAAGGGATGATGAATTCCTTTGGGAAAAAATAATAAACATTATTCACTTATTAAATATGGAAAAGGATTTAGTAGATCAATATAAAGATTCAACCAATGTTGATATAAGAATCAGCTTACATAATAAATATAGTGTAAATAAACAAGGGTGGTTTAACTGGATGTTTGAGAATTATACTATTCCTCCAAATCCTCGTATGCTTGAATTAGGCTGTGGCAATGGTGAGCTTTGGAAATGCAATGGTAATAATCTTCCATGCCCTAGTGAAATAATTCTATCAGATATATCTAATGGAATGCTTAATGACGCGAAAGAAAGATTAAAATCTTTAAATAAAACTTTTAAATTTGAAACTATTAATTCTTCTGACATACCTTATCCAAATGAAAGCTTTCATATCATAATAGCTAATCATATGCTTTTTTATGTAAATGATAGAGAAAAAACATTATCTGAAATTAAAAGAGTGTTAAAGCCAGGTGGATACTTTTATTGTAGTACCTATGGTAAAAAACATATGAAAAAAATAGAGGATATTACTAAAGGCTATGATAGTAGAATATCCCTTTCAGAAGTGAATCTCTATGAGCTCTTTGGACTAGAAAATGGAACAGCTCAACTGGAACCTTGGTTCCAGGATATAACTTTACACATTCATAAGGATTCCTTAATTGTAGATGATTATAAGCCTCTACTTGACTATATATTATCCTGTCATGGTAATGAACATGAAATACTAAAGAATAGATATGAAGATTTTGAAACATACATTAGAGGTAAGTTCGAAAGAACAGGCACTTTGACTATTGAAAAAGAAGCTGGAATGTTTATATGTAAAAAAAGCTAATGAATAATAAAACTTAAATTCCTTATACAAATTAAGAGTATTGGTACCGTACTTTTATATATATTCATACTCACATATTAAATTAAATTTGGAAGGGGATAACTATATTATGAAAACTTATTTAGTTACAGGTGGAGCAGGCTTTATCGGCTCAAATTTCATACTATATATGTTAAATAAATATAAAAATATCAAGATTATAAATCTGGATAAGCTAACCTATGCAGGTAATTTAGAAAACCTAAAGGATATAGAAAAGGATGAAAGATATACCTTTGCATTGGGAGATATTGGTAATAGTGAACTAGTAAGTTACTTGTTTGAAGTTTATGAAATAGACTATCTAGTAAATTTTGCTGCTGAATCTCATGTAGATAGAAGTATTAGTGATCCAGAAATATTTGTTAAAACCAATGTTTTAGGCACTCTTAATCTTCTTAATTGTGCAAAAGAAGCTTGGCATAATTCCAATGGGTGGAAATCAGATAAAAAATTTCTTCAAATCGGCACTGATGAAGTATATGGATCTCTTGATGAAGAAGGTTTCTTTTTAGAAGCTACTCCCTTAGATCCCCATAGCCCTTATTCAGCAAGCAAAGCTTCTGCTGATTTAATGGTGAAGGCTTACTTCGATACCTATAAAATGCCCATAAATATAACACGCTGTTCTAATAATTATGGACCACATCAATTTCCTGAAAAATTAATACCTCTTTTAATAAATAATTGCCTTACTCTAAATTCTCTTCCTATATATGGAGATGGCTTAAATGTAAGAGATTGGTTATATGTTGAAGACCATTGCAGAGCTATTGATAGGGTAATAAATGAAGGTAAATTAGGGGAAATTTACAATGTAGGAGGTCACAATGAAAGGACTAATCTAGACATTGTTAAAACTATAATAGATTATTTGAGTAAAAATTATGATAAAAATATAAGTGAATCCTTAATAACCTATGTAGAGGATAGAAAATGTCACGATAGAAGATATGCCATAGACCCTAGTAAAATTGGAAATGACCTTGGATGGTCTCCTGAAGCCACCTTTGAAGTTGGAATAGTTAAAACTATAGACTGGTATATAGATAATAGAGACTGGATGGAAAAGGTTACTTGTGGGTTAAGGGATTAACTTATATTAGAGAAAAGTGGATTAAAAATCCACTTTTTTTATAAGAAAATTGATTTGAAAGTGAAGATGAAAACCAGAATGTAGAATCTTTCTTAAATCTTGTATAAAATCTTCATAAAATCTTAAGATTTTATGAAGTTAAAATTAATAATTGAGGAGTATCATTAGGATAGAAGTAGGTTAAAGGAATGTTCATTTTCCATTCTTATGGCCACACAGTGAGGGAAAATAAAGAAAGGGAGTAATTATTTGAAAATATTAATATTAACAAGTCGTTTTGGAATGGGACACTACTGTACTGCAGAAGCTATTAAGGAAGAACTACTTGTATCGGATTCTAATGATACCATTGAAATTCAGGATAGTGTTAAAGCATTATTTCCTATTATTTTTAAACTAATTTATGTGTTCTTTAATCTTTTTATATGTAGATTTTCAGGTGTGTATAATTTTATAAATAGTTTTGCTACAAAATATGGAGATTCTTGCTTAAAGAGACGAACTTTAAATAAAATAAATTCTTTAATTGAGAAATATGATCCAGATTTAATAATATCTACATGGTCTGCAAGTTCTAGATTTATTTCAACTTATAAGAAGGAATATAAAGTTAATATTCCTCTATATACATATATCACTGACATTACCGCTCATGATGGATGGATTACTAACATGACTGATATGTATTTTGTAGCCACGAGAAGTACAAAGGAAAGCCTTGTAGCCAAAGGCGTTGATGGTAAAAAAATTGTTGTAAGCGGCATACCTGTAAGGCAGTCATTTAAACAAGATTTACAGTTTAAATCCTATGATAATAGACGGGTGTTATCATTTAAGTCCATTGATGATAATAATGAACTTCAAGTTAAACCCCACCAGGATAAAAAGAAAATCCTTATAATGGGAGGGGGATTGGGATTAATACCAGACCTTGATAATATATTAGAACGATTATATGAGACAAGCAATGTTCATATTACAATTATAACTGGTAAAAATAAAAAATTATTAAAAAAACTAAAAAAAGACTACCCTAAAATAGAGGTAATTGGGTATACAAATCAGGTATACAGATATATGAAAAGTGCAGATTTACTAATCACTAAGCCAGGAGGAATTTCAACTTTTGAAGCGATTTATAGTACCACGCCTTTATATATTATTAAACCATTTTTATGTCAAGAGGTTGGAAATGCAGATTTTATTGAAAAAATGCACATAGGGAAAATTGCTTGGGGAAATGATTTTGATATATCGGAGGATATAATAGCTTTAATAAATAATGCGAGGGTGCTTGGGGAAATGAAATATAACATGCAGCTTTTGAGAAGGGAAGTTTCGGAATTCAAACTAAAGAAAATTTACGAGAGGAATGAGCGAAAAGATGTGGATTATAATAATGCTAACCATTATTCTGTTAGTTTTAATGATATATGGAGCCATTCCCACATTGCTTTACAGAAGGTGGAATAGACAACTGAAAAAGCAAAGAAAAGGAATGGGAGTAGAAAATATATATTTAACATTTGATGATGGCGTGGATAGTAAATATACAACAGAGGTTCTTCGAGTTCTAAAAACTTACCAAATTCCAGCAACCTTCTTTGTGGTAGCAGAGTTTGCTAAAAATAATCCGGAAATTATTGAAAAACTTAAAAAAGATGGTCATGCTATAGGGTTACATTCACTAGAACACAAGAATGAAATTCTTCAAACACCGAGGAATACAAGAAAAGATTTTTCGAAAAGCATAGAGATATTGAAAGATCTTGGGATTAAGCCAAAATTTTTTAGACCTCCTTGGGGGCATTTTAGTTTAACAGCTATAAAAGAAATAAAGAAAAGAAATTTAGATATTGTTCTTTGGAATGTAATTGTGGGAGATTGGAAGGCAAACATAGAGGCAAGGGTTATAGCAGATAGATTGCTTCGTGAAACAGAAAAAGGGGATATTATCTGTCTTCATGATGGCCGTGGTAAAAATGATGCGCCCAAAAGAACTGTTGAAGCATTAGAAATAGTTCTTCCAATCTGGAAATCACAAGGATTTACCTTTGGAACGGTGGAGGAGCTTTATGAGTAAGAGTAGAAAACTATGGAATTTAATGAAAAATGGCGGATTGTTTATAATCGTTGTTGCTATAACATTCAAGCTGTTTTTTTTCAACACTGATTTTGAAGAGATTATAAAAACAGTGTCACAAGTAAACTTAGTATATATCGCTATAGGTATGGTCTTTATGCTTATTGTGGTTCTCTGTGAAGCCATAAATATCAGGCGTAGTTTAGGAGTATTTAAAGAAAGGTCAACTTTACTTCAATGTATACAGTATTCATTGATAGGAATTTTTTTCAGTTCTATAACACCTGCTGCCACAGGTGGACAGCCAATGCAGGCATATTATATGCATAAAAAAAAGATAAATATTTCCAATTCCATGCTTGCTTTGCTAATATGTCTTGCATCCTATCAATTTATTACTGTATCAATGGCAATTATGAGTTTAATAATAAAATTTAACTTTTTTAAAGAAACCCTTGGGAAATTTAGTGTGTTACTATATTTAGGAATTGGACTGAATGTAATTTTATTAGTGTTAATATTGGCATCTATTTTCTCTAAAAAAATTATTTTTAAAGCTGTAAATTTAGTTGTTAAAATTTTAGAACACTTTAATCCTAAAAAATCTGTAATTTTCAAAGAAAATGCCCTGATAGAGATAGAAAAGTATAAAAAAGGGGCAGATTATATTAAAAATGATAGAATATTTATAATTAAAACTATCCTTATTACCACAGTACAGATTTTAGCGTTACATAGCATCCCATTTTGGGTTTATAAAGCCTTTGGAATGTCTTCTGCATCTTTAATTCAATTCATTCTAATTCAGTCTGCCTTATACATTACAGGTGCAGCATTACCTTTACCAGGTGCAGTAGGAATAGGAGAGGGAGGATTCTTAATATTCTTTAAGACTCTATTTCCAGTTCATATACTAAGCTCTGCTATGCTACTCAGTCGAGGAATCAGCTTCTATCTTATGATACTAATTAGTGGTATAGGAATTATGTTTTTACATCTAAATTCAAAAATTGTGATGACAAGCACTTCAAATGTGTAATTTTTCCTAATTAAATATATGTGTTAATTAATAGAAGAACAAGTAAAGAAACTAGCAAACCTTATTTTTGAGATTTGCTAGTTTTATTTATTAATTTATATAACTTTCTTTTGAATTTACTTTACTTAAAATAATTATGTTTTCTAATACTATAGAACAATCTTTCCCAGTGGCTCCTTCGACATCTATAATAAATATTAATAACACTCTAGCTTAGTTAATTTATAGCATGATTATTCGGTGAATTGATAAAAGTGTTCTTAATAATTAAATAATAAATTATTTCTAAACTATTGCATTTAAAAAGTTTATTGAATATTATGTAAATTATAATATAATTTTCATGCCGTTGTTTCATAGTTTCGAAAAATAACAAAACAAGTTATTTTAATGAAATAAGTTATGAAAAAACTATTAGCACTTTCTACTGAACATTAATAAATGGGAGGGTAAAGTATGAATAAAATTGAAAAGATACAAATTGCTATTGATGTAGCCTTATACTATTTTACAATTGACATTTTGTTTTATATTTTGAGTATAAATTTTCCTTGTTTACTTTTTAGAAGTAGCAACGAATTCATGGTAAATTTAAGGTCTTATGCACCAAGTTATGTACCCTTAATAGTGCCTATCATGTTTTTAGCAATACTTTCGAATTTACTAAAAAGGAAGGTACAAGTGTCTATTTGCATTGACAGCAAACCATTGATTTTTATAATAGTTGGTGTCTTACTTATAATAACTGGAGTTACAACAATACCCATGTATGTATCAGTAATAGGAGTATTATTAGAACATAGTTCATTGAGTGATGTATATGAGTCTGTAGTTAAGATTGTGATTTATGTAGTGCAAATAGGAATTGGAACATGCATTACATTTATGTCCATAAAAAGGGATAAGCAGATAGAAAAGATAAAAATCGCTGTTGATATAGCTTTATGCTATTTTATAATTAAGACTGTGTTAAATCTTTTGAGTACAATTCTTGCTGATTTATTTTCAAAAAATAGTAAGGGTCTATTTTCAGGATTAAGCATAAATGCGCTGATGTATGTAGTCTTAGTAGTGGTTATTTTGTTTTTAGCAATACTTTCGAATGTCCTAAAAAGGAAGTCACAAGAATGTATTAGCATTGATATAAAACAGTTGATCTATATAATAGTTGGTATTTTGCTTATAATAACTGGGGTTAGATATATCCCATCACAAGTGTCAATAATATATCATTATTACAATTGGTTGATAGACATAAATACGTCACCAGTACAAAGACCTCAATATATAAATAGAATATATTGGTCTATAGTACGGATTATATTTTATACTTTCGAAATAGGAATTGGAGCATACTTTACATTCATAGTCCTAAAAAGGGATAAACCCATAGAAAAAATACATTAAGGGAAAGGCATCTATAATGTATAATTTTTTCTACGCTATTGACACATTTTAAAACCTCTGCTAGTATAAATAGCAATATATATATTAAAGCAATGATGGAAAAAAAGATTATGTAAGTATTAAGAGAGCTAGTGTTTGGTGTGAACTAGTATACTAAGTAGTCCGTCCACTTCCTGAGCATTTAGCGATGAGTTAAGGGTTTGTGTCCTGTATAACACAATTGAGAGGCTATAATTATATACTATTATAGCAATTAGAGTGGCAACGCGGGAATCTAACTCCCGTCTCTGTATTTTTACAGAGACGGGAGTTTTTTGTTTTATTTGAAAATGCATTTTCAGAAATATATTTAAATAATTAATTATAAGTTATGTTCTAAAAACAACTTATAGTGTATGAAAATTTTATTATTCCTAGGACGTATTTATTATATTAAAGTAAAAACGGAGGTTTTATTATGTTAGATTTAAATTTAATTAGAGAAAATCCTGATAGAGTAAAGGCTGCTTTACTTAAAAGGATGGATAGTATAGATTTCAGCGAATTACTTCAGTGGGATCGTACTAGAAGGGATTTAATTGTTCAAGTAGAGGCTATGAAAAATAAGAAAAATTCAGTATCAAAAGAAATTTCAGTACTGAAGAAGCAAGGAAAAGAAGTTGAAACCTACTATACAGAAATGAAGGAGCTCTCTAATAAAATTAATGAATTAGAAAATGAATTAGATAGCTACGAAGTAAAAATCAACAGCTTCTTAATAGAATTACCAAACCTGCCTGATGAAGATGTATTGGCTGGAGGAAAAGAAAATAACAAGGTTATTAGGGAGTGGGGAAGTAAGCCTACCTTAGACTTTGATTTCAAAGACCATATGGAATTAGTTAAAAAACATGATTTAATTGACTATGAAAGAGGAGTAAAATTAGGTGGAAATGGCTTTTGGCTTTATAAAGGAATTGGAGCCATACTGGAATGGGCACTATTAAATTACTTTATAGAAGAGCATATTAAGGATGGTTATGAGTTTATTCTACCACCACACATTCTAACTAATGAGTGTGGAGTGACATCTGGTCAATTTCCCAAGTTTGCAGATGAGGTTTATAGAGTTAATGAAGATGGTACAGAAGGAGGGCAGTTCATGCTTCCAACCTCAGAAACTGCACTAATTAATTTACACAGAGGTGAAATTTTGAAGGAAGAAGAACTTCCTAAAAAATATTTCTCATATACCCCTTGTTATAGGGTTGAAGCTGGAAGTCATAGAGCTTCTGAAAGAGGTATGATAAGAGGTCATCAATTTAATAAGGTTGAAATGTTTCAATATACAAAGCCTGAAGATTCAGCTGCAGCTTTAGAAGAATTGATTCAAAAGGCTGAGAAATTGGTACAGGGATTAGGACTTCACTATAGAGTGTCAAAACTAGCAGCTAAGGATTGTAGTGGTTCTATGGCTAAAACCCTTGATATTGAAGTTTGGCTTCCAAGTATTAATGAATATAAAGAAATAAGTTCTGCTTCAAATGGTAAAGATTATCAAGCTAGGCGTGGAATGATTAGATTTAAGAGAGAGAATAGTAAAAAAACTGAATTTGTTCACACTCTAAATGCTTCTGGCTTAGCAACTAGCAGATTACTTCCTGCCATAGTTGAGCAAATGCAGCGAGAGGATGGCAGCATTGTAATTCCAAAAGTATTAAGAAAATGGGTTGGAAAAGATGTATTAAGATAATAATTTAGATATATACATTAATTAAAATAGCAGAATATTACTTGGAGGTGAATTAGTGAGAGAGTATATCACATGCTTTTTCACTAAGTTAATTATGAGATATGTAATTGTTTCAGTAGTAAAAGGTGATGCTGGAGAATTTAATAATAGGTTGAGAAAAGAAGTTTATAGCAAGTTTGGAGCTAAATCCTCAAAATTGCCAGCTCATTTTACTATAAAAGCACCCTTTGAATATGACAAAGATATATGCTTATTAGAAGAAATTATTGAAAGGTATTGTGCTAACCATAAAAAAGAACCTATGAGTATAAAAGGCTACAATCACTTTGATAATAGAGTTATATACATGGATGTACAAATGAGCGCTGGTGGAAAGGCTCTTCATGATGGCTTAATTGATAATTTAACTTATATACCTTATATGAGTTTTGACAAAAGGGATGGAAAAGATAAGATATTTCATGTTACTGTGAGCTCTAAAAGAATAAATAACATTTTTCATGAACTTTGGGATTATGTAAATAAACATCCTTGTGATTTTCAATGTAACTTTGATAATGTGAGTATTTATAAATGGGTAAATAACACTTGGGTCCTTCATAAAGAATACTTGTTTGTATAGATTTATTGCCGATATAAATATGCTTCATCTCTATAAAAATAGACTATTAAAAGCATTTATACCTTCTACTATCAAGACTATTAATACAATTGACAATACAATCATAAAGAGTATAATTAAATTAAACGCTGTTTAATTATTAAACTTTGTTAGCATTTTTAATAATGTTTATTGTAATAGTGGGGGTAAATATGAAAATATGTGTTTTTAATGGTATGGATGATACAAATGATATAGAAGATATAGTAATAGATAATTTAAAACATCATGAATTAACTCAATTAAAGCTTAGAGATATGGATATTGGCTATTGTAGATGTTGTGCCTCATGTGCAAAGGGTGAATGTATGCTAAAAGATCAAGGTATAGAAGTAGTTAATTCCTATAAAGATAGTGAGGTTATAATATTTCTTACACCTATAAAATATGGAGCATATTCTAAAAACCTAAAAAAAGCAGTGGATAGATTGTTACCAATAGGTTCTGCATTTCTCCAAATAAAAGAAGGGTATATGATTCACAAAATGCCTTATAATAATAAAATATTTCTTGTTATAGGTATAGGTGATAAACACTCTCAAATGGAGGAAGAAGCTTTTAAAGCCTTAGTGAAAGCTAATTACATTAATTTTGATGCAAAATCCTATAAAACACTGTTTATTTATAGTGAAGATTCTTCAAGCTCCTTAAATAAAATTCAAGAATTATTTAAGGAGGGCATAGTAAATGGATAAAAATATATTATTATTAAATGGTAGTACAAGAATAAAAGGTAACTCCTTAAATATTTGTAATTCTTTTAAAACCCTATGCTCTGACCATGGTGTGCCTTGTGACATATTAAACATTCAGCAATATTTCAATAATAAAGATATTAAAGCTTTAAGAGAAGCTATAAATAGAAGTAATATAATTGGACTAGTGTGTCCTTTATATGTAGACGGCTTTCCTTATCCAGTAATAGATTTTTTAGAAACCATGGAGTTAGAATGTAAAGATTTATTAATAGGAAAGGGATTTTTCGTAATTGGTCAATGTAATTTTCCAGAGAGCAGAAGAATAACTCCTTTAATCCAAAGTGGTAAGTGCTTTTGCGCTGAAACTAATATGAAATGGCTTGGAAACCTCTCCTATGGTGGTGCCATCAGAATAGAGTCAAAGCCACTTGAAGGTGCTGGAAGAGAAGGAGCAAGGATGATTAAAGCTTTAAATATAGCCATAGAGGATATAATTAATAATAGAGAAATATCCTCCTCAGCTCAGAAGCTCTTTAAAAATGATATAAATAGGGTGTTATATAAGCCTTTTATAACTATAGCAAATATAATGTTCTCAAAACAATAGTATCACTTTATATAATTAGTAGATATATTTGGATGTAAAATAAAAGACTTAATATTATGATTTTGATCATAATATTAAGTCTTTTCTAGCAGAATTATAAATATTAAGATTTGTTTTAAATGATTTAAGTGTAAACTTAGATTCCTGCAGAGCAAAGGAGTCTCTAGTTGCCTATACCCGGATGAGTGAACTTATGCAAAGCTGTGAGTAATAATATGTAGTTCATCATCAACACTATATTAAAACAAATCCAACTATTATTTAACTAGCTGTGAAGAATAGTAATTATATTGGTACCAATGTTTCATCTCTCTAGTATTATACATTTTCCATTCTGCAAAAGTCGTGTCATCAATAGTCCCATTTTTATGTCCCGTCATCATTGAAGTATACGCATCTGAAGATAGACATGTTAAATAATAGGTATCATTAGCACCAAGTGTAATATTATTTTTAGCTATATAATTATCTATATTGACAAAATTTAAAGTCACATATAGTATAGCTCCTATAATAATACCATATTTAAACATACTCTTATTGTACCAAATATATATAGAGAGTAGTACTAAAAGTACCCCTAAGAATAAGGTAAAACATTGCACTAGAACTCTAAGTCTTGTATATCCATAGAAATCAATATATAAATTCATCTTATACATTGCAGATACAACCATATTAAGTGTATACAATGTAGTCAATGTGTATAGTATATTAAGGACTTTATTCATAGTTAGATTCTCACTTTTTACAATAAATTTCAGAACAGTAATTATAACTATATTCATAAAGGCTACAAATACTAGTTGAAAAAATCCACTTCTTGCATACTCAGAGTAATTAAAACTAGAGGGTAAACTAGAAGAATTCATAGTATATAGATGAGTTACCTGTATATAGGTAAATACTGTATATAATATATTGATGATTATTAGTAGAGTTAATATAGATATAACATCTATATTATAGCTTTTAGAGTTACCTTTTTCTAATGGCTTCTCATTCTCCGCTAAACTTTTAAATAATCCCCAAAAATATAAGGATATACCTATAGAAAAAACCAATTTAAATAACTCACCGCCATCAAAATTTCCAAAGGCATAAATAAAGTCTTCAACATAATATCTAAATACATCATCGGCACCTAAAAGTAATGATAAGGTAATTAGTAATAATGGGATTGCCACTATAAGTCCTTTTACAATACCCTTAGTAATAGTTTTTTTCTTTTCACTACCTGAATTTTTAGCTATATCTATAATATAAATAGGTACTTTAGTACTAATTCTAATAGAATTAATAAATTCGAGCTTAAAAATATTAATTAGAATATTATCTAAGGTAAATGGAATTTTTCCGTAGGTAAAGAATAAAAATGAAGTTAATATACATATAGGTATTATTATAATATTTAGCATTCTAAAAACAGGATTATTAAAGATTCCATAGGTAATACTTAAGGCTAGGGAAATTGCTAAAAAGAAATATCCCTCAAAAGAAGTAGTGATCCTTGACTTATTAATTGTTATAAATACTCCAAATATTATTAAACAATATACGGCCATGGACACACCAAGATATTTGAACATAAAAATATAAAACAATAGACCTAATAACATAGAAGTTATTATTAGCTTAGAAGTATTAATAGAGTTTTCCATTATATCATTTGAAAATTCACTATTCTTCATCTTCCATATCTCCTTTTACATATTCAATGATATCAGCAGGCTGACAGTTTAGGGCTTCACATATGGCATTTAAAGTTGAGAACCTTATAGCCTTTGCCTTATTATTTTTAAGTATAGATAGATTTGCATTAGTTATTCCTACTTTTTGTGCAAGGTCTTGTAATGAAATTTTTCTCTTAGCCATCATAACATCTAAATTAATTATAATTGCCATAGTTTATCACATCCTTAATTCTAAAGTTAAATTGTAAAATCATTTTCTTCTTTATATTTCACAGCTTGATCAAATACTTTAGATAAGATATATAGGAAACAACCTGCAAATAAAAAAATTATAAATTCCATATCCGTATGTATTCCTGTGGAATCAAGATATATAAGTTTAAAGTTTCTAAGACTAGTATTAAAAATCATATTTAAAATATAGGTTCCACTAATTACATAGCATTTCCAGGACATTCTCTTTAAATTATTTACATTCTCAATGGTGAAAGGGTCTGTATTAACTAAAGAAATAAGTATTTTTCTAATATCAAAAATAATAGAAAATAGAGAACCAATACCTATAATAAGTAGCGCTACAATTAGGATTTTAGTAGGTGTAGATATATCTATACCTTTACTAGAAACTCCTTGATAAATAATGACTACAGCAAGTATTGCTCCTAGTATACTTACAATATCTAATACTATTTTAATAGCACTACTCAATGATTTTTTTCCATAATAATTCATGTAAATACCTCCTAAATTAAATTACTTTCTATAATTTAATTCAAAATATGTGCGTTCTATATATAAATAATATCATAATAATTGTCGTATGTAAATATATTTTTATTGAAAAACAATAAAAATTTATTGAATATAGGAATATAAACAATATTTTATAAGTGTTTTCTAGGCTATTTGTATCAGTTTAAGTGATCCATTGTAGGTGTAAAAGAAATTAATAATATTTTAAGACATGTATTTCTATAATTGTAATTTATGTAGGAACTTTATTTAATATTTTCATATAAACTGTAATAGTATATTAAAAAGTTTATAGGAGTAAAAATAAATGAATGGAAATATAGAAACAGGCAATGATGTATTAAATTTACTAAGTGAATATCCATATACCCCTAATGCAGAGAATATGAAATATACTAGTATAATAATTTTAACTTTTAATCAATTAGATTATACAAAGCTATGTATAGAGAGTATTAGAAAATTTACTCATAAGGATTACTATGAAATAATCGTGGTAGATAATAATTCAACAGATGGAACTATTGAATGGCTGCGTTACCAAGAAGACTTAAAGGTAATTTATAATAAAGAAAATAAGGGCTTTCCTGCTGGATGTAATCAAGGCATTAAGATTGCAACAGGAGAAAGTGTTTTACTATTAAATAACGATACCATAGTGACTCCAAATTGGCTAAATGATCTTAATAAAGCTTTATATAGTAAAGAGGATATAGGTGCAGTCGGACCTATAACTAATAGTTATGGTAATCATCAAGAAGTTTCCTGTTCATATAAAAATCTGTTAGAGATGATTCAGTTTTCATTATCACTTAACGCTCTAAATAAAGACTTATATGAATATAAATTTAACTTAATTGGGTACTGTTATTTAATAAAAAAGCAGCTATTAGATAAAATTGGATTATTAGATGAAAGATTTACCCCTGGAAACTATGAAGATGATGACTTATCCTTAAGGATAATCAATGAAGGATATACTTTATTATGTTGTAAAGATATTTTTATTCATCATTTTGGTGGTACTTCTTTTAAAAAGGATATAAATAAATTTAATCACACAATGATAATAAATCACTGTAAGCTAAAAGAAAAATGGGGATTTGATATACACTACTATGGAAATGCAAGATCTGACATAATTAATATGATGGTAGCTGACGAAAAGGATCCAATTAAGGTGTTAGAAGTTGGATGTGGAGTGGGTGGAACTCTAATGGCTATAAAAAATAAATATAAAAACTCTTCTCTATATGGCATTGAATATATTGAAAAGGTAGGCAAAATAGCAAAAGCACTGACAATAACTAATGATGTTATTATAGGTAATATTGAAACTTTAGAATTATCCTATGAAGAAGAAATGTTTGATTATATTATATTTGGAGATGTATTAGAGCATCTTATTGATCCATGGGAGACCTTAAGAAAACTAAAAAAATATTTAAAAAAAGATGGATTCATTTTGGCAAGTATTCCTAATGTGATGCACATAAGTGTTATTAATAATTTAATACGAGGAAGATTTCAATATACAGATCAAGGACTTTTAGATAAAACTCATCTAAGATTCTTTACTTATCATGAAATAGTACAGATGTTTGCATCCATTGGACACACTATAGTTAAGCAGCTAGCAAATACTATATCTACAAATGAAGAGGAAACAGCTTTAATGGATAATTTATGCAAAATAACTAATGAAGGCTTTAAAATCCAATATTATATTTATCAATATCTTATTTGCTCCAAAGCCAATAACTAATATTAGAATTAACCTTCTTATAATGAAAAAGCTATCTATTATTGTGAGATAGCTTTTTTATGTATAAGAGAATATTTCATATTAATTCAATAATTTATTTAATTCCATATCTATATTGACATGATTTTCAGAGTTAAGCCAGCTCTCAGGAATTATAGTATATCTACAATTGTTACTCTTTAAGTAACTATATATTATTTGCGCTTCATCTATTTCATCTCTAGTAATTTCTGTAGAGAAATTAAAGGTTTTAGTGCTAAAACAGGTTAAAATATTTATTTTTATCAAAGCTCTCACATCTTCAATATTTGAATTATCTATCCTATATATATAACTAAAAATGACTTTATTTCTTTTAATAAGAAATAGTTTAAATGTATCCTCACTTAAATATTCAATCATTACGATATTCTTATTCTCTTCTGCAAAATCTATAATCTTCTCTTTACTTATAAGATAATTTGCTGCACTTATGTAATCTCTATACTTTGCTGCAGCCTCAAAATTAAAATCTTCAGAATATCCCATCATATTTTTCTCCATTTTTTCAAGGATACCTTTGTCAGTGCCATTAAGTAATGCTATAATCTCGTTAATTACGCTATGGTAATCTTCAACGCTAGGTTCTCCTATGCATATCCCAATACACAAGTTTAAGGAGTAGTTTAAACATGGAGTACCTTTTTTAGAAGTATTGCTACAGTTTATTTTGCAATGCTCTTTTATACCAGAAATAGCTCTTTCCACAGTGCTTTTATTTGTATAGGGACCAAAATATAGCTTGTTTTCATTTTCTTCCTTACTATTGACAATTTCAATCCTAGGATAGTCTTCATCTATTGATATTTCTATATATTTATAAGATTGAGGACTCTTCATCAATTTATTATATCTAGGTTTTATTTCTTTTATTAATTCACATTCTAGCATAAAAGCTTCGAATTCCGTATCAGTAACTATATATTGAAAATCCTTTAAATTTTGCACAAGCTTTTTAACTTTTGGAGAATGGACCTTTGAATTCTGAAAGTAAGATTGAACTCTTTTTCTAAGTTCCTTTGACTTTCCCACATAAATTATATCATCAAAAGAATCTTTCATAAGGTAAACTCCAGGAGATGAGGGAAGGTCCTTTACTTTTTCCTTTAAACTCATATTATAATACCTCTTTCCACTAGATAATAAATCTCTACTATTATACCATCTAACTAACAGTTTTTTTCTTCTAACACTTTTTAATACGATAATTATCTATAAAATATTATTAACTAATTACCAAAATGAGTATAACTCAATATGCAAGAGAGCCAATTTAAAGTATAAATCAACAAAAGTAAGCATTGCTATACCAAATAAATCATAATAATGTAATATTATACCTTATGTATAATATATATAATTATATATTATGAAATCAGATGGAAGAATAATTAATAGGGGATATAAATAAATTTGTAGCATTAAAGATGAAAATAGAAGATGAGTTTTCATTTAAATAAGTCAATAAAAAAGGAAGTGTTTTTTAATGAAAAGTTTAAGCATTCATCTAACAAATCAATGTAATAATTCTTGTCAATTTTGTGTAGTTAATTCACATATTGAAAGTAAGGAGAAAGTTAATAAAAAAATAATATATAAGTATTTAAAAGATAATGCAGATAAAGGCTATGAATCAATAAATATTCATGGAGGAGAACCCACAATTATACCTGAATTTTTAGACGTATTAAGGTGGATAAAAGAGTATAATTATCCCAGTATCTCACTTCAAACTAATGCTAGATTATTGAGTAACATAGATTTTGCTCAAAAAGTAGTAGATGGTGGAGTAGATTTATTTGTCGTATCAATTCATGGAAAAAATGCAGAAGAGCATGATGCTATTACCACAGTTCATGGAAGTTTCGATGAAGCAGTGGCAGGTATAAAAAATGTACTTGCTCTCAATAAAAAAGTGCGTACAAATACAGTTGTTTCAAAGTTAAATATGAACAGTCTTTGCGAAATAGTAGAATTTATAACTGAATTAGGTGTGCAACATATTAATATTTCAGCACTTCATCCAGCTGGAAAAGCATTTGAAAACTTTTTCAAAGTTACTCCTACTCATACAGAATCAATAGAAAATGTTAAAGCTGCAGTTGATATCTTAAAAGCAAAAAATATAATAGTTGCTTTAGAGGGATTCCCTTATTGTATACTAGATGATTATGTGAAATATATGATTAACTGGGATGAAAAAAAATTCAAATTATTATTTAGAAAAACTGTTTTAGAAGATTATGCAGATTTTATGACGCAGCAGACTTGCAAATATATTAAGAAATGTAGGAGCTGCTCTAATGCAGAAAAGTGTGGAGGTATCTATAAAGAATATTTAATGTATTATGGTTCAAAAGAGTTTGATGATTCTTTAGATGATAACGTATGTGGATAGCTTTTATTAAATCAAAGATTATTTATGATGAAATAATATGCTTTGTTAGTAGAATTGAAATATTTGTAGTAAAAACCGAAAGGTACTTGGTAAATATTTAAACCATGAGAATGGAAATTATTATGGATGAGTCTAGATAGGGAATGATGTACTTTATTATGTATAAAGAGCTTTCTCAAAATACAGATTTGATTTATTTAAATAATAAATATAAAGATTGACTTCAAGTAATATTGATTATACCTAAAAAGGTCGCCAAATATGTTGTAATTTCGGTGACCTTTTTGTGTTAATAATAGATATTTTCAGCCATTGGAAAAAACTATACTTGCTAAGAGTATTATTTGAAAAACAAAACTTCAAATTGAGTATATAGTATTAACAAAATTATATAAGATGTTATAATAAAACATGGAACATCGCCAAAATAATACAAGAAATTACATATAATCCTAGGAGGACTTTTTTTATGAAAAAAACTTTATGTAAAATTTTAGCTATACTAACTATAGGATCTATAATGATTACTGGTTGTAGTAGTAAAAATCAAGATACTGTAAATGAAAATCAAAAACAGGAGATTAAAAAAGGAGGGGTTGTTAAACAAGCTCTTTCAATAGCACCAGAAGGTGTATTTATGCCAGCTTTTTTTACTTTTAACTATGATGGCACTATCAATACTATGATTTACGAGGGATTACTTTCTTTAAATAAAGATCTAGACATTGAACCATCACTTGCTGAATCCTATGAACTATCAGAGGATAAAAAAACTATAACTTTTAAAATAAGAGAAGGAGTAAAATGGCATGATGGAACACCTTTTACAGCTGATGATGTAAAATTTACTTTTGATCTAGCTTGTAATCCTAAATATAATGGTCCTTATACAATGTATGTTGAAAATATAAAGGGCTATGATGACTTTAAATCAGGTAAAACTCAGGAACTTGAAGGTGTTAAAAAAATAGATGATAAAACTGTAGAAATAACAACTAATGAAGTCTATGCTTCAGCTTTAATTAATTTTGGTTATATGATAAAAATAGTGCCAAACCATATTTGGAATAATGGCGACGTAGAAACTATACAAAAGGATACTAATTTAATAAGAAATCCAATAGGAACAGGACCATTCAAGCTAGAAAACTTTACACCAGACCAAAGTGTTGAGCTTGCTGCTAATGATGATTATTGGAATGGAAGACCTAATATAGATAAATATATATTTAAATTAGTTAGTGAAGAAACGGTTGATGCCCAATTAGCTAATAGTGAAATTGACATCACTGGTGTAGGAAGTATTGGAGAAGAAGATATAGAAAATTACAAAAAACAAGGCTTTAATTTAGAAGAGATAACCAATAATGCCTATCAATATATTGGATTAAATTTAGAGAAATCTGAGTTTAGTGATAAAAAAGTAAGACAAGCATTTGCCTATGCTATAAATCGCGAATCTATTGTAAAAGATGTTTTAAATGGTCATGGAGAAATTGCGAACAATCCATTCCCATCAAACAACTGGGCTCATCCAAATGGATTAAATGAATATAAGTATGATCCTGAGAAAGCTATAGATCTTTTAAAAGAAAGTGGATGGGAATATAAAAAAGAAGAAAAGAAAATGTATTATGAGGGTAAACCATTTAAATTTACTTTAAAGTATACCTCAGGAGATGAATCTAAAAATAAATATGCACTAATATTACAGCAAAACTTTAAAGACATTGGTATAGAATTAGAACTTAAGCCTATGGAATTTGCAACAATGACTTCTGATGTTAAAAAAGGAGAGTTCGATGGATTCTTAATGGGAACCGCTAACTTTTATGATGGAGACTTATCAGCAAATTATCTTTCAACATTAACTCCACCAAATGGTTATAACTATGCAAGATTTAAAAATGAAAAAGTTGATGAACTTATAAAGGAATCTTCAAAACATATGACCAAAGATGAAAGAAAGCCTATACTTAATGAAATAGCTTTAGAGTTAAATGATGAGTTACCAGTTATATATGTTTATCATTGGAACAGTTTAATGGTTATGAATCCTAAAATTAAAAACTTTAAAAATGCACAACCAACATATTATCAATTTGTTAAGGATTGGTATATAGAGGATGAAAATACAAAATAATATTTTAAAATAAAAACTAAGTTGCCTTGCTAAGAGAAACTTTTCTATTAGGAGGGCAATTGTTTTATGTTCAGAGTAAATTAAAATTCAGAGGTTGTTAAAGATGAAAAAATATTTTTTAAAAAGGATTCTAACAATGATTCCAGTTTTTATTGGATTATCTATAATTATATTTGTTCTAATAAATACTGCACCTGGAGACCCTTATATGAATATAGTTGAGGGGCAAATTAGTATTTCAGCTTCTGATAAAGAAACTGCCCTAAATGCTATAGGATACTATGATCCTATATATTTAAAATATATAAAGTGGATGGGGAAAATATTGAAAGGGGATATGGGCACTTCTATAAGATATAATGAACCAGTTGTAGACATAATAAAAAGAAGAATATCAAACACATTTCTGCTATCTATTGTCACATTAATCTTAACTACATTGATAGCTTTACCTTTAGGTATAGCATCAGCAATAAAACCATATTCATTTAAAGACAAAATCCTTACTATACTTGCTCTTATAGGTATATCAATACCAGGATTTTTTATAGCTCTTGTAATAATAAAGATTTTTGCTATTAATTTAAGATGGTTTCCAATATCAGGTCTATCCACTGTTGGAGAGAAGTTAACAGGATTTAATAAATTTATTGATGTGGTAAAGCATATGATTTTACCAGTTATATCAATGACTTTATTAGAAGTTGCATCCCTTATGAGGTATACTAGATCCTCTATGTTAGATGTCTTTAATCAAAGTTATATTAGAACAGCTAGGGCAAAGGGACTTAATGAAAGGATTATTATATATAAACATGCATTTAGAAATGCATTAATACCAGTAGTTACTTTATTAAGTATGTCTCTTGGTTATATAGTAGCTGGAACAATATTAATTGAAACTATATTTGTTTGGCCAGGGATGGGAACTTTATTTTATCAATCCATAGCTAATAGAGACTATCCTTTAGTTATGGGATGTGCAATGATATTATCGTCTTGTATATTGTTGGCAAATTTAATTTCAGATATTGTTTACTGCCTTGTAGATCCAAGGATAAGATTTAAATAAATATTAAATAAGGTTAATTAAAAGCGGTGAAATTTTATGAATATAATTAATAAGAAAGCTAAATTAATATTAAGCAGTAAGAGTGTAGTATTTGGATTAATTTTCTTAGGATTTATTACACTAACTTCTATATTGGGTCCATTGCTAATGACAAAAGATAGAGATGAAATAAACACATCTATAGCAAATGAACCTCCAAGTTTAGAACATATACTTGGAACAGATGATTTAGGGAGAGATATTTTAGTAAGATTAGTTTATGGAGGAAGAGTTTCCCTAGCAGTTGGAATAGGTGCCACTTTTATATCCTTAACAATAGGAGTTTTTTTAGGAGCCATTGCTGGATATTTCGGTGGTAAGATAGATCTTTTAATAATGATTCTTGTAGATGTTTTTATGTGCCTTCCCTTTTTTATAATAGCCATAATATTAGCCTCTTTAATAGGTCCTAGCATGTGGAATTCAGTTATAATAATAGGCTTTTTAGGATGGACAACTATTGCTAGAATAGTTAGAGGACAAGTTCTTGCAATAAAAGAGAGGCAGTTTATAGAAGCTGCAAGATGCCTTGGTATGGATTCTATGGAAATAATATTTAAACACATAATCCCTAATATTATATCTTCTATAATTGTATATGCTACTTTAGGAATTGCTGGGGCTATATTAGCAGAAGCAGGCTTAAGTTATTTAGGAATGGGAGTAAAACAGCCTGTTCCTAGTTGGGGTAATATGCTTTCTACTGCTAGAAATATGAAGTCTCTTATGAGGTATTGGTGGGAATGGGCACCACCAGGAATAATGGTATTTCTCACTATACTTTCTATTAATCTTATCGGAGATGGATTAAGAAGTATTATAAACCCAAGGACGAAGGAGTAGGGAATTATTATGAAAGATAATATATTAGAAGTAACAGGCTTAACCACTAGTTTTAAATGTGATGAAGGAAAGATTAAAGCAGTAGATGGAGTTAGTTTTAATTTAAAAAGAGGAAAGGTATTGGGTATTGTTGGAGAATCAGGCTGTGGAAAAAGTGTAACAGCCATGTCTATTATGAGACTTGTTGAAACTCAAAATGGATTGATAGAAAAGGGAAGTGTCTTATTTGAGGGAAAAGATTTGTTAGAGCTCAGTGATTCAGACATGAATAGTATTAAAGGAAATGAAATCTCAATGATCTTTCAGGAACCCATGATATCTTTAAATCCAGTACTTAGAATAGGAGATCAAATTGGTGAGATATTAAAAGTACATAGAAATATAAAAGGTAATGAGAATAAAAAAAGAGTTATAGAAATGCTGAAGCTTGTTGGAATTAAAAGAGCAGATGAGGTTATAAACGAATATCCTCATAAGCTTAGTGGGGGAATGTGTCAAAGGGTTATGATAGCTATGGCATTATGTTGTACTCCTAAGCTTTTAATAGCGGATGAGCCCACAACAGCATTGGATGTAACAGTCCAAGCTCAAGTATTAGACTTAATTAATGATCTTAAAGATAAGTTAAATATGTCAGTAGTTTTTATAACTCATGATTTAGGAGTTATATGTGAAGTTGCAGATGATGTAATGGTAATGTATGCAGGAAATATGGTGGAAAAAGCGTCTGTAGATGAAATATTTGATAATCCTGTTCATCCATATACAATAGGTTTAATCAATTCAAGACCAGAGAATTTTAAAAAAGGAGAACCACTTAAATGTATTAGAGGTAAAGTGCCAAATCTTTTAGATATATTAGAGGGCTGCCCATTTGCTGATAGATGTGATTATGTTATGGATAGATGTATGAAACATAAACCTGACTTAAAAATCATAAAAAATGAACATGAAGTTAGATGCTTTAGATATGATTTGGAAGAGGAAGGTAAACTTTAATGAATAACACAGAATCTAATAAAGAAAAACTATTAGAAGTTAAGAACTTAAAATGCTATTTTAATTATGGTAGGAATCTATTTAATAGAGAGAATAAAATAATTAAAGCGGTGGATGGAATATCCTTTAATATTAATAAAGGTGAAGTATATGGACTTGTAGGAGAATCAGGATGTGGTAAATCTACAACTGGCAGGGCAATACTAAACTTGATACCTAAAGCAGGAGGCTCTTTAAAGTTTAATAATGAGCTTATTTATGATGTAGAAAATGAATATAGCATAAATAAGAAGGATATGCAAAACTTAAGAAAGGACATGCAAATGATATTTCAAGATCCCTATTCATCACTAGATCCCGCCATGACTATAGAAAATATAATTAAACAAGCCATAGTAAAACATAGAATTGCAGATAAAGCAATATTAAGAGATGAAATTAAAAGGATATTGAATCTATGTGGGTTAAGAGAAGAAAGTATCAACAAGTATCCACATGAGTTCAGTGGAGGAGAAAGACAAAGAATAGTTATAGCCAGAGCATTATCTCTTAAACCAAAATTTTTAGTGTGTGATGAACCAACAGCTGCTTTAGATGTTTCTATACAAGCACAAATTCTTATGCTTATGGATACATTAAAAAAAGAAATGGACTTAACTTATCTGTTCATATCTCATAACTTGAGTTTAGTTAGGTATTTTTGCGATAGAATAGGGGTTATGTATCTTGGAAAAATTGTAGAAGAAGCTCAAGGAGAAGAACTATTTTTAAATTCTAAACATCCATATACTAAATGTTTAATTTCATCAATACCTAAAAGTCATCCAAAAGAAAAAAAGGCTAGAATAATAATGAAGGATGAAATACCAAGTGGATATAATGAAATAAGAGGATGTAAGTTTAATTCAAGATGTCCATATGCAAATGAAATTTGTAAAAATCAGGTGCCAATATTGAAGGAAGTTTCAAAGAATCACTTTGTTGCATGTCATAATATTGATTAGAAGTTGAAGTGATTTTTAATTATCCTATTGATAAATCTATATAAATGTACTTATCTTCACAAATCACAAAGTTTAACTTGGATTGATATGTATTTTAATGTAAAATAAATTAAAGATAGTAAGCTTAAATTAGATGATGAGCTGTATTTCTTGGGAGGTATTTATTTTTTTCAGTTGTATCAAATGGAAGGATGGGTTATTTATGAAAAGATTACTTAGCATAACTCTTACCTTTGTATTATGTGCATGAACACATTTCTGAGCCACTAGGCTTTAATGCGTTCAATATATAATAAAACCATGTAGTTAGTTTGTACCAAAATGGTTATCAATTTATAAAAGGAAGTATAAGAAGGAATAGTAAAATGAAAATTACCATCGAGACCATTGGAAAGGATCAAGTGGAAGAAATACTCATCCGGTGTCATGAAGTGACGGATGAGATTGTTTCCTATGTAAATAGTCTCAAAATGCAGGACAATGAGCTGATAGGTTATAACCAAATCGATATTCATCGTTTGTCATTTAGTGATGTGTACTATTTTGAGGCGGTAGACAATAAGGTTTTTATCTATTGTGAAAGCAAGGTTTACGAATCCAAACAGAAACTATATGAGCTTGAGCAGTTATGCGAAAGCCGACGATTTTTTCGCTGTTCCAAATCCACCATATTGAATATCGAGAAAATTACACTAATTCGCCCATCCTTAAGTGGCAGATTTGAAGCAGTACTGGATAATGAAGAAACTGTAATTGTATCTAGACAGTATGTACCAAAGCTAAAGAATAAGCTTGGTTGGGAGGATGATAAGATGAAAAAAATAGATTTTTTGGGTACTATGATTCGAAATTATTTCATTATTTTTACAATAATTATATTAGGAACAGCACTATTAAATCCAACGCATTCCTTTACATTTAGGGAAATCATGTTATCAGCACTATTTGCATTAGCAGGAGATTTGCCATCAATAGTATTTTATTCTAAAAAGGAATTATCCAATAAAAATAGAAACATCCGAATTGTCATCCATTTTCTACTTCTAGAGGTCGTAATACTGACCTTTGGAAATATAATGGGACAGGTATCGGGAGTGAAACAGACCGCACTATTTGGATTAGAAATCTTAGGTATTTATATTTTGGTCGGCTTCTTTTCTTGGTTAATCGATCGTAAAACGGCCAACGACATTAACCAAAAGCTAGAGAATATGAGATCAGAGAAAAAAGAATAATTATAGCATAAAATAGCGGTAGGTTTTACAACTTACCGCTATTTTTATACCACTTACTAATCTATGATGGCAACATACTTTTGCCTCTATTTACGTATTATTTAGTGTGTGTTACCTTATGTATAGAGAATTTAAAAGTAAAAGAAATAGAGGGGGAATTTATGACTAGTATTATTTTAAGTTTATTAGTAGTATTTGAAATTGTATTTGCATCTTATTGTATCTATACAGTTTCTACACACCTTAAAGTTAAAAGCTATTCACGCCTGCTGGAGTTGGGAATTTTTATGATGCTTTGTATCCTGGAAATTTTAAAGTGGGGCATGCGTTGGTATTTACTAGGGTCATTATTATTAGTACTTGCCGTAAGAGGAGTATACGTTCTAATTTCAATAAAGAAAAATACAAAACAATTTCGTAAAAGAAGTGTTGTTTTTAAAGCAATCGGTATGATTCTAGTTTATGCAATTGTACTCATCCCTGCATTTCTTTTCCCACAATATGAAGCACCACAGCGAACAGGAAAATATGACGTTGCCACTGTGCAATATACGTATACCAGTGATACCATAACAGATTATTATACTGGCAGCAAAAGACAGGTAAATGTAGGTTTCTGGTATCCAAAGAATACGGATGGAAAATATCCTCTAGCCGTTTTTTCACACGGAGCTTTTGGTATTAAGAATAGCAACATTTCTTCATATGAAGAGTTAGCCAGTCATGGTTATGTGGTTTGCTCTATTGATCATCCGGGACATTCTTTCTATACAAAATCAGAAGATGGACAGGTGGTATTAGTTGATAAGGCATATATGAATGAAGTCACCTATTCCAACATAGATGCTTACTATACCAAAGCGAAGACCTATGACTTAATACAAAAATGGATGAAAATCCGTACCGATGATATCAATTTCACAATTGACACCATATTGCAATATGTGGCACAAGCAGATCATAAAAATGCTTCTGAAGCAGATGAAACAAACATAACACAGTCACAACAATCTGACACAATGGAGCTGTACCAACTCATAGATTGCTACAAAATAGGTGTATTTGGACATTCTATGGGAGCAGCCGCAAGTGTACAGATAGGAAGAGAGCGAAAGGACGTGGGTGCAGTCATCAATGTTGATGGTCCATATTTTGGTGAAATGGTTTATGATTCGAATATAGATGAATTTATTGCGACCAAAGAACAATATGATACACCTATTTTAAATATTTACTCCGATCAGGTATGGGTACAACTTAAGGACGGCACCAATACAGGAGTCTATGCAGGCAATAAAATATCTAATCAAATATGTACGGAAGTCTATGATGTATATCTAAAGGGAGCGAAGCACCTGACTCTCACAGATCTTTCCATAGTATCCCCATTTCTCGCTAATCTGCTAAATGGAGAGGAAGCAGAGGTGAATACTAAAGAGAGTATTGAGCTTGAAAACAGTCTGATCTTGGATTTTTTTGATGACACATTAAAGGGAGAAGGAAAATTTTCTTCGGAAGAAGTATATGAGGGTGGAAGTTTGAATTAGGTAAAATGAAGGATACTGCTAATATAAAAGTAGTATCCTTCATTTTTTAGGGTATACTAAATTATTATACTTATGAAGGGGAGTGATAAAATGACTAACTCAAACAAAGTGCCCAATAGATTGATACATGAAAAATCACCGTACCTATTACAGCATGCACATAACCCAGTAGATTGGTTTCCATGGTCTGCAGAATCCTTTGAGAAAGCTGCAAAAGAAGATAAGCCCATATTTCTAAGTATAGGTTATTCAACATGTCATTGGTGTCATGTGATGGAGAAGGAATCCTTTGAGGATGAAGAAGTTGGTAATTTCATGAATGAGCATTTTATATCTATAAAAGTTGATAGAGAAGAAAGACCTGATGTAGATAGTGTATATATGACAGTATGTCAGAGTTTAACTGGAAGTGGAGGATGGCCTCTAACTATAATTATGACTCCAGATCAGAAACCTTTCTATGCGGGAACTTATTTCCCCAAGCGCTCAAGATATAATATGCCAGGTCTTATAGATATATTAAATGCGGTTGTTAGAGAGTGGGAAAATAATAGAGAAAATTTAATTAGTTCTAGTGAAAACATAGCTGGAGAATTAGAAAAATATTATGGAAATGAAGCTACAGATAGAAGTGTAAGTCAAAGTATCTTAGAGGAAGGATATAATCTTCTTAAAGATAATTTTGATTCTAAATATGGTGGCTTTGGTAAAGTTCCTAAATTTCCAACTCCTCATAAGCTTATGTTCCTACTTAGATATTATAAGATGACAGGAGAAAAGTATGCCTTGGATATGGTGGAAACCACACTAAAATCCATGTATGTTGGTGGACTTTTTGATCATATTGGTTTTGGATTCTCTAGATATTCCACAGATGAAAAATGGTTAGTGCCACATTTCGAGAAAATGCTTTATGATAATGCATTATTGATCATAGCATATTTAGAAGCATTTCAAGTCACTGGAAAGGAATTGTATAAAAGTGTAGCAATAAAAACTTTAGAATATGTTCTTAGAGAACTTAAAAGTGTTGAAGGTGGATTTTATTCAGCAGAGGATGCTGATAGTGAGGGAGAAGAGGGTAAATTTTATGTTTTCAACCCTGTAGAAATTATAGAAATTTTAGGTGAGGAGAATGGAGTATACTTTAATGAGTATTTCCACATAACTCCAGGTGGAAACTTCGAAGGTAAAAACATACCAAATCTTATAGATAATAAGAATTTCAATATAGCTAATCCTGAAATAGAAAAGCTTTGTAAAATACTTTTGAATTATAGAAATCATAGAACGAAGCTTCATAAGGATGATAAAGTATTGACTTCTTGGAATGGTCTTATGATAGCTGCTCTTGGAAAGGCATATAGTATCCTAGGAGATGAAAAATATTTACAAGAAGGTAACAAAGCTGTAGAATTTATCTTCAATAATTTAGTAAATGAAGATGGAAGACTATTGGCAAGATATCGAGATGGTGATGCTTCCTATCCAGGATACTTAGAAGATTACACCTATCTATGCCTAGGATTAATAGAACTTTATGAAAGCACTTTCAATATTGATTATTTAAAGCGTGCAATAAAGTTAAATAATGATATGATTAGGCTCTTCTGGGATAAGGAGAATCATGGATTTTTCCTTTATGGAGAAGATGGAGAAAAACTTATTGCTAGACCAAAGGAATTGTTTGATGGCGCACTTCCTTCTGGAAACTCTGTAGCTGCTTATAATTTATTGAGGCTTGCAAAATTAACTGGAGACATTGACTTAGAGGAGCTGGCAAATGAACAGCTTAAATTCATATCTAGCAGACTATATGGAGGTGCTGTAAATTATTCCTTCTATCTAATAGCTGCCACATTTATTCTGGCTCCATCACAAAAACTAATAGGTGTTATTAAGGATACTTCTGATTTAGAAGTAGTCAAGGATACTCTTAAGGAAGTGAATCAATTTAATTTAACTACCTTAATTATTAATAATGAAAATAAAAATGAGATGAAGGACCTTATTCCTTCTATAGCAGAATATGACTTAGAGAAGGGAGAATCTACTTATTATTTATGTGAAAATAATGCTTGCTTAGCACCTTTTAATGATATTAATAAACTTAAAAAACTTTTAAATAAATAGTATTTAACTTTGACTTCAATCTACATATGAGTACTCTTAAGAATATTCTTAAAGAGTACTCATATGTAGATTTTTATTGGGTAAAATTCCCTTCATAAAATACGATATACATTATTGACAAATAGTAATTATTCGTTAATAATATTATCATATTGTTAATGAGAATATGATAAAGATTTAAAACCAATGAGGAGGAATTTAAAATGAAAGCGCATGTTGATGAAAATGTTTGTATATCTTGCGGATTATGTGAAGGGATATGTTCAGAAGTCTTTTCTCTTGATACAGGAGTAGCTGTGGCAGGGGATGTACCTTCAGGATCAGAAGCTGATGTAAGAGAAGCTTGTGATATGTGTCCTGTGCAAGCAATATCCATAGAGGAATAGTATATTTAAATAAATACTAACAAATCATAGTGTTCTTATAAGAAAGGAAGATGACGTTATGTCAAATGTATGTCTTTGTAAAGGTGTTACAGAAGAGCAAATAGTAACTGCAATAAAAGACGGAGCAAATACTATTGAAGTTATAAAAGAGAAAACAGGTGCAACTAATGGTGGCTGTCATGGTGGTAGATGTAAATCAAAAATTGAAAAATTAATAGAAGATAATAAATAATTTTAACAAGCCGTACACTGAATTCTTATAGTGTGCGGTTTGTTATTTATTGTACATAATATTAATTTTATTGTTATATAATATACTAGAGCGTAAGAGACAAATTATATAACCATTGAGGAAACTACTATGAAGATAATTACACTTAATTTTCAAAGTGATTTTATTTTAGACTTTAATAATATCTAACCAATAGTAGAGTTAAAACTTAAATAAAAGTCAATAATTTAAACAATGTATTGTTTAAACAGTAGGTGATAAGATATAATTAATAATATAATATAATATAAAATATGGATTATACTACAATTAAAGGAAGGGAGGTAACTAAAGATGAATATTTATAGTGTAATAAATATGGATATAGTAAACTCTAGAAAAATTGAAAACAGAATAGAATTTCAACATGAACTAAAAAAATACTTCAAAGAATTAGATGATAAATATAAAAATATATTGATTGCACCTATTACTTTTACTTTAGGCGATGAATGGCAGATAGTTTTAAAAGTTGTTGAAGAAAGCTATAACCTGTTTATAGAAATAAATAGATTTCTTCATGCTAGAAAAGTTAAATGCTATTGTGGCATAGGAGTTGGAACCATAAGTACCGCTGAATCTATGGATACAAGAGAAATGGATGGAAGTGCTTTTATCTATGCAAGAGAGGCTATAAATTCAGCTAAAACTAATAATAGATTTCATAGTAAAGAAATTCACACAAAGGATTGCAGAGTAGTATTAAAGGGAACCCATATAGATATACCTGAATTAACTTCATCCTTTAACACTTCAATAAATGAAGTAGGATTAGAAGAAGTTGCAGTTACTACCACCTCTGAGTTCAGTATGTTAGATGTAATTAATACTCTAATACAAAACAATGAAATCATAGAAAGCAAATTTACTGAGAAGCAAAGAGAAATAATTTCTCTTTATGAAAGGCTGGGTTCTTATAAGGAAATTGAAAACACACATCCAAAATTCTCAAAATCTAGCATATCTCATAAGTTAACAGCTTCAAACTATTTTTTAACTATTCATAATGTGAAAATTATAAGGGAATTACTTAGAACATATTCACTAACATTAAGGGAGCAAAGTTATGGAGTTTAAATTATTCTTAATAGCTTTATTAAGCCATGTTATTTTTGATTTTGTTTTTCAAGATAAGTGGATATTAATTAATAGATTTCCTAAACATGCCTCTAATAAGAAAAACTCTATTATTAAAGGTACTATAATTAAAACTTTAAAAGGTAATGGAGTACATGCATTAACTCATTTCATTGGAATTTATATGATAATATTTTTCATAAACATGCTTGAAGGACAAGCTATTCATTTTTCCATAAGCCAGCTCATAGTTATTTCAATACTCCATTTTATTATTGATGAAGGAAAATCTTTAGTATATTTATATAAGGAAAGATACAAGGACAATCTATGGATATTTCTATTAGATCAGCTATTTCATTTACTGGCAATACTATTAGTTACCTTTAAATTCAATACTATAGTTATAATTAATACACTTAAATATAAATTTTCAAATTATCCTAAAGAACTTTATTTTATAGAGAAGCTCCTAATAGTATTAATAGTATTTTTTATCACTACTTGGGCAGTAGGGATATTTATAAGACTATTAGTTAGGCATATTACCAGCGATGAAAATCTTTTATATATATCAGATTATAATAAAAATATGATTGTGGATAGGTCTGGAAAGGCACTTTTTGCTACTCCCTTAGAAGCAAAGAATGGTGGATTTATAATAGGAGTCCTTGAAAGAATCTTTATTATATCTAGTATTATCATGAATTATCCTGCAATGATTGGTTTTGTACTAACTACAAAATCAGTGGCACGTCTTAAAAAGCTATCAAATGATAATTTTGCAGAATATTTTATTATAGGTACTTTTTTAAGCTTCATAGCAGCAATACTAGGGGGTGTAATAATTAGAAGTCTATTTATATGATTAAATCATATCTCCCCAAATATTTCATATAAATTTCACTTTTTATTTATAAGACTTAACTAACTAAAATAACCATAGAACAATTATTCTTCTTAGCATATTTTATTGCCTTTCGTGCAAGGTAAAAACTAGGTCCATCTAATTGATTTACGGTTAATTCAAAATTATAGACTGATACATCACCTATCCCTATACCTATATAAAAATTAATATAAGAAGGTAGCTTTGTGCGAAAGAATTCTATAATTTTTATATATTCAGCATCTTCTTTTAATAACCCTTGCCACTCATCACCAACAGTTATTAAAAAGGGAGACACAATTATATCTTTAAATTCCTCATTACATCTTTTAAGTGCTTCTATTAAAATTTCTTGTACCTGATTTCTGTTGAGCAACTTATGTGAATCTTTAATATCGAATATTAGAGTAATATAATTCATAACTCCTCCTACAATAATCAATTCTCAATAGACATCTAAGAGTTGAGGTTTAAACTTCAACTTAGAGATGGTTTCTGTTTAAACCTCAACTATGTTGTATAAATGTTTAAATTTCAACTCTTTTCCTAGAGTCCTATTGTATTATATGATTATACATAAGTAGGTGTACTAGAATTCAATCTTCATTTTATATATTAACTTCTCTTCTAGGTATCTTTAACTTTATAACACTCTCTATTTCTTCTAGAGTTTTCTCATTCTTTGGATCTACAAATACACATGTATATCCTTCTTCACCAGCTCTTCCAGTTCTACCGATACGATGTATATAGTCTTTAGGGTTTTCTGGAATATCATAATTGTATATATGAGTAACTCCACTAACATCTATTCCTCTACCAGCCACATCTGTAGCAATTAAATATTGGATATCTGCATTTCTAAAGGCCTTCATTATTCGTTCACGCTTCGACTGAATCACATCACTATGAATTTTTTCACATTTGAATCCTCGCTGATATAAAGCTACTTCAAGATTATCAGCCCTTCTCTTAGTTCTACAAAATATAATTGCCATAAATGGATTATCTTCCTCAAGAACTTTGCATAATGCATCTTGCTTTTTTCTATCCGTAGTTTCTACTACAAACTGTTTAATAGTGTTAAGCGTAACAGTTTCTTTCTTTACAATAACTTCAACAGGGTCTTTCATGTATCTATAGGCCAGTTTCTTAACACCAGAATCCATAGTTGCTGAAAAACAAAGAGTTTGACGTGATTTAGAAGTTTCCTTCATAATAGCCTCAACTTCATTTTTAAATCCCATGAATATCATTTGATCTGCTTCATCTAATACTAAGGTCTTAAGCTTCTTAAGATCTACTGTTTTTCTCTCAATATGGTCTAAAAGCCTACCTGGTGTTGCGATGATTAAGTGAATGTTGCCTTTTAATTTTTTTAACTGTGCACCTATATCTTTTCCACCATAGGCCGCTAAAATATTTATATCCACAGCTTTTTTTAATTTCATAGCTTCCTCAGTTATTTGAATTGCTAATTCTCTTGTAGGAGTTATGATTAAGCCTTGAACTGCGTTTATATCCGTGGATATATTTTCAAAAATAGGAAGCAAAAATGCAAGGGTTTTTCCAGTACCAGTCTGTGCTTCTGCTATAACATCTCTTCCTTCTTTTATAAGGGTAATACTTTCTTCTTGAATAGGTGTGGGTGTAATAATACCTGAGTTTTTCAATATATTAACTATATCTTCATTAATTCCTAAGTCTTTAAAATTCATTATTCTTTACCTTTCATAATTAAATTTATTTTAATATATAGATTTCAATAATGGAACTACATAATATAAATAGGATTTTACTTTATAAATTATTTAAATTGAACTTTATATTATTGCTGTGAATACCATTTGCAGNNGCAGGAACCTTAGATTTACTTATACTATAATCTAAATCTAATATTAAAATAGTATAACCAATTAATAATATCACATTGAGGATATTATTTATATAATCTTTGCTAAAACCATGATAAATAAATATAATATCCATACCTTTCTATACTTTATTGGAATTGAGTCTTAACTTAAGTGTTCAATTCTATAACCTATTTCCTTATTTGCCATTCTATAGGCCTCTTTTATCATATCTTCTTTAGTCATACCAGTACCTAGAAGTCCATCTATGGTCAGTTGGTGTCGTTCACTAAAGTATTTATCCAGGATATTTTCTTCAATATCCTCCTGAGAAGCTATAGAATAATCATCTAATATATGTTTAATTATAAATTTATCATCTCTTAGTGCTCTTCCTACTAAAATACTTCTATGACATCTTATTGGATCTTGCATGGCTCCAAGCAAAGCTATGTTATATCCCATGGCTAATCCTTTTTTCACTCTCTCAATACCAGTTAAAAAATCTTCTTCTTGTACTACTTTTTCAAAATCAGAATAGCCTTCACTTTTATAAGATATTTTATTTACCCTTTTAGCTGCAAATTCCTTAGCCATATAGATATATGTAAACCCAGCTTCAGTTAAAGTTTTAGCTATGGTTTCTTTATTATATTGAATATTATACTTAGAGTATGGTGTACCTCTAATGTCTATTACGCAAGTGATATTATATGTTTTAAGCATATCTATTAATCTCTCTACTGAATAATTAGAATGCCCTATTGTATATATTTCCATAAAATTATCCCTTCTTTTTATTAATAGTATTTTTAAAAATATATAATCTAATTATAAAGTTATTATTATTAGTTTTGAACTATATATTCAATTTTTTATTATTTGGCTTTGTTTTGAATGATTATTGATGTTAGAACTACATATTATTGCGA
>DFXM01000023.1 GCA_002381695.1 Clostridium sp. UBA4108 | reverse complement strand
TAGAAACTAAGTAAATCTAAGGTTCCTGCAAATGGTATTCACAGCAATAATATGAAGTTCAATTTAAATAGTTCATAAAAGAAAAGCCTATTTGCATTATGTAGTTTCATTATTACAATCTATATAATTAACTATGTTTTATAAATTAGTGTTATTAAAAACTTCATTATACAGTTTTAAATAATAAATTTATATATTTATTATAAGATACAATTCTTAAGAAAACTTAAATATAATTATTAAGAATTTCTTAATTGAGAAAATTATACAATTGTAATTTATTTACTACATATTCGACATCAGATGTGGATTTCATCTTTAATTAATTTAATATTTAAGAATGTTTAATTATTAAAGTCACTATTTTTAATTATAAAATCTATAGGAGAAAAAATACATCGATTTAAATTACATAAGGATTACATTTTTGTAACTTAGATAAAATACTATCATTGACCTAGAACATACTCTAGGTTTTATATTAAGTTTTGAAGTGCAAAATGGAAATCAGTGTGTATTATGAGTAAAAATGTATTATCAAAGGCTATTGAGTGTTACAATAAAATTAGGTTTATTTTACTAAAAATGAATATATTGTTAGGAAATTTTAGGAGGAATAGCAATGAATAAGAGGTTTATAGCTAAATTAATAACCATTTTATTAGTATTTACTTTCTTTGTAGGATGCAGTAAGAAGGAAGAAAAGTTATATAACGAAAATCTTAATTTAACAAAAACTCAATGGATTGAAGATATAGACTATTTAAAGAAGGAATTAGAAGCAAAGCATAAAAGTTTATATCATACTACATCTAAGGAAGAGTTAGATAAGAAATTTAGTGATTTAAAGAGTAACTTAAAGAATATGGAGAATTATGAAATAAAATATACCTTAGCAAAGATAGTTGCCACTATTGGAGATGCACATACAAATCTTAATCTGTGGAGCGAAGTAAACAATCCGAGTTATCCTATAGGTGTTTCTTGGTTTGGAGAGGACTTAATGGTTACTTATATAGATCAGGAATACAAGGAACTCATAGGGGCTACCTTAGTAGCGATAAATGATATACCAATAGATAAGGTAATTAGTAGTATAAACGAGTTAATAGCTCATGAAAATCCTCAGTGGCTTAAAATTAAAAATACAGCGTTTATGCGTAATCCATCTATATTGAGGTTCTGTAAAATCATTGATAAAGAGGAAGCAAAGTTTAAATTTATAGGTAATGATGGTAAAGATATAACTGTAAATATATCGCCGGAGGTAGAAAATAAGGACACTTTCGTATATGCTCAGAATTCAATTCAAGCAACTCCTATCCGACTTTTAAATGATGAAGAGAATAAAAATAATAACTTTTATTGGTATAAGTATATACCTGAAGATAAGACATTATATTTTCAATATAATGTATGTGGGGATAAGCGCACCATGGGAGGAAATAATGAAAGCTTACCTGATTTTAAGGTATTTTCAAAAGAATTAATAGATGAAATCAACAAGGTGGACTTTGATAAGTTTATCATAGACCTTAGAAATAATGGAGGAGGTAACTCATCTTTAATGTCAAAGTTAGCAGATAAATTGAAACATATTGATAAACTTAAAGATAAGACTAGTGTTTTAATTAGTAAAGAAACCTTTTCCTCAGGAGTGATGGCATGTATATCATTAAAGGAGACCATTAATCCTACTTTCTTTGGAGAAGAAACAGGTGGACAAGTTAATGGTTATGGAGATATATTAGATATTCAACTACCCAATTCTAAGTTGATGTTTTCTTATTCTACTAAATATTTTCATTTATCGGATGAGTACAAGGGTGGATTTACTCCAAATGTAAAAGTGGAAGAGCATTTCGATAAGTATATTAAGGGAATAGACGAGGTCTATGAAGCTGCAGTGAATTATAACAATTAATTAGAATAGCTCATTAAAAATATAAGGAATATAATTCTTAGGGGGAATTTAATATGATTAGCTTAGAAAAAATCACAGCTGATAATTATAAAGCTTGCATAGATTTAAAGGTTAGAGAGGACCAAAGTAGTTTTGTAAGTCCAAATATGCTTTCCTTAGCTAAGGCGTATGTGTTTTATGATATAGTTACTCCACTTGCCATCTATAATGATGATCAAATGGTGGGCTTTATGTTGTTAAAGTTTTATGAAGAATATAGGTATTATTTTGTTTGGCAATTAATGATAGATGAGAAGTATCAGGGGAAAGGATATGGAAAACAGGCTATGAGGCTAGCCATTGAATGGATGAAAAGGGATGAGAGATGTGGTGAAATTGTTACAACTTATATAGTTGGAAATGATAGTGCTAGGAACTTATATACTAAATTAGGTTTTAAACAGATGGGGGAAGATGCAGAGGATGAAATTGACATGGTATTAAATTTTTAGTAAAGTCTAACTCCCTTGGCAGTGAAACCATATTAAGAACTATTATTACATGCTATAATAAAGTTAGGTTTATTTTTACAAAATATGAATATATTTTAAGGGAGTTTTGGAGGAAATAGGGATGAATATGGATACTAAAGTAACAAACACTAATGTAAACAATTTTACAAATAAATCTTCGGCAGTAAGAGGTAGAGGGAATGGAAATACGCCTCAAGAATTTAAGGAGATTATGGAGAAACACATTAAGGGTAAAGAAACTAGAAGTAAGGAAAAAGAGGGGATACAAACCTCACAGAATGGATTTATGGAAGAAAAATTTAGAAAAGATAGTGTAGATAATGCTATAAATATGATTGATAATTTACTAGACATAGATATAGCTGGGAATAAAGATAAATATTATAAAGAGAATGGTAAACTTAATATTCTTGATATCATAGATCAATACGGAGATTCTATGGGTTATTCAGATTTAAATGAATTCGCAAAAGCAGTAAATTCTCTATGGAAAAATGGGGAAATTGATGAAAAAGATTATTTTGCGGCAATTAAGTGGATAGCAGCAAAAGTGAAGGAGAAATCCATTGAGTTAGAAGCAGAAAATAGAAAAATGTATATAAGTGAAATTTTAAAGTAACCTAATGGTTAACCAGGAAAAGCTAATATATGTGGAATTACGAAACTTCTCTTCCATGACTTACAATAAGAGTTTGAAACATAAAGTTGATTTAGAAACTCTAATCTTTTGTTCAGCTAAAATTCTCTAACGCTCACATTCGACGTCCTGTCTCAGGTTCGCTAGCTTGTCGTCCTGACAAGCTTACGAAAATGTTAGCTGCTCAAAAGAAGAATTTCTAAAATCAACTTTAAATAGTTTCTTCACTTCTTATTGCAAGTCATTACAGAGAATTTTCATAATTCTAGCATAGAAATACTTTTTATGCTCTAACCATATTAGAAAAATAGATTTCTAGAATAATTATGTAATAAAAATATCAAAAGATGAGATAATCATAGATAGGATTTATAGAAAAAAGGTGATTAGATGTTAAATACAAAAGAAATGACAGAGGCAGCAATGCTATCGGCACTGTTTGTGGTGATGAGCATAATAGCTATAGGAACAGGTATTGGATATTCACTATATTTAGATATACTAGTTCCAATAATTATTAGTCTTATATATTTAAAATGTGGGTTTAAATATGCAGCATTATCGGCAATAACCTCATTGCTTATTATAATACTAGGAATAGGGGATATAGGAGCAGGTATTTGGATGAGTCAAAGCATGCTACTGGGTTTTATATGCAGCATATTCATAGAAAGGGATGGACAAATCCTTGATGATATAGTTTATTGCTCCATTTTTGCATGTATTTTAATGATATTTATAGATATATATTTCTCTAAGCTTATAGGATACAGTTTTATAAAGGAATTTGAAGGCTATACTAAAATGTGGATCTCTAAATATATAAATCCACAGGTTATTTTATATATTTTTATAACCTGTGTTCCAGTAGGAACTGTGGTAATAGCATACTTAGGAACCTTAGTCTTAGGAAATAGACTAAAGCTTTTAAATGAATACGGAAATGAAAAATTTATGATGATTAGGAATTATAGAAAAATCAGTTACTATATGTGCTGTTCTAAAAACATTATTATCATTGGAATTATATATTTAGCCTTTTTAGAAGTTCTAGAGATACTTAACTATGACATAAAAATAGTATATCTGAAGGCCATAGTCACATCAGTAAAGTATATACTATTATACGTTACTATAAAGGATGCCAATTCTTTTATAGGCAAATATGTGTATATGAAAACTAAATCTAAATCAGTTTTTAGAATAGTTAATCTAGTGTTATTAATACTGTTAGTGACTAATTTTAGGGTGGTTTCTTGGGTAATGATATTAGGAGGAATGGCTATCAATCTATCTTTAAGCATGAGAAAGAAGCAATTAGTTTTGTTGAAGAAATGTATATAACTTAGATTATTTATGAGATGTTAAAAAGCCTCAAGTTTGTTATGGTTAGTTTGCAGAAAATACTTAACAAACTTGAGGCTTTTGAGCTAATCTCTTATCAAGTGATTCTTAGCTGCAAATTTTCTTGTGTTCATCTCTAAACGCATAACTAACCTAATTGGTATGCCGGGATTACATGCTTGATTTACATCCCCAACAAAGAAAAGATCGGTCTGTGGGCAGTAAAATGCAAAAGAACCTGTGGAGCCCGAATGTCCTATAAGTTGATTCTTTTTAAGAAGTGGAATACCGCTATTTATATACATATATCCGCCAGCATAATGTATTCCACCAAAGGTAAGCTGCAAACAATTATGTTCTTGCAACTGGTGAAATACTGCTTTGTCAAATAATTTACCTCCCCAGAAAGCCTTGAGAAAAGCCATAAGCTCTCTTGCAGTGGTAATACCTCCACCACTTGCAGGGCAAGACATGAGAAATTTTACAACAGAGGTAGACTTATCTTTATAAAAGACTTTAGGAGCAAAATCCGTATCTTTTGTAATGACATAGGTTGATTTTAAGTTGAGAGGCGTAAAAATGTAGGTTTCATAGGCCTCAGCTAAGGTCAGCTTGGTGATATTCTCCACAATTTTACCTAGTAGATCAAAGTTAAAATCGCTGTAATAGCTTTTACCTTTTTTGCCAGGTTCAAAATTTGGCTTCATTGTCTTTCCAAGGGCTATCATTGAATCAAAATCAATATAAAAATCTTCTTTTAGAGCTTTTTTCTCAAAAGGCTCTTTTCCCTCTAGAAAGTAATCGGGTAATCCACTTACCTGAAACAACAAGTGGGATATGGTTAATTCATAGGAATAGTCCTTGTTTTTATAGATATGAAGTCCATCCAAAATATTCTTATGAATATACTTTGATATATTATCATCTAGAGAAAGCTTATTTTGTTCCCTTAAAATCAAAATGCAGGTTGTTGTAAAGAGCTTCGTGATGCTTGCCATCAATATTGGAGAATCTATATTTCTATTATAACCTTTATTCCAGGAAATGCTTCCATCGGTGTTCTCAATGAAAGTTACTAGCTGGTGAATCTTCTTTTTTTCACATAAGCCTTCAACTATTTTTTCACATTGACTAAAGTTCACTTTCCATACCTCCTTGTTGTTTCATACCAATTAAAATATCTCGCCCTGTATCATTGAGCATTTTTATAATCATCTCTTCGGTAAGTATATTAGAATAGCATTCATTCCTTGCTAGTACAGATAATCCAGCTTGAAATGCCTGCATTTTAATCAACAATAATTCAAGTTCGTAATCTTCGAACTGGGAAAGTTCTGGATCTTGCTTCATTTGGTTTAATGCAAACTCTTTGGAATGCACATGATTATTATAGTAGTCATTATTTTTAAGTCCTAGTTCATCAAAGAGTAATGGATATTTCTTTGCAAAAATAACAGAAGCAATTCCTATATCTAAAAATGGATCCCCTGAATTTTGCTGAGAAATCAAATCTTTACTAATATCAATAGCCTTTGAAACAACCTCCTGTTTAAGTTCTTCAACATCATTAAAATTAACATAGATTGGCGCAATTGAAGAGCCAAGGCGATGAGCAATTTTACGAATGGTTATGGAGTGGAAGCCTTCCTCGCAGGCGATTTCAAAGGCAACGTCAATCAATTGCTCTTTGGTAAATTTATTTTTAGGTGGCATATGAACCTTATCCCCTCTCTTATATATATCACTTGATATATATAGCATATTATATATCAAGTGATGTTGTCAATAAATTCCAATACTATTTTTTACAAATAGGTATTTTTGAATAATGCTCGGCCAATAATGTGGATTGTAGCTTAAGTGGTATTTTCATAGAAGATTTCCTTTAAAAAAGTTCACCCCTAGATTATTCTTTATTTAAATAACCTAGGGGTGAGTTTATTCTTAAATCATATTATATTTACTATTTATACTCTTCTGAAAGTTTTTTAAAAGCTGGCATAGCATTAATAATTTGTTCAGTCTTAACACAATAAGAAACTCTTACGTAGCCTGGACATCCGAAATCATCAGCAGGAACTAATAGCAATTCATGTTTCTTTGCTTTTTCACAGAAAGCCTCAGCATTTGGTTCCATTGATTTAGCAAATAGATAAAATGCACCATCTGGCTTTACACATTGAAAACCAAGTTCTGTTAATCCATTATAAAGCAAATCTCTATTCTTCTTATAGATAGAAACATCGGCAGTTTCACCAATACATTTTGCAATAACTCTTTGGAATAAGCTTGGAGCACACACATATCCCAGTGCTCTTCCTGCTCCACATACTGCAGCATACACATCTTTTGAATCGTCCATCTCATTAGATACAACAATATATCCTATTCTTTCTCCTGGTAATGAAAGAGATTTACTAAAGGAATAGCAAACTAAGGTGTTAGCATAGTACTTTGTTAGGTATGGAACTTCTATATCATCATATACTAATTCACGGTAAGGCTCATCTGCAATTAAGTATATTGGATGACCATATTCCTCTGATTTCTCTTTAAGCACTCTGCAAAGTGAAATAATATTTTCCTTAGATATAACTACACCAGAAGGGTTATTAGGAGAATTAACAATAACAGCTTTAGTTTTACAGGTTATTGCCTCACTAAATTTTACTATATCAATTTGAAAATCCTCTTCATTAGAAGGAACCATAACAAGTTTTCCACCAGCACTTTCAATAAAAGTACGATATTCAGGAAAAAATGGAGTGAAAACAATAAATTCATCCTCTGGAGCAGCCAGTGCCTTTAGACATATACTAAGTGAAGCGGCAGCTCCCACGGTCATATATATGTTATCAGCACATAAATTTGTTGCAAATTTATTATTAATAAAATCTGCAATGGTTTTTCTAACGTTAGCATCTCCCTGAGCTGAGGTATAACCGTGTAGTAATACAGAATCTTCATTTTCAACTAGATCTATAATGGCTTTTTTTACACACTCAGGTGCTGGAATGCTGGGATTTCCCAAGCTAAAATCATAAACATTTTCTGCCCCTATTTCTTTTGCTCTAATTTTTCCATATTCAAAGATGTCACGTATAATAGAGCGTTTCGTTCCAAGGTTAACCATATCCTTTGAAATCATTTTAAATTACCCCCAAATAAAATATAATTTAAACCCATTCCTTTCAGTTTATCAGGATCTATTTTAAGGCAATGGATTTTTGAATTTTCTGATATCTAATCAGAAAATTCATCTGCTTATCTATTAGTATAACATAGGGAATTGCTTTTCGACTAAGAAATTTTCTTTGGTTTTACATTTAAATAATTTTTTAGCATTTTTATAGAAGTTTTTAATTTTCACACTATTTGTAATATTATAGATTATAATACAATTAAGACCATACGATTTTCTCAGTATTACGGATGGTAGTCATCGAATAAAGTTAGTATGCAAGAGTTTAGGAATGGAGGAATCTGAAGTGTGGAGAAAGAGATCATTAAGAAGCGCTTTAACAGTCATAGTAATAGCATTTTCTATAACATTAATAGGTTGTAGTAAGATTTCTAATGTAAAGGACAAAGATAGTAAAGAGGCTGTAAATATTGGAAATGGGGTATCAGCTGAGGAAGAAGGAAAAAATGAAGAAGTTGATCCAAAAGTAAAGGAAGCAAAGGCCATAGAGGATATAAAACTTTTATCAGATAAAGTAAGTAAGACAGAGGATATAGAGTCTATGCTAGAAATTTTAGATGAATATTATAATGCAAATAGCCCTAAGGTGTATTCAGCATATTTTGTAAACAGTGAGGGGAAATTATATTCTTCACCTAGAGATGAAGTGGATGATGATTTAAGAACTAGAAACTGGTATAAGGTAGCTATGGAAGGAGAGATTTACGTATCAGAGAAGTATGAAGATATGGTATCACAAAAGTATATTATAACAATTGCAAAGTCAGTAATTAAGAATGATGCAGAATTAGGAGTTTTAGCAATTGATAAGATTGCAGAATAAATTATTGGAGTGATGACTATGATTTTTCCAACACATATTGTTGGGGTAGGCGGATTAATTACAAATGAAGAAGGTAAGATACTTATGATGAACAATCCTAAAAAGGGATGGGAGTTTCCTGGAGGACAAGTTGAAGTAGGAGAAACTCTTACCGAAGCTTTAGTAAGAGAAGTGAAAGAAGAAACAGGAATCAATATAGAGGTACTAAGTTTAGTATCAGTGAATTCTAGCATTTCTGTAGGCGTTCAGTATGATGGAGTCAGTCAACTGCCTACCATTGTGACTATTGATTTCATAGGAAGAGCCTTATCAGGAGAACCTACCACCAGTGAAGAAAGCATTGAGGTTGGGTGGTTTGATAAAGAGGAAGTCATTCATATGGCAGATAGACAATCTGTTAAGGATAGATTAAAGTTTTTACTTAATTATGACGGCAAAGTTGTTTATAGGGCCTATGAGAAGAATCCATATGTGGTGAAGGAAGAAGTATTTGTATAAACAAATCTGTTGTAAAGAGTTTTGAAAGATTAATTTATTAAGAGGAAGGTGAGTTATGAAACAGTATTTAGGCAAAAAAGTTGATGTAATTATGGATAGACCCTTAGGTTCAAGACATCCTGACCATGATTTTGTCTATCCTTTGAATTATGGATATATCCCTAATACTATAGCAGGAGATGGTGAGGAAATTGATGTGTATATTATTGGGGAATTTGAACCCTTAGAAAAATATGAGGGTTATGTTGTAGCTATAATAGAAAGAGAAAATGATGTTGAAGACAAGTTAGTGGTATGTAAAGAAATAGGCAAGTATAGTAAAGAACAAATAAGTGCTTTGGTTGAATTTCAAGAAAGATTTTTTAAATCTAGAATAATAATATGATAAAAAAGAATTTTTTTTAGAAGAAATATGTGATGAAGAAGAGTCCATTTTATCTGAATATACGAAGGGAAAGATTTAATATGGAAAAAACATTATTAAAGAGTTCAATACTAATGCAATTAAAAGAAAAAATTCAGCAAGGAAATGAGGAAGAATTACAAAAGTTTTGGGATTTAAGGGAAAAAGAAGGGGCTCCATTAATAGAAAAAATAGATGGAGATTTGGATAATGTCCTAGTGACTTTTATTTATAAAAGTTATGAAGAAATTGAAAATGTAGTATTTATGCCTCCAGTTGGATGGAAAAATTTATTAGAAAACAAAATGGAAAGGCTTTTAGAAACAAACTTATGGTATATAAGTTATAAAATTAAAAATAATATGCGTTTTAAATATGCTTTTTCTGTTAATGATTCCCTTGAAGTTGATTGTGAAGAAAGATGGGACAAACTTAAATATGATCAATTTAATAAAAATAAATTAATCTTTAAGGGCGAAAATGGTGAAGGTGATGAAATAGAATCTTATGTAGTAATGCCATATGCAGAGGAGTATTCTTGGATCAAAGAAAGAAAACACATTTCTAAAGGGAATATACATGAACATGAATTTCACAGTAAAAATTTAGAAAAAAGTCGCAGAATTAGAGTCTACACACCTGATGGTTATAAAGAAGATGCTAAGCCTTATGGGTTTTTAGTTTTAACTGATGGAGAGGAATATATTAATATTCTTTCTGCAGTGTCAGTGCTAGATAATTTAATAGGGGAGAAAAGAATACCTCCTATAGTTACAATATTTATTGATTCAATAGAAACAAGAGAGGAAGAATTAAGTTGCAATGATACCTTTGGAGATATCCTTATTAAGGAGTTACTTCCATGGGTTAGAGATAATTATAATATTTCTAGTAATGCTGATGACGCTATAATTGGAGGACTTAGCTCAGGAGGACTTGCTGCATCATATTTAGGGTTAAAACATTCTGAATTTTTTGGAAATGTACTTTCTCAATCTGGTTCTTATTGGTACAAACCAGAAGATTTTAAAGGTCATGAAACAGATTGTTGGTTAAGTACTCAGTTCAAAGCAACAGATAAATTACCTCTTAAATTTTACTTAAATGTAGGGGTTCTTGAACATAAAGAAGGAATGATTGGTACAAATATTATATTAAGAGATGTGTTAAAAGAAAAAGGATACGACGTTGACTTTGAATATTTTAATAGTGGACATGACTATTTATCTTGGGGAGAAACCTTGGCTAATGGGCTAATCTCACTTATTGGAATAAAGTAGAATTGAATTTTAAGTTTTATACTATGAATTATGTTATAGTCGCGATAAAAGGAGGTGAACTTTAGTGAGGTACAATATACGTTCTCACTAAAGAAATCTATGTTTGAAAAAAGAGAATATCCAATCCTTGAATTCGATAGTTGTAGAGATGCTTATATAGAGCCTTCAAAGTTAATAAAACCCATAGATATTCCAGAGTGCTGTGTGATATCTTTTTTTAGAGATATTATTGAGATTAAAAGAGAAAGGGGAGAGTTAAGGCAAATTGCGTCCATTTCTTCAGAAACCATTGAAATTCCAGTATATGAAACTTTATATGAAGGAAAAAGGGTAGCCCTTGTATTAGGCTTTCTTGGGTCAGCAGGGGCAGCCGGATATCTAGAGGAGCTAATAGCTTTTGGTTGTAGAAAATTTATTGTCTGTGGTGGTGCAGGGGTTCTACGGAAAGATATTACTGTAGGACACTTTGTTTTACCAACTTCAGCAGTAAGAGATGAAGGAACCTCTTATCATTATGTAGAACCTTCAAGAGAAATCGAATGCAATAAACATGCAGTAGAAACCATTGAGAGAGAACTAATAAAACATGGGATAAAATATATCAAGGGGAAGACTTGGACTACGGATGCTATTTATAGAGAGACTAAGGATAAGGTAGCCTTAAGAGTATCTGAAGGGTGTTTAACCGTTGAGATGGAAGCAGCAGCTTTCTTTGCAGTCGCTAAGTTTAGACAAGTTATACTAGGACAGATATTATATGGTGGAGACGATTTAAGTGGAGAACAGTGGGACGATAGAAAGTGGAATAATAGATCAGAAATAAGAGAGAATTTAGTTGAATTATCTATGAAAATTTGTCTAGAATTATAAGGAAAAGTTATTTATCCATGTAGGAGGCCACATATTTGGAGCATTGGACCATACCAGTGCAGATTAAATAACAGGAGGTAGATGCCATGGATTGGGATAATATGTTTCTTCAGGATAATAAACCTACACTTGAGCAAATTGAAAAGTGCGTGAATGATCCTTTATGGGATAATTTAAACAATACTTTGATTAAGACATATGGTGTATGTACTAAGCTGGAATACAGTAAATGTTCTATGCAAAAAGGATGGAACATAAAGTATAGGAAAAAAGGAAAAAATTTATGTACGGTATACCCTCAAATTGGATGCTTTAAGGTGTTAGTTGTTGTAAGTCAACGCAATGAAATAGAGGCAGATCTTTTAATTGAAACTTGCTGTGATTATATTAAACAATTGTATGGTGATATAAAATTTTCAAATGGTAGCAAGTGGTTAATGGTTGAAGTAAATAATTCATCTATACTGGAAGATATAATTAAACTTATAGAACTTAGGAATTCGTAGATAGAAATCTACGGGATTAAATATAAAAACCGTTATTTCTAGCTAGTAAATAAAAAAAGAACATATATGAAACTATAATATATAAGTTACAATTAAGTTTCTACATTAATACAAATAGGTCTTATTATAAAATATAGTTAATATGAAGTTCAATTTAAATAGTTTATAGAAAAGCCTATTTGTATTATGTAGTTTCATTATTGAAATCTATAATAATATAACAAAACAGGAGGAGAACATTATGATTAAATCCATTGAAACTCGCAGAAGTATAAGAAAATATATAGATAAGCCAGTGGAGGAAGAGAAAATACTTCAAATACTTGAGAGCGCAAGACTTGCTCCATCTGGAAGCAATACACAACCTTGGAACTTTATTGTGGTTAAATCAGAGGAAGGTAGACAGAGAATAGCTAAAGTGTCTCATGATCAAAAGTGGATGATTCAAGCTCCAGTTCACATTGTATGTGTAGCAGATATTCGTTCTAGAATAGAGGACGAGGTGGAAATAGTTTTAGATGAGAATAGTCCGGAGCCAGAAGTTAAGCAAATAATTAGAGATACATCCATTGCCATAGAACATATGGTACTTGAAGCAGATAATTTAAACTTAGGCACTTGTTGGGTTGCATGGTTTACTCAAGAGGAAATTAGACCAATTCTAAATATACCTTCTGACAAATATGTAATTTGTATTCTTACTGTTGGCTATGGAGATGAAACTCCTAAACCACGTCCAAGAAAGAAACTTGAAGAAATAGTACGTTATGAAAAGTGGCAATAAATACTTTTAAAGAAGTACTTCATATTTATTATGGAGTGCTTTTTTTAGTTAGACATTATCAATCCCATTAGTTACATTATCTATTTTCAAAATATTGACAAAATTCTAGAAAAGAATATAATAAAGTTAACTTGTAGAACAAGTTAATGGTTATTATAGAAATTTAAGTAATTTAAACAATGAAATAACAGAAGAGCTATCTTATATAGTTTATAAAGTAAAGAATATATCGAATAAAAGTTTTGAGCTTAAATAAATAAAGAATATGAGGGCTAAAAATGAGAGATAGAAGAATTACAAGTAAACCTAATGAGAAAATTCCTTCCTATGTTCCTATTTATAACATGCTTTACTCAGATATTATAAGTGGGCTTTATAAAGAGGGAGATCAATTACCTAGCGAGACCCTTCTTACGAAAAAGTATGGAGTCAGTAGAAACACCTTAAGACAAGCTCTCACGGTTTTAAATGAGGATGGATTAATTAAAAAACATCAGGGAAAGGGAACAGTAGTAACCTGTAAAGAAGAAACAAATAAAACGAACTACACAAGGATTAAAAACCCTATAATTTCATGTTCTAAAGAAGAAATAGATGCTATTGATATTTCTTATAATTATGGACTACCTACAGAAATAGCTCAGCAAAAGCTTAAAATCAAATCAACGGAAATAATAATGGCAAGTAATAATGTGTATTTATGTAATGACAAGCCAATAGGACATTCTTTTGTACAAATTCCAGTTAAATATATTAATAATATTGATATCAATTTAAACTCAGAAGAAGAGGTTTCAAATTTAATTAACAAAACCATATTTGAAAAGGCTATTTCAGCAAAAATTAATATGAGGCTTATTTTTGCTGAGGAAAACATAACTTCCTTTTTAAAGGTTGAAGATAATTCTCCTATTATTTATATTGAAGAGATTTTATTCAATGATAAAAATGAAGGTATAGCACGATGCAAGTTTTATTTTATTCCTGATGCTTATGAGATAACTCTAAGAATTTAGGAATATAATTTAATGATACTAAATTTATTAATATTTTAATGTTAAAAGGGGGAGAAAAAATGAAGAATTACTTTAAGGTGGACACAAAAACTATTGTTGCCATAGGACTTGGCGCTGCAATTTTTATGCTTTTATTTATGTATGTAAAGGTGCCATCACCAATACCAGAAACAAGCTTTCAAACAGCCTATGGTTTAAGTGCTTTCTTTGGTACTTTATTTGGTCCTATTGCAGGAGGATTAATTGCCTTCATAGGACATGGATTAAGTGATGCAGTACAGTACGGGTCACCATGGTGGAGCTGGGTTATTGCCAGTGGACTTTCAGGTTTTGTTTGTGGATTTGCTTATAATAGAACTAAGGTTGAAGAAGGCGAATTTAAGGTAAAAGATATAATTATCTTTAATATGATTCAAATTATAGGTAATATAATAGCTTGGCTTATTGTAGCTCCAATATTAGACATAGTAATCTATGCTGAACCTGCTAATTTAGTATTTACTCAAGGCGGAATTGCGACGGTTATGAATTCAATCAGTGCAGGAGTTATTGGAACCTTACTTCTAATTTCCTATGCAGCGACACGTACTAAAAAGGGTAGTTTAAACAAGAAATAGGTAGGTAAAGGGTAATTTAAACAAAGAAGTAGTGCAGTATTAATTTAGCAAATGGAGATAAACAAAATGGATAAAAAGCCGATTATTGAATTTAAAGATTTTAATTTTCAGTATTTTAGTCAAGGGGAGCCAACTTTAAATAACATTAATCTAGAGATTTATAAAGGGGAAAAAATATTAATAGTAGGGCCTAGTGGTAGTGGTAAAAGCACCCTAGGCCACTGCCTAAATGGATTGATTCCCTTTTCCTATAAAGGGGAGATTACTGGAAGTTTAAGGATTAATAACCTTGAAACTAAAGAACAAAATATTTTTAAACTGTCTAAGATTATAGGTACAGTATTACAGGATTCTGATGGTCAGTTTGTTGGACTAACTGTGGGAGAAGATATAGCCTTTGCACTAGAAAATGATAATGTGCCCACCGAAGAAATGCGACAAAGAGTTAAGAAGGTAGCTGAGATGATGGATATGGAGAACTGGCTTTCTTCTTCACCTTATGAATTATCTGGGGGACAGAAGCAAAGGACAGCTCTTGGGGGAGTAATGATTGATAATGTGGAGGTTCTATTGTTTGATGAGCCCTTAGCTAATTTAGATCCAGCCACTGGGAAAACTGCCATTGAAATCATAGATAATATCCATAAAAACTATAATAATACAATTATTATTATAGAGCATAGATTAGAAGACGTTTTACATTGTCATATGGATAGAGTAATTGTAATAGATGAGGGGAGAATACTTGCAGATATGAAGGTGGACGAACTGTTATCATCTTCAATATTAATAGACAATGGCATAAGAGAACCCTTATATATTACAGCATTAAAGTATGCAGGGATAAAAATAACTGAAGAAATGTGTCCAGGACACATTGAAACCTTAAAGGTAGATAGGGTTAAAGATAAAATACAGGCTTGGTATAAATCTATAGATATTCCTAAGAGAGAAGTGAAGAGCCCATCTATTCTTCAATTAGAAAATATATGCTTTTCCTATGATGGAATCCATAAAATACTTGATGGTATTAACATAGATATCAAAGAGGGGGAAATGGTGGCCATTGTTGGGAAAAATGGTGCAGGTAAATCTACTCTTTCAAAAATTATATGTGGTTTTGAAAAACAGGATAAGGGAGATATATTTTATTGTGGTAAAAATATTAAAGATCAAACCATAAAACAGCGTGCTGAAACTATAGGAGTTGTGATGCAAAATCCAAATCAAATGATTTCTAAACCACTTATCTATGATGAAGTTGCTCTAGGGTTAAGGCATAGGAATGTCGGCGAAGAAGAAATAAAAGAAAGAGTTTCAAAGGTTTTAAAGGTTTGTGGGTTGGAGCCTTTTATTGAATGGCCAATTTCTGCTTTAAGCTATGGTCAAAAGAAGAGGGTTACCATTGCTTCAATTCTAGTATTAAATCCTAAAATTTTAATTTTAGATGAACCAACAGCTGGGCAAGACTATAGGCACTATAGTGACATAATGGAGTTTTTAATGGAGATAAATAAATCAGGGGTGACAATTATAATGATTACCCATGATATGCACCTTATGCTAGAACATACTCCTCGTGCCATAGTAATAGCAGGAGGAAAGAAAATAGCTGATGATAAGGCCTCCGTAATTTTGAATAACCAAAAGGTTATTCAGGAGGGGAATCTAAAGGAAACTTCACTTTATACTTTAGCTAAAATGGCGGAAATAATTGATGAAACATCCTTTGTTCAGAATTTCATAGATTATGAAAGGTCGGGTAAAAATCAATGAAGATGAAACTATTTTCTTATAACTCAGTGGATACCTATGTTCATAGGTTATCTGGATTAACTAAATTGACTTGTTTTTTATTCTTAACCTTTGCAGTTATGTTTTCCTATGATATTAGGGTCATTCTTTTGGTAATGGTGTTTTCCTTTGTTATGTTAAGGGTTTCAAAGATAAAGTATTCCCAAATAAAAGTAATGATTATATATGTGCTAGTATTTTTAATTACTAATGCTATAATTACTTTCTTTTTTTCACCTATGGAGGGAGTATCAATCTATGGAACAAAGCATGAAATTATTAAGCTGTTTGGTCCATATATCCTAACCACAGAACAACTTTTTTATCAAATCACTAAATTTCTAAAATATGCATCAGTTATTCCTCTCGGGATTATATTTTTATTAACCACAAATCCAAGTGAATTTGCATCAGCATTAAATGGAGTAGGAGTTAACTATAAGGCTGCCTTTGCAGTGGCACTTACTTTAAGATATTTTCCAGACATTCAAAGAGAGTATGGTGATATTAGTTTATCCCAACAAGCTAGAGGGCTTGAATTGTCTAATAAAGCAAAGCTTAGTTCAAGATTTAAAAACTCGTTGCTAATTGTTGTACCACTGATATTTTCTACATTGGATAGAATAGAACTAATCAGTAATGCTATGGATTTACGTGGTTTTGGTAAGGCTAAAACTCGTACTTGGTACAATAAGAAAAAATTTAGATCACAAGATTATGTGGCAATCATAGTTTCGGCATTAATATTTTTATGTACTATTTTAGTTTCTATTTTTATTAATAAAAGTCGTTATTATAATCCATTTATATAGGGGGAGAAAATATGAAACCAATGTTAGTTTTTCAAACAGATTTTACTTATAAAGAAGGTGCAGTTTGCGCCATGTATGGTGTAGTAAAGAGTGTTGATAGAGAAATTGAGATAATTGACGGGACTCATGAGCTTCCACAATACGATATATGGAGTGCATCCTATAGATTATTTCAATCTATGAAGTTTTGGCCAGAAGGAACTATCTTTGTTTCAGTGGTAGATCCAGGGGTAGGTACCCATCGTAGGGCTTGTGTTGCTAAAACAGCTGATGGATATTATGTAGTTACTCCAGACAATGGGTCCTTAACACATCTTAAAAAGTGGGTAGGAATAGAAGAAGTAAGAGAGATAGATGAAACTATAAATCGTTTAAAGGGGAAAAATACTGAGGGGGTAAGTATTTTCCATGGAAGAGATCTTTTCGGATATTGCGCAGCTCGTCTTGCCAGTGGAATAATCACCTATGAGGAAGTTGGACAAGCTTATAGCCTTGATGAGATTGTGGAATATGAAGTTTTAGAGGCAGAGGTCAAGGATAATAAAGTATGTGGTATTTTTGAAATCAATGATCCTAACTTTGGAAACCTTTGGACTAATATTCCATTAAATTTATTTACAGAAGCGGGGTTTAACTATGGAGATTATCTAAAGGTAACAATAAAACATGAGGACGTGGAAGTATATAAGGATAGGGTATTATTCCATAAATCCTTTGGTTTTGCAGCAAAGAATCAGGTTATGATTTATAACAACGAATTAATGAAGGTGTCAATGGCAATAAGCCAAGGTAATTTATGTGAAAAGTACAATCTAAGTTTTGGAGCAGATTGGACAGTAGAATTTGAAAAGTAGGGGTAATTTATGATAATAAAGCTAAATGAAAAGCATAGAAGTATAGTTATGGATTATTGCTTATTAGAGCCAAATATAAATTTATTTATAATTGGAGATATAGAAAACTTTGGATTCAATACAGAGTTTCAAGAGGTTTGGATGCAAACTATCCAAGATAAATTGGTGGGGATTATTTTAAGATACCATGACAACTTCATAATTTATAGTAAAGACTTAGATTTACAGGTAGAGGAAATAATTGATTTATTAGAGAAAAAGAATGCCAAAATAATTAGCGGAAAACTATCTGTAATAAACTTAGTATATCCATTCCTCAAAGATAGTTTTTCAAAGAGAGATATGTATTTTTGTGAGCTTACAGACACATCTAAACTTCTTGAAGATACTTCAGAGGTTCGAATAGCTAGTGAAGAGGATGCTATGGAAATTGCAAAGGCTTATGAAAAAATAAATGAATTTAATGGAATGTATTCTGGGGACATAGAAAATCGTTATAATCAAATCTTAAGTCGAATAAGAACAAAAGAAGGAATACATATGTTTATAAAGAAAGATGGTGAAATTATAAGCCATGGAAACACTACCGCTGAAACAAGCGTTAGTGGCATGGTTGGAGGAATATTAACCCTTCATGACCATCGTAATAAAGGATTAGCAAGTAAGATTGTATCCTCATTATGTAAGAATTTATCATCAAGAGGTAAATCGGCATGTTTATTCTTTGACAATCCTGAGGCAGGTAAAATATATCATAGAATAGGGTTTAAAGATATAGGGAAATGGGTAATGTTGGGGAGGAAGTAGAGTTAAGAAATTATTAATATTTCAGAGTGATTTCGGATTAGTTGATGGAACTGTAGCTGCTATGTATGGTGTTTTGGTTATAGGGAAAGAGCTTGTGGTTGAAGAGACGCGATTACTTTGATTATAGTGAATTAAGAAGAAGCTTAAATATAGGTGAAATAGCTGTATTTAAGCTTCTTCTTATTGTTGTGGTTTTAGAAAAGGTAATAGCTTGATTAATAAATTTTAAGGTTGGCATGAAAATAAACCTTTATGGGAAAAATTAGATTAAAAGGATGTATTGCTTATGTTATAATATAGTTGATTAAAGCTAGATTAGATTTAGCAATAAAAAATAGTGGGAGGTAAATTTTGAAGAATATAATAAGTGAAGTTAATGAGTTTTTAAATAAAATAAACAAAGAATATGAAATTAAATTTGCCTACTTATTTGGCTCTCAAAGTAGAGGTGATGCCACTGAGAATAGTGATATAGATATAGCTGTGTATTTTAAAAAGGATTATGAAAACCTTGAAGAAGCCTTAATTAGAGGAAATATTATAGAATATGGGAAAGAATTTTTTAAAAAGGACGTAGATGTGGTTTCATTAAATAATGCATCTCTTTTACTAAAGTATCAAGTAATAAAAGATGGAATTGTAATATTAGATGATGAGGAAAGAGGAGAATTTGAATCCTTATCATTAAGGATGTATTTTGATTTTAAGTATTACTCTGATATATATGATGATGCGATGATAAAAAGTATAAAAAATGGAGAGTATTTTGGAGGATAGAAATGGTTAAAAGAGAGTTAGTAATTAGTAGATTTAATAAATTAAATGAATATATTAAATTTTTAAATAACATAAAAAATTATAGTGAAGAGGAATATATTAATAATCCATTAGTTTATGGGTCAAGTGAAAGATTTCTTCATCTTTCAATCGAATGTGTTATAGACATAGGAAATCATTTAATTTCAGATCTAAGATTTAGAAGACCGGAGAGTAATAGAGAGATTTTTATTGTACTGCATGAAAATAATATAATAAATGACAAACTAAAAGATTCTCTATGTAATATGGCTGGATTTAGAAATATTTTGGTTCATGATTACATGAAATTAGATAGAAACATTGTATATAAAATAATAAATAATAACTTGAAAGATATAGAAACTTTTGTAAAGATAGTTTCAGAGTATATTTAAAGTTTAGCTGATTAATAAAGCACTCTTTTCCTAATGGACTAGAGTGCTTTATTATATATATAGATTTCAATAATGAAACTACATAATACAAATAGCCTTAGTAAATCAAAGTTTCGAAACGGTTGATCAGTAATAATATGAAGTTCTAGTTAATTCAATTTTTGTAATATGCCTATTTGTATAATGCACAAACTTAATTGAAACGTATATATCTAAAACCTATAGATTTTTATTTTCTTTTTTCACTTGAGAGAATACCTTGGAACTAAAGAAAAGCTTTTGGATGGTCTTTATTACTGAATCACTATCATTAACATCAATAATATGATTTGCAAATTTTTTAATCTTTTGAGAACTGTTGTCTACCGCATAGCTATGGCTAGTGACTTCTAACATGGAAATATCATTGTTATCATCACCAAAAACTACGATTTCTTCAGCTTTAATTCGCTCTTGTAGCTCTAAAACCCCAAGTCCCTTAGAGGCATCTCCACGGCACACAGTTAAAACATAATAGTCAGAGTCCTGTACAGATTTATAATAAACCACATCGAATCTATCAGCATTAGGTAGAGCTGTAAGTTCTTTAAAAACACGTTGTACTATTTCATAACTCTCATAGAGAGCAAAGTACATAATTGGTGACTCTTCATCTGGATACTTTTTAATAAAGGCTTTAAGTGCAAAGGATTTACGATTGTCATAGTATCTTTGCTGTGAAGGATTATCCAATCTACTATAGTAGATGTGAAGTATGTCTTCAAACATAGAATAAGCAAAAGGACTTACATTATTTTTGTGAAAAAGCTGAAATAGTTCATCTCTGTCAGCTTTATTAAAGTTTTTTACATAGATATATTTTTTTTCTTTCATATCATAAAGAGCTGCACCATTCATTACGATAATGGGCAACTGAAAATTTACATCCTTTAAAAGTGGAACAATGGATGCAGGAGTTCTTGAGGTAGCCACAGAAATTTTTGCACCATCGCTAATCAAATGATTTAGTTTAACCTTCGTAAGAGAGGACAGTTGGTGTTCAGAATTTAAAAGAGTACCATTCAAATCGCTAATGAAAAGCACATTATGATTTTTCCTCCTTGGAATATGAAGATGATTCACCACAACAGAAACTAAAATTCCAATTAAGGTTTCTATAATACGACTCAAACCAAAGACTAAGGGCACCAAGTCACTTCTGTGGGATACAGTGATACTTAGAAATACCACAGTGGTGATGTAGGTAGCAGCACGTTTTCTCATAAGTATAGTGATGTACATAAGCGGAATAATTGCCACAGAAATAATGAAATAATATAACAGACTATCAGTACTACTAATTGTATATTTCAAAATAAAAAGTAATAAAGTTCCGTAACATCCCCCTATTAGGGTACCTATACACCGATTCAAGGCTGTTTTGTAACTATCAGAAGCATCAGGCTGCATACAGAGAATGGCTGCAATGGCTGAATAAAAAGGAATTCCATTTTTACCAGTAGCAAAATAAATTAAAAAGCACAAAAAAACGGCAAAGGCGGATTTCACCATACGCATTCCGATTCTTGGTAGTGGTTTCAACAATTTCAAGCCCCCCTAAAATATCTTTATCTCAATTAATTATACAATAGGAAATTTGGAAACACAATTTAACCATAGTTACTATGGAAGAGGTCACTACAAATTTAAGAAAATATGGTAAAATATACATATAAATCTTATTTTAATATATTGGAGGGATGAGATATGAGGAGGAGAATAATTCTTGGTGCAATCGCTATAATATTGTTACTTTTAGGGATCTACTATTTTAAGCCTATAACGGTGTATGAGTTAATTAAACCTTATAGTGAGGATAACTTACCGAAGAATATAACTTCTCACATATTTTTCTCTGCTTATTCTAATAAGGAATTAGAAATAGATGAGGAGTATTCTATAAAAGAATTAGTTGAAGTATTAGGTAATATTCAGGTAAGAAAAGGAATAATTTCATATAGCTCATACAGACCTAAAGTTAAAAATACCTATAGATTTTCCATTAATGATGAAGATAATACCATTCAAAACATCTACATTATGGACAGTGAGTATATTGAAATAAATAATAAAACATACAAGATAGTTGGAACACCAGACCTTTCTAAGTTTTATGAAATAATAATTTTAGCCCAAGAAGAAGGAACCTTAGATGAATTTTATTATGAGCTTATAGATAGGGAGTGAGAGGGATGAAAATATCTACCTTAATTGCACTGATTATAGGCATAATAATATCAATTCCAGCAATATTTTTATCGGGTATATTTATTGACTCTGCTACTCATGAAAAGACAACAGATCTCAATACAAAGTCATTCATAGAGTTTAAAGAAGGCATTAGTAAGGAATATGATAATATTAAAACCATAAAAACCTATTATGGATTTGGAAGAGTCATCTTTGATATTGAAGCAACAGCTATAACTACAGATGAATGTAAAGAGATTGCTAGGGGAGTAAAGGATTTTGTTGAAAACATGAATTTTATAGAAGAAGGCCTATATTCTGATGATCCTGGTATATATATTAAGGTTGTAGCTAGAAGAGAGGTATGGGAGTTCCAATGTCCTCATTGGATACCTACTGAGGATGCCAATGATAATCCTAATGAAAGCTACCGTATATGGTATATGAATGTAAATGATAGTGGGGAAGTAAAGATAGAGCTATAGAAAATAGTGTATGTAAGTGACCATAGGAGATTTCTTGAAAATGAATGGAAAGGCCGTATTTCAAAGGGATTTAAAACAGGATGTTATCTTAAAGTCTTGAGTACACTTAGACTTATTATATAGTTTAATTAAGAAGCATCCTGAAATAATAGAGAAATTTATAGAAAGAAGGTTATAATTATAATAAATAGTGGAGGAGGAGTTAACATGACTAATAATATTATTGTAAGAGATGGACACATTCATTCACCATATTGTCCTCATGGCACAGTGGACCCCTTTGAGCTCTATGTGGAAAAGGCTATTAGTGTTGGGTTAAAGGAGATAACTTTTACAGAGCATATGCCTTTACCAGGGGATTTTATGGAAGCAGAATTCTTAAAAGGCTGTGCACCGACAGTAGAGGAAATAGAAGAATATATTAGTGAATTAGATTTTATAAAGAAAAAATATGAGAACAGAATAAAGATAAACACTGGCTTTGAAGTAGATTACATTGATGGCTATGAAGAGAAAATCAAAGAGCTGTTAAATACATATGGAAGTGAAATAGAAGATAGCATATTATCTGTACATTTTATGAAATTAGAGGATAGGTACTGTTGTGTAGATGTTAGCCCAGAGGAATTTGGTAACATAGCAAAGGAATTAGGTGGTGTTGAGAAGGTATACGATAAATACTACGAGACCTTACTAAAAGCCATAAAATCAGATTTAGGACAGTTTAAACCGAGGCGAATAGGACATGCTACCTTGGTTAGAATTTTTAATAAAGAATACCCATTAGAGTATAAAAATATAGAGCTTCTAGAGAAGATTGTAGAAGAAATAAGTACAAGAAACTATGAGATAGATTTTAATACAGCAGGTCTTAGAAAACCCTATTGTGGAGAAATATATCCTTCAGGCATGTTTATGAAGTTAGTAAAAAAACATGGTATTAGAGTTGTATATGGCTCGGATGCCCATACTGCAGAAGATGTGGGAAGAGATTTTGTGTAATTAAAAGAGTTATAATGGGATGATATACTAATACAGGTAGTCCATTTGGACCATCTATTCTAAATTATTTGGACTTATTTCTGTAACTAAAGCCTAGTGAAATAAATGTTATGGCTAAAAATAAATAAGTAACGGCCAATGATATTCTATCACCACTAAATTTAATCAATGAAACAATTAAATTCATAACTCCTACAATACAATATATGAAACTGACAGGATTTTTCTTCAAAACAGTCCCTCCTTTTCATAAGCTATTTTAACAAATATATGTTGGCTTATTTACAATTATATAATATTATGTATATATTTACTATAAATTTGTGTACTAATGAAAAATACATGTAAAAATCAGCAGATTTCTACATGTATTTATTTTGGTATTTAATCATTTAAGTATTTTTCTAATAATTTTAAGTAATCTGCTCCAGAAGTGAATTTACTCTGATTCAATATAAGCTCTAGAGCCATAGAGATATTGTTCATTTGAGCTTTTATTTGTAAGTTTTTATCTTCATATTCGTCCATTTCCTTAACATGAGATGAACCAGTGGTTCTGCGAAGCATTTCGCAGCCACAATAGCCAGCGGTATCTTTTAATACTTCCTCTAAATACCAGCTTTTGAATTCCTCTGAGTTCTTTGCATAATGCTCCTTAGCAAAAGAATCCCATACAAGGTTGAACTGGTTTTTAAATTCATCTATAAAATTAGCAGTTATAAGAATAACTTCTCTTTCATAATCCTTAAATCCCAGTGCATTTTGATAACAGACATTCATAATTAAGTTGCCTAGGAACATTCCTACATCAAAGCCCATGGGTCCATAGAAAGAAAATTCAGTATCGAAAAATTTTATATAAGCATTATTTACAAATATACTTCCAATGTGAGCATCACCATGCAAAAGCGCTTGGGTGCTTGTCATAAATTTATGCTTTAGCTTTGAAAATTCTAGGGTTAAAGTCTTATTTTTAAATACCTTATCTTCTATAAAAGCTTTTATATGGTCATCAATTCGGTTTCTTTCAGCAGGGAAAGTAGGGTTTGTAAGTACTAGATTTTCAGTTAGCTCACACAAATCTTTATTTTTAAATCTAGAAACCTCATCTTTTTTTAACTTACTATCTAAAACAATATCGCTGGTTCTAATTAAAGTATTAGCAAAGAACACTGCAGCGCCTTTAGCTAAGTCAGGAAGCTTCATTTGCTTCATCATAGCGGTCCTTAAAACTGTATATCCCGTTAAATCTTCCATTGCCATAAGACATAAAGCTTCATCATAATGATATACCTTTGGAACCATTCCACTGGAATATTTTTCCTGTTCAATTAATGCCATAGCCTCAATTTTACAGCGCTGAGCTGTAAGTTTCATCTCTATAGAGGTACGAGCATAGGGGAGAGCCTGTTTCAATATTAGAGATTTCTTAGCACCAGTATGAACTAATCTAAAAATATTATTTAAGTTACCATCTCCAATTTCAGTACAAGTTAAACTATCTTCATTTGGAAAGAATTTTAGATTTTCTACTGAATATTTCTTAGCTGACTCCTCATTTAATATCTTATACTCAGACATTTTTATTCACCTCGCATTTTCTTTACAAACTCTGGCTCAATAACATGTACATTGCCAGAGATTTTAGCTAAATGATAGATTTTAGCAGAATCCTCAAGGTAAATTGCTGATTCAAAGGCTGAAGAAAGGTTTGAACCAACAGAGAGAGTACCATGATTGCTTAGAAGGCAAGCTTTTCTATCAGATAATACCTTTAGTGCTTCAGTTCCCAATTCTTCACTGCCAGGCATATTGAATTTTGCAACCTTTACATCTCCACCTAAGAAAAAAACCATTTCTATTAATATAACAGGAATTTCTTCATTACAGACAGCAAAGCTTGTAGCATAAGGAGAGTGGGTATGAATTACAGCTCCAATATCTTTACGCTCTTTATAAATCTTTGCATGCATTTTCCATTCTGAAGAGGGTCTTCTAGTACCTTCTACAATTGTTCCATCAAGTTTCATTAAAACTAAATCTTCTAATAACATGGTTTCATAGGCAATACTGCTTGGAGTAATTACCATTAAACCTTTTTCTTTATCGTACATGCTGAGATTACCGCTAGTACCAGCTACCAATTTTTCTTTATATAAATCCTTAGAGGCTTGTAATAAATCATTTTTCCAATTTTTCAAATTAATTTCCCCTTTTCTTATAGTAATGATTAGATTAAAAAAATATATATACTAGAATTATGAAATTTCTCCTCCATGACTTCCATAAGAGTTTGAAACAGTAAATTAGATTGTGAAATTCTAATCCTTTGCCCAGCTAAAATTCTCTAACGTTCACATTCGACGTCCTGTCTCA
>DFXM01000050.1:32622-88153 GCA_002381695.1 Clostridium sp. UBA4108 | reverse complement strand
ATAATATGAAGTTCTAATTAATTTTATATTTAAGCCTATTTGTATAATGTAGAAACTTAATTACAACTTATATATTAAAAATTATGGGGTGATTATATGGAACAAATAGGAATTGTAACAGTGCTACATGGGGATGTTGCTACAGTTGCCTTTAAAAAGAAAACAGGCTGTGGAGGTAGCTGTGGTGCCTGTAAAGAAAATAATTCTGAAAATACTATATTTATGAAAGTCAGAAACACTGAAAATTGTAATATTGGAGATAAGGTAGTTGTATCCATGAAGAATAACACCTTCTCAAATATGACTTTTTGGGCATATGGTTTTCCTACCCTTATTACAGTTATAACATTAGCTGTTACGCTATTTATATTTAATTCCTTAGAGCTGAAAAATTATGAGTTATATTCAATAATCTTATCCATGGGAGCTATGGTATACTCTTTTATATTGACTAAAAAGCTTTGTAAACAAGATGATGAATATGTATTCAAAATTATAAGAGTGCTTAAACATCAGTAACCTAGACATAATCTATATCATCAAAGGTTTTTGCAATATATAGTACTGAATTAATATGAAGTATTATTACAATATATATTGAACTTAAATAACTAAAATAAAGGAGTTATCTTAAAAGTGCTTAGAATAAGTTATTCTTCAGCACCTTTAAGGTAGCTCCTTTTTATACTACTACTACATCTTCATATCTGATATTTTTCCTACTATCTCTGGAGATATTATGATTTTGATAGAAAGGAGAAGTGTAAGCTTCTCCTAGTTTTCTGTAAATAATTTTAAATCTGACTTTATTTTAATATCTAACTAGTATATTGTACATTTTAGAATCTTCTAAGACTTCTATTCCGTAATCTATATCTGATTCTAGTGCAACTATATCACCTTTTTTTAGAATTACTTCATCATGTTCTTTGTAAAGGACCTTCATACTTCCTTCAATCATTATGAATAAGGTTTCCATCTCATAATATTCTTTATCAATACTCTCACCCTTTGCAAGAGAAAAAAATCTTATTTCTACATTTTCATTGCTTATTAAAGCCTTGCTAGCTATCTTATTTCCCGTATGACTTACTATTTTATCTATAGCCATTGGTTCAAAGGGTTTGATATTTTTTAGATATTTCATATTTAGTCCTCCTTAACTACAACCAGAAGCATTGACATATTTTCTTTAGCTGTTACTTGATGAGGAATATTAGCTGGCATAACTACAATTTGACCTTTGCAAGCTTCCATAATCTCTTCTCCAATCTTTACTGTGGCAACCCCCTCATTAATATATATAAGAGCATCTCCCTTAGCTGCATGTGGACCTACCCCTTCGCCTTTTCCAAATGCTAATACAGTAACTCCAACACCTTTCTTTTGAGCTAATGTAACTGTTTCTATTTGACCATCTCTCGCAACTACTAAGCTATTGAAATCTATAACCTTTGATTTTTCTATATTTCTTATTAATTCCTTCATTTTCTTTTCTCCTTTTATACCTAATATTTTTAATATTTTGATATTGACTAGTATCTCTAATTCTTGACTTCATTCTAGCATATAACCATTAAATATTACGTATCTACGGATACTAATTTTATCCCTCATCTCTAGTTCGTAATTCTATAAGTTCATTATACTCACTATCTAACTCTTCATATCTTTCTGTACCAGCTTTACTTTCACTAAGGGCGCCTATAACATAGGCTATTCTATTATCTAATATCATTTTCCATTCTGCTTGTTTTTTGCTGATCTTAGTTTTACTCTGTATTTTCTTTTCACTTATATTCTCCAAATATTCTTTGATTCCATATTCATAACGGATTATCTTATTATTGTTAAATACCAGAAGTTTATCACATATTTTCTCCAACATATAACGGTCATGGGTTACTAAAATAATTGTTCCATTATACTTTTCAAGAGTGTATTCTAACTGCTCTCTAACATGAAGATCTATATGATTAGTTGGCTCATCTAAAACAAGCACATCACAACCCTCTTTAATCATAAGAAGTAGTTTAAGTTTCATTCTTTCACCGAGACTAAGACATCCCACCTTTTTAGATAAACTCTCAGCAGGAAATCCCATTAAGCTTAATTCTGTACGAATTTCTCCAAGATCCTGTCTATTCTGAATACTAAAAAGCTCTAAGATAGTTAAATTTTCATCTAAACCTATAACCTCTTGGCTAATATAGCCAATTCGCCTTGATGGGCTTACATATAATTCTCCACCTATATCTATTTCTCCTAATAAAGCTTTTATAAGAGTTGATTTCCCGCAGCCATTGACACCATATAAGCCAACTTTTTCTCCTTTTTTAATATAAAAGGAAGTTTTTTCAAATAATATTCGTTTATCATAACTTTTCCTAATGTCTTTTGCTTCTACTATCACTGAACCGCCTTTACTAGCTTCTTCAATCTTAAATAGAACCTTTATTTCTTCTTCTGGTCTTTCGATTCCACCTACCTCTATTTTCTCTAATCTTTTAATTCGGGATTTAATTTGTTGGTCCATCTTTTTAGCTTTTGCTCTATTAAATTGCTTTCCACCCTTTTTATTACCACTTATACGAGCTTTAACTGCCGCTTCTCTATGAGCTTTACTAGACCATCCCTTTAGCTCTTCAATTTGACCTTTAATTTGCACCTTCACTTTCTCTTGCTCCACATATAAATGAAGGGTATCCTCATAATCTTTCTTCTTCTTCTCCCTATACCAAGAATAGTTACCTTTATAGTTTGTAATTTTACAATTTTCTATTTCTAAAATACGTGTAACACACTGATCTAGAAAATATCTATCATGGGAGATAATAACTACTGCTCCTTTAAAAGCTTTGACTTTTTTTATAAGCCAATTAACCCCTTGATAATCTAAGTGATTAGTGGGTTCATCCAATATCAACATATCACATCTGCTATATAATACCTCAGTTAAAAGCGCTTTTGTCTTTTCTCCACCACTTAAGGTACTTTTCATATCTGTGTAATCTGTCGCTTGCTGCATATATCCTACTTGAATTCCGCCTTTATACCCAATCACTTCCCCAGATGTAGCTTCTAACTTTCCTACTAGTATATTAGCTAATGTGGTTTTACCTGCACCATTGTTTCCTACAATACCTATTTTCTCGCCTAATGTTATATTCATATTTATATTTTTTAAAATAGTAGTGTCTCCATACTCTTTAGTAATGTTTTTACATTGTAATAAAACTGTCATAAAATCACCTCATCCTATTCTGAGGTAATAATCTTGTTTGCTTGCAATTAGTTCTACTCATACTAAATTATTTAATTTCTATCCTCTGATTTAATGGTCTTATGTTCTATGAATTCCACATTCAATTGTACTATTTTTTAAACATCATAATAAAAAAAATGACTGCAAATGAACATATGCTCACCTACAGTTCTAATTTGTCTACAATTCACTTTATTCTAATACTGGCTTATAACATACTTAATTATAGCATGACTTATAAGTCTCAAAGTAAATTTCTAATATTACCTTGAATTAGTTATATAAAATTTAAATCAAGAAGAACCTGTATATGAGTATTATTAGCTTTAGCTGTTTCTTTGCACAACAAATAAGATATCCCTCTTAAATTGTTTAACAAAATTACATTTAATGATTAAGCTAATAATATCCTCATTTCATTCTCCTTTCTTTTTGTCCGTTTTTGATCCTACCTATATAATATACAATTTTTCATACTTTAGTCAATGTAACTACATAAATATATCTTTGGGTATATGATATAAAATAACAAGTCAACCACTCTGAATATATCTTAAATATGCCTTACTCTCCAACCATTAAAAATAACAAACAACTGGAATTCCAGGCTCAATATTATAAAATATTGCCTCTGCTACCTTATAAGGTGCATTTATGCAACCATGAGAACCATTGGTTTTATATATGTCTCCTCCAAAGCTTCTTCTCCACGTTGCATCATGAAGACCAATATCACCATTAAAAGGCATCCAAAAGCTAACTGGTGTAACATAATCATCACCTCTTAAAATTGCATTCTTTTGTTTATAAGCTAACTTATAAGTGCCTGCTGGTGTTGAATGATTACTTCTTACGTTTCCAGTAACTACATCTCCTTCTGCGATAAGAACCCCATCTTTATAAAACCATAAATATTGTTTTGTAAGATTAATCTCCGCATATGTATTTCCAATGTCATTACCATCTCGACTTAACGCCCTTTGAGTATATATTGGTTCTTTTGTTATAGCTTGACCTTGCTTTATAGCTGTAATTAGGTCCTGTACTTCTTTAGATCTATTAATGAGCCAACCATAATCACCATCACTAACTTTTACTGTAGTTCCTAATGATGTAACAAAATCTCTTGTGTCACTTAATGTATCATAATTATTAGCCATTACATCTACATAATTTCTGACCTTTTCTTCATCAAATATAACTTCTAAGTTTTCATTAACCTTAAGCCAAGTATTTATTATAGAACCATCTAAAACTTGTTTATCTTTACCAAAGGTATAGGTAATTATTGAAGATGCATATTTGTTAAGTGTATTATTAACTTGGATAATTTCTTTTGACTCTGAAGTATATTGCGGTTTCTCATAACAATTAATTGCCTCTAGATCTATGGCAGTTTCCTTATTAAGAATTGCATTTATCACATGGTTATATAAAATATCTTTATTGATTTTATTTCCTTTAACTTTCTCTACAATTACATATCCACCATTCGTATATTCAAAGCTAGGATTTTCTGGTTCAATTATATTACTACTATTGAAATAAGATAGATTATCAATACTTTCTTTTAATAAGTTTTCATCGTAAGAAGACATTTCGGACAGCTTATAATCTCTTTCATTAAAAAGTCCATAAATCCATAAAAATGGATTCTGACTATGTTTTAGGTCTTGGATTTTATCCTGTGAATTATATTTCAACCCAATATCAACTGCTCTAATTTCCTCTTTTCTACTATCTCGCCCTTTTAACTTTAGTGTATATGTGCCAAATTCATCTTCCATATACTCATTTACTTCTTCTACAGTTTTACCTGAAACATCAATGCCATTAATTATAGATCCTGGATAAAAATGATTTGTAAAATATATAAATATCCCCAAATATATCATAAGCAAACATCCAAAAGAAATTATAATGCCTATAATAATTTTACTATGTTTATTTTTGGGTTCTTCCATAACACTTAATACCCCCATATTATTAAATTTAAACTGAACCTTTATAATAGTTATCTTTACTAACCTTTTTGTTCAGATATTTTATAATATGAGGGCACATTCATATTTGATACCAAATATTTATTTTATTTTACTTCAATTACTGACTCTTATTAAAATTTAATGATATGTAGATTGCAACAATAAAACTGCATAATACAAATATGTCCTTCCTTTATAAATTATTTAAATTGAACTTCATATTATTGCTGTGAATACCATTTGCAGGAACCCTAGATTTACTTAGTTTCTATGAAAGTAAAAANNCGGTTGAGCAGTAATAATATGAAGTTCTAGTTAATTCAATTTTTGTAATAAACCTATTTGTATTATGCACAAACTTAATTGAAACTTATATATCCTAATTTTAAATATTATTCTTCAATAATTATATCTTCTGCCTTTACTGAATCCCCATAAGCTGGTAATAACGCCTTATTATAAGCCTCTCTTATTGACCCATCTTTTCCCATGGCTGATATTTCATCGTTAATCCAATTTACCAACTCTGTATTGCCTTTTTTTACGGCAGGAGCTATTGTGTCTTGATTTCCAAGTGATGATATACCTACTGAGTATCCTTCATTTGCCCTTGCCCAAGCAAATAATAATGTATTGTCATGTGCTAAAGCTGCACCTCTATTGTCTTTTAATGCTTCAAACGCCTCTGTATTATGTTCATATTTTAATAGTTTTATATCTGGATGATTCTTTGTAAAATAAGCCTCTGCTGTTGTTCCTTTATTTACTATTAGTGTTTTACCTTTTAGTTCATCCACTGATGTTATAGGTGCTCCATCCGGTGATACTATCCCTAGTGCAATCTTCATATAAGGATTTGCAAAGTCAACTTTTTCTTTTCTCTCATCAGTTACTGTAAAGTTGGCTAATATAATATCAACCTTATTTGATTGTAAATATTCCACTCTATTTGCTGCTTCAACAAGTACAAATTCAACCTTAGATTCATCACCAAGTAAATCCTTAGCCAATCTCTTTGCTATTTCAACATCATAACCTTGACTTACACCATTTTCATCTACATATCCAAATGGTGGCTTATCACTAAATACTCCAATCTTTATTATTCCATTTTTTTTAATCTGTTCAATTGATCCTGTTCCGTTATCTGCTGTGTTTTCTTTGGAGTTACCATTAATATTGCAACCTACTAATACCCCTGATACTAATACTAAGCTCATTAATATTGATAATAATTTTTTCATTTTCTTCCTCCTCATTCTCTAATTTTAGTATTTAAATATATTAAGAAAATTTTTTGCCCTTTCAGTTTTAGGATTGGTAAAAAAGTCTTCTGGATTACCTTCTTCACAGATTTCACCTTTATCCATAAATATAATTCTATCTGCTACTGCCCTTGCAAAATCCATTTCATGGGTGACGATAACCATAGTCATACCTGATTTGGCAAGACTAAGTATCGCATCTAAAACTTCTCTAACCATTTCTGGATCTAAGGCTGCAGTTACTTCATCAAATAACATAATTTCTGGATTCATGCATAATGCCCTCACTATAGCAATTCTCTGTTTTTGTCCTCCTGATAACTGCCTTGGAAATGCATCTTTTTTTTCTAATAGTCCTACCTTGGTCAGTAGTTCCTCTGCTTGCTTCAGCACTTCAGTCTTCTCTCTTTTTTGAACTTTAGTTGGTGCAAGTAGTATATTATCTATTACACTCATATGTGGAAATAGTTCATAACTTTGAAAGACCATTCCTATGTGTTGTCTTACTTCCTCCCACTTTGCATCTTTTTCTACTTGTCCATATTTATCAAATCTAATTGTTCCTTTACTTATTTTTTCTAACCCATTTATACATCTTAATAATGTACTCTTTCCACAACCAGAAGGTCCCAATATAACTAGAACTTCACCTTTATCAATTTCTAGGTTTATATTTTTAAGTACTTCTGTATTGTCATATTCCTTAACCAAATTACTAATTTTTAACATAATCACTTTCACCTCTCTGCTAGCAGCTCCATTTTTTCTCTAAACTCTTTGCAGCTAGCGATAATGGATAACAAATCATAAAATATAAAATAAAGATGAACCCATAAATCCAAAATGATGCCATAGGATCCTTCAATACTGATCTCTCAATTATTTGCTGACCTACTTTTACTACTTCAACTACTCCAACTAATATTACTAAGGGTGTAGTTTTTATAATCCTTGTACTTAAGTTTATAGCTCCTGGAATCATTCTTCTCACTGCTTGAGGAATCAATATATACATATACATTTGAAGCTTTGTTAATCCAAGTGTTATACTGGCTTCTTCTTGATGCTTTGGTATAGATATCAAAGCTCCCCTAACTATATCTCCCATCTCAGCTACACCCCAAAGGGTAAATACAAGTATTGAAACGAATTCTCCATTCAAATTAATATTAAAAGCTGAGCTCATTCCAAAGTAAACTATAAATAACCATACAAGTATTGGTATTATTCTAACTGCTTCTAGATATAAAGAGGTTATTGCCTTAATTATTTTGTTTTTAGAATTCATAATAATCCCCATAATAATTCCAATAAACACTGAAAGTATTACTGCTATAATTGATATTTCAGCCGTTACTAATAATCCACCAAAAAGTCTGCTTATATTATTACTACTAAGAACATCACTAAACCCCAAACTGAGCATATCTCATCCTCCTTTCTAGATATCTAAAAAATATTGACATAGGTAAAAGTATAATTAAATATGCTATTACTACCATAATTAATGCCTCTGTTGTTTTATAATACATGCCTATTAAGTCCTTAGCTAGAAACATTAAATCAGCTACTGCAATAGCTCCAACCACTGATGTTTCTTTCAATAGAAATATGCAATTAGCTCCAATTGACTGTATTGATACTGAAAATGCTTGAGGTAAAACTATATATCTTATAATTTTTATCTTACTAAGACCTAAACTTTTAGCAGCTTCTAGCTGTGAATCTGGTACTGCTTCAAAGCCTGCTCTAAAGGACTCCTCCATGTAACTTCCGCCTAAAAAGGCTAATCCTATGACTCCACACGTATATCCACTCATTGTGATTCCTAATTTAGTTAAGCCGTAATATATGAAAAATAATTGTATTAATAATGGTGTGTTTCTTGATAATTCAACATAACAGCACACAATTTGTTTTAACACATTAATTTTATAATATAGAATTATGCTACAAATAAGCCCTATTACCAAAGATAATAGAATTCCCCAAATGGCTAAATTTAAAGTCACCAACATAGCCTCACCATATAGTGGTATATTTTCAAAAATAAATTCTAAATCTATATTCATTGGTTTATTTTCCTTTCCATTTCTCTTGTTTAATAAATTTTATATATTAATTTTTAGCTAAAAATTTTAATAACTCTATATTTAAATATAAAAAAAGCCCGTCTCTTATATTATTAAGAGACGAAGCTATTACTCCGCGGTTCCACTCTAAATTGGATATAAATATCCCACTCACATCTTAAGGTACATCTTGATACCTGATCGCTATAAACGGCGAACCGTTAAGATCCTACTTTGTAACATTTCGGCTCTTCTACTCCAAAGGGCACTTCATTATACCAGCAACGGAAGTTCTCACCTACTCTTCCTCTCTGTACTTACCTACAATATAATTACTTTCCTTTTTCACTGTATTGTTATTTTGTTATTCTGTTAATTTCTAATATATTAACAGAATAACATCTTTTTATGATTTGTCAATATAATATTTTTTCTGACAAAAAACTTTTTTCATTACAGCGATTTATTTTTAATTACTCCTAAGGATTACAAAGTCACAGTATTCACTCCTTCTCTGTCTGTTCACTGTACTTTTCTATTTATAATTGTTATTAAAGATTATTGTATACCTTCTATATTATTTTCGTTATTAGCAACTTTGACTTTTGAATCTTTAAGGTAAAGTCCTACAACCATTATAATAAAGAATGCTATAAGATAAATAACCACGGCAAATTTATGGGAATAGCAAGCAGCTACAATCATAAATATTGACCCAATTATAGAAATTGAAAGCATTACTTTTTTGAACCCACTAAGGTCCTTCATAGCCCTCATAGTCCAAATGAATATTGGAATATATAGTGCATACATAGTTACCGTTGGGAGCTCTGATATATCAAGGAAGGTTGTCCACCAACCTGCAAAATTTCCATACCAAATAGTTAACCACATTGAAGTTAAAAGTAATCCAATCACAGATGAATTTGTTGGCATATTTGTTACCCTATCAACTTGTTTAAACATCTCAGGTTTAGGTCCCATATCTCTCACAGCTAGTGCATAAATTCCTCGGGTACAACCGAGTATTAAACCATTTAAGGTACCAAGACAAGAAATCACAATAAATATAAATAATGTGCTCCCCCCCAAATTACCTAATAATTTACTAAAGGCTAATTTAACTGCACCTTCACCACCACCCATGAATTCAGATGTTGGCATGGCACCTGCAAGACCTATAAAATATAGAACATAAACAATAACTATAGTAATCGTGCCGATTAAAAGAGCTAAAGGTAGATTTCTCTTTGCATTTTTAAGCTCTGCATTTATACTTGTGGCTATAATCCACCCTTCGTATGCAAATGCAGCTGCAACCACCGATGTAAATATTGGATTGTCAGTTACCTCTACTGTTACTGCAGTAAAATTCTCTATAGTTTGTCCTGAAGTAAGGCCCATTATAACTCCAACTATGACTACAAGACATAGTGGAATTAGTTTTATAACCGTTGTAGATACTTGAAGTTTTCCTGCTAAGACCGGAGATAAGACATTAATTGCATAAATTATAATCATATATAAAGCAGCAATAACATATACTTCAGTGCCAGTTACAGGATCTTTAAAGTTAAGCAAGACACAAGTGTATCTTGCAGATAACCAGGCTAGTACAGCTGTCATAGTTGGATAATAAATTATAGCCATGAACCATCCAACAATATATCCATAAGTTTTTCCAAAAGCAGCTTCGGCATAGTCTACTATACCATTTGATTTCTCATATTTAGCTGCAAGTAATGAAAAGGAATAAGCACAGGATACCATTATCAATCCCCCGATTATCCAAGCAAATATACCAATAATAAGATTTCCCCCAGTAGAAATAAGAATTTTTTCAGCCTTAAAAAATACACCACTACCGATAACTATACCCACTACCATTGCAATAGCAGTAGGAAGCCCGTATCTCTTTTGTAAATTATTTTCCATAATTAAATTACTCCTTTTGTCATTGCGTTAAGGTCCTCATTAATAATAAGTCATTAGTGAACATAATATAATCACCATAAATTTTAAATTTATGGTGATTATATTATAGTTTCTATGTGTTGTCAACACTTTAAAGTGTTAAAGTTTCAAAAGGTTATGAATCTCTAATATATGCTCATATTTTTACTCTCTATCATAATATTCATGCCTGTTGTAATCATGAGTTATCGGATAGAGCCTATTTGTCTAATATATAAACTTAATTACAACTTAATATATAATATGATTAGACCACAAAAAGTACTTCTATACTAGAATTATAAAATTTCTCTGTAATGACTTGCATAAGAAGTGAAGAAACTATTTAAATTTGATTTTAGAAATTCTTCTTTTGGACAGATAAAATTCTCGTAAGCTTGTCAGGACGACAAGCTAGTGAACCTGAGACAGGACGTCGAATGTGAGGGTTAGAGAATTTTAGCTGGGCAAAAGATTAGAATTTCTTAATCTAATTTACTGTTTCAAACTCCTATGCAAGTCATGAAGAAGAAAATTCATAATTCACATGTATTTTAACTTTTTGTGGGACAATGATAATATTATTATCTAATATACTGAGACTTAGGACATCCTTCTCTATACTTTCCTCTTGTCTGTAATCCTCCTACCCCTTTTATTCCTGTAATTGTATTTTCAAGAGCATCTTCAATACCTACCATATTTGATACACTAGTATAGGCTATTCTCTCACATAGCAATACTGGATCTAGGCAATGAATTAAAACCCTATTTGGAGAGCTTGCAAAATTAGCACCAGCATCCAATATAGCCTCATAATTTGACTGGCACGCTCCTGCAAATATTACCAAGTCATCATAATTAGAATTATATTTTCTAAGTATGGCTACACTTTCTACAAAGTATTTTGAATTTCTGTAGCTCTCTAAGCTTATATAATCCCTAACATCTTTGCCCATCCCATCATGCCCAGTTATAACTACTATATCTGGATTGATTTCTTTAACTAAATCAAGTATCACCTTAGGCTGTTCATGTTCAGCTACTACCTTTCCAACTGCTTCAATTAAAAGCTGCTTATATGTTTTCAAACATATTTCTAAATATTGAGGGTCTCCGTCTATATGAAGAATTTTCCCTGGTCTTCCAAAAAACATTTCCTTTTGCGCTGCAGTGGGAATATTTTTTTCTTTTCTATTTACAGTTATATCTGATATTCTTGCATGTTCTCCTCTAAATTTATTTCCTGATCTGGACAAAAGAACTTTTTTTATGCATGTATTAACTTTTTTATTAAATACCTTATCCTTTTCTCCTACACCATCTCCACCTACAATTTCTAGATCATCCTCATCACAGTCAGCTTCAATTCTTATGTTTAATCCTTTCAAAATATATTTTTTAGTACCTTCTTCTTCAATAATATCTATGATTTTAAAAATAATATCCTTTTCATGGGATTTTCTTACGACTCTATCCCCTATTCTCATAATATCCTCTCCTAAAATAGCTACTACTACATACTATGTCACTTTCATTAAATTGTTAAATCATATAATCATTAAATCAATTTTTCGGAGTAGCTTAAGTTAGGTTAGAGATTCTATTACATGCATGAATATCTAGCTTAATTTATACAGAGTAAATATAATAACATTTATTTCTTAATTTCTTCTAATAATTTCCATAAATAACTCAGAGTAAAGATAATATATAGATTTTAATAATGTAGAAACTTAATTACAACTTATATAGTATATAGTTCTTACTGACTTTCAATTAAAATATTTTCAATAGTTTAAATATTTTTACTATTTTCTATTGCTTTTTTATCTTTCCATAAATATAATATAGATGTGATGTAGTTAAATTATTAACAATTAATTAAGGGGGCATATTTAAATGAAAACAAAAACTATCACAGTAGATAATACTATTGTTACAGAGCCATTATCCTCAACCAAGGAAAATACTATGTTGAATAGAGATGAAATTGACATACTTGTTGCTAATGCTAGAGAAGCTTTTGATAATTTTAAGCCATTAACCCAATTAAATATAGACAATATTGTTAAAAAAATAACTATAGCAGCCTTAGCAAAGCATCGCGAACTAGCTAAAATGGCTGTTGAAGAGACTCAAATGGGAGTATACGAAGATAAAATTACCAAAAATATTTTTGCTTCCGAATATGTATATAACAGTATAAAACATTTAAAAACTGTAGGAATAATAAATGACAATGATGAAGAAGATTATTTAGAGGTAGCTGAACCTATTGGCGTAATAGCAGGCATAACCCCTACCACAAATCCAACATCTACCGCAATTTTTAAAACCATAATTGCCATGAAAACTAAAAATCCAATAATATTTAGCTTTCACCCAAGAGCTCAAAAATGCAGTATAGAGACTGCAAAGATTCTAAGAGATGCCGCTATAGAAGCTGGGGCTCCAAAATATTGTATTCAATGGATTGAGAATCCTTCTATAGATTCTTCTCAAAAACTCATGTTCCATAGTGGTGTAGATTTAATTTTAGCTACTGGTGGAGCTGGAATGGTAAAGTCCGCTTATTCTACTGGGAAACCTGCATTGGGAGTTGGTGCTGGTAACGTTCCTTGTTACATTGAAAAAACTGCTAATTTGAAAAGAGCAATTAATGATTTAGTATTATCAAAATCCTTTGATAATGGAACTATATGCGCTTCAGAACAAGCAGTTATAATAGATAGTGAAATTAGTGAAGAAGCTATTAACCTATTAAAGAATCATAGATGTTACTTCCTAAATCCAGAGGAAACTATCAAGCTACAAGCTATAGCTATAGATGAAAAACGTCAAGCTATGAATCCTGAAATAGTGGGCCAAAGTGCTGAAAAAATTGCTACTATGGCAGGAATTAATGTGCCAAAAGGTACTAGAATACTAATATGTGAACTCGAAGGAATTGGCGCAGATTATCCACTATCTAGAGAAAAACTTAGTCCTATACTTTCATTGTTCATTGTGGATAGTACTGAATCTGGAATTAAGCGTTGTGAAGAAATGGTTGCCTTTGGTGGACTTGGACATTCAGCTGTACTTCATACTACCGACAATAAGGTCATTGAAGAGTTTTCTAAGAGGATTAAAGTTGGAAGAATTATAGTAAATTCACCTTCTTCTCAGGGTGCTATTGGAGATATATATAATGTAAATATTCCATCTTTAACACTAGGTTGTGGAACTATGGGCAGAAATTCTACTACTCAAAACGTCAGTGCGCAAAATCTTATAAACATTAAAAGAGTAGCCAAGAGGAGAGTTAATATGCAATGGTTTAGAGTACCAGAAAGAATTTATTTTGAGCCAGGTAGCCTTCAATATTTAGAAAAACTTCAAGGTAAAAAAGCCTTTATTGTTACGGATAAATTTATGGACAAACTAGGTTATGTATCTAAGGTTATGCACCATTTAAAGAAAGCTAATTTTGATATTAATGTATTTCTAGATGTCGAGCCTGATCCATCCACTGAAACCATAATGAAAGGAACAGCTCAGATGGTTAGCTTTGAACCTGATGTTGTAATTGCCTTGGGTGGAGGTTCTGCTATGGATGCTGCTAAAGGGATGTGGCTTTTCTATGAAAACCCTGATGTAGAGTTTGACGGTTTAAAATTAAGATTTATGGATATTAGAAAAAGAGCTTTTAAATTTCCTAAACTTGGTAAAAAGGCTAAATTAGTAGCTATACCAACCACTTCTGGAACTGGTTCTGAGGTAACTGCCTTTGCTGTTATTACTGACAAAACTAATAATATAAAATATCCACTGGCTGATTATGAGCTAACTCCAGATATAGCTATTATAGATCCAGAACTAGTTATGACTGTTCCTCCATCTGTTACTGCAGATACTGGAATGGATGTACTAACTCATGCTATAGAAGCCTATGTATCAGTTATGGCTTCTGATTATACCGATGGACTAGCATTAAAAGCAATTGAATTGGTATTTAAATACTTGCCTTTAGCCTATAGAGATGGATCTAATGCACTAGCAAGAGAAAAAATGCATAATGCTTCTTGTATTGCTGGTATGGCATTTACAAATGCTTTCTTAGGAGTAAATCATAGTATTGCTCATAAACTAGGATCAGAGTTTCACATTCCACATGGAAGAGCTAATGCCATAATGCTCCCTCATGTTATTAAATATAACGGCTCTAATCCAAGTAAACTTGTAGCTTTTCCAAAATATGACTACTATAAAGCTCCTGAAAAATTCTGTGAAATAGCTAAACACTTAGGTTTAACCTATTCCACTCCTGAAGAAGCAATAGATAAATTAGTTGAAGCAATAAGGAATCTCATGACTGAAATTAACGTGCCACTATCACTGAAAGAATGTGGAGTAAAAGAAGAACATTTAAACTCCATTATATATACTCTAGCTGACGAGGCCTTTGAGGATCAATGTACCACAGCCAATCCAAGACTACCCTTGGTAGAAGAAATAGTTGACTTAATTAAATTAGCTTATTAGTATGTAAAAAAATGTAATGACCCCTGGGGTAGTTCCATATAATGGAATCACCCCAGGGGTCATTACATTTTTTTACAAAAGCATAGGTTATGAATGTAGATTCATAACCTATGCTTTACTGAATTTATGTTGCCTGTAAATTATATAGCTCTTTAAACTTAGCCATAAAGCTTTCGAAGCTTTCTCTCTCCCCAATTAGCTCCTCCATTTTATTGTTAAAGGTCGTTTGTATCCAGTTAACTTCATTATAATAATACCTATTACATATCCTCCAATATCGTTGAGGAAACATTAAAAATCCATAGAGCACCATATATTCATCTTCTCTTAATGGATCTATATCATTATAGCTATCTATAATTAATTTTGCTATGTCAATATCCCATTGTCTACGCTTTAAAACTTTTATCATAAAATTAGATAAATCATAAATCCTAACTTCACGCTTACAATAGTCAAAGTCTATAACATTAACTTGCCCCTGTTCACTAATTATTATATTATGATAAGTAAAATCATGATGACAAAAACTTTTTTCTTCCTCAGCTATTATACATAAATCATAGTAATTTGATCTATTAAGGGTTTCTAATGCCTTTTTTCCCAGCTCTTTATAATAATCCATGGATTTTAAATAAATAATGTCAAATTCACTTTTATGATTTTTCTTCTTTCTCACCATTTCCTTCATTTTATCAAAGGATTTAATTCTCTTTTCCATTAAATGAGGCCATCTTCCTAAGTCTGATTTCAATTTACTATTCTCTGATGGCTCAAACCCCTTTGAAGCAATGTGTAAATTAGCAAGACATTGACTTGCCTTAACTAAATCTTCATCATTATAAAAATCACACTCTCTACCATCAATCCATTCAGATAAAGTATAGATATCTTCATTAACTAAGGCATAAGGCTTACCTTCCGTATTAAGATAATATCTATCAATATTACAGAACCCTTTCTCATAAAGGTGCTCTTTAGCTCCATAAACAAAAAATAGTTTCTGAGTTCCATAACTTATTTTTTTCAAACATCTAGTTCCAGAGTTAGTTTTTAATTGATATACTCCCTTATTTGGTTTAATGCTCTCGATTTTAATATTAAACTGACGTTCAATCTCAAACTCTCTCATCATAGTTACCACCCCCTCTATAATTTATATGTATTTATATGTACTTTTAGAATATACATTAGTATATAATAAATTTTTAAAGGAGCAATTGAGATGCATGTGGGAATAGATATAAGAGCTGCTAAATGGTATAGAGGTACTGGTATTGGTACATATACTCATGAATTAATCAAAGGTTTAAATGCCATAGATACCAATAATAATTACACTCTTTTTACATCAGACAAGAACTTAGATATCCACTTTAATCCCAACTTTATCATGGATGGTATTAAAGATAATGACTCCTTAAATTTTTGGGATAATGTTAAGACTCCCACCACACTAAACAATAAATTTTTTAATATATATCATGTTCCACAAAATGGTGTTGGATTGCCTAAAGAAAGCCATATTCCCCTTGTAATAACACTTCATGACACCATACCACTTCATTTACCAGAAACCGTAGGAGAAAGATATTTAGATATATTTAATAAAGAAATGAAATCTATTGTAGATAGGTGTGCTGGTATTATTACTGTATCTAATTTCTCAAAAGAAGATATTTCAAGGGATTTTAATTTTCCTAAAGAAAAAATATACGTAACATATCTTGCCAGTGAAAAAATTTATAAACCTATAGATAAAAATATATGTAGATGTCTTCTTAAAAAATATTATTCTTTAACTGATAATTACATTTTATATGTTGGAGGTTTCAGTCCAAGAAAAAACATTAGTGGTTTAATAGAATGTTTTAGTACCATAAATCATAAACTTCCTAAAGATATGAAAGTAGTAATAGCAGGAACTAAAGGTCTATCTTATCCTATATATAAATCTCTCGCCGAAGATCTTAATATAGCTGATAAAATAATTTTTCCTGGCTTTATTCCTATGGAACACATGCCATACCTTTATAATGGTGCCTCACTTCTAGTATACCCCTCCTTTTATGAAGGGTTTGGTCTTCCTCCGATAGAGGCAATGGCGTGCGGTACCCCTGTTATAGCCTCAAATGCTACGTCTATACCAGAAATATTAGAAGATAGTGCCATTTTATTTTCTCCTCATGACTTAATCTCACTTGGAGAAAATATCCTACAATGTATACTGGATAAAAATTTGAGACAATCTTTGATTAAGAAAGGCTTCAAAAAGGCTAATTCACTTAGTTGGAATAAAACTGCTACAGAAACACTGAAAGCCTATGAAAAAATAATAAATCAAAGTTATAAATAGCTAAAGTAAAATCTCTGAAGAAAAATAACTAGTCAAACATGGGAAGTATAATTTTGTGTAAAACAAGAACACAGGTTTCATTGATAGTTGGGTTATCAATGAAACCTGTAGACGCAGCATTACATAAAATAAACAAATAGACTGACTAGCTATTTTTTTGAAGATACATTAGCTATTTCCATGCAATCCGTTATTTTTTTCAACTCTAAGGCCACTGTTTCCTCTGAAAAATTTCTTCTCCTTTCAAAATAATCTTTAGAGATATTTATAAAGTTTTTAGGTATTAATAACATACCTTTTAAAAGTTGCAATTCTTCTTCATTAAGTCTATTTGTCTCACTATATATGTCTATAACCTTTTTAGTTAAATCCTCCCCTTTTATTTCTTCTCTATTCATTCTTCTTATCAGATTGCATAAATCTTGTACTCTAAAGTCTATTAATGCCTCATCTAAATCTGTAATATATCCTTTCTCATTTTTAATAACTATGTTTTGATATGCTAAATCCTCATAGCAAAAGGCTATATATTCTTCCTTGTGACATATGTTTTGATAATCAGCTTCCTCTATAAGCCTTATTCCTTGATTTAATGAATCTATTGCCTGGTCTACATAGGATGTAAATAATTTATGAAACTCAGTTTTATTTCTATAAATATTTATACTATCTCTATACTCCTTTAATTTTTTAACATCGTCTTTTTCTCCTATTATAAATTTATTTAAACTAGAAAATTTTCCATTATACTCATATGGTAAACCCTTTGATGCTCTATGCATCTCAGCTATAGTATTTATAGTAATAGATACATCTAACTCATTACTATAATCACATTCCTCTCCCTCTAAATAATCTCTAAGGATATAAACATTATTTTTCCACCAAGTAAATAAATGCCCATCTATATTCTTGTCATACTTAACTAATCTATCAAAACCTTGAGCAATTAAGTATTCTACAGAATTATTTATAAATTTAAGCCTATCTAAAGAATAATCTACTCTTTTCAATATCTTATTGCCTCTATCAGTAGCTATAATATAAGATTTTCGGAGAGGTACAACATCTATTACATTTAAATTATAGATTTTAAATAAATCTATATCTAAATCATAAGAGCTTAAAAATCCCTTATCGCTAAATCTACCCTCTATCATAATTCACATCTCCAATCAAAGAATTACCATCTTCTCTTATAGCATTTTTCATTCTTCGTAAATATTCACCACTACTCCAGTTTTTCTTATTCTTCTTATATTTTTCATATATGCTCATAAATTCACATGGATAGGAAATTAGTGCTAAAATTAAATTCATACTGTCCTCTCCCAGATTTTCGCATCTACAAAACTCCTTAATACATTTTTTAAAATCAAGATTATATCCTCTTCTCTTAAGCTTAGATAGTAAATAATATGCATCCATTTCTACCATGTTATATGCTATATCCTCGAAATTTACAATTTCTATTACTTCCTCTTTTTTCAAATTATCAAATTCCACATCTGTTAAACATATCTCTACATTCTTCATACTTCTCGCTATTAGGTCAATATAGTTATTATTATTTATATAATTAATAACCTCCTCAGCCCTATTTAGAATAGTACTCCCTTCCTCAGCTATAAACTCCTCTACTTCATCTTGTGGACCATTACTCTTAATTCGCTCTATATTTTTGCATAGTTTTTTTATTTGAACCTTATAATCTTCTATTAACTTACAAGTATCATTATTTATTCTACTTTTTAAATATCCATTAAATCCACAGGATATTCTATGAAACTCACTTATTAACTTTAATTGTGCTATAACTCTGTCTTCTAAAGACTTTCTACTTAGAGCTTCGTTATCTTTTAGAATAAAATTAACTCTTCGTACTCCATTCTCCCTTAAGTACTGACTAAAATTATCATAAAAAAATTTCCTCATATAATCACCTCTACTTATGTTTATTTTTTGTCTTCTTGCTAATTTCTCTGAGTATTTCTTCTTTTTTAAACTGAAGTTCACTTAACTTTTTCTGCCTTTTCTTGAGCTTTTTTAACATTTTTATCTCATCTTCAATATCTTCAAGCTTTTTATCAAATTCATCTACTGGACTTAAAAACTCGTCCCTAATCTCTTCTCTTAAACCTTCATTTTCGTTTTTATTCATACCCACACCTCCCCTGTATATGTTTATAATTTAAAATTCTTAAATTCATCTAAAAAATCATTTCTATATTGAATATCCTCTATATAGCTATTAAGCTTCTTAAGAAAAAACTCTTCCTTCCAAGGCTTTCTCTCCCAATAATATTGGACCCCTCTTTGCCAATAATCTTGCGGAAACTCCATAAATGCCGCCATAATAGGTATATCCTCTTGAGCTATATCATGTACTTCACTATAGCTATTTAGTATATAGCCAGCTTTATTAATATCCCATTTCCCATACTTCATTGCCCTTATCATAAGACTACTTAAATCATGTAAATAACTATCTAAAATACAATAGTCAAAATCTATGATGTTTATTTTTCTATCCTGAGACACTAATACATTGTGATGAGCATAATCATGGTGACAAAAGCCAAAGGTAGTAACGTGACTTAGCATAACTCTTTCATAATTAGATTTGATTAATCCCTGAATAGCAGCCTCACATCTTTTTACTTCTTGATCTGCAACCTTCAAATATAATTCATCAAAGCTGGAAGTCTTTTCTTTCTTTAGTATTCTATTTTGAAAATCTATAATTTCACTTTTTCTTGTCCTGTAAACCTCTGTCCATTTAAACCAACCAATTTTCGGTTTCATAGTTCCATCAACTTGAAACCCTTCACTTTTTTTATGAAGTTCACCTAATTTTCTTGTAGCATTATATAAATCTATGGGATTGTCATAGTTACATTCCCTAGCATTGACCCAGGGCGTTAAATATGCAAAGTTTCCATCAATAGATATATAATCCTCGCCAGAACATGTTTGAATTATATCTGGTATATAATTGAATTCTTTATCCTTTAAATGTTTAATAGCTCCTAATATAAATAAAAAATGGTCAAGTTCATATTTAACCACTTTAAAACAATATATCTCATCCTGTGTTTCAACTCTGTATACGTTCTTTATTTTCTCAATACCTATAATATTTAAATCATAGGTATTCTTTAATAAAATATTGATATTTTCGTTATCCAAACAATCACCACCATTTCAAGAATCAATGATCAATGATCAATGATTGATTACTAAAGAATTTTCTATAAAACTTTAACATTCATAGGACATTGATCATCGAGTGCCGTTAATTGTGTATATAGTAATATATGAAAAAACAATATAATGTGTGTTTAGTTTAAGGCATTTTTAAAAAACAACTCGTCAAATATACGCGTAGACTTACTAGTTATTTTTCGAAGGTGTCTACAGGTATTTGTAACACTTATTTGCTCAATGATTAATATGTAATATAAGTGTTTTAAGGAGTTGAATTTATGAGGATAGCAATGGATGGCCGTGGTATAAATTGGTACAATGGCAGTGGTATTGGCACATATACAGAAAATCTATTGAAAAACTTATTGAATATAGATATTGAAAATTTTTATCAAATTTATTGGTCTGGAAAAAATTATGAAGCTTTTGAAAAGCCCAATTCTAATATAGTAATGTGCTCCAAGAAATATCAAAGATTTTTTCAAGATAACTTTTTTCCTTCTAATTTAGAAAGAGAAAATATAGACATATATCATATGCCCCAAAATGGAATTGGATTATCTTCAAACATAAAATGCAAAAAAGTATGTACTATACATGACTTGATTCCATATATTATGCCCGAAACCGTTGGCCGAGGATATCTTATAAAATTTCTTAAGGAAATGCCTTCAGTAATAGATTCATGTGACGGAATAATAACTGTATCTAAATACTCTAAGGAGGATATATTAAGGTTTTTTCCCATAAATGAAGATAAAATATATGTAACCCCTTTAGCTACTGATAAAAAATATATTCCTCTTGATAAAGAAAAATGTAGAGCTATTATAAAAGAAAAATATGGAGTAGATAAACCTTTCTTACTTTACGTAGGGGGATTTAGCAGAAGAAAGAATGTGGCTTCCCTAATTACATCTTTTTCTAAGCTAGTGTCCCATATGAATAAGGAGTACAACTTAGTAATTGTAGGATCTTATAGAGATGCCTCTCAAGAATTAGTAAAGCTAGTAGAAAAATTAAATATGACTAAATATATAAAGTTCACAGGATTTGCTCCTGATGAAGATCTACCTATTTACTATAATGCCTGTGAAATATTCGTATATCCTTCCTTATATGAAGGTTTTGGACTTCCTCCCCTAGAAGCAATGAGCTGTGGTGCACCTGTCATAGCCTCAAATATAACATCAATTCCTGAAGTTATTAGTGATGCAGGACTATTATTTAACCCCCTTAACGAAAATGAATTATTAACCTCCATGGAATTTATGCTCAGTAGTGAATGCTTACGGAATCAGTTTTCTAAAATAGGATTAAAAAAATCAAAAGAGTTCTCTTGGGAAAACACTGCTAAGAAAACCCTAGAAATCTACAACACCATCATAAACAAACAGTAACCACCCATTATTTGGAATGACCCCAGGGGTCATTCCATTATTTGTAATTTAGATTTGTATAAAACAAGAAAAATCCACGATAATTAAATCGTGGATTTTTCTTGTTTCATTTTATCTCATGTAAAAACACTAGAAATATATTTTTATTGAGAGGAAGATTATTTGTTAATTATATTAATCATATTTGTTAATTATATTTATCATAATTCCTTATTTTTAAGCTCTATTTTTAATCAACTTGCTTATATTATACTTTTTGTCTTATTAAGTTGATTTACTCTTTGTACGTCACCACCCTATCCTTACTTACTGAATACTTATGACTTTGATCATATAATATTTATTAAATAATTATTATATTATGTATTAGTAAGTTTTCTATTTAAAACCAAACCATTTCTGTGTGTTTAATAATTTTCGTTAAATAATATTTATTTAATATTTGGGCATAAATATTAAACTTTCTATATCTCTATTATACATACATAAATAGATTTATGCAACATTTTTTTCATATTTTATGTTTCTTTTTTAATATTTTAATAATTTCTTAAATTGTAATATACTAAATTAAAAATATTATTTTATATATAAAAAGCAATCCTAAATGGATTGCTTTCTACATGGAAAATATTAATTAAGCATTCTCTATTACTGAAGACTGTACTTGAATTGGTGGATTTTCACCAAGTACAAAAAGCCCAATGCCTCCAGCAACTAATAGTGTTAATGCTATTGCAACTATTGATTTTTTTAATCCCTTCATTTCATATCCCCCCTGAAATCAAATGTTAGTATACAATCTAATTATAATCTAATTGCCACATTTTTCAATAACTTTTTGTGATATTTGTAAGAATTTTATCACTTTCTCTATTTCATTATGATTAGCATAAAACTCACCAATTTTTAAATAGGCCTTAACTTGTTCTTTATAGTTTTCTTTTCTTTCAACTAAGCTAATGATTTCTAAATAAGTTTTTTCAACATCCTCTAACATATCTCGTTTTTCATATATCTCTATAAGTAAGTAGTAGGCTTTCAACAGATAATAGCTGTCATTAAACTTTTTCGTTAAATCAATACCAATATTCACTAAAATTATAGCTTCTGTATACAATTTCATTTTCATATATAAGAAAGCTTTATCTACTATTGTATGAGATAGATTTTTTTCATCATACTTTAATCTAATTAACTCTGACTCATTAAAAGCCTTGAGACTATTATCAAAATCATCTTTTTTAAAATATAAAACCCCAAGATTATTGTATATATTCCCCTTTAAAGTTTCACTAATATTATAATTTTCATCACTTAATTTTTTAAGGATGTCTATAGCGTCCTCTATTTTACCACTCATTTCCAAACAATTTGCTTTAAGTATATGAGCATGTATATATTGGTTTATGTATTCTTTTCTTGTATCTATCTTACATAAATACAAATCAATATAAGCCACAGTTTCATCAACTTTATGCAATCTAATATAAACTGATGCTATGTTAAATATGGCTTTTCTTTCAACTTCAGGATCTTCATAAATTTTCGCATATTGCTGAGCTCTAGTAAAATATAATATAGATTCTTCATAATCTAATTCATTATATTTGCACCCACCCAATCTGTTATATAGATAACTTTGTATGTCAGTTTTTCCTATATTTTTACACAAGTCTAGGGCATCACTATATTTTATAAAAGAGTCTAGGAATCTGTTATCCACATAATATATATCCCCTAAAGTTCTAAGTGCTTCAATTTCAACCTCTGCTAAATCCCATTCTTTGCAAATATTTATTATTTCAAATATTTCATATTCCTTGGGATTATCATAAAGTTTGTTAATGCAATATTCTCTAGCTTCATCTTGGGGAGACATGGTCAAATGATATGCATCTATATCCAGTTCTATATTTAATTTTCTAGCCTTTTCATTTAATTTTCTCATAATTACTTCAGCTATATCTAGATTTAGGTTTCTCTTTCCAACCTCTATCATACCAAAATAACTTCTAGTCATATCATCACACTCAAAATCACTTTGAGTTAGTTTTAACATTTTTCTATATCTTTTAATTCTTTGCCCTGGTGTTAAAAACTGCATTTACATCATCCTTTAATTTATTTAAACTTTTATTAAGGCTATTTAAAATTATAATTACTATAACATATTTAATATAACTATTTTTTATATTACTTATAATATTTTACTATATTCCTAATTTTATTAAAATATTTCCCTCTAAATATGTCTATAATAATACTTCAGTTTATTTATATTATCGAACCAATGTTGTCTAAACTTAACAATATAGTGTACTTATAGCACTTCATAATATTTACTGTTTACTATACTCGCTACATAATACTATAATTCTACTATGTTGTTAATAGTAATTTTAACCATATTTTTTATATAAGCTAATTTAAATTATATAACTTAAAAATATATTTAAATTATATCCATACAAACTATATATAAACAAATAAAAGAATTTAGGTAATTACCAATTACCTAAATTCTATGCTATCTATAAAAATTCTTCTAAACACTTTTCCTTCTTCATTTCATTTATTAAGTGCTTAATTTCTTGGTCTTTTGATTTATCCATTATAAGAATAACATCCCCTGCATCCACAATGACCAAATCTTTAACACCAAATCCTATAATTAAGTTCTTTTTCCCAAACACGGAGCAATTTTCACTACCTTCCAAATATGCTGTACCTATAACCTTATTACTCCTATTACTATCTAAGAATCTGGTAAGAGATGCAAAACTGCCTATATCATCCCATTCAAACTCACTTCTTATAACATATGCTTTTCTCGTTTTCTGCATAATCCCAAAATCCACAGATATACCATCAATGATGGAATATTCTCTTCTTATAATCTCCTCTTCATCCTCCTCATCAACGTGTTTATATATTTCGCTTATAGAATTATGCATCTTAGGTAAATATTTTTGCATTTCTCTTAATAATACATCTGCTCTCCATATAAACATGCCTGAATTCCAAAGATAGGTGCCCTTTAGAAGAAAATCTTTAGCAACTTCAACATTAGGTTTTTCTGTAAATCTGGCCACTTTATATGTCTGTAAGTTTCCTTGTATTGGATCCCCCATTTCTATATAACCATAGCCTGTTTCTGGTCTAGTAGGTTGTACCCCTATGGTTATAAGGCCTCTTTTCCTCTCTGCTAGCTCTACACCATGCTTGATGGTGTCTAAAAATTGCTTTTCTCCTTCTATATAATGATCTGATGGTAACACTACCATAATAGCATCCTTATCTCTCTTAAGAAGTTTAGCTGCTGCAAGACCTATGCATGTAGCAGTTCCCTTATTAACCTCATTGGCTCAACTCTAAGGCTATACTAAAAACTTAAATTTAAAATAGGAAAACTCAAAATCAAGTTTGAGTTTTCCTAATTTTAAAGATATTACTTCTTAATAGATATAGATACTCCACTATTATCTTTAAGCTGCTGTTGTATTTGTATTGATAATCCAAGTTTAGGGATATTTCTTCCTAATTCAGGTATTTCAATATTAAAATACTCACCTGAATCGGAAAATCTATTTTCTTTAGATTGATGGTTATCCTCTAATATTCTTCCATAAATAGAAGACAAATCTATCTTCAATTCACTCCCTTTATTTTTACTGAAGGCTGCATCACGCATTTGATATTTATTACTAGCTGCAAGTTCTGTTCCATCGTTAAATTTCCACTTCAAACTACTAGTATCTGCATCTACAACTCCTAAATATCCATTTCCAGGATGTTCTCCTGTCCAGTTATCTGTGTAAAAATCATCAACATACCATACAACAAGACCTGGGTCATAAGCAAATGTTTGTCCTACAGCATTAATGCTTGCTAATCCCTTATCAACACCATGGTGATTTCTCCATTCTATAAGATAATAATGATTAGATAACGCGTACCCTTTATTTACTTCAAAACCATTTAAATTAAATAAAGCCTTCCCCTCTACGTTATCAGATGCTATAATTTTATTTCCATCATTAATACTTATATCATCCACATAAAATCCTGTACCAAAAGTATATTTATCTGTAGCATATTCAAACTTTAATTCTATATTCTTACCTTTAAATTCAGATAAATCAAATGTCCCAGTAGTCCACCCAATTGAAGTTCCTGTTATTCCATGAGGTACTACTACTACTGCTTCAAGGTCATGCTCTGTGGTAGTTATATTTCCTTCTAAATATGTCCACTCACTACTTCCAACTTCTCTTGCTTGAACTGAAGCAAAATCCCATCCAAACTCTATATCATACCATGCTTTAAAGTTTAATATTGGATTAGTAGCATTAGTTAAATCTACTTTTGTAGCCATAGAATTTAAGATGCTTGTACCATCTTTGCCACTGCCTCCCCAATAAACATTTTCCCCGCTTACTGGATTTACCATAATATTTTTCTTATCAGGTAGATTAATTCTAACTACTTGTCCTTCTTCACTAGCTTGTTTTAGGTCAATTCTTGCTCCTGCTTTACTTAATCTATCATAATCAATAACAACTTGTTTTTGCCAGTTCCCACCGTATACTCCTTGGAAGAACTGTCTAGCATATGGACTAAACCCTGTTGGCTCAGTGCCCGGTATCTTTCCCGCCCAGCTACCTGAAGACATTATAGACCAGTTAGAAATAGGTTCACTATATTCACTAGTATATTCAGTATCATATTCATCTGGTAATCCTAAGTCATGTCCAAATTCATGCGCAAACACCCCTGCTGCTCCATCTTCTGGTTCAATAGTGTAGTCATAAGCCTTCATATTAGTTCCTGGAATCTCAAATAATCCACCTAAATTCCATCTATGAGACCATATAGCATTAGTTCCTAAGTTTCCGCCTCCTGCTTCTTGTCCCATTCCCGCATGAATAACCATCACATGATCTATTATTCCATCAGGTTCATTATAGTTTCCATCTCCATCTAAGTCATATATATCCTCACTATCAAAATCTGCAAGATTTAAGTTAGGATCCTTTGCTGCCTCCATTAAAGTATGAGCTATCAAGTTTCTTGGTCTTAAATCATGGTTAGAGCCTACCTCTTCACCATAATAAGCTGCATCCTTTGGTGCTGTATACCAACCTGCTACTTTTCCTTCTATTAAAAGACTTCCACCTGACTGCTCTTTATAATATTGTTTCATGGATATTAAATTTTCTCCATTAGGGCCCTTATATCCATTATCTCCGAAAATCATATCCTCAAAATGCTTCTTATCATAATTCTTATAATGCATATTCGTTTCTTCAGAAGTTATACTATTATGCTTATAATCTTGGTATTCTACTAAAAGTACTAAAACATTTACTTTTTTAGGATTAGCATCCGGCTTACTCTGTTCAAATATATACTTTTGTACTTTTTGATTTTGTTTTGCCTTTAGATCTCTCTCCATTTTGCTTAGCTTTATATTTTTATTTGACTTAGCAGCTTTACTCATGTATTCTCTGTAAAGTTTATAAGCTTCTTTATAGCTAGCATCATTTGATATTTTCCCTTCTTTCTTTAGCATTTCAATAATTTTTTCTTCATCCCCAATAGAAATATCTACAGGTCCTCCATAAGTGTAAATAGAATCAATAGCTGATGTCTGATCTTGTAATTGAAAAACCTTTTCTTCACCAGATTCTGCTTTTACTAAAGAAGTACTTGTTGAACAAAGTGTAAAAGCTAAAGCCATTATCGCAGATAAGAGTTTACCTTTTTTCATAATATACCTCCTAACAATAATTTATTTAGTTATATATTATCATTTAATGAAACAATTTCAATAAATAATTTGTTTCATTTTTAGCTAACGATTTTATCTATTCTATAGACTTCTACACAATAATCCCATTTTGTATAAATCACTAATAGGTTTATATTGTAAATACAATACATTTTATAGCATATATTTGGATACATTAATATTTATTATTTCAAAATCATTTGAATTATAAATTATATCAAACTATAATTACACTAATTAGTTCTAATCTAATAATATGACATAGGAGAAAATTTAAATGAAGAATATTATAAATAAAATTAATGCCACGTATAAAATAAAAATTATATTTTTTCTAATTGGATTATGGATATTAACACTTGGCATTGCCTTAGTAGTTCACTCCTCCTTTGGTGTTGGTCCTTGGGATTTGGTTAATTTGGGATTAGTTTATCATGTAGGACTCACCTATGGTACTTGGGTTAATGTAATTTCAATTATCCAATTATCTATATGTGGTATCCTTATTAAAAAAATTCCTAGAATATCCACCCTTATAACTTCATTGATAATGGGTATTTCTATAGATCTTTGGCTATTATTACTAAATTACATACCTAATTCTAACTATCTATATAAAATACTAATATTTATGCCTGGATTAATACTTATCTCCATAGGCGCATCTCTTTATTTGGTTTCAGGTCTTCCGCCTAGTTCCTTTGATTATTTCATGGTAACTATTCGTGATAGTTTTAAATTTTCTCTTCGTAAATCCAAAGTATTAGTTGAATCCCTAGGACTATGTTTAGGATTATTACTTGGTCAAACTTCCTCTATTGGATTGGGCACGGTATTCATGGTACTCGCAGCCGGTCCTATGATTCAATTTTTCCTAAAGTATAGTACTTCTTTCTTTGACAAACTTATTTCTAAATACAATAACTATAATCTTTAAATAAAAAAGGTACTCAACCTTAATTGGAGTGAGCGCCTTTGTTTTAATTAATCATTTCCAAGAGCTGTTTTCTATTTTTAGGTATAGACTCTTTCTCTTTTATAATCTCCTTATCCTTCAAATGTTCATATATATCAAGAATTAGAGGCTTTTCTAAATAACATTCTTCTATTAATTTTTCATCTGAAAATATATCATAAGGATTACCCTCTTTAACTATAGCTCCACCTTTCATGACTATAATATGATCAGCCCAAGAATATGCTAAATCTACATCATGAGTAGATAGTATTACAGTTATACCCTTTTCGTTTATATCATTAAATATATTAACAACATCCTTTGTATGCTTTGGATCAAGGCTTGAGGTAGGTTCATCTAGTATTATAATTTCAGGCTGCATAACAAGTATATCTGATATAGATACCCTTTTCTTTTGTCCATAGCTTAAGAAATGTACTGCTTTATCCTTAAACTCATAAGTATTAGTATCTTTTAGAGCTTTATCCACCCTATTTATTACTTCCTTCTTTTCTAGATTAAGATTCATAGCTCCGAAGGAAACTTCCTGATATACACTAGCTGAAAAAAGTTGACTTTCAGGATCTTGAAATACAATTCCTACATTTTTTCTTAACTCCATTAGAGATTTTTGATTATATTTTATCTTTTCTCCTTTATATAATATGTGTCCTGTTGTAGGCTTTAAAACTCCATTTAAATTTAAAAATAGAGTTGATTTACCAGAGCCATTAACTCCTAGAAAACATATCTTTTTTCCTTTTTCTAATTTTAAATCTATATTATTTAAGGCCTTAGTGCCATCAGGATATTTAAAACACAAATCTACTGTTTCTATTAAATATTCCTTCATCAGATTATTCCTCCCATATTTTTTATTAGAAGACTAATAGCAATTAAGACCACTTGTAGTCCTACTATTAAAAATATATTTAAACTTGATACCCTATACTCCTCTTCCATCAATCTTATATCACCATCATAACACCTGGATTCCATGGCTATGTATATTTGCTGTGATTTTTTATAAGAGGTTATAAATAAGGAAGCAATTAATTTTCCAAGTGAATGATATCCAAGCCTTATGGTAGCATATCCAAGCCTAGAATTTTGAGATATAAATATACTATTTGCTGTATCTAATAAAACAAATATAAATCTATATATAAGTCCCATTAATTCAATGAATAATTTAGGCACCTTAAATTTTCCAAGCACCATTAAAACCTCAAACATAGGAGTAGTTAGTGCAAGAAAATAAAGACAGGAAACTGATCCTAGAGCTTTAAAGAATACTTTAGCTGCAATAATTAAGCTCTCTCTTGTACATCCTAGTTTTAGGTTAAATATAACAAAACTAAATAATGCATTTGAATCTGGTCCAACTACACTTATTGCTACAGTTAAAAGTCCTATAACTAAAAAAGCAAGGGGAATTAAAATTAATTCCCCATAAGATTTAATGGATACTTTCCCTTTTATAATAGTAATACTTCCCATTAATAGTAATATTATTAGAGAAGTAACAATGGAATTCAAAGCTATACAAACTATCATTGTAATTATTGAAAATAAAAATTTTTCCATAGGATTAACTTCTCTTAATCCAGATACATAAGCTAATTTATCAATTGAAATCATTTTTTCTCACTTTCAATTTTCTTAAATTTACCATGAGCAAATCCAAAGAAGTAGCATACAACACCTGCTCCAAGAGCTGCTTGTAATGCAAATAAAAGACTCTCTATTTCTCCGCTTGCTGGTTCAAAAAGTGGTGAAAACCAAGGTTCATAGCCTTCTTTAATTTCTAATATAGCCTCTTCAGCCTCACCATCAGCTCCTCCAAATTCAGCATCTTTAGCTATAAAAAGTGGAAAAACTGCTAATGCTATAACTAAAAGCGCTAATAGTATATTTGTTTTTAATATATTTTTACTTTTACCATTATTACTCATATCTATTATGCCTCCTTACCTATAACATTCAATTCTATAAGTTCTTCTTGATTATATTTATATAAAAGGTTGAAAACTATTACTGTTAATAATCCTTCACTTATAGCTAGTGGTAGCTGAGTAACAGCAAAAATTCCCATAAATTTCCCTAAAGATGCCATAATTCCACCTGTAGGATCAGGATAAGCTATGGCTAATTGGATTGAAGTTGTCACATAGGTCATTAAGTTTCCTAACATTGCAGCTGCAAACACAGATACAGATTGAGAAGCATTAGATTTTTTAAACAACTTATATACAAAATAAGATACAAAAGGTCCAACTACTCCCATAGAAAAAGTGTTCGCTCCAAGGGTAGTTAATCCACCATGAGCAAGAAGTAATGCTTGAAATATTAAAACTATAAATCCTAAAACACTCATAACTGTTGGTCCAAAAAGAATAGCTCCAAGGCCTACTCCAGTTGGGTGAGAACAACTACCTGTAACTGAAGGTATTTTTAATGCTGATAGAACAAAGGCAAAAGCACCTACCATAGCTATTAACATTTTTAATCTTGGATTAATTTTTATTTTTTCTTTTATTGAGAAAAAGCCAACTACAATAAATGGTATAGTTATTGCTCCCCAAGCAATACACCATCCTGGTGATAAAAAGCCTTCCATAATATGCATTCCATAAGCAGTTGTAGGTATAACTAGCATTGCAAGAAATACCCCTAGCGCAATTTGATATTTTTTCTTCATAACTAAACCCTCCATCTTTTTAATTTAAAATTCAAAATTATTTAGATGATAAATAGTTAGTAGCCGTCTTTTATGCAAATAAAAAAATCCATCCTTAAGGATAGATTAATATACGTATAATGCACACATAAAACCTCCCTCCGAAGTTACTGATTAACTCTTTATAGGCAGGTCTCCTGACTTACACATCAAACCCTATGAAATTCCTTCCCAAGCTATAGACTCAGTGGAATAACTATTCATAAGTAGTGCTTACAGTAGCGGGGGCTGTGTTGGACTTTAACCAACTTCCCTATTAATTCACGGCATCTAAAATGATGTAATTAATGTAAAATAATATCATTTTATTGTTCATTTTAAGAATGCCTTATACAAAACCTATAAGATCTATTAAATTATTACCATATTTAATTTTACCATAGTTTTTTATTAAGTCAATATTTTGTAACAATATAGACTTAATAATGTCCGCCTTAAAATATAGTTAAAATTCCTGTGGAATTTTTAACAACTTTTAAATTTTTATTATATATTACTAATAAATCTATATTGAAAATTTAAACTCTACTTCTATCATTTTTCTATCTTCCTTCTCATAGATAATAATATTTTGAATTAAAGCTTCAACAGTTTGTCTGTCTAAGTCATTAAATTCTAAAATTTTATCTATACAATTCTTATATATGATTAAAAGTTCCTCTTCATTCTTCTTATTTCTAATTATTTTTTCTAATTCTTCTTTTCTATATATTAGTTTTTTCTGTTTCTCTTCAATACTCTTAATTAAATTTTCAAAGTTTCTTTCACTTAAAATTCCCTTAAGCTTATCTTCATACATTATTTCAATGTTACTATCTATTTTTTTTAATTCAATCTTTATTTTTGCAAACTCCTTATGTTCCTCGTCTTTATTCAAAAGCTCCTTACTTTTTTCATAAAGTGCTTCCTTATTTATATTTTCCACTAATGACTCTCTAAGTTTAGTTGTTATTATTTCTTTAAGAAACTCTTCCTTTATAGAGTGCGCTGTACATTTTTTTCCCCCAGTTTGAGATTTCGTACATTTATATCCTCTATAACTTTTTCTATAACACATTCCTCCGTTGCACTCACCACATTGTAGTACAGTAGAAAATAAATGTAGTTCTCCTCCCTTATATCTATTCTTCCTACTCCTAAAAGCTATTAAATTTTGTACATTATTAAAGGTAACCTTATCTATTATCCCCTCGAACTCTCCTCCCCATATCCAATCAGATTTCTCTACAGGTTTTACCTTCTTTATTTTATAACTAATTTTTTTATACCTTTGTTGTACCATATATCCTCCATACTTAGGATTCTTTAAAATGGATAATATGGTGTTACTATTCCATACACACTCTCTACTTTCTAATCTATTACCAATCTTTGCTGATGGTGGCAATATTGCTTTTTTGTTTAAACAATTAGCTATTTTACCTGCTCCAAAACCTTCCTCATACAACCTAAAAATCTCTTTAATCACCTCTGTGGTTTCATCTTCTGCTGGAATTAATCTTATAGTTTTTACATTACCCATGTAGGTACTCTGAAATCTATATCCGTAGGGAGGTTTGCTCGCTATGCTAGATCCTCTCAACATTCTTTGCTTTAATGCATCCTTAATTTTTCTTGAGCAATCCTTTATATACATTTCATTTAATATATTTTTGAAAGGTATTATATCATCAAATTCACTTTCACTGTCCACATTATCTAACACTGATACAAACCTGACTCCATTTACTTTAAAATAATCCTCCAAATAATATCCCGCTAACACATAGTTTCTAGAAAATCTAGACAAATCTCTAGTCAGAACCATATTTATTTTTCCAGCTTCTATATGTTCCTTCATTCTTATAAAGCTATCTCTTTCAAAATTAGATCCACTAAATCCATAATCCTCATAAACCTCTACTAAATTATATATAACAGTATTATCTTCTCTACTTTTATCAATAATCCATCTTTTTAAGCCATCTACTTGGGCAGGTATGGATTCACTTTGCTCTTTTTTATCTGTTGAAACCCTTGCATATATACCTACATTCCAAATCTTCATTTATACATCACTCCTATTAATATCCTTCATAGGCGTCAATGCTGTAGCTTCTTCTTCACAATTTTTAATATTTTTCTTACACACTTCATTTTCATATGCTCTCAACTTACTGTGAACTAACCGCTGTATTATCTTTTCGAAGCTCTCCTCTCCATACCTAAATATGACATCTATATCTTTGTTCACGAAAATCCCCCACAAAATGCTCCTTTTAATTTATATGATAAATTCTATTCTTTTATTTATTAAAAACTAAAAAAGACGACAAAGTCGTCTTTTTAGAGAAGTGCAGCAAAGTTGCAGATAATTACTCACTTTGTTCGTAGAGAAGGGCAACCAAGGGTTGCAGATAATTGCTCACGAAGTTCGCAGAGAAGGGCAACCAAGGGTTGCAGATAATTGCTCACGAAGTTCGCAGAGAAGGGCAACCGGGGGTTGCAGATAATTGCTCACGAAGTTCGCAGAGAAGGGCAACCAGAGGTTGCAGATAATTGCTCACTTTGTTCGCAGAGAAGGGCAACCAGAGGTTGCGGATAATTGCTCACTTTGTTCGCAGTGAAGTGCAACCAGGGGTTGCAGATAATTACTTACTTTGTTCCTTCTGTGAACGCAGTGAACACTTCTCTACGCCTCTGGCGTACTTCTCTGCGAACCTCGTGAGCATTTCTCTGTGAACGCAGTGAGCACTTCTCTACGCCCTCTGACGTACTTCTCTACGAACCCCGTGAGCATTTCTCTGTGAACACAGTGAACACTTCTCTACGCCCCTGGCGTACTTCTCTGCGAACTCCGTGAACATTTCTCTGTGAACACAGTGAACACTTCTCTACGCCCTCCGGCGTACTTCTCTGCGAACTCCGTGAGCACTTCTCTGTGAACGCAGTGAACACTTCTCTACGCCCTCCGGCGTACTTCTCTGCCAACTCCGTGAGCACTTCTCTGTGAACGCAGTGAACACTTCTCTACGCCCTCTGGCGTACTTCTCTGCGAACCCCGTGAGCATTTCTCTGTGAACGCAGTGAACACTTCTCTACGCCCTCTGGCGTACTTCTCTGCGAACCCCGTGAGCATTTCTCTGTGAACACAGTGAACACTTCTCTACGCCCTCCGGCGTACTTCTCTGCGAACCTCGTGAGCATTTCTCTGTGAACGCAGTGAACACTTCTCTACGCCCTCTGACGTACTTCTCTGCGAACCCCGTGAGCATTTCTCTGTGAACGCAGTGAACACTTCTCTACGCCCTCCGGCGTACTTCTCTGCGAACCCCGTGAGCATTTCTCTGTGAACGCAGTGAACACTTCTCTGCAGCTCCGCTGCGCTTCTCTACGCCTCCAGTGTCGTCTTACTTTTTATTTGAGATACAATTATAGCTACAAATATAAGTGTACATCCTAAATATCCTCTAGCAGTCATTCTTTCTCCAAGGAATAATACTCCTCCTAAAGCTCCAAATACAGATTCCATACTAAGAATTATAGCTGCTGCAAAGGGTTTTGCATCTCTTTGTCCTACAGCCTGAAGTGTATATCCAATTCCTACTGATACAATTCCTCCAAATAGTATAGCTGTTCCAGCTTGTGATATGGCTGTCATTGATATGTCCTCAAATAATAGAGCTGAACATATGCTTAAGATAGCACATGTAGCAAACTGAATACTAGATAATTTAATAGCATCCACTATCTTTGTAAAATGATCTATAAATAAAATATGTATGGCCCAAAATATACATCCTATAAGTACAAGTAAATCTCCAAAGGCTATGGAAAAATCTTCATTTATACTTAAAAGATATAATCCTACCACCGCTATAGCTACACCAATCCATGCATTTCTACCAATCTTCTGTTTTAAAAATATTCCAAACAGTGGTACTATAACCATATAAAGCCCGGTTATAAATCCTGCATTCCCTGCAGTAGTATATGCCACCCCAGTCTGCTGAAGGGTACTAGCTATAAATAATATAGTTCCTACTATAACACCTGCTGTTATAGTATACTTTCTAGATACTTTATTCTCCTCATTGCCTCCTTGTTTTTTATCTAAGTAAAAAATTAAAGGTACTAGAGAGATACTTCCAAGAGCAAATCTTATTCCATTGAAAGTAAACGCCCCTAAATACTCTGATCCAACTCTCTGCGCTACAAATGCAAACCCCCATATTATAGCCGCTGATAAGAGAAGCAAATTAGCTTTTAATTCTTTTTTCCCCATATTAATCCCCTTTTCCTTTCAAGTTTTCCCTATCCTTAAAATAGGTTATTTTAGACTTTTGAAAAAATAACTGTTCAAAATGCCTTAATAGCATTAAGAAACAGCGCTACTATTAAATCTAGTATTCTATACCATCCTACCATATTCCTTTAGTATTATTAAAATTAGATATCTAAGTAGTAATATGTAATCCTAAGACCAATATCCTCCACTAAGCAGTTTCCTTATTACTTGGCTCTACAAAGACATTATCTTTATTTATATATGGAATTTCTTCCTGTACTTTATCTACATACTCCTTATTTGTTATAACAAATATATTTTCTTTATCTATTATAGGATTCACTCTCTCTACAGTATTTGTTAAAAAACTTCCCTCATTAAAAATTTTAAGAAATTGCTTGGGGCTGTTAGCTCTTGATAAAGGATATAATCTTGTTCCTTTTCCACCAGCTAAAATCAGTGCGTATAACAAAAGTATCACCTTTATTCATTGCTTAATTTTATAATATGTCTATATACTTACTTCTGTGAAAGGAAAATATTTTCATGTATTGTAATATTTTTTAAATTGAGAAACTTTATAATAATCATGGTCTATTGTTTATTATTTATTGTATAATAATAAGATAGATTTATCCTTAAAAAGGAGTGTTGAAATTGGATAATGAACTAACTGAAAAAGAAAATAAGCCTAGACAAAAGAAAAAGTTTATAATATATATATCTATAATATTATGTCTTTTAATTTTTGCAGTAGCTTTTTATATGGACAACATGTTTAGTAAAATGAAACAAGTTAAATTGGATGACAAAAACTTAGAAATAAAGGAAGAAGTCTCTACCAAAATAGCAGAAAATAAAACAGGTGACATTGTGAACATAGCACTTTTTGGTGTAGATGAAGCTGAGCATGATACTGGTCGTTCTGATGCTATTATGATTGGAACTCTAGACCCTATAAATAATAAGTTAAAGGTAACTTCATTAATGAGAGACTCCTATGTAGATATACCGGATCATGGTAGTGATAAACTAAATCATGCCTATGCTTATGGCGGACCTGAACTATCTATAAAAACTATAAATAAAAATTTTGACTTAAATATAACTGACTATGTAAAAATCAATTTTGAAGGTTTAGAGAGTGTTATTAATGTATTAGGTGGCATAGACCTAGATTTGTCTCATGAAGAATACATCGAAATTAACAAATATATAAAAAAGGTATCTGCTTCAAAAGGAATTCCTGCAGATTTAGTGCCTGATTCTGGAATGCAAAAATTAACTGGATTCCAAACTCTAGGTTATTGTAGAATTAGAAGTACCTCTAATGGTGACTTCGATAGAACTCAAAGACATAGAAATGTAATAAATAGCATTTTAAACAAAGTATCTGATAGTGGTGCTACTCAATTAACTTCTATAGTTTCTAAAGTTTTGCCATATGTAGAAACTAGTCTTTCTACAAAAGAGATCTTATCTTTGGGTATTAATGTTCTAAATATTGGTAATACTAATATTGAGCAACAACGCTTCCCACTAGATGATGATAGTGAAAATATTTTAATAGATAATGTTTTTTATTTAAAATATAATGAAGAGAAAACTAGAGAAGAGATTTATGAGTACATATTTCATGATGCTAAAACTTGGTTAAATCAACCCGACAGTACAGGAAATTCAAATTACTCTGATACGCCTTGAAATTAGTCTAAATACTCACACCTCAAGTATATACTTACTTTGAGGTGTTTATTAATTATTATATTTAAATTAAAAATAATAAAATGTATATTATTTTTAAAGCTTATATTATATAATTATTAATTATGTAGTTATTCAAGGATTTTAGGAAAAATGTTCCACTAAAAGATGGCAGGAATATTTTGTGTCAAACAATCATAGAAGCTTTACTAATAAATTTCTATGAGTAAGTTATAGGCAGACAGTACTGATATACTATGGTAATATATTGATGATTGTTTCATTAAAGATGTCTTATACTAATTAATAGAGGAAGTGATAAACTATGGGTGAAAATAAAAAAAATCGCAGTAGTAATCATAGTGAAGTGGGAGATAAGAAGAAAAAATCCCCAATTGTCAAATTTGTAATATTTCTAGTTTTATTATTTGTAGGTATTACATTAGTTACGGGACTATATGGCATAAATATTCTATCTAATTTAAATAGGGTTAAATTAAATCATGATAATTTAGGAATAGATGAAAAATTACACGAAAAGATAGAGGCTGATAAGATAAATAATATAGTTAACGTTGCTCTATTTGGTGTTGATGAAGCTGATGGGGATGTGGGTCGTTCAGATTCCATAATGATAGCCACCCTTGATCCTGTGCATAAAAAATTAAAAATAACCTCTTTAATGAGAGATACATATGTAAATATACCAGGACATAAATACGATAAATTGAACCATGCTTATGCCTATGGTGGGGCAGAATTATCAATTAAGACTATAAATTCTGTGTTTGGTCTTAATATCAAAGATTATGTTAAAGTTAACTTTGGTGAATTAGAGTCTATTATTGACGCCGTGGGTGGAATAGATATGATTCTATCTGAAGAAGAAATAACAGAAGTTGATGATTATATCGTTAGAGTTTCAAATAGTCAGGGTAAGACCCCTAAAAAGTTAGACCCTGATAAAAATGGAAAAGTTCATATGGATGGCTTTCAGACTCTAGGCTACACCAGAATCAGAAGTACATCTAATGGAGACTTTGATAGGACTCAGAGGCACAGGAAAGTTATTACAGAAATGTTTAACAGAGTTTCTTCTTTAGGAGTTACTCAACTAGCTTCTGTTACTTCAAAAGTACTTCCTTATGTAGAAACTAGCCTTTCAAATAAAGAAATTCTAGACCTTGGAATAAATGTACTAACTCTTGGTGTAGGTAACTTAGAGCAGGAAAGGTTTCCGAGGGATGGATATAGCGAAAATGCTATGATCGATGGAGTTTTCTATTTAACCTATGAAGAAAAGCCTACTTCTGAACAAATCCAGAAATATATTTTTGATGATGAAAAGATTTGGTTAAATGATAGTAATGGCTCTGAAAATAATTAAATAGCTAACAGCTCTTTAATTATAAATATAACAACATTAACTCAGTCTTAATCTTAATAAGGCTGAGTTTTCCCAGTATATATGTTGTAATTTAAAATGTAAAATTATAGGTATATGCTCAAATTTTTTTGAACCTCCTTGAAATACCTTGAAAGTTTCAAGTTAATTGTAAATTCTACATTTTAAATTCTAAATTATTGTGATTGATTACTTATAACATTACGTATTATTTATAGGTATTCAATTATTATTAAGCTTTTTATTACAACGATAATAACAAGAAAGAAGGTTTTTTATATGGGCAAAAGACAAGATGCTGCTAGAAAAAGAGAAGAACTTGCCAATGGAAGGAAAAAATCTAATGGTAAGAGGAAAAAATCTATGAAAAGAGGGAAAAAAATTCTCCTAGTTTGTCTTACTATTTTAGTCTTTGTTTTAGCTGGCACCTTTGGATATGCTGTTAATTTATTGGGGAAAATAAAAACTAAGGATTTCAATTTTTCTAAGGAAGAATTAGGTATAGAGTCTAATGATGGAAATCAACCTGATAATAAAGGTACTGGTGAAATAAAAAATATAGTTTTATATGGAATTGATTCTTTTGAAGATACTGTTGGACGTTCTGATGCAATAATACTTGCTACCGTAGACACAAAACATAATAAGCTAAAGCTTACTTCATTGATAAGAGATACTTATGTAAATATACCTGGTCATGGTTATGATAAATTAAATCACGCCTTTGCTTACGGTCAAGAAACACTATCTATGAAGACTATAAATCAGACCTTTGGTCTAGATGTAGATGATTACGTTAAAGTTAATTTTACAGGTCTTGAAGACATAATCGATGCTGTAGGTGGCTTGGATATTGAAATCACAGAAGATGAAATTTCAGATTATGTATCACCAAATATGAATGAGCATATAAGACATTTATCTCAAAATAAAGGCATTAAACCAAAATATATAACAGAACCAGGAGTTCATCATTTAAATGGACTTCAAACTACAGCTTACGTTAGAATTAGATACACTGAAGGTGGGGACATAAAGAGAACAGAAAGACAAAGACATGTACTCAACTTATTGTTCGATAAAGTTATGAATGCAGGAGTATTAAAGCTTCCTTCCATAATAAGTGAAGTTCTTCCATATGTAGAGACAAGCCTTACTAAAAGTGAAATATTAAGTCTTGGTACTAAGGTATTGTCCTCTGGAATGAAAGATTTACACCAAGAAACCTTCCCACATTTAGACTATAGTGAAGATAGCATGATAAATGATATCTACTATAGAACCTTTGATGAGGAAGAGACTAAAAAACAAATTCAAGATTATATATATGATGACATAAAACCTAAAGCAAAAACTGACGTTACTCCAACAGAGTAAAAAAGTGTGCCATGGTACAGATAAGTATACCAAAAATTTATATATAAGTTGTAATAAAGTTTCTACATTATAAATTAATTCATATGAGATTCATATTATCCCTGCTCAACCGTTTTGAAACCTTGATTTACTAAAGCTCTATTCAATAAAAAATCTAAAATACAACAACTCACTACGTTCGGACAGGTTGTATTTCTTAACGATTTTTTCTTTCATAGATCTTAAGTAAATCTAAGCTTTCTGCAAATGGTATTCGCAGCAATAATATGAATCTCAATTTCAACAATTTATTAAACATACTTATAATATGAATTATCTTTATTACAACTTATATACCATAAAAATACGCCAGAAGTAAATATCTTACTTCTGGCGTATTTTTATGTGTACAAACTATTTTCTACTATTTCTTTTTTAGCAAAGCTATTCTCTACATTACCTCTTCTCTACGCCTACTACATACTTCACTGCAGCTGCAAGTTGCTCCATCTTTATTTCTGCATCTTCTCCCGAACAACCTTTAACTCCTAAGTATATTTTTATCTTAGGCTCTGTTCCTGAGGGTCTAACCACTATAAATCCATCATCCTCAAGAATAAACTTAATCACATTAGACTTTGGGAGATGTATCTCTTCTTTTTGTCCTGTGGATAAATCCTCTCTTTCACTGAGCTTATAATCATCTTTATATAGAACCTTAAAATCTCCAAATGAATAGATATTTTCTTTTCTTAAATTCTCGATGATCTGTCCAATCTTCTCTTGACCTTCTTTTCCTTTTAATTCTATAGATATAAGATTTTCTTTATAATATCCATATTTCTTATAGAGTTCCATTAAACCTTCATAAAGAGTTTTCCCTATGGATTTATAATAAAGTGTCATTTCACATATTAATGTAGCTGCCACTACTGCATCCTTATCTCTTACAAAATCCCCTGCTAAATATCCATAACTCTCTTCAAAACCTAAAATGAAGGTATTTGAATTTGTTTTTTCAAATTCACCTATAATCTCACCAATATATTTAAAGCCTGTAAGCACTTGATTAACTTCTACACCATATTCTTTCCCTATAGGTTTTATCATATCTGTAGAAACAATAGTACTAATAATAGCTCCGTTAGCTGGCAATTTATTTTCTTCTTTCAATGATTCTACAATATAATGAGCAAGTAAAACACCTACTTGATTTCCAGTCAATACTTTAAAGCTTCCCTCATTATCCTTAACCACAACCCCTATCCTGTCGCAGTCAGGATCTGTACCTAAAATTATGTCTGGTTCTAATTCCTTTGCCATTTCTAGTGCTAGAGTAAATACTTTACTATCCTCTGGGTTTGGATATGGAGCTGTTGGAAAGTTCCCATCTGGAAGTTCCTGTTCCACAACTACCTTTACATTTTCATAGCCTAGCTCCTTTAAGACTCTTCTTACTGGCACATTCCCACTTCCATGTATCGGAGTGTATATTATGTTTAAGTCTTTAGCAGATTTTTTTACTAACTCTTCCCTTATTGTAAGAGCTTTTACTTTCTCTACATAGGTAAAATAAACTTCTTCACCTATGTATTCTATAAGGTTTTTATCTAAAGCTTCTTCTTTACTCATAGTTTTAATATCTTCAAAACACTGAACTTCATTTACAAAGGTTATTATTTTCTTTGCAGGTACATCTGTTACCTGTCCTCCGTCTTCACCGTAAACCTTATATCCGTTATATTCCTTTGGATTGTGTGAAGCTGTAATTACAATTCCCGCAACACATCCAAGAGCCCTAACTGCATAAGAAAGTATTGGAGTAGGTGTCAATTCCTCAAATACATAAGCCTTTAGTCCATTAGCTGCAAGGACTCTAGCTGCATATTCTGAAAATTCCTTTGACATATGTCTAGAATCATAAGCTATAGCTACTTTAGGTTCTGTGAAGTTTTCATTTAAATAATCACACAATCCTTGAGTAGCCTTCCCCACAGTGTATATATTAAGTCTATTACTTCCTGCTCCTATAACTCCTCTAAGACCACCAGTACCAAACTCTAAATCCTTATAAAACCTATCCTCTATTTCCTTATCATCTATTAATCCTCTAAGCTCTCCTTTAGTATCCTCATCAATTAGTTCTGAGCTTAGCCATAAATTAAGCTTATCTTTATAATTCATAACACAAAACCCTCCATTTCAATAGTTATCTCCACATTATGCTTGAAACTCTAACATGATTTCTCAACTAATTAATCATCAATTAATCATTAATCACCAATTAATTATTGAGAATTATAATTTATCTTACTTTTTTAACAATGCCTTTAATAGTCTCTTTATAAACGAAAATAAGTATGCCAATCTCTGTTATACCTATTATAGCTGTTAATGCATTAAATGGTGTAAAGCTTGAATATAGAGCAAATATGGTTACCATGATTAGCATCAATATAGTCTTTTTTAAATTATAATCAACCTTATATAATTTTGTTGAAATTATTGTCCTTGAGAAATAGAATACCATATAAGCAATCCCCGTAGAAATCGCTGCTCCCTTTGGTCCTATCTTAGGAACTAAAATCGTATTTCCTATTATATTAACTCCACAGGATATTAGAGCTACTATAATATGATATTTAGGTCTCTTTTTGAAGTTTATACCCATTACAGAAACCTCTGACATAGTATATAAAACCGGCATAAACACTAAAAATGGCATAATATATCTAGCCTCTCTATATTCTGCACCCAGTAAAATTACAATTATGTCTTTACATAGGATTAATCCTATTCCTACTAAAAACATAGAAAAGCTTACAAGGTCATTCATATCCGTAAAAAACTTGGTGTTATTAGGTTCCTTTTCATATTTTTCAAAAGCAACTGGCACCCAAAAGCTAGTAAAGGAAGTTTGAATTATATTTAATATAGCGATTATATTAAAGGCAGCTCCATACACTCCTAAATCCGCATAAGTTCCATAGTTTTTAATTGCCATCCTATCTGCTGATTGGAATAACCAAGTTACTAAAAAAGTAAGTGCAAGTGGCGCTCCATACTTTATAATATCCTTTTGAGAATTTTTAATGGTTTTTCCTTTAACACTTTTAAATCGCCAAACATCTCTCTCTGTAAATATAGATACTACAACAACTACAAGCGTCGACATTAAGGTTGCATAAACTAGGGTCATATAGTTATCTTTGTATATGAAAAAGAATACTCCTATAGAAGCTAAGTAGGTTACCTTTTGTACAATCTGAAGGGCAGAATATAACTTTCCCTTTTGCTTCATTCTTACAGTTAGTAATGAAAATCTATAAATAGCCATCAACGTAGTATTTATAACTAAAGCCAATATAAAGCTAAAGTCATGACTATTAATAATCTTCATAGATATAGGCTTGTTAAAAACCAACATCCCTACTGTTATAATTAGATTCAATATAAAAGGAATTTTCAAACAATCAAAAAGCAATCTTGTTCTATTTTTTTCTTCCTCTTCATAATAAAACCTGACAAAGGATTGATCTATACCACAGGTTATTACTATCATAAATATGTTTATATATAAATTAAACATACTGAATTTTCCATAATTGTCAGTTGATATTATCCTTGTAATTAATGGGGTTGCAATCAATCCAATAATAAGAACTACCCAGTTTCCTATAGAAAAGGATAAAAATTTCCTGATTAATGGATTTTTCTTTATTATGTTTATAATATTCATAAAATCCTCCAAATACAATGATCAATTATTGATTTTCTAGTAACTGATCAACAGGCACTTCTTTTAAAATTTTAGCTGGACTTCCAATAACTATGGTTCTAGCTGGAACATCCTTAGTAACTACAGAAGCTGCTGCTGCAAATCCTTCCTCTTCTACAGTTTTTCCTGGTAGAACTATAGCTCCAACTCCAATTCTTCCACCTTTTTTAATAGTTACTCCCTTAAACTTTCCAAACCTCTCTTTAGAACGAGCTGCATAGTTATCATTAGAAGTTGCCACACATGGAGCTATGAATACATAATCTTCTACCTCTGAATAAGCAGTCAAATACACATTAGTTTGAATTTTGCAGTTTGATCCTACCTTGCAGAAATTTTCTACTGTAGAGCCTCTTCCTATAACAGTTCTCTCTCCTATAATTACATTTTCTCTAATAGTAGCCATATCTGCAATTAGTGTTTTGTCCCCTATGGTAGCTCCTCTATATATAATAGTTGTAGCTCCTATTAAACAGGCTTCGCCTATAACACAAGGAGGAAGCTCTTCCTCATCTTTAAATATGCTATTAACTCCTCTCATAGGAGTTTTCCCTATAACTGAATTATCATCTATTCTAACATTATCCTTAATAATAGTTCCCTCATGTATAACCACATTGTGACCTATGATACAGTTATCACCAATGGCTACGCCATCCTCAATTACTGCAAATTTACCAACTTTAACGTTGGCGCCAACCTTTGCTTTCTCTGATATATAGTTCATTACTTTTCTTCCTCTCTTACAGTATTAGTTATTAATTTTAATACACCTATTTTACCACTTTTATAATGAAGTTAGTATAGTCCATGTGAATTTAATAAGTATTAACAAAATAATGTAAGCACCCCTGGGGTCATTCCATAAAATGGAATGACCCCAGGGGTGCTTACATTATTTTCTAAAATATATCTTCAACTCTAAATCCATCATCTATAGGACCATTATCTATAACTATAGCATCCAACTCAGTTTGTTTTATATTAGCCCAAGCTACTACGCCGTCATTATATAATGCAGTTTTTAACTCATTTAATAATAATTGAGCTGTTTCTTTATCCTTTTGTAATTTTGATGTCTTAACTGTTTCCATAGCAATATTAGCTTTATTTATTAATGTCTGTTGTGGTGTGTCTAAATCACTTGAATATGCATTTCTCCACACTTCTGGCATATCTATAATTAAAAATCTTGCTGCATTTATATCAGATTGTGTTGCTGTTAAAACAGCCTTATCTCTAAACTGAAAATATTCAACTAGCTTTTCTTGTTGAGGCTTGTCCAACATGGAACTTAAAGTCTCACCTAAGCTTTGCAATCCAGTTCCCTTAACTTGAAAATAAAAGTTATCTACAAGTACCCTAGCAGAAGTTAAATCCTTTTGTTGATTTGTACTTAAGGCCTGCAATGTGCTTTCATAGGCAGATTTATATAAAGCATCTATATTCACACTTGCCTCTGCCTTTATGTATGACAATGGTAGGCACATAGTTAATACCATAGTAAATACTATACTCTCAACTAATAATTTTTTTATTCTCTTTTTCATACTTAACTTCCCTTCTATCAATATTTATTCACCTTTTAGTTTGATGTTATCACACAAACCACATCTTGTAAATATCTGTATTGACCCCAGGGGTGCTTCCATTTTATGGAACGACCCCTGGGGTGATATTTATTGCTGATTCTACAAACTTCTTATAAGTCCGCTGTAAATTCTTATATCTCCCACTTAAAATAAAATACTTTAGTATGTATTCAGTTTTAATGAAACTGTCCTCTGCTTTACCTATATATCCATTATAAGATGAATATCTATACTCCTGTGGTGATTTTACTATCTTTGCTCGAACTGGATTAAGATGAATATATCTGCTTACCTCTAACATATGTACATCATCCTTTATTATTTCACTAAAATATCTTTCTTGAAATAAATGACCTTCATAATCATACTTGCTGTTAAAATATTTAGCATACATAGAATGAGTTCTATTCATTATAAATGCCAAAGATGATCTATCTATCTTTATCAACAAATGAACATGATTTCTCATTAAACAATAGCAAATTATTTCATAATTTAATTCTTCATAATATCTAAGTGAGTTCTTTAGGATTGCTATATACATATAATAATCCTGTTCATCTTTGAATATGTCTCTCTTATGTACTCCTCTTGCCGTTAAATGATACTTTCCCTCCGGAATTAAAATTCTCTTTTTTGATGGCATAAATATTACCTCCTACATATTGCATATGATTACTTTATTGTAATTATATCCTTATATAGAAATTATAGTCATGACCCCAGGGGTGCTTCCATAAAATGGAGTCACCCCTGGGGTCATTACAAAGATTTACATTAGGGTTTCTACTAATTCATTAGAAATTATTCCTTTACCACCTATGATGTTTATATTTTTGATTGTTTTCTTCATATCCTTTATAAGACTCTGAGCCACAGATTTTTCTTCATTTGTTATTAAGATTACTGGAGATTTAGTTTTTGCGGCTAAAACTGATGAAGATAATGCATCTGGAAAATCTTTAGCATTTGCTATAAATACATTATTAAAGTTGAACTCGTCCTTAAATCTTTCTATTACCGCTTTATTAGTTTTAAATCTATTTTCTCCCCAAATTCTTTCAATCTTACTTTTATCAATCTTTATATTCCCTATAGCTTCCTCAGGTAATACACCTTGTCCACCTATTACAAAGGTCTTTGAAATGTTAGAACTAGCTGAATTTAAATATTCTTCCATGCTTTTATCTACGCCTTCTTTAGAAATTAACATTATAGGAGTTCCTTTCATAGCTGCATATGATGCTATAGACATAGCATCAGGAAAATCCTCCCCAGATACCAATATAACTTTTTCTAAACTTCCTAATTCCCTTGCAATTTCTAAGGATGTTTCATATCTATTTCTTCCCCATATACGACTACATTTATAGCCATTATCTATTAAATTATCTTCCAGCTCCTTAGATATAGCTCCCTCGCCTCCGATAATAACTATGTTTTTAGGCGTCAATCTTTCAATCTCTTTCGTCACCTCTGATGAAATATTATCACCATCACTTAACAAAATAGGTGCATTAAGCTTCGTTGCAAGAGGCGCCGCTGATAGTGCATCTGCAAAAACATTACCATTTGCAATTATCACTGTATCACAGCTATCATTCCATGCTGCTTGAGAAATTTTTGAGGAAGTTTCATATCTATCTTTTCCACCTATTCTAACAGAATTTCTTGTAGAACTTGTCTCCATCTCCATCTTTTCTGGATCTATAAATAATTCATTAGAGGCCACAATATTTCCATCCTTATCTTTAGCATATACCCTTACATATCCTTGCCTACTAAGTATCCCATCACTAAGGATATAGTCATTTTCTAAATAATCTCCAATAAATATATCCTTGGATTTCAAATTGTCTATGGTCCTTATGCCACGCATATACTTCTGCCCATAAGTACCTTTACTACCCTTTTCAAAATACACTGCGGTATACTCTATATTACCTTTAGTATTATATTTACTCTCTGATATATTTATTCTGCAAAAGGTTTTTTCTCCTTCACTGCTATCATACTTAGCTACCTTTGCTAAGGTTATACTTGGCGCCGCTGGGGGTATTGAATTTTTAGCTTCAACCCCTGATATGTCACTAAAATATTTATATAATCCATTCACTTGCCAAGCTAAAGGTATGTTCAAATTTTCTTGTGGATAAAAATTAAACATCCTTGAATCATAATAAAGAACTTCTTGTTCCTCTCCATTTATCCTATCTCTCACATCATAAAACTCATAGCTTGTCTTAGCAGTGGCACTTCCATATAACTGCTTATAATCCTCTGCAGCTATCTCTGCTGGATGCCATTGATGTTCCCTTGATGCTATATCTTTATACGCTGCTAAGCCTCTTGTGTGATAGTATCCACTACTAATATCCTCTGGAATTTTTCCTTCCTTATTTAAAATGTGATAATAGGTAAAATGATGTCCATATTCATGGCTTAATACATTTGCCAAAAACTCAAAGGAGCTATCACCACAACCAAATAATTCTATTTTTCTTCCTCTTAAAAGTTTATTACCTTCAAAACTACCATACCAAACTCCTGTTGTCCCTCTTCCCAAGGGATAATCATCTCTTAAATCAACATAGGATAAATATCTTATCTCTTCACCTATAGAGTTCCTCATAAGCTCATCATAAATCAATTTTACCTTGTCTACACTATTATAACTTTTAGAATAACTTCTTATAGTTACTCCACTTTCCCCTTTATACTCTGCTATGGGCCCTATTTCTTTCTTTAATATGAAAGACTTTTCATCAGATAAATTCTCAATTATAACATCTTCAGGTAACTTATTAACGCTACTATCTATTTCTACAGCTTGTACTCTATAAAAAATGCTTAAACACATTATTATTAAAAGGACACTAACTCTACTCATGTATTTTTTCATTATGACACCTCCTGTTCCATATTATACCATACATGAAAAATAAATTCACTCTCTGATTACATAAAAAAACGCCACTAACTGTGACGTCTTTATCTGTTAATCTCTATTTACTCTCAAAAAAACTATTTAAAGCTTCCTTCCAATCTCTCATCTCATCTCCTACTGTGCTTCTTAGCATCATATTATCTAGCGAGGAGTAAGCTGGCCTTTTCGCTGGTCTTGGAAATTCTTCTGTGGTGCAGGGATTAACTTCACAATTTATGCCTGCAAGTCTAATAATTTCACAAGCAAAATCATACCATGAACATTCACCCTTACCTGTACAGTGATAAACTCCATATTCTTCAGTAAGAGCTAGCTTTAAAATATGATAAGCTAAATCTTCTGCATTAGTTGGATTTCCTCTTTGATCATCTACTACCTTTAACATTCCTTTGTCCTTGCCATGCTTCATCATAGTATAAACAAAGTTATTTCCATTCTTACCATAAAGCCAAGCTGTTCTTAAAATAAAATATTTAGAGGAAAATTCTCTTATGTATTGCTCTCCTAGATATTTTGATTTTCCATATACACTTACTGGGCTTGGTAAATCATACTCACAAAATGGTGTAGAGCCTTCTCCATTAAAAACATAATCCGTAGATACATGAATAAGCTTTGCTCCTAATTCCTCTGAACATATTGCTAAATTTCTAGCTCCTAGAGCATTTACACTAAATGCTAAATCACTATTTTCCTCACATCCATCTACATTTGTGTAAGCTGCGCAGTTAATAATTATATCTGGAGCTATATCACTAAAGAACTTTCTAACTCCATTAAGGTTAGTGATATCTAAATTATCAATATCACATTGAACAATATTACTCTCCCTTAATTCTTTCGAAATTTCTCCTAAACTACATCTTCCCTTACTTAAAATACCTATAATTTCACTACCAAGCTGCCCCTTAGCACCAACAATTAATATATTCATATAAATCAACCTCTCATTTTATAAGTTTTTTACTTCATAAGCTCCTTCAGCTTCTCAAGCTTCTCATAAAATTGTACCACTGATTTTACATTATTAAAAGGAGCTAATTAGTTACCATATCCCAAAAAATGTAACGACCCCTGGGGTGCTCCCATATAAAGGGAGTACCCCAGGGGTCGTTACATTTTTTGTATGCACCTCTGGGGTGCTTATTGCATAAAATGATTTATATGAAAATATGTGTAGATGAGGTTTGATTATGGTTAATGATAAAACTTACTTAGCAGCAATAAATAAATTTCTGCCTCATAGGGCTGAAATAATAACTATCAAATGTAACTCTTCTGATGCTAAACCTTCTAATACTAAAGCTGCTATATGCTTTGGTAATTTAAGCGGAGATGCTACTAAAGAAATTGTAGTATTATACAGGCTAAAATATGAGGGTTATATACTTATTATTAAAGCTTCTATGGGGTCTTTTCACAAACTATTGAATGAAAAACTAGAGGGAAATCATATAAACTATTTTGATATAATGCCCTTTACAAAAGAGGGTAAATCAGACATAATTCTAGGTTATCAGTTAGGAGCTTCCTGGAACAAGTTAGACATATTATACTTACACAAAAATAAATTATATAAAGCTCTAAAAAAGGAAACATATTATAGTAAGATAGAAACATTTAAATCTTGTGATGATAAAAAATCTAAAATTGCTCTATGGAGTCATGATACTGGAGAAGGTTATAATGTAGAAATATACAAATGGCATAAGGATAAACTTCATATTGATTTAGATGCTTATCCTAATTATTTTCCAAAGGTAGTCTCCTTTTATAAAACCCAACTTAAGGAAAATCCACACATCTTATTTTATTGGTATTACTTGGCCGATGCAGAATTGAAGGCTGGCCTTTATAATGATGCCCTCTGTTCAATATATATGGCTAAAAAATCACCATATCCCTCAAAGGAAAAAATTAATGCTCTAAAGAAAGTAATTATATCTAAGATGTCCCGTGCTGGGGAACAACTCTACCCAGCTCCTGTAAGGAGTATTCAAGGAACTAAATTTGGATATATAAATAATCTAGGTGAAATGGAAATTCCCCCTACTTTTGACTATGCCCTTGGCTTTCAACCTAATGATTTAGCTATAGCAGGCATAGGTGATCTTCAAGGTATAATAAATAAAAGTGGGAGATATGTAATACCTCCTAAATTCCAATTTATAGCACCCTTTTCTGAAGGAAGAGCTGTTGTAATAGATAACAGCGGCTTTCAACTAATAGATAAGCAAGGTACAATATTAACGCCTAAGGCATACAGCTATATAAGCTCACTTAGTGACGGAAGAGCCTTAGCAAATAACACTTCTGAAAGAACCCCCACTCTCTATGGTTATTTAGATAGAAGCGGTTCAGAGATAATACCTTTAAAATATGAAGATGCCTCCGATTTCAAATTAGGGAAGGCAGTAGTAAAGAAAGCTGCTAATATTTTCTATTTAATTAATATTGATGGTGATATATTACACACCTATAATTATTATTATGTAGGAAATCATAGTGAAGGGTTATTACCATTTCAACTAAATCCTAATTCAAGACATGGATTTATTGATGAAATGGGAAATATAGTAATCCCTCCTAACTATACTAGTGTAGAACCTTTTAAAGATTCAAGATCAGTGGTTAATATCTCTGATGATTACACGAACAAATATGGTTTAATAAATAAAACAGGAAAATTTATATATAATCCAATATACAATAGCATATTGATGTTAGGAAATAATAGAGTAGCTCTTGGAAAAGCCATAAATCCAACAGAACCTTATATTGGGTCCATTTATGCCCTTGGAGACACTGATGGTAATATACTAACCGACTTTAAATATTATGACATACAAAATTTTAAAAACTCCCTAGCTTCCGTCTATGATGGAACAAATACTTACTTCTTAAATGAAAATGGTACTATGGATGAACAGTTACCTATAGTAAGAGGAAGAGGAACCCTCTCTTTAGAAGATGGTCTAATACGTGCTGATATAGATTATAGAACTTCTTATTATGATAAAATAGGTAAGCTTGTGTGGAAAGAAAACTCAATTATTCCCCTAAATGGTAACAAAGATATTGTAGAAATAAAATTTAATCCTAATAAGGACTACTTAGTGTATTATCCTGAATTAAAAGGAAGAAATAATGCAAGTACTCTAACAGAGATAAATAGTAAATTAAAGGACTTATCACAGGTTAAAGATATAGATCCTAATGAACAGCTTGGATATAGCTATTATGGAGATTATTCCATAGAGTTCTTTAAAAACAGATTATTAGTACCACTACTATTTGGGTATCAGTATTACTTCGGAGCTGCTCATGGAAGTCCTACAAGAGTATATCCTCATATAGATTTAGTATCAGGCAGATTTTATAACCTAGAAGATTTATTTAAAAAAGATAGTGATTATACCGCCAGATTAAGTAAAATCATAAATGAAAAAATCAAAACAGATAAACAATATGACTATGTATTCCCAGATCAAACCATTGTAATAAAGCCAGACCAGCCCTTCTATGTACACAGTGATGCCTTATTTATCTACTTTACACCTTATGAAATCGCTCCTTACTCAGCTGGATTCCCAACCTTTAGAATACCTTATGGAGAGATTATGGATATCATAGATACCAACGGGGAGTTTTGGAAATCATTTAATTAGCAACTAGCAATTAGTAATTAGTACCACTCTGTTGTACTTGGCAAACTTCCTACACAGTTTATTTACTTCATGTATAAAACAAACTTTTATGGATATAATTTACTTTAAAAGTGAGGTGTTATTGTGCATCAAAATTTTAAAAATTTTATATCTATAAAAGTTTTAAGTAAAGCAAAATATAATTATCATATAAATACTACTAAGAAAATAAATACTGCCAAAAAAGGTTTTACTATGATAGAGGTTTTAATTGCAGTTACAATAATAGCTATTTTAACAGTTATAGTGACTCCTAATCTTATAAACAAAGTAAATGAAGCTAAATTTAATGCCGATGTCTCCAATGCTAGAGCTATTGCTATGGCCATCAAAACTGAATTAATGAGCGGAACAACTCCTGATTCCATAACCTCTCAAAAGCTTGCTGATGATTACTTCGATGGGTCACTCCCTACTCCTCAATCATTGTCCAAAGGTGAATTCACCTTCAAAATTACTAATGGAAATACGGTAACTATTAATTTAGGTAGTACTACATTATATCCTCAGTCAAAGCAAATTAATGCCACTACTACCTTAAAAGATAATGCTAAGGCTGATAATCTCGATTAACTATTATTTAAAATTAGAACTTTATATTATTACTGTTCAACCGTTTCGAAGCCTTGATTTACTAAGGCTCTATGAAAGTAGAAAGCTAAAAGACAACAACTCGCTTCACTCGAACAGGTTGTCTTTCTTACGCTTTTTACTTTCATAAAACCTAAGTAAATCTAAAGTTCCTGCAAATGGTATTCACAGCAATAATATAAAGTTCAACTTAAATAAATTATAAGAATGTCTATTTGTATTATATAGTTTTATTGTTGAAACTTATATATACTGTTTAAAATTCATCTAGCTCCATTATTTCATACATATCCTGAGTTTTACTTATCAAATCTCCCAAAACCTGTCTTAAATTATCTCTTTTCATAATTAAAGTTTCAATTTTAGCATTTGGATTTTTTAATATTAGATTTCCTTCTGTAAGTGCTTTAATCACTGGAGACCAATTAATATAACTAAGTCCATCTAGACTTTCTGCATACTTTATTTCTAATTTTATTTCTGCCCTTATCAGTAAATTCAAGTTACTCACCCTTGATTTTTCAACTTCATCAAGAATGTTATATTTATCTGCTATACTACTTATATATGGCCTTAGATTTAATCCAATATTCTCAATTTTAGGTATAGTACCTATGAACAATTCAACCATATTAACTTCGGCCTTCTTTAATAATTCTATATTGATTACTAATTCCTTCAAGCCATCATCTAAAGAATTATACTGCTCTCTTGCCTTTATAACATCTTTCTCATGAGATAAGGTAAGATTATTAGGCAATTCATTAATAGCTTTTATCACTGCATCAACTTTTTCTTTATTTTCTATTTCTTTTTCTTCTTCTTCATCCTCCAATTCCTTTATTTTACCCTCTGCATCAATTAGTATATTAAGCACATTATCTCCTACTAAATCTTTCATATTTCCAATTAGTGCTTCATATCTTTCTCTTAAATCCATAACCATACTTTTATGTTGTTCCTTTATTTCCTTTGGAAGTCCCTTAATTTCATCTATTAGTTTCTTAACTTCTCTAATCTCATCTCCAAACTCATCCACAATTCCTTGGATGTCCTTTGCCGTAAGATACCCATCTATTGCCCCTTCATCCTGAATTAGCGTCATGCCTCTCTCTTCAATCCCTAAACTTTTAGCCTGAAGAATTAGACCATTTACTATGGCGCTGTTATAGTTATCCACTCCCTCAATGCCACCTTTTATGTAATTCTCTTCAGTAACCACAACTTCTTTATTCCCCACCTTATTTATAGTTGCTATATTTTTATTAACTTGAATAACTATATTTTTTAACTCATTCACATTTAAAGGATACTTGTCTTTATTCTTATCCAGTATATTTTTAATTGCCTGTAGATTTCCATGATCTACTCCAGGTATCCCCAATTTATTAAAATCCTCTATACCATTAAATTCTATGCCATCTAAATTATCTTCTGTAACCATGATAACACCACTAAAATTATTTAATCTATTGTCACTAAGGTCCCTTATTTCTAATAACTGAGTAACTAATATACCTGGTTTTAAATTTTTATTTTCTTTATTAGATACCTTTAAGATAATTTGTCCATCTTCAACTGTAACTTCGCAAACATCAAAATCTTCAACTGCGAAGGTATCATTTCTTATAAGGCTCTTTTTCAAGGGTTCAGTAAAATTTATTATGATTTTATCTTTTCCATTAATCCTTATATCATATACAAGTTCTCCATATGCATCCTTTACTTTTCTTACCTGAGGAGGAGTATTGTCTAAAGGTGCCCCTGGATTTTCTATAGGTGGATTCTTCTCATCCTCAGGGTCTGGCTTATTCCTTATTGGATCATCTTCTGAAGATGAGGATGGATTTTCTGCAGGTGGTAACTTATGCCCTTTATTGGAATTTGGTTTAGCCACTAGTAAATCATCAGCTGAAGGTAAGGATAAATTTTCTAAAGGTAGATTTCCTTCTACACTTCTTATTAAGATATTTAAATCAATTTTTAATTTTTCTGCCATATTTAAAACTAGCTGATTATTCTCTACGCTTAAAAGTTCCTCTAATAATTTTATTACTCTCTCTTTAGCTTCCTTATTATATTCTAACTTCAAAAGTTCTATAGCTTTTACAGTGTCATCTATATTCTTTTGTTGATACCGATCTACAGCAGAGGACCAAGAAGAAATATATTGATTATTTCCATCATAAGTAGAAAAGCTTGAAACTAACGTCCTTGCCCTATTAATCTCTTGTTGAGTCAACGTAGCCACAGAATTATTATCACTATCAAATAATATTCCCATAAACTCCTTAAAGAGCTTTTGTTGAACTTCATCTACCTGCTTAGAAAACTCCCCTATTGCCCACTTGGCCTTTGTATTATTTAATTCTACTATAGCTTTTCTTGCAACATTTACTGATTCTTGTGTACCATTATTCTTTGCAAAAATTACAGACTCAAAAGCAGTCTTATACAGCATATCCTCCGAGCCTATTGCCTTAATGGCCAATGGAGACATGCAAATTGTAGTTGTTATAGCAGCAGTATACAATAGCTGTTTTCTCACTTTATATCCTCCTATATGAAATATTTTTAATATATAAGTTGTAATTAAGTTTCTACATTATACAAATAGGTTTAAATATAAAATTAAATTAACTAGAACTTCATATTATTCCTG
>DFXM01000050.1:0-32573 GCA_002381695.1 Clostridium sp. UBA4108 | reverse complement strand
ATATGAAGTTCAATTTAAATATCTTATAAAAGAAAATCCTATTTATATAATGTAGTTTTATTATTGAAATTTATATAGTATATAAAGCTTGTACGAAAATATTCCTTCTTTTTTTTACTATGTTTATTAATAAATTATTAATTATCCTTAGATTCCTTCTAATCCATAGAATAATGTTAGAAATTCCATTAAAAACAGCAGGCTTTGTTTTAAATAGTTGTTGATTTTAGAACTATATATTAAAACAAAGCCAAAAAATAAAAGGTGATTCCTCAAAGGAATCACCTTTTATTCTGTATTATATTGAAATCCAAAGTAATACAGAGATAAATGAATAACTCTACATCATTCATCCATCTCTGTATAATAGGAGTTTTATATATAACTTAAATAAGAACTAACATAATTTTGTAATAAAATAACTTATATAGTAAAAACATATTCTTTAGTATATTATATCACAGTTGTAAATAAAATAGAAGTTATTTTTCTATTTTACTATATTGTATTTTATTTGAATTATAGACATTATTTCTACAATTTTGCACAAAGGATATTTGGAGAAATAATAATTAAATTCAATTTTAATATTAGGCTTTATTTTAAGTAGCTTTTGATTTTTCACTGCATATTATTGCGAAAGAAACTATTTGCAGGAAGATTAAATTTCCTGTTCTAAAACCATATCTTCACTAAGTTCTTCTTCTTCTTTAGTAATTTTAGGAGCTAACTTCATTATATGACTTATAGTATCTTTTTTAATACTATTAACCATCTCATAAAAGGCTTCGCTACTCTCTACTTGAAACTCTCTAACAGGGTCAACTTGCTTGTAGGCCCTTAGCTTAATTCCTTGTTTTAGATGTTCCATATTATCTATATGATCAATCCATTTTTCATCTACATTAGTTAATAAAATTCCACTTTCTAAAGATAAGAAAATTTCTTCCTCATAACTACTTCTTACTTCCTCATATTTGTTTAGGAATACTTCTTCTAATAACTCTATTATCTCTTTTATTGAAAGTCTTTCTAAAGTTTCAGTGTTAATTAATTCATGCTCTACTCCAAAATCCTTTATAAAAACGATTAAGCTTCTTATATTCTCCTCATTTTCCTTTTTAAAGTTGCTATTCTTAACAAAAGTATTAAGGTAATTCTTAACCATATCTTCAACTACAAATTTTATCATGGATTTAATATGAGAGCTTACATCACCTTCATCTAGAACTAAATTTCTTTCCTCATAAATAACAAGTCTTTGCCTATTCACCACATCATCAAAGCCTATTAAATTTTTTCTAATCTCAAAATTATCTCCCTCAATATTCTTTTGAGAATTCTCTACAGCTTTTGATACCATTTTGCTCTCTAAAGGCATATCCTCTGAAAGATCTAATTTACTGAACATGGTTTCATATCTTTCTCCCATAAATCTCTTTATCAATTCATCTTGAAGAGATATGAAAAATTTAGAACTACCTGGGTCCCCTTGACGTCCTGCTCTTCCTCTTAGCTGATTATCTATTCTTCTGGATTCATGTCTATCTGTACCTATAATCTTAAGTCCACCATTGTTCTTAACTTCATCACTTATCTTTATATCCGTACCTCTACCTGCCATATTTGTAGCAATAGTAATAGCACCTTTTTCTCCAGCCTTTTCTACAATCTTAGCTTCTTTTTCATGATGTTTAGCATTTAATACATAATGCTTTATTCCTCTTCTCTTTAATAGGTAAGATACGTCTTCAGATTTTTGAATGTTTGATGTTCCCACAAGTACAGGTTGACCATTTTCGTGAGCTTCTATAATCTCTTCTACTATTGCGTTATATTTACCTCTTAAAGTTTTATACACCACATCATTATAATCTATTCTTTGAACTGGTCTATTAGTTGGAATAGCTATAACATCTAATTTATATATTTCTTGGAACTCTAATTCTTCCGTTACAGCAGTACCAGACATACCTGCAAGCTTATTGTACATTCTAAAATAGTTTTGAAGTGTAATGGTTGCAAGAGTTTTAGATTGCTTTTGTATTTTTACACCTTCTTTTGCTTCTATAGCTTCATGAAGGCCTTCACTAAATCTTCTTCCTTCCATAACCCTTCCTGTAAACTCATCAACTATATATATTTCGCCTTTTTTAACTATGTAGTCCTTATTAAGGTGCATAGTATAATTAGCTCTTAAACTTTGAGTTATATGATGCTGAAGCTCTCTATTTTCCAAATCAGCATAATTTTCGATTCCAAAGGTCTTCTCTAAATATACTACGCCATCCTCTGTTAAAACAACGGCTTTTCCTTTTTTATCTACTTCATAATGAAGTTCTTCCTCTAAAGTTTTAACAAACTTATCTACAGTCTTATAAAGTACTGAGGATTTTTCTCCCTCACCTGATATTATAAGCGGCGTTCTTGCCTCGTCAATTAGAATAGAGTCAACCTCGTCAACTATACAATAATTTAGTCCTCTTTGAACTCTTTCTTCTTTATTCTTAACCATGTTATCTCTTAAATAGTCAAAACCGAATTCACTATTAGTTCCATATACCACATCGCAATCATACTGTGCTTTTCTCTCCTGTGGCTTCATATCATGAATAATAACACCGGTAGTAAGTCCTAAAAACTCATGAACTTGTCCCATCTCATCTCTATCTCTTTTAGCTAAATAATCATTAGTAGTGATAACATGAACTCCTGCTCCTTTTAATGCATTCAAATATGCAGGCAAAGTAGCTACAAGAGTTTTTCCTTCTCCAGTTTTCATCTCTGCAATTCTTCCTTGATGAAGAACGATTCCACCAATGAGCTGAACCCTATAATGCCTCATACCTAAAACCCTAAAAGCAGCTTCTCTCACCGCTGCAAAAGCTTCTGGTAATATATTATCTACAGTCTCACCATTATCTAATCTTTTCTTAAATTCTAAGGTTTTATCCCTTAATCTAGAATCAGAAAGGCTCTTATATTCACTTTCCAATAATTCAATCTTATCAACAATTGGATTTATCTTTTTAAGCTCTCTATCACTATAACTTCCCAATATATTTAATATTCCTGCCATAACAATCCCATCCTTATATGTATACTATATAATGCTCCTGTGATTTAAAGTCATCTAAAAGAAAATATCTATTTATGAATTTTCTTTATACCTTTTCTTAGAAACCTTATTACTATAAATAATTATACTCTACTTAAAATGTATATTCTATAAATTGAAAATATGTTTATTTTACTTCCACAGTATATACGTAATTAATGATAGGTTCCCCCATTATAACCTCTTTTGGTATTCTAAAACTAACCAATTTTCCTTTATTTTTTTCTACACTAAATCCATTATCCATCATATTAAAAGTTCCAATATAGATAGGTATGTTTTTAGTAAAATACACCTTTAATGGCATGGAATTTATAGTAATTTCTCTTTCACTAGCATTTCTCAGTAGCATCAATACATTTATTCCATTCTGCTCTCCTAAGGCACAAAGGGGATCTAATATAAACTCACCCTCTCTAATTGATGGAATTTCATAAAACTTTTCTCTTAAAAATTCTTTAATATCTTCTGGAAACTCTTGAGTTAAAAGATTTTCCATATCCATATCTTTTATATAAGAAGCTTTAATGTCTTTAAAAGATGAAAAATTTACTTGGAGTTCTTTAATCTCTTCATCTAAGAATATATCTTCAAATAATATTTCATAGAAAAAGCTGCTTTTAGGAGAAATTCTTACTTCTCCTTTAAAGTTAATTACTTTCTCTGCTAATTTCTTTCCTTCAGGATCCATCAAAATCAAGTTCGTATTATATAATTCTACAATATTGTCAGAAGTATTTTTTATAAAAACCGATACTTCTACCCCTTCATATCCATGGTAAACACTTAATGTGTATACTTCTAAAGTATCTTCATATTCATCTTGATCTTTTACTAACTTTTCATATTCATCATATAAAAGTTCTTTCTTAAAATCTGAAGTACCATAATCAAAAATCAATGGAATTTTTGATTTACTATCCTTTAGAATATTATCCTCACTTTTAATAATTTCATCATTTTCACTTTTATCTTTATTTTTAAATAATCTATCAAATAAATTATCCATAATCTCCCCTCCTATATTGGAAGTATATTCTTAACTTCTTTAATTTTTAATTTTTCTATAAATTTATCTATAGTCTTTTTAAGTTCTTTTACAGTATAGAATTTTACTTTATCTTCATAAAGCTTTCTACAAATATACTCTTTATAATATTCTTCTAACTCACTAAAATTTTCAACATTTACAGCTATAATATTATTATAATAAGAGTAAAAATTCTCACTAGTATTTATAGTATAAAGTTGGTACATATACTTCATATCTACCTTTAACTTTTTATAATCAGTATAAGTTTGTTTTAACTGCCTAAAATACAATTTAACTCTATTGTCTTTAAATATTTTTCTGTATTCATAAGGAAATAAGAATTTTAAATTTCTAATTTTCCCTTCATTATTATTGAAACTTATTAATGCCTTATTTCTTAACTTATTCACCTGTTCTATTAGCTCATTTAAAAAATTCCTTTGTGTTTCATTATATAGATAGATTTCACTTAAACTATCTATCATTCCCATCACATAAGGTATATTACTATCTGATGCAAGCATATCTTTAAAACTATTTAAAGTAGCCATCATATCATATTCGTCAATATACACTTTAATTAGACTATGTATTTCATCATATATTCCTTGGAATTCTTCAATTTTTTTTGAACCTTTAATTGCTACCAAATAGTAATAGGTTCTCCTAAGCCATAGATAGCTTTCTAAAGAATTAGGATTACTCATCCATTTACTAGCATTTGATAATGTATATGACGTATCCCCTAAATTACTATACTCCTCCATCAAATCATGATTCTTATTCACTCTTAAATAAGGAGCAATTCTCTCTATAGCTTTTTCACTTTCTTGAAAGTTTTTATTCATTATGTATTCTTTAATTTTCTTTAATGCCTCAGCTACATCTAAATCAAGAACCATAGGTAAATTTTCTCTAGAATCTTCTATTTGTAAAATCATAGAATTTCCATGATTTCTTTGTTTTAAATCTATTGTTAAAATTCTCTTATTCTCCATAACTATACCTCCTATAACTTCAACAATTGCAAATATAATCCTACATAGTATAGTATAAATGTAAAATTCTCAATATGCTAGTAAAAATTGTTGCTTAAACTAAAAAAGATGAGGACTATGCCTCATCTCCTTTAAATTTATATTTTTATCTGATGTCTAACCACTGTAACACTCCCATCACTCAAAGAGAAAGCGATTCACACCAAATCATAGATTTGGGTTCTCTGCTTTTCTACCAAGGTGGGAGATAACAGTGGTACGACCCTAGATAAGTTCAACTAAGGTTCAGATGGAGTTCAAACTCCCTCTGAATCCAAGTTTCACTTGATAATAAATTTTATCTATTAAACTATATTATTTAACTGCTTCGTTAACATAGTTTTGCATTTCTGCAGCTGTTAAATCTCTTCCTAGAGTTGTTCTTCCCTCTTTTAAAGTTCCTATAACAGTTGCTAGGTTTTCTGCTGTAACTTTTGAAGCATCTAATCCTGCTGCTGTAAGTAATGCTCCATCTATTACTGGTGTTTCTTTAACAAGCTCAGCATTGATTTCAGCTATTTTTTCTGCTTTTGCTTCGCTTACTTTGTCAGATGTAATTTTTCCTTTGAAGTCAACCATTCTATTTCTTGCTATATCTTCAACTGCTCCATTTTGAGTTACAGTTAATCCAGTTGTTAATATTTCTTCATTTTCTGCTTTAAGAGTTAATATTACAGATTTATTACTAGCTCCACCTTCAAAAGCAGTTACTGTAAATCCATCTACACTAAAGCTTTGAGTTGATATAGAAGCCATATCCATTGCTTCTGTAAACATTATTTCTATTTTGTTTGAAGCTATTATTCTTATATCAGATACTTTTTCTCCATCTGCATTTGTAATTTTAAGAACCTCTGGAGCAATCTTATCTTTAGCTGCTTCTGTAACAATAGCTACAGTATTTGATGTTTCAAATCTATTAGTTAATGCTTTTTCTTTGATAGTTATAGTTGGAGTAGCATCTGTAGCTAATTCCTTACCTTCTTTTACTGTTAATGTTATTGTAGCTTTTCCATCTTTGTTTACATATCTGATTGAAGCTATTCCATCTGTTACATTTCCAACTTGGAAGTTATCAGGGCTTAAGTTTCCTTCTAACTCTTGATCTACAACAAATGAAATCTCAGTTTTAGACTCAGTATATACATCTACAATAGAGTCAGCATTGATAGCATCTTCTACTACATCTTTTTCAGTATATACTCCATTTATTTTGTTGCCAGCTAAGTCTTTTAAGTTTCCACTTACTCTTACTTTTAATTCATTTGTTGCAACATCTACTGCTTCTACTAAATCAATTTCTACTGTTTTTCCATCTACAACTTTAACTTCTGCATCGTCATGGAATTTAATTAAGTTTCCTGTAGTTTTATTAACTAGTTCATAGTTAGATAATGTAGTTAATCCTTCTGTATTCATGCTTTCGCTGAATGCAACTCTTATCTTAGCACCATTTTTTACTACGCTAGCTATTTGAGGAGCTGTTGTATCAGTTACAGTAAAGTTAACATCTTGGCTAGTCATTTTATTTTCATTGTAAGAAACATCTTTAATTCCAGAAACTGTTAAGTTAAAGTTTCCGCCTTCTAAAGCTGATGGTAACTCTATAGTTACTGTTTGCTTGTCAGCACTATAAGTAAACTTAGCTAATCCATTAAATTCTCCATCTTTAGTTAAGAAAGAATATTCTTTATTAGTTAATTCTGTTCCATCGGCTTTCTTTAAAACATAGTTTGAATTGTTAATTGCATCTGCTGCATTAACTTTTTCATTGAATTTAACTGTTATTTTTTTATCTTCTACTGCTTTAATTTCAGCTACTTCTGGAGCTTTGTTATCAACTTTAACTTCTGTATTTAATTCTAATGAATTAACGTCATTTCCCCATCTATCTTCAAAAACATCTTTTTCAGTGTTGATAAATATTTTATTATCAGCTCTATCTGCCATAGGAGTAGTGAATTTTAATACATATGTATCGCTATATCCATCTACTGCATCTACAGATTCTATAGTTCCTTTATAAGATGCACTATTATTATAAGTATGGAATACTTTTACTTTTGATGCAGTTTTTATTTTTACTGGCTTATTGAATTTAACAGTAACCTCTGTTTGGTTAGCTTTAACTACCTCAGCACTAACTTCCTCTGTGTTGTTTTTATAGTTAAATTCAGTATTAGCTTTTACTACTTTATATCCAGCATAATCTACTCCGCCCTCAACTGTTACAGTGTGGTCTCCTTCACTAAGATTTAAACCAAACTTAACTGTTACTTTATTAGAACCAGCAGTATGATTAACTGTTGAAGACACTTGTCCGTTATCTAATAATACTGTTGGAGCTGTTTTTAATGGCTCAGAAAACTCTATTTCTATTTCTTTTGGTCCAACTACTGTTAAGTTTTCTACTGTTGGAGCTTTTGAGTCGAAGAACATTACTTCTTTCTTAGCTTTAGTTACAGCTTTTCCATCTAAATCTTTAACATTTGAAACTTCTATTTCAGCAGTTTCTTGATTTTTAGCTTCTGTAGCTAGTGTTAATACTACTGTTCTTCCATCTTCTGAAAGAGTAGCTTTTCCACCAGTTAATTTAGCTTGTCCTTTAGTTGTGAATTTGTAGTTAGCTAAATTTTCTGCTGTTTCTTTATCTACTTCTTTAGAGAATCTAACTGTTACTTCTTTATTGTTAGTTGAAGAAATTTCTGCTACTGTTAGTTCTGCACTTAATTTTTCAACTCTCTCTTTTAGTCCTTGAGCATAAGTTTTAACTGTTTCGTTATTTTCAACTGTTGAAAGCTCAGCAACTAAAGTTTTAGCTTTTTCTATATTTTCTGTTGTTGTAGTAGCTTCAGCTTTTTCTACTGCTGCTGTAGTTACATTTATGTTATCTTGTTGATATTTATCTACTGCTGATGACCATGAAGCTGTGTATGGTTTATTTCCTTCAAAAGTATCAAAGCTTAATACTAAAGCTCTTGCTTTATTTATTTGAGCTTGACCTATTTTTTCTACTGGACTGTTGTTATTATCAAATAGTATGTCCATAAATTCTACAAATAATTTTTGTTGAAGACTATCTACTTGTTTTGAGAATTCTCCAATAGCAAATGCCGCATCTGTTCCTGCTAATAATTTTATAGCATTTCTTGCAACATTGATTGATTCTTGTGATCCTGATTGTTGTGCTGCTATTACAGCATCATAAGCATCTTTATATAATTTATTTGCATCAGCGTTTGCAGCTAATGCTGGTGTTGCAACTGTAGTTAACATTGCTGTAGCTAAAGCTCCATTTATAACTTTTTTAGTATTTTTCTTCATATAAATTCATCCCCTTTTGGTTAATTGTTTTTATTTCTTCTAATTCTGCCATATTTTAAAAATCTTTTCAACGAATTTTATGTGAAAATTCTATGTTTTTTGTTCAAAATTTAACTGAATTATATTTTTTTTGATTTTATTAAGTAATTTTATTTTATACTTAAAATTTATGTAAATATATTATTCCCCATATAAATTATTCCAAATTTATAATTTTACTTAAATTACTTAAATAATATTATATGTAAAATTATCATAATTAAAATATATTTTTACATATTCTCTCTTTTTTCTTGATTTCATGCTAATTCTCTCTTCGAATAACATATAAGTTGTAATAAAAAACTAATTGATATGAGCTTCATATTATCCCTGACCCTCTGTGTAAGTTCACCCATCCGGGTACAGGCAACTAGAGATTCATTTGCTTCGCATGAATCTAAGTTTACACTTATCAACCGTTTCGAAACCTTGATNNTTTCTGCAAATGGTATTCGCAGGAGTAATATGAAGCTCAATTTCAACAGTTTATTAAATGTACTTGTAATATGAATTATGAAATTTCTCTGTAATGACTTACATAAGAAGTGAAGAAACTATTTAAATTTGATTTTAGAAATTCTTCTTTTGAACAGATAAAATTCTCGTAAGCTTGTCAGGACGACAAGCTAGCGAACCTGAGACAGGACGTCGAATGTGAGCGTTAGAGAATTTTAGCTGGGCAAAGGATTAGAATTTCTAAATCAAATTTATGTTTAGAACTCTTATGTAAGCCATGGAAGAGAAATTTCATAATTCCAGTATAGAAGTAATTTTTGTATTCTAATCATAATCTACAAAAAATAAAATGACAGGGATATTTGTCCCTGTCATTTTATTTTTTTACTTATCCTATTAAAGAAATTTCACCTTCAAAATCAACTAAAACATTTCCTTTAGGAGCTTTATCTTCTATGGCATTTTTTTGTTTTATTCCTATTCCTAATTCTAACACTTCATTACTTATTGGCTGAACTGTTAGTTTTATGGATTTATCTCCTACCCCTGGAGCAATGCCTATTACCTTAAAGCCTTCCACTTCAAAGGTTTGAGTTGATACTGAACCCATATTTATAGCCTCTGTAAAAGTTATCTCTATTTTATTTGAAGCTATTTTTCTTATATCATCTAATTTTTTATCTTTTGAATTTACTATTGTCCCAACCTCTGGAGCTATTCTATCCTCTGCTGGAGCTGTTGTAAAATCATTGGCATTTGAAGTTTCAAATTCATTAGTTAAAGCCCCTGCTTTAACTCTTACTACTGGAGTAGCATCTGTAGCTAACTCATCATCTTCATCTAAGGTTATTGTTAGTATACATTTTCCATCTTTATTTATATAGTCAACTGAATCTATATCCTTACTTCTTCCACCTGCTATAACCTCAAACTTATTAGAGTTTAAATTTCCATCTAATTGTTGATTTACCACAAGTGAAACTTGATTTTTAGAAGATGTATATACCTCTGAAATAGAAGATTTATTAATAGAGTCATCAACTATATCATACTCAGCATAAATTCCATCTATTTTTATACCATTTGAATCTTTTAGATTTCCATTTACCCTTACTTTCATATCATAGGAGGCTAAATTTACATCATCATATAAATCGATTTCTACTGTCCTGCCATCAACAATTCTAACCTGTGCCTCTTTATGGAAGGCAATAACTTTTCCAGTTCTTCTATTTACTAATTCATAGTTAGATAATACTTCTAATCCCTCAGTTTTCATCTCTTCACTAAATACAACTCTTATCTTAGAGCCATTTTTCATTACATTTGAGATAGTTGGTGCTGTAGTATCAACAACACTAAAGGATGCATCTTGCTTTGTCATTTTATTTTCATTATAAGAAACATCTGTGATTCCACTAACTGTTAAAGTAAAATCTCCATCCCTTAAAGCTGATGGTAATTCTATAGTTACAGTTTGCTTATCGTTATTATAGCTAAATTTAGCTGAAGTAGTAAACTTACCATCTTTATTTAAGAAGGAATACTCTTTATTTGTTAACACTGTACCATTGGATTTTTTAAGAACATAGTTTGCTCTATCGATAGCATCTTTAGAGCTAACTTTTTCATTAAATTTAACGGTTAATTTATTATCTTTTTCTGCCTTAACCTCTAAAACCTCAGGAGCTGTTTTATCGATGCTAATCTCTGTATTTAAGGTTAAGGACTTAACATCATTTCCCCACTTATCCTCAAAGCTATCTTTTTCAGTGTTTATAAATATTTTATTATCAACTCCACCTACCATTGGAGAAGAGAATTTTAGTACATAGGTATCACTATATCCACTAACTGGATCTTTGGCATCTATAGTTCCTTTATAAGATGTTTTATTGTTATAAGTGTGAAATACTGTTACCTTTGATTTAGTGTTTATTTTAACTGGTTTATTAAACTTAATAGTAGCCTCTGTCTGATCTGCACCTAAAATCTGTGCAGTAACTTCCTCAGTATTATTGCTATAGTTAAAGGTTTTATTAACCTTACTTACCTTATATCCAGCAAAATCATAACCACCTTCAATAGTTACAGTATGTTCCTTCGCAGACATATCTGATGTAAATCTAACTGTAGCAATCCTTGAACCTGGAGTATGAGTCACTGTTGCTGAGTATTGTCCATTATCTAAGGTCACCTTTGGTGCAGCCTTTAAAGGCTCAGAAAACTCTACCTCTAATTCCCTTGGTCCAACGGCTTTTATACCCTCTACTAATGGTGCCTGAGAATCAAAGAAAGTACCTTGTCTCTTAGTTTTTGAAAGGGTATTTCCATTTGAGTCTTTAATGTTTAAAACCTCTAACTCAAATGTCTCTTGAGTTTTTGCTTCTCTATCCAAGGTCAATCTTACAGTCTTTTCATCCTCTAAAAGAGTAGCTTGTCCATTGATTAACTTACCTTGACCCTTAGTAGTAAATCTATAATTAGCCAAATCCTCTGCATGCTTCTTATCTACTTTTCTAGAAAAGCTAACTTCTATTTCTTTATTATTAGAAGCAGAAACCTCTAATAATTTAAATTCCAGGCTTATTTTATCCAGTCTAGTTTCCAAAACCTCAGCATAAGCTTTAATCTTACTATCATTTTTAACTGTCAAAAGCTGATCCACTAAATCTCTAGCAATCTGTACATTTTCCTCAGTACTAGTAAACTCCGCTTTTTCTACAGCTCTTGTAGCAGTATTTATATTATCCTGTTGATACTTATCCACCGCTGTAGACCAAGAAGCTATATATGGACCATTGCCATCATAGGTTGCAAAACTTAAAACCAATTCCCTAGCTCTATTTATCTTACTTTGATTTACTTCCTTAACCGGCTTATTATTACCATCAAACAATATACTCATAAACTCCACAAAAAGCTTTTGTTGAACTCCATCAACCTGCTTAGAAAATTCCCCAATAGCAAAACTAGCATCAGTTCCCTTTAAAGCCAAAATAGCCTTTCTTGCTACATTAATAGATTCCTGAGTACCATAAATTTGAGTCTCCTTAACTGCATAATAAGCAGCTTCATAAAGTTTATTAGAATCAACAGAATCTGCAAGTGCTGGTACTGCAATTGTTGTAAGCATTGCGGTAGTCAAAGTGCCATTAATTACTTTTTTAGTTTTCTTATTCATACGATTTCATCTCCTTTATAGTAGATTATCTCATTTATATAATTTTTACATAAATACAACATTTTTTCAATACCTGAGAAAGATATGTTTTGAAATACGCCTTTTATAATCTAAAAATAAGAAGAGAGATATCTTCCGATTATCTCTCTTCACTGATTTTTTGAAGTTATAAATATCTATTAAACTTATTTCTAAGCTTTAATATCTGATGCTTTTACAATATACTCATATGCATCACTTGCCATTGTAGTTCCAACAACTTTTACACGCACTTCAATTTTATAACCTTCTTCTACAAGTATGTCTGCCGCTGCTCCTCCATCTGTCCATGTTTGCTTTTCTTGATTATCAACACCTAAAACTCTATATTCTGAACCACTTGCAACTGTAACACTTATAGTTCCTTGTGTTGTTCCTTGAGCAAATGTAACATCTCCTGCTACTGGAGTATTTGCTTTAGTTATAATAATAGTTTCTGCTACGCTTGCTGGTAACTTATTAGCTTCCTTAACACGTACCATAATACCATTAGTAGTATTTATTTTTCCCATTTCTTCAGCAGTAAATGCTCCAAGTTTAGCATCACTCCATGTTTTTCCACCATCTAAACTATATTCATGGATTTCAGTAACACTAGTTAATTTTTTAGTAACAAGATCAAATTGAGCATTTATAACTACTACTGCTGGCTTAATATCTTCAGCTTTTACTACTATTACTTGTGCTTCTGATGCTTCTTGAGTACCAGTAGCTGCATATCTTACCTCAATCTTATCACCTATCTTAGCTGAAATATCTATATCAGGAGTGCATGCTATATATGCTGCTCCATCTTTGCTATATTCCATTGCTGATGTTGCTTCAAGTAATCTTATTTCACCTGCAGCGTTACCTTGTCTTACAAATACACGTGGTGCATTTTGACTTAATCCATTAGCTGCATTTTGAATTTCTTTAGCGGTTAAATCTGCTCCTTTAATATCTCTAGCACCTTTAACTGCAGCATTAACTTTAGCAAGAGTACCTTTAACATTAATTCCAGCTGCTTTATACATATCTTCAGTTGCATTAGCTGGTGCAGCATTAATATCTGCTACTCCTTTATTAACTCCATCAACTATAGCTTGAACTTTTGTAGTATTATCTTTATCTGCTGGTACTTTACTTGCTAATACAACATTAATAGCATCTATATTATTGCTATTAGCATCTGTGATTCCTAATTCTAAAAGCTCAGTAACAGTAGCTCCATCTAAAATAGAATCTATACTTGCAGTTGATATAATTTTACCCTTTAAGTCAGTAGTAACATTTCCTGCCATATCCCAGATAGGATTTTCTTGAGTTACACTTAATCCTTTACTTAACTTATCAGTTGTCTTAAGAATAACTGTTGTTCCTGCTGGATTTCCAGCTTCTGTATTCCATTCTAAGCTAGTTATTTTAACGCCATAAACTTCAAATGTTGTATTAGATACTGTAGCTTTATTTATAGGCTCAGAGAATCTTAATATAACTCCATTATTTGTCATTCTGATATCTGCTACATCTTCACCATCTATCTTAGTAGTTACAAATTCTGCTTTAACTTTATCTAAAGCTGCTTGTGTTGTAAATGCAGGATACTCATTTCCAAATTTATCAGTTATAGCATCTTTTGCTATTTTAACAACTGGTGCTGCATCTGTAGCTAGTTTTTTCTCAAGTTCTAATGTAATAGTTGATTTTCCTGAACCATTTTCATAACTAGCTGAAGTTACTTTACTATCATAGCCAACTATTGTAAAGTCTGAAGCTTTTAAGCTTCCACTTAATTCTCTATCTATTTCTATCTTAATTGTATCTCTAGCAGTTAATTCTGGTCTAGCTATAGAAATAGTATCTTCTTCAACCTTTTTAGCATTATAAACATTTTCCATCTTGTTTCCAGCTAAATCTTTGAATGCATTACTTACTTCTAATTGTAACTTATTAGCAGTAAAAGCACTAGTGAATTTAGATGAAACTTCTACTAAATCAATTTCTACAGTGTGATCATCTACAACAGTTGCTTCAGCATCATCATGGAAATCAATAATTTTACCAAGTCCATCAGCATCTAGATTACCTAAATCTCTTAATTGGTAATTATCTAAATCATCTAAACCAGTGATATCCATTCTTTCACTGAAAGTTACTCTTAATTTAGGATTCTTTGTATCTTGGTTATAAGTTACTTGAGATAATTTTGGTGCAGTTTCATCTCCAACTTCAAAATCTACTTCTTGAGTAGTCATTTTGTTTTCGTTGTAAGATATATCTTTTATTCCACTAACTTCAACTTTAAAACTACCATTTTTGAATGAAACTGGTAATGTTACAGTACGTCCATCAGTTCCTAATGTGATAATATCATTTTTGATTTGTCCATCTTTATTTAAGAATGAATAATCTTTATTATCTAAAACTCTTCCTGATGAAGTTTTGAACACATAATTCTCTGGATCTTTTGCATCTTTTACATTAACTTTTTCATTGAATTTAATTGTTATTTTTGAATCTGTAGCTTTAACTTCCATTATTTCTGGACCGTTAACATCTACATCAACAGCTGTTGTTAATTCCATAGAATCAACATCATTTCCCCATCTGTCTTCAAAAGCATTTTTCTCAGTATTGATGAATACTTTATAATCTGTCTTATCTGACATTGGTGCAGTAAATGTAAACTTATAAGTATCACTGTAATCTTCACCTGAAACTACTGTATCAAAGAATCCATCGCTGCTATCTACAGCTTTTATAGATGAAGCTTTGTATTTATTACTGTTGTTATAAGAATGATATACACTTACCTTTTTACTAGATTGAATTTTTACTGGTTTGTTGAATTTAACAACAACTTCAGTTTGGTTAGCTTTTATTATTTCACCTGTTAAAGCTTCTGTATTTTTCTTATAGTCAAATTTCTTTTCTACTTTAACTACTTTATAGTTAGCATAATCACTTCCACCTTCTGCAGATAGTGTATACTCTTTTTCTTCTAAATCTCTTCCAAAGTTAACTGTAACTTTTCTTGAACCTGGCTCATGTTTTACTGTAGCTGATACTTGACCATTGTCTAATTTAATTATTGGAGCTTTTAGTAATGGCTCATTGAAGTTTAATTCAACTGTTTTTGGTCCAACTACTTTTACTTCTTCTAATTCTGGAGCTTGGTTATCAAAGAATATAAAGCTACTTTCTGTTTTTGCAATAGCTTTTCCATCTTTATCTCTAACTCCAGTAGTTGTTAATTTAACTCCTTCTTGTTGAGAAGCTTTTGTTTTTAAAGTTATAACTACTGTTCTTCCATCTTCTTTAAGATTAGCTGTAGCATCTTTTAAGCTAGCTTTATCTTTATTCTTATCAGATGTTAATTTGTAGTTAGCTATATCTTCTGCTGTTACTTTATCTACTTCTTTGTTGAATGTAACTACTATTTCTTTTAGGTTTGTAGCTTCAACGCTTTCGATTTTTAATTCAGCAGCTAATTTATCTACTATAGCTTTTAATTCTTGAGCATATTTTTTAACTGTATCGTTGTTTGTAACTTTTACAAGTTCATCTACTAATTTTTGAGCTGCTTCTATATCAGCTTTCTTTCCTGATTTTTGAGCTGCTTCTACAGCTTTTTTAGCTGCATCTATATTAGCTTGTTGATATTTGTCAACAGCTGATGACCAAGAAGCAGTGTATGGTTTATTTCCTTCATAAGTATCAAAAGCGATAACTAATTCTTTAGCTTCATTAATTTGAGCTTGAGTTATGCTATCAACTGGTTTTTGATTTTTGTCAAATAATATACCCATGAATCTTTCAAATAATTTTTGTTGAACTGCATCTACTTGTTTAGAGAACTCTCCTACTGCGAATGCAGCACTTGTTCCTTGAAGTGATGTTATAGCCTTTCTAGCTACGTTTATTGTTTCTTGAGTACCAGCACTTTGTGCTGCTACTACTGCATCAAAAGCAGTTTTATATAATGCGTTTGCGTCCGCTGGTGCAGCTTGTACTGCTGGAGCTATCATTCCTGCTCCTAGGGTTGCAGCTAATCCAGCGACTAAAGTTTGTTTTGTTTTCTTATTCAAGTTGATTCCCTCCCATTTTTTCTGAATTTTAAATTTATATTTATGTGTATCATAGGTTTATATATATTGATACATCAATAATTAACTATACTCCATATATATTACTTATATATGTAAAATATAACATTATGTGTGTGAAAAGTATCGTACACCTATTATACGAAATATTTTCTAGTTTGTCCATAAAATTGGATAAACTTTTACTAAAAATGTATTCCTATAACTTATTTTACATTTATGTATTAATAATATTTTTTGTATAATATTTATGTATTTTACTTTTATTTTCAACTACTGTACATATTATACACCATACATTTCTATATATCAATATTTTTATTCCCATAATACCTAAAATTTATATAAAGATGTATATTCTATAAAAAATACCAAATTCCTTCTTTTTGAGGTAAAATAATATTTTATTATTATATTTTTCCAATTAGCATCTTTTTTTACATGTATGGTTATTTTTTATGACAACTATTTTATTTTATTAATTTAACAGCAATAATTTTTAGAAAGTTTTAATTTTATTCGTAAATATATTTAGTCTTATTTTGAATAATTGTTGATTTTAGAACTACATTAAAATAAATCCGTATTTTTTTATGTTTTTATGGTTTTATCGCTTTATTCTTTTATTTTTTTATTTATATATAAGTTGTAATTGAGCTTCTACATTATACAAATAGGTTTTTATTTTATGAAATATTAAAATTGAACTTCATATTATTGCTGTGAATACCATTTGCAGAAACCTTAGATTTACTTAGGCTATGTGAAAGCAAAAAGCGTTAGGAAAGACAACTTGTTCGAGCAAAGGGAGTTGTTGTCTTTTAGCTTTTTGCTTGAATATAGTCTTAGTAAATCAAGATTTCGAAACGGTTGAGCAGTAATAATATGAAGTTCTAATTAATCTAATTTTATATTTGAGCCTATTTGTATAATGTAGTTTCATTATACAAATCTATATATATTGGCTTTATCTTAAAAGATTGCTAACAAATAAAAAAAGATCCAGCTATGACTTAAAATCACAACTGAATCTCTACTTATAAATTACCTTCATCTATTCACTAACAAAATCCTTCTCCACAAACCCCATAAACTCTTTCTCTACAACATAAATTTCACTTCCCTACGCCCCGAGTACTTCTCTGAGAACAAAGTGAGCACTTCCCTGTGAGCAAAGCGAACCCTTCTCTGCGAACCTGTGAGCTCCTTCTCTGCAGCTTGCTGCTCCTTCTCTGCAACTGCAAGTTGCACTTCTCTACGCCCCCGGCGTACTTCTCTGCCTACTGCTCCTTATCCCCCTAAAGGTAGCCTTAACTTTTTCCTTCTCCCCTTTTACTAAATACCTTCCTATTACTGCCACCCTTGAAAGATAAAAAAAACTATTCAACTTCATATATTCACTCTTTGATAATCTATGTTTAAATTTCTTCATTAATAATATTCTATTTCTAGTATTCCACTCTATGGCAAAAGGTGAAGCTTCGCCTCCTGTGGATGCACTTACCTTATGATATATTTTAGACCTTGGAGCAAACCAAAGCTTATATCCAGCTTCTCTTAGCTTTAAGCAAAAATCCACATCCTCATAGTACATAAAGTATTCCTCTGGAAGTAATCCTACTTTTTTTAGTACCTCTGCCTTTATCATCATAAGACAACCTGTAGAGAAGGTTATTTCTCTTCCACTATCATACTGCCCCCTATCTTCTTCTCCTTCTCCAATATGAGCACCATAAAATCTATTCTCTAAAAACTGACCTCCTGCGAACCAAAAGGTGTTTCTCTTCTCTTCATAATATATCTTTCCTGTAGTTACTCCTATTGCATCATCTCTCTTAAAGGGTTTTAAAAGCTCCTCTATAAAATCTGGCTCCACTAAAGTATCGTTATTTAAAATCATTATATAATCTGCATTATTTTCTAACGCATATTCTATTCCTATATTATTCCCTTTAGCAAATCCCCCATTTTCCTCAGCCTTCAATAAAATTACTTTATTTGGTTCCACCCCTGGGTTATCCCCAAATTTCTCCTTCAGCCTTTCGTAGGAATCGTCTGGAGATGCATTCTCTACTATTATTATATCAAAATTATCATAACTACATTTTTCCAGGGACCTTACACATTCCAAGGTGTCTTCCACCCCTTTATAATTTAAAAGTATTACAGATACTTTTTCATTCATGAATTAATCCTCCCTTAAATAAAGTACCAAGCACCTTATCTAGATAACTGCAACCGCAAGCTGCAATCCACTGGCGAAGCCCCTCCTCTGTGAACAAAATGAACAATTCACTGCGAGCAAAGCGAGCAATTCACTGTTCACAAAGTGAACTCCTTCTCTGCGAACAAAGTGAGCACTTCTCTGTTCACAAAGTGAACTCCTTCTCTGCACCTCCGGTGCCCTTCTCTGTTGACGAAGTCAACTCCTTCTCTGCAGCTTGCTGCTCCTTCTCTGCGCCCCCGGCGCACTTCACTGTAATCTCTGGTTGCGCTTCCCCAAATAAATTATCCCCTCTATAAACAACACTCCAAATATATTTAATATAAGTATTGGAATCTTAAAGGAGTTAACAAAAATACTCCAAAGTAATATACTGGTTATATTTGTGTATATTAAAATTTTACCTATTGAAGAAAAACCTATTCTGCTTTTTATAAGTCTTATAGATAGGTACGCTAATAATACATATAATAATACGTAAATTATGAAACCAGCTATTCCTAAATCATGAAAGGCTTCTGGTATAAAAGTCATAGCATTAAGCCCTACCTTTGACTGAAGATGAGGTACATATCCTCCTTGGCTCATAAGCCAGTCCTTGAAGATATCTCCCTGACCAAGTACATTTGCCACAAGCTTTACAAAAGGATAGAACAGATTTCCCATAAAGGTAAATCCTAAGGTTACCTGATGTGCTAATGCATAAGCGGCATTTTCAAGAGTACTGGTCAAATAAATGTATATCCATAAAAATCCTTCTGGCATCCAAGTTGGTACCCCATAGTGTTCCCATAAACTTCTTTTATACACTTCTGTAAGTACAAATTCCATTCTCATACTTCCTATATACCCAAAGAACCATATGAAAGCCAATATAAGAGCTATAAAGATTCCATAGATAGTAAACTTTTGCTTCTTAGATAAAGTTTCCTTTATATTAATGAAGCTAAACACCTCATAAATTCCTATGGTTATAAATAAGAATGCTATTGGTCCTCTATTTATGGTTAAAACTAGTATTCCCACACTTCCTATAAATACTAGAAGATCTATCCACTTTTTATGATTTCTAAATAATATGTACTTTACCTCTCCACATAACACTAACATATACACAATATATCCAGCATAGTGGTCCATCATTTGCTTATTAATTTTATTTTCTTCTAGAATCATTAATCCATACTTATTAACATTAACTGCAAATGTTAAAGCTGCTATTATAAATATAGTATTAGATGCCAAGGCATAAAGTTTATAATAATCTTTGTCATGAAACTCATCAAAGAGTATATGTACGTCCTCTTCCTCCAAGGATATGAATTTTGCCATAATTAAAAAGCTTACCCAAATAAATATGGTTATCAAATTTATCTGAAGGGTGGGCTTATAAAAACTACTCAGCGTAAAATCATAAAGTATCAGTGCTCCCATCCATAATATGAACATTATCTTAACCTGATCCACTAATATTACAAGACCTTTTTCTTTAACAAATTTTCTCATAATAAATATAAAAACTAATAACTGTAATAATGCTATTATTTGATACATAATTTGCTCCTTTCATCAGTAGTAACTTAAATATACTTATAATGAAGTACCCGCCTTGCTTGTAATAAGAGGCGATAAAATTGAATTTCATTCTTACCACAAGCATGGTGAGTACTTCTCATGATTAAAGGGAATCCTTCTCACAGACACAGTGAGTCCTTTACTGTATATTAAGACATCTTATAATTAGCTCAGCTGATTATAAACTTCCTCTGCGGTTTTTCTCCAAGAGTAATTCTTTAACAACTCTCTTCCTATGTCCTTCATTTTATTTACTTCTTCTATATTTTCACTATTTAAAGCACTTTCTATAGCTGCTTTTATTTCATGAATATTTTCTGGATTAAAGGTTATAGCTCCTTCTCCAGAGATTTCTTTTAATGATGAATTATTTGAACATAGCACCAAGGTGTTACATGCCCAAGCTTCTAGAATTGGAAGTCCAAATCCTTCATATAATGTTGGATATAAAAAGGCTGTTGCTTTATTGTATAGAGTACTTAAGTCCTCATCTCCCACATATCCAAGAAATATAACCTGTTCCTTTAAGCCTAAGGCTTCAACCTGCTCCTTCAATTTTTCCATATAAGGGGAAGTTTTTCCTATGATAACAAGTTTATTCTCCTTTTTGTCCTCTATTTTATTAAAGGCTTCTATGGCACTATGAAGATTCTTATGAAAATAGCCTCCACCAACCATAACTATATAAGGATAATCTATATTATATTTTTTTAACACTTCTTCCTTTATATTATTAGTGTTAAATACCTGATCATCATAGCCATTATATATAACTTCTACCTTATTTTCATCTACATTATAGAATTTTAGTAAATCTTCTTTTGTATTCTCAGATATACATATTATCTTATAGGCCTTCTTTAATAAGAAGGGCATAAAGTATTTATAATACTTATACTGATGCTTTGCTACCTCTTTATAATGTAGTGGTATAAAATCATGAATTGTGATTATTTGTTTTTTTCTGCTAAATAGGCATAGGTACTGAAATGGATGATATATTATTCCATCCTTCTGCACCTTAAAGGGCATAACAAATTGAGTATATAAAAGTCTTACAAGTCCTCCTTTTTTTTTATAGGAGGGCTTTACATACTCTGTAGTTTTAATTACATCTACGCCCTCTATATCTATAGGACAAAAAACCTTTAGGTTTTCCTTGCCTTTTAATTCCTTTATTACGTTTTTTGCATATACTCCAAGTCCCGTAGGTCTTTCATGAAGTATGGTTCCATTTACGTATATTTTTTCGCTCATATATATCTCCTTATAAGTGACCTGCGACTTACAGTGAACTATTCACTATCTTCACATTTATCTCATATCCACCATCCGTAGCTAGGAATCACTTGATTTATGAAAAATTTTAGCCTTTCCCGCCTTTATTTCATTTTTAAATAATAATGCTACTATTACTGTAAATCCAATTATGTATAATATAAATCCTATATACCATGTAGTTTTAAAGGCTAATGATAAAAATAATCCTATAGCTAATACTTCTCCAATAGTGTACTTTATAGTTTTAGCCCCTATATGTTTACTAAAGAAGATATCTCCATATATCTCCCACATCATAAAGGATATTAAAGATGAAATTGCTATAGCTTCCATAGTTCTAAAGCCGATAAATGCTATAACTATGGTTATTAACGCTGCAGCTACTCCCACTATACTATTTTTTGTATATTCTCTTTTAAGCTTTAAGGTCTTATAAAAGTTTTGCGTTACTATGTTAATCTCTCCACTTAATAAGATAGTCGGAAAAATAATGGCTGCTATAGTTAATGCTGGAACATACTTAGGTAAAATCCATCCTACTATTGGCTTAAATATAAAGAACCCTGATAAACAATACCCTAAAAGTATAAACACAACAGTTTTCATAAATTCATAGGTTTTATTTAGATTCTTGCCTTCATTTCTTGTTAGATATGGAAATACCACACTTCTAATTCCATTTAAAATTAAATACACCATAGTTAACAGCTGAACCGCAAAAGAATATAAAGCAAATTCTACTTTAGTAAAGAATCTCTCTATAAATATTCTATCTATACCTATAATTAGAATACTTACAAAGTTTCCAAGCATTATGAAAAAGCCCATATTTATATTATTAAATATCTTAGTTTTCATGGTTTTAAAGCTTTGACTCTTTCCAAAGGTGATTTCCTTATAGTTCATCATATATATTATTAAAATGACTCCATTTATAACTGTCTGAAGTAATATTAATACATTTGCAGTCTTATAACTTCCTAATATAAGTGCTACTACACCTATAGTATACAAGGTTTTATTTAATATCATTGTAAAGGAATATAGCTTAAATCTTCTTATTACTTGAGATATAAAATCAAAATATCCCGTTATATTAGTTAATACAATGTTTATTGCTAGAAAAATATATATTATCTTTCTCTGAGGGTCTATGGATAATAGTAAAAGAATTAATATTAAGCACGTAGCTACTATTATCTGAGATATTGAAAGAAATTTAAAATATGATCTAAACTCTCCTTTTGGTAAGGTGTCATAGTCATAGTCTCCATAATTAACATAAATACCATCATTAAACCCTAGATGGAAAAATCCTAAATATCCAAGATAAAGTGTAAATATCTTGAGATATGCAAATTCTGTTTCCATAGGTAATACTGCTGGTATTACAAAGGTAATAACCACCCCTGAAATTAGACTTATTAAATTTGCCCCTAGTGTATAGCCTAAATCTTTTACTCTTCTATCTTTTAATAATGATTTTTTCATAATACACCTTTTGTGTTTAGAATTTTAGCTTTTTAAAACTACTAAATTCTAAATTCCACATTCTCCCTTAATATTCCTATAGGATTTCCTCCTATTAAGGATTTCTCTTTATCTATGTAGTTAACTGATTTTGACACTGTAGTTCCTGCTGCCACTATGGTTCCTGGCTTTAGTTTGACTCCTTTGAGTACCAAGCATCTACAACCAATCCAGGATTTTTCTCCTATTTCTACTGCTTCATCACTATTTACTATTTTTCCTTCTCCATCTACTATTGAATGAAGATCACTATCCATAATTTGAGTTTCCCAGGATATCATAACTCCATCCTTAAGAGTTATCTCATTTCTACAAATGATGGAGCTTTCAGCAGTAATTATCAGTTCTTTTCCCAAGTTTAAGGTTCCTTTAGGATCTACAGAAATTTTACTTCCATGTCCTATGAGAGCTGTTCCCTTAAAATTAACTTTACCCTTTACATTCCATACAGTTCTCTCTCTCATTTGGTCAAAGATTCCTACTTCATTAAATCCTAACTTTATCATAAAAGGAGTCAGGTTATCCTCTTTGATATCCACTTCTCCTTGAGTATCCATAAGCCAAACCCTATGAGACACCAAAATAGGTAACCTCATAGCCTTTTTAAAAGGTAAATATTTAAAATTAAAATATAATGTTTTAGGAATAGCTCTTATTAATAAGTAAGCTTTTCTAAACACGGTTTCGCTCCTTTCAGTAGCAGGTAAGAGCAAACTAGGTTTACAGGTAAATACTCGCTTGCTCCTCCCCTGTCAGCTCTGCTGACCTTTCTCTATTTATACATTTTTTCGTAGTATTTTTCATACTCTCCAGAGGTTATGTTCTCCATCCACTGTTTGTTTTCAAGATACCATTCTATAGTCTTTACTATTCCTACTTCAAAAGTAGTTTCTGGGTACCAGCCTAATTCATCTTTTATCTTAGTTGGATCTATTCCATATCTTCTGTCATGACCTTTTCTGTCCTCAACATACTTTATTAAGTTCTCAGTTATTTCGCCATCTACCTTTTCATGCAGCTCAGCTATAACTTTCTTAACTATTTGGATGTTAGTTCTCTCATTATGGCCACCTACATTATAAACCATTCCAAGAACTCCATGGTTTACTACCATGTCTATAGCCTTGCAGTGATCTTCTACATATAACCAATCTCTTACGTTTAATCCATCCCCATAAACTGGTAAGTTTTTATGCTTTAAACAGTTATTGATTAGAAGTGGTATTAACTTCTCAGGAAATTGATATGGACCATAGTTATTTGAACATCTTGTTATATTTACTGGCATTTTATATGTATCCGCATAAGCTTTAACCAATAAGTCAGCAGAAGCCTTACTTGCTGAATATGGGCTATGTGGGTCTATAGGTGTTTCTTCAATGAAATAACCCTCTTCTCCTAAGGAGCCATATACTTCATCTGTAGATACCTGTAGATATTTTACTCCTTCTCTCCAGCCACTCTCACTATTCCAAGCAGTTTTTGCACAATTTAATAAGTTTAATGTACCAAGCACATTAGTTTTAACAAAGATTTCTGGATCAGTTATACTTCTATCCACATGAGATTCTGCGGCAAAGTTTACTACATAATCTATATTATTCTCTTTAAACAGTTTAGTTATTAGCTCTCTATCTCCTATATCTCCTTGAACAAATACATGTCTCTCATCATTTTCTACAGTTTTTAGGTTTTCAAGATTTCCTGCATAAGTAAGCTTGTCTAAATTAATTATTTTTATATCCCTATACTTCTTCAGCATATAAATTACAAAATTTGAACCAATAAATCCTGCTCCACCAGTTACTAAATAAGTTTTCATCCAATTCAACTCCTTAAAATTCTTTATTTAGGAAGGATTGCTTCCTTTAATGGTTTTAAGTTTTTATCTTTATCTGATAATAAAATCTCTTCTATATTTTCTATTGGCCATTGTATGTTTATATCCTTATCATTCCAAATGATTCCACCATCATACTCTGGATAATAGAAATCACTACATTTGTAGGTAAATATAGCTTCTTCAGACAGCACTAAAAAACCATGTGCAAAGCCTTCTGGTATGTAAAACTGTAGGTTATTTTCAGCAGAAAGTTTCACACCTTCCCATTGACCATAAGTTGGTGAACCTTCTCTTAAATCCACAGCTACATCAAAAACTTCTCCCTCTATAACTCTAACTAACTTTCCTTGAGAATGCTGAGTTTGGAAGTGAAGTCCTCTTAACACACCTTTTTTTGACTTGGACTGGTTATCCTGTACGAGTTTCATATCTAATCCATTTTCAAAAAACTCTCTTTCACTATAGGTTTCCATAAAATATCCTCTATGGTCTCCATAAAGCTTAGGCTCTATTATATACAATCCATCTATTTTAGTTTTATTAAACTTAAAATTTCCCATTATAAAATCTCCTTAATTATTACTAGGTTTGTAATTATCTATCTTCTGAAACATCAATAATTGCTTTTCACAATATAGAGTTAGAAACTAAGTTCTTAGTTATCTATCTTCTGCAATATCCATAAGATATTTGCCATAACCTGTTTTAAGTAGTGGTGCTGCTAATTTCTTTAGCTGTTCCTCGTCTATCCACCCTTTTTTATAAGCAATTTCCTCTAAACATGCTATGTATGTACCTTGAGTATTTTGTACTGCCTCTACGAAATTAGATGCCCTTAGCATAGAACTATGAGTTCCTGTGTCAAGCCATGCCATGCCTCTTCCTAGAAGATCTACTCTTAGAGTTCCCTCTTCCATATACATTCTATTCAAATCTGTAATCTCAAGTTCTCCTCTTTTAGAAGGCTTCAAAGCTTTAGCTTTTTCTACAACTGTATTGTCATAGAAATAAAGACCTGGTATAGCATACTTTGACTTTGGATGCTCTGGTTTTTCCTCTAAAGATACTACTTTCCTGTTCTCATCAAACTCTACTACTCCAAATTCTCTTGGGTTTTGAACATAGTAGCCATACACCATCGCACCTTTTTCTATGTCTGCGCCTTTCTCTAAATGCACACCAAAACTTTGTCCCCAGAATATATTATCCCCTAGGATTAAAGATACATTATCTTGTCCTATAAATTCTTCTCCAATTATAAATGCCTCTGCAAGTCCATTTGGAGCCTTCTGAACAGCATAGCTTATATTTAACCCTAGCTCTTCTCCCGTTCCAAATAATTCTTGAAATCCTACCACATCTCTCTCCGTAGATATAATCAGTATCTCTTTTATTCCTGCAAGCATCAATACAGACATTGGATAATATATCATTGGTTTATCATAAATTGGCACTATTTGCTTTGATATAGCCTTGGTCACTGGATATAACCTAGTTCCAGAACCTCCCGCTAAAATTATTCCCTTCATAATGTTCCTCCCTTTATTTAACTATACTCATCTATATTTACCTATACTTATCTAACTAACACAACTACTTACTCCAATCAAACTGCAAACAAAGTTCGTCTCTCTCTGTTCACGTAGTGAACCCTTACCTGTTGACGAAGTCAACTCCTTCTCTGCAGCTTGCTGCACTTCTCTGCGAACAAAGTGAGCACTTCCCTGTTCACGCAGTGAACTCCTCCTCTGCGAACCCCGTGAGCACTTCTCTGTTGACGAAGTCAACTCCTTCTCTGTTCACGAAGTGAACTCCTTCACTGCACCTCCGGTGCACTTACCTCTTAACACTTCTCTTCCCAAAAAAGTTTCCTAAATATCTAGCTGCAAAGTTTGGTATTACATTTATTAATACCCCAATATTTCTCTCTTCAACTGCTCTTTTTAACACATACCCAAGAAGTCCCATACCAGCTTTGTTTGCCTTATGTTCTAAAAGATAACTGTTTTGTTTAAGAAATATTCCAGTATCGTAATATCTTTTATAAAGTTGTTTTAAGGTAAATTCATGAGAATGAATAACCTCTGCTTCACTGGTATATCTTATCTTATAACCTTTATTTATCATTTTATAGGCTATATACATATCTTCATTAGTTACTAAGTGTTTATTATCATATCCTTCTAATTCCTCAAAGGTCTCTCTTTTTATTGCTGAGGCCGCATCAGAGAAGAAGAAGGTTCTTATGCCTAATTCTTTTATATTATCCTTACATACAATTCTACTTTCCTCTGGATAATTTTTTTCTCTTACGTATTTTTCTATGGTATTATTATCACAAATCTGCCTACTAAAGGTTGCTGCACATTGCCCCTCTATTATAGGTTTTACCAGCTTTGAAAGCCATAAATCATCTATTATTATTATATCTTGAGTTATAAAAACTAGTACATCTCCCTCTGCTCTAAATGCTGCTTCTTCTCTCGTTCTACTATGTGAAAACTCTTGGGGCTTTATTTTTTTATAACTGCAATTTAATCTCTTTAATACTTCCTCTGAGTTATCTTTGCCCTCAGTTAAAATATATTCTATAGAAGCAAATTCTACCCCTTTTTGCTTAAGCAGAGAATTATTTAGATTTTTTATATAGTCTTCTCCATTATATAAAGGGCATATCACTGAAATCTTCATATATTTTCTCCTTTTATTATTACTGAGTTTTTGCTTGAGGGCCTAGTTCGTCCCTTAATTTTGATAAATTTTCTATATTTTCTTTTTTCCCTAAGAATATCATGTCTTCACTTTCTACTAATACTATATCCTCTACCCCTGAAAGTATTATTGGCTTATTCTGTGATACTATGATATTGTTTTTACCTTGAAGATTTGTAACCTCTCCAAAAACTATATTGTTATTTTTATCTCTCTCTCTATATCTTTCAATAGCCTTCCAGCTACCTACATCATCCCAACCTAGATCTCCAGGCATAACATATATGTTGTCTGCCTTTTCCATTATTCCGAAGTCTATAGATATATTATCAACTTTTTCATAGTTCTTTTCCAAAGCTTCATTATACTCCTGGCTTGGCACTGATATTATATCTTCTAATATTTTATGAGTATTATTCAAATGCTTTTCTATAAGCTGCAGTATGTTTTCTACTCTCCATATAAACATCCCACTATTCCATAGATATTCTCCACTCTCCAAGTACTCTTCAGCCTTTTGTTTGTTAGGTTTCTCTACAAATCTCTCAACTTGAAATACTTGTTCCTCATCATCAATTTTATCACAGGCCGCAGCTTGGTAATCTTTCGGAATGCATAGTACTTTCTCTAAATTTTTATTATAACAAGTGTTAGCTTTAGTTTTTATATAACCATAACCAGTTTCTGCTCTGGTAGGTGTAATTCCTATAGTTACTAATGCACTACTCTCTTTTTCAACGAAACTTTCTCCTAGCTTTAATAGCTTTAAAAATTCCTTTTCATTTTGAATCAAATGGTCTGATGGCAATACCACCATAGTGGCATCTTTAAATCTTTTATTTATATAAAAAGCTGAAAGTCCAACGCAGGGAGCAGTATTTCTTCCCACTGGTTCTACTATTATATTTTCTTCATTTAAATATGGAAGCTGCTCTTTTACCAATTCCACATATGCCTTAGCTGTCACTATAAAAATTCTTTCCATTGGAATAATGGGCAGTATTCTTTTTACAGACATTTGCAGCATTGTGTCTTCCCCTAATAAGCTTAAAAACTGTTTTGGTTTTTCTTCTGTAGATAAGGGCCAAAATCTTGTACCTTTACCTCCTGCCATTATTACCGCACATAGCATTTATATATTCCTCCTAGCTGTTTTTCACTTCTCTCCAAGTTCTATATATTATATTAAAGAATAGTATTATCAGCACATAAGTCGTAGCATTATGTTTCACAAGTGGACTTTCCACTAAGTTGTGAAATAAGGTAAACCCAAAATATGCTAATATAAATCCAATGTATTTAAAATCTATCCTACTTAATTTATTATTCAGCCTTCTTATTTTATCCAAGGTATTAATCATAAATAGGAAAATTAAACTGCCTCCTGCCACACCAAAATCTAGCAGTATATCTAAAAACCCATTATGAGAGTTTACTGGTAATCCACCGTAATGTACTGCCACAAAGTTTACTGCATATATATTATTAGTTAAATAAGCCGAATAACCGTAGCCTAGAAGTGGTTTTGTCTTTATTCCAGCTATAGATCCTGCCCAAATTACTGTTCTATCTGTTAGAGTAGGACTTCTTCCAATCATCAATAAAAAGTTTTGAAAGAACGGTGGTTGACCTATTAATAGATATATCGATACCACTAGTGCAGGCACTGTAGCATATATCATAAGTTTATTAAATAGTTTATATCTAGTTAAAATTACCAATGTCACCATAGCCCCTACTAATAGATAAGAGGTCATGCTCTTACTCATATATAATAGGAAAACACTTCCTATTAATGTTAGTATGCATTTATTTCTTAGTAATTTATCTTTCCAAAAATGTGTTAAATACCATATTGTTAAACTTATACTTAATGTCATCTGTAATCCTAAGGTATTTCTATGTTTGTATATTCCTTTCAGAGCAACAGTATATCTAGTTTCCTTAAAGTCATAAGCCACAGGTAGTTTAATCATATAGCATAATAAATTTATTATAACCATCCACATAAACCACGTCAAAAGCACTTCAAAGATTTCTTCCTTTGTGGAATTTTTAGCTACATAAGCTGCTATTATTGTAGTTCCTGCAAATAAAATGCTATTTTTAATAGTCTCAACTCTATCAACAGACCATATAACTGATATCATACTAAATAGCACCATTCCATAAAATATCCAGTTTACATCTCTATTTAATTGCTTCTTACCTATCATTATTAGTACTAGAATAAATGGTATTAAAACCATATAAACATTTTTTATATTATTCGTGATCTTATAATTATGAATAAGATCTATACCCGTACTAAATACCAATAGTGTAAATAATATAGTATATTTAAACCATTTTTCATTAGATATATATCCTATCTTCTTCATGCATCTATTTATATTATCCATACCTTCCTCCATTTTATGTAATCACCCCAGGGGTGCTTCCAAATTTAGTAAGCACCCCTGGGGTGATTACATAATTTTACTTTTTAAATACGAGTTTCTTATAATATTTGAATTCCTCTGTCCTATGAAATAATATTAAGTAAGTTCCATTGATTAATACCACATTAACCATAGTAGATACTAAAAACTGAAGTATAGAGCTGTTAAATTGTATTAATCTACCTGCTGCAGAAGTAAGTATAAATGGAATTATTCCACAGCATACATATTTTATATAGTGAGTTAGATATTCAATAAAGCTTTTTTTAAATACTTTATTAAATACAATTTTAGGTTTAACCCAAAATATTACGGATAGATTACTTATTAGAGTCCCTAGAAACACCCCTGCTAAGCCCATTTTTTGAACTAGTATAATTGAAAATACTAGGTTTATTGTTACTTCAAATAGTGGAGCATACCTATCTTCGTAATACATTCCTCCACTTTCCTTAAATTTATCTATACTTAATCTCATAGTAGTTAGGAAGAAATTTAGTATTAATACTATGAGAACTCCCTTTGGTAATAAGGATTTTTTACCTAACCAGATCATCACAAAGCTATCCATTAGATTATATAAACATATTGACACAAAGGATGACATCCAAAAGTTAAAGAAAAACAGTTTTCTGTATATATCGAAAGATTTTTTTTCATCCCCCTCTGTCAACAAGTTTCCTATGCTAGCTGTCAATCCATCAAAAATCTTTCTCATGAATTGGTCACAGAAGGTTATTACCATATTGTAGTTACCATATAATCCTGTTGCCACAAGCCCTAAAAAATGTGTTATTATTAAACTATCTGTACTAAACACCACAAAACTTCCTATTTTATGGATAAATAATACTTTTACATTTTTTATTATATCTGTCTTTCCTTTAATTTCCTCTACTCCAACTGTTTTAAGCCATGGGAACTTTTTATTTACCACTAAATTTATAGTTGTCAAATACATTATGTTAGTTAATACCTGGATGGCTATAAATAATATAAAAGATTTAAACTTTATTAATATTACTATTTGTATTGCTGACCTTACAGTTTTAAAAATAAAATCCCAAAATGAAATTATATATCCATCTTGACTTGCATATAACATACAGGTCTTGTAAGAAAAATAGTAAGTAAGAGCTGTATCAACTAAATATATAAATAAACACATTCTGGCGTAGTCTATGGGAATTTGTTCCTTTACAAAGAAACCTAAAAATCCTGATAATAATATTCCTACAAAGAATATTACTGTACCAAATATCTTATATAGCCTTGAATATAATGAGACTATGCTTTTTATCTGTACTTTATCATTTTCAGCAAAGGGTTTATATAAGGAAAACATTACTGCCATCCCAACCCCTGATTCTACTAGATTTAAAAGGCTCATTGTGCTTTGAAGAACATTTTGCAGTCCAACCATCTCTTGACCTAATGTATCAACAAATATTCTTCTATTTATAAAGGATAACACCATCAAGAATACATAGGTGGTTATACCATATATTACATTCTTCTTTGCATGTTTTATTCTCATATCATATTCCTCTCTGGTACTTATCTCTATAATCCATACTTCAAATACAAGTATGAATAGTAATTCCAATGCTATAGCATATTTAATTTTTCCTTACTTGTAATAAGCTATATAACATTTTAGGACAAACTCTAATTATATATGAGCTAAGTTTAAATTTCATATTTTCCTTTTGTCCATTTATCTTAAAGCCTTTTAAATAGGTCTTGATTTCATCCTTACTTATAAATTCAAATAGCTCTTCCTTATTTTTTCCACCTTTTGCAAGAGCGGAAAAAATTCTCATTATGGATTGAGGTATTTTGTATTCTAAAAGCGCCTTCTCCACATCGGAACTATTGAAATATTTTTTATTGTACTGTAATATATCTAAATTTGATTGGTGCAGGTTAAAATATTTATTATTTGAACTCTGTGTCACTGAAGAACTCCTTCGAAGATAATAGACTAATGGTTCCTTTACACATCCTACTGCCGCTGCATTCATAAGTGTTTTCACTACGAATACTGTATCCTCTCCAAAAACTATATCCGTTGGAAATTCTAAATTTTTCTCTATTAAAAAACTGGTTAGATAAAAGCCAGATATAGCACTTATCCAAAACTCATTGTTTAGCATCTTTGTTGCAGCCTGTAGCCCCTTCATAGGCTGATCTATATATTTATGTACCTTCATCATAACGCTATTATCTTCTTCTTTTATATGGGTATAACCACAAAAACATACTTGAAGAGTATAGTTTTCACAGTTTCTATACATCTTTTCCAGAAGGGTTGGGGCAATGTAGTCATCTCCATCTAGAAAATATATATACTTTCCTTTTGCATTAGCTATCCCTAGATTTCTAGTCCTGCTGACTCCCTCATTCTCTTTATCTATAATTTTATAATCTAAATTAGAGTTAGCCAACACGTCCTTCATAACTCTAAGGGTATCATCTGTTGAACCATCATTTATAAGTATTACCTCAAAATCCTTTAGGCTTTGTTCCTGCAAGGATTCTATAGTTTTTGCTATATATTTTTCTACATTATATACGGGTATTATTACAGAAACTTTCACCTTTCTCTCCTTATCTCCCATTATATGGAACGACCCCTGGGGTACA